>NZ_JBVHTL010000005.1:0-34793 GCF_055565895.1 Streptomyces sp. NPDC028298
GGGCCCCAATCGAATTGAATTCGGGCACACCGAATTCACCCCGGCTGGGATCGAGCTGAAGATTTGAGTGCCGCATCAGCGGCGGAGGTGCCGTCCCGGAACCAGACCGGCTCCGTGACAACTCGAAGAACTTTACGCATCCGGCAGGGCAGTGTCAACACCCCCCTGTCAAGATCTTTAATCCAGGTCGCTGAGCCGGCCGCCCGCGTCCGGCTGGGCGTCCTCCACCCGCCGGAGCAGGCGGGTCAGGACCTCGCCCAGGACGCCTCGGTCCTCGGTGGAGAGGTCCTGGAGCAGGTCCTCCTCGAAGACCGTGGCGAGGCGCATGGCCTCCAGCCACTTCTCCCGGCCCTCGTCGGTCAGCTCGACGATGACGCGCACCCGGTTCGACTCGTCGCGCTCCCGGGTGACCAGCCCCTCCGCGACCATGCGGTCGATGCGGTGGGTCATGGCGGCCGGGGTGAGGCCGAGGCGCTTGGCGAGCTCGCTCGGGCCGAGGCGGTACGGGGCGCCGGCGAGGACGAGCGCCTTCAGGACCTCCCACTCGGCGTTGCTGATGCCGAGGGCGGCGGTCTGGCGGCCGTAGGCGACGTTCATCCGCCGGTTGAGGCGGGACAGCGCCGACACGATCTTCTCGACCTGGGGGTCGAGGTCCTGGAACTCGCGCTGGTAGGCGGCGATCTGTTCTTCGAGTGTCGGCTCGCTGACGCCGGGGGTGTCGCCCATGGCCCGAGTATCGCATGAGGTCGCTTGGTGTCGAAGTCCTTCAAGGTGTAGAGTTCAACCTCGAACTTTAGCTTTGAAGTCTTCAGGCTTGCATCCATGCGTAGGGAACCGTTCACGGAGACGGTGCCCGGCGGGCGGGCCCAGTACGGCTTCACGACCAAGGCAGGTGAAAGTGACCAGGGCGATGGGCGCAGCGATGCGCCGGATCCACGTGGGCAACGCGCTCAGCGCGTTCGGGCTCGGCTTTACCGTCCCCTTCCTCTACGTCTATGTGGCGCAGGTGCGGGGACTCGGCTCCATGACGGCGGGCGTCGTGCTCGCCGTCTTCGCCGTGGCCGCTCTCGTCGTGTTGCCGTTCGCCGGAAGGGCGATCGTCCGGCGCGGTCCTCTGCCGGTCCTGCTCGCCGCCCTGGTCACCGCCGCGCTCGGTGCGCTGAGCCTCGGGCTGGCGAGCGGCGCGACGGCCGTGGTGCTGTCGGCGGCGGCGCTCGGTGCCGGGCAGGCCGTGATGCAGCCGTCGCTCGCGACGATGATCGTGGACTGCTCCTCGGCGGACACCCGGTCGCGCGCCTTCGCGACGCAGTTCTTCCTGCAGAACCTGGGCCTCGGTGTCGGTGGTCTCATCGGGGGTCACATCGTCGACCCGGACCGGGCGAGCTCGTTCACGCTGCTGTTCGCGATCGAGGCGACGATGTTCCTGGTGCTGGTCGTGATCATGGCGACGGTGCGGATGCCGCGCGCGCCGCGCATCGACGACGACGCGCCCCGGTCCAAGGGCGGAAGCTGGAAGCAGCTCCTGGGCAACCGGGCCATGGTGCAGCTCTCGGTGCTGGGCTTCGTGCTGTTCTTCGCCTGCTACGGGCAGTTCGAGTCGGGGCTCTCCGCGTACGGCGTCGAGGCGGCCGGGATCTCCACGTCCGCGCTCGGTACGGCGATGGCGGCGAACACGGCGATGATCGTGGTGGCGCAGTTCGCGGTGCTGAAGTTCGTCGAGCGCCGCAAGCGGTCCCGGGTGATCGCCGCGGTCGGGCTGATCTGGGCCGTCGCCTGGCTGGCGGCCGGGTACGCGGGTCTCGGGCACGGCAGCCAGACCATGGCCACGGCGGCCTTCGTGTCGACGTACGCGCTCTTCGGGCTCGGTGAGGCGATGCTGTCGCCGACCGTCGCTCCACTGGTCGCCGATCTGGCGCCGTCCGGGATGGCGGGTCAGTACAACTCCGCCTTCGCCCTGGTGAAGCAGCTCGCGCTGGCGATCGGCCCGGCGGTGGGCGGCCCGATGGGGGCCTCGCTGCACGGCCCGTACGTCGTGACGTTCCTGCTGTTCTCGCTCGGTATCACCGTCCTGGCCGTGCGGCTCGGACGGCAGCTCACCCCCGTACAGAATCAGCCGTGGCTCGCGCGGAGCCGGGTGGTCGCGCAGGGCGGGGCTCCGGTCGAGCCGGTGCCCGCCGGCGCCTGACCACGGAGGCCCCGGGACGGGCCCGGATCATGACGGCCGCCATCACGCAGTGACGTGGTGGCGGCCGTTTCGTGTGCGCGGCGCGAATCTCAGCGGATGCCGGTCAGCAGGTTGGCGGTGAAGGGGAGGGTGGCGGTGCCGTCGGGGGCGGTGTGGTTGGCGAGCCGGTCGCAAACGGTCCGCCCGGCGCGCAGGAGTGCGTCCTCGCCCGCGGTGTCGACGATCGCCTGTCCCCAGGATGTGGAGGAGAGCTGGCCGGGGGCGTACGTGTCGAGGGGTGGGAAGGGGATGCCGAAGGTGACCTGGCGGACGGCGACGTCGTGGAACCCGGCGCCTCGCAGGGCGGTGGAGAGCCGGTCGGGGGTCCCGGAGAACGCGCCCTCGTAGTCCGTCGCGAGTTCCTTGCCGCCGTACTCCTCGACCGCCTCGTACTGGGCGACGAAGTACGGGATGAGGTCTCTGGCGGCCCACGCGGTGGCGGCGAAGCGGCCGTCGGGGCGGGTCACGCGGGCCGCCTCGGCGAAGGCCGCGTCGAGGTCGGGGAAGAACTGGACGCCCTGCTGGCACACGACCGCGTCGAAGGCCGCGTCCTCGTAGGGGAGTCTTTCGGCGGGGGCGACGGTGAAACCGATGTCCGGGTACATGCGGGGCGCGCGCTCCACGGCGACGCCGATCATGCCCGCGTTGACGTCCGCCCCTGAGACCCGGCCGGCGGGACCGACCCGGGCCGCCGCCGCGCGGGCCGCGAAGCCGGTGCCGCAGGCCAGGTCGAGCACCTTGGCGCCGGGGTACAGGTCGACCGCGTCCAGGACCGCTTCCACGAAGGGCGCCATGAACGGTGCCGCGTACCGCTCGTAGCGCTCGGGGCCACTTCCTTTGAGCTGAAAGCCCGATTCGTCTGCCATGGGGAGCTCTTAGCACCGGCCGGGCCTCTCGGCCAGGGGACGCGCGGCACGTATCCGGTCCGCGGTCCGGTGCCAGGCGTACGGGACCGGCCTCCCGGGGCGGGGACGCGCTACCCGGCGCGCGGGTTCAGTTCGCCGCGCGCGGGAGTGCGAACTCGCACCACACCGCCTTGCCGCCGCCCGGTGTGCGGCGCGAGCCCCAGCCGGAGGCGATCGTGGCCACGATGGCGATGCCGCGGCCGGCTTCGTCGCCGGGCTCCGCGCGGCGACGGCGCGGCAGGTGGTCGTCTCCGTCGGTGACCTCGATGATCAGGCGGCGGTCGGTGCGGCGCAGACGCAGACGCATGGGCGGGGTGCCGTGCTGGAGCGAGTTGGCGACGAGTTCGCTGGCGGCCAGGACGCCGAGGTCGTGCAGTTCGTTGGGGAAGCGCCAGCTCGCCAGCACGCCGGAGGCGAAGGCACGCGCGCGGGGGGCCGCTTCCATGCCGCCGAGCAGTTCCAGGGCGGCGTTGCGGAAGAGCTCGCCGTCGGAGCCCGTGCGGGACGGGTGCTGGAGGACCAGGACGGCGACGTCGTCGTCGTGGTCGGCGGTGACGCCGGCCGCGCGGACCAGGCGGTCGCAGATCACCTGGGGGCTGCCGGTGGCGCCGGCGAGGGCGCGCTCCAGGGAGGCGATGCCCTCGTCGAGGTCCTCGTCGCGGCGTTCCACCAGGCCGTCCGTGTACAGGACGGCGGTGGAGCCGGGGCCGAGCGGCACCGAGCCGGAGGCGTGCAGCCAGCCTCCGGTGCCGAGCGGAGGTCCGGTGGGTTCGTCGGCGCGGTGGATGACGCCGTTCTCGTCGCGGACGAGGATGGGCAGGTGGCCGGCTGAGGCGTACACCAGCCGGCCCTCGTTCGGGTCGTGGATCGCGTACACGCAGGTGGCGATCTGGTTGGCGTCGATCTCGGTGGCGAGGCCGTCGAGGAGTTGCAGGACCTCGTGCGGCGGCAGGTCGAGGCGGGCGTACGCGCGCACGGCGGTGCGGAGCTGGCCCATGACGGCGGCGGCGCGGACCCCGCGGCCCATGACGTCGCCGATGACGAGCGCGGTGCGGCCGCCGCCGAGGGTGATGACGTCGTACCAGTCGCCGCCGACCGCCGCTTCCGTGCCGCCGGGCAGGTAGGTGGCGGCGATGCGCAGGTCGTCGGGCTCCTCCAGTTCCTGCGGGAGCAGGGAGCGCTGGAGGGTGACGGCGGTCTCGCGCTGACGGCGTTCGCTGGCGCGCAGCCGTTCGGCCGCCTCGGCGTGGTCGGTGACGTCGGTGGCGAAGACGAGGACGCCGCGGCCGTCGCTCTCGGCGGAGGTGTCGACGGGGGTGCAGGTGAACGTGTAGGAGCGGCCGGTCGAGACCTTGCGGGACTTGACCGTGCGGGGCTTGGCGCTGCGCAGGACCTGGTCGAGGAGGGGCAGCAGGCCGAGTTCGTCCAGTTCGGGCAACGCCTCGCGCGCGGGTGCGCCGGCGGGACGCGCGCCGAAGGCCGCGGCGTAGGCGTCGTTGACGTACGAGACGCGGTGCTCGGGTCCGTGGACGAGGGCGACGAGGGCGGGGACGCGGTCGAGGACGGCGCGCGCCGGGAGTTCGTCGACGGCGAGCCCGGGAGGGGCGTCGTCGGTGAGCCCGGGAGGGGCGTCGTCGGTGAGCTGCTCGGCGCGGGCCGCCGGCACGGAGCCTTCCCCGCGCCGGTCCGGTGCGGCCGTGTGCGGGGCCGTGGGCTCGGTCCGCGCTGCGGCGCGGCGCTGCGTTCCGGGGAGCCGGGCGCTCCAGCGCGTGAAGTTCACAGTGGGGAAAGCCTCGTGTTAGAAGGGCGAGCGGTTCACCCGCCCAGAGTCGTGGACCTGTCTGGCAGTCTGACCGACCTGGTCTGCATCCGTCAGACGCCGTCCCTGCCGGTGGAGTTCCTCGGTCCGGTCAGGACGACCCCTTCGGGTCGGTCGGAGGCTTTCCCCCGGCCGCCAGTTCGAACTCCGCACGGGGGTGTTCGAGCGAACCGAGGGACACGATCTCCCGTTTGAAGAGACCCGCCAGGGTCCATTCGGCGAGCACACGGGCCTTGCGGTTGAAGGTCGGCACCCTGCTGAGGTGGTAGACGCGGTGCATGAACCAGGCAGGATAGCCCCTCAGCTTGCGCCCGTAGACGTACGCGACTCCCTTGTGCAGTCCCAGAGATGCGACCGAACCGACGTATTTGTGCGCATACGTCTCCAGGGGCTCGCCCCGCAGGGTGTGCGCGAGGTTGTCGCCGAGGACCTTCGCCTGCCGCACGGCGTGCTGGGCGTTGGGCGCGGTCTCCTTGCCGGGTTCCGCGGTCACGTCGGGCACCGCCGCCGCGTCTCCCGCGGCCCACGCGTGCGTGACGCCGTCGACGGCGAGCTGCGGGGTGCACTTGAGCCGGCCCCGCTCGTTCAGGGGGAGGTCGGTCGCGGCGAGGACGGGGTGCGGTTTGACGCCCGCGGTCCACACGACGGTGCGGGTCGGGAAGCGCGCGCCGTCGCTGAGGACGGCGATCCGGTCAGCGCAGCTGTTGAGGCGGGTCTCCAGGCGTACCTCGATGTTGCGCCTGCGCAACTGGCTGACGGTGTACCGGCCCATCTCCTCGCCGACCTCGGGCAGGATGCGGTCCGAGGCCTCGACGAGGATCCACTTCATGTCCTCGGGCTTGATGTTGGGGTAGTACCGCGCGGTGTAGCGGGCCATGTCCTCCAGCTCGCCGAGCGCCTCGACGCCGGCGTATCCGCCTCCCACGAAGACGAAGGTCAGGGCCGCGTCGCGGATCCCGGGGTCGCGGGTGGAGGAGGCGATGTCCATCTGCTCGATGACGTGGTTGCGCAGGCCGATGGCCTCTTCGACCGTCTTGAAGCCGATGGCGAAGTCGGCGAGTCCGGGGATCGGCAGGGTGCGGGAGACGGAGCCGGGGGCGAGCACGAGTTCGTCGTACGTGATCTGCTCGGCGCCCGCTCCCTCCTCCTCGGTGGCGAGGGTGCTGAGCGTCGCGGTGCGTTTGGCGTGGTCGATCGAGCGGACCTCGCCGATGACGATCCGGCAGCGGTCGAGGACCCGGCGCAGCGGAACGACCACGTGACGCGGCGAGATGGAGCCCGCGGCGGCTTCGGGAAGGAACGGCTGATAGGTCATGTACGGGTCGGGCGACACGACCGTGATCTCGACCTCGCCCCGCTTCAGTTCGGGCTTGAGCTGCCGCTGGAGGCGCAGGGCGGTGTACATCCCGACGTAGCCGCCGCCGACGATGAGAATGCGCGCACGTTCCTTCACCATCCCATGACGCACCCCTCTTCGGAGTTTGTCCACAGCCCCGGCAATTTGCGTGACCGGTCGCCGACAACGTGCAGAGTTGGCCGATTTGCCGGAGTCTAGGGAAAACCCGCAGGTCATGGTGGGTGAGGGGGGTACTCGGACAGGGCGCAACCGGGACGTAAAGGGGCCGTACTCCGATCGGGGGGCGCTCCGTGCGGAACCTGCCCCTTCTGAATTGACCCCCGCTCAACTATGTTCGTGTGTCGACGGGGTGTAGGGGGATGCGCTCGGCGAGTTCGTACGACGGCTCGCGTTCCAGCTTGTTCCACGCGCTCCGGTCTGTCGATGGCGGGGAGAGTCTCCGGGGGGAGACGTCATTACCGGGGGAACGCTTATGCACATTCAGGACTCTCATTGGTCTTCCGCGTCAGCCATCGCACCGAGTGGTGCGATCGGCGCGGCGACGGGCGGCAACGGCCGCGGTCCGAGTGACGGACCGCGTACGACGCCGCTGCGTGTGGACGCACAGCGCAATCTTGAACATGTACTGCGGGCGGCGCGCGAGGTCTTCGGCGAGCTGGGGTACGGCGCGCCGATGGAGGACGTCGCCCGGCGGGCCCGGGTCGGTGTCGGCACGGTGTACCGCCGCTTCCCGAGCAAGGACGTCCTGGTGCGCCGGATAGCCGAGGAGGAGACCTCCCGGCTGACCGACCAGGCCCGTGCCGCGCTCGGTCAGGAGGACGAGCCGTGGTCGGCGCTCTCGCGCTTCCTGCGGACGTCGGTGGCCTCGGGTGCCGGGCGGCTGCTGCCGCCGCAGGTGCTGCGGGTCGGCGTGACCGAGGACGGTCCCGAGCAGGACGAGGCGCGGGTGCCGCAGCAGCGGTCCCAGCCCGCGCCGGAGTTGCGGCTCGTCGAGCCGCGGACGGCTCCCGATGACGAGCAGGTCGTCGCCGAGGTGGACGACGCCGGTGCGGCGGCGCTGCTGGAGGTGGTCGGGCGGCTCGTCGACCGGGCGCGCGCGGCGGGCGAGTTGCGCGCCGACGTGACCGTGGCGGACGTCCTGCTGGTCATCGCGACGGCGGCTCCTTCGCTGCCGGACGCGGCGCAGCAGGCGGCGGCCTCGGCCCGGCTGCTCGACATCCTGCTGGAGGGTCTGCGCTCGCGCCCCGCGTGAGCCGGATCGAAGGGACCGCGGCGCGGGCGGGTTACGGCCCGCGCGGGCGTACCGGAGCACGAAGGCACCGCGGGGCACGAGGAAGTCCGCGTGCGCGGGGCCGGTGTTCGTGAGCACGTGAATGCTCCCGGGGCGAGTGAACTCACTCGCCCCGGGAGCATCGTGCTTCCTGCATCGTGCTTCCTGCATCGTGCTTCCTGCACCGTGCTTCCTGCACCGCGCCTGTGCGGAACGCCCACTTCCGCGCGTACGACGACTGTTGACCATTCCCCGATCGGGTGATGGTTAGTACTCCAGAGCGACAAGTCCCCTCGGACGAGTGGTTGGTCCGTACGAGCACGTTCCGGCCACGGAGCCTGTGGCACTCTGGCCCGGTATTCGGGTCCGAGTGTGCAGGCGGGGGCTTTCCGCGATGAGTGTGGACGGGCGAGACGAGTCGCCCGGCGACGGTGGCGCCGACGGCGGCACGGAAACGGGCGGTTCACCGTCACGGCAGGTGCCGAGCCAGGGCGGCCCGCACGGCGAACGCCCGCGTGCCGGAAGCCCGTACGGCGAAGACCGGCACCCTGCCGGCAGGGCACCCCACGGCGACGCACGGGACCGCGAGGCCCCGGACCGCGACGCACGGGCCCCCGAGGAGCCGGCCCCCGACGCGCGGGACCGCGACGAGCGGGACCGCGCCGCACAGGACCGCGACGAACGGGACCCCGACACCCCGAACCGCGACCTTTTAGACGCTGATCCCCTGGACGCCGATCCTCTGGACCTCGAGGACGACGCGCCGCCCCACGACACCCTCTGCCCCGGCCCTTCCCCCGACCCCGACGCCCACCCCGGAGCGCCCGAGGTCGGTGTGCCCTCGCAGCGTGACCGGTGGGACGTGCGCGAGAGCGGGATCCTGCCGCCCCCGCGGGAGCCGGTGTCCCCGGTGGCCCCGCCCCCCGACGCCGGTCTGATCGAGCGGATGCGCGCGGGCGACGACACGGCGTACGAGGAGCTGTACCGCCGCCATGCCGAGGCCGTCCGCCGTTACGCCCGCACCTGCTGCCGCGACGCGCACACCGCCGACGACCTCACGGCCGAGGTGTTCGCCCGCATGCTCCAGGCCGTACGCGGCGGCAGCGGCCCCGAGCACGCCGTGCGCGCGTACCTCCTCACCACCGTCCGCCGGGTCGCCGCGCACTGGACGAAGACGGCCAGGCGGGAGCAACTCGTCGACGACTTCGCGGTGTTCGCGGCGCAGGCCGCCCGCGGGTCCGAAGTCTCGGACGACGACACCCTCGACCTCGGCGCGGACGTGCGCGCGATGCACGAGGCGGAACAGTCCATGGCCATGCGGGCCTTCCGCTCGCTGCCGGAACGCTGGCAGGCCGTGCTGTGGCACACCGAGGTCGAGGACGAGTCCCCGAGCGAGGTCGCCACGCTCTTCGGTCTCGACGCGAACGGCACCCGCGTGCTCGCCAGTCGCGCCCGCGAGGGACTCAGGCAGGCCTACCTCCAGGCGCATGTGAGCACCACGCTCACCCGGGACGAGGAGTGCGCGCGCTACGCGGACCGGCTCGGCGCCTACGCCCGCGGCGGCCTGCGCACCCGTGCCGAACGGGGTCTGCGCAAGCATCTGGAGGAGTGCGCGAGATGCCGCCTGGCCGCCGGCCAGATCAAGGAGGTGGCGGGCGGCATCCCCGCGGTCGTGCCGGTCGCGGTCATCGGCTGGTTCGGTGCCGCCGGGTACGCGAAGGCGGTCGCGCTCGTCGCCGGGGGCGCCGGGGCGGGTGCTGCCGGGGCCGCGGGCGCGGCGGCCGTGGCGGGCGGCGGGTCGGGAGGCGCGGGCGCCGGAGGTGGCGCCGCGGTCTCCGAGGGACTCGGCGCTCCGGTCAAGGCCGGTATCGCGGCGGGTGTCGTCGCGGTGGCCGCGGCGGCGGTGGCGCTGTCCCTGGTCGGCAACGGCGGCCCCGCCGCCCGGCGGCCCGAGGCGGGACCGGCCGCCTCGCCCGCGGTCGAAGCGCCGGTGGCCCCGCCGACGCCTTCCGAGAAGCCCCCCGCGCCGAAGCCTCCGCCGGCGGCGCACGGCCCGGCGCCCGCCCAGCCTCCCTCGACCAAATCGGAGCCGTCCCCGAAGCCGACACCGGCAGCGGCCCCGAGCCCGAGTCCGCGCCCCACGCCGCCCCCGGCCCCCACCCCGACGCCGCTGCCGACGCCACCCCCGCCGGAGCCGGACCCGGAGCCCACGCCGACGCCTCCCCCGCCGGCCCCCGTCGTCTACCGGTGGAGCGACCTGGACTACGACGTCGTCGGTGACCACACCGAGCCGGAGATGCGGATCGGGGAGAGCAGCTGGGTCTGGCAGCGCTCCAGGATGAGCATCGGCGACACCCGGTACGCGTACGGGGTGACCGTCCACGGCCGGTCCTCGGTCACCGTCGACCTCAACCGCGACTGCAGCTCGTACGACGCCCTGGCCGGTGTCGACGATCTGATGCTGGGCCTGGGCAAGGTGCGCTTCTCCGTCTACGCGGACGGGTCGCGGCTGTGGCGCTCACCGCTGATCGAGGGCGGCGACCCGGCGGTCCCGGTCCATGTGAACCTCGCCGGCCACCGGACGGTCCGCTTCGTCGTCGAACCCCACAGCCCGTTCGACTCGACGACACTGGGCGACTGGGCGGAGTCGAAGTTCGTCTGCCGGTGAGCCCGTGCTCCGCAGGGGGCGCGTGCCGGTGAGCGCCTACTCCGCGGGGAACTCCTCCAGCGCGCGGGCCAGCTCGGCGAGCGCCTCTTCCTGGGTGCTGGCGGAGCCGCGGGCGCGCTCGGACTCGTAGCGCTGCGGGCCGAGTGCCGCGAGGGCAGCGGCCTCGGTGCGCCGCACGTCGGCGCTCTCCCGGACGGGCCGCAGATCGCCGCCGCGCCAGCGGGTGCCCGCGGCCAGCAGCCGCACGGCCACCTCGTGGGCGCCCAGTTCGCCGAAGAGACGCGCGGCCCCCTCGACGACGGCGGACGCCACCACGTCCGCGCACCGGGTGTCGATCGCGTGCCGCAGCGTGGCACTCAGCTTCCGCAGACCCGCGACGGGCCCGGACTCGGCGGCCGTGACCATGGCGTCGATGCCGTTCAGACCGACCGTGAACTGCGGTGGCGGGGTGCCGCGGAGACTCTCCTCGCGGGATTTCTCGCACAGTTCGCGCGCGAGGGCGACCTCCCCGTCGTCCAGGACCACCTGGGCGCGCAGCAGATGGACGAACGCCCGGGAATCCGTCACCCCGTACAGATCGGCGGCGGCGCTCGCCTCGTCCAGCTTGGCCAGGGCCACGGAGCGCTCGCCCGCGCGGTAGGCGATCTCGGCCAGCCGGGCCATGAGGAACGGCACCTCCGCGTAGGCCCCCACCTCGTAGGCGAGCCGCAGCCCCTCCTCGTACTCGGCCTTCGCGTCGTCGTACAGGCCGCGCGCCATGGCGGCCTCGCCGGCCGCGCTGCACACCTGGGCGCGCATCCAGCGGTCTCCGACCCGTCGGCTGAGCACGCGCAGTTCCGCCAGGTCCTCGTCCACTCCCGGCATACCGCCGGGGGCGTCGACGACCATGTGCGTACGGAACATCAGGGCGACGCCGATCTCCCATTCGCCGCCGAACTCACGGCAGTTGGCGACCGCCGCGTCCATCGCGGGGCCCACGTCGTCCGGCTCGCCCAGGAAGTGCGAGGCCATGGGCCAGATGATCCCCGGCATGCGCGCGGCGTCCGGGCCGCCCCGCTCGAAGGCGCCCCGTACCCGCTCCACGTACTCCCGCAGCCGCTTCTCCCCCCACTCGTCCAGGGGGACGACGTCCACCTTCATGAACAGATGGAGCATGCGCACCCGCATCCGCGTGGCGCGCAGCGGGTGGTTCTCCTCCCGCTCGGGATGGTCGAGGAAGGCGGCCACCGGGTCGACGCCTTCGAGCTCGGCGGAGAGGGCGTCGCCGCAGGCGGACAGGGAACCGGTGGTCCCCGCCGGACGGCTGCCTGACGGCAGGTCGAGCCATGTGCCCAGTCTCAGGACGAGTTCGGTCCAGGCGATGGCTTCGTACCGGAAGTTGCGCAGCCACCAGAACCAGCCCATGTCGAGGACGAGAGCAGCGGCCTCTTCCTCGTCGTGGGCGGCGAGCGCGCGCTGGAGGGCCGCCCGGATGTTGTCGTGCTCGTTCTCCAGGCGCCGGATCCAGGGGAGTTGTCCGGCCGAGCGCAACCGGGGTTCGGCCTCCTCGGTCAGGGCGCGCACCCACGCGCGGTGGCGCCGCTCGGCTGCGGCGCGCAGTTCGGGGACCTCGCCCGCGCGTTCGGTGGCGTATTCGTGGATGGTCTCCAGCATGCGATAACGCATGCCGCCGCCCGTGTCGTCGCCGTGGCTCCAGGCGTCACGAGGACCGTCGTCGGTTCCGTACGGAGGGCTGTCGTCGCCCGTTCCGGCGGGGGTGGCGACGAGGAGGGACTTGTCGACGAGGGCGCCGATGAGGTCCGCGGCGGGTCCGGTGCACACGGCCTCGGCGGCGGCCAGGTCCCAGCCGCCCGCGAACACGGAGGCCTCGCGCAGAACGGTCCGCTCCCGTTCGTCGAGCAGATCCCAGGACCAGTCGACGACGGCACGCAGGGTCTGCTGGCGGGGGAGCACCGTGCGGCTGCCGGAGGTGAGCAGCCGGAAGCGGTCGTCGAGGCGGTCGGCGATCTGCCGGGGGGTGAGCAGCCGCAGCCGGGCCGCGGCCAGTTCGATGGCCAGGGGCAGGCCGTCCAGGCGTCGGCAGATCTCGTCCACGGCGGCGGAGTCGTGGAGCGCGCCGGCGGCGTCCGGGCGCACCACGGAGGCGCGCTCCATGAAGAGGCGGCGCGCGGGGTCGGGCGGGAGCGGCTCGACGGGGCGCACCAACTCGCCGGGGATGCCGAGGGGTTCGCGGCTGGTGGCGAGGATCGTGAGTCCCGGGCAGCGGGTCAGCAGGGTCTCGGCGAGTTCGGCCGCCGCGTCGATCACGTGCTCGCAGTTGTCGAGGACGAGGAGCTGGCTGCGCGGGGCGCAGTACGCGACGAGCAGAGCGACCGGGTCGTCCTGGGCGACCGCCATCTCGTTCGTGATCAGAGCGGTCTCGCGCAGACCGAGGGCGCTGACCACCGCGCCCGGGACGGCCTCGGGCCGGTCGAGCGGGGCCAGCTCGACCAGCCATGCCTGGTCGAGGCCGGCGGCGGCTTCCTCGGCGAGGCGGGTCTTCCCCGAACCGCCGGGTCCGGTCAGCGTGACCAGCCGGGCCCCGCGCACATCCGAACGGATGGCCCCGACCTCGCGTTCCCGTCCCACGAACGAGTTCAGCCGGGGACGGATGTTCCCGGTCCGCTGGGCACGGGAGGGGTCGCCGGGGCGGGGGCCGGCGGCTTCGGTGCCGGGTACCGGCTCCCGCGGTCCGCCGCGCGTGTCCCGTGGGTCGAGCAACGCGGCGTGCAGATCCTGGAGCTCGGGCCCGGGGTCCGCGCCCAGACCGTCCAGGAGCGCACGGCGTACGTCCTCGTAGGCGGCCAGCGCGTCGGCGCTCCGGCCGGCCTCGCGCAGGGCGCGGATGAGCAGGGCGTGCAGCGCCTCGTCGTACGGGTGAGCCGTCGTCAGCTCCTTCAACTCCGGTACGACGTCGGCGGCACGGCCGAGCAGCAGGTCCGCCTCGACGCGGCTGCGGGTCGCCTCCAGACGCAGGGCCTCCGGGCGGGTGGCGGCGGTGCGGTCGGGGAGGTCCGCGAGGGCGGGGCCGCGCCACAGGGCGAGGGCTTCGCGCAGGCGGGTGGCGGCGGTGTGGGGGTCGCCCTCCTCGAGTGCGGTCCTGCCCTCCGTGACGAGTCGCTCGAACACGAACAGGTCCACGTCGTCGCGGGTGGCGTGGAGGCGGTAGCCGCCGGGTTCTGAGGTGACCGTGTCCTTGCCGATGGCTCGGCGGAGGCGGCCGATGAGTGCCTGTAGTGCCGCTGGGGCGTCCTGGGGTGGGGTGTCCGCCCACACCTCGTCGATGAGGGTGTCCGGGGAGAGGGTTCTGGTGGGGTGCTGGGCCAGGGCCGTGAGCAGCGTGCGGACCCGGGGGCCGCCCACCGCGACGAGGGTTCCCCGGTCGTCCTCCGCCTGGGCAACCCCCAGAATCCTGTACCGCACGCCCCCATTCTCACCGCCCCCCGCCCCGGGGTCACAGGGTTACCCCGCCGGGGCCTGTCGCGGCGCCCCCTCCCGGCGCCCTTGGGCACCCCCCAAACCTTCTCTCGCCCCCTCCGCCCCTACCCGTCCCACCCCTGGGGCTCCGCCCCAGACCCCGCTCCTCAAACGCCGGAGGGGCTGAAAATCTCGCCGGCCGGGGCTGAAGACTTTGGCCTGTCGGAGCTGAAAGCTTGGAGCGGCCGGGGCTGAATCCTGCTGGAACCGTCTGGATCACGCACCCGCAGCCGGGATCCGGCGCGAGGGGACGTGGCGGTACATCAATGGCCGTCGCCACCGACGGTCACTCCTCACCCAACGGCGACGGGCTGATGCACCGGCACGGCCCCGACCCCCCACCGGACGGGAACCGCACCCACCGGCCGAACCCACCCGCCGAGCGGGAACCGCGACCGGTACCGGTCCCGGCTCCCGTTCAGGCCTGTCGCGCCGCCCCCAGCGCCCGCCCCTGCGGCACTATCCCCGCGGGAACCGCGCGTTGGCGGGCCGGTGTGCCCGTCCAGCAGGTGCCGCGACGTGCCAGCAGCCGCCGCAGCCACAGTTCGAGCGACACCAGATCCGCCAGCCCGTCGAGCGGCAGCGGCGCCCCCTCCGCCGCCGAGCGCAGCGCCTTGCGGACGACCCGCGCCTCCACGAGCCCCGCCTGCGCGAGCAACGGCGTGTCGAACAGGGAGACCAGGGAATCCGCGGCCACCCGCACCCCCGTCCGGGCCGTCGCGTCCGAGGACGCCTGGGACGGAGCCCCCCACCCGGGCGGCAGATCGGCCACCCCGGCCCCCTCCAGCACCGTACGGAGAATCGCCGCCCGCGCCCCGGGCTGCACCCGCAGCGCCTCCGGCAGTTCACGACAGGCCCGGACGACCTGGTTGTCCAGGAACGGCGTGTGCAGCCGCTGGAAGCGGATCTCGGCGGCCTGCTCCAGGACGCGGACGTCGGCGGCGTGGCGGGCGAGCGCCGCGCGGGCGCGGAAGTCCCCGGGCCGCTGCCCGGGGGAGACGTTCGGCCGCCCGCCGCCCCCTTGAAGGCGAACCGATACTTCAGCCAGTGCCTCCCCGGTCAGCCAGCGCGCCGCCGGCCCGGGTCTCGCCCAGCTCAGCGCGGCGAGCGAGGCACCGACCGCGCCTTCGAGGTCGTCGAACCGCCGCTGCAGCAACTGCTCGGCGAGGACGTCGACCCCGGTGCGGTACGGCGTACGGGCGAGCTTGCGCGCGGCACCGTACACGCGCGCGGGAACCATCACCGAGCCGTCGGCCTTCGTCAACGCGGCGACGGGCCGCACGAGATGGCGCCGTTTGCGGTCCATGAGGAGGTCGGCGAGCCGGGCCGGGTGGGCGTCGAGCACCTGCCGCGCGCCGTAGCCCGTGAAGTGGTCGGCGCTGCCGGAGGCGAGTCGCGCGCGGTGGCGTGCCGCGGTCACCAGGGAGGGCCCCGGCTCGTCGGTCAGCGGCCCTTCGAGGTCGGCGTAGGGGAGCGTCTCCTCTCCGCCGGTGACGACCACGTGGTGCAGCCGGGGGTTCGCGGCCAGCGTCCCGGCCCGCTCCAGTTCGGCCTCGCGCCCGCGCACGGCGAGGTCGTTGAAGGTGACCGCGAGGAGCCGTTCCCCGGCGCCGGTGCCGTGTCCGAGGACCGTGCCGGGCGCCCCGGGAAGGCCGGCGGCGAGGAGGGCGAGGGTTCCCGAGGCGAGCCCTCCGGAGAGGTCGGCCCCGATGCCGGGCACCGGCGTCCCCCGGGCGGCGCGCCGCTCGGCGGGTCCCATGCCGGGCACGGGCCCGGGGTCCACGTCGGTGCCGGGCACGTGGCGGGGAGCGGAGAGGCGGGCGCGGACGGCCTCCACGAGGGCGTCCCGTACGGCGTCCACGGCGACGGCGGGATCGGTGGGGGGCGCGGCGACGGCCAGGGAGGCGACGGGTTCGTACCCGGCGATCTCGCGCGCCCCGGCCCGCAGGATGAGCGTGTGTCCCGGCGGGATGCGGCGTACGCCTTCGTACGGCGTGGAGTCGTGCACAGCGGCCGGTACGTCGGGGGCGGCGAGCATCGCGGCGAGGTGCCCGAAGTCGAGGTTGGCCTCGATGAGGTCGGCGAGCGGGAGGGCGGCGGTGGCGTAGGCCGTGCCGCCGGCCCAGGGGGTGTAGAAGACGGGCCGGGCGCCGGCGAGGTCGCCGCAGACGGTCACGCGGCGGGCGACCTGGACGACGACGGTGTAGCTGCCGGACCAGTTGGTGAGGTGGCGGAGCGCTCCGCCGCGAGCGGCGAACAGTCCGACGCGCAGTTCGTCGTCGGAGGCTCCGCAGATGCCGAGGACGGCGATGCGGTTCTCCGCGTCGGCCTTGACCACGCGCACCTCGTCGGGCCGCCAGTCGCCGACGGCCCAGAGCGGATCCGGGTCGCCCCACAGGAGTTGGGAGCCGACGGGGTGAACGGTCTCACCGTCGTTTCCGGTGGCGCCCGCCGAGCCGATCGCGGACGCTCTGGCGACGGTGCTGCTCCACCCCACCAACCATCGCATCGCCGCCTCCACAGGCTGTGGACAACCAGTGCACCGTACGAACTCGGCACCATGCTGCCACGAAGGAGGCGTACGGGAGGGCCCCTGCGGCGGCTTGCGCTCCCCGGAGTGCGCCCCCACGTGACCACCCACGCCACCGCACACGGGGCGGTGACCGGCAAATGCCCTTCCTGCAGGGCCTGTTGAGGGAAACGGCGGGCGCCGCACGGCACCGAGGGAAAATCCACTCCGGACGCCGAACGAGCCCGATCCACGGGCCGCCTCCCGCGCGGCAGTCGACCCGCACCGCCCCAGCAGCACCCCGACCGCGAGTCCACCCGGCGAACCCCGCACCCCCACACCCCCGCGAGGCACACCTCGCCCACCACCACCCCCGGCGGTTCGACGCGAATGCGCCCCCGATACGCTCCCTCAGGACGCCCTTCGCGCCCTCAACTCGTATGGTGGGAGCCCTGATTGCCCTCAGGAGGGGCCATCGGTTTTCGGCCAAATCGGCGAGCGGCCGACGGGCGCGGACACGCTCCGTACAGGCCTTGCGCACCACTTCGGCAACGCACAGTCCGGGAGGCGGAGTTCGCCCCCCGGACCGGTCCGCCGCCCGCGGGGATGTAGGCGGCGGTGTCCCCCAGCCCACTGGATCCAGTACAGCGGGCCGACCCACGCATGTTCCATGGAAGCGCTCCCGGCCATGGCCGGAGAAGAGCGCACGGACGGGCGCACAGCCACACAACAGGAGCACGCCGCGACAGTCCGTACAGTCGTACGGACCACAATCCCGCCAACCGGACGTACGCCCCTTAACGCTGGGGATCGGGCGAACTACGCTGGGTTTACGAATGCCGCGTGGTTATGCCATCGCGGCAGCCGTCTGTGTCGAGGGGTGGCGCATGTCCAGGGAGCAACGCGGGCCGAACGAAAAACTCGGCGCCGTTCTCGCCCTCGCGGGAATCAGCAACGCAGGACTCGCGCGTCGCGTCAACGATCTTGGCGCTCAACGCGGGTTGACTCTTCGCTACGACAAGACGTCGGTGGCGCGCTGGGTGTCGAAGGGCATGGTGCCGCAGGGCGCCGCGCCGCACCTCATCGCGGCCGCCATCGGCCAGAAGCTCGGCCGTCCCGTGCCGCTCCACGAGATCGGCCTGGCGGACGCGGATCCCGCGCCGGAAGTGGGCCTCGCCTTCCCCCGTGACGTCGGGCAGGCGGTGCGGTCGGCGACGGAGCTGTACCGCCTCGATCTCGCCGGGCGGCGGGCCGGCGGCGGCATCTGGCAGTCACTGGCCGGTTCCTTCGCCGTGAGCGCCTACGCGACTCCCGCGTCCCGATGGCTGATAACCCCGGCCGACAGTTCGGTGGCGCGCGAGGTGAGTCCGGGCGAGGGCTCCGGAGCGCCGCTGAAAGTCGGCCACAGCGATGTGCTGAAGCTCCGCGAGGCGGCCGAGGACGCGAGGCGCTGGGACTCCAAGTACGGGGGCGGTGACTGGCGTTCGTCGATGGTGCCCGAGTGTCTGCGGGTCGAGGCGGCACCCCTGCTGCTCGGCTCCTACTCGGACGAGGTCGGCAGGGCGCTGTTCGGCGCGTCGGCGGAGCTCACCCGGCTCGCGGGCTGGATGGCCTTCGACACGGGCCAGCAGGAGGCCGCCCAGCGGTACTACATCCAGGCGCTGCGGCTGGCCCGGGCGGCCGCCGACGTGCCCCTCGGGGGCTACGTCCTGGCCTCCATGTCCCTCCAGGCGACCTACCGGGGCTTCGGCGACGAGGGCGTCGACCTCGCCCAGGCCGCGCTGGAGCGCAACCGCGGTCTCGCCACGGCCCGCACCATGAGCTTCTTCCGGCTCGTGGAGGCACGGGCCCACGCGCGCGCGGGTGACGCCCAGGCGGCCGGCGCGGCGCTGAAGGCGGCGGAGGGCTGGCTGGAGCGTGCCCGCGACGGCGACAACGACCCGTCCTGGCTCGGCTTCTACGGATACGACCGCTTCGCGGCCGACGCAGCCGAGTGCTACCGGGATCTGAAGGCCCCGCGTCAGGTGCGCCGGTTCACCGAGCAGGCGCTGTCGAAGCCCACGGAGGAGTTCGTGCGCTCGCACGGGCTGCGCCTGGTGGTGTCGGCGGTCGCCGAGCTGGAGTCCGGCAACCTGGACGCGGCGTGCGAGCAGGGCGTGCGGGCGGTGGAGGTCGCGGGGCGCATCTCCTCCGCGCGCACCACCGAGTACGTGAAGGACCTGCTGCACCGGCTGGAGCCCTACGGCGACGAACCGCGTGTGGTGGAGCTGCGGGAGCGGGCCCGTCCGCTGCTGATGGCACCGGCCTAGGCCGCCGACGGCCCGGGTCGAGGGGGGAGCGCCCAGCAGCACGGGCGCGGTCAGGGCGCCGCGGTCCCGCGGCGCGAAGGAAACACGGGGCACTGTCCCGGGGTTTGAGGGCATTGTCAGTGGCGCAGTGCACTATCGAGGCCGGGAGGTGGTGCGGATGCGGAGCGCGTACGACTGCGATGTGCTGGTGATCGGCGGGGGGATCGTCGGTCTGTCGACGGCGTATGCCATCACACGGGCGGCACCGGGCACGCGGGTGACGGTGCTGGAGAAGGAGCCGGGACCCGCCCGGCACCAGACCGGGCGCAACAGCGGGGTGATCCACAGCGGGATCTACTACCGCCCCGGATCCCTGAAGGCGCGGTACGCGGTCAAGGGTGCCGCCGAGATGGTCAAGTTCTGCGCGGAGTACGACATCGCGCACGCCGTCACCGGCAAGCTGATCGTCGCGACGGAGAAGTCGGAGCTCCCCCGCCTGCACGGCCTGGTGCAGCGCGGCCGGGAGAACGGCATCCCGGTCAAGGAGCTGGGCCCGGCCCAGCTCACCGATTACGAACCGGAGGTCCGCGGCCTCGCCGCCATCCACGTCGGCACGACGGGCATCTGCGACTACGTGGCGGTGGCCCGCCGGCTCGCGGAGGCCTCCGGGGCGGAGATCAGGTACGGGGCGCAGGTCGTGCGCGCCGACCGCCGCCCCCACCTCGGTGTCGCCGTGCGCACGGCCGACGGGACGATCGTCCGCGGCCGGGTGCTCGTCAACTGCGCGGGGCTGCACTGCGACGAGACGGCCCGGCTCACGGGCGACGACCCCGGGATGCGGATCGTCCCCTTCCGCGGCGAGTACTACACGCTCGCGCGGCCGGAGCTGGTGCGCGGCCTGGTGTATCCGGTTCCGGACCCGGCGTTCCCGTTCCTCGGTGTCCATCTCACCCGGGGTATCGACGGCGGGGTCCACATCGGCCCGAACGCGGTGCCCGCGCTCGCCCGTGAGGGGTACGGCTGGGGAGTCGTCCGGCCCCGTGAACTGGGCGGGACCCTGGCCTGGCCGGGCTCCTGGCGGATAGCCCGGCGGCACTGGCGTTACGGAGCCGGGGAGCTGCGCCGGTCGGTGTCGAAGGCGGCGTTCACGGAGGCCGTGCGGCGGCTGCTGCCCGCGGTGAACCCGGAGGACCTGGTTCCGGCCGCGGCCGGTGTCCGCGCCCAGGCGGTCCTGCGGGACGGCACCCTGGTCGACGACTTCCTGATCAAGGAGGGCCCGAGGACCGTGCACGTGCTGAACGCGCCGTCCCCCGCGGCCACCGCGTCGCTCCCGATCGGCCGGGAGGTCGCCCGCCGGGCCCTGGCATCACTGGCCTCGGCCTGACCGACCCACCCCACCGACCCGGGCGCCCCGCCCACGAGCCCGGCGACCCGCCCACGAGCCCGGCGCGACCCACCCACCGACCCCGGCGACCCACCGACGAGCTCGGCGACCCACGAGCCCGGCCCACCGAGCCCCGGCGCCCCCCCACCAGGCCCCGGCACCCCGCCCGCCCCGGCCGCGCCCCGGCACGGGCCGTCCCGCGCCGGGGCGCATCAGCCCCCGCGACCGGCCCCCGGGTGCCGGACGGGCCGGTCCCCCGGTGCCGCGCCCGTAAAATCGACCCCACTGTGTCTGAATTCCTCGACTCCACCGAAGAGACCCGGCCCGCCTCCGCCGAGGACGGCTCGCCGCGTCACCACCGTGCCCAGGGCGAGCCCCGCTTCCCCGACGGTCCGCAGGCGGATCCCGCCGGCTCGCACTTCGAGCGGCGGATCCGGAGTTTCCAGCCGCGCCGGAGCCGGGTGACGACCGGACAGGCCGACGCGCTGCAGCGGCTGTGGCCGAAGTGGGGTCTGGACATCGACGGACAGCGCACGCTCGACCTGGCGGAGCTGTTCGGGGCGGACATCCCCGTCGTGCTGGAGATCGGCTTCGGCATGGGCGAGGCCACCGCGCAGATGGCGGCCGACGACCAGGGCACCGGGATCCTCGCCGTGGACGTGCACACCCCGGGGCAGGGCAACCTGCTCAACCTCGCCGAGCGGAACAGCCTGACCAACGTCCGCGTGGCCAACGGCGACGCGATCATCCTGCTCCGCGAGATGCTGCCGCCCGCCTCACTGCATGGCCTGCGCGTCTATTTCCCCGACCCCTGGCCCAAGAAGCGGCACCACAAGCGGCGGCTGATCCAGCCGGAGTTCCTGGACCTCGCCGCGACCCGTCTCGCGCCGGGCGCGCTCGTGCACTGCGCGACGGACTGGGAACCGTACGCCGAACAGATGCTCGACGTGCTCGGCGCGCACCCGGACTTCGAGAACACCGTGCCCGACGGCGGTTTCGCGCCCCGTCCGGAGTTCCGCCCGCTGACCCGTTTCGAGGGCCAGGGACTGGACAAGGGTCATGTGGTGAACGACCTCCTCTTCCGGCGCGTACAGCATCGAGACCAGCACACCCCGGGCGTCTGACCCGCACACACCTGCCGGCGTCCACCGGGACTTCCCGGGGACCCGGTTGCCGTCGCGGGCCACGCCCTCCCTCGTTAGGGTCAATGCCGTGGCCATCCATCCGCCGTACCCGAACCGGCCCGGTGCCCCCACCGGACCCGCGCCAAGACATCCGCACTGGTGGCAGCGCAGTTGGGTGCGGTACGGAGCACTGATCACCCTGCTCGCGATGTCGGGTCTGGTGATCCTCGCCCTCGTCCGCGAGCAGACCGGGACCGAGGGCTTCCTGGTCGGGCTCGGACTGGCCGTGTTCCCCGTGCCGCTGCTCATAGCCGCCTTCCGGTGGCTGGACCGGGTCGAACCGGGCCCGTGGCGCAACCTGTTCTTCTCCTTCGCCTGGGGCGCCTGCGCGGCCGCGCTCATAGCGATCGTCGCCAACAGCTTCGCGACCCGCTGGATCGCCGTGACGACCGCGGATCCCTCGGGCGCCGACACGCTCGGCGCGACCGTCATAGCGCCCGTCGTCGAGGAGTCGGCGAAGGCGGCGGCCGTCCTGCTCGTCTTCCTGTTCCGCAGACGGGACTTCACCGGGATCGTCGACGGTGTCGTCATCGCCGGGGTCACCGCCACCGGCTTCGCGTTCACCGAGAACATCCTCTATCTCGGCACCGCGTTCGGCACCGACCAGCTCAGCGGGGAGAGCGGGCTCGCCTCCGTCACCGCGGCGACGTTCTTCGTCCGGGTGGTGATGTCGCCCTTCGCGCATCCCCTGTTCACCGTGCTGACCGGCATCGGCTTCGGTTTCGCGGCCCTGTCCGCCGAACGCCAGCACGCGCGCCGGATCCTGCTCCCCCTGACCGGTCTGCTGCTCGCGATGGGCATGCACGCGGTCTGGAACGGCTCATCGGGCTTCGGCCGCTTCGGGTTCTTCGGGGTGTACGCGGCGTTCATGGTGCCTGCGTTCGGGCTGCTGACCTGGCTCGTCGTCTGGACGCGGCAGCGCGAGCTGCGGACCGTCCGCGCCGAACTGCCCGTGTACACGGCCGCGGGCTGGCTGGGCGCGGCCGAGCCGTGGGCGCTCGGCTCGATGCGGGCGCGGCAGCTCGCGCGCGAGTACGCCGGACACCACTTCGGGAAGGGCGCGGCCCGCTCGGTGGCGGAGTACGAGGCGTACGCGACCTCGCTGGCGTTCCTGCGCCACCGGGGGCGCCGGGGCCGTGCGGGCGCCGACTTCGTCGTACGGGAGCGCGAGTTGCTGGAGGAGCTGTGGCGCCGCCGGGAGATCGCCCGTCCGGCTCTCGCCTACGCGGCCCGCGCCATGGCACCGCTGCCCGTGCCGCCGCCCTGGCCGCCCCAGGGGTACGGGTACGTTCCCCAGCCCGCGCGGCCGTACGGGTGGCCGGCCCAGGCGTCCGCGCCGGCCCCGTACCCGGCGTACAACCCGTACGGCTCGTAGCGCGGGACGGTCACGGGGGGGGGGGGGGGGGGGGGGGGGGGGGGGGAGGGGGGGGGGGGGGAGGGGGGGGGGGAGGGGGGAGAAAAGGGAGGCGAAATGCGCTGAGGAGGGAGGGGGTATGGAGCTGGGCGGGCCCCTTTGGCCACCCCCCCCCCCCCCCCCCCCCGACGGTCCGGCTGTCAGGCCGAGGCCTGCGACAGGCGCGTCAGTTCGTCGTCCGTGAGCGCCAGGTCCGCGACGCCGAGCAGGGCGGGAAGCTGCTCCACCGTGCGGGCGGAGGCGATCGGCGCGGCGACCGTCGGCTGTGCGGCCAGCCAGGCGAGGGCGACGGTCGGGACGGCCACGTCGTGGGCGGCCGCGATCTCGTCGAGGGCGGCGAGGACCCGCGGCCCGCGTTCCGTGCCGAGATGCTTGGCCGCGCCGGCCGCCCGGGGCGAGTCGACGGTGGTGCCGGGGCGGTACTTGCCGGTGAGGAAGCCGGCCGCGAGCGCGAAGTACGGGACGGCCGCCAGCCCGGCCTGGGAGGCGACCTCCTGGAGGGCGCCCTCGTAGGTGTCGCGCGAGACCAGGTTGTAGTGGGGCTGGAGCGCGACGTACCGGGCGAGGCCCTCGCGGTCGGAGAACTCCAGGGACTCCCGAAGCCGCTCCGGGGAGATGTTGGAGGCGGCGATGTGCCGCACCTTCCCGGCCTTCACCAGCTCGTCGAGGGCGCCGATGATCTCCTCGACGGGCACTTCCGGCTTGTCGAAGTGCGTGTAGTAGAGGTCGATGTGGTCGGTGCCCAGGCGGCGCAGCGACGCGTCGGCCGCGGCCTTGATGTTGGCACCGGACAGTCCCGGGTACGCGGGGTGCTGGCTGACCTTGGTGGCGACCACGATGTCGGCGCGGTTGCCGCGGCTCTTCAGCCACTTGCCGATGACGGTCTCGGACTCGCCGCCCTCGTTGCCCTCGACCCAGGCGGAGTAGGAGTCGGCCGTGTCGAGGAAGTTGCCTCCGGCGGCGGCGTAGGCGTCGAGCACGGCGAAGGACCGGGTCTCGTCGGCCGTCCAGCCGAAGACGTTGCCCCCGAGGGAGAGCGGGAAGACCTCGAGGTCGGACGAACCGAGCTTGCGAAGGGAAGTCATGTAAGGCGACAACGCCCGTACCGGATGCGTGTATTCCACACTCACCGTTCCGGTGCGTGCCGCCGTCCGCGTCCGGACGGCCGACAGCCCTGACGCCGGGGGGGTTGACGTCAGGGCTGCCGGAGATCGGGGATCAGGGGTTATCGGGGATCAGGGGTTGAGGCCCTTGCTCTGGAGCCAGGCCATCGGGTCGATGCCGGTGGCGGCGCCGCCGGGGTGCACTTCGAGGTGCAGGTGCGGCCCGGTGACGTTGCCCGTCGCGCCCACGCGTCCGATGACGTCACCGGTGGCGACCTTCTGGCCGACGGTGACGCTGATCGACGACTGGTGGCAGAACCAGAGTTCCGTGCCGTCGTCGAGGGTGAGGATCGTGCGGTAGCCGTACGCGCCGGCCCAGCCGGCCTCGGTGATGGTGCCGCTGTGGATCGCCTTGATCAGCGTGCCGGTGGGCGCCGCGAAGTCGAGTCCGGTGTGGTAGCCGGAGGACCACATGGAGCCGGCCTCACCGAAGCGCGAGGTCAGCGTGTACGAGGAGGTCGGCAGCGAGTAGCTCTTGGCGAGCTCGGCGAGGCGCTCGGCCTCGGCCTTCTGCTTGGCCGCCTCCTCCGCCTTCTTCTTCGCGGCGGCTTCCTTGGCCTCGGCCTCGTCCTGCTGCTTGGCGGCGGCCTGTACGGCCTTCTGCGCGGCGGCGGTCTGGGCGGCCTTCTGCGTGGCGGTGTCGGCCTGGTTCTGCTGCGACTGGGCCTGCGCCATGATGCGGTCGCGCAGCGCCTCACCGGCGTCGGAGCTTCCCTGCGCCGTGTCGGCGCTGGTCAGGCCGGCGCTGGTGAGCGGAGTCGTGGAACCCTTGGGGGTGGCGCTGGATCCGCCGTCCGAGATCAGGGCCTTGGCCGACGCGGTGACCGACGACAGGTCGGGCAGTGAGATCGAGACGGGCGCCTTGCCCGGAGCTGCGCTGGCGATGCCGCCACCGCCGACGGCGGCTATGACACCGACGCCGAGAACCGTGGAGCTGCGGGCGAGTCCTCCGCCGCGCTGCTTGCCCGTGCGGTGCCGGCCGCGGACGGGAGCGAGGGAATCCTCGGTGGGGTTCCACTCCTCCCAGGGACCGTCGTCCTTGCCGTAGCCGAAGGTGTGGGCTTCGTTCGGCGCGAACGAGGTTGGCTGAGCGGGCCGGTTGGACGCCACGTGGGCGCACTCCTTTCCTTCCTTGCCGCCTACCGGGTTAGCTGACGGGTTCGGAGCAGGAAGGTCTCCTACGCGCGTACGGCCACCGTGCATCGACGGCGGAATACGCTCGATTCACCCCACGAGTTGGTTCCCCGGTTCCCTTGCGGGATTCGGCGCGTGCGCACGGAGCCGCCTCTTGTGACGGTTGTGACGACCGCGCTGCGTTATCGAACGTTAATAGACCCGGCCACCGAATTCCAAGCCGTTCCGACTGATCATTAACGCCTCTTGGCCAGGACTTTGGGGTCATGAACGATGAAAAACGGGCGAGTTGACCGCGTGCCGCTTGCACGGATTTCCCTGACGGTATGTCAGTCGTTATGCGGAGGGAGACAGTCCCGTCACTGTTCGTGACGCCGGACGGCGAGCAGCGCCAAGTCGTCCGTCAGCGGGCCGCCCGTGTGCTCGCGGGCCGCGTCGAAGAGGGCGGTCAGCAGCGCGTCGGGACCGGGAAAGACCCGTCCGGCCAGCCAGGCGGCCGGATCGAAGAACCTCCCCCGCGCGTCGCGGGCCTCGGACAGTCCGTCGGTGTGCAGGAGCAGCGTCGCCCCGCGCGGAAACCCCTCCCGCAGCGTCGGGGCGGGCAGGCTCCCCAGTTCACTCATCCCCAGGGGCAGCGCGAAGGACTCGGCGGAGAGGGTGCGGAGCGTGCCGTCGGCATGCAGCAGCAGGGGCGGCGGATGGCCGCGGTTGACGACGCGTACGACGTCCTCGCCCGGCGGGATCTCGGCGAGGACGGCGGTCGTGAAACCCTCGACCGCGTCGACGCTGTCGCGCCGGGTGCCCGCCCGCGTCAGCGCCCGCTCCAGGCGCTCCGCGACGCCCTCCAGGGCCGTCTCCCGCTCGGCCGCCTCACCGAACGCACCGACCACCGTCGCGACGGTGGCCACCGCGGTCATCCCCTTGCCGCGTACGTCCCCGACGATCAGCCGCACGCCGTACGGGGAGTCCTGTACGGCGTACAGGTCCCCGCCGATGAACGCGTCCTCCTGCGCCGCCTCGTACCGGGCCGCCACCTCGAGACCGGCGATCAGCGCCTCGGGTTCGGGCAGCACGGCGCGCTGCGCGAACTCGGCGATCTCCCGGACGGAGGCGAGCCGCTCGTCGCCGCGCCGGACGACGCTGTTGATGAGGACGGCGAGGACGGCGGCCATCGCGACGGTGACCACCTCGGTGACCGCGTCGACCTGGAGGACGATGTCGAGCACACAGTGCGTCACGAGCACCGCGCCCACGGCGAGGACGCCGGCGAGAACGGTCCCGCGCAGCGAGAAGAGGGGCGCGGCGACCAGGGGCGCGGCCGCGAACAGGGGGGTCGCGGTGAATTCCGACGGGGTGAAGTAGTCGTAGACGATCCCGGCGGCGACGAGCAGGACGGGCAGGGCCCGGACGAAGGAGCGTGTCCACACGATCCGGCGTGGGTCGGCTCCCGCCGGACCGGGCGAGGGGACGCCCCCGGGCTCGTGGGCGCCGCGGGAGGGCCGGCCGGCCCGGTCATGGAACTGTCCGGTCCGCCGCTCACCTCCTGGCTGCCCCACCCGTCCAGAAGAACCGGTGCGGGGGCGGCGGGCGACCCCTGTGGCCCGACCGGGGGAGCAAGGCTCCGCCGGCCGGAACGGAACCGGACGGGGAATTCGGCGGGACGAAGACCGAGAAAGAGAGAAGGACGAAACACCAAGGGCCGGAACTCGTGAATCCGAGTTCCGGCCCTTGGCCTTCAGTAGCGGGGACAGGATTTGAACCTGCGACCTCTGGGTTATGAGCCCAGCGAGCTACCGAGCTGCTCCACCCCGCGTCGTTAAGACCAGTGTACGCCATCCGCGGGACCCGAAGCACACCCGTTTAAACCAGCCCCTCGCGCGGCGCGGGAGGGGCTCCCTACCGGCCCGCCAGATGCCGGTTGGGGGCCTCGGCGCGGTCCGCGCACTCGGGCAGGACGACGACCTCGGCGCCCGCGGCGGCGAGGAGCCCGTTCCCGTCGGCGTCCGTGACGAAGGTGTCGGGCTCGCGCCAGGCGGTGACGACCCGCCGCACACCGGCGTCGAGGATGAGCCGGGCACAGGGGGCGGGCCGGGAGGCCCGGTGGGCGCACGGTTCCAGGCTGCTGTAGACGGTGGCGCCGGCCAGCCGGGGATCGGCCGGGTCGATCTTGGCGAGGGCGGCCTCCTCGGCGTGCACGACGGGGTCCCCGCCCTCGCGGGAGTGGCCGCGGGCCAGCTCGGTGCCGTCGGCGGCGACCACCACGGCGCCCACGCTGAACGCCGTCTTGGAGGGCGGGCACAGTTCCGCCAGCTCGCAGGCGAGCTCCAGCCATCGGCGGTCGGCGGCGGAGGCGAGCGAGCCGGTGCCGGGCGCGGTGGGGACGTACCGGATGAGGACGACGTCGCCGACGGGCCGGGTCTCCACCAGCCGCATCCGGCCCGGCGGGTACGCCCCGGTCCCGAACAGCCGCGGCGCGTCCGGCTGCCCTACGAAGAGGGGGGCGACGGCGAGCTGCAGTTCGTCGGCGAGCTGCTCGCGCACGAGCTGGGTGTGGACCTTGCCGCCCCCTTCGACCATGAGGCGGCGCACCCCCCGTACGTCGTGAAGGTGTTCCAGCAGCACCCGCCAGTCCAGTGCGGGGCCGGTCGGGACGACGTCGACGCCGACGAGCCCGTCGAGCGCGGCGGCCGCGCGCGGCGCGCCCTCGTCCGTGGTGTAGACGACCTTCGCGCCGCCCGTGTGCCAGAACTGCGCCCGCGGGTCGAGCGCTCCGGAACCGCTGACGGTGACCTTCAGCGGGTACTCGGGACGGCCGCCGGCGACCCGGGCGGCCCGCCGTTCGGCGGAGTTGACCAGGAGCCGCGGGTTGTCCGTGCGCAGCGTGCCGGCGCCCACCAGGATCGCGTCGCTGGACGCCCGCACCTCGTCGACCCGGTCGAAGTCGGCCGGTCCCGAGAGCAGCAGCCGGTCGGGGCCGGTGTCGTCCAGGAAGCCGTCGAGGGAGACGGCGGCGGACAGCAGGACGTAGGGACGGGGCATCGGGACGCTTCCTCCGGTCGCACGCGCACAGGAATCCGGGCGCAGTGGTTCAAGTTTTAAACAATACCTAGACTGGTCTCATGACGACCCGCTGGCTCTCCGCCGCAGAACAGCGCGCCTGGCGCTCGTACATCTCCGCGACCTCCCTCCTGGCGGACGCCATCGACCGCCGGTTGCAGGCGGAGGCGGGGATGCCCCACCTTTACTACTCCATCCTGTCCCGGCTGTCCGAGGCTCCGGACCGGCGGCTGCGGATGACCGACCTCGCCGAGGCCCTGAAGATCACCCGCAGCCGGCTGACGTACGCGGTGGCGCGGCTGGAGAAGGACGGCACGGTACGCCGCGAGGGCTGCCCCACCGACAAGCGCGGGCACATGGCCGTCCTCACGGACGAGGGCATGACCCTCCTGGAGCGGGTGGCACCCGCGCACGTCGAGACGGTACGGACGGCGGTCTTCGACCATCTGACCCCGGAACAGGTGGGTCAGCTGGAGGAGATCTGCGGAACCATCACCCGGGCCATCCAGAGCGGGGATCCCGGGGCCCCCGGGGAAGATCTGCCGTGGCGGCGGCGTTCCTGCTCCTCACAGGGCACGCAGGACGCGTAGGAGACACAGGACACGCGGGACACCCGACGGAGACACGAACCCCGTTGCTTGAAGTTTTAAGCAGATGTAGGGTCTGTCCCGAGGTTGTGCTTCAAATCTGAAGCAGAACCCGTACGGACCCGCCGGACGGAGAGACACCATGCGCGACCACCCCACCGCCACCGTGCGCACCCGCGTCCGCGTACCCCTGCGCTTCGGCGACGGCTACTCCGTCGACGCCGAACTCGTCACCTTCCACGGCCTCGACGACGGCAAGGAACACCTGGCCGTCGTCCTCGGCGAGCCCGGCGCGAACCCGCTGGTGCGGCTGCACTCCGAGTGCCTGACCGGCGACGTGTTCGGCTCGGCCCGCTGCGACTGCGGACCCCAGTTGCGCGAGGCGGTGGAGCAGATCGCGGACCGCGGCGGCGTCCTGCTGTACCTGCGCCAGGAGGGCCGCGGCATCGGCCTCTACAACAAGCTCGACGCGTACGCCCTCCAGGACCAGGGCCTCGACACCTACGCCGCCAACGCGGCCCTCGGCCTGCCCGAGGACGACCGCGACTACACGGCGGCCGCCCAGATGCTCCGGGCCCTCGGCATCGGCTCCCTCGACCTGCTGTCCAACAACCCGGACAAGGCCGAACAGCTCCGCGATCTGGGCATCACGGTCTCCCACCGCGTCCCCACGGGCGTCTTCACCACCGCCCACAACGTCCGCTACCTGCGCGCCAAGGTCCTCCAGACCCAGCACACCCTGCCGCTGCCGGAACTCACGGAGCGCGCGGGGCTCTCCGCCGGCTGACACCCCGGGACTCGGCTCCGGGAGCCGTCCGGCACCTCGCGAGACGAAGCGAGCCCCCGGCTCAGATCACCTCTGAACCGGGGGCTCTTTCCGTAGACCCTGTGGGACTCGAACCCACAACCAATGGATTAAAAGTCCACTGCTCTGCCAATTGAGCTAAGGGTCCCCGCACCGGAAAGCACCGGCACGACGCACCGGCCCGCGCCGATGCATCCCCGAGCATAGCGGGACGTGGCCGGGACTCCGATCGGGTATCGGTGACCCGGCCACGCCGGAGGCCCGCAAGGTCAGGGATCGACCGGTTCGGGTGCACCCTTGCGGGCGGCCTCACGGGCGATCGTGCGCTGGTGCTCGGGGTTGAGGAACCAGTGACGGGCCGAGGCCAGCCACCAGGCCGCGGCGAAGCCCAGGACGACGAGCACGGCGACTGGGGCGTAGTTGAAGGTCTCCCAGGTGACCGGGGAGACCTGGGGCAGCATGAACAGGACCGTGATGACGGCCACCCAGCCGACCGCGACCACTCCCACCGGCCGGGACCAGCGGCCCAGATGCCAGGGCCCGCGCTCGAAGGCGTCCCCCTTGCGCACCCGCAGCAGCGTCGGGATGACGTACGCGACGTAGAGGCCGATCACCGCGATCGACGTCACGGCCGCGTAGGCCGCGTAGTTGATCAGGTACGGCAGGCCGAGCAGGAGGGCGCCTCCCGCGGCCAGCCACACCGCCGCCACAGGCGTCCGCGTGCGCGGGTGCACCGTGTGCCACACCGAGGAGAACGGCAGCGCGCCGTCCCGCGAAAAGGCGTAGATCATACGGCTGTTGGCCGTCACGGACGCCATGCCGCAGAAGAGCTGCGCGCCGATCACGACGAGCAGCAGGAGCTTGCCGGCCGTCGCGCCCAGCGCGTCCAGCAGGATCTGCGCCGGCGGCGCGCCGGTCGCCGAGCCCAGCTCCTTGTCGTAGGACTGGATGGCGAAGGTGAAGCCGAGGAGCAGGACGAAGCCGGCGATCCACGAGGTCCAGATGGAGCGCACGATGCCCTTCGGCCCGGCCGTGGAGGCGTCGTGGGTCTCCTCCGTCATATGGGCGGAGGCGTCGTACCCGGTGAACGTGTACTGGGCCATGAGCAGTCCGATCAGGACGACGTAGACCCCGCTGCCCCAGCCGGTGTTGTTGACGAACTTCGTGAACACGAAGTCCGCCGACTGGTGGTGGTCCGGCGCGAAGGTCAGCGCGCCCACGATGACGGCGACGCCGACGACGTGCCACCACACGCTGATGCTGTTGAGCAGGGCGACGATCCCCACGCCGAAGGTGTTGAGGAGACCGTGCAGGATCAGGATCGCGGTGAACAGCAGGATCGTGCGGCCCGGCGTCACCTCGAAGTCGAACTGGAGGTTCAGGTAGGCGCCGAGGAACAGCGCCGCGCCGAAGTCGATGCCGGCGGTCACCGCGACCTGGCCGAGGACGTTGAACCAGCCCGTGAACCACGCCCAGGCGGCCCTGCTGCGTTCCGGGGCGAGCCGGTGGGCCCAGAAGTACAGCCCGGCGGACGTCGGATAGGCCGAACAGATCTCGGCCATGGCGAGCCCGACGAACAGGGTCATCAGCCCGACCGCGACCCAGCCCCAGGTGATGACGGCGGGACCGCCGGTGTTCATGCCGAACTGATACAGCGTCAGGCAGCCCGACAGGACCGAGATGATCGTGAAGGAAACCGCGTAGTTGGAGAACGCCGACATGCGGCGAGCGAGAACCTGCGTGTAGCCGAGCTGGGCCAGCCGCTCTTCGTCCGACAGCCCAGTCGCTCTGGCGTCATCTGTCATGCACCCAGCGATTCCCTCGCCGGGTGCACGACATGCGCTGCGCCGATGGGAAATGTGGCTAGAAAAGGCCCTTGTAGCCCTGCCAGCCGCCGACGATCTTCACGCGCGGGCCGAACGAGCCGGTTCCCGTACCGGCGTTGCGGTAGACGTTCCCCGAGCTGTCGCGCTCGACCAGGTCGTTCTTCCCGTCTCCGGTGATGTCGCCGACCCCCACGATCGCGTTGTAGGAGCCGCCCCAGCCGGAGAAGACCTTCACCCGGTCCTTCAGCAGACCGGTCCCGGTGCCGGCGTAGCGGTACAGCGTGCCCGCCTTGTCCCGTGCCAGGACGTCGCCGATCCCGTCGCCGTTCAGGTCCCCCGCGCCGACGATCTTCGTGTATCCCGTCCACGCCGTACGGATCTTCTTGCCCGCGGCCAGAGTTCCGTCGCTCTTCGCGGCGAACAGATGGATGTCGGCGGTCGAGGCCTTCCGCGCGAGCAGGTCCGGACGCCCGTCACCGGTCAGGTCGCCGGGCGAGGTCAGGACGTCGTACGCGTTCCAGCCGGTGCCGAGCGCCTTGTACGCGGTCGACGGGGTCGGCGCCGTGCCGCACGCGGGCCGGTATCCGCGCAGGGACCCGTCGCTCATCCGCACCAGGACGTCGTTGCAGCGGTCGCCGTTCAGATCGCCGAACGGCACCGCGACCGTCTTGGTGGACCAGCCGGTTCCGGTGACCTTCCCGGCGAACGCGCCCTTCCCGTCGCCCTGCTGGAAGGTCAGTCCGCCCGAGGAGTTGAGGGTGAGCAGGTCGCCGGTGCCGTCCGGGTCCCCCTCGGACCCGACGTGGTCGTGGCGCACCGGGCTGCCGCCCTTCAGCCGGACCGTGCCGCGCACCTGGAGCGGGGCGCCGACGCCGTCCGCGGGGGTGACGGTGACGGTCCAGTCGTAGGAGCCGTCCGGAGCGAAGGCGTCGCCGGGGAGCGCCGGGTCGTCGCCGAACCAGCCGACGTTCACTTCACCGCGCGCGGGACCGTCGTCGCGGTTGTCCTGGTAGGTCTTGCCGGTGGCGCGGTTGCGCGCGGTCACCGTCCAGTTCGCGGCCGGCTTCGACAGCAGCAGGGTGGTCAGGGTGTCCGGGACGGTGTCGATCGTGTGCGGGCGGACGGACGGCACGTTCTCGGCGGGCGCCAGCAGCCGCAGCGGCTGCTGGGCCACCCCGGACGGTACGAGGTGCACGCGCTCCTGGTCGTCCACGTAGGCGGCGTTCGCGCCGGACTCGTCGACCGTCCAGCGCACGTCCCGCTGCGAGACCCCGGTGTCGGGCAGGTCGCCGATCACCCGGCTCTCGGCGCTGCCGCCCGCGACCGTCGTGAGCGTCAGCTTCCCGGCCGCCTTGTCGTGGGTGACGACGTATCCGTCGCCGAGCTTCGCCTCGCCGGCGGGCACGGCGACGGACTTCTTCGCCGTGCGGTCGAAGACACCGGCCCTGCCGTCACAGGTCCAGTAGATCCAGCGGCCCAGGGCCTGCAGTTCGGTGGGGGCGCAGCCCGCGTCGGTGGTGAGGGTCTCGACGGTCTTCTTCGCGGTGAGGTCGTACGCGGTGAGGGTGCCGGGCGTCGATCCGGCCGTCCAGAGGACGTCACCGGAGAGAGCGGCGGCACCGGGGGCACGGGTGAGGTCCGGGGCGCCTCCGCCGATTTTCATGACGGTCTGCGTGGTCGCGCTCGTGTGGATCAGGTACCGGCCGGAGACATCGGTGACGCGGCCCCCGGCGGGAACCTCACGCTCCCAGAGGCCGTACGTCGTCGGCCCGTTGACCCGCAGGCGGTCGGAGGTCGCCGTGTCCTTCGCCAGCCAGACGGCCCGGTTGTCCGCCGTGGCGTGGAGCTGGGAACAGCCGACGTCCGTCGCCGCGCAGCCGTAGAGCTTCAGCACGGTCCCGTCGTACGAGCTGCGCTCACCGAACGTGGGCGTTCCGGTCGCGGCGACGGTGCGCACGTAGTCGTCCCGGTACCCGCCCGAGCTCTCGTCGGCCACCAAGAGCCGGCCCTGGTCCAGGGACAGCCCCTGGACCTTGTAGGGCGGCCTGGGCAGGGCCTTGGCCATCCGGACCGTGGGCCTGCCGTCGTCGCCCGCGCTGATCCGCTGGACCCCCCAGTCGTCGGCACCGGTGCGGCCGATGACGACCGCGCTGCCGTCCGGGGCGGCGGAGACACCCGAGTTGGAGGCGGTGAACAGGGTCACCGGCTCTCCGCCCGCCATCGGAACGGCCGTCACCTTCGCGCCGCTTCCCGGACGGTGGACGAGCCAGTCGCCGACCACCGCGAGGTCGTCCGCGGCACGGGAGCCGGTGCTGTCGAGCGTGACCTCGACGGGTGCCGCCGACAGGTCGGAGCGGGAGTACACGTACGCCTTCGTGCTCTCGACGCCGCCGAACACGACGAGGTGTTCAGGGGAGAGCTTGGTGTACGTGGACCCGGTCGAGGTGGGCAGGGTCGCCGTCCGGGCCCGGATCCGGCCGGTCTCCGGGTCGACGTCGACCAGCGTGGCGGCGCCGTCCACTCTGGCGAAGAACACGAGCCCCGCCGCGTCACCGCGCACGGGCCCCCCGAGGACCATGCCCGAGGGCACCTCACCGACGGGCACATCGCGTGTGGTCCCGTCGGGCCTGGCGGTGAGCAGGTGCTTGAGCCGGCTGGTCGTGCCGTCCTCGGCCGTGACGTCCTCATAGCTGACGGCCAAGGCGCCGAAGACGTTGTACAGCGTCTGCCCGGCGGGCACGTGGAGCGTGGTGGTCGTGCCGTCGACGGCGTTCCACAGGTCCACGTGGCCGTCGTCGTAGCGGTAGGCGAGGACGTCGCTGCCCGTCCCGAGGCTGACCAGGGCGCCGTCGGTCGACGGGGCGTCGAAGGACCTGCCGTCCGCGTAACGCGTCCACACCACTCCGGGGTGGCCCTCGAGTCGGTGGAAGACGCCCAGGACGCCCGCGGCGTCGCCGCCCGCGGCGGTGTCGGGATTGACCAGCGTCGCCGCCGTGTACGACGAGCGGTACGCGGGCGGAACCACCGTCTCCTGAGCGGATCCCACCGCGGACGCGGACGTCGGCAGCAAGGGGATCGCGGCGCCCGCGAGCAGCGCGGAAGCGGCCGCGGCGACAGCGGCACGTCTCGCTCGCGGACGACGGACGAAGGCATGACGAAGCAAAGGGTTCCCTCCCGGAACAGTGGAAGAGCGCCTGCCGTCCCAGGCGTCGGCCTGGCCCCCAGCCGCGCATCCTCCACAGAAGTCGGCTGATCCTACAGAACGATCACCGAGGAGGGGGACCGCGTTTCCGTAGGGGTCGCCCCCCGGAAACGACGATGTGGCCCCCACCCGGTCCGGGTGGGGGCCACATCAGGTCACTTCGTCGTCAGGCGTCAGCCGTTGCGCTTCCAGCGCGGCTTCTCGTCGCGGCGGAACGAACCGGCACCCGTGGCGCGGTGGTCGTCGCGACGGCCGGTCGGGCGGTCGTGGCCCGAGCGGAAGCCGCCGCCCGCGGGACGGTCGCCCTGGCGGTCACGGTTGAAGGGGCGGTCGCTGCCCCGGTGGCCGCCCCGCTCGTCACGGCGCTCGAAAGAACGGCCGCCACGGTCGTCACGGTTGAAGCCGCCACCACGGTTGTCGTCACGACGCTCGAAAGAACGGCCGCCACGGTCATCGCGGTTGAAGCCACCACCACGGTTGT
>NZ_JBVHTL010000005.1:34891-207229 GCF_055565895.1 Streptomyces sp. NPDC028298
GTCATCGCGACGGAAGCCACCGCCACGGTTGTCGTCACGACGCTCGAAAGAACGGCCGCCACGGTCATCGCGGTTGAAACCGCCACCACGGTTGTCATCGCGACGGAAGCCACCGCCACGGTTGTCGTCACGACGCTCGAAAGAACGGCCGCCACGGTCATCGCGGTTGAAACCGCCACCACGGTTGTCGTCACGACGGAAGCCACCACGGTCGTTGTCACGACGCTCGTAGTTGCCCCGCTCGTCACGGCGCTGACGCGGCTCCTCGTACGCGGGACGCTCGGCCGGGGCCTCCACGGCCGGCGCCTCGGCGACGACGGCCTGCTCGGCGGCCTCGGCGGCGGCCGCGACGGCCACCTCCGGGTCCTCGCCACGCTCACGGGCGGCACGGGCGACCAGACGGTCGGCCTCACCGCGGAGCTCGGCGGCACGACGCTGCGCGCGCTCCAGCTCCTTGGTGAGCTGCGTGACCTCACGCTCGGCCTGCTGGGCGGCGTCGCCCGCGGACTGGGCCTGGACCTCGGTCATCGACCGGGCGCCGGTGATCTCGGCGACCTCGGGCTCGAAGGCCGTACCGGAGTTGATGATGTGACGCGCGGCGTCGACGCCCGCGTCCTCCATCAGCCGGAAGATCTGGCGGCGCTGGTGCGGGAGCGACAGCGACACGACGGTGCCGGAGCGGCCCGCGCGAGCGGTACGGCCGGAGCGGTGCAGGTAGTCCTTGTGGTCGCCGGCCGGGTCCACGTTCAGGACCAGGTCGATGCCGTCGACGTGGATACCGCGGGCGGCGACGTCGGTGGCGACGAGCGCGTTGACGTAACCGTCCTTGAAGTCCGCCAGCGTCCGCGTACGGGCGCCCTGCGTCATGCCGCCGTGCAGCGCGTCGGCCTTCACACCGGCGTCGCGGAGCTGCTCCGCGATGCGGTCGGCGCCGAGCTGGGTGCGGACGAAGATGATCGTGCGGCCCTTGCGGGAGGCGATCGCGGCGGTGACCGGCGCCTTGTCCTTGGGCTTCACGATGAGGATGTGGTGCGACATCGTCGTGACGTTGCCCTGGGCGCTGTCGACCTCGTGCGTCACCGGGTTGGTCAGGTAGCGCTTGACCAGCGTGGAGATCTCGTTCTCCATCGTGGCGGAGAACAGCATGCGCTGGCCGCCGGCCGGGATCTGGTCGAGCAGCTCGGTGACCTCGGGCAGGAAGCCCAGGTCCGACATCTGGTCGGCCTCGTCGAGGACGGCGATCTGGGTGTTCTCCAGCGAGCAGGCGCCGCGGTTGATGATGTCGCGCAGACGGCCCGGGGTGGCGACGAGGACGTCGACGCCGCGCTCCAGGGCGTAGATCTGGTTGCCCATGGACGTACCGCCGCAGACGACCTTCATCTTCAGGCCGAGGACGTCGCCGTAGGGCTGGAGCGCGTCGGCGACCTGCATGGCCAGCTCACGGGTCGGCGTCAGGATGACGGCGCGCGGCTTCTTCTTCTCGGTGTGGCCGCCGGCGAGCTGCGCCAGGGTCGGCAGACCGAAGGAGAGGGTCTTGCCGGAGCCGGTGCGGCCGCGGCCGAGGATGTCCTTGCCGGCCAGGGCGTCCGGGATGGTCGCGGCCTGGATCGGGAAGGGGGAGGTCACGCCGTTCTGCGCGAGCTTGCGGACGACGCCCTCGGGGAGGCCGAGGTCGGCGAAGGTCAGCTCGGGGGCGGACTCGGTGGTCTCGACGGCCTCGATCGCCTCGATCGTGGCCTCGACCACGTCGTTGTTCTCGTTGTTCTCGGGCACGACGACGTGATCAGTACTGGAAACAGACATGCGAAATGCGAACCTTCCGGAGTTTCTTCGGCACGCGCCCAAACTCCGTGAAGTCGCAAACGACCGCCTCTATGCGGTCCGGCCACGGCAAGGGAGAGTACGCGCCACGCGGCGCTCTCTGCGGCGGCGCCGGGCAAATGGGATCAAACGATCTACTACCATACGCACCCTTCCCCCATGAAGGCAAACTGAGCCCCATACGACCAGGTGAGGGTGCATTCCAAGCCACCTGCTCGCGTCCTCCACGCTACCCCGCCCGCGCCGACGGCGCTGTTGAACAGGCCACATCCACGCCTTCGGTACCCGTGAACCCCGCCACATCCCCGCCGCACCGGGCCCGCGTCGGGCCCCGGTGCGGGCCCGAGGGGCGGGACCCGCGCCCGCCCCGGTCCCCGCGCCGACCGCGCCGGCGGGCACCCGCCGGCTACACCGGTGAGCCGGCCTCGGGCGCCGGTTCCCGTTGGATCAACTGGGTCACCGGCTGTTCGTGCGCCGACGACGAGGGCTCCGGGGTCCCGGGGTCGGGCGGCGACGGCGGGGAGGCCGGCGGGGGCTCGGGCGAGGGTTCCGCCGACGTACGGGTGGGAGTCGGCTCGCCCCCGGGCGGCGCGGAGGCCTTGGAGGGGGTCCCGTCCTTCTGCGTCGCCTTCGCGGACGGCTTCGCGCCCGGGGACGCCGACGCGTCGCCGGACGCGGACTCCCCCGGCTTCGCGGAGGCCTTTCCGCGCCTGCCGCCCTTTCCGCCCTTCCCGCCCTTCCCGCTGTACGACCCGACCCCGCCGCCGCCCACGGCGGACCCGTCGCCGGGCACCCCGCCGGCGCGTCTGTCCGCCGAGTGGGAGGGCCCCGGCCGCCCCGCGTCGTCGCCGACGCTCATGCAGCCGGCGGTGGCGGCCACGGCCAGGACCGCGGCGGCCAGACGGACGGGTACGTACAAGGCGCGCACGGGCGGCCACCTCCGAACGGGGTGTCCCCCGCTCGGAAGGAGCCGGGAGCGTGGGGAGAGACGGGAGTTCTCCCCGTCCAACTCCCGCCGCCCACGCAAGGACACGCGCCCCCGGGGCCCAACCGGGCCCGGAGGGCGCCTCCGTGAGGCCCGCGCCCCGCGCGGAGGGCGCGGCCGGGCGGGCGGACCCGGCGGGTCAGCCGATCGCCAGCGGGGCCTGCGGGGCCAGCGCCGCCGCGATGCGCTCGGCGACCACCTCGGCCTGGTTGCCGTCGGGAGTGTCCTTGGTCTTGGTCGCGTTGACCGCGATGGCGAGACGCTCGGACGGGAGATACGCCTGGATCGCCGCGTATCCCGAGAACGACGGGTTCTGCAGGATCCATCCGTTGATCACGATGACGCCGAGTCCGAAGTGCTTGGCCTCGGTCTGCTCCAGGCAGACGGTGGCGGGGCACTTGGCGGTCGGGTGGCCGAGACCGACCGTGCCCGGATCGAGCAGGGTGCGGTAGGAGCTGCGCGAGATGAGCGCGCCGCTGCCGATGCCGGCGGCCGAACGGGCCAGGTCACAGACGTGCGTGGTGATCACGGCACCGGGCGCCGTGGTCCACGAGGGGTTCCAGAAGGTGGACTCCTCGTACAGGCCGCGTTCGGACGTGAAGGCGTGCACGACCGGCCGCGGGATGTCGGGGGTGAAGTTGTTCCGGGTGTTGTCGAGACCCAGCGGACCGGTGACCCGCTCCCGCAGGAGCTTGTCGATGCGCGTGCCGGTGATCTTCTCCAGCGCCTGGATCAGCAGCAGGTAATTGGCGTGCGAATAGCTCCAGTTGGTGCCCGGCTTGTACCAGAACGAATGACTGTAGGGGTACGCGAGCAACTGCTGCGGGGTCCAGTGCCGGAAGGGGTGCGCCTCCAGCTCGGCCAGGAAGGCCGGGTCGGTGACGTAGTCGTGCAGCCCGGTGGTGTTGCTGGCCAGCATCCGCAGGGTGATCTGGTTCGCCTTGGGCAAGCCGGGCAGCCAGCGCTCCACGGTGTCGTCCAGGCCGACCTTGCCCTCCTGGACGAGCTGCAGCAGGGCCGTGCCGACGTAGGAGAAGGCCACGGAACCGGCGCGGAAGTGCATGTCCGGCTCGGCCGGGACACCGGTCATGGACTCGCCGAGCGCGTCGGTCAGGACCTCGCGCCCGTGGCTGGTGACCTTCAGCTCCACCGACTTCAGATGCAGGTCGGCCTTGGCCTTCCGGGCGATGGCGAGGACCTCGCGGGCCTCGCCGCCCAGTGGTCTCCCGGTCCTCACACAGTCGTTCTCGCCGTAGCGGGCGGGAGCCCGGGCGAACGCCGGCGCGGCGGCGGTCGTCTGGATGGTGACGGCGAGCAGGGCGGCGCACAGGAGGGCCGCGCGGGCCCGGACGCGGGCGCCCGGACGGGCGAGGGAAAGGGTGCGTGTCATGCCCGCACTATCACCGGACGGATCATCCTGATTCGTCAGAACACTCCGAAAATGGTATGAGACACCCCATGTGGGCCAGGTATCGCGCCCCCTCCCCGGATCCGGCCCTCTCCGGGTCTCCGTCGTACGCCGCCACCGGGGCGCCATCCCCGACAATGGCCAGGTGCTGGAGATGACGCGCGAAACCTTCGAAGAGCTCGTGAGCCAGGCGCTGGACCGGATCCCGCCCGAGCTGACCCGGGTCATGGACAACGTCGCCGTGTTCGTCGAGGACGAGCCTCCCGCCGACGATCCCGAACTGCTGGGCCTCTACGAGGGCACCCCGCTCACCGACCGCGGCGAGTGGTACGCCGGAGTGCTCCCCGACCGCATCTCGATCTACATGGGCCCCACCCTGCGCCGGTGCGAGACCACGGACGAGGTGGTGCACGAGGTCGCCGTGACCGTGATCCACGAGATCGCCCACCACTTCGGCATCGACGACGACCGCCTGCACGAACTCGGCTGGGGCTGACCGGGCCGCCCGCACGCGCCTCCGGCGAGGGTGACGGAACCCCGCATACCCGCACCGCCCTTTGGGCAGACGGGACAAATGGCCCGCGCCCCCGTCCCCGTCGCCGCAACCGCCACCGCCACCGCCCGCCGCACGGCCGACCGCGCCGGACGGGCGCTCCGCGCGCTCGTCCGCCGCCGCCCCGGCCACCGCGGGGGCCCGGTGCTCGAACTCGCCCCCCGGCAGAACCCGTACACCCGCGCCCTCGGACTGCTGTGCGTGGTGCTGCTCGGCGCCTGGCTGGGACTGCTGGTCGTGGGCGACGTCCGTGTCCCGGTCGGCCCCATGAACACGACCATGACCCTGCGCCCGTCCCTCACCGGCGGCACGAAGATCAACATCTCTCCGCTCGGCGCGCTGGAGCTGCGCAGCCACGAGGCCCCGCTGCGCCTGGACGTGGACGTGGACCGGCTCGACCCGGAACGCTCCCAGGCCCTCGTCGAACACCCCGAACGCCTCGCCGGACTCCAGGACGAGGTCGTACGGGACGTCGAGCACGGCACCCTCGACCTGGCCGTCCGCTCCTGCACGGCCGTCGGCGCCGGCGCGGCCGCCCTCGGCCTCGCGGTCTACCGCCGCCCGCGCCGCGCCCTGGCCGCCGGCGGTCTCGCCCTCGGCCTCCTGGCAGCCTCCGGAGCGACCGCCGCCGCCACCTGGAACCCCGAGTCGGTCCTGGAGCCGAAGTACTCCGGCCTGCTCGCCTCCGCACCGTCCCTGGTCGGCGACGCCCGCAGCATCGTCAGCGAGTTCGACGTCTACCAGAAGGAGTTGGCGCGCCTGGTGACGAACGTGACGAAGCTGTACGACGTCACGTCCACCCTCCCCGTCTACGAACCCGACCCGACCACGATCCGGGTGCTCCACGTCTCCGACATCCATCTGAACCCGGCGAGCTGGAAGATCATCGCCTCGCTCGTGAAGCAGTACGCGGTCGACGTGATCGTCGATTCCGGCGACACCATGGACCACGGCTCGGCGGCCGAGAACGGCTTCCTCGACCCGATACCCGACCTCGGCGCCCCGTACGTCTGGGTCCGCGGCAACCACGACTCGCGCGAGACCCAGCGCTACCTCGAACACCTGAAGAACGTGCGCGTCCTCGACGACGGCCGCGCGGTCACGGTCGCGGGCCTGCGCTTCGCCGGCATCGGCGACCCCCAGTTCACCCCCGACCGCTCCACCGCTCCGGGCGGCGACGCGGCCGAGGACCTCGCGGGGGCCCGGCTGGCCTCCGCCCTGCGCGACCAGCGCGCCGCGGGCACCCCGGTCGACATCGCCGTCGCCCACGAACCGCAGGCGGCCCGCGGGACGGACGGGCAGGTGCCCCTGGTGCTCGCCGGGCATCTGCACCACGAGGAGATGGAGGTCATGAAGTACGGGACGCGGCTGCGCGTCGAGGGCTCGACGGGCGGGAGCGGGCTGCGCGCCGTCGAGCGCCAGTACCCGGCCCCGATCGAGGCCTCGGTCCTCTACCTGGACCGGGACACCCGCCGGCTCCAGGCCTGGGACGAGATCAGGCTGGGCGGTCTCGGCCTCACGACGGCCGAGGTCAGCCGCCATCTGGCACAGGAGAACCGGCCCGGCGCGACCCCCTCGCCGACGCCCTCGGGAACCCCCTCCACGACCTCCCCGTAAACCGTTTTGGCGATACCTCCCGCCATCCCATATGCTTCTCACGTCCCCGACGCGCTGAGAAGCGCGCAGGCGGGCCGATAGCCCTCATCGTCTAGCGGCCTAGGACGCCGCCCTTTCAAGGCGGTAGCACGGGTTCGAATCCCGTTGGGGGCACGCAACACCGTGTGCGACACTTGCTTAGCCTGTTTCGCACACAACAGCTTGGTCCTGTGGAGCAGTTTGGAGTGCTCGCCACCCTGTCAAGGTGGAGGCCGCGGGTTCAAATCCCGTCAGGACCGCTGAGGTTTCTCCGGAAGCCTCGTGGCTGGGTAGCTCAGTTGGTACGAGCGATCGCCTGAAAAGCGATAGGTCGCCGGTTCGACCCCGGCCCCAGCCACCAGAACGAAACCCCCTCCGGTTCGCCCGGAGGGGGTTTCGTCGCTCGCGGAACCTCGCGGTGGACCCGGGGCGGCCAGGATCGCGATTCCCCTGGCACCACGCCCGGCCCGGCGCTAACTTCTGGGTGATCGATCGGGTTCCTTCGGGGGGATGGACATGAGCCGGGACGAGGGCGCGGCGGCGCGGGACACCGAGCTGGAGAAGGACCGGGCGCGGTACGGGCTGATCGCGGTCGTCATGAGCAATCTCGCCATCGTCGCCGTCGCGGCCCTCGGGGTCTGGCGGCTCGACGGCGACAAGTCCGTGATCGTCGGCGTGCTCACGGCCGCCTTCACCGCCGTGAGCAGCATGACCACCGCCTACCTGGGCATCAAGGCCATCTCCAACACCGCCCGGTCCATCGCCCTGGGATCGGCGCCGCGGCGCGAGTCCGGGCACGCCCCCGCGAAAACCCCCGCTCCCGACGCCGGGACCCCCGCGCCCGCCGGCCCCGCCGCCGAGGCCCCCGCGCCGCCCCCGCAGCGCGCCCCCTGACCCCGCTCGCGGCGGCGCGGCAAAAGGGTTCGCCAGGGATTTCCCCGGGATGAGATCCTGGATCGCGTATGTCTACGCACCCTGCCCCCGCCCTCGGCGATCTCGCCGCCCGCCTGGCCGAGCTGTCCCTGCGCGACGCGCACCGGCTCGGGCGCAGGCTCGAAGGCGCGCGCAAGATCCGCAAGCCCGAGGCCCGCTCCGCCGTGTTCGCCGAGATCGAGGCGGAGGTGGCCGGGGGCGAGGCCCGGATGGCCGAGCGCCGCGCCCGTGTCCCGGCGATCACCTATCCCGAGCAGCTTCCGGTCAGCCAGAAGAAGGACGTGATCGCGGAGGCCATCCGCGATCATCAGGTCGTGATCGTCGCCGGTGAGACCGGCTCCGGCAAGACCACCCAGATCCCGAAGATCTGCATGGAGCTGGGCCGTGGCGTGCGCGGCATGATCGGGCACACCCAGCCCCGTCGTATCGCCGCCCGTACGGTGGCCGAGCGCGTCGCCGACGAGCTGGACACCCCGCTGGGCGAGGCGGTCGGCTGGAAGGTCCGCTTCACCGACCAGGTGAACCCCGACGCCACCTTCGTCAAGCTGATGACGGACGGCATCCTGCTCGCCGAGATCCAGACGGACCGCGAGCTGCGCGCCTACGACACGATCATCATCGACGAGGCGCACGAGCGGTCCCTCAACATCGACTTCCTGCTCGGCTATCTCGCCCAGCTCCTGCCCAAGCGGCCCGACCTCAAGGTCGTGATCACCTCCGCGACCATCGACCCGGAGCGGTTCTCCCGGCACTTCGGCGACGCCCCGATCGTCGAGGTCAGCGGCCGGACGTACCCCGTCGAGGTGCGCTACCGCCCGCTCCTCGAAGAGGACTCCGAGGACGCGGACCGCGACCAGATCACCGCGATCTGCGACGCCGTCGAGGAGCTCCAGGCCGAGGGCAAGGGCGACATCCTCGTCTTCCTCTCCGGCGAGCGCGAGATCCGCGACACCGCCGACGCCATCACCAAGAAGAACTACCGCTTCACCGAGGTCCTGCCGCTGTACGCCCGGCTCTCGCACGCCGAGCAGCACCGCGTGTTCCAGCCGCACACCGGGCGCAGGATCGTTCTGGCGACCAACGTCGCCGAGACCTCCCTGACCGTCCCCGGCATCAAGTACGTGATCGACCCGGGCACCGCGCGCATCTCGCGCTACAGCCACCGCACGAAGGTGCAGCGGCTGCCCATCGAGCCGGTCTCGCAGGCCAGCGCCAACCAGCGCAAGGGCCGCTGCGGCCGTACGTCCGACGGCATCTGCATCCGGCTGTACTCCGAGGACGACTTCCTCGCCCGGCCGGAGTTCACCGACGCCGAGATCCTCCGTACGAACCTCGCCTCCGTCATCCTCCAGATGACCGCGGCCGGCCTCGGCGACATCGAGAAGTTCCCCTTCATCGACCCGCCGGACCACCGCAACATCCGCGACGGCGTCCAGCTCCTCCAGGAGCTGAACGCGCTGGACCCGGCGGAGAAGGACGCACGCAAGCGGCTCACCCAGACCGGCCGCAAGCTCGCCCAGCTCCCCGTCGACCCCCGGCTCGCCCGGATGGTCCTGGAGGCCGACAAGAACGGCTGCGCGCGCGAGGTCATGGTGATCGCTGCGGCGCTCTCCATCCAGGACCCGCGCGAGCGGCCGTCCGAGAAGCAGGCGCAGGCCGACCAGCAGCACGCCCGCTTCAAGGACGAGACCTCCGACTTCCTGGCCTTCCTCAACCTGTGGCGCTACATCCGTGAGCAGCAGAAGGAGCGGGGCTCGTCCGCGTTCCGCCGGATGTGCAAGCAGGAGTACCTGAACTTCCTGCGCATCCGCGAATGGCAGGACATCTACAGCCAGCTCCGCACCGTCGCCAAGCAGATGGGCATCCACCTGAACGAGGAGGACGCGCCCGAGCAGAGCGTCCACGTGTCCCTGCTCGCCGGTCTGCTCTCGCACATCGGCATGAAGGACGTGAAGGACGCCGGCGCGGAGAGCGGCCGGAGCACGGGGAAGCCGGAGAGCGGCCGGAGCACCGGGAAGAACGAGTACCTGGGCGCGCGCAACGCCAAGTTCGCGATCTTCCCGGGCTCGGCGCTGTTCAAGAAGCCCCCGCGGTTCGTGATGTCCGCCGAACTCGTCGAGACCTCGCGGCTCTGGGCCCGCGTGAACGCCCGCATCGAGCCGGAGTGGGTGGAACCGCTGGCCGGCCATCTCCTCAAGCGGACGTACAGCGAGCCGCACTGGGAGAAGGACCAGGCCGCCGTGATGGCGTACGAGAAGGTCACGCTGTACGGCGTACCGCTCGTCGCGCAGCGGAAGGTGAACTACGGCCGGATCGACCCCGAGGTCAGCCGCGAACTGTTCATCCGCAACGCCCTCGTCGAGGGCGACTGGCGCACGCACCACAAGTTCTTCGCCGACAACCGCAAGCTGCTCACCGAGGTCGAGGAGCTGGAGCACCGGGCCCGTCGCCGCGACATCCTGGTCGACGACGAGACCCTGTACGACTTCTACGACCAGCGGGTGCCCGAACACGTCGTGTCCGGGGCGCACTTCGACTCCTGGTGGAAGCGCAAGCGGAACGAGGAGCCCGAACTCCTCGACTTCGAGCGCTCGATGCTCATCAACGACCGGGCCGGCGCGGTCTCGAAGGACGACTATCCCGACTCCTGGCTCCAGGGGCGGCTGAAGTTCCGGGTGACCTACCAGTTCGAGCCGGGCGCGGACGCGGACGGCGTGACCGTCCACATCCCGCTCCAGGTGCTGAACCAGGTCACGGACGAAGGGTTCGACTGGCAGATCCCGGGGCTGCGCGAGGAAGTGGTGACGGAGCTGATCCGTTCGCTCCCCAAGCCGATCCGGCGGAACTACGTCCCCGCCCCGAACTTCGCCCAGAAGTTCCTGGAGCGGGCCGTACCGCTCCAGGAGCCGCTGACGCTGACCATGGCGCGCGAGCTCAAGCGCATGGTCGGTGTGCCGCTGAGCGCCGACGACTTCGACTGGTCACGGCTCCCCGACCATCTGAAGGTCACCTTCCGGATCGTCGACGAGCGGCGCCGCAAGCTGGCCGAGGACAAGGACCTGGAGGCCCTCAAGCTCCGGCTGAAGCCGAAGGCGCGCCAGGCGATCTCGCAGGCCGCCGCGGCGACGGCGGAACGCGAGGGCGGGGAGTCCCTGGAACGCTCGGGGCTGACGGACTGGACGATCGGCTCGCTCCGGCGGGTCTTCGAGACGCGCCGGGCCGGCCAGCCGGTGAAGGCGTACCCGGCGCTGGTCGACGACGGCCCCGCGGCGAACACCGTCTCCGTGCGGCTCTTCGACACGGAGGCCGAGCAGGCCGAGGCCATGTGGAAGGGCACCCGCCGCCTGATCCTGCGCAACATCCCGGTGAACCCGGGCAAGTTCGCCTCGGACAAGCTCACCAACGCCCAGAAGCTCGCGCTGTCGGCGAACCCGCACGGCTCGGTGCAGGCGCTCTTCGACGACTGCGCGATGGCGGCGGCGGACAAGCTGATCGCGGACTTCGGCGGCCCGGCGTGGGACGAGGAGTCCTACCGCAAGCTGTACGACAAGGTGCGCGCGGAGATCGTCGACACGACCGTGCGCACGGTCGGACAGGTGCAGCAGGTGCTCGCCGCCTGGCAGGCCTGTGAGCGCCGTCTGAAGGGCGTCAGGAGCCCGACCCTGCTCGCGAACCTCGCGGACGTGCGCAAGCAGCTCGACGCCCTCGTGAAGCCCGGTTTCGTCACGGCGACGGGACTGCGGCGGCTGCCGGACCTGATGCGCTATCTGGTCGCCGCGGACCGCCGCCTCCAGCAGATGCCGACCGGTGCCCAGCGGGACACCAGCCGCATGGAGAAGGTCCACGAGATGCAGGACGAGTACGCCTGGCTCCTGGAACAGCTCCCGCAGGGCCGCCCGGTGCCCGCGTCGGTCCTGGACATCCGCTGGATGATCGAGGAGCTCCGGGTCAGCTATTTCGCCCACGCGCTCGGCACGGCGTACCCGGTCTCCGACAAGCGGATCGTGAAGGCGATCGACGCCGCCGTCCCGTGACGGCGCCCGCACGGGCGGTGAGTTCGACCCCGGGGTCTGACCTCATGTACAGTCTGTTTCGCAGCACGGCGCAAGAACAAGTCGCTGCGAATCAAGGTCCTGTGGAGCAGTTTGGAGTGCTCGCCACCCTGTCAAGGTGGAGGCCGCGGGTTCAAATCCCGTCAGGACCGCACAAGGAAAAGGCCCGGAGCTTCGACTCCGGGCCTTTTCGCGTGTCCGCACCCGACCCGGGTCCGGGACGAAGCGGTCCTGGTCCGGGGGCCCCGCGCTCCTGGTCCGGGGGCCACGCGCTCCTGCTCCCGGGGCCACGCAAGGCCGTTCGCGTGTGCGCGCCTGTCCGCGTACGGGCCTTCGGGCCTCCGGAGCCGTCTCCGTGGCCCGCTCCCGTCCCTTGACGGCGTCACATTCCGCCGGTACCCCGGAATCCAGGGCCACTCGCCCTGCCGGCCCCCTGGAGGTGCGTATGGCGGTGTCCGCCCGGCACGAGACCCGGGCTCTGCTCCGAGCCCACCTGGCGGCCGCGTCCGGGTACCGCCATCTGACGCGGCACTGTCCGATCTGCCATCAGCTCGCCCGGCTGGCCATGGAAGCCGCCCCGAACGACGAGCAGGAGCCCGAGAACACCCCCGAGGACGAAAGACCCTCGACAGCGTGACCCGGAACCGCTCCGACGGCCCTCGCCGGGCCCTCGTCCCCCCGCGCGACCAGGCGTGACGCGACCCCTCACCGGCCCAACTCCCCTAGCGCAGAAGGCTCTCGGGGGACAAGGACTGTGGCATGTGACGGGAGTCACCGCATATGTTTTCAGAAGTGTGGAACTTACCCCCCTCCTACAACCAGTCAATTTAATATGTGCAATTGCACCGTGGATCGAGGGCTTCCGCAGCCGATCCGACACCCGCCCCCAGACTCCGACAAGGCCGCTCACAGGCCGCCCGCCGGGGCCGGTGGAACGCACAAAAAAAATCGCGCTGGACCCGGCGGAGTCCAGCGCGATCTACGACGCACCCTGTTCATGTGGCAAAAACGCTTGGGCGTGAGCTCTGTTGGGGCAGAACCCGCGTCGCTTGGAGCTGTGGTGTGGACGCCTCGACGGGTTGGGGGATCCGTCGACTTGTCCGGTTATGCGGTGACTCAGGCTTCGCTGCGCTGCTGCGGGATACCCGCGAGCAGTGCGCGGACCTCAGCCTCGCGGTAACGGCGGTGCCCTCCGAGCGTGCGGATGGACGTGAGCTTGCCGGCCTTCGCCCACCGCGTGACCGTCTTGGGGTCGACGCGGAACATCGTGGCGACCTCAGCGGGGGTCAGCAGCGGCTCGGCATCAGGGGTGCGAGCGGTCATGAGCGGCCTCCTCGGGAGAACCGAACCTTCTCGGTTCTTTCCTCTAAATTCTGCACCTTGACCCGCGTTGCCCGAAATGGCGGACGCGAGTCGAGTCGGTTATAGGACGAACGGCTTGTCCTCGGCACTACAACTACACCATCCGTCCAGCCGCGTCGGCCAAACCGATGGAATTGCCCTCCCAGGTGTTCATCAGCGACGGAAGCCGATGGACCATGCCATAGCGGACAGTCACGCCACTGTGACGATCAGTCACAGGGCGATCAGGAGTCACCAGACGTCCTAAAAGCGTGCAATGCCGAGATTCCCCCCCAAAAGCGGGCGGAGGGAGCCCTCCCCCGGGCTCCTTGTCCTATTTTGACACGAGGAGGGGGAAGCGATGCAAGAGCCGGGTAAGTGCCGTCCGTCACGCTTGACACCCGTTGACGTATACGCCCGGATCGGGGCCTACGTCCTGGACGTGAGGGTTCTTCAGCGTGTGAGGACCATACGCGAGTTCGACCCGGAACCTGTGAGAGCCAGATCACAACCGGACGGGATGATTTCAGTTGGACGAACGCCGGTCCCTGACCGACCGCCAGCGCTCCACCAGCCGGCCGTACGCCTCGCCCGCCGTCGCCCCGTCCCCGGTGCGCAGCGCCTCGATGCCCTCGGCCACGTCCTTCGCCGAGTGGTCGCCCTCCAGTTGGCCCGCCGGCAGCGTGTGCACGAGCCCGCCGTAGTCCAGCTCGACCAGCGAGCGCGGATGGAACTCCTCCAGCCAGCGGCCGACGTCCACCAGGCCCTCGATGAGCGGCCCTTCGTCCAGCGCGTCCCGGAGCGTGCGCAGGGCCCGGGCCGTTCGGCGCCGCGCCTGGACCATCGGCGTCCGGTAGCGCAGCAGCGGCGCGGCTCCGGCCGGGCCCGTCCCCTTCTCGTACTCCCGCTCCTCGTCCGTGACGAGCACGAACCAGTTCAGCGGCACCTGCCAGGTCGAGGTGCGGATCCACGGACGGGCGTCGGGGTTGCGCGCCAGCCAGCGCTCGTAGTCGAGGGCGGCCTGACGGCGCACCAGCGGCGGCAGCACCGCGTCCAGGACCGACGCGGGCAGTTCCTCGCCCAGGTCGTCCAGGGCCTGCCAGCCGCGCAGCCGGGTGCGCCAGGGGCAGACGCACACCACCCCGTCGACCTCGGCGACGAACGCGTCACCGCTCTCGTGCACCGGGACGGGGACCGGCGGGGTGGGCAGCAGATCGGCCAGCGAGCGGCGCAGTTCGTCCTGGTACGAGGGGCGCTCGGTGCGCTCGGCGTAGCGCGTCCAGTGGGCGCGCTCGGACTCGGGGAACGCGGCCAGAGGCTCGTACACCCGCAGGTACGACGTGTACGGGACGATCACCGCGGACACCTTGGGCACGCCTGCTCCCTCCCCCGTCGAGCACCGGGAAAACCAGCGAGAACCGATCGGAAACTGAAGAGAAATCTATGCAAATCGAACCACGGCCGTGCCCCGCCCGTAGGTGATCCTGACCACTGCGCCGAGGGCGGGTCGGCACAGGCTCTAGTCTCATTCCCACCGGAGCCCGCCATCCGCACGGGCACCGCACCCAACCGCCGCTTTTTACCTGGGAGTCACCACAGTGACCGACGTAACCGGCGCGCCTGCTGATGTACTGCACACCCTGTTCCACTCGGATCAGGGGGGTCATGAGCAAGTCGTGCTCTGCCAGGACCGCGCCAGCGGCCTGAAGGCCGTCATCGCCATCCACTCCACCGCCCTGGGCCCCGCCCTCGGCGGAACGCGCTTCTACCCGTACGCGAGCGAGCAGGAGGCCGTCGCCGACGCCCTCAACCTCGCGCGCGGGATGTCGTACAAGAACGCCCTGGCCGGGCTCGACCACGGCGGCGGCAAGGCCGTCATCATCGGCGATCCGGAGCAGATCAAGTCCGAGGAGCTGCTCCTCGCCTACGGCCGGTTCGTCGCCTCGCTCGGCGGCCGGTACGTCACCGCGTGCGACGTCGGCACCTACGTCGCCGACATGGACGTCGTGGCGCGCGAGTGCCGCTGGACGACCGGACGCTCCCCGGAGAACGGCGGCGCGGGCGACTCGTCGGTCCTGACCGCCTTCGGCGTCTTCCAGGGCATGCGGGCCTCCGCGCAGCACCTGTGGGGCGACCCCACGCTGCGCGGCCGCAAGGTCGGCGTCTCGGGTGTCGGCAAGGTGGGCCACCACCTGGTCGACCACCTGCGCGCGGACGGCGCCGAGGTCGTGATCACGGACGTGCGGGCCGAGTCCGTGCGGCGGATCCTGGACCGGCACCCCTCCGGCGTCACGGCCGTCGCGGACACCGAGACGCTCATCCGCACCGAGGGCCTCGACATCTACGCGCCCTGCGCGCTGGGCGGGGCGCTGAACGACGACACCGTGCCGGTGCTCACGGCCCGGATCGTGTGCGGCGCGGCCAACAACCAGCTCGCGCACCCGGGCGTGGAGAAGGACCTCGCGGACCGCGGGATCCTGTACGCGCCCGACTACGTCGTGAACGCGGGCGGTGTCATCCAGGTCGCCGACGAGCTCCACGGCTTCGACTTCGACCGGTGCAAGGCGAAGGCCACGAAGATCTTCGACACCACGCTGGCCATATTCGCACGTGCGAAGCAGGACGGGATCCCGCCGGCCGCGGCGGCCGACCGGATCGCCGAGCAGCGGATGGCGGAGGCCCGGGGTCACTGACCCCGGCCGAGGCCTTCGGCGCTTGTCAGGGACCCGCCGACGGGCGGTTGGGAGAGAACTCTCACGTCTGTCGGCGGGTCGGGCGCCGAGAAGAGGTTAAAATCGCGGTTGACCAGCGAGGACAGGGCACCTCGCGGGTGCTGGGCGAAGGCGCGTGCTGCGGGCGACGTACCGTATGGGCGCGGGCTCAGGTACCGTGGAAGCCCTACGGACCGGTCTCTCCACGGAGAGTCCGTTCCAGATCATGAACGCGTGTCAAGACTCTGGGGCCGTCGAGCCCCGTATCCGAGGGGGTCGAGCCATGGGGCGCGGCCGGGCAAAGGCCAAGCAGACGAAGGTCGCCCGCCAGCTGAAGTACAGCAGCGGCGGGACTGACCTCTCGCGTCTGGCCAATGAGCTGGGCGCTTCGACTTCGAGCCAGCCGCCGAATGGCGAGCCGTTCGAGGACGACGACGAGGAAGACGACCCGTACGCACAGTACGCGGATCTCTACAACGACGACGACGAGGACGAGGACGACCAGTCCGGTCCTCAGTCTCAACGTCGCGGCGCTTGACGCAACAGCGTCCCTCGCAGTTTCCGCGATCTCTTCGGGTGGCGGATCTCCTGGCGTGGGTTTCTGGCAGATCCCGCCTGGCGGTTTTCTCGTAGCGACTGCACTTCACCCGGTCCGGGGCTTCAACGCCGGACCGGGTTTCGTGCTGCTCCGGGAGCTTCGGCCCGCGTGACCGCGGGCCTCGGCTCCCGTCACCCGTCTCAGCTCGCGTAGTCGCCGACGAGCTCCGCGCCCGTCGTGCGGTCCCCGCGCTCGGTGATCTCACCGGCGACCCAGGCTTCCACCCCGCGGTCCGCGAGGACGGCGAGGGCGACCTCTGCGGACTCCTCGGGCACGATCGCCATCATGCCGACGCCCATGTTCAGCGTCTTCTCCAGCTCCAGGCGCTCGACCCCGCCGGTCCTGCCGACCAGGTCGAAGACCGGCGCCGGCGTCCACGTGCCGCGGTCGACGACGGCGTGCAGGCCGTCGGGGATCACCCGCGCCAGGTTGGCCGCGAGACCGCCGCCGGTGATGTGGCTGAACGCGTGCACCTCGGTGCTCTTCGTCAGCGTCAGGCAGTCCAGCGAGTAGATCTTGGTGGGCTCCAGGAGCTCCTCGCCGAGCGTGCGGCCGAACTCCTCGACGTGCTGGTCCAGGCGCAGGTTCGCCCGGTCGAAGAGCACGTGCCGGACGAGCGAGTACCCGTTCGAGTGAAGACCGGAGGCCGCCATGGCGATCACCGCGTCACCCGTACGGATGCGATCCGGGCCGAGCAGCTCGGCGGCCTCCACGACGCCGGTGCCGGCGCCCGCGACGTCGAAGTCGTCCGGACCGAGCAGACCGGGGTGCTCGGCCGTCTCGCCGCCCACCAGGGCGCAGCCGGCCAGGACACAGCCCTCGGCGATGCCCTTCACGATGGCCGCGACGCGCTCCGGGTGGACCTTGCCCACACAGATGTAGTCGGTCATGAAGAGCGGCTCCGCGCCGCACACCACGATGTCGTCCATGACCATCGCCACGAGGTCGTGGCCGATGGTGTCGTACACGCCGAGCTGCCGGGCGATGTCGACCTTGGTGCCCACGCCGTCGGTGGCGGAGGCGAGCAGCGGACGCTCGAAGCGCTTGAGGGCGGAGGCGTCGAAGAGACCGGCGAAGCCGCCGAGGCCGCCGAGGACCTCGGGGCGCTGCGTCTTCTTCACCCACTCCTTCATCAGCTCGACGGCGCGGTCGCCCGCCTCGATGTCGACTCCGGCAGCCGCGTAGGACGCGCCGGAAGCGGTGCCCGTCGACGAAGTCGACTGATCAGATACAGCAGACATTGCCTGGGATCTTTCGGGTTGGTGAAACGGGGCTCTGCGGCGCTACGGGCGACGGATGGCGTCAGCCGCGGCCGTGGCTGCGGGACCCGCGGCCAGCTCGGTCTCCAGGAGCTGCTTGCCGAGCAGTTCGGGGTCCGGAAGCTCCATCGGGTACTCGCCGTCGAAGCAGGCGCGGCACAGGTTCGGCTTGTCGATCGTCGTCGCCTCGATCATCCCGTCCAGGGAGATGTACGAGAGCGAGTCGGCGCCGAGCGAGGTGCCGATCTCCTCGATCGTCATGCCGTTCGCGATCAGCTCGGCGCGGGTCGCGAAGTCGATGCCGAAGAAGCAGGGCCACTTCACGGGCGGGGAGGAGATCCGGATGTGGACCTCGGCCGCACCGGCCTCGCGGAGCATCCGGACCAGCGCGCGCTGGGTGTTGCCGCGCACGATGGAGTCGTCGACGACGACCAGGCGCTTGCCCTTGATGACTTCCTTGAGCGGATTCAGCTTCAGGCGGATTCCGAGCTGGCGGATCGTCTGCGAGGGCTGGATGAAGGTCCGGCCGACATAGGCGTTCTTGACCAGGCCGGCTCCGAAGGGGATGCCGGAGGCCTCGGCGTAACCGATCGCGGCGGGCGTCCCGGACTCCGGGGTCGCTATCACCAGGTCGGCCTCGACAGGAGCTTCCTTGGCGAGTTTGCGGCCCATCTCGACGCGCGAGAGGTACACGTTCCGGCCGGCGATGTCCGTGTCGGGACGGGCCAGGTAGACGTACTCGAAGACACAGCCCTTGGGCTTCGCTTCCGCGAATCGCGAGGTCCGCAGACCGTTCTCGTCGATGGCGACGAACTCGCCCGGCTCGATCTCGCGCACATAGCTGGCGCCGCAGATGTCGAGGGCCGCGGACTCGGAGGCGACCACCCAGCCGCGCTCCAGGCGGCCGAGGACCAGCGGGCGGATGCCCTGCGGGTCGCGGGCGGCGTACAGGGTGTGCTCGTTCATGAACACGAGCGAGAAAGCGCCCTTGACCTGCGGGAGGATCTTGGCGGAAGCCTCTTCTATGGTCAGCGGCTTGCCGTCGTCGTCGACCTGGGCCGCGAGGAGCGCGGTGAGCAGGTCGGTGTCGTTGGTGGCCGCCACGCGAGTGGTGCGGCCCTCCTGCTTGGGCAGGTCGGCGACCATCTCGGCGAGCTGCGCCGTGTTGACGAGGTTGCCGTTGTGGCCGAGCGCGATGGAGCCGTGCGCGGTGGCACGGAACGTCGGCTGGGCGTTCTCCCACACGGAGGCGCCGGTGGTCGAGTAGCGGGCGTGACCGACCGCGATATGGCCCTGGAGCGAACCGAGAGAGGTCTCGTCGAAGACCTGGGACACGAGGCCCATGTCCTTGAAGACGAGGATCTGGGAGCCGTTGCTGACCGCGATTCCCGCGGATTCCTGACCCCGATGCTGGAGGGCGTAGAGCCCGAAGTAAGTGAGCTTGGCGACCTCTTCGCCCGGAGCCCAGACACCGAAGACGCCGCAAGCGTCCTGGGGGCCTTTCTCACCGGGGAGCAGATCATGATTGAGTCGACCGTCACCACGTGGCACGGCACCGAGTGTAGGCGAGATCGACCACTGGTCCGAATTGGGGATACGGGCCCCGAGTGGATCACTCGTCGGCCACCGCACTGACGACCGTGCCGTTTTTGCTGGTCAGCGCGATGCTTCGATGATCCAACGTGTAGGCGACCGTGCCGTCGAACACCCCCAGGAGCGTGTTCTCGGTCCGCATGAGTGAGTCTTGGCACATCATGCGGGTCGTCCGGGCCCGGCCGAGGGTGATATGTCCGTCGCCGACGGTGGCCCGGCCGGACGCGTGGTTGCAGCCGAGACGGCCCTCGAAGGTGCCGTCCTCACGCAGGACGAAGTACGCCTTCGTCCCCTTCGGGAGCGGCCGGGAGACGTCGCCGTCACCCAGTGCCGTGATCGTCCACGTCGTCCCCCGCAGCGGGGCGTCCTTCTCCCGGGTGAGGCCGATCCGGTCGCCGTTGTCGGCGGTGAGCGTCAGCCGGCCGTCGTGGGCCTTCGCCGTGAGCGGGCCCCGGTCCGCGATGGCACGGCTCAGACTCCGTTCGAAGTCCATCGGGCCCTTCGCGCAGGCCATGTCGGTCGTGCGGAGTTCGCCGAAGTCGACCCGGTCTCCGGTGAAGGTGACCTTCGAGCCGAAGCCGTTGCAGCCGAGGTTGCCGCCGGCGCGACCGTCGCCGCCGATCCGCAGGTACGCCCCCGAGGGCGCCCGCGTGGTCCTCCCGTCCGCGGTGAGGCTCTCGACGCTCCAGTGGACGCCGGTCAGCGGCGCGGTCTCCGTCCGGGCGGAGCCGTTCCCCGCCTGGGTGCCGCCGCACGCGGCGGCGAGGGGCAGCAGGGCCAGGACACCGAGGGTCATTCGCTGCTTGTCCATGCCGATGGGACGGGAGGGTCACGCGACCGGTTCCCTCCGGGCGGGCTAGCCCATCAGCGGGAGCAGGCCGCCGAGGTCGGCGCGCTCGCCGCTCGCGCTGACCTTCGCCTCGTCCAGCGCCGCCTTCCACTCCGCGCGTCCCGTGGCGAGCCGGATCCAGGTCAGCGGGTCGGTCTCGACGACGTTCGGCGGGGTGCCGCGGGTGTGCCGGGGCCCTTCCACGCACTGCACGACGGCGTACGGCGGGATCCTGACCTCGGTCGACGCGCCGGGCGCCTTCACCGCGAGGGCGTCGGCGAGCAGCCGGGTGCAGGCGGCGAGGGCCTGGCGGTCGAACGGGACGTCCGTACCGGCGGCGCGGTTCAGGTCGTCGGTGTGGACGACGAGTTCGACGGTACGGGTGACGAGGAAGTCGGCGAGGGTCATCGCCCCGGCGGGCACGCCGAGCAGCCGGTCGCCGGGGGCCGTGGCCAGGTCCTCGCTGGCACGGGCCTCGACGGCGGCGTAGAGCGCGTCGAGGTCGGGGTGGGCGGCGGCGAGCGCGCGGGTGCCGTCGGCGATGGCTCCGGCGCGGGCGGCCGTCCCGAACGGCCAGTCCAGCAGGGCCAGTTCCTTCGTAGGGGGCTCGGGCAGGCCGAGCTGGCGGCTCACGACGTCGAGGGACATCGTGATGTGCGCGGCCAACTCCCGTACGGTCCAGTCCCCGAGCCCGGCGGGCCGCGCCAACCGCTCCTCGTCCAGGGCGCGTACACCCGCGCGCACGTGCCCGAACTGCGCGAGCAGCGCCGCACGGATCTTGGCCGGGTCATAGGTGCGCGCACGCTTCCGGGACGAGGTCATACGGGGAGCCTACTCACGCCGGCCGAGGGGGCGCGGCTGTCCACCCGTTCCAGGAACTGCCGGCGCACGGCGTCCACCGCGGAGTCGCCGGGCCGCCGTTCGCGCACCGCGCGGACGAGGTCGCCGGGCCGCCGCTCGCGCACGGGGCGGGCGAGGGTCGCGGAGGGAGCGGCGCTGATGGCCGTGGCCGCTGTGCTCGCGCTGCGGCTGCCCGGGGCCGGCGGGGCGAAGGGCTCCCCGGCCCCGCCCCGGGAGAGCGAGCCGGTTCCGGCATGACGAAGGCCCCGCCCGTCGGAACGGGCGGGGCCTTCACACGAGCGGGCGGGTTAGGCCAGCAGCGCCGGGATGGTGCCGTCGTGGGCGGTGCGCAGCTCGTCCAGCGAGAGCGCGAACTCGCCCTGGACGTCCACCGCGTCACCGTCGACGACACCGATGCGGGTGACGGGCAGACCCCGGGCACCGCACATGTCGTTGAAGCGGAGCTCCTCCGAACGCGGGACGGCGACGACCGCGCGGCCCGCCGACTCCGAGAACAGGAAGGTGAACGCGTCGAGACCGTCGGGCACGACCAGCCGCGCGCCCTTGCCGCCCTGCAGCGCCGACTCGACGACCGCCTGGACCAGACCGCCGTCGGACAGGTCGTGCGCGGAGTCGATCATGCCGTCGCGGGAGGCCGAGATGAGGATCTCGGCCAGCAGCCGCTCGCGCTCCAGGTCGACCTTCGGGGGCAGACCGCCGAGGTGGTCGTGGACGACCTGCGACCAGGCCGAACCGCCGAACTCCTCGTGGGTGTCACCGAGCAGGTAGAGGAGCTGGCCCTCCTCCTGGAAGGCGACCGGGGTGCGGCGGGCGACGTCGTCGATGACGCCCAGCACGGCCACGACCGGGGTCGGGTGGATGGCGACGTCGCCGGTCTGGTTGTACAGCGAGACGTTGCCGCCGGTCACCGGGGTGCCGAGCTGCTGGCAGGCGTCGGCCAGACCACGGATCGCCTCGGCGAACTGCCACATGACGGCCGGGTCCTCGGGCGAGCCGAAGTTCAGGCAGTCGGACACGGCGAGCGGCTTGGCACCGGTCGTCGCGACGTTGCGGTAGGCCTCGGCGAGGGCGAGCTGCGCGCCCGTGTACGGGTCGAGCTTGGCGTAGCGGCCGTTGCCGTCGGTGGCGATGGCGACGCCGAGTCCGGACTCCTCGTCGATGCGGATCATGCCCGAGTCCTCGGGCTGAGCCAGCACCGTGTTGCCCTGCACGAAGTGGTCGTACTGGGAGGTGATCCAGGACTTGGAGGCCTGGTTCGGCGAGGAGACCAGCTTGAGGACCTGGTCCTTCAGCTCGTCGCCGGTCGCCGGGCGGGGCAGCTTGTTCGCGTCGTCCGCCTGGAGCGCGTCCTGCCACGACGGGCGGGCGTAGGGGCGCTCGTAGACCGGGCCGTCGTGCGCGACCGTGCGCGGGTCGACGTCGACGATCTTGCCGCCGTGCCAGAAGATCTCCAGCCGGTCGCCGTCGGTGACCTCACCGATGACGGTGGCGATGACGTCCCACTTGTCGCAGATCTCCAGGAAGCGGTCGACCTTCTCCGGCTCCACGACCGCGCACATGCGTTCCTGCGACTCGCTCATGAGGATCTCCTCGGGCGAGAGCGTGGAGTCGCGCAGCGGTACGTCGTCCAGGGTGACCCGCATACCGCCGGAGCCGTTGGACGCGAGCTCGCTGGTGGCGCAGGACAGACCGGCCGCGCCGAGGTCCTGGATACCGACGACCAGCTTCTCGGCGAAGGCCTCCAGGGTGCACTCGATGAGGAGCTTCTCCTGGAAGGGGTCGCCGACCTGGACGGCCGGACGCTTCGACGGCTTGGCGTCGTCGAAGGTCTCCGAGGCGAGGATCGACGCGCCGCCGATGCCGTCGCCGCCCGTGCGGGCCCCGTACAGGATGACCTTGTTGCCGGTGCCGGACGCCTTCGCGAGGTGGATGTCCTCGTGCCGCATGACGCCGATGGCACCGGCGTTGACCAGCGGGTTGCCCTGGTAGCAGGCGTCGAAGACGACCTCGCCGCCGATGTTCGGCAGGCCCAGGCAGTTGCCGTAGCCGCCGATGCCCGCGACGACGCCCGGGAGGACGCGCTTGGTGTCGGGGTGGTCGGCCGCGCCGAAGCGCAGCGGGTCGACGACCGCGACCGGGCGGGCGCCCATGGCGATGATGTCGCGGACGATGCCGCCGACGCCCGTGGCCGCGCCCTGGTAGGGCTCGACGTACGAGGGGTGGTTGTGCGACTCGACCTTGAAGGTGACCGCGTAGCCCTGGCCGACGTCGACGACACCGGCGTTCTCGCCGATGCCGACGAGGAGGGCGTCCGACTGCGGGGCCTTCTCGCCGAACTGGCGGAGGTGGACCTTCGAGGACTTGTACGAGCAGTGCTCGGACCACATGACGGAGTACATGGCGAGCTCGGCGCCGGTGGGCCGGCGGCCGAGGATCTCGACGACCCGCTCGTACTCGTCCTTCTTCAGGCCGAGTTCGGCCCAGGGCAGCTCGACGTCGGGGGTCGCGGCCGCGTGTTCGACCGTGTCCAGAGGCGTCCGGCTCATGCGTTGACCAGCTTCTTGAGGATCGAGGTGAAGAAGGGGAGTCCGTCCGTGCGGCCGGACCCGACCAGGGGCTCGACGGCGTGCTCGGGGTGCGGCATGAGACCGACCACGTTCCCGGCCTCGTTCGTGATGCCGGCGATGTCCCGCAGCGAGCCGTTCGGGTTGACGTCCAGGTAGCGGAAAGCGACCCGGCCCTCCGCCTCCAGCATGTCGAGCGTGTGCTCGTCGGCGACGTACCGCCCGTCCATGTTCTTCAGCGGGATGTGGATCTCCTGGCCGGCCGTGTAGTCGGCGGTCCAGGCGGTCCCCGCGTTCTCCACCCGCAGTTTCTGGTCGCGGCAGATGAAGTGGAGGTGGTTGTTGCCGAGCATCGCGCCGGGCAGCAGGTGCGCCTCGGTGAGGACCTGGAAGCCGTTGCAGATGCCGAGAACCGGCATTCCGGACTTCGCCTGCTCGATGACGGTCTCCATCACCGGCGAGAAGCGCGAGATGGCGCCCGCCCGCAGATAGTCGCCGTACGAGAATCCGCCGGGCAGCACAACGGCGTCGACCTGCTTGAGGTCCTTGTCCTTGTGCCAGAGGGCTACGGGTTCCGCGCCCGCGAGCCGGATCGCGCGCTGCGTGTCGCGGTCGTCCAGGCTGCCCGGAAAGGTGACGACTCCAATACGAGCGGTCACTTTCCGGCCTCCGCGACTTCCTCGACCTTGACGGTGAAGTCCTCGATCACGGTGTTGGCGAGGAAGGATTCCGCCAGTTCGTGGATGCGGGCGAGCGCGGCGTCGTCCACCGGTCCGTCCACTTCCAGTTCGAATCGCTTTCCCTGACGGACGTCGGAGACACCTTCGAAACCGAGGCGCGGCAGTGCACGCTGCACCGCCTGGCCCTGGGGGTCGAGGATCTCCGGCTTGAGCATGACGTCGACTACGACGCGTGCCACTGGCACTCCCGGTGTGTGGTGCTGAGCAGGTCCCTTCAGACTACCCGTACAAAATTTCTACTCGCGTAGATTCGTAGAATCCTACGTGACCCCGATCACGATCACGCATCGGCACGGGGGCATGCACGGAAAATCCTGGGAAAAACCGCAGAAGAACGGCAGGGGGCCATTGCCACCGGACACGCGGAAGGTTTTAGTCGGGCTTCACAATGCAATGCCGGGCACTGTACAAATGAATTGGCAATAGCCGATACTTTGCTCGATAACAGCCGGACAGTCGACATCTCCCCGACAACTCCGTGACGTCCGCGCACGTCATGACCGTTGATCGCGAAGGTGTCGCACGAAGGGACCGATATTCGTGGCGCAGCGTGTCGTGGTCACTCTCTTTGACGACATCGACGGCTCCGAAGCGGCGGAAACGATCGCCTTCGGACTCGACGGCAAGTCGTACGAGATCGACCTCAATCAAGTCAACGCCGAGGAACTGCGCAAGGCCCTCGAGCCGTACGTCGAGGCCGGCCGCAAGCGGTCGAAGTCCGGGAAGGCGTACACGCACACCGCGCTGACGCCCGACCCCGCGGCGGTCCGCGCCTGGGCGCGCTCCAACAAGATGGACGTCCCGCCGCGCGGCCGGATCCCCAAGAAGGTCTACGAGGCGTTCGCCGAGGCCCACTGAACCGGCACCCGGTCCGGACCGGTCCGCGCGCCCTCCGGGGGCCCGCCGCAGCTCGCCGCCGGCCCCCGGGAGAACCGACTTGCGCTGACCCCCGCCCGATCAGCTAGAGTCTGGAACACGCCGAGGGGCACCGCCGAAAAGCCGGAACCCCGAAGGTCGTGCGGGTGTAGTTCAGTAGTAGAACATCCCCCTTCCAGGGGGAAGGCGCAGTGTGCAATTCCTGTCACCCGCTCCGCACTTCTTACCGGTCGATGTAGTCGATCAGGTAGGGTGGTGCTCGCGCCGATCGGTGGAAGCCGGTCGGAGGCAATGCGGACGTAGCTCAGTTGGTAGAGCGCAACCTTGCCAAGGTTGAGGTCGCGAGTTCGAGCCTCGTCGTCCGCTCAGCGAGAAAGGCCCCGGTCAGTAGACCGGGGCCTTTCTCATATCCCCGTCCGTCCCCGCCCGCGCCGATGTCCCGCTCGCGCGTGGCGGAAGCCGTCTGACATTTGTCATGCCGAGTGATGACACCGCGCACTGCCGCCGGGACCCGTCCGCGCCGACGCTGATCCCATGAACACGAACGAGCACGACGACGTGATCGTGGTCACTGATCTGCGGCGCGTGTACGGGGGCGGCGGAACGGATTTCGAGGCGGTGCGCGGAGTCACCTTCTCCGTGCGCCGCGGTGAGATCTTCGCGCTCCTCGGCACCAACGGCGCGGGCAAGACCTCCACCGTCGAACTGATCGAGGGCCTGGCTCCCCCGGCCGGCGGGACCGTCCGGGTCCTCGGGCACGATCCCCACGCGGAACGGGCCGCCCTGCGGCCCCGGATCGGCGTGATGCTCCAGGAAGGCGGCTTCCCGTCCGAGCTGACGGTCGCCGAGACCACCCGGATGTGGGCGGCCTGCACCAGCGGGGCGCGGGCGGCCGGACAGGTCCTGGACCGGGTCGGCCTCGGGCACCGCTCCACGGTCCGCGTGAAGCAGTTGTCCGGCGGCGAGAAGCGGCGCCTGGACCTGGCGCTCGCCCTCCTCGGCGACCCCGAGGTCCTCTTCCTCGACGAACCCACCACCGGCCTCGACGTGGAAGGCCGCCGCGCCACCTGGGAGTTGGTCCGGGAACTGCGCGACGGCGGGACCACCGTGCTGCTGACCACCCACTACCTGGAAGAGGCGGAGACGCTCGCCGACCGGCTGGCGATCCTGCACGAAGGACGCGTCGCGGCCCTCGGCACCCCGGCCGAGGTGACCGCCTCCCAGCCCTCGCACGTCTCCTTCGAACTGCCCGACGGCTACCACCCGGGCGACCTGCCGCCCTTGCCGGAACTCGGGGTGAGCGGCCACGAGACGACGGGCCGGACGATCCGGCTGCGCACCGGCGAACTCCAGCGGACGGCCACCGCCCTGCTGGTCTGGGCCGAGCGGGCGCGGGTCGAACTGCGGGGGCTCGACGTGCGCTCGGCCTCACTGGAGGAGGCGTTCCTGCGGATCTCGCGGGAGGCGGCGGCACACGGCGTGGACGGACCGGGAAACACCGCGGGCCCTCGGGACGCGAGCACGACGGACGCGAACCCGCGGAACACGAACCCGCGGGACGCGCACACGAGGGGAGCCGCGGCATGAGCGGAACAACGGTCACCACCGGCGCCGGTCCCGGCGCCGGGCCGGCCAGGACCACGGCCGCCGGGCGGACGAGAGCGCTGGCGCGCGCCGAACTCACGCTGCTGGGCCGCAGCAGGGCGACCCTGGCCACCGCGGTGCTGGTCCCGATGGTCATGCCGCTCATGCTCCGCTCGAACCTCGGGTCGATGCACCTGAAGGGCACCGGACTCACCGTCGGCTCGGTCCTGCTCCCCTCCTCCATCGGCTTCGTGCTCCTCTTCGCCGTCTACGGGTCCCTGGTGAGCGTGTACGCGGCGCGCCGGGAGGAACTCGTGCTCAAGCGGCTGCGCACCGGGGAACTGCGGGACCTGGAGATCCTCGCGGGCGCCGCGCTGCCCTCGGTGGCGATCGGTCTCACCCAGTGCCTGATCCTGACCGTCGCCTGCCGTGCGACCCTCGGGATCGGGATGCCCGAGCGACCCGAACTCGTCCTGCTGGGGCTGCTGTCGGCGTTCGTCACCTGGCCGGCGCTAGCGGCCGTCACCGCGAGCCTCAGCAAGAGCGTCGAGGGCGCCCAGATCGCGGCCAGCCCGCTGACCGTGGTGTCGCTGCTCGGCTCCGGGACCTTCATCCCCCTCGAACTGCTGCCGGACGGCATGGCCCCGTTCTGCGAACTGCTGCCGCTCACCCCGGTGATCACGCTGCTCCGCGGCGGCTGGACCGGAGACCTCTCCGCCCACGACACCGTCGGCGCCCTCGTCACGGCGGTGGCCTGGACGGTGATCGCGGTGTTTGCTGTACGCCGGTGGTTCCGCTGGGAACCGCGGCGGTGACCACGGACACGGGGGTGGGCATGGGCAGGCCGTCCGGCTGGTGGCGGGGCAAGAGCACACCGGCGAAGGTCGAGACGTACACCCGGTGGTCGTTCCACTTCTTCTCGGTCCTCGAAGCCGCCTCGATCGGGCTGCCCGTCTTCGGGACCATGCCGACGGCCCGGTCCTGGGCGGTGTTCCTGATGGTCTGCGGGCACTCGGTGTTCTGCGCGGTGACCGCCTCGCGGGCGCTGGACTGGACCCGCGGCACCCGGGAACGGCCCCGGTGGGCGCTGCCGGCCCTGGCCGCGTACACCTGCGTGACGGCCGTCGCGGGGAGCGTCCTCGCGGGTACCCCCTGGCGCCCGGCGAACGACGACGCGTTCCTGGTCGCCTCCTCGCTGCTCGTCGGCGTCACCGCGTTCGGCACCGGCACGGTCGCGCTCGGGACCCGTGACCGGCGCCGGATGACGTACGTCGTGCTCGGCGCGGCCGCGGGCGCCGGGGTGCTCTCCCTGCCCCTCGGGTTCGCGGCCCCCGCCGCGCTGATCACCGCCGTCCTGGTGCTGGTGACCGCCGGCCTCCTGACGTTCACCGCGGCCTTCTCCGTCTGGCTCCTCACCGCCGTCTACGAGCTCGACGCGGCCCGCGAGACCCGGGCCCGGCTCGCCGTCGCCGAGGAACGGCTGCGCTTCGGCCGCGATCTGCACGACGTGATGGGCCGCAACCTCGCGGTGATCGCCCTCAAGAGCGAACTCGCCGTGCAGCTCGCCCGGCGCGGGCGGTCCGAGGCCGTGGACCAGATGACCGAGGTGCAGCGGATCGCGCGGGAGTCCCAACGAGAGGTGCGCGAGGTCGTACGGGGCTATCGCGAGGCCGACCTGGCCACCGAACTCGCCGGATCCCAGGGCGTGTTGACCGCCGCGGGCATCGACTGCTCGGTCACCGGCACGGCCGCGGGGCTGCCGGCGCAGGTCCAGTCGGCGCTCGGCTGGGTCGTACGGGAGGCGACGACCAACGTGCTGCGGCACGGGAACGCCAGGACGTGCGCGCTGTCCCTGCGGGTGACGCGGGAGCGAGTGACGCTCACCGTCGAGAACGACGGGGTGCCGGGGGATCCCGGACCCGTCCCCGGTCCGGGCAGAGGCAGCGGGCTCGTGGGACTCCGGGAGCGGCTGGAGAAGGTGGACGGGGCCCTGCTGACCGCCGCGAGCGCCGGGGTCTTCCGCCTGACGGCGGAGGTCCCCCTGCACCCGTCCCCGGAGGCCCGCACGACCCCTCCGGGCGACCAGGTCCCGGACACGCACACGACGTTCGACGCCCCCGCCCCGGAGACGCACGCGACTCCCGGCGACCCGGCCCCGGAGCACCCGGCCGGTCCCGGCGCCCCGGGCACGGACACGCGCGAGGCCGATGCCGGCAGCACGGGTCCGGACGCCCGCACGAGCGCTCCGGGCACTCCGGGCACTCCCGGCACTCCGGGCACGGAAATGCGCACGAGCGCTCCCGGCACCCCGGTCCCGGACGCGCGCACCGCGGCTTCCGGCGACCCGGTCCCGGGCACACGCACAGACACTCCGGGCAACTCGGCTCCCTCGCGTGGCGGGATGCCCGGGGATTCGGTGGGCCCGCACGTTCCGCAGCAGGTGAGAGAGGGCACCCCATGACATTCCCGTCGGCCGGCACGCCGGTGTCCGACACTCCCGTACGGCTGCTGCTCGCCGACGACGAGCATCTGATCCGGGGAGCGCTGGCCGCGCTGCTCGGGCTGGAGGACGACCTGGTCGTGGTGGCGGAGGCCGCGACCGGACCCGAGGCCCTGGCCATGGCGCGGGCGCACGCACCCGACGTCGCCGTCCTGGATCTTCAGATGCCGGGGGCGGACGGTGTGAGCGTGGCCACATCGCTGCGGGCCGAACTGCCCTCCTGCCAGGTGCTGATCGTGACGAGCCACGGGCGGCCGGGACACCTGAAGCGGGCGCTCGCGGCCGGTGTGCGGGGGTTCGTGCCGAAGACGGTCAGTGCGCGACAGCTTGCGGAGATCATCCGTACCGTGCACGCGGGAAACCGTTATGTGGACCCGGAGTTGGCGGCCGACGCGATCTCCGCCGGGGACTCGCCGCTGACCGCGCGCGAGGCCGAGGTGCTCGAATTCGCCGCCGACGGCGCGCCCGTGGCGGAGATCGCGGAGCGGGCCGCCCTCTCGCAGGGAACGGTGCGGAACTATCTCTCCTCGGCCGTGTCCAAACTGGGCGCGGAGAACCGGCACACGGCAGTGCGTCTCGCACGGGCGCGAGGTTGGGTATAGTTGCTCTCGCGCCACGGCGCATGCGGACGTAGCTCAGTTGGTAGAGCGCAACCTTGCCAAGGTTGAGGTCGCCAGTTCGAACCTGGTCGTCCGCTCCGAAAAGAAGCCCCCGACTCCGGTCGGGGGCTTCTTCGTGTGCGGTGACGTCCTCCCGCGCGGAGCGCCGACGGGCCCGGCACGCGGCCGGGCCCGTCGCGCGCGATCAGGACCAGCTGACGCCCGTCAGCCGCTCGTACGCCTCGATGTACTTGGCCCGGGTGGCCTCCACGACCCGCTCGGGCAGGGCGGGCGGCGGCTGCTCGCTCTTGCGGTCCCAGCCCGACTCGGCGGAGGTGAGCCAGTCGCGGACGTACTGCTTGTCGAACGACGGCTGCGCGTGGCCCGGCTCCCAGACGTCGGCGGGCCAGAAGCGCGAGGAGTCCGGGGTCAGCACCTCGTCGGCCAGGACGAGCGTCTCGCCGTCGTAGCCGAACTCGAACTTGGTGTCCGCGAGGATGATGCCCCGGTCGCGGGCGATGTCCCGGGCACGGCCGTACACGGCGAGGGTCGCCTGGCGCAGCTCGGCGGCGGTGTCGGCGCCGACCTGACGGACGACCTCCTCGTACGAGACGTTCTCGTCGTGCTCGCCGACCGCGGCCTTGGTGGCCGGGGTGAAGATCGGCGCGGGGAGCTCCGAGCCGTCGACGAGCCCCTCGGGCAGCGCGAGACCGCAGACCGTGCGGGTGTCGTTGTACTCGACGAGGCCCGAGCCGGTCAGATAGCCGCGGGCGACGCATTCGACCGGAGCCATCCGCAGGGACTTGCAGATCAGGGTGCGGCCGGCCCAGTCGGCCGGGGCGCCCGGCGGGAGTTCGGTGCTCAGCACGTGGTTGGGCGCCAGTTCGGAGAGCTGGTCGAACCACCACAGGGAGAGCTGGGTGAGCGTGCGGCCCTTGTCGGGGATCTCGGTGGGGAGAACCCAGTCGTAGGCGGAGATGCGGTCGCTGGCGACCATCACGAGGTCGCCCGCCTCGTTCTGGTACAGGTCGCGCACCTTGCCGGTGTGCAGATGTACCAGACCCGGCACCTGAAGGGGCTCGGGCTTTTCGACGAATCCGGACACGGTTCCTCCCCGTGGTTCTGTCCAATGCGCTCGATTCTCCCGTATGGGGCGAGCGGCTGAGGACACGGGGCGTTCCGGCCGGGGGCGGGCGCCCGCGGAGCGGGCCGTCACGGGCGCCCGGGAGGCGGGTGGATCGCGGGTGCCGGCCGGGTTCCGTCAGTCGTGTTTGCAGATGCGGTCGAGGAGATTGGCGGTCGCCCGCTGGATACGGGGGTCCACGTGGCCGGGGCGGTCGAGGGCCGGAGACCACGCGAACGTCCCGGACGCGAAGACCAGGGCGCCGGACGGGGCGCGGTAGAGCGAGGTCTCCTGATGGCGCAGGACGCCCTCGCTGTCGGGGTACGGGGAGTGCGCCAGCAGGATCCGGTCCTGGTGCTCGGGCAGTGGGGTGCGCGGGAAGTAACGGTCCGCCTCACCCGCGACCATGCCCTCCACCTCGTCACCGTCGTGGGCGCCGGTCGCCTCCCACAGCCAGTGGTCGGCGTTGCGGACGATCAGCGGCTGCGGCTCGGGGACGCGCCCGGCGTACTGGATGCCGATGAGCTGCTGCTCGGGCCGGTCGATCTCGCGCCACAGGACGGGCTTGCCGGGGCCCCGGCGCTTCCGGCAGGTCAGCAGCCGGTCGGCGACGCCCGACGGGGACGGCCCCAGCTCCACCTGCCAGTACATGGTGTTGGCGGAGAGGAAGACGAGCGAGGTGCCGTGCTCGCGGGCGAGTTCCGTGGTGCGGCGCATCTGCGGCGACCAGTACTCGTCGTGGCCCGGGAAGACCAGGCCTCGGTAGCGGGTGGGGTCGACGCGGCCGGCGTGCAGATCGCGGGCGTCGGCGTAGGCGAGGTCGTAGCCGTAGCGCTCGGCCCAGCGGATGAAGTCGTAGGCGTGGCCGACGTGCAGGGGCAGGCCCGCGCCCGCGTACGGACGGTCGAAGGAGACGGTCGTCGCGGCGTCGGCCTCGCCGAGGAGGCGGCCGTGCTCGTCCCACGCGTGGTAGAGGCTGGCACCGGTGTGGCCGTCCTCCGGATACAGGTTGTACGCCTGCCAGGTGATGTCCGGGAGCAGCAGGAGCAGGTCGGCCGTCTGGTGGTTGCGGACGGTGAAGGGGACGTGCGAGCGGTAGCCGTCATGGGTGGTCAGGACGGCCACGTAGGCGCCGACGCTCCAGTAGGACGGGATCTGCAGACGCCAGGACAGCCACCAGTGGTGGCAGGAGACCGTGCGGTCGGCCGTCAGCGGCGGCGGCTGGACGATCCCGGAGAGCCGGGGACTCGTGGTGATCTTGCTGGCGCCGTCACCGCCGTAGTGGCCGATGCGGTAGATGTCGACGCTGAACTCCTGCGGCGGGTCGACCGTCACGTGGAAGTCGATGGACTCGCCGGGGGCGGCGGCACCCGTGCTGGTGAAGCCCTTGATCTGGCGGTGGACGTCGTCGGCGGAGCGGGGGCCTCCGGGTCCCGTGCGCGGGCGGGCGCGCGAGGTGGAACGCGGGGCCGGGATCCGGGAGCCGCCGCCGGCCGCGGGCTGGGGCGGCTGGGGCGCGTCGGTGTCCAGGTACCAGGGGACGACGTGGCCGGTGTCGTCGAAATAGGTCTCGCTGCCGCGGAGCCAGGGAACGGGTCCCAGGCCGAAGGGATCCGTGACGGCGTGCGCGAGTGCTCCCGACTCCCAGCGGCGGATCTGCTCCGATCCCATGCCCGCACCCCTCCCTCGTGCCCCCGTCGTACTGGCAAGCCCTTGCACCGTGCTCGATCGGTCCCAGCACATCACATTACGCGCGCAGTCCGTCACCGTTCGTCGCGAATTGGCGTGAGTGGAACGGGTCGCTCCGCCTGGGCCGGGGCGCCTGCGAACGGTGGGGCAGGGGCCGGGCCACTGCGGCGGGGCGGCCGCCGGACGGACCGCCGTCAGACCAGGCGGACCGGCTTCTCCGGGCGGACGCCGAGATGGCGGAGCCAGTCCCGCAGGGGCACGGGGTCCCCCGTCTCTATCAGGGTGAGCACGCGGGGTCCGATGTCGGCGGCCCGTTCACCGCCGACGAGGAGGGACGGGCCGTCCAGCCAGTCGAGGCCGGGAACCGCCCCGGCGGTGTCCATCGCGGCGCAGCAGACCATCGCCGTGACGTGGTCGGCCAGCAGCTCGCGGCCGGTCCTGGGCGGCTGGAGGGGGAACAGCGGCAGCATCCGGTCGTCCCACAGGTCGTGGTCGCTGTCCCGCTGCCCGGCGCTCCCGGCGGGCCGGGGCTCCGCCGGGGCCGACGCCTCCTCGCGGGCCAGTTCCGCGGTGAGCCGGGCGGCGAGGGCGGCGGACCGCTCGTTCCCCACGGCGAGGTCGTGGTCGTCGCTCTCGGCGATCCCCATCTCCCCGTACGCCTCGGTCCGGTGCTCGGCGAGGACGGCCGCGCGGTGCGGATCCTCGGCGGGCGCGGCCGCCGAGGGCGCGGTCAGGTGGTCGAGGACGCGGGCCAGGGTGGGCCCGTCCGCCTCGGGCAGCGCGGGGTCGGCGGGGTGGCGGACGCCGAGCGCGTCCAGGACACGGTGCAGCCGGGCGGCGTCCGTGCGCCATTTGCGGTCGACGACCTCGTCCGGATAGTCCTGCCAGTCGACCGGCGCCCAGTCGGGTCCGGCCTCGGCGGGACCGCCGTGGAAGAGGCGGGCGGCGAGCAGCGAGGCGGCCTCGTCCACCGTGCCGGGCTCTTCGAGCAGGTCGCAGGCGGGGCGCTCGCCGAGCCGGGAGGTGAAACCCTCGGCGAGGCGGTCGCGGCGGGACAGCTCGGTCAGGGCGGCGACGACCCCCACGTCCAGGCGGGAGGGCCAGCGGCCCATCCGCCAGGCGGGCAGCGCGACGCGGGTCAGCAGGCGGTCCCAGCCCGCGTAGGCCAGGCCCACCTGTTCCTGCGCGACGATCCGCACGCCGTAGTCCACGGCCTGCGCCCGCTCGGCCGACGCGGACGCCACGGCCCGCTCCATCTCGGCCGCGGGCCCCCGGCAGCCGCGCAGCAGCAGCCGGGTGACCCAGCCGACGCCGGCCAGGACCGTCCGGGACAGCGGGCCCCGGCCGGGCGCGGAGGCCACCGCCACGGCCGCGTCCAGGCCTCGGACGAAGCGGCGGGCCGCGGCTATGTCCGGGTGCGCCGAGGGGCCCGTACCGGCGACGACGGGGGCGAGGACCGCGCGCAGTTCGCCGACCCGCATCCACCACAGGAACGGGGAGCCGATGACGAGGACGGGGGCGGCGGTCAGCCGGGCGGCGCGGTCCGTCAGCGCGGTGACGACCGTGCCGCTTCCGGCCGGACCTCCGCGCCGGCCGTCCGGTTCGTCCTTCGCGCCGGTCGAGGAACGGCCGTGCGCGCGGTGGGTGCGGTCCTCCAGCCAACTGTCGCAGTCCGGGGTGAGCGCTATCGCCGAGGGTGCCGGGACGTCGAGCCGGTCGGCCAGGTCGCGGACCATGCGGTAGAGATCGGGGGCCGACTCCTCGGAGATCGGGACCGTGGGGCTCATGGCGGGCCGGGCGCGGGACACGACGAGCGCGACGCCCGCGGCCGCGAGGAGGACGAGGACGGCGAACACCGTCACGGTCCAGCCCGCGATCCCCCAGGGCCTGCCGGTGACGCGGCCGGTGGCGCCGGCGACGAGCAGCACGACGGCCACGGCCGCGGGCAGCAGGGCGACGGCCAGCGCCCGGCTGCGGACGCGCAGCACAGCGAGAGCCCGGGAGCGCGCTGCCTGCGCGCCCACCTCCACACCCATACCGGTCACGACCGGACGTCACCCCCTCTTGTCCGCCTGGCACCGGCCGTGTCGCTGCCGGTGCGGACGGATGCCCTGGCGTTGGTCACTCCCCCACTGTGGCACCCGCCACCGACATCGCAATGCCGGTGGGCCAAGTGCCGGAATGCTTTCGCCGCACCATAGTTGGGGCCCCGGCCCTCGTCAGCCGGATACGGCATCGGTCACCCGATGGAATGGCTCTGGGGAAAGGTGGATGACGGCGGAACCCGGACGGGCTTCCGGTTCCGTACAGAAATCCGCAGGTGGAGGGGCCCGGACGCACCAAGACAAAGCCCCGGATTCCGTACGGAGTCCGGGGCTCGGTGCTGCTATGGGGACCGTGGGCTACGCCTCGGCGGCCGCCTTGGCGGCGATGTCCGTGCGGTGCTGCGAACCCTCCAGGCCGATGCGGGCGACGGCCGCGTAGGCGCGCTCCCGGGCCTCGGTGAGGCCGGATCCGATCGCTGTGACGGACAGCACACGGCCGCCCGCGCTCACGACCGCGCCGCCCTCGTGACGGGTGCCAGCGTGCAGGACGTACGCGTGCGGGGCGTCCTGCGCGGCCACCTCGTCGAGCCCGGTGATCGGGTCACCGGTGCGCGGGGTGTCCGGGTAGTTGTGCGAGGCCACGACGACGGTGACCGCCGCGTCCTCGCTCCAGCGCAGGGGCTCCAGATCGGCCAGCGTGCCGTTCGCGGCCGCCAGCAGGACACCGGCGAGCGGGGTCGCCAGCCGGGCGAGGACCACCTGGGTCTCGGGGTCGCCGAAGCGGGCGTTGAACTCGATCACCCGCACGCCACGGCTGGTGATCGCCAGACCGGCGTACAGCAGCCCGGAGAACGGGGTGCCGCGGCGGCGCAGTTCGTCGACGGTCGGCTGGAGGACGGTCTGCATGACCTCCTCGACGAGCTTCGGGTCCGCCCACGGCAGCGGCGAGTACGCGCCCATGCCGCCGGTGTTCGGGCCCTCGTCGCCGTCCAGCGCGCGCTTGAAGTCCTGGGCGGGCTGGAGCGGGACGACGGTCGTACCGTCGGTGATCGCGAAGAGGGAGACCTCGGGGCCGTCGAGGAACTCCTCGATGACGACGCGGTCGCAGGCGTTGGCGTGCGCCCGAGCCGTCTCGAGGTCGTCGGTGACGACGACGCCCTTGCCGGCCGCCAGTCCGTCGTCCTTCACGACGTACGGGGCTCCGAACGCGTCGAGCGCCTCCTCGACCTCCTCCGGCGTCACGCAGACGTACGAGCGTGCCGTGGGGACGCCGGCACCCGCCATCACGTCCTTCGCGAACGCCTTGGAGCCCTCGAGCTGCGCGGCCTCCTTCGACGGGCCGAAGCAGGGGATGCCCGCGGCGCGCACGGCGTCGGCGACACCGGCGACGAGCGGGGCCTCCGGGCCCACGATCACCAGCTCGGCGCCGAGCTCCGTGGCCAGCGCGGCCACGGCGGCGCCGTCGAGGGCGTCGACCGCGTGCGACTCCGCCACCTCCGCGATCCCGGCGTTGCCGGGAGCACAGTGCAGGGCGGTGACGTCGGGGTCGAGGGACAGGGAGCGGCACAGGGCGTGTTCGCGGGCGCCACCACCGATGACAAGGACCTTCACAGCCCCAGCCTAGCCGCCCCCGGCCCCCGCCCTTGTAGGGGCTTCCGAGACGACGGGGGTACGGGGCTGGTGCGATCCTCCAGGAAGAGGCTCCGGCCCCCTGGCCGGGGAGGTCCCGGGAGCGACCCGGGGTCCGGGGGTCATTCGTTCGTGAATTCCTCGACCACCGTCGCGCCGAGTTCGCGGACGATCAGTTCGTGGCCCGAGAGGGCGGACTCGTCCAGGTCGGGGTCGTCGTCCTCCGGGATGTCGTCCTCGGGGGCGACCGGCGGCGGCTCGTACGCCGGGGCCGGCGCGGGCGCGGACATGGCCGTGGCCTGGGGACGGCCGCCGGAGGGACCGGACTGCGGGGCCGTGGACCCGGGGGCCGGGGCGGCCGACTGCTGGGGTGCGAGCCGCTGACCGGCCGGAGCCCCGCCGTACCCGCCCGTTCCACCGCCACCGCCGTACCCGCCGGCGCCGGAGCCTCCCGCGCCGCCGCTGCCGTAGCCCCCTCCGCCGCCGTAACCGCCTCCCGCAGGGGCCGCCGGCGGTGCCGAGCCGCCCGAGGCGTCCACGATGGCCTCGACCTTCCACTGCACGTTGAACTGTTCCGCGAGCGCCTGCCGCAGCACGTCCTCGCTGCCGCTGCTCGCGAAGTTGTCCCGCGCCCCGGCGTTGACGAAGCCGATCTGCAGAGTCGTGCCGTCGAAGGCCGTGACCTGCGCGTTCTGGCTGAGCAGGATCCAGGTGAACCGGCGGCGGTTCTTCACCGCCTCCAGGATGTTCGGCCACAGCACGCGCGGGTCGGGACCACCCGCGACCGGAGCCGCGGCCTGGGGTGCTCCCGGAGCGGCGGCGGCCGGGGCCACGGGTGCGGCGCCGGGCGCCGGAGCGGACTGCGCCGCGGGGCGGCCGCCGCCCGCGGGAGCCGTCGTGGGCCAGCCGCCGGGCCGCCGGCCGCTGCCGGCCGCCGTGGCGGTGGGCCAGGCACCGGGCGCGGCCCCCGTGGGTGTGCCGGCCGGGGCCGCGGGCTGCTCGGGGGCGGAGGGAGCCGCCACCGGCGCGCCGGTGGGAGCCGGGGCGGTGGAGGACGCGGCGGGCGCGGGAGGAGCGGCAGGGGTCGCGGGAGCCGTCGCCGCGGGCGCCACGCCCGGGGCGCCGGTGCCGTCCCCGACGCCTCCGTGCCCCGCTCCCTGCGGAGCGCCCTGTCCCGTTCCCCGGGCCGCCGCGCGGGCCGCCGCGAGGCCACCCCCCGGAGGAACCGGGGGAGCCGCGGGCCCGGCCTGCGGGACCGGCGCCGGACCGTGCGCCTCGGGTCCGGGCACGTACCCCATGGCGGGGGCGGTAGCGCCGCCGGAGAAGTTCACCCCGCGCTCGATCCGGTCGAGGCGGGCCATCACGGACCGCTCGTCCCGGTAGGCCGCGGGGAGCAGGACGCGGGCGCAGATGAGTTCGAGCTGGAGGCGCGGCGAGGTGGCCCCGCGCATCTCCGTCAGTCCTTCGTTGACGAGGTCGGCGGCGCGGCTCAGCTCGGCGGCGCCGAAGACCGCGGCCTGCGCCTGCATGCGCTCCACGACGTCGACCGGGGCGTCGATGAGCCCCTTCTCCACCGCGTCCGGGACCGCCGCCAGGATCACCAGGTCCCGCAGCCGCTCCAGCAGGTCCGCGACGAAGCGCCGCGGGTCGTTGCCGCCCTCGATGACGGTGTCCACCACCTCGAAGGCGGCGGCGCCGTCCCCGGCCGCGAACGCCTCGACGACGGCGTCCAGCAGGGAGCCGTCCGTGTACCCGAGGAGCGAGGTCGCCATGGCGTACGTCACACCGTCGTCGGCGGCGCCCGCGAGGAGCTGGTCCATCACGGACATGGAGTCACGCACGGACCCGGCGCCCGCCCGGACGACGAGGGGCAGGACACCGTCCGCGACGGGAATCCCCTCCTGCGTGCAGACCTCGCCCAGGTATTCGCGCAGCGTGCCCGGCGGCACCAGCCGGAACGGGTAGTGGTGGGTCCGCGACCGGATCGTCCCGATGACCTTCTCGGGCTCGGTCGTGGCGAAGATGAACTTGAGGTGCTCCGGGGGCTCCTCGACGACCTTCAGCAGGGCGTTGAAGCCGGCCGACGTGACCATGTGGGCCTCGTCGATGATGTAGATCTTGTAACGACTGCTCGCGGGCCCGAAGAAGGCCTTCTCGCGCAGGTCACGGGCGTCGTCCACACCACCGTGCGAAGCGGCGTCGATCTCGATGACGTCGATGGATCCCCGGCCGCTGCGGGCCAGGTCCTGGCAGGACTGGCACTGGCCGCACGGGGTCGGGGTGGGGCCCTGCTCGCAGTTCAGGCAACGGGCCAGGATGCGCGCGCTGGTCGTCTTGCCGCACCCGCGCGGACCGCTGAACAGGTACGCGTGATTGACCCGGTTGTTCCGCAGCGCCTGCGACAACGGGTCGGTGACATGCTCCTGCCCGATGACCTCGGCGAACGACTCCGGGCGATAGCGGCGGTACAGCGCGAGAGACGACACGTCTACGAGGTTATAGGCGCCCACTGACATCAAGGACCGCCCGAGCGCATCCCGGTCGCGGCCCCGACGGCATCCGGTCCCCGGCGGCCGGGCCCCCGGCCCCAAGGGCCGTCCGGGCGACCGTCCCGGAAACGCAAGCGCCCCCCACGCACCCGCCAGAGCCGACCTACCCTTGCTGCCTTCCGGCCCTGGGGGAGTTCAGTCAGATAGCGCCACGTGAGGGGCTCCGCAAAGAGTACAGGATCCGCGGGGCGGGGAACGAGTTCGCGAGCACTCCTCAACGTCTTGTATTGTTTGCCGCGGAGGATTCGCCTAGAGGCCTAGGGCGCACGCTTGGAAAGCGTGTTGGGGGCAACCCCTCACGAGTTCGAATCTCGTATCCTCCGCCAGTGCCTCACCGGGCACGATGTCGAAGGGCCCCGCTGCTTGCAGCGGGGCCCTTCGACGTTGTCCGGCCCCGTCGGGCCCGCGCGGGCCCCGGCCACGCTCGTGGCCGGGGCGCGCGTCCGTCGGACTCAGTCGATCGTCACCTTCTTCGAGACCGTGACCTCGTCCAGATCGCTGGTGCGGACCGTGACCTTCATCGTCCAGGTGCCGGGCAGGGGGAGCGTGAGGCCGTCGGAGGTCCAGTAGCCGCCCTTGTCGGTGATCTCCGCGTCGATCGGGCCGACCTTCTGGGATTCCAGGGTGAAGGTCAGGCGCACCTCGGGGACGGTCACGAGGCCGCCGTCGGGGCCGAAGACCACGACCTGCACGGAGTTCTCCCCGACCTGGCCGGGCGTCAGCTCGACCTGGGCCTTGCCGTGACCACCCGGGGTGCCGACGTCGAAGGGCACCAGGGTCGTCTTCGAGGTCACCCGGCGCACGGCCGCGACCGCGTCGGCGCTCTCGGCGGCGGCGCGGCCCGGCTGGGTCCCGGTCAGCATCGTCGTGATCACCAGCACCAGGATCCCGACGGTGACCTCGGCGAGCACCGAGCGGCGCAGTCCCCGGTGGTACTCGGTCTCCCCCGGCCCGCCCTTCGCCCCGTCGCCCGCCGAACCGTCACCTGCGGGACCGTCTCCCGTCATGCCGTCTCCGGTCGTGCCGTCTCCCGCAGGCCCGTCCGAGGCCGCTTCCCCGGCCTCCGGCACCTCCGCCGACGGCTCGTCCCCCGTCGTGCCCTTCCGGCCGTCCGCAGGCTCCTCGCGTACGTCCCCGGAGACGGTGCCCTCGGACACCCCGGCGGACACCGCGACCGGGACCGCGACGCGGCCGGCCGGGACGGTGGCGGGCGTCCGCGTGGTCGCCAGCCGGGCCGTCCAGCGCCGCGAGAGGGCGGCTCCGGCCAGGAGCAGCGCCACCAGGACGACCTTCACGACCAGGAGCCTGCCGTACGTCGTCGAGGTCAGGGCGTCCCAGGAGCCGAGGCCGCGCCAGGACTGGTAGACGCCGGTGACCGCGAGGACGGCGACCGAGGTGAGGGAGAGCCGTGAGAAGCGGGTGACGACGGCCGCGGGGACCGGCTCGGCGGGGCGGTGCAGGGCGGTCAGGAGGGCGGCCAGACCGCCGAGCCACACCGCCATGGCGAGCAGGTGCAGCACGGAGGAGACCATCGCGGCGGGCACCTGGATCCCGGCGGACGCGTGCTCGGCGGCGGCCCAGGTGACCGCCAGGGCCAGGGAGAACACCACCCCGAGCACGAGGACGCCACGGCCGGCTCCCCGGTCCCGTACCGGCACCCGCGGGGGCACGAAGGCCACGGCGGCGAGCAGCGCCAGCCGCGCCACCAGGACGATGCCGGGCCGGCTCGCCAGGGTGTCGCTGAGGCCGTCGGGGTCGAAGGCCTCCGCCACGCCGGTGCCGCGCTCGTAGGGGCCGCGCAGCAGGAGCAGCGCGAACGTGGAGCCGAGCAGGATCCACCAGCCGGTCACGAGGAGCCGCCGTACCGAGCCGGGGAAGCCGCAGGCGAGCACGAACGTGACCGCGCCGATGAGCAGGGCGAGTCCGGTGTACGCGGCGTAGCGGGCGATGTCGTAGAGGGCGGAGGAGACGGGGTCGCCGGCGGTGGGCGGCGGCGGAGCGGGGGTCGCGGAGGGTTTGCCGACCGAGAACGTGAAGGCGCCGGAGACGGGGTGGCTGTCCGCCGAGACGACCCGCCAGGCGACGGTGTACGTGCCGTCGGCGAGGCCGCTCGGCAGGGTGATGCCGGCGGTGTCGGAACGGCCGTCCGCGTGCTCGGGTTCGCCGGTGCGCACCCGCCGGTTGTCCGGGTCGAGCACGCGGAAGGAGTCGTCGAACAGGCCGATCGACTCACTGAACGTCAGGGTCACCCGGCGGGGCGCCGACTTCAGCACGCTGCCTTCCTGCGGATCGGTGCCCGTCAGCGCGGCGTGGGCGGACGCGCCGCCCACGCCGCCGAAGAGCACCAGGACCAGGACACCGCCCAGCAGGGCCAGGGCCCTGGCGCCGAGTCGTCGCCGTCGCTGCCCGTTTCCGTTCACACGCCGTCTCCGTATCCGCATGTCCAGAGTCTCGGTCATGTACGGAAACGGGCCGCGTCCGGCTCACCTCGGGGCCGTCGGGCCCTTCTCGAAGGCCTCGCGGGTGAGGAAGGCGAGCCGGGCGCGCTTCTCGGGCAGACGGACCTCGGGCAGGTCGATCGCGGGCAGCACGATGTCCCCGGCGGGGACGAACCCCTGCCGGGTCAGCCGGGCGATGGCCTTGGCGTTGCGGGCGTCGGGTTCGACGACCGCGCGCCGCCGGCCGAGTCCGGTCAGCGCGTACGCCAGGAACGCGGACAGCAGCGTGGACGACCAGCCCGGCAGTGCGCCGGCCCCGGGAGCCGGGGGCCCGATGAGCAGGTGGACGCCGATGTCGCCTGCCCGGACCTCGTAGCACTCGGAGACGCGGTCGGCCTCGGGCTCGTAGGTCTGGAAGAGCGCGGCCGGGACGCCGTCCTTGAGCGTGAGGAAGGCGTGGTGGGTGTCGAGCGAGTCGAGGTGCAGATAGGTCTCCAGCACCTGCTCCTTCGTGAACCCGGTCATCCCCCAGTAGGCGGCGCGCTCCTCGGCGACCCAGCCGTGCAGCACGTCCAGGTCGGCGTGCGGGTCGACGGGCAGCACGCGGACCGTGCCGAACCCGTCGATCCGCTGCTCGTGAACGGCCTCGCGGGTGGCGGCGTACGTGTCAGTCGTCATCGCTCTCCTTGGTCAGCGTGTTCCAGTCGGTGGTCACCGGGACGAGATCTCCCCCGAGCCACAAGGGGAGTTGGTCGCGGTGGTGGGCCGCGCCGGGAACGCCGTCGGCCCCGAAGGGGACCACCCAGAGGCTGGCGTCGCGGTCGGCGAGGTCCCACACGTAACGGGCCGCGGGTCCGCGGGCGCTCAGGTCGGTCAGTCCGGGGAGCGACGAGGTGGACAGGACGCAGTCGTTGTCGCCGGACAGCGCCGGTTCGTCGTACGGGGTGCCGGGCAGGGCCCGCCAGGGGGCGAGGCGGTGCGTGTCGCCCCAGGTGCGGGAGACGGGCGCGGCGGCCGCCTCCTCGACGGCCGCCCGGAGCACGGCGTCGCGGTCGATGCCGTACGCCTCCCCTCGCGTCAGCAGGTTCTCCAGGGCGAAGGCGACGCGCGGGGTGAGCGCGAGCCAGGGCAGGAAGACGGCCGGACGGGCGGGCGGTTCGGCCAGGACGGCGAGCGCCGGGTGCGCCACGAGCCGGCGTACGACCGCGTCGCGCACCTGGGCGAACAGCGCGGCCGTGCCGCTGTCGGCGTCCATGTGCCGGTTCCAGCGCAGGAGCCGGTCCCGGAGGCCGGCCGCGGCGCCGGAGAGTTCGAGGGCGGCCAGCGGGTCCAGCAGGGCCGCCGCGGAGCCGAGCCGGGTGTCCATGTGGATGGCCGGCATGTCGGCGGCCGACAACGTGCGCCCCGTGTCGAGCAGTCGACGGATGCGTTCGGCGCGGTGCGGGGGCGCGAACTCGACTCCGAGCGGGGTCGCGGGGCCGCGCTGGTTCGCCATCACGGCGAGGCCGTCCTCGACCGGGCCGCGGGGCATCTCGTGCCAGCCGGTCCAGTCGTGGCCGGCCTCCCACGCGGGCACCACCCGGAGGCGGTTGGCCGTGGCGCGCACCGGGACGCGGCCCGCGACGCGGTGCAGCAGCCCGCCCTCGGTGTCGGCGGCCTGCACGACGTTCACCGGCTCCGCCCAGGCGTCGAAGGCCCGGTCCACGTCGGCGACGCGGCGGGCCCGCAGCAGCGGCAGGAGCGCGCCGAAGCCGAGGTGCGCGGTGACGCGGGGCGGGTAGCGCAGGCTGATGGACTCCTCGGCGCCGGTGCCCCCGATCACCACGGGTCCGCGTGCCGTCTCGATCACCTCGACCTCGACGCTCTCGCCGCCGGCCACCTCCACCCGCTCGGTGTGCCGTGCCGCGGCCCGCCACACCCCGTCCGGGTCGAGGGCCTCGACGGCCCCGGTGCCGGTCTCGCGCAGCCGCTCACGGTAGAGGTCCTGGTAGTCGGCCATCGCGTTGGTGATCGCCCAGGCGACGGTTCCGGTGTGGGCGAAGTGGGCGATGCCCGGCACGCCGGGGACGGCGATGCCGACGACGTCGAACTCCGGGCAGGACAGGCGGATCTGCTGGTAGACGCCGGGGTCCTCGATGAAGCGGTGCGGGTCGCCGGCGATCAACGCCTGCCCGGTGGCGGTGCGTTCGCCGCTCACCAGCCATCCGTTGCTCCCGGCCGTGCCCGGCCCGTCCATGGCGAACAGGCCGACCGCGTCCGTGCCTAGCCGGCGGGCGACCTCCTCGCGCCACAGCTTGGCGGGAAACCCGGCGAAGAGGATGTGGGTACCGAGCCAGACCCCCAGCGGGCTCCAGGGCTCCCAGCGGCCCGGTTCGAGCCCGCTCGCGGCGAACTCGGGTGCCCGCGCGGCTCCTTCGGCCAGCCCGGCGTTGACGCCGTCGACGTACGCGACGACCCACGCGGCGGTCTCGGGGTCGCTCCGCTCCAGGGAGGCGAAGCAGCGTCGCGCGGTGTCGTCGAGCCGGGCCTGCCGGGCGAACCGGTCCCAGCCGACGGACTCCGCGCCGAGGAAGGCGGCCGAGGTGCCCTGGGAGCGGTGCCGCTCGACCTCGAGCTGCCAGGCGCGGTCCCGGGCGGTGACCCGGCCCTGGGCGTGGGCGAGTTCCAGGGCGCCGGCGGCGCGCAGGTGCGGGATGCCCCAGGGGTCACGGTAGATCTCGGCGGTCACGGTCCATCCCCAGTCATGTCAGGTTAGGCTAACCTAATTTAATCGGGAGGATCGTACGCCGGAGGTGAGGACCCGGTGAAGCCGGGCGGCCCGCCCCGCCGCGACCGCGCGGCCCGCCCCCGTACGCGGGATCATCGGTTCATGGACGTCACGCTTCACCTCGCCCAGCAGCCCGAGGCCGACGAACTGCTCGGCCGCAGCCCCCTCGCGGCGCTGGTCGGCATGCTGCTGGACCAGCAGGTGCCGATGGAGTGGGCCTTCGCGGGCCCGTACACGATCGCCCGGCGCATGGGGGCGGACGATCTCGACGCGCACGAGATCGCCTCGTACGACCCGGAGAAGTTCGCCGAGCTGCTGTCGGCCAAGCCCGCCGTGCACCGCTATCCCGGCTCGATGGGCAAGCGCATCCACCAGCTCTGCCAGTACCTCGTCGAGCACTACGACGGAGACGCCGCGGCCGTCTGGAAGGACGCCGGAAGCGGCGCCGAGCTGTTGCGCAGGCTCAAGGAACTCCCCGGTTTCGGACCGCAGAAGGCCCAGATCTTCGTGGCCCTCCTCGGCAAGCAGCTCGGGGTCGCCCCCGAGGGCTGGCGCGAGGCGGCGGGACCCTACGGCGAGTCCGGATCCTTCCGCTCCGTCGCCGACATCACCGGCCCGGAGTCCCTCGCCAAGGTCCGGGCGCACAAGCAGGAGATGAAGGCGGCGGCGAAGGCCGCCCGCGGCTGACCCCGGCCCCGGTCCCGCCCCCCGGGACCGGCGCCCTTCCCGCCGCCCGCGCCACGGGAAGCGGTGTCGACGCCGCAGCGGTGTCAGCGCCGCCTGCGCGCCGTCCCGAAGACCGAACGGGTGATCTCCCGCCCGATCTGGGTGCCCACCGACCGCGCCAGGGACTTGAACAGACCGCTGCCCACGACCTGCTCGACCATGGAGGGCTCCTCCTTCGGCTCCTCGGGCCGGCTCCGGCCACCGGAACGCCCGTCATCGGTGCCGGCCCCGGATGCGGACGGGGTGCCGGACCGCGTGCCGGTCCCGCCGCGCTGCCGCGAGGAGGACGCGGGTTCCGCTTCGGCGGCCTCCGCCGCCGACAGCTTCTCGTACGCCGACTCCCGGTCCACCGCCTGCCCGTACCGCCCGTACGACGGCGACTCCCGCACCGCCCGGTCGAGCGCGTCCGCCTCCACCGGACCCATCAGCGACCTCGGCGCGCGCAGCCGGGTCGCCGCGACCGGCGTCGGGGCACCCTTCTCGCTCAGCACCGTGACCACGGCCTCGCCGGTGCCGAGGCCCGTCAGGACCTCTTCGAGGTCGTACGGGGAGTCGGGGAACGTCTTCACGGTGGCCTTCAGCGCCTTCTGGTCGTCCGGCGTGAAGGCCCGCAGCGCGTGCTGGACGCGGTTGCCGAGCTGGGCGAGAACGTCCGCGGGCACGTCCTTCGGCGTCTGCGTCACGAAGAACACGCCGACCCCTTTCGAGCGAATGAGCCGGACCGTCTGCGTGATCGAGTCCAGGAACGCCTTCGACGCGTCGCTGAAGAGCAGATGGGCCTCGTCGAAGAAGAAGACGAGCTTCGGCCGGTCCGCGTCGCCGACCTCCGGCAGGTCGTGGAAGAGATCGGCGAGCATCCACATCAGGAACGTCGAGAAGAGCTGCGGTCTGTCCTGCACGGCGGGCAGTTCGAGGACCGACACCACGCCCCGGCCGTCCGGCGCCAGGCGCGTCAGCTCGCTCGTGTCGAACTCCGGCTCCCCGAAGAAGGGGCTCATGCCCTGCGCCTCGAAGGCCGTCAGCGAGCGCAGGATGACACCCGCCGTGGCGGTGGACAGCCCGCCGATCCCCTTCAGCTCCCGCTTGCCCTCGTCCGAGGTCAGAAAGGCGACGACCGCGCGCAGGTCCTTGAGGTCGACCAGCTCCAGGCCCTTCTGGTCGGCGTAGTGGAAGATCAGGCCGAGCGACTGCTCCTGGGTCCGGTTGAGCTGGAGCACCTTGGACAGCAGCACCGGCCCGAAGCTGGTGACCGTGGCGCGTACGGGAATGCCGTGGCCCAGGCCGCCGAGCGCGTAGAACTCCGCCGGACAGCCGGCCGGTGTCCACTCCTGGCCGACCTCCCCGGCCCGCTCCTGCACCCTCGCCCCCGGTTCGCCCGGAACCGAGATCCCGGAGACGTCCCCCTTGATGTCGGCGAGGAAGACGGGGACGCCCTGCGCGGAGAGCTGCTCGGCGATGAGCTGGAGCGTCTTGGTCTTGCCGGTGCCGGTGGCGCCCGCCACCAGGCCGTGCCGGTTGAGCATCGGCAGCGGGACGCGGATCTGCGCGTCGGACAGGCACGCCCCGTCCCAGAGCAGGGCGCCGAGGTCGAGAGCGGGGCCCGCGAAGGCGTAGCCGGCCGCGATCTCCAGGGCCTCCCGCGGGAGCGCGGGGGCGCCGGCGACCCGCTCGGGAGCGGTCCCGGCGGCAGCCGACCGGACGGTCTCGCCGTCACTCATATCAGACCCCTGTTCCCGTTTTGAAAGGATTTACGACATCTTTTCCAGCGTCGCACTCCGCCGCCATGGCTGCGCCCGGAAGGTCTTGACCGGTAGGCTTTCCGTGTGATCTTCAAGCGCATCGGAAACGGCCGGCCGTACCCCGACCACGGCCGGGAAAGCACCCGGCAGTGGGCGGACGTCGCGCCGCGCCCGGTCCGCCTCGATCAGCTCGTGACGACGAAGGGCCAGCTCGACCTGGAGACCCTCCTCGCCGAGGACTCCACCTTCTACGGCGACCTCTTCGCCCACGTCGTCAAGTGGCAGGGCGATCTGTACCTGGAGGACGGCCTGCACCGCGCCGTCCGCGCCGCGCTGCAGCAGCGCCAGGTGCTGCACGCGCGCGTTCTTGAACTGGACTAATGGCCACGGCTTGACCCCAATGGGTTGAACTGAACGCCGGGCAATGATCATCTAGTAGGCATTGGCGCCCCGGCGCACTACGCTGCGCCCATGAGCATGCTTACTCCCCCTGGCATGGGTGGCCAGTATCGGATCACGGGGGACAAGTACCCGCGGATGCGCCGCCCCCGCGGGCGTCGCAAGTTCGTGTTCCTGAGCCTCAGCTCCGTCACCGTTCTCGGTCTGATCGGGTGGGGGTCCCTGCAGCTCATCGACATCTACACGGGCGGCAGCAAGGCCACGGCGGCCGGCACCAAGGCGGACTGCGCCTCGAAGGTCACGCCGGAGGCGAAGGCGTCCGCCGCCGCCGCTGCGGCCGTGGCGTCCACGCTGCCGAAGCCCGGCCAGATCACCGTGAACGTCTTCAACGCGACGCCCCGCAGCGGGCTCGCGAAGCAGACGGCGGACGAGCTGAAGAAACGCGGCTTCAAGATCGGCGACGTGGGCAACGCGACGGCCGCGTACGACAAGAAGGTCGCGGGCGCCGGGATACTGCTCGGCGCCAAGGCCGCCGGCCAGGCCGCGCTGCCCGTCCTCAACACCCAGCTCTCCGGCGCCGAGCTGAAGACCGACGGCCGCGCCCAGGCCACCACGGTCGACCTGATCATCGGCACCGCGTTCAAGGAGCTGACGAAGAAGGCGGACGCCGACAAGGCGCTGACCGTCCTCACGCGGCCCCAGCCGGCGCCCGCCGACGCGAAGAAGCACTGCTGACCCCGGGACCGTTCCCGAGGAAGCACCGACGACTCCGCAGCCGCGCTCGCGTGCGAGCCGCCGGCTCCGGAGTCGTGTCCGTACCCGTGCGCTCCGCGGGGTGCCGCGGAGTACCGGTGCGCTCCGCGGGTGCCGCGGAGCCGGGGCGTTACTCGGCGGCCCCGTACATGCGGTCACCCGCGTCGCCGAGGCCCGGCACGATGTAGCCGTGCTCGTTCAGGCGCTCGTCGACCGAGGCCGTGACCACGGTGACCGGGGTGCCGGCGAGCTCGCGCTCCATCAGCTCGACACCCTCGGGGGCGGCGAGCAGGACCACGGCGGTGACGTCGTCGGCGCCGCGCTTGATCAGCTCCTGGATCGCGGCGACGAGCGTGCCGCCGGTGGCCAGCATCGGGTCCAGGACGTACACCTGACGGCCGGAGAGGTCGTCCGGCATCCGGGTGGCGTACGTGGAGGCCTCGAGCGTCTCCTCGTCGCGCACCATGCCCAGGAAGCCCACCTCGGCGGTCGGCAGCAGCCGGACCATGCCGTCCAGCATGCCGAGGCCCGCGCGCAGGATCGGCACGACGAGCGGGCGCGGGTAGGAGAGCTTGACGCCCGTGGTCGGGGAGACCGGCGTCACGATGTCGACCTGCTCCGTGCGCACGTCGCGCGTGGCCTCGTAGGCGAGGAGGGTGACCAGTTCGTCGGCCAGCCGCCGGAAGGTCGCGGAGTCGGTGCGCTGGTCGCGCAGGGTGGTGAGCTTATGGGCGACCAGGGGGTGGTCGACGACGTGAAGACGCATGTCCACAACAGTAGCGGGGCCCACGGCACCCGCCACCGACCCGCCCGGCAAGGGCCGCCGCCCGGCATCACCCGTCCGCTGGCATCAAACCATCCATCGGAGGGAAGGTGGGAGGGACGGACCTGGGGTGGTGTGCCAATGCGGGACCAGCAAGAGGAGTCGTCCGAACGGCTGGAGAGCGACGCCGAACGCAGGAGGCGGCGGGCCCAGTTCCTGCGCGACCTGGCCGAGGCGCGCGAGCTGCGCGACCGCGTCCAGCCCCGCCGGGCCAAGACGGCCCGCCTGCGCCACGCGATGCGCATGCGCACGTTCCGCTGGTAGCCACAGCCGTACGCACCACCGCGCGCGCCCGCGCACGGCGCCGGGCTCCGGTCCGGCACGCCGCCTCCGCGGCCGACACGCCCACGGAGGGGGTCGGCGCGCAAGAACCGGACCCGCTCCCGCGACCCGGCCGCGCCGGCACCCGGGGCACACCCGCCCTGACAAGGGAACGCGCCCGCCCGGCGGTCGGCGCGCGGGCGGACGCGCCCGGCCGCCCGGCCGCCCGGGAACCGCGCCGCGCCCGCCTCACGAGGGGCCGTGTGGAGGACGTGTCGGGCGAGGAGGTCTCCACGCGGCGCGGGCAGCCGCGTACGATCCGCTGTTAGCGATCAAAAGAGGCGGACACAGCAGGCCGAAGACGTCCCCTGAACGCTGTCTTTCTGCCACGATTCCGAGTGGGCGGGGCTCGGAGCAGCAGCACTCCCCGCCCACAGCCTCCGCCGGGGGGAACCCCAACCGGCACACCTATGACCAGTGGGAGAGTCACGGTGTACTTCGCCGCACTGCTCGCGCGCACCGAAGACGGGTGGGAAGCGAGCGATACAGAGCTCGACGATGTGGAAACCCTGTCGGATCTGACCGATCTGGCCCGTGAGGTCTCGGACGAGGACACGGTGCTCGTGCTCATCGAGCAGGAGGACGCGTGGTTCGGCGTCGTCCGCGTGGACGGCGAGGAGGATCCTCGTATCTACGTCTCGGACGCCGCCGCTGCCGCCCGCAGTTCGTACGGCGAGATCCTGCTCACGGACGAACTACTAGGACGGGATCCGGGCGACGACGACGCCGACCTGGACTCCCTCGATCTGGACGGCACCGAGGACGGTGAACCAGGGGACTCCGAGGACGACGACGAGGACCAGGGGAGCGTGTCCGGCGACGCCGTCTCGCACAGCCCCGTCGGGGACCGCTACATCCTCGCGGACCTCGGAGTGAGCGAGAAGGAACTGCTGGCCCTGGACGAAGGCGACGCGCTCGGCACGATCGCCGAGGCCCTGGGCGCGGCAGAGGTTCTGGAGACCGTCCGCTAGGACGTCCGGAACAGGTCAGGGCCTCCGGAAACGGCGGGCCCGGCCCCTCTCCCGCACCCCTGCCCCCATACCGGCGAACCGGCCCGATCCAGCGGGCCGGATCTTCGCCTGCCGTCCGCCGCCCACCGGCTCCGGCCTTCCGCCGTGCCCGGCGGGATTCCGCTAGGTTCCCCGGATGAGCACCCCGCGCCAGGTACCCCCGCCACCCGATCCCGTACGCGACCGGTGGCGGGACCCGATGCGGCTCGCGCTGGACGAGGCACGGCTGGCCGTCCGGGGCGGGGACGTTCCCGTCGGTGCCGTCGTGCTGTCCCCGGACGGGACCACCGTGCTGGCGGCCGGGCACAACGAACGCGAGGCCACCGGCGACCCGACGGCGCACGCCGAGATCCTCGCGCTGCGCCGGGCCGCCGCCGCGCTCGGTGAGTGGCGGCTGACCGGGTGCACGCTCGTCGTCACCCTGGAGCCCTGCACGATGTGCGCCGGCGCGCTCGTCCAGTCCCGTGTCGACCGGTTGGTCTACGGCGCCCGCGACGAGAAGGCGGGCGCGACAGGATCCGTCTGGGACGTCGTCCGCGACCGGCGGCTCAACCACCGGCCCGAGGTGATCGAGGGCGTGCTCGCCGACGCCTGCGCCGCACTGCTGACCGACTTCTTCCGCGACCGCTGACCGGGCCGCCGGAACGGATTTCAGACCACGGGCCACCTTGGGGTAGGGTCTCCCTCGGTAGCGTGTCCGAGCGGCCGAAGGAGCTCGCCTCGAAAGCGAGTGTGGCGCAAGTCACCGAGGGTTCAAATCCCTCCGCTACCGCTTCTGAAGGGCCCCGTCGAAAGACGGGGCCCTTCGTGCGTTCCCGGGCTCCGCGGGGGCCGCGACGCGAAGGAGCCCCGGCGCCGCTCGGTCGCCGGGGCTTCCGTACCCGAAAGGGCTCTCCGCTCCCACAGAGGAGGGGGAAGGGGCGCAATTCGGGGGCGCCCGCTTCCCCCACGCAGGGACCCGCAAGTCCACGCCGCCGTCTCGGGGGAAAGTCGGGCGGCGAGAACCCCGCAGTGGGGTCCCTCCGGGCCCCGGGGACTCCTGACGGTTCCCGCCGGGGCTCCCTTCCATGCTGGACCGTGAGCGCGCCGCTCAGGCCCCGCAAAGGACCTCTACCAGCGGGCCGTTGGTCCTTAAAGGGGGCGTGAAGGTTACACTCACCGCCGGCAGCAGGGGGCCGACGGGCGCAGGAGTCACAGGGGAGGCCGCCATGGCGGTGAATTCGAAGAAGATCGCCATCTACGTGCTCGTGGTCTTCGTGCTCTACGTGATCATCACGGATCCGGCCAAGGCCGCCGACTACGTCCAGATAGCGTTCGAGGGCATATCGAGCGCCGCCGGGGCGATAGGCGACTTCATGACCTGGGTCGCCGACGGAGCGAAGAACTGACGCAGGGCACCGACGCCGGCGCGGCAGGGCCGCGCATCCGGCGCCGAGCGGGCCCGACGGAGCGAGGCGCGCCCCCGCGAGGGCGTGACCGAGCGAAGAACCACCTCATCACCAGGGAGTACCCGTGATCCGCCATCTGGTCCTCTTCAAGCTCAACGACGGCGTGCGGCGCGACGAGCCCCGCGTCGCCGAGGGCGTCGCCGCCTTCCGCGCGCTCGGCGGGCAGATCCCCGAGCTGCGGGTCTGGGAGTGCGAGTGGAACATCAGCGACCGGCCCATCGCGTACGACTTCGCCATCAACGCCGCCGTCGAGGACGCCGACGCCCTCAAGCGTTACCTGGAGCACCCGGCCCACACCGCCGGTGTCGCGCTCTGGCGTGAGTTCGCCACCTGGGTGATCGCCGATTACCCGTTCTGACCGTTTTTGATCGCACACTCTTACCGAGCCCTTGACCGCAACCGGTCAGGGGTTTTCGGCGTCTTGAACCCCAACTCACCTCCTGTTCACCCTCAACACGGCGTTATGCGGTGCTTGCACACAGTGCACATGTCTTGTGATGCTATGACCGCTTTTGACGGATGAGTTGACGGATACGTCGACGGATCGTTGACGAACGAAGAGGTGGCGTTGACCGTGTCGGCCAGTACTGCGCCGCCCCAGGAGGAAGCCCCGGCCCAGGACCGGGCGACGGCTCTGGCCTCCGCCCCGCCGCCACCCCCGGCGCGGCCCCTGACGCAGACCACGGCACCGAACGCCGCTCCGGGCACCCAGGGCCCCGCGACCGCCCCCGAAACGGCCCAGGAGGTCCCTCAGGAGCGGCGCCGGGGCGCCGACACCCGGGCCCTCACCCAGGTGCTCTTCGGCGAACTCAAGGTGCTGGAGCCCGGCACCCCGGAGCACCTGCGGGTCCGCAGCGCGCTGATCGAGGCGAACCTGCCGCTCGTGCGGTACGCGGCGGCCCGCTTCCGCTCCCGCAACGAGCCGATGGAGGACGTGGTCCAGGTCGGCACGATCGGCCTGATCAACGCCATCGACCGCTTCGACCCGGACCGGGGCGTGCAGTTCCCGACCTTCGCGATGCCGACGGTCGTGGGCGAGATCAAGCGGTACTTCCGCGACAACGTTCGCACCGTCCACGTACCGCGCCGGCTGCACGAGCTGTGGGTGCAGGTGAACAGCGCCACCGAGGACCTGACGACCGCCTTCGGACGCTCGCCCACCACCGCGGAGATCGCCGAACGGCTGCGCATCACCGAGGAGGAGGTCCTCTCCTGCATCGAGGCCGGACGGTCGTACCACGCGACCTCCCTCGAAGCGGCCCAGGAGGGCGACGGACTGCCGGGACTGCTCGACCGGCTCGGATACGAGGACCCCGCACTCGACGGGGTCGAACACCGCGACCTCGTACGGCATCTGCTCGTACAGCTGCCCGAACGCGAGCAGCGGATCCTGCTCCTGCGCTACTACAGCAATCTGACCCAGTCACAGATCAGCGCGGAACTGGGTGTTTCCCAGATGCATGTGTCAAGGCTCCTCGCCCGCAGCTTCGCGCGTCTTCGATCCGCAAACAGGATCGAGGCGTAACCGAGAAGAGCTAATCGCTCAAGGTCACTTTTTATGTCGGTTCAGCGCTGATTACCTGTCAGACCCCCTTTTTCCAGGGCCGATCCACCCTCTACATGTCGACAAGTCTCTACAGCGTGTTGCCGACATGTGACATTCTTCCGGGAGCGCGTTTGCCGCGGCCTCGCCTCCGGTATTCAGGTGGAGGCTGCGTTCCTCCGACGGGAGCGACTGCCGCGACCGTCCGCGACCCAAAGGGGGTGGCATGTCCGCAGATCAGGGCAGCTCGAAGGTGCTCACGCTCACGAAGAGCGACGCAGTGCCCGAGGCGCACGCCGCGCTTCACGACGTCCCTGCCGCCGAGGCCCCGGAAGCCGCTCTGGTCCCCGAGTCCTCGGGCGCCATCGACACCCGGACCCTGTCCCGCTCCCTGTTCCTGCGCCTCGCGGCACTCGCCGAGAACAGCCCTGAGCGCGGCTACGTCCGGGACACCCTCATCGAGCTCAACCTCCCGCTCGTGCGGTACGCGGCGGCCCGCTTCCGCTCCCGCAACGAGCCGATGGAGGACATCGTCCAGGTCGGCACCATCGGCCTGATCAAGGCGATCGACCGCTTCGACTGCGAACGCGGCGTCGAGTTCCCGACCTTCGCGATGCCGACGGTCGTCGGCGAGATCAAGCGGTTCTTCCGCGACACGTCCTGGTCGGTCCGCGTCCCGCGCCGCCTCCAGGAGCTGCGCCTGGCCCTCACCAAGGCCAGCGACGAGCTGTCGCAGCGGCTCGACCGCTCGCCGACGGTCGCCGAACTCGCCACGGCTCTCGGGGTGTCCGAGGAGGACGTGGTCGACGGTCTCGCCGTCGGCAACGCGTACACGGCCTCGTCGCTGGACTCGCCCGCTCCCGAGGACGACGGCGGCGAGGGCTCCCTCGCGGACCGCCTCGGCTACGAGGACACCGCGCTGGAGGGCGTGGAGTACCGCGAGTCGCTCAAGCCGCTGCTCGCCAAGCTGCCGCCGCGCGAGCGCCGCATCATCATGCTCCGCTTCTTCGCGAACATGACCCAGTCGCAGATCGGCGAGGAGGTCGGCATCTCCCAGATGCACGTCTCCCGGCTGCTCACCCGCACGCTGGCGCAGCTCCGCGAAGGACTCATCTCCGACTGACCGTCCCACGCGGGGTTCATATTTGACGGGTCGTCAGCCACACTGGCGCGATGCGTCACGAGCCGATGCGTCATGGATCGCCGAGCGGTCGCCGAGGTGCCCTGGTGGGCACGTCGGCGGCCGCGCTGTGTCTGGGCGGACTGCTGGCCGCGTGCGGGAGCGGCGGGGACGGCGGATATGCCGCCGTCGGGGCCGCGGACGGCTCCCCCCGGGCGTCGGGGGCGGTGGTGGCACCGTCGGGAGAGGTGTCCCTGGCACCTCTGGACGGCGCCAACCCCACCGGAGGCAAAGGGAGTTCCGGAGCCGGCGAGAGGTCCTCGGCCGCCGGTCCGGGCGGCGGTACGCCGACGGGCGGCACGGGTGACGCGGACGGCTCGCACGGTTCGTCGCCCGGTTCGGGCGGCTCGACCGGTTCCGCCGCCGGCGGGGGCGACTCGGGGACCGCGTCCGGCAGCGCGGGAGGCACGGGAACCGGGACGGGCGCCGGGTCCTCGGCGTCGTCCGGCTCACCCTCGGGCGGTGACTCCGGCGGCGACTCCGGTGGCACGAGCGGGAGTTCGGGAGGTTCTTCGGGAAGTTCGGGAGGTTCGTCGACCCCGTCCTCGCCCGGGCCGACGGCGAGTGGCCGGCCCGCCGCGCTCGCCGTGAGCGAGCCCTCGCGCACGGCCACCGGTCAGCGCTGGTGCGAGAAGGTGACCCTCTCCTTCAGCAACACCGGTGGTACGGCGGTCCGTTCGGGCACGGTGACCTTCGGGACGCACATCATCGGGGCGCTCGGGATCGACTGGGCGACCGTCCGGTCGACCGAACCCCTTCCGGCGCCGATCGCCGCCGGCGGGAGGAAGAGCGGGACCTGGACGGTGTGCGTCGACTCCTGGCGGGTGCCGCTGGGCATGCACGTCGAGACACAGGACGTGTCCGTCGCGTGGAAGTAGGGGCGCGCCCCTACCGGGTCACGCCCCCGCGCTCCCGCCCGATCAGGCGGTTGCGCCCGATCTCGCGGTCCCGCTCGATCACATGAAGGCGAGCCAGGCCACCGCGGCGACGACCGCGACGGCGAGGACGACGCCGACGATCAGACCCACGCGGGGACCCGCGGGAGCGGCCGCCTGCTGCTGCCGGCCCTGGGGGGCCTCGTCGACGAACGCACGGAACATCTGAGTGCTGCCCGCGGGGTCGTAGTTGCCCTCGGGGCCCTGGGTGTTTGCCATAGGCCGGACCCTAGCGAATGCGCGCGGGCTGCCCAAGTGCCGGGTTGCTCATCACGCCGATCGTGACCCGACCGCACAGCACCCGCGACCAGCACGCACACCGCCTCCGCGTCGCCTCCTCACCTCGACGGCCGTCCCCTCCGTATCTCCCGCCCCGTCCACCCCTCCCGCCTGCACGTTTCCGTTCGCCAACACTTGCCTTTGCCAACTTTTTATCCCTGCAGCCCCGAACTCGTTTGCCTGCGGCAACCAACTTCTTTATGGTTGCCCTAAGCAACGAATAAAGGGAGGTGCGATGGCCGAGCAGGCGCAGTACGAGGAACTGGCTCGTCAGCTCAGCGCCATCGGTGCCGTGAAGAGGGGAATGGGCCGGATCCTGCCGCCCGAGTGCCCCGCGGGATCCGCCGCCGTGCTCACCCTGCTCGGCCGGTACGGCGAGATGCGGATGAGCAAGCTCGCGGAGCTGCTGTCCGTGGACATGTCGGTCACCAGCCGCCATGTGGCGCACGTCGCCGACCGGGGCTGGATCGAACGGTCCCCCGACCCGGCGGACAAACGCTCGCGCATCCTGCGCCTCACCGCGGCCGGGCACGCCCAGCTCGACGAGCTGTCCCTGCGCACGTCACGCCTGCTCTCCGACCGGCTCAGCCACTGGTCCGACGCCGAGGTCGGGCTGCTCATCGAGCTGATGGGCCGGCTGCGCGAGAGCTTCGGCGACTGCCGCTCTCCGCAGCGGACGCCCGCGCACCCTCCCCCGTACGCGACAGACGTATCAGAACCGACCACCCGTACACCCGCGTAAGAAAAGGAAGCCCATGGCAACGACCACACCAGCCGGTGTGCGGGGCTCTCACGCCAAGCACGGAGGCGCCGACGGCGCTCCGATGACGCACCGGCAGATCATGGAGGCGCTCTCCGGGCTGCTGCTCGGCATGTTCGTCGCGATCCTGTCGTCGACGATCGTCTCCAACGCGCTCCCCGAGATCATCGGCGACCTGGGCGGCGGCCAGTCCGCGTACACCTGGGTCGTCACCGCCGCGCTGCTCTCCATGACCGCGGCCACGCCCCTGTGGGGCAAGCTGTCCGACCTGTACAGCAAGAAGGCGCTCGTCCAGATAGCGCTCATCATCTACGTGCTGGGCTCGGCCGCGGCCGGACTCTCGCAGAACGCCGGCATGCTGATCGCCTGCCGTGTCGTGCAGGGCATCGGCGTCGGCGGTCTGTCCGCCCTGGCGCAGATCGTGATGGCCGCGATGATCTCCCCGCGTGAGCGCGGGCGCTACTCCGGCTACCTGGGCGCGACGTTCGCCGTCGCAACCGTGGGCGGTCCGCTGCTCGGCGGTGTCATCACCGACACGAGCTGGCTCGGCTGGCGCTGGTGCTTCTACGTCGGTGTGCCGTTCGCGGTCATCGCGCTGATCGTGCTGCAGAAGACCCTGCACCTGCCCGTCGTGAAGCGGGACGTGAAGGTCGACTGGGGCGGCGCGTTCTTCATCTCCGCCGCCGTCTCGCTGCTGCTGCTCTGGGTCACCTTCGCGGGTGACAAGTACGACTGGATCTCGTGGCAGACGTACGCCATGGTCGGCGGCGCGATCGTCCTCGGACTGCTGTTCGTGCTGGTCGAGTCCCGGGCGAGCGAGCCGATCATCCCGCTGCGGCTGTTCCGCAACCGCACGATCACCCTCTCCTCCCTCGCGTCGCTGTTCGTCGGTGTCGCGATGTTCACCGGCACCGTCTTCTTCAGCCAGTACTTCCAGCTCGCCCGGGACAAGTCCCCGACGATGTCGGGTGTCATGACGATCCCGATGATCGGCGGCCTGTTCATCTCGTCCACGGTCTCCGGCCAGGTCATCACCAAGACCGGCCGGTGGAAGTACTGGCTCGTCTCCGGCGGCTTCCTGGTGACGGCGGGCCTCGGCCTGCTCGGCACCATCCGCTACGACACGGCCTACTGGCACATCGCGATCTTCATGGCGCTGCTCGGCCTCGGCATCGGCATGATGATGCAGAACCTGGTGCTCTCCACGCAGAACCAGGTGGCGCCCTCGGACCTGGGCGCGGCGAGCTCCACGGTGACGTTCTTCCGGTCCCTCGGCGGTGCGATCGGCGTCTCCGCGCTCGGCGCGGTCATGGCCACCCGGATCACCGACTACGTGAAGGACGGGCTGACCGATCTCGGCCCCAAGTACGCGGCCCTCGGGTCCGGTTCGGACTCCAGCTCCACCATCCCGGACATGGACAAGCTGCCCGCTCCGCTGCGCAACGTGATGGAGAGCGCCTACGGCCACGGCATCGCGGACGTCTTCCTGATCGCCTCCGGCATGGCGCTGATCGCCTTCCTCATCGTGCTGTTCATCAAGGAGGTCCCGCTGCGGACGTCCGGCGCGATGGCCCAGGCCGCCGCGGAGAAGTCCGGCGAGCCGGTCACCGAGGCACCCGTCGCCGAGGCGGTCGAGGCCGCGGCCACCGCCGCCCTCGCCCCGGCCGTCGGCACCACCGAGACCGTCTCCGAGACGGCGCCCGAGGGGGCCCAGCGGCTCGCCGCCGTCGCCACCGCCACGCGGGAGGGCGACCCCCGGCCCGCGTCCGGCGGCATCCGGGTGCACGGCCAGGTCCGCGGCGCCGAGAGCGCGCCCGTCCCGCAGGCCGCGGTCACGCTGATCTCGCCGGCGGGACGCCAGCTCGGCCGCTCGGTCGCGCAGGCCGACGGCTCCTACGCCCTCGACGCGCCCGGTGTGGGCTCGTACGTCCTGATCGCCTCCGCCGACGGCTTCCAGCCGCAGGCCTCGACGATCGTCGTGCACGACGAGCCGCTCGCGTACGACATCCTGCTGAGCGGCACGAGCGGGCTGAGCGGTGTCGTCCGGGCCTCCGACGGCGCCTCCCCGGTCAAGGACGCGATGGTCGTCGTGACCGACGTGCGCGGGGACGTGCTGGCCACCGGAACCACCGGTGAGCAGGGCGAGTTCGCCTTCGCCGAGCTGGTGCCCGGCGTCGTGACGGTCGCGGTGAACGCCGCGGGCCACCGGCCGCGGGCGCTGCCCGTCGAGGTCGGCGGCACCGGGGTCACCCGGGTCGAGGTCGACCTCGACGCGGGCGCCCAGGTCCAGGGTGTCGTACGGGCCCCGCACGGCCCCCTGTCGGACGCCCGCGTGACGCTGGTGGACGCGGCCGGGAACGTCGTCGGCACGGCCAGGACCGGCGGCGACGGGGCGTACGCCTTCACCGATCTGGACGGCGGCGAGTACACCGTCATCGCGGCGGGCTACCCGCCGGTGGCGACCGCGCTGACCGTCGGCGGCCGTGGAGCGGACGACCACGACATCGAGCTCGCCCACCCCGGCGAGTAGTCCGAGCCCCGGCCCGTGGGGATGCGCGCACTCTGAGCGGAGGTGCGCCCCCCACGGGCCGGTTTTCATTGGTACACCGCAAGGAGTTACTGCCATGGGCTTGACCGCGAAGATCCGCACACGGGACGGATGGGCCGTGTCGCACGCGGTCGTCACGGTGACCGACTCGACCGGGGCGCAGGTGCTGCGGGCCGAGGCGGACACCGACGGGTCCGTACGCGACACCACGAGCCTCGCGCCGGGCGCCTACACCGTGATCGTGACCGCGCTCGGGTACGCGCCCGCCGCGTCCGGGGCCATCGTCACGGCGGCCGGCCGGGCCGAGGTCGGCCAGGTGACACTGGCCCGCCGGGGCGGCACCGAGCTGCCCCCGCCGGGACCGTGGACCATCGACCCGGCGCACTCCTCCGTGGGCGCGGTGGCCCAGCACCTGGGCATCTCCAGCGTGCACGGCCGCTTCACGGACTTCGCGGGCCGCGTCGAGATCGCCCCCGGCGACGTGACCGCCTCCCGGGTCGAGGCGACGATCACGGCCGCCTCCATCGACACCGGCAACGGCATGCGCGACGGGCACCTGAGGTCGGCGGACTTCCTCGACGCCGAGAAGTACCCGCTGATCACCTACCGTTCGACGGGCCTCACACCGGCCGGCTCCGACCGCTGGACCGTGCACGGCGAGCTCACCCTGCACGGTGTCGTACGTCCCGTCGACCTCGACCTCGCCTACCTCGGCACCGGCGCCGACCCCTGGGGCGGCACCCGCGCCGCGTTCCGGGCGACCGCCGAGCTCCACCGCGAGGACTTCGCCCTGCACTACAACCAGATCGTCCAGGCGGGCATCTCCGCCATCGGAACGACCCTGAAGGTGGAGCTCGACATCCAGGCCGTGCAGGGCGAGTCGCTGCCGGCGGTCTGACCCCGCCTCACTCGCCCTCGCTGGCGTCGACGATCCGTCGGGCCAGGTCACGGAGCTTGACGTTCTCCCGCTGGGAGGTGCGCACGAGGCTGTCGAAGGCCTCGGACGCGTCGATGTCGAGCCGCTCCATGAGGATGCCCGTGGCCTGCCCGATGAGATCCCGGGTGCGCATCGCCTCGGTGAGCTGCTCGCGCAGGGTCGCCGAGTCCAGCGCGATGCCGACGTGCGCGGTGAACAGCCGCCCTATCCGGGTGGCCGACTCGTCGAAGGCGCGCGGCGCCCGCGCGTAGGCGGTCAGGACGGTCAGCCGGCGCCGGTCGGCACGCAGCCGCAGCGACAGCACCGACCGCAGGCCGAGATCCGAGAGCGCGCGGTCCCCGTCTCCGTCCGGGGCGGCGCTGTCCTCGATGCGGGCCACCGGAGCCGTCCACAGCCGGTTCCAGTACGGGGGATGCTCACGGCCCGCGTTCATGGCGTCGGCGGAGCGGACGACCTCGTCCGTCCAGGCCAGCGTCTGCCGGTGGGCCTTGGGCTCGATGACGGAGATGCCGGCGTACTCGACGCCGGGCAGGATGCGCACGGCCAGCCGGACGGCGGTGCGCAGGGTGGCGTGGGCGCTCGATGTCTCGTGCAACTGCTGGGCCGCGGCCGTGAGGCCCTCGGCCAGCTCGAAATCCGTATCAGAACGGGACAATTCAGAAAACTCAGACGCAGCCACCACGAACCTCTTCGGCATGCAGGGCCAAACGGCCATGCGCAGGAGAGCTCCGCAGCACATTCCCGACTGCGAGCACAGGACGAAGAGCACTTTAGCCGCTTCGCCGAGGTCGGGTGCCGCCCACCGGCCCGGCCCGCGGGCGATCGCCGGGCCCGCGCCCTACGCTGATCGCATGGCACCCAACATCGCGACGAACACCTCTGTCTCCCTCGACGAGTTGCTGGACTTCGTACGCCCCCGCCACCGGGCGATCCTGCTCACCCGCCGTGCCGGCGGCGGCCCGCAGGGCTCTCCGCTGACCTGTGGCGTCGACGACGCCGGACGCATCGTCGTCTCGACGTATCCCGAGCGTGCCAAGACGCGTAACGCCAAGCGGGACGAGCGGGTCGCGCTGATCGTCCTGAGCGACGAGTGGAACGGGCCCTGGGTCCAGGTCGACGGCACCGCCGAGGTGATCGACTCTCCCGACTCCGTCGAGCCGCTGGTCGAGTACTACCGGAACATCGCCGGGGAGCATCCCGACTGGGACGAGTATCGCGCGGCGATGCGCAAGCAGGCCAAGTCGATCATCCGCATCACCCCCACCCACTGGGGCCCGGTCGCCACCGGTGGCTTCCCGCCCCACCTGGCCCCCCAGGACTGACCGGCCGGCCGGCCGGCGGGACCCCGTTTCCTCGCCCCCTCCGCCCCTACCCGTCCCATACCTGGGGCTCCGCCCCAGACCCCGCTCCTCAAACGCCGGAGGGGCTGAAACTCACGCCCGAACCCCAGCGAACGCGGACCCGCAGCCGGGATCCGGCGTGAGGGGACGTGGCGGTACATCGATGGCCGTCGCCACCGACGGTCACTCCTCACCCGACGGCGACGGGCTGATGTACCGGCGCGGCCCCGACCCACCCACCGGTCTCAGCCGGGCCGCGGTCTCAGCCGGGCCGCGCCGCCACCGCCTCGATGCCCGCGATCAGCAGCTCCAGCGCGAACTCGGAATCCCGCTCCCCCGGCTCCGCACCGGCGAAGTGCGCCCCGTACACGAACCGGAACACCGCCGACACCGCCCCCACCTGCCCGGACGCCGGGATCCCGGCGTCCGCGACCACCCGTCGCACACACGCCGCGAACGCCCCCGAACACGGCCCGGCCTCCACCTGGTTCCCCAACAGCGCCGGCACCCAGGGGTGGCGCACCAGCATCGCCCGGTACCCGGTCGCCAGTCCCCGAAGCCGATCCCGCCAGCCCGCCTCCGACCCGGTTCGCGGCAGCTCCACTTCACCGAACACGGCGTCGAGCGCGAGCACCAGCAGCTCGTCCTTGGTGTCGACGTACCAGTACACGGACATCGCGGTGACGTCCAGCTCGGCCGCCAGCCGCCGCATGGAGAACCCGGCCGGCCCCTCCGCGTCCAGCAACCGCACCGCGGCCGAGGTGACCCGCTCCCGGTCGAGCCCGGCCGGCCGCTTCGCCCTGTCCGCTGACCCCACCATGGCGCCCCTTCCTCGGAACCGACCACGGACCGGGCCGGACTCCCCGGTCACCCTCCTCGACGATGCTAAGCGCGCCCCGCCCGGACACGTCCGGCCCACCTCCGGAAACAGCCACGGGAACAGCCATCGCAGGACGACCCCGAACGGGCGGTGCCCCGGAGCGAACCCGCCCCGGAACACCGCCCGTTCACCGAAGAACCGACCTCGCGGAACCGGTCAGCCGGAACTCGTCGGCTGCGTCAGGTCGTAGAAGGTGGCCGAACCCACCGTCACCTTCTTGAAGTTGGCCGTGACCCACGAGCTGATCTGCGAAGAGGTGGAGGCGGTACCGGAGTTGCCGCCCCCGCCCATACCGCCGCCCATGCCACCGCCCGAGATGAAGTAGTGGATCCTGCCGTCGGTCACGTACTTCTTGAACTGGGCCAGGGTCGGCGACGGATCGGTGCCGTTGAAGCCGCCGATCGCCATCACCGGCTTGCCGGTGGCCAGTTGGTAGCTCGCGGAGTTCTGGGAACCGATCGCGGCCGCCGCCCAGGTGTAGTCCCCGGCGTTCTTCGACAGCAGCGCCTTGGCCTCGGAGCCGACACTCGCGCCGTTCAGCAGTCCTCCGGCACCGCCACCACCGGCCATACCGCCCTCGCCCGCGCCCGCGCCGCCGGGCATGCCGCCCTGCTGGTTCCCGCCCTGGGTCCCGCCGGGCCCCTGCTGGTTCTGGCCGGGGAGGCCGCCGGTACCGCCGGTCGGAGGCTGACCCGTGCCGCCGCCGGGCATGCCCTGCTGCCCGTTCGGCACACCGCCGTTGCCGTTCTGGTTCTGGCCGCCGGGGAAGCCACCGCGGGTGCCACCACCGCCACCGGGGAAGCCACCCCGCCCGCCCATCATGCTCGCACCGGACGGCCCGGCCGTCACGATGGATCCGGTGTGCCCGGTGTCCACCGTGGAGAGCGTGTACGCCGTCGGGCCGGCGACCGCCGCGACGAAGCCCAGTCCGGCCGCCGCGAGGGCGAGCCGCCTGCCCAGCCGGGCAACGAAGATCAGTCCGAGCGCGGCGGTCAGACCGCCGACGAGGACCAGCCACTTGAGCCACGGCAGGTAGTCGGGGGTGCGGTTGAGAAGGACGTAGCCCCAGGCCGCGGTCGCGGTGACCGAGCCGGCGAGGGTGAGCGCCGCCCACACCTTGCCCCGTTCCGCCCACAGCGCGGTCGCGCCCATGCCGACCACGGCGGCGATGTAGGGGGCCAGGGCCACCGTGTAGTACTGGTGGAAGATGCCGGCCATGTAGCTGAAGACCAGCGCGGTCATGAGCAGCGCGCCGCCCCAGGCGAGGAACGAGGCCCGGGTCGCGTCGGTCCGCTTCGCCCCGCGGGTCAGGACGAGGCCGCCCACCAGCAGGATCAGGGCCGCCGGGAGCAGCCAGGAGATCTGGCTGCCGATCTCGGAGTTGAACATCCGGTTCCAGCCGGTCTCCCCCCACATCCCGGTGCCGCCGCCCCCGCCACCGCCGCCGACGCTGCCGGTCTCGTCGCCGTTGATGCGGCCGAGCCCGTTGTAGCCGAAGGTCAGCTCCAGGAAGGAGTTGTTCTGCGAGCCGCCGATGTACGGGCGGGAGGACGCGGGCCACAGTTCGACGATCGCGACCCACCAGCCGCCGGCGACGACCATCGCGGCGGCCGAGAGGCCCAGTTGAGCGAACCGTTTGCGGACCGGCACCGGCGCGCAGACCGCGTAGAGCACGGCCAGCGGCGGCAGGATCAGGAACGCCTGGAGCGTCTTGGTGAGGAAGGCGAGGCCGACCGCGGCACCCGCCCACAGGAGCCACTTCGTACGGCCGTCCTCCAGGGCGCGGATCACGCAGTAGACCGTGACGGTCATGAGCAGCGCGAGCATCGCGTCCGGGTTGTTGAACCGGAACATCAGCGCGGCGACCGGGGTGAGCGCGAGCACGGCGCCCGCGATCAGGCCCGCCGCGGCACTGAACCGACGGCGCACGGCCGCGTACAGGACGCCGACCGTGGCGACGCCCATCAGCACCTCGGGGACGAGGATCGCCCAGGAGCTGAGGCCGAAGATCCGTACCGACAGGGCCATCGGCCACAGGGAGGCCGGGGGCTTGTCGACGGTGATGGCGTTGGCCGAGTCGAGCGAGCCGAAGAAGAAGGCCTTCCAGCTCTGGCTGCCGGCCTGCACGGCCGCGGAGTAGAAGGAGTTGGCGTACCCGGAGGCACTCAGGCCGTAGAGGTAGAGCACCGTGGTGGCGAGCAGCAGTCCGAGGAAGGCGGGGCGCGCCCAGCGGGGATCCTCGGGCCGGCCTCTCCAGACCCGCCGGAAGAAGGGCTGCCGGGGCTCACCGGACTCGGGAGCGGCCGTCGGCGTCGCCGGCCCCCAGGCGTGCCCGGAGCCGCCCGTACCGGCGCTGACACCGGCGTTCGTCTCGATGCTCGTACCGACGCCGGTACCGGCGCTGGTCCCAGCGCTCGTGTCGGGCTGTGTCGTCATCGCGCCTTCCTCGGATCGTGGTCGTGCGGGCGCACCGCCTGCAACTGCATGGTCGAATCCCGCCAGGAGTGCTCCGCGGCGTCGTCGGCGCGGAACGTGTCGGTGTCGTGGGGGGAGGAGGGTGCCGTCGGGCGCTGCGGCAGCGGGGGATGGGCGAACACGTCCTGCCGAAGACCCGGCGCGCTGTACTGCGGGGCCGGCCGGCGCGAGGCCACCACGGGGGACGGGGACGGCGTCCCGCCCTGCCGGTCGGGGAAGACCCAGGCGCGGAAGAGCAGGAAGCGCAGCACGGTCGCCGCGAGGTTGGCGGCGATGAGCACCGCCAGTTCGGTGGAGTGCCCGGGATCGCTGGTCGCGGAATTGAGCGCGGCGAGAGATCCGCTGGTCAGGGCGAGCCCGATGCCGAAGACGACCAGTCCCTGCGCCTGGTGCCGGACGGCACCGCCCCGGCCGCGCACGCCGAACGTGAGCCGCCGGTTGGCCGCCGTGTTGGCGACCGCCGACACGAGCAGCGCGAGGGCGTTGGCGATCTGCGCCCCGGAGAAGGAGCGGAAGACGCTGTAGAGCAGCAGGTAGAAGAGGGTGGACAGGCCGCCCACGACGCAGAAGCCGACGAGCTGGCGGGCCAGTCCCTTGGGGACGTCGGTCAGTTCGCGGTCGCGCGGGTCGTCCCCGAAGGGCCGGGTGAGCCGGTCGAGCGAGAGCGAGCCGGTGGCGAGGGCGCGGCCCACCCGCCACACGCCCTTCAGGTCGTCCGTCGCGGTCTTCACTATGTGGACGGTCGAGTCCGGGTCGTCGACCCAGTCGACCGGCACCTCGTGGATGCGCAGCCCGGCCCGCTCGGCCAGGACCAGCATCTCGGTGTCGAAGAACCAGCCGGTGTCCTCGATGAGCGGCAGCAGCACCTGGGCGACGTCACGGCGGATCGCCTTGAAGCCGCACTGCGCGTCGGAGAAGCGGGCCTGGAGCGAGCCGCGCAGGATCAGGTTGTAGGCGCGGCTGATGAACTCCCTCTTGGCTCCGCGCACCACACGCGAGGAGCGGGACAGCCGCGAGCCGATCGCGAGGTCCGAGTGCCCGGAGATCAGCGGGGCGACCAGCGGGAGCAGGGCGTTCAGGTCGGTGGACAGGTCCACGTCCATGTACGCGAGGACCGGCGCGTCGGACGCCGACCACACGGTCCGCAGCGCCCGGCCGCGGCCCTTCTGCTCCAGCCGGAAGGACCTGACCTCGGGGATCCGGGCCGCCAGGTGGGCCGCCACGACCGGGGTGCTGTCCGTGGACGCGTTGTCCGCCACCGTGATGCGGAACGTGTACGGGAACGTGCGCCTGAGGTGGTCGTGCAGTCTGAGGACGCATGGCTGGAGGTCCTTCTCCTCGTTGTAGACGGGGATCACGACGTCCAGGACTGGCGTTCCCGCGTCTGCGGCCGGGAGGTGCTCCCGCGCCGGCAGGTTGCCGGGAGAAGGTTCGGTTCGCATGGAACGACCTTCGTCAAGCCCCCTGTCGCACCCATGTGCCGGTGCTGTGCTGCGCCTGTGAGTGCTGTTGCCAGGAGGTTTCGAGGGCGACTGCGGGCAGATGCAGGGTGAACACGGTCCGTCCGGGGGCGCTGTCCACGGTCACCGCGCCCCCGTGCGCGGCGGCGACGGCCTGCACGATGGCGAGCCCGAGACCGGTCGATCCGGAGGCGCGCGAGCGCGAGGAGTCGCCTCGCGCGAACCGCTCGAAGACGCGTGGCAGGAGATCGGGCGGAATGCCGGGGCCGTCGTCCTGGACGTCCACGCACAGCCACGGCCCGTGCCGGTGCACCCGCGCGGTGACGGTCGTCCCCGGTGGGGTGTGGGTGCGGGCGTTGGCGAAGAGGTTGACCATGACCTGCTGGAGGCGTGCGGCGTCCGCCGCCACCAGCGCGGGCTCCTCGGGCAGTTCGAGCCGCCAGTTGTGGCTGCGCCCGGCCGCCCGGGCATCGCTCACGGCATCGATCACCAGGGGGACGAGGTCGGTCTGCTCGTACTGCAGCGGCCGCCCGGCGTCGAGGCGGGCGAGCAGCAGCAGGTCCTCCACGAGCAGGGTCATCCGGCCGGCCTCGGACTCGATCCGTCCGAGCGCGTGCCGGGTGTCGGGCCCGGTCTCCTCGCGGCCGCGTCTGGTCAGCTCGGCGTACCCGCGGATGGAGGCCAGCGGGGTGCGCAGCTCGTGACTGGCGTCGGCGACGAACTGGCGTACGCGCATCTCGCTCTGCTGGCGTGCGTGCAGCGCGCCGTGGATGTGGTCGAGCATGCGGTTGAGCGCCGCCCCGACCTGTCCGACCTCGGTGTGCGGATCGGCCTCGGACTCCGGCACCCGCTCGTAGAGGGTGACCTCGCCGGTGTGCAGGGGCAGTTCGGAGACCCGGGTGGCGGTGGCGGCGACCTTGCGCAGGGGGCGCAGGGCGAGGGTCACGATGGCCGCGCCCGCGAGGGAGGCCGCGGCGAGACCGGCGCCGGTGACGCTGATCTCGACGTAGATGAGCGTGGTGAGGGTGTTGGTGACGTCGTCGGTCGGGAGCGCCACGTAGAAGGCGCCGTTGCGGCCCTCCTGGTACAGCACGCGGTACTCGCCCCGGCCGGGGATCTCCACCGTGTGGGCGTGTCCGTCCTTCGCGACGGAGGAGAGGGCGGTGAGCTGGCTCGTCCCGAGCTTGAGCGGCGTGGGCTGCTTGACCCCGTTGGAGTCCTTCTTCCCCACGCTGACTATGCCCTCGGTGACCTTGCCGTTCGTCACGGTGGCGCCGATGGCGCCCATGGCCTGGCCCCGGAGCACGAACCCGAGGGGATCCTTGGCGATCACGTCGTCGTCCGGAGGGTGCACGGTCCCGCCGCCGGAGGGGCCGCCCGTGGGGCCGCCCACCGGGCCCGCGGCGCGCATCGCCGCCTCGGCGACGTTGTTGTCGAGCTGCTCGTACAGGTGGGTGCGCAGTGCGATCGTGGTCACGGTGCCGATCACCGCGCACACGACGGCGATCAGCGCGACGGACCCGACGACGAGCCGCGTCCGAAGGGTGCGCGGTTGTCGTCCCCGCCTCTTCTGTGCCCGCGGCCGCCGTCGTCCGCTCATGACGTCGCGGGCTTGATCAGATATCCGGCCCCACGCCGGGTGTGGATCATCGGCTCCCGCCCGGCGTCGATCTTCCGGCGCAGATACGAGATGTAGAGCTCGACCACGTTGGCCTGGCCGCCGAAGTCGTACGACCACACGCGGTCGAGTATCTGGGCCTTGCTCAGCACCCGGCGCGGGTTGCGCATCAGGAAGCGCAGCAGCTCGAACTCGGTCGCGGTGAGGTGGATGTTCGCCCCGCCGCGCGACACCTCGTGGCTGTCCTCGTCCAGGGTGAGGTCCCCGACGACGAGCACGGACTCGGACCGCCGGTCGGCGGCGCCGGAACGCCGGATCAGACCGCGCAGCCGGGCCACGACCTCCTCCAGGCTGAACGGTTTGGTGACGTAGTCGTCGCCGCCGGCGGTGAGGCCGGCGATACGGTCCTCGACCGCGTCCTTCGCGGTCAGGAACAGCACCGGCACGTCGGGCTGCTCACGGCGGAGCCGGCCGAGCACCGTCAGGCCGTCCATGTCGGGCAGCATCATGTCGAGCACCACGGCGTCGGGCCGGAACTCGCGCGCGGTCTGCACCGCGCCCGTCCCGTCTCCCGCGCTGCGGATCTGCCAGCCTTCGTAGCGAAGGGCCATGGACAGCAGCTCGGTGATCGACAGCTCGTCGTCCACCACCAGGACTCGGACGGGGCTCCCGTCCGGCCTCAGCAGTTCGGTGCGCCCCTGGGGCGAGGTCGTGGTCATGCCGAACACCTTGCTGGGCCCCGCTGAGAGCATCCTTTCGCCAACCTGTGATTTCCCTGAGAAACACACAGGTGCCTCTCAGGGAACTGCTGGGTACCGCTTTCCGCCGGCGCGGGCCGAGGCCCTCAGGCGTCGCGCAGACCGAAGAGGCGGGCGCCGTTCTCGTAGCAGACCGCCCGCAGCCAGTCGTCCCCCAGACCGAGCCGTCGCAGCGCGTGCAACTGGTGGACGTAGGGGTACGGGATGTTCGGGAAGTCCGTCCCGAGGAGTACCCGGTCCCCGAGGTCCGCGAGGCGGGGCAGGAGTCCGGGCGGGTAGGGCGCGAGCCGCTCGCTGAAGTCGGTGAACGCCATGGTCGTGTCGAGCCGCACCTCGTCGTACCGCTCGGCGAGGCCGAGGAAGTCCTCGTACTCGGGCATCCCCATGTGCGCGAAGACGAACCGCAGCCGGGGATGCCGGCGAAGGACGGCCGCGGCCGGTGCCGGGCCGGTGTACTTGCCCGGCGAGGGCCCCGAACCACAGTGGATCACCACGGGGATCCCCGCTTCGGCGAGCAGCCCCCAGGCCGGGTCGAGAAGCTCGTCCGCCGGGTCGTACGCCCCCACCTGGACGTGCGCCTTGAAGACGCGCGCGCCCGCCTCCACCGCCTCGCGTACGTACCGCTCGACGCCCGGCTCGGGGAAGAGGGTCGAGGTGTGCAGACAGTCCGGTGTCCGGCGGGCGAAGTCGACGGCCCAGGAGTTGAGCCACTCGGCCATGCCGGTCTTGTGCGGGTAGAGCATCGCGGTGAAAGCGCGTGCGCCGAACTCCCGGATCAGCGCCAGCCGTTCGTCCTCGTCCGCGCGGTAGGCGATCGGCCACTCGATGCCGCCGGTCAGTTCACCGAGCCCGTCGAAGTAGTCCCACACCTTGCGCAACACCCGCTCGGGCATGAAGTGCGTGTGGACGTCGACGAGTCCGGGCAGCCCGAGCCCCTGCCAGAAGCCGCGCACGTCCCGCGCCTCGTCCCGCACGTCCACGTCCTCGGTCTCCTCGGTCTTCTCGCCCGCCGCGCCCTCCCGGTCAGCCGTCGGCACGCTCGAACCCGTGGCTCCGCTCGACCTTGGCGATGTGCAGGGTGTAGCGCTCGTACCACTCGGCACGGCCGCGCCGCTGCGCCGCCCGGTGCTCGGCGTGCGCACTCCACTCCTTGATGGCGTCCTCATCCCGGAAGTACCCGACGGTGATGGCCAGTCCGCCCGGTGTCCGCGCGTAGTCCATCCCGAGGAAGCCCGGGATCTCCTTGACCAGCTCGTCCATGCGCTCGGCGGTCTCCCCGTACCCGCCGTCGCCCTCCGTCCTCACGGAGGTGAACACGGCGGCGTAATAGGGAGGCTCGAAGGCCGCGACAGGCGCGGGAGAGTGATCGCTCATGTCCGCCACTCTCGTTCCGGGCGCGCCCCGTCGTCCAGCGCCTTTCCGAACGGGATCCGAAAGGGATCGAAGTCTTGACCTTCCCGCCCGCCGGCCGTCCGCACGTCCTCGACCGCCCCTCTCCCCCCTCTCCCTCTCTTCCCGCCCTTCAGAACAGCCCGTCCTGAACGCCGGTGTCCGGCGCGGGCGACTCCCGTACGGGAAAGGTGACTCCGAAGCCCTGGTCGACGTCCGCGGCCCCGGCCCCGGTGCCGGTGCCGGTGCCGGTGCCGGTCAGGACCCACCCCGTCATCAGCCGGGTGTCGAGCACGACGACACCCCGCCCGGTGAGGAGGTGCAGATCGGGACCGACGGCGGCGCGCAGCTCGCCGGCGACGGAGCCGCCCGCGGCCAGTTCACGCACGACCGCCTGCGCGGGAGCCAGCCCGGCGAGCCCGAACAGGTCCGTGTGGTCCACGGGCTCGAAGGGGGCGCGCGCGACCGACTCGGGCCAGCCGTCGAGCTCCCCGGCCCGCGCATGCAGTTCCCGGATCTCGGCGACACGCTCCTCGGCCCCGGGCAGCACCGCACGCACCGCCCGCTTGCCCGCGTACGGGATCCGGTCCGGCACCCCGAGCGCGGCCCGCAGCAGTTCCTCGGTCCGGCGCGCCGCCATCAACGGCCCCTGCCCCAGCCAGGTGAAGGTGACGGCACCCTGTTCCAGGAGCCGGACGGAACCCCGCTCGACCCGGGTGATCCCCACCTTGACCAGGCCGGGCCCGAACCACGCGAGATACACGCGGTACGGCCGGGGGTCGTCGGCCAGCGTGTCGGCGGCGACGGAGTGCGCGCGGTCCAGGCGCGCGCACTCCTCGCACCGGGCGCCCGTGCCGCGCGGCGAGACGACGGCCCGCACGGGACACGCGTTCCCCCGAGCCCCCACACATGTCCGCACACCCCCGTCCACGACACCGAACGCGATCCGGCGCCCCCGGACCAGCGGACTGGTCCGTCCCCCGCCCCAGACCAGCACGGCCCCGTCCCCCGACCACCGCACCCCCGAACACACCCACTCCTGCCGCACACCACGACAGTAGAGGTCCCCACTGACATCGGCCCCGGCCTGCGGGAACGCTCACGCGACGCACAGGCCGGAGGCGGCCGCCGGCTACTTGACGGGGCTGATGGCGACGATGCGGTGGTTGGGGGTCATGACGACCGAGAGCTTGACCGTGCCGCCTCCCTGGCTCCAGTTCAGGGTGACGAGGGCCTCGGTGGAGTCGCCCTTGCTCTTCTCGGTCACCGTCCAGCGGGCCGGGATGCTCTGGGCGCGCAGGACGCCGTCCGCGTGGTTCGTGCGCTCCCAGGCCGCCAGTCGCTTGCTGAACGCGGGGTCCAGGTAGTGGGCGCGCAGGTCGCCCATCAGCTTGGTGGCGGGGTCGGAACCGTTCTGGGCGTCGATGTAGGCGCCGTAGAAGTCGGCGATGCCGGTCAGGGCGTCACCGGTCTTGCCGCTCACCGTCCGCGGGGTGGCGGCGGCCGCCTGCGCGGTGCGGTGCGGCGCGTCGGCCTGGGAGGCGTGAGCCGAGACGCCGAGCCCCAGGCCCAGCGCGAGGCCGGCGGTGATGGCGGCGATACGGCGCAGGCTCCGGCGTCCGGTGGTGTTGCCGTGCATGGTGTGTCCCTCGTTCCGGTTCGGTGCACGTCGTCGCGGGGACCGCCGGCGCCCCGTCGAGGGTGCGTCCGGCCATGGGTTCCCGTGGACGAGTGCGTGGTCTGGATGCCGCTCCCCTGAACAGGCCGGCCGGTCGGGCCGTACCGCTGGTGGCGACGCCAAGAGCATCGGCGGCCCTGGGAAGCCGCGGCAACGACCCCCGCCGGATCCGCAACGGTGGAACCATCCCAGGGCGGTTGACGTGCAGAGAGATGGGTCCCCTGGGATGCCGTTCCGGGACGGGACGGACCGATACGAGCGGAGGTGGGCACGGGCCATGGCCGCGGCCGACGACGACGTGACGAGGTTCGCGGAGCTGCTGGCGCGCCTCAAGACCCGTACGGATCGCAGCTACGCGGCCCTGGCCCGGCGCCTGGACATGAACGCCTCCACGCTGCACCGCTATTGCGCGGGCGAGGCGGTGCCGCTGGACTTCGGCGTGGTGGAGCGGTTCGCCGCGCTGTGCGGAGCCTCGCCGCAGGAGCGCGTGGAGTTGCACCGCCTGTGGATCCTGGCGGTCGCGGAACGAAGGCGCTCCCGCCCGGCCGCGGCCCGCCCCCGTCCGACGTCCGCGGGCGAACCGAGCGTCCCTGAAGGCGGTTCGGAGGGCGGCGCGAACGGAAGCGTGAACGGAGGCCCGAAGGGCGGCGTGCCCGGAGACGCGGAAGCCGGCTCGTCGGGGCTCGGCGGAAACGGTCCGTCAGGGCCCGGCGGGAACGGCTCGGCGGGGCCCGGCGGGAACGGCTCGGCGGGGCCCGGCGGGGCTCCGGAGCGGCGGCCCGCGCCCGAAGCCCAGGCACCGTCGGCGCCCCAGGCACCGTCGGCGCCCCAAGCGCCACCGGGACCCTCCGCACCTCGAACGCCAAGCTCTGGCCCCGTCACCGCGCCCGCGCCGGACACGGCAGCTCCGCAACACACGCCGGAAGATCAGGACGGACCAGGGTCGGGCGGGTCTCGGCCGGACGGGTCAGGCCCGGACGGGTCAGGCCCGGACGGGTCAAGCCCGGACGGGTCAAGCCCGGACGGGTCAAGCCCGGACGGGTCAGGGCCGGGCCGGCCGAAGGCGCCAACCGCACCGGACATGGCACCCGGAACCCCGAACCCGGGCGAGCCGTCCTCGCCGCCCTGGTACCGGCGGCGGCCGGCCGTCGTGTCGGCCGTCCTGGGCGGCGTGTTCCTGCTGACCGCCGCCGGGTTCGCGGCGTTCTCCGTGTTCCCGGGGTTCCCGACGCACGGTTCTCCCGGCGGCGGAGCCACCCCCCGCAGCGGTCCGGCGGCGTCGACCGGCGGGGCCTCGGCCGGGCCGTCCGCCCGAGCCCTCCCCTTCACCTGGACCGTGAACTCCCACGTGTGGGAAGGGGACTGCGGCCACGACTACGTCATCTCCAAACCGCCGGGCCAGGTCCCGCCGCCCCCGCCCGCCGAGGACGCCGAGGTCTGGGCCAACGCCCAGGACGCGGTGCACGGCGGGGAGACGATCGTGCGGGTGTCGGTGCAGGGGCGCAGCCCGGCCGCCGTCGTCCTGGAGTCCCTGCACGTCCGGGTCGTGCGCCGTACCGCGCCCCCCGGCGCCGGAGCCTTCGTGTACGACACGTCCCTGGGCTGCGGCGGGAACACCGAGCCCAGGTCCTTCGCGGTGAATCTCGACGCGCACACCCCCGTCCCCCGGGCCGTGGCCGGCAGCGAGGGTAACGAGACCCTGCCGGCGCGGAACCTCCCGTACCGCGTCTCCGTGGACGACCCCGAGGTCCTGCTCGTCAAAGCGGGGACCGAGCACTGCGCGTGCGACTGGTACCTCGAACTCGACTGGTCCTCGCAGGGCAGCACCGGAACGATCCGGATCGACGACCACGGCCGCCCGTTCCGCACCTCCGGCATCACGGGCCTCCCGCTCTACCGGTACGCCGATTCACCCGGCCGCTGGATCACGGAGTCCCCGCGGCACTGAGTACCGAGTCCTTTTCCTTCCGGCCTCGAAGGCTGCTCCATGGCTCCACAGAGGTCGATCGCAGACGGCCGGACAGGTCGCGCCTCACCCTGAGAGACGCCAAGTGGTGGGGCCGGTTGCCGCTCACCCTTTGACGCCCTTGCCGGAAAGGGTGAAAAAGGGGCAAGTGTCCACGGTTTCGCGGTGAGTCTTTTCGTGATGAACCTCAGCCAATCGGATAATTCGACACCTCAGCGGCGTGCCTGATGGCCAAGACGAGAGAGGGCGGCCGTGGCGAGCGAGAGCGGACGAGCAGTACAGCCCGTTGGCAGGGGGAAGGCCAAGAGGTGGCTGTCGAAGGTGTTCGAGTTCCATCCCGCAGGGCTGAACTGGCCGCGAGCGGTGGCCTTCCTGGATGCCGGGCTGGTGCCGCTGTTCGTCTTCTGGGCGATCGGCCACGAGGTGTACCTGCTCAGCGCGGTGTTCGGTCTGCTGTTCGCGGCGCTGAGTGACCCGGGAGGGAGCTACGGGCACCGAGCTCTCTCCGTCGCCGTCTTCGCACTGGTGGGTGCCGGGGTGACCGCGCTGGCGTTCGAGATCGGGGCGGACGCCTGGGGCTGGATGGTGCTCGCGGCTTTCGTGGTCACACTGGCAGCCGGGCTGGCCGTCGCCCTCGGGGTCCACCGATTCATCAACGCCATGCTGCTCAACGTCTGGTTCGTCGTCGCCATCGGATACGAGTTCGGCGTCCACAAAGCGGTCCACGTCACCAGCCACATCTGGGCCCAGGTGCTCGCCTGGAGCGGAGGCGCGGCGCTGTGGATCGCGGTGACGTTCCTGTGGTGGCTGATCCGGGGACGTACGGATCAGAACCAGCCCTTCTCGGAGCTCCCGGGCGACAACTCACGGAGGAAGCTGACCCCGCCGCTGATCCTGTTCGCGGTGATCCGCGCCGTGGTCATCGCCGGCACCGTGGCGCTGGCGTTCGGACTGGATCTGACGCACGGCTCCTGGATCCCGATCGCGGCCATGGTCGCGATGAAGCCGAGCCTGGAACAAGCCGCGCTCGTCAGCGCGCAACGTCTCGTCGGAACGTTGATCGGCGCGGTCGTAGCCGGATTGCTGCTCCTGGTGCCCGCCGGCGAACACGGACTCAGACTCTTTGCGGTCGAGCGCGGCCTTGAAGTGGTTGCGCTCGTCCTGCTGATGCACGGGGCGGGGATCCGCTTCTGGAACTACAGCTTCTACAGTGCGGCCATCGCCGCGGGCGCGCTCATCCTGGTGGACCTTCCGCAGCCCTCCGACTATGCCGCCGAGGGCTACCGGTTGCTCTGGACGTTGTGCGGCGTGGGATGCAGCCTGATCGTCCTGTTGCTGGCGGGGCTGCTCGCCAAACGAACGGGCAAAGCGCGACCACAACCGACCTGACGGCCAGACGGCTGTTCGCCGTGCGCCCAGCGCCCTGGGGCCGAAGCGGACCGGCGCAGTGCGGCTTCGGTCGGCATTGAGGTCAAGAGACACCCGGACACAGACCTGCGCGCCCGGCGCGTCAACGCAAGAGGCCCCCGGATCATTTCCGGGGGCCTCTTGCCTGTGTGCACTCGGCAGGATTCGAACCTGCAACCTTCTGATCCGTAGGCGTGTGAACCACCATCACGAACCGCTAGCCTGCTGAGGTTTCCTGGCTTCCTCATAACAAGTGTGTGTGCGGTCGTGCTCCGGTGTGCGCTCTCGTTGATGTCAGCTGTTGATGTCAGGGAGGAGCCCCCAACTGCCAGGTTCGACCCAGGGGGTCGCGCCATCCGACCGGCTAGGGCTACAGCGATCTACGGCTCCAGCAGAAGCAGCAGACGACGAGGATGCAGGCATCAGGCACGTCTGACTAGCACAGGGGAGACCGATGGTGACCACTTCAGATTCGAGCGACTTGCCTCCGTCGCTCAATACGGAGCTGAGGCGACTGCGCCGCGAACGCGGGCTCTCCATAGCTGACCTATCAGCAATTACTACCATCAGCCCTAACATGCTCCAAAGGGCCGAAAATGGGCACACAACTCCGTCACTAACATCCGTCAGGATTCTTGAAAAATTCTACAGAGTGGACTACCTCCGCAATCTCTGGGAAGAAGCCAGAAGCTCAAATTCCGGAATTACAGTCCTGGGCGACAACGCCGTAATTCACACCAATAGCATTGCTGTCGGCGACACCAAGCCAAGTGAAGCCGCTCCCAATGAGCAGAAATTGACCCTTCCGGCACAACGGCAAGCTTTCCACTTCAACTATCTAAATCGCCTGCTTACGCATTCCACGGTCATGTTCTGGGTAAGCGTCGTTTTCATGATCCTTGGCGGAATCATTATTCTCTCCAGCGGAGCATTGGTTGCTTTCCGCGATGGCGGCCTAGGGGTCAAGTGGGTTACGGGCCTATCGGGAGCCCTAATCACGACGGCAGGCGGCGTGCTGCACCGTCAAGCCCGACTGAAGGAGGCTCAGGTTACCCAGGAGGCCGGAGAAATCGCCACGAAAATTGATGAAGACGATCGATTCGACAAAGCAACCGCACTGATTGAACGCATCGAGAATCCAAAACTCAAGGATCAGCTGAAGACTACTGCCGCAATGACACAGCTTGGCCTGAGACCCGATGCTGACGATATGGCTAAGCGGCTACTTCCAATAGACGAAAGCCCTGAGATTACTGCCCGGCGCGAATCCAACGAAGAAGGTAGCGGCGAGTAGCCTCTCAAGTAGGAGACCCACGTGAAGCCCAAGGGGGACCCGAGACATGTTCCCATAAGAACGTGTCCTAGGCGCAACCCCAATACCTGAAGTGAAGGCTCGAACACGAGTCATCAGATGTCGCCCCCATCAGGTGTTGACGCCAAGCACCTGCCCGGCGGAATACTGGAAGAGCGAAGGCCGTGATCAAGCGCAGCCACTTCCACGGCTGACCGGGACGAGAGCAACGCTCCCTAACAACGGTCGTTGAGGCCCCGCTGCCCGATTCGGGAGAGCAACAAGCCTCGGGCCGTCCCTATGACTGCGAGGAGGACGAACTCCATGGTGAAGGCTTTCCCTGCCGCGCTCCAGGTCGGCGCCTGAGCGAGCAGCATCCACCCCAGTGCACCCAGCACGGACAAGATACAGCCGCCCACCACGCTTTCCAGCACGATCCTGCCCACGCCGCTAACCCAAGGCTCCCAGGTCTGCGCCCGCAGGACGCTTGCTCGCCCGGATCAGCCCGATGCTGAGAGCCAGGCATAGGACGCCGACTCTTCGTACCGCCGAATGCATCAGATCGCTGGACGCCATCTCGCCCGCTGTCATCAAGGACATGCCGACGGCGGACACCAGCGCTCCCACGCCGTAGGCGCGCTTGTACTTCACACCCGACCGGATGTTGGGAAGCACCCAGCCAAAAGCGATCGCTGCGATGCCGCCAACGGCGGCCACCAGGGCCCACAGGGCAAAGAGTGCTGCGAGGCAGATGGCCATGGGTCCTCTCCGAGTGCCGCATCCAGGGCAGACGCCCGCGTGATCTTTACAGTCTCCGCACGCTACGTCCACACCTGCCCGCAGTCCGCCGCCACCCCGTCAATCGAACAGGACCAACTACTCGGACGCGGGGACGTGTTCCTATTTGCTGCCTTGTGCGGCGGACTGCTGGTCCTGACGACGTTCATCAACGCACTCACCGCGCTCATCACCCAACTGATCACCCTCGCCGCCGTCATCTTCGGCGGCTGGATCGCCGTCCAGATCTTCTCCGCATCCGGCCCCAAGGGCGGGACCACGGTCGACATCCGCAAACCCGTGATCAAGCGCAATCTCTTTCACGGATAATCCGCGGCTACCCACGCCCCAGTTCCTCATCGAGCACACGCGGCCAGTCCTCGTGTCCCAGACCACCCGCCATGAGTAGATCGCGCCAGTCCGCACGAGCGAGGCGGACTGCCGACCGAAAGCGGTCGACATCTCCCGCCGCCAACACCACGGCCGCGGCCAATAGCCGCTCCAAGTCCTGGCGTGAGTCTTCGAGTTCGGCCCCCAGTACCCGCAGGGCCCCAAGCACTCCCCGCGCATCCTCGGCATCCGGGAAGTCACGCCGGATCCGGTCGTGCAACCGAGCACTGATCAGATCCGCCGACACCCCATCCGCCCCTCCCCGACTCAGCGACAAACAGGGTGGCCCGCGTCTCGCCAAAGCCTCGGACCGCCCCGCCACCCAGCATCCATCCACGGAACTGGAGACCTCCAGCATGACGCAACTGACCGACAGTCGGCGAGAGTCCTTACTCGCCGCAGCCCTGACGGCCGCAGAACGCGGCTGGCACGCCTTCCCCCTCCGCCCGGGCACCAAGCTCCCGGCACTGCACGGCGAGCGGACATGCACCCGAACGGACCCATGCGCGAACGGCCACCGGAAGTGGGAGCAACGCGCCACGACCGATCCCGACCGTATCCGGGCCGCCTGGTCGCGGGCACCGTTCTGCTCAATGAGGTGGAAGCCGTCCACCAACGCTTCAACGTCTTCCCGCACGATGCCGCCTACGTCGCAGCGCCGTGGGACGCACACGCCCACCTGCTCGACTGCTTCGACTTCCCCCCTTCCCCCCGACTCGCCTTCCTGTCCCTGGAGCCGGGGTCGGGGAAGTCCCGAAAGCGCAAGGTCGCGGGGCGAAGTGGAAGCCGACACCGGGCCAGCCGGCCGGCCTCGTCTTCACCACGACGACCGGTGGAGTCACGGACCCGAGGGGCCTGGACCGGATGCTCACGATCCTGTGCCGTAATGCCCGGGTGCGGCGGGTCCGGGTGCACGACCTCCGGCACACCTGCGCGTCCCTGCTGCTCGCTCAAGGCGTCGACGCCCGACCCATCATGGAGACGCTGGGGCTCAGCACGATCACCATGACGCTGGACGCCTACGCGCACGTGATGAGCACGACGCTGCGCGCGGCTGCGGATCGGATGGACGACGCGTTGGGCGACGACCCCAAAGAGAAGATCTTGTAGTCGGGTGCCTTGATGAAGTCGTCCGCGCGGCCGATGTAGGTGATGTAGGCCGCGTTGATGTCACCCGCTGATGTCAAAGGCCCCGCCGGTTCAACCGGCGGGGCCTTTGATCTGTGTGCACTCGGCAGGATTCGAACCTGCAACCTTCTGATCCGTAGTCAGATGCTCTATCCGTTAAGCTACGAGTGCTTGTTCTGTTTTTGTTCTTGCCTTCGCTCCCCGGGCTTTTGCCCCGCTCGCGGCGACAGGAAGAACATTACATGACTGCCGCCGCCATGTGAAATCCATTTGCCTCACCCCTTGTGAGCTGGGCAAACGTGCTTCCGGGCGCTCGCGGACGCCCTGGGCGCGGGCGCGCTCGGCAGGTCGCGCGGACCCCTGGAACGCCGAAACCCCGGTCCAGTGGACCGGGGTTTCGGATCTTCGCGCGGAGGCGGAGGGATTTGAACCCTCGATGGGATTGAAGTCCCAAACCGCATTAGCAGTGCGGCGCCATAGACCGGACTAGGCGACGCCTCCCGCACAACCCCTCACGCGAGCGCGAGTGGTGCGTGCAGATGATGACACAGACGAGCGCGGTGTCACCAATCGCCCCCCACGGTACTAGGCGGATACGCCGCACTGCAAAGCCCCCGCGAACACGCAACCGGGTGGGTCGCTCCGCGTTAGGCAGGTCATGTTGCGCCGACTGCTCCTCACCGCCGCCGTGTCCGCCTCCGCCGCGCTCTCCTCGGTGCCCGGCGCCGTCGCGGGGACCCTCTCCGACGCCCCCGGAGTGTTCCCCGTACCGGCGGCGTCCCCCGCCGGGTCCTCCGCCGCGTTCACCGGCGGACCGGCGTCGCTGTTCCCCGCAGGGACGCCGTCCGCGCGGGCCGTCGCCGCCGCGTACGGCCTCGTCGCGCCGGCGCTCATGCCCCCGCCGGCCCGTCCTGAGGACTCCTCCGACCGGCTCACCGTCACCGTCGACGGCGTGGGCGGCGGCGCGGACGGGACGTTCGAGCTGGAGTGCCACCCCGCCGGCGGCACCCACCCGCACGCGGCGGAGGCCTGCGACCGACTGGACCGGATGACCACCTGGGGCAAGGACACCTTCGCCCCGGTGCCGCCGGACGCCCTGTGCACGATGGTCTACGGGGGTCCGGCCACCGCGCATGTCACCGGGACATGGGCGGGGCGCCCCGTCGACGCGCGCTACGACCGCTCGAACGGGTGCGAGATCTCGCGCTGGAACGCCCTCGTGCCCGTCCTGCCCGGCACCCACGCCTAGGTGCCGCGGACCGGGGAGACGGCGGACTCGGGACCGAGGACACGGCGAAGTCACGGTGATCTCACGGTGCTCTCACGGTTCCGTACGGTGAAATGCGTGGTCACAGGTTCTACGCCGCTTCTGCGTCTCATATGTGTGCGACCTCCCTCTCATCCGGCATCGCGAGCGCAACCTCTGCCCGTAGACTCCCTCGCGTGACACGCCGCGGACCGGTTGGCAAGATGGCCTCCGCGGGCGGCAAGGTGCGGTAACAGGGAGGAAGCGTCTCGTGAGCAGCAGGCCATCCCGAGGCGCTGCTCGCCTCGCAGCCATACTGGACGCGCTGCCGGATGCGCTGGTCCTGGTCAACGCCAACGGGACCGTCGTCAACGCCAACACGATCGCCCTGGAGGCCTTCGAGACCCCGGGCACCGCCCTGGTGGGCCGCGGGCTCCTCGATCTGCTGCCCGAGTTCGACTCGAAGCTGATCCCCGGCTCCATGCGGCGTCCCGACAGCACCGACGAGCGCGGGCGGACCAAGCCGACCCGGATGACCGCGCGGCGGACCGACGGCTCGGAGTTCCCGGTCGAGGTCACCAGCGCGAACCTGGAGAGCGGCCAGCAGGCCTACGACAACTACGGCCCTCTCCCCGACGAGCTGCTCATGCTCGTCGTACGCGATCTGTCGGGCACCGTCGACACCGAGGCCGAGCTCGCGCGCTCGCAGCGCCAGACCGAGATGATCCTGCGCGCCGCGGCCGAGGGCGTGGTCGGGACGGACACCGACGGCCGCGTCGTCCTCGTCAACCCCGCCGCCGCCCAGATCCTCGGATACCGCGCCAGCGACCTCGGCGGCCGGGAACTGCACACCCTGATCCTGCACTCGCGGGCGGACGGCGAGCCCTTCCCCTACGCGGAGTCGCCGCTCGCCGACACCCTGCGCTCCGGACGCAAGCACCGGGTGCGCGGCCAGGTGCTGTGGTCGAAGTCCGGGGACAAGGTGCCGGTCGACCTGACGACCTCTCCGGTGCGCGACGGGGACCAGCTCGTCGGCGCCGTCATGACCTTCACCGACCGGCGCCCGTACGACACCCTCGTCGAGGAGAAGGAGGCGGCCGACACCCGGCACGCCGAGGAGCTGGAGCGGCTCGGCGAGGAGCACACCGCCGAGCTCGAGAAGCTGCGTGAGCGGCACAGCACCGAACTCACCGAACTCACCGAGGGGCACGAGGAGGAAATCGCCGCCGGCGAGGAGCGGTACGCGGCGCTCGGCGAACGCGAGAAGGACCGCTACGAGGCGCTGGCCGCCCGGCACGAGCAGTTGCTCGCCGTCCTCGGCCACTCCCTGCGCGGCCCCCTGGACCAGCTCCGCGGCGAACTCGCCAAGCTCGCCGCCGACGACGCCGGGCAGCTCTGGCCCGAGGCCAACCAGGTGCTCCACCACCTCGCCGCCGGCTACTCGCGCATCACCACGCTCGTCGACAACGTCCTCGGCTACCAGCGGCTGGACGCGGGCATCGACACGATCTTCCGTACGAACGTGATGCTCGACGCCGTGGTCGCGGCCGGTGTCGAAGGCGCCGTCGACCTGATCGGTCCCGGCCGCGTGCAGTTCGCCGTGCACGCGCCGCCCATCGAGGCCGAGGTCGACCCGCAGCGTCTCGCGCGCGCCCTCGCCCACCTCGTCGCGGACGTCGCGGGCGTCGACGCGACCGGCAACGCGCCGGTGTCCGCGGGCGGTTACATGGACAACACGGTCGTCGTGGCGGCGGCGCAGCGCGGCGAGGTCGTCCGTATCGAGGTTCGCGGGCCGTACGCCGGGGGAGATCCGGTGCACGAGCCGATCGTGCGCGGGATCGTGCGCGCGCACGGCGGTGTGCTCCAGACGCACGAGGTGCCGGGGATGAGCGGCAGCGCGTACGTCCTCGAGGTGCCCATCGGCGGTGGGGCGGGCGCGGTCCCGTTCGACTCCGTGGTGCCCGTCGGCACCGAGATCGCCCTGGCCGAGCCGACCCCGCAGCAGAGCGGTGGCCGACGGCGGGCCCGGCGTGCCTCGACGGACGCCTTCCTGGAGAGCGAGGAGTCGGGGGAGTCCGGTCCGAACGCCGTCGAGGCGGCCGGCGCGACCGCTCCCACCGGGCGCCGTCGCCGGCGTGCCGCGGAGGAGCAGGCGGCGGTCGAGCCCGCGGTTCCGGCGCAGGAGCAGCAGGGCGACGCCTCCGAGGACGGCTCCGGCGGTACCGGACGGCGTCGTGGCCGGCCCAGCCCCGCCGACGGCACGGGTGCGGCCCCGGACGCGCCCGACGGGGTCTCCGAAGGTGCGGTCGTGATGGCGGGCGAGCACGGCGCGGGAACCGCGGCCGTGGGGTCCGGGCTGGGCGGGACGGTGCCTCCGCAGGGGGTGCCGGTGCCTTCCGGACGGCGTGCGCGCCGCGACGGCGAGCAGAACGCGCTGCCGGCCGCGCCCGCGGCCCCGGCCGACGGTCCCGGCGAGGACGACGGCTCCGCCGACGAGGCGGGGCGGCCGACCGGGCGGCGCCGCCGTGCGCTGGCCGAGGCGGCCGAGCGTGCCGCCGCGCAGGACACGGGCGCCCGTGCGGTGTTCGCGTTGCCGCCGGCCGAGGCGGACCGTTCGCCGGAGTACGTCCAGGCCGCCGCGCAGGCGCAGGCCGCGCAGGAACAGGCCGCCGAGGCCCACGCCGCCGAGGTCCAGGCCGCGCGGGCGCAGGTGGCCCAGGCGGCGCAGGACCAGGTTCAGGCCCAGGTGCAGGCCCAGGTCGCGCTGGCCCAGCAGCCCGACGGCCGCCACGACGCGATGCGGCACGACCCCGACGACGATCACACCCCGCCGCAGCCGCACCCGACCGCCGCCCCGACGGGGCGCCGACGTGCCCGTCAGCTCGCCGAAGGCGCGCCCGAAGCGGCGGGCGCGGCCCCCGCGCAGGCCCGTCCGGCATCGGGCGGTCCGGGACAGCCGGTCCCGGCACAGGGACTTCCCGGGCAGCAGCCCGTCCCGGCACAGGGAGTTCCCGGGCAGCAGCCTGTCCCGGCACAGGGACTCCCCGGACAGCCCGTACCGGCACAGGGACTCTCCGCTCAGCCGGTTCCGGCTCAGGGCGTTCCCGGACAGGCCGTTCCCGCGCAGGGTGTTCCCGGGCAGCCGGTTCCCGCTCAGGGACTTCCCGGACAGCCGGTTCCCGCTCAGGGACTTCCCGGACAGCCGGTTCCCGCTCAGGGCGTTCCGGGGCAGGCCGTCCCGGTCGCCGCGCAGCCGGGTGCCGCGTCCGGTCCGGCGGCCCAGCCCTGGCCCGACGCGAACACCACCGGCGCCGGTGCCCAGCCCGCGCTCCCGGCGGCGAACGCGGCGACCGCCGCAGCCGCGGCGACCACGGCGGCCCCGGCCGCCCAGGCGACTCCCGCCCCGCTCCCCCCGGAGCGCCCGGCCGCGCGGGTCGCCCAGCCGCTGCCCGCCGAGGCGGCGCCCGCGTCCGCCGCGGCCGACCCCAACTCGACGCAGGGCCGTGCCATAAGCGTGCGCACGCTCGGCCAGGGTGTTCCGTTCGCCCGCCAGGCCCCGGCGGCCCATCCCGGCAGCGGCGTGCAGGCCCCGACCCCTCCCCCGCACGCGACCAACGGCGCGGGCCGCCGCCGCAAGCTCGGCACGCCGCCCGAGCCCGCCGCCGAGCGCCCGGACACCGCCGCCCGCGCCCTTCCGCAGGGCGCCCAGCCCGGCGGGGGACCGCGGCGGCCCGGTACCACCGAGGGCGCCGGACGGTCCTACGCCATAGGAGCACCGGACGAGAACGCCGCCGAGGGCCCCGAGCCGCTCGACGGTCCCGGCGGTGCCGTCGAGGTCGCCGACCCGCCGCAGCCGCGGCCCGTGGACGACGAACTGCCCCCGGAGCCGCTGGACAACCCGCGGCGGCTGCTCGTGTGGCCGGCGCCCGACGCCGGCACCCAGCAGGCGCTGAGCGACCGCGGCTACCGGCCGGTCATCGTGAACTCCCGCGAGGAGGTCGACGCGCAGATCGCCGCGTTCCCCGCCGCGCTGTTCGTCGACCCGCTGACCGGACCGATCACCCGCACGGCGCTGCAGTCCCTGCGCCAGGCCGCCGTGGCCGCGGAGGTTCCCGTCCTGGTGACGGCCGGACTCGGACAGGCGACGCGCGAGGCGGCGTACGGCGCCGACCCCGCCGTACTCCTGAAGGCGCTCGCGCCGCGCGACTCCGAGCAGCACCCGCCGCGCGTGCTGCTCATCGAGGAGCACGCGGAGATCGCGCTCGCGCTGACGGCGACGCTGGAGCGGCGCGGGATGCAGGTCGCGCGCGCCTCGACGGACGAGGACGCGGTCACGCTGGCCGCGCAGATGCGGCCGAACCTCGTGGTGATGGACCTGTTGCAGGTACGGCGCCGACGGGCCGGGATCGTCGACTGGCTGCGTGCGAACGGGCAGTTGAACCGCACACCGCTCGTCGTCTACACCGCCGCCGTCGACGCCTCCGAACTGCCGCGGCTGGCGGCGGGGGAGTCGGTGCTGTTCCTCGCCGAACGCTCGACGAGCGACGAGGTCCAGGACCGGATCGTCGACCTCCTGGCCCGCATCGGCACCAACTAGGGCCGTACGAGAGCGCCGTGGGGCCCGGTACCGGAGCCGCCGGTACGGCCTCGGTACCCGAGCGTCGTAGGGCCCGGTACGGGAGCGCCGTAGGGCCCCGGTACGGGAGCGCCGTGGGGTTCTGCCCCGTACGACCGTGACACACGCGCAGGCCGGGTGGGGAGCCTCGGAGCTCCCCGCCCGGCCTGTGTGTTCACGTCGTCAGGGTCAGAGCTTGGTCACGTCCAGGCTGCCCTCGGCGTACCGCTTGCGGATCACCTTCTTGTCGAACTTGCCGACGCTCGTCTTCGGGACGGCCTCGACGATCGACCAGCGCTCGGGGAGCTGCCACTTGGCGATCTTGCCCTCGGCCGCGAGGAAGGCGCGCAGGGTCTCGAAGTCCGCGGTGGAGCCCTCCTTCAGGACGACGGTGGCCAGCGGGCGCTCGCCCCACTTCTCGTCGGGAACGGCCACGACCGCGGCCTCGGTCACGTCCGGGTGGGACATGAGGGCGTTCTCCAGGTCGACCGAGGAGATCCACTCGCCGCCCGACTTGATGACGTCCTTGGCGCGGTCGGTGAGGGTCAGGAAGCCGTCCGGGCTGATCGTGCCGACGTCACCGGTCTTGAGCCAGCCGTCCTCGCTGAACTTGTCGGCGGGGCGCAGCGGTTCCCCGTCGTTGCCGCCGTAGTAGGCGCCGGCGATCCACGGGCCACGGACCTCCAGCTCGCCCGCGGACTCGCCGTCCCACGGGAGACGTTCGCCGCCGGGGCCGGTCAGACGGGCCTCGACGCCCGCCGGGAAGCGGCCCTGCGTGAGACGGTAGGCGAACTCCTCCTCCGTGCCCACCGCGTGGGCCGGCGGACGGGCGACGGTGCCGAGCGGGGAGGTCTCGGTCATGCCCCAGGCGTGGCTGACCCGCATGCCCAGATCGTCGAAGGCGGCCATCAGCGAGGGCGGACAGGCCGAGCCGCCGATGGTCACCTGGGTGAGGGAGGAGACGTCACGGGGCTTGGCGGTCAGCTCGGCGAGCAGGCCCTGCCAGATCGTCGGGACGGCGGCGGCGTGCGTGGGCCGCTCGCTCTCGATCATCTCGGCGAGGGGCGCGGGCTGGAGGAAACGGTCCGGCATCAGCATGTTGATGCCGGACATGAAGGTCGCGTGCGGCAGGCCCCAGGCGTTGACGTGGAACTGCGGGACGACGACGAGGGTCGTGTCGTGGTCGGTGAGCCCCATCGACTGGGCCATGTTGACCTGCATGGAGTGCAGGTAGATCGAACGGTGGGAGTACACCACGCCCTTGGGGTCTCCGGTGGTCCCGGAGGTGTAGCACATGGCCGCGGCCTGCCGCTCGTCGATCTCCGGCCAGTCGAAGACCTCCGGCTTCCCGGCGAGCAGTTCCTCGTAGTCGTGCACCCGCACGCCCGTCCCGTCGAGCACCGAACGGTCGCCGGGGCCCGAGACCACCACGTGCTCCAGTGTCGGGAGGTGGGGGAGGAGCGGCGCGAGGAGCGGGAGCAGCGAGCCGTTGGCGATGACGACGCGGTCGGCCGCGTGGTTGACGATGAAGACGAGCTGCTCGGCCGGGAGGCGGAGGTTCAGGGTGTGCAGCACGGCGCCCATGGAGGGGATCGCGTAGTACGCCTCGACGTGCTCGGCGTTGTTCCACATCAGGGTCGCGACGCGCTCGTCGCCCGTCACCCCGAGGTCGTCGCGCAGGGCGTGGGCGAGCTGGTGCGCGCGGCGGCCGGCCTCGCGGAAGCTGCGGCGGTGCGGTTCGCCCTCGCCGGTCCAGGTCGTGATCTGCGACTCTCCGTGGATCAGCGCCCCGTGCTCCAGAATGCGGGTCACAGTCAGCGGTACGTCCTGCATCGTGCTCAGCACGGCGTCCTCCCGGGGGCGACATTGCCTACGCGGTAGTAATGGGTTGCGCTGATTCTGCGCACATACCGCGTGGTATGTCACTAGGCCCCGGAATGATCGATCACCGCGAGGCGTGCTCGGGGGCCGGGCGCCGGGCCTGTGGACGGGTGGCTTCCTGGCGGACGGGGAGCAGCTCGGGGTCCTCGCGCAGTTTCCCCAGTGCACGGGAGACCGCCGACTTGACCGTGCCGACGGAGACCCCGAGGACCTCCGCGGTCTGGGCCTCGCTCAGGTCCTCGTAGTAGCGCAGCACCACCATCGCGCGCTGCCGCGCCGGCAGCTTCATGATCGCCCGCCACATCGCGTCGTGCAGGGCCTGCTGTTCGGCGGGGTCGGCGGCCGGGAGCCCCTCCGGCTCGGGCAGCTCCTCGCAGACGAACTCGTCGACCTTGCGCTTGCGCCACTGCGACGTCCGCGTGTTCAGCAGGGCGCGCCGCACATAGCCGTCCAGCGCGCGGTGGTCCTCGATCCGGTCCCAGGCCACGTACGTCTTCGTCAGTGCCGTCTGCAGCAGGTCCTCGGCGTCGCTCGGGTTGGCGGTGAGCGACCGGGCGGTACGCAGCAGCACCGGCTGCCGCGCCTTCACGTACGACGAGAACGAGGGGTACGAAAGGGTCCGGGCCGCCCCGGTGGCGGCGTTCGAGGCGCTCGTGCAGACGAGTGGGGTCATGGCTCCACGCTAGGTTCGCCCCCTCGTCCGGCGGATCGGCCGCAGGTCCCGAAGCGGTGTCCGCCTCAGGTTGTAGAGACGGGGCCTGCCTCACCTCCTGAAGGTGGACAAGCGGGTCACCCCGTCTGAGGGTTCACCCCTGAGACGGTCGCCGGGCGCGGTTCTGTCCGGTGGGTGGGTCGGGGCCGCGCCGGTACATCAGCCCGTCGCCGTCGGGTGAGGAGTGACCGTCGGTGGCGACGGCCATCGATGTACCGCCACGTCCCCTGACGCCGGATCCCGCCTGCGGGTCCAGGGTCCAGACAGTTCCAGCCCCGGCCGGCGAAAGTTCAGCCCCTCCGGCGTTTGAGGAGCGGGGTCTGGGGCGGAGCCCCAGGTACGGGACGGGTAGGGGCGGAGGGGGCGAGAGAACAGGGGGGGCGCCCGGCCGGGCGGGTCGGTCCTTCGGGGCCGGGAAGTACGGGTGATTCCCCTGGCGGGGTTCTCAGGCGTCGGCGCCGAGGATCAGGCCCGAGGTCGGGACCCCGGTGCCCGCGGTCACCAGCACACGGCCGGCGCCGGGCACCTGGTTCACGGAGCTGCCCCGTAGCTGCCGTACACCCTCCGCGATCCCGTTCATCCCGTGCAGATACGCCTCCCCGAGCTGCCCCCCGTGCGTGTTCAGGGGCAGCCTCTCCTCGGCGACGAAGTCCGCGGCCTCCCCCGGCTTGCAGAAGCCGAACTCCTCGAGCTGCATCAGCACGAACGGGGTGAAGTGGTCGTAGAGGATGCCCACGTCGATGTCCGCCGGGCCCATCCCCGCGGTGCGCCACAGCTGCCGGGCCACGACGCCGGTCTCCGGAAGCCCGGTGAGGTCGTCACGGTAGAAGCTGGTCATCTGCTCCTGCGCCCGGCCCGCGCCCTGGGCGGCGGCGGTGACCACGGCCGGGGGGTGCGGCAGGTCGCGGGCCCGCTCCACGGAGGTGACCACCAGCGCCTGGCCGCCATCGGTCTCCTGGCAGCAGTCCAGCAGCCGCAGCGGCTCCACGATCCACCGCGAGGCCGCGTGATCCGCCAGGGTGATCGGTCTGCCGTGGAAGTACGCGGCCGGATTCGTCGCCGCGTACTTGCGGTCCACCACCGCGACATGGCCGAACGCCTCGGGAGTCAGTCCGTACGTGTGCAGATACCGCTGGGCCGCCATCGCCACCCAGGAGGCCGGGGTGAGCAGCCCGAACGGCAGGGCCCAGCCCAGGGCCGCGCCCTCGGCCGACGGCTCCCGCCGCTGCACCCCCGAGCCGAATCTGCGCCCCGACCGCTCGTTGAACGCCCGGTAGCAGACCACGACCTCGGCCACGCCGGTGGCGACCGCGAGCGCCGCCTGCTGGACGGTCGCGCACGCCGCGCCGCCGCCGTAGTGGACGCGCGAGAAGAAGGACAGCTCTCCGATCCCGGCGGCCTGCGCGACCGTGATCTCCGGGCTGGTGTCCATCGTGAACGTCACCAGACCGTCCACGTCGCCCGGCGTCAGGCCCGCGTCGTCGAGCGCGGCCCGCACCGCCTCGACCGCCAGCCGCAGCTCGCTGCGTCCCGAATCCTTGGAGAACGCGGTGGCCCCGATGCCCGCGATCGCCGCCCGGCCGCCGAGGCCGTCCCGCCTGCGCGCGCTCATGCGGCACCGCCCGCCGGGACCGTCACCGTCACCGTGCCCATGACGTGCCGGCCGACGCGGTTGGCGCCGAGGATCCTGACCGTCGCCGTGTCGCCCTCGACCTCCTCGACGGATCCGGTCAACACCATGGTGTCTCTCGGGTGGTTGGGGGCGCCCAGCCGGATCGCCACCCTGCGCAGCACGGCGTCCGGGCCGAAATGGTCGGTCACATACCGTCCGACCAGGCCGTTGGTCGTCAGGATGTTCATGAAGATGTCCGGCGATCCCTTCGCCCGCGCCAGTTCCGCGTCGTGATGGACGTCCTGGTAGTCCCGTGAGGCGATCGCCCCGGCCACGATCAACGTGCGGGTGATCTCGATCTCCAGCGGCGGCAGTACGTCGCCCACCCTCATGTCTCCACCTTCCCGTTCGCGATCAGCTCCCCCAGCTCCTGGAGCAGTTCGCCTCCACAGCCCAGATACGCGTCCAGTTGCCTGCCCCACAGGAAGTGCCGGTGCACGGGGTGCCCGAGGTCGGCGCCCGCCCCGCCGTGCAGATGCTGGCCCGCGTGCACCACGCGCCGGCCCGCCTCGGACGCCCACCAGGCGGCCGTGAGGGCGTGCGTCGCGTACGGCAGCCCCTCGTCGCGCCGCCACGCGGCCTCGTACGCCGTCACCCGTATCGCCTCGGTGTCCATGTACGCGTCGGCGGCACGCAGTTGGACTCCCTGCCGGGCCGCGAGCGGCTGCCCGAACTGCTCGCGCGCGTTCGTGTGCTCGACCGCCCGCGCCAGCGAACCCGCGCACACACCGGCCTGGAGCCCGGCGAACGCGGTACGGGCCGTCGCCAGGAGGTCCTCGCACGCGTCGGCCGCGCCCAGCGTCTCCCCCGGCGTCCCGTCCAGCGTCAGCCGCCCCGCCGACCAGGGCGCGGTCAGCTCGACCGGTTCGCTCGCCGCCGCCTCCGCGGTGCGCACCAGCCAGAGCCGGCGGTGGTCGTCGGCCACGAGCACATGGGTGGCGTCGCGCAGCCACGGCACGGCGGGAAGAACCCCGGTCAGCGTCCCGGAGGAGGAGAAGAGGGAGGGGGAGGGCGGCGCGGATCCGTAAGTGGAGGCGGGGGAGGGCGCCGGGGTCGACAGAACGGCTCCCGGGCCCGTTATGGCGCCGGTCACCACCACCGTCCCGTCGGCGATCCCCGGCAGCAGCCGTTCGCGCTGCTCCGGCGATCCGTGCCTCGCCACCGCGAGCAGCCCGTACACACAGCTCGCGGCGAACGGCACCTGCGCCGTGACGCGTCCCTGTTCCTCCAGCATCAGGACGAGCCCGAGGAGCCCGGTGTCCGCGACCGCCGCCACGAGTCCGGCGGCGCACAGCTCCTTCCACAGCCCGGCGTCGCTGCCCGTACCGGCCGCGGTGAGGCGTTCGTGGGTGGAGTGGTCGCCGAGGATCCGCGCGGCCAGCTCCACGGCGGCGGCCTGCTCCTCGGTGGGCGTGAAGTCCATGTCAGCCCTCCCTGCCCGGGCCGCCGACCGCAGCCGTGACGGCCCGGAAGACGGGCAGTTCCACGTCCTCGTCGTACCGCCGGAATTCGAGTCGCACCGGCATCCCGATCCGCACCGCGTCGTACGGCAACCCCACCACGTTGCTCACGATCCGCACACCCTCGGCGAGCTCGACCAGGGCCACCGCGTAGGGAGGGCCGAAGGCCGGGAACGGCGGATGATGCATGACGACGTACGAGTACACGGTCCCCTCACCGCCCGACTCGACCGTGTCCCAGTCCGGGCCGCCGCACGCCCCGCACCCGGGCAGCCACGGGAAACGCAGCGTCCCGCACGCCGTGCAGCGCTGGATGAGCAGCCGGTGCCGGCCGACGCCCTCCCAGAATCCGGCGTTGTCCCGGTTGACCACCGGACGCGGACGCCCGCTCCCGGGCCGCCCGGTGTCCGACGAGACCGGAGCCGCGTCCGCTCCTCGCGGACTCCGGCGGGCGGGCGCGTACTTGAGGATGCGGAACCTGTGCGTCCCGGCGAGCTCGCCGCCCGCCCGGATGTCCATGCGCGTGGTGACGAAGTACCCGGTGCCCAGCTTGGTCGTCTTGCGTCCGGACACCGACTCGATCATCGAGTCGAAGGTGATCTCGTCCCCGGGGCGCAGCGGCCGCAGATACTCCTGTTCGCAGTCGGTGGCGACGATCGAGGTGTATCCGGCGCCGTCGAGCAGGGCGAACAGCTCGTCGTAGGTCTCGGAGCGGCCGGGCCGGTCGGCGTGGCCGGAGAGGCCGCTCATCGTCCACACCTGGAGCATGGTGGGCGGGGCCACCGCGTCCGGCCCCGTGTACGCCGGGTTGGTGTCGCCCATGGCCTCGCACCAGTGGCGGATCATCGGCGCGTTGACCGGGTCCCTGCCGACGCCCCCGGCCGTGGCCGAACGCCCCTCGTACTCCTTCAGACGCGCCGACAACTCGTCCCCGTCGGGGGCTATACCCCTGTCCCCGGCCCCGTCGGGCGCCACGCCCCTGTCCCCGGCCCCGGCCCCGGTTTCGGCCCGCACGGTCTCGTCCCGCCGCCCCTCTTCCCCCGCCACGCCGCCGGGCGCCTTGCCGTGCCCCGTCGCCGGGCCCTCGCCCGGCGTGCCCCGGCCGCTCACCGCCGGCCCCGCCTCATGCCGAGCCGCATCGTCGCGACGATCTCCCGTTGCACCTCGCTCACCCCGCCCCCGAACGTGTTGATCTGGGCCGCCCTGTTCATCCGCTCCAGTCCGCCGCCCCCGAACGCCCCGGCGGAACCGGAGCGGAGCATGGCCTCCGGTCCCACGACGTGCTGGCACATCCGGTACACCGCGACCGCGGACTCGGTCCCCATGACCTTCACGCCGCTCGCGTCCCCGGGAGCCGGCCCGCCCGCGCCCACGTCCCCCACCAGACGCCAGTTGAGCAGGCGGGACGCCGCCAGCCGGGCATGCACCTCGGCGAGCTGGAAGCGCACCCACGGCTCGTCCGCCGCGCGCCGCCCGGTCACCGGGTCAGGGGTGCGGGCCGCCTCCAGCGCGGCCGCGTAGAAGTCCTCGGCCTGCATGCCGATCGCGGCGAGCGCGACCCGCTCGTGGTTGAGCTGGTTCGTGATGAGTCCCCAGCCGCCGTTCTCCTCGCCGACGAGGTTCCCGGCCGGGACGCGGATCCCGTCGTAGTAGGTCGCCGTGGTGGTCTGGCCGCCCACGGTCTCGATCGGTGTCCACGAGAAGCCGGGGGCGTCGGTGGGGACGAGCAGGATCGAGATGCCGCGGTGCCGGGGCGCGTCCGGGTCGGTCCGGCAGGCGAGCCAGATCCAGTCGGCGTTCTGGGCGTTGGACGTGAAGATCTTCTGCCCGTCGATCCGCCAGGATCCTCCCCCGGCACCGTTCTCGCCGGTCTCGCGGACGGCGCGGGTGCGCAGCGAGGCGAGGTCGGTGCCGGCCGACGGTTCCGAGTACCCGATGGCGAAGACGAGTTCGCCCTTCAGGATGCGCGGCAGGAAGAACTCCTTCTGCTCCTGGCTGCCGTACTTCATGAGGGTCGGTCCGACGGTGTTCAGCGTGACCATCGAGACGGGTGCGCCGGCCCGGTGGGCCTCGTCGAAGAAGACGAACTGCTCGTCCGCTCCGCGCCCCTGCCCGCCGTACTCGACCGGCCAGCCGAGCCCGAGCAGACCGTCGGCTCCGATGCGGCGCAGCAGTTCCCGCTGCCGGGCGGGCTCGTCGGCGGGCGGCGGTCCGTCCGGCATCAGATCCCTGAAGTACGTGCGGAGTTCGGCGCGCAGCCGCTGCTGGCGCTCGGTGGGGGCGAGGTGCACGGCGGCGGCCCTCCCGGACCTCGTACGAACAAGGTTTTCTGACTGTCCGTCAGATACCTTTGAGTGTCAAGGTCGTCGGCCGGTCCCGGGAACCCGTGGGCGGGACCCTGGGAACAAGGGGGCCGAGCCCGGGAACGCGTGGGGTGAGCCCGGGAACACGCGGGCCAAGCCCGGGAACACGTCCGCGCGACAGCGCCTGAGCACCGTCGCGCGGACCTTGCGTCCCCCGCCCTACCCCACCCGCGTCCCCCGCCTCACCTCACCCCGAATCCCCCGCCCCGACAGCCCCTTGCCTCACCCCACCCCGCGCATCACCCCCGCCCCGGAACCCCACCCGACCAGGACCCCCGCCCCGCCAAGAGGCCCCCAACCCCCGCCCCACGAAGAGACCCCCGACCCTCAGCCCCCAGCCCCCAGCCGACGGACGTCCCTCGGCCCCGCCCGTCAGAGCCCGCCGAAGCTGACGAGGACGTTCGAGTTGCCCTGGTTGAGGGCCGTGGGCGCGGAGCCGTTCACCTGGGCCGTGTTGCTCTGGTTCGAGGATCCGGTGCCGACCGCCTGTTGTTGGGTGACGGAGGAGTTGCCGCTGTTGTCGCGCCCGACCCCGCCCCCGGCGGTCGCCGCTCCCGCGTTCGAACCGGTGTCCGCGACGGCGCCGTTGTCCGCCGCGGCGACCCCGGTGAACAGGGCGGCGGCCAGCGGCAGGGCCGCGGCGGTGGCGAGAACGCGAGCGGTACGGATGCTTGCCATGCGAGTTCCTCCAGAAGCGGTTGCACGCACCGGCGGTGAGCCGGGACGTACGCGAAATACGGCTTGTTCCGAGGCGGTCGGCCTGCCGCCTCGGCGCTGTCCACGACGTCGCGAGTCCAGAGTTGCCCAGGTCGTCCCGGGCGAACCACACCGGAAGCGGCTAATCCCCCTCAAGCGTGATGACATGTCGATAAACCACCTTCACGCACGTGGAACCCCTGCTCAGCCCCTGTGTGGCGCGGGGATCCGGGCCCCGCAACGGCCGAAGCGTTTCGGCACCTTTCCAGCCATTCCCGCCTCTCACCCGACCGGCTCCCGCACGAGCCCGAGGAGCCCTTCCTTTTCTCGAACACTCGTACGATTATGGATCCATGGCCACCATCGACCGGCGGGCCACCACTCTGGCCCTGGCTCACGCTCTGTCCGCGGCCGAGCGCGGACTCGCGGTGATCCCGTTGTCCCGCACGAAGCTCCCGGCCCTGCGCTCCCCCCACCGCGACGACCCCGACCCCCGCCCGTGCCACGGCGAATGCGGCCGCTTCGGGCACGGCGTGTACGACGCCTCGACCGAACCCCGGCGCATCCGCGAGCTCTTCGCCGCCGCCCCCTGGGCCACCGGCTACGGCATCGCCTGCGGGCTGCACCCGCACCACCTCATCGGCGTCGACCTCGACACCAAGTCCGACACCGACTCCTCGACCGCACTGCGCGAACTGGCCCTGCGTCACCTGTTCACGATCCCGGACACGGTCGTCGTCGTGACCCCCAGCGGCGGCCGCCATCTGTGGCTGAGCGGACCGCCGGACGTCGTCGTCCCCAACTCGGCCAGCCGGCTCGCCCCCGGCATCGACATCCGCGGCGCCGGCGGCTACCTCGTCGGCCCCGGCTCACGCACCGAACAGGGCGTGTACGGGACGGCTCCCGGCACCTCCGGGCTCGCGCCCGCGCCCTGCCCGCCCGAACTCCTGCGCCTGCTCCTGCCCCCGCCCACGCCTCCGGCCCGCGACCGCCGCTCCACGGACTCCGGGCACTCCACGCAGTCCGCGAACGAACGACAGGGCCAGGGGCTGGTCCAGTTCGTCCTCGCCGCGCACGAGGGCCAGCGCAACACCCGTCTCTTCTGGGCCGCCTGCCGCGCCTACGAGAACGGGTTCGGCCCCCAGCTCACCGCCCCGCTCGTCCGGGCGGCCATCAGCACGGGCCTGACCGAACGGGAGGCCCGCTCCACGATCGCCTCGGCGGCCCGGATGACCGCCTCATCGCCCCGCCAGGGGTGAGGCGGTGAGGGATCCCGCACCGGGTGGACGCGGCACGGCCCGCGGCGGACGGACACGACGGAGGCCCCCGACCATCTACCGGTCGGGGGCCTCTCACCTGCGGTGGGTGTGGGATTTGAACCCACGGTGACTCGCGCCACGACGGTTTTCAAGACCGTTCCCTTAGGCCGCTCGGGCAACCCACCCCGCTCCCGCCCAGGCGGGTGGAGCGGGTACAGAGTACCCGGCTGCGAGCGGGTCGCGGGGGCATGGTCCACAGCGGATCCACCAGTGCCGATCCGGCCCGCGGGAGTCACCGGCCGGGCACCCGCGGGGGCCGCCCGGCGCCACGCCGGACGACCTCGGCCGACGTACCCGAAAAGCCGCTTTGGTGAATACTTCCGCCGCCGCGCGCTCACTCGATTGCCGCACACCTGGAGGCGGGGGAGCCGCGTTAGCGGAGCATGGCGAAAGCAAGATCTCTCGCTCCGACCGTCTCTGGAGCGACGACAGAGCGGCCGGTCCCGACCCTCGCGGCATCGGCCCGCACGGCCTCGGCCCCGGACCCGTCCCCCGCCGTACCGGCCGGGCGGAGGGCGGGCGCGCGCATCACCGCGTGCGCCCCGGCCGCGGGCAGCAGACCTTCGCCCGCGGCCCGCCCACGCCGTCGCCACAGCGCTCACACGACCGGGGCGAGCTCCGGTGAATGACGACTACCCGAACCTCTCGTTCGCCCGCTACGGCCAGCATCCCGGGTATCCCGCCGGGACGGAGACCGGCCCGTACGGCGATCCCGTGACCGGCCTGAACGAACAGGGCTGGGACCCCGTCGAGGAACTCACCTACCTCCTGCAGGACGCCGCGGCGGCGGACCAGGAGGCCACCGTGCCGCCCCCGCGCAGCGAGCCGGACTACACGGACGAGTTCACCGGCGACCTCACCGGCGACCCGATGGACAACCTCGTGCAGATCACCGCCGAGCTGCCGCCCATCCGGCGCTCCTCGGCCGGGCACCGCAAGGTTCGGGTCCGCAATCCCCGCAACTGGCTGCAGACCGTCAGCTTCGTGCTCGCCGCGGTCGCCGCCGCCACCGTGTCGATGGTGAGCGTCTTCAGCGGCATGGTGGCCTACTCGCCGCTGCAGCGCATCGCCTCCAACGCGCAGAGCGGCACCGGGCCCTGGTGGCCGCTTCTGATCTACGGCCCCTGGATGGTGGCCTCGCTCTCCATCCTGCGAGCGGCCCTGCACCAACGCCGGGCCGTGCACTCGTGGTACGTGGTTCTGCTGTTCTCGTCCGTCGCCATGATGTTCTGCGTGGCCGACGCCCACCAGACGATCACCGGTGTGGCCACCGCCGTCGTCCCCGCCCTCGCGTCGTTGACCTGCTTCCAGCAGTTAATCCGTCAGATCACGCTGACCCGGCCGCCCCGCCAGAGCACGTCCCGCCACCGGCAGCGCCCCGTGCCGCCCGTACCCCCCGAGCGCGCGAGCGGCAAGAAAGGGGCGTCGTCCACGAAGAAGCCCCGCGTCTGATCCGTACCGGGGCGCGGCCCGTGCAACCCGTATCGGGGCGCGGCTCGCTCCCGGCGCCCGGACCATACGCGGAAGGGGTGCCTCCCCGAGGAGGCACCCCTTCGCGTTCAGGACCGGACGGTCAGCTGTCGCCCTCGCGGGAACCGAGGGTGACGTCGACCGTGTGGGTCTTGCCGTCGCGCGTGTAGGTGAGCTTGACGGTGTCGCCCGGCTTGTGGGTCCAGATCGCGCCGATCAGGGTCGGGCCGCTGTCGATCACCATGTCGTCGAGCTTGGTGATGACGTCGCCGGGCTTGAGGCCCGCCTTGGCGGCCGGACCGCCGGACTCGACCGCCGAGGCGCCGCTCGCGCCCTGCTCGGTGATCTTCGCCCCGCCGGTGCCCTCCTCCAGGGAGACCGAGGCGCCGATCTTCGCGTACACCGGCTTGCCGGTCTGGATGAGCTGCTGGGCCACGTGCTTGGCCTGGTTGATCGGGATCGCGAAGCCGAGGCCGATGGAACCGGACTGGCCGGAGCCGCCGAGACCGCCGCTGCTCGACGACTGGATCGCCGAGTTGATGCCGATCACCGCGCCCGAGGCGTCGAGCAGGGGACCGCCGGAGTTGCCCGGGTTGATCGAGGCGTCCGTCTGCAGGGCGCTCATGTACGAGGACTTGCTGCTGGCGCTGCCGTCACTGGAGGCGACGGGGCGGTTCTTGGCGCTGATGATGCCCGTGGTCACGGTGTTGGACAGGCCGAAGGGAGCGCCGATCGCGATCGTGGAGTCGCCGACGGCCACCTTGTCGGAGTCGCCGAGGACGAGCGGCTTCAGGTCCGAGGGCGCGTTCTTCAGCTTGATGACCGCGACGTCGTACCCCTGCGCGTGGCCGACCACCTCGGCGTCGTACTTCTTGCCGCTCGGGAAGGTGGCGGTGAGCTTGCCGCCGTCGACCGCGTCCGCCACCACGTGGTTGTTGGTGAGGATGTGGCCCTGCTTGTCGAAGACGAAGCCGGTGCCGGTGCCGCCCTCGCCGTTGGTGCTCTGGGCCTCGATGGTGACGGTGCTCGGCAGCGCGTTGGCCGCGACGTTCGCGACCGTGCCCGAGGCGCGCTTGACCTCGCCGCTGCTGCTCGGGGCGGAGACCGTCGTCGAGTCGGTGGAGCTGTCGTCGTTCTTGGCCAGCGAGTAGCCGATGCCGCCGCCGACACCGCCGGCGACCAGCGCGGCCACCAGGACGGCGGCGATCAGACCGCCGCGCTTGTTCCTCGGCTTCGGCGCGGGCTGCTGGTAGGAGGAACCCCACCCCCCGCCGTCACCCGAGCCGCCGCCGTCGGCGTACGACGGGGTGGCGGGCGGCGGAGGCGGCCAGCCCGCTTCGGGGGCGGAGCCCTGGGTCGGCGCCTGTCCGTAGGGGTCGGCCCCCTGTCCGGCGCCGTTCGACGCGTACGCCGGCATGCCCGCGGGCGCCGACTCGTGCTGCGGTGCACCGGGAGTGCCGGGCACCGCGGGGATCGGAGCGGTCGGCGCGCTCCCCGGGTGCGAGGCGCCCTGCGCGGAAGCAGCGGGAGTTTCCACCGGCACGGGGGGTGCGGACGGGGCCGGGGGTACTGCGTTGCCCTCGTTCTCGGTGCTCACAGCTCTTCTCCTCGATCCACGGCTGTTGTTCTCGGTCGCACTCGGTCACGCCCACTCACACTTGTCGATGGCCCGGCGCGATTCAGCTGTGCATGTGCTTTTGTACGCCGTCAGCTTTTCCCACAGGGCGTCAGGGCACCATAAGCGGTGGCTGTGCGTCCGAGGCCATCCTTTATAACGGACTTTTATTACCAAAAGGAATGTCTTGCGACATATCTCACCTCACACGAGTCCGGCGACGATGGCACCATGACGCGGTGACCCTCGCACGACAGCACCCGATCCAGGTCGTCGCCCACCGCGGAGCCTCCGAAGAGGCTCCCGAGCACACGCTGGCCGCTTACAAGAAGGCGATCGAGGACGGTGCGGACGCCCTCGAGTGCGATGTACGGCTGACCGCCGACGGCCATCTCGTCTGTGTCCACGACCGCCGCGTGAACCGGACGTCCAACGGCCGCGGAGCCGTCTCCGCCCTGGAACTCGCCGAACTCACCGCACTGGACTTCGGCTCGTGGAAGAACCGCGACGAGTCGCCCGACTGGGAACACGCGCCGGGAAGCCTGACGGACACCTCCGTCCTCACCCTGGAGCGCCTGCTCGAACTCGTCGCCGACGCCGGCCGCCGCGTGGAGCTGGCCATCGAGACCAAGCACCCGACCCGCTGGGCGGGCCAGGTCGAGGAGCGGCTGCTCCCGTTGCTGAAGCGTTTCGGCCTGGACGCCCCCGTCTCCCCCGCCGAGTCCGCGGTACGGGTCATGAGCTTCTCGGCGCGCTCGCTGCACCGCGTCCGGGCCGCGTCCCCGACGCTGCCGACGGTCTATCTGCTCCAGTTCGTCTCCCCCCGGCTGCGGGACGGACGGCTGCCCGCCGGTGTCCGGATCGCGGGCCCCTCGATGCGCATCGTCCGCAACCACCCCGGGTACATCGAACGGCTGAAACGCGCCGGTCACCAGGTGCACGTCTGGACCGTGAACGAGCCCGAGGACGTCGATCTCTGCGTTGAGCTGGGCATCGACGCCATCATCACCAACCGCCCGCGCGCGGTGCTGCGCCAACTGGGCCGCTGACCTGGCCCGGCCCGGGGCCGGCAACCCCCCGGAAAACACCGTGATCGTTCATCGGAAACCATCAAGAACCGGCCACCCGGTCACAGGGAGTGCTCCGGCGCGTTCTTTCCGCAATCGATCGTTACGAGTGCGTCAGCAGACGTCGACTGGCCGGTTTCCGGTCCAGTCCAGAGGGGCATTCACACCGTGGCGTGGGGTGAAGGAGGTCTCGGGGGTGGCGTTGGTGGTGGCACAGGAGGTGCCCACGTCGTCGAGCATGGCCGTACCCCATGGCCCTGCGGGCGTGGGGGAAGCAAGACACCGGATGCGCGATCAACTGCGTTCGGGGGGCGTGGCGGAAACGGTCATCGACGATGCCGTACTGATCCTTTCCGAGCTGCTCAGCAACGCGTGCCGTCATGGCAGGCCCCTGGGCGACGCCTTCGCGGGCGACGGGAACGTGCGCGCGGCCTGGCGTGTCGATCCGGCCGGCCGGCTGACGGTCGAGGTTACGGACGGCGGCGGCCCGACCCGCCCCGTGCCCGCCACCCCGTCGGTCACGGCGCGCGGCGGCCGGGGGCTGAACATCATCACGGCGCTCGCCAAGGACTGGGGCGTCCGGGACGACGTCCACGGCGAGGTCACCGTGTGGGTGGTCGTCCAGGACGACGTGCAAAGGGCGCACCGGCACGACGACTTCGCTACGCGCGTCGCGTCACCGAGGGTGTCCGGGATCCCCGATCTGGAATTCGTGGACGCCTTCGACGACCTCGACTGAGGGCCTCCGGCGACCTCGGCCGGGCCGGACCCGGCGACGGGACGGCCCCCGCCCGGGGACGTGGCCGGGACGCGCGGACGGGGCGCCGGGGATGGGACGACGCGGTGCGTTGTCCACAGGATCCCGTCCGTCTCCGTACGAACGGCTAGGCTCGCGCCAGTACGAGACGAGCCGTGATCGGGAGACACCCACGATGGCCAAGAAGCGACCCCAGACGAAGGCCAAGCAGCCGCAGTTGACGGACGGCGGCGAGATCCCGGTCGTCGGAGCCCGCGAGCCCTGCCCCTGTGGCAGCGGCCGCCGGTACAAGGCCTGCCACGGCCGCACCGCCGCGCACGCGGCGACCGAGCTGGTGCACCGCCCGTTCGAGGGCCTGGCGGGCGAGGGCGACTGGGTCGCGCTGCGCGAACTGGTGCCCGCCGCGACGGTCGCGCTGACGCTCAAGGAGAGCCTGCCCGAGGGCGTCCCCTCGGTCACCCTCGCCACGGTCCTGCCGATGGCGTGGCCCGCGCTGCGCCGCGAGGACGGCTCGGTGCTGCTCGGCCTGCAGAACGACACGTCGTCGGGCGACATCAGCCGCGACCTGGCCGACACCCTCCAGCGGGCGCTCGTCGCGCCGCCCGGCACCCCGGTCGAGGGACGGCGCGCCCCGGCGGACGGTCCCCGGCTCCAGGACCTGCTCGACCCCGAAGGCCCCTTCGAGCCGGTCGTGCACAGCGGCTTCGAGTTCTGGGTCCCGGACGCGGAGAACGCGACGCCGGAGGTGACCGCCTCCCTGGAGCGGGCGAACGCCGCCGCCATCCCGACGGTGAAGCTGTCCGGGGTGGACGCCGCCTACTGGTGCGAGACGCCGGACAAGAACCACCTGCGCTGGGTCATGCCCCACGCCGAGGAGCGGCTTCTGGACGCTCTCGCGCGGCTGCACGCCGAGGGTCGTTCGAGCCTCGGGGAGGGCACCCGGCTGGTGGGTTCCTTCCGCGCGCACGGGCTGACGGTGCCGGTCTGGGACCTGCCGAGCGGTGTCACGGCGGACGACGTGGAGAAGCCGGCGGCCGAGTTCGCCGAGCGCCTCGCCACCGCTCTGGCCATGGACGCGCCGCTGACGGCGGACGAGCGCCGCGCGCGCGGGGGGCTCACCAACCGCCAGGTGACCCTCAGCTAGTCCACAGCGAACCCACAGGACGGGAAACTGACCGACCGGTCAGCTCGTCAGGGCCTCGAAAACGGGTGACTCCTGTCACAACTCCCCGTTGTGACAGGTAAATCCGTGTCCGAATAGCCGAGATCGAATTTGCGAACCGCCGATCTCTTGTTACCGTTCGAGTAGCCCGGTTGCTGGTGCATCCCCCGTCGCCAGCAACCGGGTCTTTCCATGTTCGGAATCCCGAACAATATCAATCGGCTTGCCCGCGGACCGAGTTGCTTCCCGAGCGCAGCAGCAGCGGCCCGTCGCCGCTCCTCGCGAATTCCGCTACCGCCGAGTAGACCCCCGGATCCCCCGCCGCGTGTTCCCTGGGCGTCTCGCACGCTCCCGGGTCGTCCTCCTCGTCCACGGCGCAGTTCATCTGCACGGTGCGGCCGCCGGGGCCCATCAGCGTCAGGGCGGAACTCAGCGCCTCGCCGGTCGTGTTGCGGTAGTAGGTGCGCGCCCAGGTCTCCTCGCCCTGCGTCAGGACACAGGTCTGTGCCTCGACGCCGTCGGGCGAGGAGAGTTCGGGGCCGCACCGGGCGGCGGTGGCGAGACCGAGGCCGAGCCGCAGGGGAGAGCGCCGGGGTCCGGGCGAGGGCGGCCGGTCGTCCGCCGGAGCCGCCGCGCGGACGGTCGCCGATGGGCCGGCGTCGCCCGCCGGGCCGGCCGAGGCCACGGCCAGCGGCAGGGCGAGGACGACCACCACGGCTCCGGCCAGGGCCACCAGGCGGGCTCTTCGGGGGTCCGGCCCACCGCCCGAGGGCACCTCGGCCCCGTGAGCCCCGGAATGACGCTGCATGGGCGGACGATAACGAGCGGGGGAGGGCGCGCGGCGCGCCGCGCGCCGGACGCCCCTACAACTCGGGCGCGCTCACACCCGTACGAGTGAGTGCCTCGACGACGGCATCCACCACGGCCTCCACGTCGGGCACCCAGGGGGCGGCCGAACCGGGCAGCGGAGCGCGCTCCCAGCGGATCTGGCCCTGGCCCGTCTCGGACGGCGGCAGCGCGATGTAGCCGCCGTCGCCGTGGAAGCGCAGGGAGCCGGGGACGAAGTCCTTGGCGTAGAGCAGCTCGCCGAGCTGCTCCATGGAGTACGGGGCGACGAGGATCGCCCAGCGGGAGGGGGACGCGACGACCGGGCCGAGGCGCATGCCCGTGCGGTCGAGGGCGTCGAGGGCGCGGGCCGCCGCGACGGCGGGCAGGCTCACCGCGCACGGGGCGCCGCCGCCGGTGGCCAGCACGATGGGGGCCGAGGGCCGGTTCGTCCACCACCAGCGCACCATGCGCTCGTCCGTGGTGGCCGCGAGGAGGCCGGGGTCGAAGGGATGGGCGCCCGGCACCGTGCACTCCGGGTCGGGGCAGCCGCAGCGGGCACGCCCCTGCGGGTCGGCCGCCACACCCGGGAGTACGGGCCACCGCCATGCGGCCGCGAACGTCAGGGCCGCGCTGAGCATCTCAGGCCTCCCGTTGTTTCGCTTGGACAGGAGCCTGCGTCGCCTTCCGAGGATCTCGCGCATGAGCGCTCGTTCCTTTCCGTTGCACGCCTGGCAACACCGAGGATCACATCACACCATGTGTCGATCACTTCACTGTGCGTACCTGCTGGCGCATCACACCCCTGCTGGAGACAAGGGGAACCCCTCTGGGCCGAGCATGTGGCTGTGTCCGCGCCCATACCGCGTACATCCAAAGCATGGGCATGGCGTGGGGTGGCGGCGCCTGGCGTTTTACGTCCCGCGTATTCCTAGCCGCCTCCGCCACGGGAGGATGGGGCACGGTCGTCGGTGGTTAAGACGCCCGGGTCCGTCGCCAGGTTCCGGGCGGATCTCAACCACCCCTGGCCTTCACCGAGTACGTACCCATCACGACCGCTGTGACGCTCCGTCGAACGAGGCCAGTCGACCTCAATAAGCCGTTGCCCGAGTCAGTTTTAGGCCAAATTTAATTTCCCGCAAGGGTTACCACCGGTCGCACGGACACCAGGAATCCTGGCAGGACAATGCTGGACATCCCCTCACGAGTACGTGTACATGTGGAGACACCGCTAGCGGCGCAGAACGACATGGGGGTTTGCGATGCTATTGAGCAAAACGCACCGGTCGGAAAGCCGGACGTCATGACCGCCCCTCACCTTCCTAAAGTGGCCGGAATCGATTCAACGGTTCCTTCGCCCGCGCACACTGTCGCGCCGGCGCCCGCCCCCGCGGGCGCGTCCCCGGCCGTCCCGCAGGCCGGCCCCGGAGCCGCGCTCCAGGACCGCCTCGCGGGCTGGGTCTCGGATCTCACCACGCTCCACGAACTCACCGAGCGCCTCGCCGGCACCGCGACACTGGACGACGCGCTGCAGGAACTGCTGCGCGCCGGATCCGCCCTCGTGGGCGCCCGGCGCGGTCTCGTCGTGCTGGAACCCGGCGACGGTCTGGGCCCGGACACGACGATCGGCCTCGGCCTCGCCCGAGCGGATCTCGGCCACATCGAGACGGTGCCGCGCAGCTCCATGTCGTACGGGAAGATCCTGGACGGACTGCCGGGCGGCGAGGGCGAGATCACCCAGCCGGACCTCCTCTCGGAGGACGGGCTCGATCCGCGCCACCGCGAGGTCGCCGCTCGTCTCGGCTACGCCGCCAGTTACGCGCTCCCGCTGTCCACCGAGGCGGCGGGCCGTCTCGGCGCCGCCGTCTGGCTCTACGACGAGCCCGCCGAGCCGGTGGAACGCCAGCGCCATCTCATCGGCCTCTACACCCGCTACGCCACCGAGCACCTGGCCCGGCTGCTGGAACTCGAACGCGCCCGTACGTGCGTGACGACGATGTCCGAGGAACTGCTTCCCGCCCGGCTGCCCCGGGTCTCCGGCGTCCAGCTCGCCGCCCGGCACCGCACCGGCCCGCGCGGCGGCGGCGACTGGTACGACGCGCTGCCGCTGCCCGACGCCGCGCTCGGCCTCGCCGTCGGCTCCGTCACCGGCTCGGGCCCCAGCGCGGTCGCCGCCATGGGCCGGCTGCGGGCCTCCCTGCGCGCCTACGCCGTCATGGAGGGCGAGGACCCGGTCGCCGTCCTCTCCGACCTCGAACTGCTGCTGCGGCTCACCGAGCCCGCGCGCTCGGCCACCGCCCTGTTCGCCTACTGCGAGCCCGCCCTGCGCAAGGTCACGCTCGCCGGCGCCGGACACAGCCCGCCCCTGGTGATCGGCCCGCGGCGCACCGAGTTCGTGGAGACCTCGCTGTCCGCGCCGCTGGGCATGCTCGCCTGCTGGGAGGCGCCGAGCGTCGAACTGACGGCCGAGCCGGGCGAGACCGTGCTCATCTACACCGACGGTCTGCTGCACCGCACCGGCGACCCGATGGACCGCGCCTTCGCCAAGCTGCACGCGGCGGCGGCGAGCGTCCCGAGGGCGCTGCGCGACGACCCGGGCGCGATCGCCGACCACGTGCTGCGCGGTGTGCTGCCGGACGGCCTCGACGAGGCGGACAGCGACGAGGACGTCGTCCTGCTGGCGGCCCGCTTCGACTGAGAGGGCGCTCACCCGGTGTAACAGGCCTTCCGGCCCTGGGCCCCCTTCAGTACGACCGTACGATGGGGTGGTCCAAAGTCGTATGAAGGAGGCAGACCGTGTCGGAGGCGCTCACCCCGGAGACCCCGGAAGCCGTGCTCGACGAAGCCGCTGACGAAGCGGGCGAGGAAGAGCCCATCAAGCAGCGCAAGAACGGCCTGTACCCGGGCGTGTCCGACGAGCTCGCCGCCAGCATGAAGTCCGGCTGGGCCGACACCGAGCTGCGGGGCCTCACGCCCATCGCCCAGGCCGAGTACACCGCGGCCCGCCGCGCCGCGCTGTCCGCGCGCTTCCCGGGCGAGCGCCTGGTGATCCCCGCGGGCAACCTGAAGACCCGCTCGAACGACACGGAGTACCCCTTCCGTGCCTCGGTCGAGTACGCGTACCTGACCGGCAACCTCACCGAGGACGGCGTCCTCGTGCTGGAGCCGGCCGCCGAGGGCCACAAGGCGACCATCTACCTGCTGCCGCGCTCGAACCGCGAGAACGGCGAGTTCTGGCTGTCCGGGCAGGGCGAGCTGTGGGTCGGCCGCCGCCACTCCCTGGCCGAGGCCGAGCAGCTCTACGGCATCCCCGCCTCCGACGTCCGCGAGCTGCCCGCCGCGCTGACGGAAGCCACCGGTCCCGTCCGGGTCGTGCGGGGCTACGACGCCGCGATCGAGGCCGCGCTGACCGACAAGGTCACCCGCGAGCACGACGACGAACTGCGCGTCTTCCTGTCCGAGGCACGGCTCGTCAAGGACGAGTTCGAGGCCGGCGAGCTGCAGAAGGCCGTCGACTCCACCGTGCGCGGCTTCGAGGACGTGGTGAAGGTCCTGGACAAGGCCGAGGCCACCAGCGAGCGCTTCATCGAGGGCACCTTCTTCCTGCGCGCGCGGGTCGAGGGCAACGACATCGGCTACGGCTCCATCTGCGCCTCCGGTCCGCACGCCTGCACGCTGCACTGGGTGCGCAACGACGGCCCGGTCCGCTCCGGCGACCTGCTGCTGCTGGACGCGGGCGTGGAGACCCACACCCTCTACACCGCCGACGTCACCCGCACGCTCCCGGTCAACGGCACCTACTCGGAGATCCAGAAGAAGATCTACGACGCCGTGTACGACGCCCAGGAGGCCGGTATCGCGGCCGTCCGCCCGGGTGCCAAGTACCGCGACTTCCACGACGCCGCGCAGCACGTGCTGGCCGAGCGGCTCGTCGAGTGGGGGCTCCTCGAAGGCCCCGTCGAGCGGGTCCTGGAGCTGGGCCTCCAGCGCCGCTGGACCCTGCACGGCACCGGTCACATGCTCGGCATGGACGTCCACGACTGCGCCGCCGCGCGCACCGAGACGTACGTCGAGGGCACGCTGGAGCCGGGCATGTGCCTGACCGTCGAGCCGGGCCTGTACTTCCAGGCGGACGACCTGACCGTGCCGGAGGAGTACCGCGGCATCGGCGTCCGGATCGAGGACGACCTCCTGGTCACCGAGGACGGCAACCGGAACCTGTCGGCCGGCCTGCCGCGCCGCTCGGACGAGGTCGAGGCCTGGATGGCGTCCCTCAAGGGCTGACGCCGTGCCCGCGAGGGCGCGGAGCGACACCGACGGCCGGGCGCCTTCCGGGGCTCCCGGCCGTCGGCCTGTCCGGAGGCGGCTTCCGGGGCCGATGTGACCCGGGGGTGGTGCCGATCCGGCGTGTCTGCCGGCGTACCCCGGGGTGGTGCCGACGCGGCGTACGCGGAGGCGGCCGCCGAAGGCCGGCTGCCGTCCGGCGGGTCAGGCCGGCAGCAGTGCGGGGGCCGTCCTCCACTTGAGGATCTTGTCGAAGCTCACCACCGCGCCGCCGCGTCCCGGCCTGTTGCCGATGTGGACGTGGTCGGCGAGCTCGCGGATCAGACACAGCCCCCGGCCGTGCTCCGCGTCCTCGCCGGCCGTGCGCGGTACGGCGCGGACGCTGCCGGCCGGAAAACCGGGGCCGAAGTCGGCGACCTCGATACGGCACTGGTCACCGTCGAGATAGGCCGTCACGCGGTACGCCTCGCAGGAGGAGCCCCGGACGTCGTCCCCGCCGTGCTCGACGGCGTTGGCGCAGGCCTCGGTGAGAGCGACGGAGAGGTCGTACGAGATGTCCGGGTCCACGCCCGCGCTCTCCATCGTGCCGAGCAACAGGCGTCTGGCGAGCGGGACACTCGCAGCCTCGCGCCGCAAATGGAGTGACCACCAGATGCTCATGCTCCAGCCTCCCGGCCGCGGCTCGACATACCGATACGTATTGCCGCAACCACGCGTGCGCAATCGCATACGCGACGTGATGCCGCCCATACGGCCGACGCGCTCACTTGAGTCGACGGTGTATGCGCGAGCGATCCGTCGCCGGACGGCGGCCCTTCGGGCGTCCCCCGAGCGGAGGACGGACCGGTCACAAGCCGTCAATCGGACCTGCCGTACGAGGCGTCGGGGCCCAGTGCGATGATGAGCCCGCCATGACTGCCCCCCACCAGCGTTCGGCGCGTTCCGGAGCAGGCCTCCGGACCCTGAGGGCCGCGGTGTTCGCCGCGGTCTGCGTCGTGCTGGCCGCGGCCGGTCACGGAATCGCCTCCTGCGCCACCGTCCCCCTGTGGACGCTGGGCGCCGGCTTCCTCGCGGTCTTCGCGGTCGCCGGGACGCTGGCGGGCCGGGAACGCACACTGCCGGGCATCGTGGCGCTCCTCGCGCTCGGCCAGACGGTGCTGCACACCCTCTTCGGACTGGGCCTGGCGGGCGGCACGGCGGCCGGCGGGTCGTCCATGGGCGCGATGGCGCCGGGCATGCCGATGTCCGACGCCACGCTCGTCGAGCGGGCCGCCCGCCTGGTGTGCGGGACGGCCGCGGCGGCGATCAGCCCCGCGCAGGCCATGAAGATCCTCACCGACGCGCGGATCGGCACGGGCACGACCGGGATGACGGGCATGACGTCGTCCATGAACCATGCCGCCGACGCCGTGCCCGCCGCCGCGGGCGCCTCGATGCCGGTGCTGCCCTCGCTGCCGATGCTGCTCGGCCACGTGCTCGCGGCCGTCGCCGCCGGATGGGTGCTGCGCCACGGCGACCTGGCCCTCCTGCGGCTCATGCGCCTGTCGGCCCACGGAGTCACGGAAGCGGCGCTGGTACGTTCCCTGCGCGCCGCCCTCACCCTCGTACGCGCCCTGCGTACGGGACTTCCCGGGGCGCCCGAGATCGCGCGCACGCCGCGCACCGCGCTGCTCGCGCCCCTCACCCCCCGGACGACCGCGCTGCAGCACACCGTCGTCCGGCGCGGGCCGCCCGCCTCCACGTTCGCCCTCGTCGCCTGACACGACGCGCCGCTTCACGGAAATCCACGGAAATCCCCCGGTCCCCGGAGTCCTCGACTTCACCGGCCCGAGCGGGACTTCACGGACCTTCCCGAAGGGGACGCGGTCGTGCCGCACGCGCGCGTGCCCGCCGGGTCTCCCCCGGGCCTCCTTCCGCCCCTTCCACGGGACACCGAGGCGTCCGCGCGCCCCCTTCGAACACCGGACCGAAAGTGGAGTTCCCTCATATGAAGGCTTCTCGTCTCGCCGTCGTCGGCACCGTCGCCGCCACGGCCGTCGTCGCCCTGTCCGCCCCCGCGTTCGCGCACGTCACCGTGCAGCCCGAGGGCGCCGCCGCCAAGGGCGGCTACACCGTCGTCAACTTCAAGGTGCCCAACGAGCGCGACAACGCCTCGACCACCCAGGTCGAGGTCAACCTCCCGGCCGACCACCCGCTGGCCTCCGTCATGCCCCAGCGCCTCGACGGCTGGACCGTGAAGGTCACCAAGTCCAAGCTGGACAAGCCGGTCACCGCGCACGGCGAGAAGCTCAATGAGGCCGTCACCAAGGTCACCTGGACCGCCGACGGCAAGGGCATCGAGCCGGGCTTCTTCCAGAAGTTCCCGCTCTCCATCGGCGCGCTGCCCGAGGACACCGACGAACTCGTCTTCAAGGCCGTCCAGACGTACTCCGACAAGGAGGTCGTGCGCTGGATCGAGCCGCAGAAGGAGGGCGCGGAGGAGCCCGAGCACCCGGCCCCGGCCCTCGCGCTCAGCGCCGCGACCGAGGGCGGCCACCACGGGGGCGCCGCCGCCGAGGACGCCTCCCACAAGGAGGAGAGCGCCGGGCACACCGACGAGGCCGCCTCCGCCGCCGACAGCAGCGACACCACCGCGCGCGTCCTCGGCGTCGTGGGCATCCTCGTCGGCCTGGCGGGCGTGGCGTACGGCGTTCTGGCCGGCCGGCGGCGTGCCGAGGCCTGAGGTGCCCGCACGCATCTGAGGCACTGAGACACACACGCTCCTGGTGGGCACCGGGGAGTCGCGGACACGGCTCCCCGGCCGCGGCCGGCCCGGCACCCCGGACCCGCCCGACCGACCCCCGGTGCCCACCGGAGCGCTCACATCTGGGACATTTTTCTATGCGCAAGAAGACGTACGCGACGGCCGCCCTGTTCGCCGCCGCCGCTCTGACCCTCTCCGCCTGCGGCAGTGGCGGCGACGACGGCGAACCGGTCGCCGCCGTGTCCGCCCAGGCCGGCGCCACCAAGGCCGCCACGGTCCTCGACAACCCGTTCGAGAAGCCGGACCTCGTGCTCACCGACACGGCCGGCAAGAAGTACGACCTGCGCGCCGAGACCAAGGGCCGGCCCACGCTGGTCTACTTCGGCTACACCCACTGCCCCGACGTCTGCCCCCTGACGATGAACAACCTCGCCGTCGCCAAGAAGCAGCTCCCCAAGGCCGAACAGGACAAGCTGCGGGTCGTGTTCGTCACCACCGACCCGGCCCGCGACACACCCGCCGCGCTCGGCACCTGGCTCAAGGGCATCGACCCCGAGTTCATCGGTCTCACCGGCGACTTCGCCACGATCCAGGCCGGCGCCCGCCGCCTCGGCATCACCATCGAGCCGACGACCAAGGACAAGAACGGCAAGACCGTCTCCGTGCACGGCACCCAGGTCATCGCCTTCTCGCCGAAGACCGACGCGGGCTATGTGCTCTACGGCGAGAGCGCCACCGTCGACGACTACACCAAGGACCTGCCCAAGATCGCCGAGGGGAAGACCCCGTGAGCCGCCGTACGGGCCGCCGCGCGGGACTCCTCGCCTTCTGCTCCCTCGTCCTGGCCGCCGGGACACTGGCGGGCTGCGGCGCGGACGGCTCCTCGTCGTCCTCCGCCGCTCCCGAAATCAAGGTCACCGGCGCCTACATGCCCGCCCCGAGCATGGACACCATGGCGGCGGGCTTCTTCACCGTCACCAACTCCGGCGGCGCCGACACCCTCACCTCGGTCACCAGCGACCTCTCGGACGACGTGACGATGCACGCGACCGTGGACGGTGCGATGGAGGAGAGGAAGTCGTTCGCCATACCCGCCGAAGGCACCCTGGACTTCGCCAGCGGCGGCAACCACCTCATGTTCGCAAAGCTCACCCACAAGCCCGGACAGGGCGAGAAGGTGTCCGTGGAACTGCACTTCGCCAAGTCCGGCACGGTCAGGATCTCCATGCCGGTGAAGCCCGCGACCTACAACCCGAAGACCGGACGCTGAGGTAGGCATCACCGTGACACCGACCATCGCCCCCCGCTTCAGGACCCTCCTGCTGCTGTTCCTCGCCGTCACCGGAGCGCTCCTGGCGGGCGCCGCGCCCGCCTCCGCGCACGCCGCGCTGACCGGAAGCAACCCGACGCAGGGATCGGTGGTCGACAAGGCACCCACCCAGGTCTCGCTCACCTTCTCCGAACAGGTCTCGCTGAACGACGGCTCACTCCAGGTGCTCGACCCCAAGGGCGAGCGGGTCGACACCGGCGGCGCGAGCGACCTGGGCGGTGACACCTACGGCCTGAAGGTCCGTCCGGGGCTGCCCGACGGCACGTACACCGTCACCTATCAAGTGGTGTCGGCGGACAGCCACCCCGTCTCGGGCGCCTTCACCTTCTCCGTCGGCGCCCCCTCGCAGACCTCCGTCGCGCTGTCCGGCCAGGCGGTGGGCGGCGGCCCCGTGGGCTTCCTCTACGGAACCGCGCGCTACCTGTCGTACGCCGGTTTCATCGTGCTCGTCGGCGGCGCCGCCTTCGTCCTGGCCTGCTGGCAGCGCGGATCGGGCATCCGGCCGGTGCAGCGGCTCGTGGTCGGCGGATGGCTCACGCTCACCGCCTCCACGCTCGCCCTGCTGCTCCTGCGCGGCTCCTACGTCGGGTCCGGCAAGGTCGGCGACATCTTCGACCTGAACCTGCTCGGTGAGGTGCTGCAGACCAAGTCGGGCGCGGCGCTGGTGTCGAGGCTGCTCCTGCTCGCGGCCGCGGCGCTGTTCATCGCGGTGCTGTTCGGCGCCTACGCCCGACGCGACGAGGACGAGCGCGCGGCCGGCGAGACCGGCGGCGAGGCGGCACCCGCCGGGGCGACGGACGCCGGTGCCACCGAGGCGGCCGGCGCCGCCGACGCCGAGGACCCCGACTCCGAGGCCGAGCACCTGGCCGCGGAGAAGAAGGACCTCACCTTCGGGCTCGCCGTCGGCGGCACGGTCGTCGCCGCGGGCCTCGCCGCGACCTGGGCCATGGCCGAGCACGCCTCGACCGGCGTCCAGCCGGGCATCGCGATGCCCGTCGTCGTCCTGCACCTGCTGGCCGTCGCCGCCTGGCTCGGCGGTCTGGCGACGCTCGTGGTGGCCCTGTTCCGGGCTCCCGCGCGGACACCCGTCGAGGCCGCGGCCGTCCGGCGGTTCTCCCGCCTGGCGTTCGGCTCCGTCCTCGTCCTGGTCGCCACCGGGATCTACCAGTCCTGGCGTCAGCTCGGCTCCTGGTCGGCGCTCACCGACACGTCGTACGGACAACTGCTGCTCGTCAAGGTCGGTCTGGTGGCCGTCCTCGTGGGCATCGCGTGGATCTCGCGGCGCTGGACGGCCCAGCTCACCGAGACCGCCGCCCCCGAGGCCGCCGCCGTGGTCGTGGAGCAGCGCAGCGAGCTGCGCACGCCCGCCACCGTCCCCGCCGAGACGGACTCCCGGCGCGCCGCACAGCTCGCCCGGCAGCAGGCCGCCGTGGACTCCACGCGCGACAAGCGGGTCCGCGACGCCGACCCGCAGCGCTCGGGCCTGCGGCGCTCGGTGCTCGCCGAGGCCGGGGTCGCGGTCGTCCTGCTCGCGGTCACGACCGCGCTGACCACCACCGAGCCCGGACGCACGGCGGAGGCCGCCCGCCAGGCCACCGCGTCCGCCTCGCAGCGCTCCGGACCGCTGTCCCTGAAGATGCCCTTCGACACGGGCGGCGAGGACGGCAAGGGCACGGTGGAGGTCACCCTCGACCCGGCCCGCGTCGGCGGCAACCAGATGCACGTCTTCGTGGTCCGGCCGAACGGCAAGGCCTTCGACGTCCCCGAGGTGAAGGTCGCCTTCACCCTCACGGCGAAGGACATCGGCCCGCTGCCCGTGACCCCCGACCGGGTCGCCACGGGACACTGGGCGGCGAGCGCCGTGCAGATCCCCATCGCAGGCGACTGGAAGATCGCGGTGACCGTGCGCACCTCCGACATCGACCAGGCCACCGTGAACAAGAACGCGCAGATCGGCTGAACCTGACCATGGCTGACCAGTCCACCCCCGGGACCTCCGCCCGCTCCGACCGGACGGACCCGTCCTCCGGGGCGTCCCCTGGCACGGCGTCGCCGGGCGACGCCCCGCAGGGAGTCATGTCACGGCGCCGGCTGCTCGGCACCGCCGGCGCCACCGGGCTCGCCCTCGGAGCGGCGGGCGCGGCCGTGGGCTACGCGGCGGCGCCCTCCCCCGCGAAATCCGTCCCGTTGACCTCCGTCGGCGCGGACATGGCAATGTTTCACGGGAAACATCAGCCGGGCATCACCACCGGACTCCAGGCGCGCGGGCACCTCGTCGCCTTCGACCTGACGGCCGGCGCGGGCCGTGGGGAGGCCGCCGCCCTGCTGCGCCGCTGGTCGGTGACGGCTCAGCGGCTCATGGCGGGCGAGGCCGCGGCGCACGAGGACACGGGTGTCGCACGGGACGCCGGCCCGTCCTCGCTCACCGTGACCTTCGGCTTCGGCCACAGCTTCTTCGCCCGTACGGGCCTGGAGAAGCAGCGCCCGGTCGCCCTGGACCCCCTGCCCAGCTTCTCCTCGGACCACCTCGACAAGGCACGCAGCGACGGCGACCTGTGGGTGCAGATCGGAGCGGACGACGCCCTCGTCGCCTTCCACGCCCTGCGCGCGATCCAGAAGGACGCGGGCGCGGCGGCACGCGTGCGCTGGCAGATGAACGGCTTCAACCGTTCCCCGGGTGCCACCGCCGAACCGATGACCGCCCGCAATCTGATGGGCCAGATCGACGGCACCCGCAACCCCAAGCCCTCCGAGCCCGACTTCGACGGACGGGTCTTCGTCCCCGCCTCCGGCACCCCGGGGTGGATGGCGAACGGCTCCTACGCCGTCGTCCGCCGGATCCGCATGCTGCTCGACGACTGGGAGAAGCTCTCGGGCAAGGCCCAGGAGGACGTCATCGGGCGGAAGAAGTCAACGGGCGCCCCGCTCAGCGGCGGCGCCGAGACCACCGCGATGGACCTGGACAAGACCGACGCCGAGGGCAACCTGGTCGTGCCGGTCAACGCGCACGCCCGCATCACCCGGCCCGACCAGAACGGCGGCGCCGCGATGCTGCGCCGCCCGTTCTCCTTCCACGACGGCATCGACGCCGACGGGGCGCCGGACGCCGGTCTGCTCTTCGTGTGCTGGCAGGCCGATCCGGTGCGCGGGTTCGTCCCCGTGCAGCGCAAGCTCGACCGGGGCGACGCGCTCTCGACGTACATCCGCCACGAGTCGAGCGGCCTCTTCGCGGTGCCGGGCGGCGCGGCGGAGGGCGAGTACGTGGGGCAGCGCCTGCTGGAGGGATGACGGTCTCCGCACCGGTCTCCGTACCGCGTTCCGTACCGCGGTACCGGTCTGCGTACCGGGCTCGATCCCGGGGCGCCGCGGGCGTCTGACGCGTCGGGCGAGGCCCATTAGGGTGACGGTATGTCGGCGACGCGCTACACCTATCTCGGCCCCGAGGGTACGTTCACCGAGGCCGCCCTTCGCACGCTTCCCGAGGCCGCGACGCGGGAGCTGGTCCCCATGGTGTCCGTCCCGGCCGCGCTCGACGCGGTGCGCGGCGGCCAGGCCGCGGGCGCGCTCGTCCCGATCGAGAACTCCGTCGAGGGCGGCGTGACCGCCACCCTGGACGAGCTCGCCAAGGGCGACCAGCTCATGATCTACCGCGAGGTCGTGCTGCCGATCGCGTTCGCCCTGCTGGTCAGGCCCGGTACGGCGCTCAAGGACGTCAAGACGGTCACCGGACACCCGGTCGCCCAGCCCCAGGTGCGCAACTGGCTGGCCGCGCATCTGCCGGACGCCGTGTGGGAGTCGGCGGCCTCGAACGCGGACGGCGCCCGGCTGGTCCAGGAGGGCCGGTTCGACGCGGCCTTCGCGGGCGAGTTCGCCGCGGCCACGTACGGCCTCGAACCCCTGGTGACCGAGATCCACGACGCGGCGAACGCCGAGACCCGCTTCGTGCTGGTCGGCCGCCCGGCCAGGCCCGCCGCGCCGACCGGCGCCGACAAGACGTCCGTGGTCATCTGGCTCGGCGACGACCACCCCGGAGCCCTGCTCGAACTGCTCCAGGAATTCGCGGTGCGCGGCGTCAACCTGATGCGGATCGAATCCCGCCCGACCGGCCAGGGCATCGGCAATTACTGCTTCTCGGTCGACGCCGAGGGCCACATCACCGACCGCCGGGTGGGCGAGGCGTTGATGGGCCTCAAGCGGATTTGTCCCCAGGTGCGATTCCTCGGTTCCTATCCGCGCGCCGGTGTCGCCCTGGAGGACGTACGCCCGCTGCGGCCGGGGACGTCGGACGACGCGTTCTCCTCCGCCTCGGACTGGCTGGCCCGCTGCGCCGACGGCCGGTTCTGAGCGGCGCCTCGCCGCCTGTCCGAGCGTTTCCCCCAGGTCCCGCCTGCCGATTCTCGTCATCCACAGAGTTATCCACAGGCATGCTTCTCGACCTGGGGACAAGTCGACAACGAAGCACTACATGGTCGACAAATCGGCTACTCGACCCAAGTCCGTCCACACCCTCGCACGTCCCTCTTCGTCTACCCTTTTCCATTGATCAACCCGATGGGGCGAATCATTTACACCCGAAAGTGGCTGTACAGAGGGTTTGAACCGGGAATTCCACGGCTGCCGAAGAGGTATCGGAATGATCAATTCCGACATCCACAGATCATCCACACACCCTGTGGATAACTCTCATCACGGCCCTACCCCTGTGGACAACCCACACAGCAAGTCCCGCTTCCCGCAAGGAAATCCGGTCAACCGGCGAAGCGCCGTCTGCCCCGTTTCAGGGAGTAGGCCCCATTTCCTTGACACGGCTCGGCGATCAAGGGACACGGTCCGGCAATTCACTCATACCGTGACAGCCGTCACGCTCTGGAATATCGGGTCGTTGGCCGGAGATCCGCACCGGTAGCCTTGAGGGGTGATTGACCTTCGCCTGCTCCGTGAGGACCCCGACCGTGTTCGCGCCTCCCAGCGCGCCCGTGGAGAGGATGTCGCGCTCGTCGACTCCCTCCTGTCCGCCGACGAGCGGCGCAGGTCGTCCGGCGTCCGCTTCGACGAGCTGCGTTCCGAGCAGAAGTCGCTCGGCAAGCTGATCCCCAGGGCCACCCCGGACGAGCGGGCCGAGCTGCTGAAGAAGGCCGAGCAGCTCAAGACCGACGTCAAGGCCGCCGAGGCCGAACAGAACGAGGCGGACGAGGAGACCAAGCGGCTCCTCCTCCAGCTCGGCAACCTGGTGCACCCGGACGTCCCGGTCGGCGGCGAGGAGGACTTCGTCGTCCTGGAGACGCACGGGACCATCCGCGACTTCGCCGCCGAGGGCTTCGAGCCCAAGGACCACCTGGAGCTCGGCGAGGCGCTCGGCGCCATCGACGTCGAGCGCGGCGCCAAGGTGTCCGGCTCGCGCTTCTACTACCTGACCGGTGTCGGCGCGCTCCTGGAGCTCGCCCTCGTCAACGCGGCGATCGCCCAGGCCACCGAGGCCGGCTTCACGCCGATGCTGACCCCGGCCCTGGTCCGCCCGCGCGCCATGGAGGGCACCGGCTTCCTCGGCCAGGCCGCGGAGAACGTGTACCACCTGGAGAAGGACGACTACTACCTGGTCGGCACCTCCGAGGTCCCGCTCGCCGCGTACCACATGGACGAGATCCTCGAAGCCGACAAGCTGCCGATGCGCTACGCCGGTTTCTCGCCGTGCTTCCGCCGCGAGGCCGGCACGTACGGCAAGGACACCCGCGGCATCTTCCGCGTGCACCAGTTCGACAAGGTCGAGATGTTCTCGTACGTCGCTCCCGAGGACGCCGAGAACGAGCACCGGCGGCTCCTGGAGTGGGAGAAGCAGTGGCTGACCGGCCTCGAACTGCCCTTCCAGGTGATCGACGTGGCCAGCGGCGACCTGGGGTCCTCGGCCTCCCGCAAGTTCGACTGCGAGGCGTGGATCCCGACCCAGGGCAAGTACCGCGAGCTGACCTCGGCCTCGAACTGCGACGGTTTCCAGGCCCGGCGTCTGTCGGTCCGCATGCGCGACGGCAAGAAGGTCCAGCCGCTCGCCACCCTGAACGGCACGCTGTGCGCCGTCCCGCGCACCATCGTGGCGATCCTGGAGAACCACCAGCTCGCCGACGGTTCGGTCCGGGTTCCCGAGCTGCTGCGCCCGTACCTGGGCGGCCGTGAGGTTCTGGAGCCGATCTCCAAGTGACCAGCACCACCGGTTCGACGGGAGCGTCCGGGGCCACCGGGCCCGGGGCGTTCCCCTACAAGCTCGTCGCGACCGACCTCGACGGGACGCTGCTGCGCTCCGACGAGTCGGTCTCGCCGCGCACGCGTGACGCGCTCGCCGCGGTGACCGAGCTGGGCGCAGCCCACATCGTGGTCACCGGGCGAGCGGTGCCCTGGACGCGGCACATCCTCGACGCGCTCGGCTATCAGGGCCTCGCGGTCTGCGGTCAGGGCGCGCAGGTCTACCACGCGGGAGAGCACCGTCTGCTCACGTCGGTGACGCTGGACCGGCAGCTCGCCGGTCTCGCGCTCGCCAAGATCGAGGCGGAGGTCGGCCCCCTGCTGCTGGCCGCGAGCCGTGACGGCCTGGACGGCGAGGTGCTGGTCGGCCCCGGCTACCGCAGGCTGGAGGGCGCGCTGCCGGTCGTCCCGATCAAGGACGCGGCGGACCTGTGGTCGGCGCCGCTGAACAAGGTGTACGTGCAGCATCCGACGCTGTCCGACGACGAGCTCGCGGCCGTGGCCGTGAAGGTCGCGGGCGGACTCGTCGGTGTCACGATGGCGGGCCCGGGCGTGGTGGAGCTGCTTCCGCTCGGCCTCTCCAAGGCGACGGGGCTGTCCCTGGCGGCACGCCGCCTGGGCGTCAAGGCCGCGGAGACCATCGCCTTCGGGGACATGCCCAACGACCTCCCGATGTTCGCCTGGGCGGCCCACTCGGTGGCCATGGCCAACGCCCACGACGACCTCAAGGCGATCGCGGACGAGGTGACGTCCTCGAACGAGGAGGACGGCATCGCGGTCGTACTGGAGCGGTTGCTGGCGCGTCCGTAGCGTCGGCGGGACACCGGGGCACCACCGTCGACGCGGTTGTGCCCCCTTGTTCTGTGGCGCTTCCCGGTGCTTCCCAGCACTTCCCGGTGCTTCCCGGTGCTTCTCGGTTGTGCGGAGGATGCGCGGATCGAACGCGCGCGGGGTTTCACCCCCGACCACGGCTTAGCAAGCCGGTGCCTTTCCACTCGGCCAATCCTCCGGGTGGGCGGCCCGCGCGTGAACGCGCGCTCGAAGCGGCCGCCCCGGGCAACTCCCCCTGCGAGCGGGTTCGACGGAGGTAGTGACTACTCCGGAACCCGCCGCGGGCTGCCCTGTCGGGAGCTCGACGAACTGCTCCTGATGAACATCGTCGCGCTCCTCTCCCAGTGTGCGGCGCCGGCTCGACGCGGCGGCGTGGACAGCAACCACTCTGCCCGTACGCCGACTTGGGCGCCACCGATTAAAGGGCGCGTTCCCGGTGGCTCACCTGCGGCGCCATCTGCGCCGGCGCCCCTTGGCGAAGAACCAGCCGGCGGGCGGCTCGTCGGAGCGCCAGGGCTGCGGATCGGGGCCCGACTCGCGCCAGCGGGCGGCGAGCATGCGCGCGCGGGCCGACGGTTCGGTCGTCTCGGCGGACCGTACGAAGTCCTCGTCGAGCACGAGGTCGTCCCACGGCTCCTCCGCCGGTTCCCTTCCCGGTTCCTCGGTCGTCATCCCCGTTCCTCCCGGCCGTACGTCCCCGTTCGGCCAGTGTGCCCGGGCGGGGGTGAAGCCCCTGTCAAGGAAAAGAGGGCTCCCGCGCGCGCGTGCCCGTGACGGACACCGCGCGCGGGAGCCCTCTCTCACTCCTCGCCGGCCAGGGTCAGCGACCGCAGCCGCTGCCCGGCGTACCAGGTGGCGAGGACGGTGACCACGATCAGCAGGACCGTCGCGGTGGGCAGGCTCACGTCCGAGGTGACGATGTCGCCGCCGGTCACCTTGTGGCCCACGGCGAGCGCCCACTGCTGGACGCTGAGGGTGCGCGCGCCGGACACCAGGGACCCGAACAGGGCCTCCCAGACGAGCGCGTAGACGAGTCCGAAGACCACCGCGTGCCGGGTCACGGTCCCGAGAAGCAGGAACATCGCGGCGTAGGCGATCGAGGCGACCAGGGCGGCCACGGTGTAGGCGACGGCGATCTGCTGGCCGTTGCCGTTGAGGATCATGCCCGCGATGAAGGTCGGCACCGCGGAGAACGCCATGGTGACGGCGATCGCGACGATCAGCTTGGTGAAGATGATCGTGGGCCGCTTCAGGGGCTTGGCCAGCAGATACACCACCGAGCCGTCGTCGATCTCGGGTCCGATGGCGCCCGTGCCGGCGATGACGCCGATGATCGGCACCATGGTGGCGAGGGCGAACCCGCCGAGCAGGTCCGAGGCCACCTGGTCGTCGGCTCCGGAGAAGCTCCGGACGGCCACGGAGATAACGATGAGCAGGACGGGCAGGACGCCGAGGATGAGGGCCCGCCGGCGGCCGAGCAGGCCCCGGTAGGTGAGCCGGGCGACTGTGGGGTCGTACATCTTCGGCCTCCTACGCCGCGACAAGATACGAGAAGACGGATTCCAGCGACTCGTCGGACGGTGACACCGTCAGCAGCCGGATGCCGTGCTCGCGCGCGACCTTCGGCAAAAGGGCGGTGAACCGGCCGAAGTCGACGGCCTGGATGCGCAACGCGCCCTCGGCGAGGTCGACCTCGATGCCCGAGGTCGACGGGTCGGCGATGAGCGCGGCGGCCAGTGCCCGGTCGTCGCTGGAGCGGATCAGATAGCGGTGCGGGCGGTCGGTCATGAGCCGGCGGATGCGCCGGAAGTCGCCGCTCGCCGCGTGCCGTCCGGCGACGATCACCTCGATGTGGGCGGCGAGCTGCTCCACCTCTTCGAGGATGTGGGACGAGAACAGCACGGTGCGGCCCTCGTCGCCCATGCGGCGCAGCAGGTCCATGAGCTGCATGCGCTGGCGCGGGTCCATGCCGTTGAACGGTTCGTCCAGGAGCAGCAGCGAGGGGTCGTGGACCAGCGCGGACGCCATCTTCACGCGCTGGCGCATGCCCTTGGAGTACGTGGAGATCTTGCGGTCCTGCGCGTACTCCATCTCGACGGTGGCCAGCGCGCGGTCGGCGGCCTTCGTGCCCAGTCCGTGCAGTTCGGCGTTGGCGACGACGAACTCGCGGCCGGTGAGGAAGTCGTACATCGCCTCGCGCTCGGGGACGATGCCGATGTGGCGGTAGATGTCCTCGTTGCGCCAGGTCGGCTTGCCGTCGAGGGTGACGGTGCCGGTGGAGGGGGCGAGGAAGCCGCCCATCATGTTGATGAGGGTGGACTTTCCGGCGCCGTTCGGGCCGAGCAGGCCGGTGACGCCGGGGCCGATGGTCATCGTGATGTCGTTGACCGCCACCACGTTGCCGAACCAGCGCGATACGTGGTCGATGGTGAGCGTGGTCACAGTCCGGCCTTTCGGTAGCGGCGCATCAGGAGGCCGTAGCAGCCGGCGATGAGGCCCAGGACGACGACGAGGTAGACGACGCCCTGTGCGGACGAGGGGCCGACCTCGCCGGGGAAGGCGGAGGACGCGCCGAGGAAGGCCGTCTGGACCCCGTCGATGAGCGTGATGGGCGAGAAGAGCCCGATCCAGGGGACGGCTCCGCTGCTGGAGCGCTCGAAGGCGATGGCCTGGACGGTGGAGACGGCTCCGTAGGAGATGGTCAGGGCGGCGATGACGGCCGCGATGCCGAAGCCGCGGCGCGGGGTGATCGCCGAGATGACCAGGGCGATGCCGGCGAAGAGCACGGACAGCAGTGCCACGGAGAGCAGTCCCTGCCCGAAGCCCTTGCTCTGGTCGGCGAAGTCGAGCTTGGCCAGCAGCGCGCCCACGTAGAGGACGATCAGCGGCGCGGCCGTGAGGACGAACAGCGCCGAGGCCAGGGCCGCGTACTTGGCGCGTACGTAGTCGGCGGTCTCTATGGGGCGCGAGAAGTAGAGCGGGATGGTCTTGAAGCGCAGGTCCCGGGAGACCGCCTGGGGGCCCTGCGAGGCGACGTACAGGCCGATGACCGCCTGCATGATCACCGCGTAGCGCGTGTAGTCGACGGGCAGGTCCTTCGCCTTGGTGGCGACGGCCACGGCCACCATGATCAGTGCGGGGACGCACATGACCACGAAGAGCAGCATCGGCAGGACCTTGGACTTGACCGAGCGGCCGAGTCCGTAGGCGCCGCGCAGGGACTGCGAGTACAGGGAGCGGCGGGCGTAGGCGCGGCCCAGGCGCGGGCCGTCGTAGTTGCGGTAGCCGATGTTGTGGATACGGGTCTGCTCACCCGGCTGGGTGAGGGGGTGCTCAACTGCCATGGCCGACCGCCTCCTTCCGCTGGGCGTCGCTGTCGGTGAAGACCTCGGCGATGTGGTGCCTGCGCTGTTCCATGCGGACCAGCCCGAGGCCGAGGTCGGCGACCACGTCGCGGACGAGGTCGTAGGTGTCCTCGCTCTCGGTGGTGAGCAGCAGGATGTGTCCGGCGCCCGGCAGTCCGCCGCCGTCGTGGGTCTCGATCCCGCGCGCGTGGAGCACCTCGCGCACGGCGCTCGTGCCGTTCGGGTGCTCGTCGCTGTCGGTGACCTCGATGGCGAGGGTCGTCGTGGTCTTGGTGAAGTCCGTGGTGGAGCTGGAGCGCAGGAGTTTGCCGCCGTCGACGACCACGACGTGGTCGCAGGTGCGTTCCAGTTCGCCCAGGAGGTGCGAGGTGACCAGGACCGAGATGCCGAAGTCCGTGTGGATGCGGCGGATCAGTCCGAGCATGTCGTCGCGGCCGACCGGGTCCAGGCCGTTGGTCGGCTCGTCCAGGAAGACGAGCTGGGGGTCGTGGACGAGGGCCTGCGCGAGTTTGACGCGCTGCTTCATGCCCGTGGAGTAGCCGCCGATGGGGCGGTAGCGCTCCTCGTACAGACCGACGTGGCGCAGGGTGTCCGCAGTGCGTTCGCGGGCCGCGGCCGGCGGCAGTCCGGACATCCGCGCCATGTGGACGACGAACTCGGTGGCCGAGACGTCGGGCGGCAGGCAGTCGTGCTCGGGCATGTACCCGACCCGCTCGCGGATGGCGGCGCCCTCGGTGGCGACGTCGAGACCGAGCACGTGTGCGCGGCCCTCGGTGGCGGGGGACAGACCCAGCAGGATCTTGATCAGTGTGGACTTGCCGGCTCCATTGGCTCCGACGAGTCCGGTCACACCGGGCCCGACGTCCACGGAGAGCCGGTCAAGCGCGGTCACCCGGGGGTACCGCTTGCTCAGGCTTTCGGTCGCGATCACAGTCACGGTTCGACGGTAGTGGCGCACACCACAGGGGTCGTCAGCCCACGGAGGTGGATCCGCGTCAGCCTCCAGTCGTACGGGCCCGTAGGGGTCAGCCTCAGGTACGGCTTCCGCGTGCCGCGCGGTCCCGTCCGGGCGGGTCGTCCACAGGCGGTCCGGGCCTATTGACGCAGCCTCTAACAACTGTCACATTCGCCAGTGTCACGTTACGGGCACGTACCGCAGTCGGTGCGGAGTAGGTGGGGCGGTGGCATGACGACGGCGATGACGGGTGAACTCTCGGCGGAGCTGCGGGGGTTCCGGGAGGTCCAGCGTCTGGCGTACGCCTGCGCGGAGGCGGTCGCGGCGCAGTTGAAGCCCGGCGTCACCGAGCGGGAGGCGGCGCGCATGCAGCGGGTGTGGCTGCGGGAGCACGGGGTGCGGGACTGGTTCCATCTGCCGTTCGCCTGGTTCGGTGACCGCACGGCCTTCGCCGGCTTCCGGATCCCGCTGCAGTTCTTCCCGACCGATCGCCGGCTGGAGCCGGGGATGCCGTTCATCCTCGACATGGCGCCGGTGCACGGTGGTTTCACCGCGGACATCGGCTACTCGGGCTCGCTGGGTCCGAACCCCGTCCAGGACAGACTCATGGCCGACCTGGAGGCGCACCGCGAGCTGATCCTGCGCGAGGTGCGCGAGCGGCGGTCGCTGCGGGAGATCTACGAGGACGTGGACCGGCTGATGGTGCGGCAGGGCCACGCCAACCGGCACCGGGCGTATCCGTTCGGCGTGATCGCGCACAAGGTGGACCGGGTGCGGGAGCGGCCCTGGTCGCCGCGTCTGTTCGGGTTCGGGGTCCAGTCCCTCAAGGGGCTGGCGGGCGACGCTCTGCGCGGGCACCGGGAGGGCTGGTCCCCGCTGTGGTCGCCGTACACGTTTTCCGACCACCCGCCCCGGCCGGGGCTGTGGGCGGTCGAACCGCATCTCGGATTCCGGGGTACGGGCGCGAAGTTCGAGGAGATCCTGGTCGTCACGGACTCCCGGGACCCCGAACAGAGCGCGTTCTGGCTCGACGACGATCTGCCGCACGTGCGGCGCTGGGCGGAGGACAAGTGAGTCTCGTGGGCGCGCGCGAGCGCCGGGTACGGACGGGCGGGGTCGACCTGTGTGTCGCCGAGCTGGGTGACGACAGGCAGCCGACGGTGGTGCTCGTGCACGGCTATCCGGACTCCAAGGAGGTGTGGTCCGAGGTCGCCGAGCGGCTCGCCGACCGCTTCCATGTCGTGCTGTACGACGTACGGGGGCACGGCCGGTCGACGGCGCCGCGGCCCCTGCGCGGCGGGTTCACCCTGGAGAAGCTGACCGACGACTTCCTGGCGGTGATCGACGCGGTCAGCCCCGGCGAGCCGGTGCATCTCGTGGGCCACGACTGGGGCTCGGTGCAGTCGTGGGAGTTCGTCACGGTCGCCCGCACCCAGGGCCGGATCGCGTCCTTCACGTCGATGTCCGGTCCGTCCCTGGACCACTTCGGCCACTGGATCAAGCGGCGGGTGCGGCGGCCCACTCCGCGAAGGATCGGCCAGCTCCTCGGGCAGGGCGCCAAGTCCTGGTACGTGTACATGCTGCACACGCCGGTGCTGCCCGAGCTGGCCTGGCGCGGCCCCCTGGGCAGGCGGTGGCCGAAGATCCTCCAGCGGATCGAGAAGGTGCCCGCGGGCGACTACCCGACCGCGTCGCTGCCGTCCGACGCGGCGCACGGAGCGTGGCTCTACCGCGACAACGTCCGGTCCCGGCTCGGCCGCCCCCGCGACGACGCGTACGCGCACGCGCCCGTGCAGCTCGTCACGCCGCTGGGGGACGCCTTCCTCTCCGAGCGGCTCTACGACGAACTGGAGAAGTGGGCCCCCGACGCGGTGCGGCGCACGCTCCCGGCCAAGCACTGGATCCCGCGGACCCGGCCCGACCAACTGGCCTCCTGGATATCCGAGTTCGTGACCGTCCACGAGGGCCGCGAGGCCGGGGTGCCCGCACCCGAGCCGACGGCCACCGGCAGGTACGCGGACCGGTTCGGCGGACAGCTCGTGCTGGTCACCGGCGCCGGCAGCGGCATCGGCCGGGCCACGGCGTTCGCGTTCGCCGAGGCGGGCGCGCGCGTGGTGGCCGTCGACCGGGACGCGGAGGCCGCGGCCCGCACGGCGGAGATGGCCCGGCTGATCGGCTCGCCCGCGGCCTGGCCGGAGACGGCCGACGTCGGCGACGAGCAGGCCATGGAGAAGCTCGCCGACAAGGTCGCCGGCGAGTACGGCGTGGTGGACGTGCTGGTGAACAACGCCGGCATCGGACTCTCCGGTTCGTTCTTCGACACCACGGCGGAGGACTGGAGGAAGGTCCTCGACGTCAATCTGTGGGGGGTGATCCACGGCTGCCGGCTCTTCGGAAAGCAGATGGCCGAGCGCGGGCAGGGCGGACACATCGTCAACATCGCCTCGGCGGCGGCGTACCAGCCCTCCAAGGCGCTGCCCGCCTACAGCACCTCCAAGGCGGCCGTGCTGATGCTCAGCGAGTGTCTGCGCGCGGAGCTGGCGGGGAAGGACATCGGCGTCTCGGCGGTCTGTCCCGGCTTCGTCAACACGAACATCACCGCGACCACGCGATTCGCCGGGGTCGACGCGGCCGAGGAGAAGCGGCGCCAGAAGAAGTCGTCGCGGCTCTACGGACTGCGCAACTACCCGCCGGAGAAGGTCGCCGACGCGATCCTGCGCGCGGTCGTCCGCGACGAGGCGGTGGTTCCGGTCACCCCGGAGGCGCGCGGCGCCCATCTGCTGCACCGCTTCGCGCCCCGGGCACTGCGCGCGATCGCCCGCATGGAGCCACCCTTGTGAACCGCACACGTGGAGCCGCCCCCGTGAGCGGGCGGCCCGCCGTCGGCGACAGGGGCGATCGGGCGGGCGGCCGCTGCGCGGAGCCGGGAGGGCGGGAGAGATGAGCGACGAGCCCGGCGGTGTCGCGTACCGCATCGAGGACCTGGCGCACCGCAGCGGCGCCACGGTCCGGACGATCCGTGCCTATCAGGACCGCGGGCTGCTGCCCCGACCCGAGCGGCGCGGGCGCGCCAACGTGTACGCGGACGCCCACCTGGCGCGGTTGCGGCAGATCGCCGACCTCCTGGACCGCGGCTACACACTGGCCTCGATCAAGGAGCTGCTGGAGGCCTGGGACGCGGGCCGGGGGCTGGGCGGGATACTCGGCCTGGTCGCGGAGGTCCACGGGCCGTGGACCGACGAGGAGGCGGCCCGGATCTCGCGGACCGAGCTGGTGGAGCGGTTCGGGGGCCGTCCCGACGACGCTGCGGTGGCGGAAGCGGTGGAGCTGGGTGTGCTGGAGCCCGTTCCGGGCGACGAGGACACCTTCCTCGTCCCGAGCCCTCAAGAGCTGTCCGCCGCGGTCGAGTTGCACCGTGCGGGTGTTCCGCTGTCCGCGATCACCTGCCATCTGCGGGAGTTGAGGGGCCAGGTCGAGCACATCGCCTCCCGTTTCCTGGAGTTCACGACGGAGCACGTCTTCGCGCGCTATCTGGAGGAACGTCCGCCGAGCGACGCGGACGCGGCCGAGGCGGCCTCGCTCGTACGACGGCTGCGACCGCTCGCACAGCAGACGGTGGACGCCGAACTGGCCAGAGCCATGAGGATGTTCGCCACCCGGCATCTGAGAAACCACCTCGTGGCGGGGCAGTCGCCGGTGGAGCCCGAAGGCACGCGTGCGGTGGAGGTGGCCGCCGGGACAATGCGAGCCGTGGAGCGCCTGGTTGGCGTCGAGCAGGCGGCGGAGTTCGTGACCGCCGCGACCGAACGGGAGCTGCAGACGCGGACGTTGGACCGACTGGCGGCAAACGGGCCTCTGTCCCCAGTTGTTGACGAACCACCGTAAATCGCGGGCTCGTTGTCCACAGATTCGTCAATTCGCCTGTGGATAACGTCACTTGGTTGTGGATCAAACCTCCGACTCAAAATCAAATGCGTGATCCGCCTCTCTCCAGGCACGCTGGGAGGATGAAAGAACATGAGCAGGCGGATGATCGGACGGAAAGACGGGCCGATGAACCGATGGACGAACGACGCACCGTGAAGGTGTCGAAGTACCTCTCGAAGCATCTGCGGCACCAGCCCGAGCGGATCGGGCTCACGCTCGGCGAGGGCGGCTGGGTCGAGATCGACACGCTGCTCTCAGCGGCCACCGCGCACGGCTTCCGGATCACCCGCGCCGAGCTCGACCACGTGGTGGCCACGAACGACAAGCGGCGCTTCGCCGTCGAGGGGACCCGGATCCGGGCCAGCCAGGGCCACTCCGTCGAGGTCGACCTCGGACTGCCCCCGGCGACCCCGCCGGCGTACCTCTTCCACGGGACCGTGGCCCGCAGCCTGGACGCGATCCGCGCCGAGGGCCTGCGCCCCATGAACCGGCACGACGTGCACCTCTCGGCGGACCGGGAGACGGCCACCCGCGTCGGCGCCCGCCGCGGCCGGCCGGTCATCCTCTCCGTGGACGCCGCCGCCATGCACCGTGACGGCCATGTCTTCCACGTCAGCGCCAACGGAGTCTGGCTGACCGCTGCCGTACCCGCGCGCTATCTGCGGTTTCCCGCTCCTCACTGATCCTGAGCGCCGGACGATACCGCCGCCGGACGCACGACCGGACGCCGCGCGGGCCCCTAGGCAAGCCCTCGGGCAGGCCCTCGGACCGCCCTGAGGCGAGCGCGCCGCGGATCCGTCTACGCTCGACGCATGAGTCTGCGTCTGAGCACCGTGATCCTGCCGTACGTCCGCTGGAACGAGGGCGGGCGTTCCGCATGGCAGCGCGCGGAGCAGCTCGGCTTCCACACCGCGTTCACCTACGACCACCTCTCCTGGCGGACCTTCCGCGACGGCCCCTGGTTCGGGGCCGTGCCGACACTGACCGCCGCGGCCGCCGTCACCGACCGGCTGCGCCTCGGCACACTCGTGACCTCGCCGAACTTCCGGCACCCGGTGACCCTCGCCAAGGATCTGGTCTCCCTCGACGACATCTCCGACGGCCGGATCACGCTGGGCATCGGAGCCGGCGGCACCGGTTTCGACGCCACCGCGCTCGGCCAGGAGCCGTGGACCCCGCGGGAGCGCGCCGACCGCTTCGCCGAGTTCGTGCCCCTGCTCGACCGCCTCCTCACCGAGGACTCCGTCTCCTACGGCGGCAACTTCTACTCGGCGCACGAGGCCCGCAACATCCCGGGCTGCGTCCAGCGCCCCCGGCTGCCGTTCGCCGTGGCCGCCACCGGCCCGCGCGGACTGAAGCTCGCCGCCCGGCACGGGCAGGCGTGGGTGACGACCGGCGACCCGAAGCTGTACGAGACGGGCACCCCCGAACAGTCGGTTCAGGCCATTCGCGGACAGATCGGCAAGCTCGCCGACGCCTGCGCCGAGATCGGCAGGGACGTGGCGGAGCTCGACAAGATCCTGCTCACCGGCTTCACCCCCGACCGTGGCCAGCCCCTGGAGTCCGTCGACGCGTTCGTCGACTTCGCCGGCCGGCACGCCGAACTGGGCGTCACGGACATCGTCGTCCACTGGCCGATCCCCGACTCGGACTTCGCCGCCGACCCCAAGGTCTTCGAGCGGATCGCCATGGAAGCGGTGGCCCAGCTCCGCTGAACCCGGCCGCCGTGCCCGTGGTCCCGCCGATGCGACGGCACGGCGGGGCGGGGCGAGGGGACGAGCGGGACGACACCCGGGCGGTGACGGTCCGGGCGGTGGCGGCCCGGGCGGGGCGAGGGTGACGCGAGGTGAGCCGGGATGAGACGGCGTGAACCGGGGTGAGGACGGTAACCACTCAAGTGTGCGGACCGCCGCACGGCCGTGCGCATATATGCGGGAGAATGACCACGTGACCTCAGCGACTCGCCGGCCCGAGACTCCGGCCTCCACCGTCCCGCCCCGGCTGATCGCCACGGACCTCGACGGCACTCTGTTGCGCGACGACAAATCGGTGTCCGACCGCACGATCGCCGCCCTCGCCGCCGCCGAGCAGGCCGGCATCGAGGTCTTCTTCGTCACCGGCCGCCCGGCCCGCTGGATGGACGTCGTCAGCGACCACGTCCACGGGCACGGCCTGGCCATCGTCGGCAACGGCGCCGCCGTGGTCGACCTGCACGGCGGCCCCGGCAGCCACCGCTTCGTCAAGATCCGTGAACTGACGCCCGACACCGCGCTGGACGTCATCCGGATCCTGCGGACCGCCGCGCCCGGCACGGTGTGCGCCGTCGAGCGGACGTACGGCCTCCACCTCGAACCGGGCTACCCCCTCATGCACATGGAACCCCCGGAGATCGTCCTGCCCGCCGAGAAGCTCCTCGCCGAGGACGCGCTGGACGCCGATCAGCCGGTGCTCAAGGTGCTCGCGTTCCACCCGGAGATGGACCCGGACGAATTCCTCGCCGTCGCCCGCCCCGCCATCGCGGACCGGGCGAACGTGACCCGGTCGAGCCCCAGCGCCCTGCTGGAGATCAGCGGTCCCGGCATCTCCAAGGCCAGCACCCTCGCGCTGTGCTGCGCCGAGCGGGGCATCACGCCCGAGGAGGTCGTCGCCTTCGGTGACATGCCGAACGACGTCGAGATGCTCACCTGGGCGGGCCGGTCGTACGCCATGGGCAACGCCCACCCCGCCGTGATCGCCGCCGCCTCCGGCCGCACGGTCGCGAACAACGAGGACGGTGTGGCGGTCGTGATCGAGAGGATCCTGGCGGACCGCGCGTAGCCCTGGCCCGATCCGACGGAGGTCCTCCGGCATCCGTGCCGGAGGACTCGACGGGCCCGGACCTAGACGACGACCCCGTGTTCCGCCAGCCACGGGACCGGGTCGACCGCCGATCCCATGTCCGGCGTCACCCGCACCTCGAAGTGCAGATGCGGACCGGTCGAGTTGCCGCTCGTGCCCGACTGGCCGATCCACTCGCCGGTCGCGACCCGCTGCCCCTGGTCGACGGCGACCGACGCGAGATGCGCGTACTGCGTGTAGTAGCCGTCGGGGTGCTCGACCACGACCTCGATGCCGAACGCGCCGCCGCAGGACACCCTCACCACCCGGCCGGCCCCGGCCGCCCGCACCGGGGTGCCGATGGGCACGGCGAAGTCCTGCCCGGTGTGCCGGTGCGCCCAGTGCTCGCCTCCGCTGCCGAATCCCGCGGAGAGTTCGTACGTCTCCACCGGCGCGACCCACGCGTTCGTGAACGCCGTCGGCGGCTGGTCGAGACGGACCGCCCCGCGACAGGAACCGGCGGCCACGGAGGCGTCCGCCCGGCTCTGCAGCGCCGACCTCGCCTCGTCCAGCTTGGCCTCGATCGTCCGCTTGACCGCGGCGAGTTCCCCCCTCCGTTTCTCCAGCACCTGCCACTCGGAGCGGGCCTTCGCCTCGTCCGCCGCGAGCCGCACCTCGGCACTCCGGCTCTTCGCGACGGCGCCGGCGACGGCCAGATCGGCCCGCCGCACGGCGTGCTGACCGCGCATCAGACCGTCGGGGTCCTTCGCGAACAGGATCTGTGCCGTGTACGGCAGCCCGCCGCCCTGCCGGTACTGGGCGCGCACGATACGGCCCAGGTCCTCGTGCAGCACCGCGATCTCCTGCCGCTCCCGGACGAGACGGCGCTCGGCCTGTTCCGCCCGGCCGCGCTGCGCCTCGGCGTCCTGCCGCCCCGCCTCGTACTGTCCCGTCGCGACCGAGGCGTCCTCGTACAGCCGCGCCACCTGGGCGCTGATGTCGAGGTCCGCGCCGTCGCCGTCACCGTCGGCCACCGCCGGCCAGGCCGCGAGGGTCACGAGAGCGGACAGCAGAGCGGGTACGAGAAGGGGATGGCGGCGAGAGGAGCGCATGACAGCGATCGTGGCCCGCGCCTTCGGGCCCGGCCCGTTCAAGGGGTACACCTGGGGGACAGGACGTCACGAATGGCCCAGCGGCCGGGCCTGACGGCTCCTCACGAGGCATCCGCGCAAGGCGATTCAGCGCGGCACCTGCCACACCACCGTCGTACCGCCGCCGTCCCCGCCGAGCCCGGTCCCGTACCAACTCTCCCCGCCCAGCGACTCGGCCCGCCGCTTGAGGTTCTTCAGACCGCTGCGCCGGCCGCCCTTGGGAATGCCGACCCCGTCGTCCGCGACCGCGAGACGCACACCGGGCCGCCCGTCCGGGAGCGGGACGTCCGCGTCGACGGACACCTCGATCCGGGAGGCCCCCGCGTGCCGGAAGGCGTTCGAGAGGGCTTCGCGCAGCGCGGCGATGAGGTTCTTGGCGGTGAGTTCGCCGACCTGCGTGTCGACCGGCCCGGTGAAGTGGTGTCCGGGGTGGAACCCGAGGGGGACGGCGGCCATGTTGATCTCGCGCAGGACGCGGGTGCGCAGCCCGGACGGCGTCTCGGCGGGGCCCTGCCGGAGCGCGAAGATCGCGGTGCGGATCTCCTGGATGGTGACGTCGAGTTCGTCGACCGCCTTGCCGACACCGCGCCGCACCTCGGGCACGTTCGACCGGCGCTGCGCGCTCTCCAGCATCATCCCGGTGGCGAACAGCCGCTGGATGACCAGGTCGTGCAGATCGCGGGCGATCCGGTCGCGGTCCTCGTACACCGCGAGCCGTTCCCGGTCGCGCTGGGTCTCGGCCATCATCAGCGCCAGGGCCGCCTGGGAGGCGAACTGCGTGGCGACGGTCCGCTCGGTCTCGGTGAACTGGCGTCCGTCGCGCGGCCTCGGGGTCAGGAGGGCGCCGAGGACCCTGCCGTCGCTCTCCAGGGGGAGCATCATGACGGGCCCGTATCCGTGGGTGAGATCCGTCCGCAGCCGCGGGTCGGCGGACGCGTCCGCCAGGAACACCGGGTTCCCGTCGCGGAGTTCGGCGACCAGTTCGCTCTCCGGCGGAACGATCACGCCCAGCGCGTCGGACGGGTGGTCCGCGGCCACCGCGACGACCTCCAGGCCGCCCTCCTCGGCGGGGAGCAGCACGATCCCGGCCGCGGAACCGGAGAGCCGGCGGGCCTGTTCGGCGACGATCTGCAGCGCGTCCTCGGCGTCGCCGCCCGCCAGCAGCGCGGTGGTGACGGCCACCGAGCCGTCGATCCAGCGCTCCCGCTGCTTGGCCGCTTCGTACAGGCGGGTGTTGCCGATGGCGATACCCGCCTCCGTGGCGAGCACCCGGACCATGTGGAGATCGTCGTCGTCGAAGGCGCCGCCGTCGCGCTTCTCGGTGAGGTACAGGTTTCCGAAGATCTCCCCCTGGACCCGGATCGGTACGCCGAGGAAGCTGCGCATCGCCGGATGGCCGGCCGGGAAGCCGCAGGAGCGCGGGTCGTCGGTCAGGTTCGCCAGGCGCACCGGATCGGGGTCGCGGATGAGCGCGCCCAGCAGCCCCTTGTGGCCGTCGGGCCTCCGGCCGATCCGGCGGGCGGTCTCCTCGTCGACGCCGCGCTGGACGAAGTCCGAGAGGCCCTCGCCGCTCTCGTCCACGACTCCGATGGCCGCGTACCGCGCGTCGGTGAGTTCGGCGGCCGTCTCGCAGATCCGGCCGAGCTTGGAGTGCAGTTCCAGTCCCGATCCGACCGACCGCACGGCCTCCAGCAGCCGTGGGACCCGGGCGTCCGGCTCACCGGCCGGCCCTCCGGAGGCACGAGCCGCCGCGCCCGTGTCGTCGCCGCCCGGCACGGGGGAGCCCCTCGCCGCTGACATGCCTCGAGCCTAGTGGGGGGCCACAACGCCCACCAGCCGGTCCGCGGCGGTCTCGCGTTCCGCCATCTCCCGCAGCGGCCCCTCGACGGCCGCCAGCTCGGCGAACGGACCGCGCTGGACCACGCGCCCGCGCGCGAGCACGATCACCTCGTCCACGGCGTCGAGTCCGGCCAGCCGGTGCGTGATCAGCAGGGTCGTACGGCCCTCGGTCGCGGCCAGCAGGTCCGCGGTGAGCGCGTCGGCCGTCGGCAGGTCGAGGTGTTCCGCCGGTTCGTCGAGGACGAGCACGGGGAAGTCGGCGAGCAGCGCACGGGCCAGGGCGAGCCGCTGGCGCTGACCGCCGGACAGCCGTGCCCCGTGTTCTCCGATCGGGGTGTCGAGCCCGGCGGGCAGGGCGTCCACCCAGTCGAGGAGGCGGGCCCGCCCGAGCGCTTCGCGCAGCGCGGCCCCGTTCGCGTCCTTGCGGGCGAGCAGCAGGTTCTCGCGCACGGTGCTGTCGAAGAGGTGCGCGTCCTGGGCACACAGCCCGATCAGCCGGCGCACGGCGTCCCCGTCCATGCCGTACGCGTCCGCCCCCGCGAGCGTGAACGTCCCGGCTTCGGGGTCCAGGAACCGCAGCAGCACCTGCGCGAGCGTCGTCTTGCCGGCTCCGGAGGTGCCGACCACGGCGATCCTGCGGCCCTCTTCGAGGGTCAGGTCGAGTCCGGCCAGCGCGTCCCGGTCCTGGCCCGCGTACCGGGCCCGCAGCCCGGACACGCGGAGCGGGAACGGCGACGCGGGCGCCGGCCGCGGCTGTGCGGGCTCGCGTACGGGATCGGGGGCGTCCAGCACCTCGTACACGCGCTCGGCGCTCTTGCGCACCCGCTGCCGGTACTGGACGGCGAGCGGCAGTCCCATGACGGCCTCGAAGGCGGCGAGCGGGGTGAGGACGACAACGGCCATGAGCACGCCGTTCAGGCGGCCCGCGGCGACCGCCTGGGCGCCGACCAGGGCGGTGGCCGCGACGGTGAGCCCGGAGACCAGTGCCGTGAGTCCGTCGCCGAGTGCGGTCGCGGTGGCGGCGCGGGAGGCGATCCTCGTGAGGACGCCGTCGGCCTGCCGCGCCTGGGCGGTACGGGCGGGCAGCGCGCCCGCGACGGTCAGTTCGGCGGTCCCCGTGAGCAGATCGGCCACCTGGGTGGCCAGCGCCCCGCGGGCGGGGGCCAGCCGGCGTTCGGCGCGGCGCGCGACGGCACCGGTCACCAGGGGGACTCCGGCTCCGGCGGCCAGCAGACCGACGGCGAGCACGGCGCCGGCTTCGGGGAGCAGCCAGGCGGTGAACCCGGCGGAGGCGGCGGAGACCAGGACCGCGGCTCCGGCCGGCAGCAGCCAGCGCAGCCAGTAGTCCTGGAGGGCGTCGACATCGGCGACGAGTCGCGACAGCAGGTCGCCGCGCCGGGTGGTCCGCAGTCCGGCGGGCGCGAGCCGTTCCAGGCGCCGGTAGACGGCGACCCGGGTGTCGGCCAGCATCCGCAGCACGGCGTCGTGCGAGACGAGCCGTTCCGCGTACCGGAACACCGCCCGGCCGATGCCGAACGTCCGGGTGGCCGTGACGGCCACCATCAGGTAGAAGACGGGCGGCTGCTGGGAGGCTCGTGAGATGAGCCAGCCGGAGGTCGCCATCAGGCCGACGGCGCTCCCGAGCGCGAGGCTGCCGAGGAGCAGGGCGAGCGCGAGCGGCCCCCGCCGGGGTGCCGCCATCGCCCGGACCCGGGCGAGCACGCCGTCGCGGCCCCGGGGCATCACGACGGGTGCCTCGGCCGGGGACAGGCTCTCCGGCGCGGGCGGCTGGGTGCTGTCCGTCGGCTTCGGGGAGCCGGAGGAGCCGGCCTCGGGCGCGGGCCTCGGCGCGCCGACGACGGCGGCCTCCAGGCGGACCACCCGGTCCGCGACGTCCAGGAGGGCCGGCCGGTGCACGACCAGCAGGACGGTCCGCCCCACGGCCAGCCGCCGGACCGCCGCGACGACCTCGGCCTCGGTCGCCCCGTCGAGCGAGGCCGTCGGCTCGTCGAGCAGCAGCACGGGCCGGTCCGCGAGGAACGCCCGCGCGAGGGCCAGGCGTTGGCGCTGCCCGGCCGACAGGCCGGCGCCGTCCTCGCCAAGGACCGTGTCCACCCCGGCGGGCAGGGCGTCCACGAACTCCGCCGCGCCGGCGTCGGCGAGCGCCCGGCGCAGCGCCGCGTCGTCGGCGTCGGGCCGTGCCAGCCGTACGTTCTCGGCGATGGTTCCGGCGTACAGGTGGGGACGCTGCGGCACCCAGGCGATCCGCGAGCGCCATGCGACGAGGTCGGCGTCCGTGAGATCGGCTCCCCCGGCGCTCACGCGGCCGGCGGTGGGCTCCACGAACCCGAGCAGAACGTTCAGCAGGGTCGACTTGCCCACGCCGCTGGGGCCGACGAGGGCGACCGTCTCACCGGGCTCGACGGTGAAGGAGACGTCCGAGACCGCGTCGGTGGTGCGTCCCGGGTAGCGCACGGTCACGCCGTCGAAGACGATCTCCCCCGCGGGCACGATCCGCGAACCGGACCTCGGCGCGGGGGTCTCCAGCACCTCGAAGATCGCCTCGGCGGCCGCGAGCCCCTCGGCGGCGGCGTGGTACTGGGCTCCCACCTGCCTGAGCGGCAGATAGGCCTCGGGCGCCAGCACGAGGATGACGAGCCCCACGTACAGATCCATCTCGCCGTGGACGAGCCGCATGCCGATGGTCACCGCGACCAGGGCGACCGAGATGGTGGCGAGCAGTTCCAGGGCGAAGGACGACAGGAAGGCGATGCGGAGCGTCCTCATGGTCGCCTGCCGGTACTCACCGGTGATCTTCCGGATCGACTCGGCCTGCGCCTTGGCCCGGCCGAACACCTTGAGCGTGGGCAGTCCTGCGACCACGTCGAGGAAGTGTCCGGAGAGCCGGGACAGCATCCGCCACTGGCGGTCCATGTGGCTGCGTGTGGCCCAGCCGATCAGCACCATGAACAGGGGGATGAGCGGCAGGGTGGCGACGATGATGGCCGCGGACATCCAGTCCTCGGTGACGATCCGCGCGAGCACGGCGACCGGGACCACCACCGCGAGACCCAACTGCGGCAGATAGCGGGAGAAGTAGTCGTCGAGCGCATCGACACCGCGGGTCGCGAGGGCGACGAGGGAGCCCGTTCGCTGGCCGCTGAGCCAGCCGGGCCCGAGCGACGCGGCCCGCTCCAGCAGCCGTCCCCTGAGCTCCGACTTGACCGCGGCACTCGCGCGGTGCGCGGCGAGCTCGGTGAGCCAGGCCACCAGCGCCCGCCCGAGCGCCACCACCGTCAACAGGATCAGCGGAGTGCGCAGTTCGGCGGCGGAGTGTCCGTGCTGGAAGGCGCCGACCACCACGTCGGCGATGAGCATCGCCTGAGCGATGACCAGAGCCGCTCCGGCGACGCCCAGCCCCACGACCGCGACAAGGAAGCGGCGGGTGGCCCGGGCGTACCGGAGGAGGCGCGGATCGATAGGTTTCACGTGAAACACACCTTTGGCCCATCAGGGCACGTTTCACGTGAAACATGCCGATCCATCGGATTCAGTGCGACGCGTCCACGGCGATGTGGTGCGTGCCGATGCGCTTGCGAAACACCCAGTAGGTCCAGCTCTGGTAGAGCAGGACGATCGGGGTGGCGATCACGGCACACCAGGTCATGATCGTCAGGGTGTAGTGGCTCGACGCGGCGTTGGAGACCGTGAGGCTCCAGTCCTCGTTGAGCGAGGACGGCATGACGTCCGGGAAGAGCGACAGGAAGAGCATCGCCACGGCGGCCACGATGGTGAGCCCCGAGAGGATGAACGCCCATCCCTCCCGGCCGGCGTTGACCATCGCCAGCGCCGCGACCAGCGCGACCACGGCCACGACCAGCGCCACCAGTGATGCGCCGTCGCCATTGTCGATCTGCGTCCAGATGAGGAAGGCCAGCGCCAGCAGGGCGGTCGCCAGTCCGACCCGCAGCGCGAGCTTGCGGGCCCGCTCCCGGATGTCTCCGACCGTCTTGAGCCCGACGAACACCGTTCCGTGGAAGGTGAACAGAGTGAGCGTCACCAGACCGCCGAGGATCGAGTACACGTTGAGCAGATCCCAGAAGTTGCCCACGTACTCGAAGTTCCGGTCGATCTTCACCCCGCGCACGATGTTGCCGAAGGCCACACCCCACAGGAACGCGGGGATCAGCGAGGTCCAGAAGATCGCCGTCTCCCAGTTGCGCTGCCAGTGCTCCTCGGGCCGCTTCGCCCGGTACTCGAAGGCGACGCCCCGCACGATCAGGCAGACCAGGATGATCAGCAGGGGCAGATAGAAGCCCGAGAAGAGCGTGGCGTACCACTCGGGAAAGGCCGCGAAGGTCGCGCCGCCGGCCGTGAGCAGCCAGACCTCGTTGCCGTCCCACACGGGGCCGATCGTGTTGATCAGCACCCGCTTCTCGACGCGGTCGCGGGCCAGCAGCTTGGTGAGGATGCCGACCCCGAAGTCGAAGCCCTCCAGGAAGAAGTATCCGATCCAGAGGATCGCGATGAGGACGAACCAGACGTCGTGAAGTTCCATGACTCAGCAGCTCCCCGAGCCTAGTAGGAGAAGGCCATCGGCTTGTCGGCGTCCCTGGAGTCGCCGCCGATCCTGGTGGGCGGGTTGAGGTCGGACTCGGTGAGCTCGGGCGGTCCTGCCTTGACGTACTTCGCGAGCAGCTTGACCTCGATGACGGCGAGGATCGCGTAGATCAGCGAGTAGACGACCAGGGAGGTGATGACCTCGCCCTGCGAGACGGTGGGGGAGACCCCGTACCGCGTCTGCAGAACGCCGTACACGACCCACGGCTGACGGCCCATCTCGGTGAAGATCCAGCCCCAGGAGTTGGCGATCAGCGGGAAGGCCAGGGTCCAGATGGCGATGCGCCAGCCCCACTTGGTGAGCTTCGGGCCCAGCGCCTTGTCCTTGAACAGGACCAGATGCGGTGCCTCGTCCTCGCCGACCCTCAGGTGCTGCGGCAGCATGAACTTCTTGCGGGTCAGCCAGAGTCCGATGATGCCGATCACGAAGGAGGCCATGCCGAAGCCGATCATCCAGCGGAACGCCCAGAAGGTGACCGGGATGATGGGGCGGTAGTCGCCGGGACCGTACTTCTCCTGCTCGGCCTTGTTCGTGTCGTTGATGCCGGGGACGTAGGAGTTGAAGTCGTCGTCGGCGAGGAACGACAGTATCCCGGGGATCGACAGCTCGACGGTGTTGTGGCCCTTGCTGACATCTCCGTAGGCGAAGATCGAGAAGGGCGCGGAGTCCTGGCCGTCCCAGAGCGCCTCGGCGGCGGCCATCTTCATCGGCTGCTGCTTGAACATGATCTTGCCGAGGGTGTCGCCGCTGATCGCCGTGAGGAGACCGGCGATGACGACGGTGACCAGGCCGAGGCGCAGCGAGGTCTTCATGACGGCGACGTGCCGCTTGCGGGCCAGGTGGATGGCGGCGATGCCCACCATGAAGGCGCCACCGGTCAGGAAGGCGGCGGTCAGGGTGTGGAACACCTGGGCGAGCGCGGTGTTCTGCGTCAGCACGTGCCAGAAGTCGGTGAGTTCCGCGCGCCCCTTCGCCTTGTTGATGCGGTAGCCGACCGGGTGCTGCATCCACGAGTTGGCCGCGAGGATGAAGTACGCGGACAGCATGGTGCCGATGGAGACCATCCACATGCAGGCGAGGTGGAGCTTCTTCGGCAGCTTGTCCCAGCCGAAGATCCACAGCCCGATGAAGGTGGACTCGAAGAAGAAGGCGAGCAGGGCCTCGAAGGCGAGCGGAGCGCCGAAGATGTCACCGACGAAGCGCGAGTAGGCGGACCAGTTCATGCCGAACTGGAACTCCTGGACGATGCCGGTGACGACACCCATCGCGATGTTGATCAGGAACAGCTTGCCCCAGAACTTGGTGGCGCTCAGGTACTTCGGCTTCTCCGTGCGTACCCAGGCGGTCTGCAGGCCTGCGACGAGTGCCGCGAGCGAGATCGTCAGGGGCACGAAGAAGAAGTGGTAGACGGTGATGATTCCGAACTGCCATCGCGCCATGGTCTCTGGCGCCAAAGCCAATTCCACGTCGTCAGTCTCCTTACGTCGCCGTTGTCACAGCGGCAGTGTGCCCGCTTTATCCCGGACAACATGGGAGCAACAGGACACGCTTGTGAACGCGTTCACATTCACAAGCAATTATGACGCATGCCCGTTCGACGGAGGAGGGGTGGGGGGTCCTTAAGCCGGGGCCGAACGGCCCCAACGCCGAGGGGCCCGTACGCGATCAACGCGTACGGGCCCCTGCGCACTCGGCGACGGCCGCCTTCCCGGGCGACGGACGAGCCCGTCCGGGAAGGAGGGCGGTTGTCGATCGGGCGACTACAGCTCCTTGTGGAAGCTCTCGGTCGCCTTCAGGAAGATGTCGTTCGCCTCGGTCTCACCGATCGTGATGCGGACGCCCTCGCCCGCGAAGGGACGCACGACGACCCCGGCCTGCTCGCAGTGGGCGGCGAAGTCGAGGGTGCGCTCCCCCAGCCGCAGCCACACGAAGTTGGCCTGCGTCTCGGGCACCGTCCAGCCCTGACCGCGCAGAGCGTCGACCACCCGGGTGCGCTCGGAGACCAGCGAGCCGACCCGGCCGATCAGCTCGTCCTCGGCCCGCAGGCTCGCCACCGCGGCGTCCTGGGCGAGCTGGCTCACACCGAACGGCACCGCCGTCTTGCGCAGCGCGGCCGCCACCGGCTCGTGAGCGATCGCGAAACCGACCCGGAGTCCGGCCAGTCCGTACGCCTTGGAGAACGTGCGCAGCACACAGACGTTGGGCCGGTCACGGTAGATCTCCACACCGTCCGGCACCTCGACGTCACGGATGAACTCGCGGTACGCCTCGTCCAGGACGACCAGCACATCGCTCGGCACCCGGTCCAGGAACCGCTCCAGCTCGGCCCGGCGGACCACCGTGCCGGTCGGGTTGTTCGGGTTGCAGACGAAAATCAGCCGCGTCCGGTCGGTGATGGCGTCGGCCATCGCGTCCAGGTCGTGCACCTCGCCCGGGGTCAGCGGCACCCGCACCGAGGTCGCCCCGCTGATCTGCGTGATGATCGGGTACGCCTCGAAGGAGCGCCAGGCGTAGATGACCTCGTCACCGGGGCCGCTCGTGGACTGCAGGAGCTGCTGCGCCACACCGACCGAGCCAGTGCCCGTCGCCAGGTGCGAGACGGGCACGCCGAAACGGTCCGCCAGCTCGTTCATCAGACCCGTGCATGCCATGTCCGGGTAGCGGTTGAACGAACCGGCCGCCGCGGTCAGGCTCTCCACCACACCCGGAAGCGGCGGATACGGGTTCTCGTTGGAGGACAGCTTGTACGCCACGGCGCCACCGGCGGCGGCCGGCTTCCCGGGCTTGTAGGTGGGGATACCCGCCAGCTCGGCACGCAGCTTGGGGTTCGTGTCGCTCACCGCAGTCCTCCTCGTGACCACCAGCGGCTCATGACCACCACCGGCTACCAATGCTTCTCACCTTATGAGGATTCCGCTCCGCTGCGAATGGCCTGTGGACAACCCGACACCGCCACGTGCCCGCCGGGTGATCGTCCGCGGACGCCGGCGACACCGGCCCGGGCCGTCGCGGACGCCCGCCGGGAGGTCTTCCTCGTACGAAGTCGTACGAAAAGGGGGCGCGTCGACTGCTACCACATGCGCCGGTGGCTCGCGCCGTGGCGCGCATCCCTCGTACAGGTGAGTTGAGACCTCTTCGAAACATGGCCCGCTTGGCAGGCTCGCACGCGCCGACAAGTCACGTATCGGGATGGGATTGTTCAACTACCTTCGCTTCGCAGGGAGTTAGCGCATTTCGATCATGCAGAAACGTGCCTGTCAACGCGTGCATATGCGTCCGCACTACCCCACCGCATGAGCCCTACTATCGGCTCGCCATGACAGCAGCAGGGAAGCACCAGGTGAGCCGGGCGGAGACCTCCCGCCGAGGCGGTCGGCCGGGCCGGGCGGGTATCAGAGACGTGGCCGCGGCAGCAGGGGTCTCCATCACAACCGTGTCCGACGCCCTCAACGGCAAGGGACGGCTCCCGGACGCCACCCGACGCCATGTCCGCGAAGTCGCCGACCGGCTGGGGTATCGCCCCTCGGCCGCGGCCCGAACCCTCCGTACCGGCAAGTCGGGCCTGATCGGCCTGACCGTCACCACGTACGGGGATGAACCTTTCACCTTCACCGAGTTCGCGTACTTCGCCGAGATGGCCAGAGCCGCCACCTCGGCCGCGCTCGCCCGGGGATACGCCCTGGTCATCCTCCCGGCGACGTCCCGCCACGACGTGTGGTCGAACGTCGCCCTGGACGGAACCGTGGTCATCGACCCGTCCGACCAGGATCCGGTCGTCAGCGAGCTGGTCCGCCAGGGGCTGCCCGTCGTCTCCGACGGGCGGCCCGTGGGATCGCTCCCGGTCACCGCCTGGGTGGACAACGACCACGAGGCCGCCGTCCTCGGCATCCTCGACCACCTGGCCGACGCCGGCGCCCGCCGCATCGGCCTCCTCACCGGCACCACCACGGACACGTACACCCGCCTCTCCACCACCGCGTACCTGCGCTGGTGCGAGCGCGTGGGCCAGGATCCGGTGTACGAGGCGTATCCGGCGCACGATCCGTGCGCCGGAGCGGTGGCCGCCGACCGGCTCCTCGCCCGGCCCGACCGGCCGGACGCCGTCTACGGCCTCTTCGACCCGAACGGCACCGACCTGCTGGCGGCCGCCCGCCGCTACGGTCTGCGCGTACCCGACGACCTGCTTCTGGTGTGCTGCAGCGAGTCGAACGTCTACGCCAGCACCGAGCCGCCCGTCACGACGCTGTCCCTCAAACCGCGCAGAATCGGCACGGCGGTCGTCCAGTTGCTGATCGACGCCATCGAAGGGGTCGAATCGGACCAACCGGTCGAGCAGGTGATACCCACGGAGCTGATCGTGCGGACCTCGTCGCAGCGGCGGTCGCCCCGGACGACCGTCAGTCCGCCCCGATCACCCGAGCAGGGCTGAGGAACGATCCGAATCGGGCGGGGCGAGCCCCGCCCAATTCGGGCGAAAACCGCGGTGAACTGGGCTCCTGTTCCGATTCACCACCCCTGGGTCATCACATGGCGCGATCCGCATTCCTATGATGGGCGGACGACACCGCGGGCCGCTGCGACCAGGCAGTCCGAACCGGTGCAGATGCGGCGCGATGGTGGTGGAGGGGTCGATGACTCAGGGGGCCGGTCAGGGACCCGAGGTGGTGCGGACGGCGACGTTGCGCGACTTCCGGGTGCCCGGGTACGTCCACGAGACCGGTCCGTATGCGCAGAACACGCCTCACGGCGAGAGCGCCGGACCCATGACTGCGCGGTACGCGGCGGGAGAGTCCGCCCCGTACGCGTCGGGGGAGGCTCCGGCGGAGTTCCCGGGAGAGTTCTCCGAGGGGTACACGCCCACGCAGCGCGATCTGCCGGTCATCAACCGCGGCGACACCCAGCAGGTCGCCGTCGATCCCTCCGGCGCACCCGCCCCGGCACCCGGCGCCGGACCCGGCCCGCTGTACGTGGTCGGGGACGTGCACGGCTACCTCGACCAGCTCCTCGCCGCGCTCCAGGCCAAGGGCCTCGTCGACGCAGCCGGAAACTGGTCGGCCGGCACCTCGCGCCTGTGGTTCCTCGGCGACTTCACCGACCGCGGCCCGGACGGCATCGGCGTGATCGACCTCGTGATGCGGCTGTCCGCCGAGGCCGCCGCCGCCGGCGGCTACTGCAAGGCGCTCATGGGCAACCACGAGCTGCTGCTCCTCGGTGCCAAGCGGTTCGGCGACACCCCGGTCAGCTCCGGCGCCGGCACCGCCACCTTCCAGGCCGCCTGGCTCCTCAACGGCGGCCAGAAGACCGACATGGACCGACTCCAGGACCACCACCTGCAGTGGATGGCCCGCCTCGACGCCATGGAACTGGTCGACGGACACCTCCTGGTGCACTCCGACACCACCGCCTACCTCGACTACGGCGACTCCATCGAAGCGGTCAACGACACCGTCCGCGAAACCCTCACCCGCAACGACGCCGAGGACTGCTGGGACCTGTTCCGCAAGTTCACCCGGCGCTTCGCCTTCCGCGACGAGGGCGCCGAGGCGGTCCGCGAACTGCTCGGGGCGTACGGCGGCAACCGCGTCGTCCACGGCCACAGCCCCATCCCCTACCTCCTGGGCGAGGTGGGCCCGGAGGACGGCGAGGCCGGAGCGGGTCCCGTCATCGAAGGACCGCACGTCTACGCCGACGGTCTGGCCATCGCGATGGACGGCGGAGTGACCATGGCCGGAAAGCTGCTGGTCCAACAACTTCCGCTGGACATCTGAGCGTTCACCGGACAGGCGTCCGGCCGACGGACCACTCCGGACAGGGGCCAATTTCTGGAAACCCCCTGTCACGGCGTGCCGTCGCCGCTCTACCATCGGCTTATCCGTAGCAGGCTCCCCTCCGTTTCTGCCCGACGGCTCGTCAGCGTGCGAGCCACCAGCCCTACGGAGCATCGGGGGATGCAGATGAACAGCGTTCCGCAGCACCTGCTGAGCGAGGACCGCCAGGAATACGAGCGGATCCTCGATGAGGCGCTGCGCTCCGCCCCACACCGCCCGGAACTCGCCGCTGTCGGCCAGCGGCTCAACCTCGAACAACTGCGCACCATGGCCCTCAACGCCACGGCCCTCATCACCACGGCCGCGTCGGACGAGTACGCCCACTATGTGAAGGTCCGCAGCGAACTGCGCCGGCCGGTGCGGTCCGCCCCGGTCGTGAGCGAGGAAGCCGGCTCCACGGAGCCGGGCACGACCGCGATGGGCCTCGCCGCCACCGTGGGGGAGGTCACCGAGACCGCCGGCGCGGGAGCGGTCGCCGTCGTCGCGGTGCTCGCCCCCGTCCTCGCCGGGACGGCCGCGGCCATATTCCTGCTCGTGGGCTATGTCCTGAGGATGCTCGATCCCGAGCCGACCATCGCCAGGACCCTTCTGACCACCGGATGGGTCTTCGGCGCGGTCACGGCGGCCGCCATTCTGGTCGCCGCCGCCGGACTGCTGCTGACCGCCCTGCGCAACAGCTCGTCCTCCCTCCAGGCGGGAGCGGGTGACGAGCTGACCGGACAGGTCGCCCGGGCCAAGGAGGCCTGGCACGACGCGCTGCTGGAGCGCGGCATCATGCCGTTCCTCCGGGAAGCCCTCGCGGACCCGGGCTCGGCGGCACTGGGCCGCCCCGCACCGGCGGCCCCGAGCCGCATACCGCACCTCGGGTACGGCCGGCCGGGGTTCAGCAGCCCCGACGGCGGACCCGCGGCGGGCCCGCGCCCGAGCTTCTCCAGCCCGGACTTCACCAGCCCGGACTTCGGAGGGCCTGAACACCAGCCCGAGTGACCCGGCCGGCCGACGGCCGGGTCCGAGGCGGGAGGGCCCGCGCATGTGCGCGGGCCCGTACACCCATGCCGGTACGGCCGTTGCCGGTTCGGCCCTTGCCGGTACGGCCGTTTCCGGCCGCCGGGTGCGGGCGGGGCCCTCACACGGCTGGCCCGGGGCGTGCCGACGGCGTCCCGCGGTCCTCCCGCGCCGTCCTCGGGCCGTCTCAGACGATGCCCAGCCGACGCGCCTCCTTCATCCACGACGGGAACTCGGACAGCAACCGGTCGTAGAGCTCCGGATCCGGTACGTGGCTGATGTCGTCGACCGCGAAGAAGCCCACGTTGTCGACGCGCCGCCCCGGCAGGGTGTCGAAGCGCTCCAGAACGCCGTAGTTGGAGCGCCCCAGCCCGACGAACTGCCAGAAGACGGGCTCGTCCACCGCCTCCCGCAGTTCCGTCTCGATCTCCTTGTTGCGGTAGACACCGCCGTCGGAGAAGAAGAGCACCAGCGTGGGATCGGCGGCCGGGTTCGCGCGGACGAACGCCCGGACCTCGGCGATCACCTTCTGCTCCTCGTTCTGGATGCCCACCGCCCGCATGTCCACCTGGCCCGGCAGCAGGCCCCTCTTCGGCTTCTTCCGCCGGAACAGGGTCAGTTCACCGACCCGGACATGGTGCTCGAGCCACTCCGGCAGATCGCCCAGGGCGAGGTCGGGCAGCCGGGCGGGGTTCGACGCGAAGGTCCAGGCCTGCATCTCCCCGTCGTCGTCCAACTGGGCCGCCACCGCGGCCATCCGCTCCACGACATCGGCCACGACGCCCTTGGAGTACAGGAACGACATGGAACCGGAAGCGTCCAGGACCAGGATGACGCGGGCCCTGATCCCCACGGCCCCGTGCTTGCGCAGACTGACCGCCACCTGCTCCTTGCGCAGGGAGAGCCGCTTGCGCATGTCCACGGGCAGCCGCTCCTCTCCCTTGACGAGACGAGGAGCCGAGCCGGGAGCAGCGGCCGAGCCGGGAGCCGGGGGTGCCTGGGGCACGGGGGGTGCCGACGGGACCGGAGCGGTCGGGGGCGCGGGGGCCGGCGGGAACGCGGGGGCCGACGGAGGCGGCGGGGGGACGGGAGTGCTCGGGGGCGCCGGGACCGGCGGCAGGGTCGTCGCCGACGGGATGCTCGATGCCGGTGAGGCCGTTCCGGGGGCCGCGCTCCTCGGGTCCGCGCTCCCGGGAGCACCCGGCTCCTCGTCCACGCTGATCCCGAAGTCCGTGGCCAGGCCCGCGAGTCCGGAGGCGTACCCCTGGCCCACCGCGCGGAACTTCCACCGGCCGCCCCGCAGATACAGCTCGCCTCCGATGAAGGCCGTCTCCGTCGTCGCCTCCATGTCGAAGAACGCCAGCTCCTCCCCGGACCCGGCGTCGAACAGCTTCAGCCTCAGACCCGACAGTTCGCCGAAGGTGCCCCCGTCGGCCGAGGCCCCCAGGACCACCCGCTCGATCTCCGGCTCCAGGGCACGCAGATCCACCTCGACGGTGTCCGCCGTCCCGTCGCCCTCCCGCCGCTTGCCCGAGTGGCGCACGGCGCCGGAGGCATGCCGGGGCTGGTTGTAGAAGACGAAGTCACCGTCGTCGCGCACCTTCCCGTCCGCGCGCAGCAGCAGGGCCGAGGCATCGGCGTCCGGCGCGCCGGGACCTCCGGACCAGCCGAGTACGACCCGCACCGCCTGCGCGGCAACGGGAAGGTTGGCACCCTTGCTCATCGATGTCGGTGTCATGCGCCCAGTCTCCCTGGAGAAGCCGTCGGTGGATCCGACCGATACGCCCGCGCGTGGGAGGAGCCGGCCGCGGGGGAGGAACCGGCCGCGTCCGAGGCGGCCCGGACGAACTCACGCAGGCGTTCGGTGGTGTTGCTCTCCCTCCACACGAGTCCCCGCTCGATCGGCCGGGCGTCGTGAAGGGGTACGTAGGCGATGTCGGGCCGGGGGTAGTACTGCCGCGAGTGCTCCCCGACCGGGAGGACGCCCCGGCCCATCGCGACCAGGGTCAGCATCTCGGAGAACGATCCGCCGACCGGGCCCTTCGGAACGGGTCTGCCCGAAGGGGTGTGGTCCGGTGTGCGGTCCCGCTTGAACCCCGCCGAGGTCACCGCGGGGTACTGCACCACGGGGTGGTCCGCGAGCACCTCCAGGGACAGCCGCTCCTCACCGGCCAGCGGATGACCGGCCGCGACCGCCAGGACCCGGTCCTCCCGCAGCAGGGCGGGTCCGCAGGCCATCCCGTCGAAGGGGAACGAGGCGAGCAGCACGTCGATCGAACCGTCCACGAGACTCGCACGGGAGTTGGAGAGCTGGACCTCCCGCACGTCGACCCGGCAGTCCGGGTGACGCTCACCGAACAGGGCGACCGCTCTGAGAAGCGCGGGTGCCGTCCACTCGCCGAGGAAGGCGACCCGCAGTTCCCCGGTGATCCCCCGGCTCGCGTCGGCCGCCCTTCGCACAGCGGCGTCGATCCCGGCGACCAGGGGCGCCAGGTCGTCCGCGAGCTGCCGGCCGATCGGGGTGAGCCGGACGGAACGGCTGGTGCGTTCGAACAGCAGGCCGCCGACCCTGCGCTCCAGCGTCTTGATCACCTGGCTGACCCGCCCGGTCGTGATCAGCAGCCGCTCGGCCGTCCGGCCGAAGTGCAGTTCCTCGGCCAGCGTCAGAAAGGTCTCGATCTCCAGCCGTTCCAGCATGAACCCCCCAGCGTTAAATCTGGCTCAACGGTCGTACAGCGATCATGCCTTGATGGCGTCCGTCCCACGGCGGATCGTAGAAGGCGTCCACCCGGCGGCGGGAGGGAGCCGATCAATCCCCCGGCAGGCGGCACGCACGGCGCCTCCGCACCCGGCTCCGCCCACCGCGTCCACCACACCCATCACACCCTTTCCGAACGGGGACCCCATGACGTCCGCGGACATCACCGCCTATCTGAACGGGCTCGACGGCCCACTGCGCGACATCGGCGAGAGGGCCGGGCGCCTCATCGACTCGGTCCTCCCCGACGGCTCCGGGGCACTGTGGCACGGCCATCCCACCTGGAGCCTCGGGGACAAGCCGGGCCGGACACCGGTCTGCCTGCTCAAGGCCCACACGTCCTACGTCACCTTCGGCCTGTGGCGCGGCCAGGACCTGACCGACCCCTCGGGCCGGCTGGTCGCCGGAGCCCGCCGGATGGCCTCGGTGAAGCTCGGCCGTGCCGACGAGATCGACCCCGACCTGTTCAGCGCGTGGCTTCGCCACGCCGTCGCCCTGGAGACGACATGACCACCCTGCGCGTGAAGGCCTTCGACCACCTCGTCCTCAAGGTCGAGGACATCGAACGGTCCCTGGACTTCTACACCGGACTTCTCAGCCTGGAACCCGTACGCGTCGCCGAATGGCGTCTCGGACAGGCCCCGTTCCCGTCGGTGAGGATCACCGCGGAGACCATCATCGACCTGATCGCCCATGCCCCCGAGGGGTCCAACGTCGACCACATCTGTCTCACCGTGGAACCGCTGGACTGGGACCAGGTCCTCGCGTCGGGATCCTTCACCGTGCTCGAAGGGCCCGTGGAACGCTTCGGCGCACGCGGCACCGCGACCTCGGTCTACGTCCGCGACCCGGACGGCAACACCGTCGAACTGCGCTGGTACCCGCAGGACGTCACGCCGTGACCGGGCAGGGGACCGCGGTCCGGGTGTGCTCCCCGGACCGCGCCCCCGTGGGGTGACTCAGTCGGCCAGCGGCAGGTACACGCGGTTGCCGGCCTCCGCGAACTCCCGGGACTTCTGGAGCATGCCCTCGGAGATCTCCGCGGCGGAGGCACCGCCGGCCGCGTCGGCGCCGAACCGCTCGTTGATGTCCTGGCTGATCTTCATCGAGCAGAACTTCGGCCCGCACATGGAGCAGAAGTGGGCCGTCTTGGCGGGCTCGGCCGGCAGGGTCTGGTCGTGGAACTCCCGCGCCGTGTCCGGGTCGAGAGCCAGGTTGAACTGGTCCTCCCACCGGAACTCGAAGCGGGCGTCGGAGAGCGCGTCATCCCATTCCTGCGCACCTGGGTGCCCCTTGGCGAGGTCGGCTGCGTGGGCGGCGATCTTGTAGGTGATGACGCCGGTCTTGACGTCGTCACGATCGGGCAGGCCCAAGTGCTCCTTGGGCGTGACGTAGCAGAGCATGGCCGTGCCCCACCAGGCGATCATCGCGGCACCGATGCCGGAAGTGATGTGGTCGTACGCCGGCGCGACGTCCGTCGTCAGCGGGCCGAGGGTATAGAACGGAGCTTCATCACAGATCTCCTGCTGAAGGTCGATGTTCTCCTTGATCTTGTGCATCGGGACATGTCCCGGGCCCTCGATCATCGTCTGAACCTGAAAACGCTTCGCGACCGCGTTGAGTTCCCCGAGCGTCCTCAACTCGGCGAACTGCGCCGCGTCGTTGGCGTCCGCGATGGAACCCGGCCGCAGCCCGTCACCGAGCGAGTAGGTGACGTCGTACGCGGCGAGGATCTCGCAGAGCTCCTCGAAGTTCTCGTACAGGAACGACTCCTTGTGGTGCGCGAGGCACCAGGCGGCCATGATCGAGCCGCCGCGCGAGACGATGCCGGTCTTGCGGTTCGCGGTGAGCGGTACGTACGCCAGGCGCACGCCCGCGTGGACCGTCATGTAGTCCACGCCCTGCTCGGCCTGTTCGACGACGGTGTCCTTGTAGATCTCCCAGGTCAGCTCCTCGGCCCGGCCGTCGACCTTCTCCAGCGCCTGATAGAGCGGCACGGTGCCGATGGGGACGGGGGAGTTGCGCAGCACCCATTCACGGGTGGTGTGGATGTTGCGACCGGTGGACAGGTCCATGACCGTGTCGGCGCCCCAGCGGGTCGCCCAGGTCATCTTCTCCACCTCCTCCTCGATGGAGGACGTCACCGCGGAGTTGCCGATGTTGGCGTTGACCTTCACCAGGAACCGCTTGCCGATGATCATCGGCTCGATCTCCGGATGGTTCACGTTCACGGGCAGCACCGCGCGGCCCGCGGCGATCTCCTCCCGTACGACCTCGGGGTCGACGTTCTCGCGAAGCGCCACGAACTCCATCTCGGGCGTGATCTCCCCACGTCGCGCGTAGGCGAGCTGGGTGACCGGCCGGCCAGGGCGCCCCCGGCGTGGCTGACGTGGTCGGCCGGGGAAGACCGCGTCGAGGTTGCGCAGCCCTCCGCGCGGGGACGTGTGCTTGATCCCGTCGTCCTCGGGACGGACGGGACGGCCCGCGTACTCCTCGGTGTCTCCGCGGGCGATGATCCAGCTCTCACGCAGCGGCGCCAGTCCCCTGCGCACATCGGTGTCGACGGTCGGATCGGTATACGGGCCGGACGTGTCGTACAGCGTCACGGACTGCCCGTTGGTGAGGTGCACTTGGCGGACCGGCACCCGCAGATCGGGGCGCGTGCCCCCGACGTACGCCTTGTGCCAGCCGATGGACTGCCTGTCCTGGCCGTCCGGAGACGACGGGGAAACCCCGTCCGTCTGTCCGGAGGCAGGCGTGCGTACATCCTTGTCGGTCATCTGACCTACTCCCTACGCCGGCATTACCCGGTAACAGGTTCAGCGGTCGACGCAGCGGCTTCCGATCGCCGATGTTTCATGTGAAACATCGCGAAGACGGAGGTCAGCGTCCTCTCAGCCCGGTGCTCCGAGCTCCCGCGTGTGCAAAGGTGCCTCCACGCTAGCGTCATATTTGGCGCGGTGAACAGAGGGCCCTTGACGTTCTTGCGATGATCGGGCGGTGACGACGACCCGCCAGCACCCGTTCTCCCCGTCCGAGCCACCGCGCCGTCCCGGCTCCGACGGCGGCCACGGACATGGCTCCGGCACCGGCCCCGAGCACCAGCACGAGCAGGGGCACGGGCATGGGCCGGACGGCGATCATCACGGTTCGGGCGACGGCCACGAGCCGGGTTCCGGCCGCGGGCACGGCCGGCCGGTGGGCGCCGGGCACGGGCATTCCCACAGCCACGGTCCCGCGGCCCCGGTCTCCAAGCATCTGCGCAAGGTCATCGCCGCGGTGCTGATCCCCTTCGCGGCGGCGGTCGTGGCGGGTCTCGTGCTCCTGTGGCCCGGCGGCGCCCCGGCCCACGAGCGCACCGGGGTCGGCTTCGACCGGCAGACCCAGCAGGCGACGGTCACGAAGATCGACCAGGTGGACTGCAAGTCCGTGAACGCCTCCTCGGGGGCCTCGACGGGCGACGCCTCCGCCACCGGGGGCTCCCCGGCTCAGGGCCGGGCCGCGGGGGAATGCAAGAAGGCGACCGTCCGGATCGACACCGGGAAGGACAAGGGCCGCACGTTCACCGAGATCGTCCAGCCGGACCAGTCACGGCAGTTGCACCAAGGCGAGAAGGTCGTCGTCGCGTACGAGCCGTCCGCGCCCAAGGACCTCCAGTACTCCGTCACGGACGCCAACCGGAAGCTGCCGCTGACGCTGCTCGCCATCATCTTCGCGGTGGTCGTCGTGGTGATCGGCAGGATGCGCGGCGTCATGGCGCTGGTCGCGCTGGCCATCAGCTTCGTGATCCTGAACTTCTTCATCCTGCCCGCGATCCTGCAGGGCTCGAACCCGCTGCTCGTGGCCGTCGTCGGATCCAGCGCGATCATGCTGATCGCGCTCTACATGTGCCACGGTCTGTCGGCCCGGACGTCCGTGGCGGTGGTCGGCACCCTGCTCTCCCTGGTGCTGATCGGTTTCCTCGGCTCGTTCTTCATCGACTGGGCCGTGCTGACGGGCAACACCGACGACAGCACCGGTCTGATCCACGGCCTGTACCCGTCCATCGACATGAGCGGCCTGCTGCTGGCCGGCGTCATCATCGGTTCGCTCGGCGTCCTGGACGACGTGACGGTGACGCAGACGTCCGCGGTCTGGGAACTGCACGAGGCGAACCCCACGATGGGCCGGCGCGCTCTGTACCGGGCGGGTATCCGTATCGGCCGCGACCACATCGCGTCGGTCGTCAACACGCTCGTCCTGGCCTACGCGGGCGCCGCGCTGCCACTGCTGCTGCTCTTCTCGATCGCGCAGAGCAGCGTGGACACCGTCGCCAACAGCGAGCTGGTCGCCGAGGAGATCGTGCGGACGCTCGTCGGATCGATCGGTCTGGTCGCCGCGGTGCCGGTGACGACCGCACTGGCCGCCCTGGTGGTCGCTGCGGACCGCGAGGGCGGCGCGTCCGTCCCCGCGCAGCCCGCGGCCGACAGGACCCCGGCACGGAGCGGCAAGGGGCGCCGCCGCAAGCACTGACCCGTCACACGGAAGCGCTGAAACCATCCTGCACCGGCGGCCCTTGTGAGGAAGCGTTCCTCCGCTCCGGGCCGACGGGGGTCTCAGCCCGCGCTCTGCTCCTCCGTGAGGATGCGGTCGAGCACCGCGTCGAGGGAGGTGTCGAAACCCTCGAGAGAGCGTTCCTGCCCGAGCGGGACAAGGCGGTCCGTCCGGTCGAGGAACGCGACGAGCGGCGCCGTCCCGGACCGGAACAGCGCGTGATCACCGCCGACCTGAAGCCGGATCAGCACCTCTCCGAGGGCCTCCGGGTCGGCCGGAGCGATGTGCACGTCGCCGTCACCACAGGGCCTGCCCACGCCGTCGATGAGCAGTTCCCGTCCGAACGCCCAGGTCACCGGCGCGTCGCCGGGCAAGTGGAAGGTCAACCGCACGGCGTACGGATCACAGGTCTCGTATCGCAGTTCGACAGGAATGCGGAAGGACAGCTCCTCGGACACGAGGAAGCTCATCATGACCTCTGCCTGCACCGACTCGCGCATCGCCTACCCCGTCGTTTGCTGTCGACTGGCCAGCAGTCGACCCACCTGACCCTGCTGGAAATCTTGCTCAACGTGCATGCCTAATTACAAGGAGTGAGTTTTCAGATACTGATAGAGATGGCGAGTGTTCCTAGCAGGCGGCCCACCTCGCTCTGGAGCTTCCGTGCCGTGGGGATCAGCCGGTCGCCCTGGTGGGACGGGAGGGAGAAGGCCACGGCGGCGGCCGAACTGCCCGCGGTGACGGGGATCGCGGCGCAGACCGTGCCCAGCGCGTACTCCTGCCGCTCGATCACCGGTTCCATCCGGCCCGTGCGCTCCAGCCGGCGCAGCAGACGGTCCTCGTCACGCACCGTGTACGGGGTGAGCGCCCGCACCGGGTAGCGGTCGAGGTGGTCACGCCGGGACTTGTCGTCCAACTGGGCCAGCAGGCACTGGCCGACCGCGTGGGCGTACCCGGTCTCGCGGAAGTCGGCCCACTGCTCGACGGCGGGGTTCGCCGGAGTGTCGGCGACGCACAGGACCTCGATCTCACCCTCGCGGTAGACCGCGTAGTACACGGGTGCGCCGATCACGTCGCGCCAGTGCGCGACGGTGTCCCCGACCGTGCTGCGACGTTTCTGCCGGGCTCCGCTGCTGCCGAGCCGCTCGGCGGCCTCGCCGAGGAAGAAGAGGCCCCTGTCGCGCCGCAGATAGCCCTCGTGGACCAGGGTGCGCAGCAGGTGGTAGGCGGTCGGCAGCGCCAGTCCGGCCTCTCGGGCGAGCTGTTTGGCGGGGGCGCCCTGCTCACGGGAGGCGACGGCCTCCAGCAGACGCATCGCGCGCTGGACCGAGCCGATCAACGTGGTGGTGTGGGAGTCCAGGGGCGCTGCTTCCGGCTCCGCCGACGGGGTGCGGGCGCGCCGGGCGGGTTCCCCGGCCTCCGGGGGCCGGGACGCCGCCTGCCGGGCGGGCGGGGTGTGCGAGGGGGGCGGCTCCCCCGGCGAGGCACGCGGCTGGACGGGCGGAACGCGTGCCGCCGCGGGCGTACCCGGTCGCCGGAAGGGTGGAGCGACGGATGGTGCGGGTGCGGTGTCAACCGTGGCCAAGGGGCACTCCGAAGAGCGAGGAGGACCGCCCGTGCGGGGAGTCACGGGAGGGGGCTGTGCGCTGCCCGCGGGGTCGGCCCCGCGTCGAGTTCCGGACTCTAACGGCCCGTCACCGCTCAAACAGGGCCTCAGCGGAAAACTTCCCCCTGCCGAGGGAACCTTGGGTTCCCTTTCCCCTTTCTCCGTTACCTGTCGCTCGCCCCCGCGCGCCTCACCAGTCGCTGCGCGAGGAGGAGCCCGACATGAACTTCCGCACCACGAAGATGAGCCCGCCGACGAGCGCGACGAAGACGAGCAGCTTGAAGAGCAGGCCGATGACGAACCCGACGACGCTCGCTATCAGACCGCCGAACACCACGAGGGCGATGACCGGCACCGCGACCCACTTCACCCACCACGGCATACCGCTGAAGATCTCCTGCATCGCCCTGTCCTTACCTCTCCTCGCCCGTGGCCCCGACTCCGGGACACTGATTCCGGGTTCTCCGGTCGTCTCGCATCCGATGCTAGGCCGCGGGAGGGCCGTACGGTGGCCCCGCATCCCTTGTCCTCCCCTGACCGTTCCCCTAGGGAACCCTGAGAGGCCGGCTCAGCTCTCGGGCGGAGAGAACACCACGAGGACCCGCAGGTCCTCGGTGATGTGGTGGAACTTGTGGGCGACGCCGGCGGGCACGTAGACGACGCTGCCCCGGGCCACCTGAGTGGTCTCCAGGCCGACCGAGACCGAGGCCCGCCCGCTGACGACGAAGTACACCTCGTCCTGGGCGTGCGGCTTCTGCGGATCGAAGGCTCCCGCGTCGAGCGCGTACAGCCCGACCGACATGTTCCGCTCCCGCAGGAACTGCAGGTAGGCACCGTCGTTGGCGGCGCGTTCCGCCTCCAGTTCATCCAGCCGGAATGCCTTCATCGCCCTCGTCCGCTCTTGTGCGTCGCAGGCTGTTTCCACAGCCTCTTCTGGCCAGTCGATCTCTCTGCCACGATCAGACACATGAAGAATTTCGTAGTCAAGACGCTCGCCAACGCGGGGGCCCTGGCCGTCGCCGTCTGGCTGCTCGACAAGATCACCCTGACGGGTGACAGCACGGGCAAGAAGATAGGCACGCTCATCCTCGTCGCACTGGTCTTCGGACTGGTGAACTTCCTGGTCAAGCCGGTCGTGAAGGTCCTGACCTTCCCGCTGTTCATCCTCACCCTCGGCCTGATCACCCTCGTGGTGAACGCCTTGATGCTGCTGCTCACCTCGTGGCTCGCCGACAAACTCGATCTGAGTTTCCACGTGGAGGGCTTCTGGACCGCCGTCCTCGGCGGCCTGATCATCTCCGTCGTCTCCTGGGCGCTCAATGTCGTGCTGCCCGACGGCGACTGACACGACTGAGAGAGTCCGATGACCTACCGCGTCTGCTTCGTCTGCACCGGCAACATCTGCCGCTCGCCGATGGCCGAATCCGTCTTCCGTGCCCACGTGGCGCGAGCCGGACTCGACGAACTCGTCGAGGTCGACAGCGCGGGCACGGACGGCTGGCACGAGGGCGACGGAGCCGACGAGCGCACCGTCGCCGTGCTGGAGGCGAGCGGCTACGAGAGCGACCACGCGGCCCGGCGGTTCCAGGCCTCGTGGTTCTCCCGTCTCGACCTCGTCATCGCCCTCGACACCGGCCACCTCAGGGCCCTGCGCCGCCTCGCGAACAGCGCCGAGGACGCCGCCAAGGTCCGGCTGCTGCGCTCGTACGACCCCGCCGCCGGCGACGACCTGGACGTCCCCGATCCGTACTACGGACAGATGGACGGCTTCGAGGAATGTCTTGAGATGGTGGAGGCGGCGAGCCCTGGGCTGCTCGCCGCGGTACGAGAGCAAGCGGAGGGACGAGCGGCATGACGTCAGGGGATTTCGGCACGGCGGACGACGAGGGCACCGGCCCCGCGGGAGAGCGCGCGCAGACGCGGTCGGCGGTCCCGGGCGACGGCACACGGGCGGTGCGTGCCGGGCTGCCCGAACCCGTCAAGTACGAGCCGACGCTTCCCGGCCCGGTCTTCGCCGCGCACTTCCATCTGCCCGGTGAGCCCACCGGCCCCTACACCTACGGCCGCGACGAGAACCCGACCTGGACACTTCTGGAGCGGGCCATCGGCGAGCTGGAGGCTCCCGGGCGGGAGTCCGCCGAGACGCTCTCCTTCCCCTCCGGCATGGCCGCCATCTCCGCGGTGCTCTTCTCCCATCTGCGCTCGGGTGACGTCGTCGTCCTGCCCGACGACGGCTATCAGGTGCTGCCGCTGGTGCGCGAGCAGCTGACCGCGTTCGGCGTCGAGGTGCGCACCGCCCCCACCGCCGGCGACGCCCAGCTCGAGGTGCTGGACGGCGCGAAGCTGCTGTGGATCGAGACACCGTCCAACCCGGGACTCGACGTCTGCGATCTGCGCCGCCTCGTGGCCGCCGCGCACGCGCAGGGCACGCTCGTCGCCGTGGACAACACTCTGGCCACCCCGCTCGGACAGCGCCCGCTGGAACTGGGCGCCGACTTCTCCGTCGCCAGCGGGACCAAGATGCTCACCGGGCACGGCGACATCCTCCTCGGGTACGTCACCGGCGGGAACGCCGAGCTGATGGCTCCCGTACGGCGCTGGCGCAAGGTCGTCGGAGCCATCCCCGGGCCCATGGAGGCCTGGCTCGCCCACCGGTCGCTCGCGACGCTCCAGCTCAGGGCCGACCGGCAGACCGCCACCGCGAAGACGATCGCCGAAGTCCTGCGGGAGCGTCCCGAGGTCACGGGGCTGCGGTACCCGGGACTGCCCGACGACCCCTCGTACAAGATCGCCTCGCAGCAGATGCGCCGCTTCGGATGCGTGGTGTCCTTCACGCTGCCCTCGCGCGAGCACGCGGAGCGCTTCCTCGGCTCGCTGCGCCTGGTGGACGACGCCACCAGCTTCGGCGGGGTGCGGTCCACGGCCGAGCGGCGCGGGCGGTGGGGCGGCGACGCCGTCCCGGAAGGCTTCATCCGCTTCTCCGCCGGAGCCGAGGATCCCGAGGACCTGGTGACGGACATCCTGAGGGCCCTCGACGCCTCCGCGGAGTAGGGCGCCCGTCACCACGGGATCAGTACCGCCACTACGCACAACGGACGGTCCGAGCCTCCCCCCTCGTGGCTCGGACCGTCCCGGTTCCGCGCGCGAAGAACCGCGCGAACAAGGCTAGTTGACTCTGTGTCAGTGTCCAATCACAGTAGCGACAGAGACCTATCGACTTATTTATAGTTGGGGCCCGCGCGGGGTGCTGAAAGGGGAGAGGCACCATGGACTTGGCCTTGCTGCGCACGTTCGTGACCGTGCACCGGGCCGGTTCCTTCACTCGTGCCGCCGCGCTGCTCGGCCTGTCCCAGCCGGCCGTCACCTCACAGATACGCACGCTGGAGCGCCAGTTGGGGCGGCCGCTCTTCCTGCGCCAGGCGCGGGGGGTGACCCCCACGACCATCGGCGACGAACTCGCCCACAAGGCGGCGCCCCATCTCGACGCCCTCGTGGAGATCACCGAGACCGGTCTCGACGAGGACTCGTCCCTTCGCACGCTGCATCTCGCCGGACCACCCGAGTTCACCGCGGAACGGGCCTTGCCCGCTCTCATGGAACTGACCGGCGACGACGGCCAGGGCTTCGCGCTGCGCGCCTCCTTCGGCAACGCGGAGGAGACGATGGAGGGGCTCGCCGCCGGACATCATGATCTGGCCATGACGACGGCCCAGCCACGGGGTGCGCTTCTCACCGCGACTCCGCTCTGCGACGAGGAGCACGTCCTGGTCGCCGCTCCGCGCTGGGCCGCCGAGATCGGCCTGGGCAAGCTCCGCCGCAAGGGCGCCCACGCTCTGGAGGACTTCCCGATCGTCGAGGTCCACGAGACGCTGCCGCTCGTCGCCCGCTACTGGGCCTCGGTCTTCGATTGCCGCCCCGCGGCCTCCGGCACGGTGATCGTCCCGGACCTCCGGGCGGTCCTCGCCTGCGCCTCCGCGGGCGCGGGCCTGGCCGTCCTGCCCAAGTACCTGTGCTCCGAGGCCATCGAGCGCGGAGACGTCGTGGCGCTCCTCGACCCCGCGGTGCCCCCGCTGCGTACGTACTTCCTGGTCGTGCGGACCGGAACGCTGGCCATGCCGCACATCGCGCGAGCGCACCAATGGCTGCTGCGGGCGGCCGTCGACTGGAGCTGACGCGGGTCTGGGCGGGAGGTCGCGCCCCTGCCCCCGACACCCGAGCTCCGGGACTCCGGGACTCCGGGACTCCGGGACTCCGGGACTCCAGAGATTCTTCGGGGCTTTCACGCGGAATCGCGGCCCCACGATGTTTCACGTGGAACCAACCGGGCCACATTTCTCCCATGACCGTCCGACCCGTGGTCAAGCGCACCGCACGTGCCGTCCTGCTCGACGGCGACGACCTGATCTTGATCAAGCGCACCAAGCCCGGCATCGATCCCTACTGGCTCACACCGGGCGGCGGGGTCGAGCCGGAGGACACGACTGTCGTCGAGGCCCTGCACCGCGAGGTGCACGAAGAACTCGGCGCCAAGATCGTCGATGTGGTTCCCTGCTTCGTCGACACGGTCGAGCACATCGGCGACGACGGCGGCGCGACCGGTGTGAAGGTCCAGCACTTCTTCGTCTGCCGGCTCGAGTCCATGGATCCGTCCCTGCGGCACGGTCCCGAGGTGGACGAGCCCTGCGGCGAATACGAGATCGTCCGTGTCCCGTTCACCCGGGTAGGCATCGCCTCCGTCCACCTTGTGCCCCTGTCTCTGAGGCACTATCTCGACGGGAACATCGAAGGCGTACGCGCCATGCACGCGCCCGACCTGGGCTGAACCGGAGAGAATCCGACGCCGTTCCGGCCGCCCCCGGTCACCCGGCGCGGTGTACCAGCCGATAGGCGGCGCCCAGGTCCCGCCCCACGTAGGAATGCGTGGCGATGCCGCTCAGATGCCGGTCCGCGTTGACCGCGACGGACACCGGCACCACGCCGAAGAGCTCCTTGTCCGAGCCCGAGTCGCCATAGGCGACGCAGTCGGCCCGGCTCACCCCGAACTCCGCACACAGCAGATCCGCGATCCGTACCTTTGCCGCGGCGTTGAGCACACCCGCCGGGTCCAACGGCTCGGCGAACGGCACCGCGGGAAAACGCGAGCCGTGAGCCGCATGGGCTCCCCACATCAGCAGGCGCTCCACGAAGAAGGAGGGCGACAGCGAGACGACGGCGCAGTAGTCGCCGTTTCGCCGGATCTCCCTCCAGACGTCTTCGATCCCCGACATCCAGGGGGCACCGTCGAAGGCCGCCGTCACATGCGCCTCGGTGAGATCCGTCCACAGAGCATGCACGTGGGCCGCATACTCCGGCGGGCCTATGCGCCCCTCGGAGATGGCCTTCTCGAGCGCGATGGTCTCGGCTTCCAGACCGAGTTGCCGGGAGATCTCCAAGGGCGCGGTGCTTCCGTGGAGCAGCGTTCCGTCGAGGTCGAAGAGGTGAAGTCTCGCCATGTCCGTGGAGGCTAATGGGCCGACCGGACTTCAGGGACCGGGGTTTCACGTGAAACCCGCCGCCGCTCACCGCCGTCGGCGCCGTATGGCCAAAAGCCGGTGGGAGTGCAGGGAAAGCGGTGGACGGCAGGGGCCGATCTCGGACAGCCTGATCTACGTGTCGATTCCTTCCCTCACCGCTCTGCCCATTCGCCGTCTGACACCCCGCGACCTCGTCGCCTGTGCCGACTTGTCCGAGGACCGGGGCTGGCCCCGTGAGGAACACAAGTGGGGTCTGCTGCTCGCCGCGGGAACCGGATACGGCATCGACGACCCCGCCGGCGGTCTCGTCACCGCATGTGTGGTGACGGAATACGGACCACGTGAGCGTCCGGAACTGGCCGCGATCGGCATGGTCCTCGTCGCCGGACGGCACGCACGCCAAGGTGTCGGACGCCGTCTGATGCGACACGTGATCGAGGAGACGGGCACGACCCCGCTGACCCTGCACGCCACCGAGAACGGGCGCCCGCTCTACGAGGAGCTGGGTTTCAAGGTCACCGGCCGGGCGGAGATGGTCCGTGGTGTCTTCACCTCCGACGACTCCCCTTCCGATGTCTTCACCCGCCCGGCCACGGCGGAGGATCTCGCCTCCGTCCTACGTCTCGACGAAGAGGTTTTCGGCACCGATCGCACCCACATGATCACGCGGCTGCCCGCCTTCGCGGACCAACTGCGCGTGGCGGAGGAGAACGGCCGGATCATCGGCTACGCGGCCGCCTGGCCCAACATGGCCACGCAGGTCGTAGGCCCTCTGATCGCCCGGGACACGGAGACGGCCAAGGCCCTCGTCTCCTCGCTCGCCGCGCACACCGACCGTCCGCTGCGCACTGATATCGACACACGCCACGAGGACCTGCTGAGCTGGCTGAAGGAACGCGGGCTGGCCTCCGTCGGCTTCAACGCGGTGATGATGCACCGGATCCCGGGACTGCCCGGCGACTGGACCCGCCGCTTCGCGCCGCTGACCGTGGCCGCCGGCTAGGGATCCGACGGCCGACGACGGCCCTCCGGACACACGGCTGTGCCGGTCCCCCTGGCACGGGGAAACCGGCACAACCGATCCGTCGGCCGTCGTCTGTCATCCGTCGTCCGTCGTCCGTCGGACGGACGCCTTGGTCCGATGTGCGTCAGACGAGCGAGTCGAGCGCGGCGACGGCGAAGCCGTGGTCCTGCTCGGGCATACCGCCACCGACGCCGATCGCGCCGATCAGCCGGCCGTCGCGGTGGACCGGTACGCCGCCCGCGATGAAGAGCAGGGGCCGGTCGAGCGCGGTGGGCAGGGTGTGGAAGAGGCCACCGGGCTGCACCGCGTCGACGAGGTCGGCGGTGGCCGAGTCGAGCTGGAGCGCCGTGTAGGCCTTGCGCGTGCTGGTCTCTCCGGAGATCAGCACAGCCCGGTCGTCGCGCCGGAAGGCGAGCAGATGGCCGCCCGCGTCGAGGACGGTGACACTGACCCGGACACCCGCGGCTTCGGCGGCGCGTCGGGCGGCGGTCACGAGGACCTCCGCGTCCTCGATGGTCAGGGGGGTGACGGCGGTGGTGGTGCTCATCAGGGTTGTTCTCCTTGTGGGGGTGTTCTGTTTCGGTCGGGGACGTGCCGGATCGATGCGCCGCGGGAACGGCCCTGGTCCCGCGGCGGGCCCGTTTCCGGTCAGTGGTGGACGGCGGTCCGCGGTTCGGCGGGAACGCCTCCGGCGATCACGACGCCGGGCCGGGACGTACGGCGCTCCAGAGCGGCCGAGACGACGGCCAGGACGAGGGCGCCGGCGGCGAGAACCGCGCCGACCCAGTTGGGGGCGGTGTAACCGAGGCCCGCGGCGATGACGACACCACCGAGCCAGGCCGAGAGGGCGTTGCCGAGGTTGAAGGCGCCGATGTTCACGGCCGAGGCCAGGGTGGGGGCGCCGTGCGCCTGGTCGAGAACGCGCTTCTGCAGGGGCGGCACGGTCGCGAAGCCCAGGGCTCCGATGAGGGTGATCGTGACGGCCGCCAGGATCTTGTTGTGCGCGGTGAGGGTGAAGAGGGCGAGCACGACGGCGAGGCCGCCCAGCGACGTGTACAGCATCGGCATCAGCGCGCGGTCGGCGAACCTGCCGCCGATCAGGTTCCCGGCGACCATGCCGAGGCCGAAGAGGACCAGCAGCCAGGTGACCGATCCGTCGGCGAAGCCGGCGACGTGGGTCATCATCGGCGCGATGTAGGTGACGGCCGCGAAGACTCCGCCGAAACCGAGCACGGTCATCGCCATCGCGAGCAGGACCTGGACGTTCTTGAAGGCCGCCAGCTCGTGGCGCAGACGCACACCCTCGGGCTTCGGCATCTCGGGGACCAGCCGGGCGATGCCCAGGAGTCCGACGACACCGAGCGCTGCGACTCCGGCGAAGGTGACGCGCCAGCCGGCGGACTGCCCGATCAGCGTTCCCAGGGGGACGCCGACGACATTGGCGATCGTGAGCCCGCTGAACATCATCGCGATGGCGCCGGCCTTCTTCTCGGGCGCGACCAGTTCGGCGGCGGCCACGGACCCGATGCCGAAGAAGGCACCGTGTGCGAGGGAGGCGACCACCCGGCCCGCGAACATCAGCCAGAAGGCCGGAGCCGCCGCGGAGATCAGATTGCCGAGGACGAACAGCCCCATCAGCACCATGAGCATCCGCTTGCGGGACACCTTCGTGCCGAGCGCGGTCATGATCGGCGCACCGATGACGACCCCCAGGGCATAGCCGGTGACCAGCAGTCCGGCCGTGGGGATGGAGACCCCGAAGTCTCCGGCGACCTCGGGCAGAACGCCCATGATCACGAACTCGGTCGTCCCGATTCCGAAGGCCCCGATCGCGAGGGCCAGAAGCGCGAGAGGCATGGTGAGTACGCCTTCCAGAAGATTGCATGGGCTCTTTGCCTGCGTTCACAATAGTTGCAGACGCGGGCTATATGCAACCGCGGGCTATTGCGCCTGTGCTCTATCCTGGGTTTCAGCCGCTCCGGGACGGAGGAAACGCCATGACAGCCACGGACCCCGCGCTCACCGCCCTCGCCCAGGGATGGTGCGCACTCTCCCTGCTGCACGGGAGGATCGAGGCCCACATCGAGCGGGCCCTGCAGGCCAAGCACGGGCTCAGCGCGCGCGAGTACTCCCTGCTCGACGTCCTCAGCCGTCAGCACGACGGCGACGGCGGTCATCTCCAGATGAAGCAGGTCGCGGACGCGGTCGTGCTCAGCCAGAGCGCCACCACACGTCTGGTCACCCGCCTCGAGGACCGTGGGCTGCTCGCCCGCTATCTCTGCCCGACCGACCGGCGCGGCATCTACACGAACGTCAGCGACGCGGGGCTGGAGCTTCTCGCCGAGGCGCGGCCCACCAATGACGCCGCCCTGCGCGAGGCACTCGACGACGCGGCCCGGAACCCCGACCTGGCTCCCCTGGTCCGGGTCGTGGAGTCGGCGAGCGCACCCGCCCCTCTCGTGCCTTCCGTGGGCGTGCCCTCATAGGGTGCGTTCATGGCAGATCTTGAGATACGAGCCGCGGTCGCCGACGACGTGCCCGCCATCGTCGCGATGCTGGCCGACGACCCGCTGGGTGCCCGACGTGAATCGCCCGACGACATGGGCCCCTACCTGGCCGCCCTGGACCGCCTGAGCCGCGACCCCAACCAACACCTGGTCGTCGCCGTCCGCGGCGGCCGCGTTGTCGGCACCCTGCAGCTCACCGTGATCCCCGGACTGTCCCGCAGAGGAGCCACGCGCTCCATCATCGAGGCCGTACGCATCCAGGCCGACGAGCGCGGCAACGGTCTCGGGACGGAACTCATCGAATGGGCGGTCGAGGAATCCCGGCGCCAGGACTGCCAATTGGTCCAGCTCACCTCCGACGCCTCCCGCACCGGCGCCCACCGCTTCTACGAGCGGCTCGGCTTCGAGGCCTCACACGTCGGTTTCAAGCTCCCGCTCTGAGAGCCGGCGTCCGAACGCAGGCGGGGCAGCCTGTTTCACGTGAAACAGGCCTCCCCGCGTCTGCCGGCGCCTACCGGACTCCGCTCCAGCCTTCGGGGTCCACTCCACCGGGCACCGGAGCGCCCTCGTCGTACGGCTGCCGCGTGAACACGAAGGACCCGAGGTCCAGGTGGCTCACCGTGCCGTCAGGCCGTCGTACGGGCCGCAGAAGCTCGCCCGCGTAGTAGCCGTCGAGCCCCGTCCACGTCCCGTCGCCGTTCGCCCGGAAGCGGGCTCCGCGGCCGACACCCGAGAGCGGGCCCAGCACCAGCCCTCCATCGGCCGGCAGCCGCAGTCCGAAGGCCTGAGTCCCCCAGTACCACGGGCCCGCCAACTCCAAGGCGCTCTCGTCCACTTCGCTCAGCGGCTTCCAGGGCTCGGGGATCCGCGGCTCCGCCTCGGCGACGATCCGCACCAGGTCGGCGGCGACGGTGAACACGGGCGGCCCCGAGGTGCAGTTGGAAAGCACCACCGCCGCCACGTCGTCCTCGACGCCGATCACCAGACCGGCGAGGAATCCCGGCAGGGATCCGGAATGCCCGACGAGGGTACGGCCGTCACGGTGCACGATCTGCAGGCCAAGCCCGTACGAGGTCCCCGCCGCCAGTTCCGCCGTCTCGGGCGGAGCGGCGGGCACGTGCATCTCCCTGACGGACTCCGCGCTCAGCACCCGGTCGTCACCCTGCGCGAGAAAGACGGCGAAGCGTGCCAAGTCCCCGGTGGTGGACCACAACTGTCCGGCCGGCGCCATCCGCCCCAGGTCCTCCGCGGGTTCGGGCATCATCGCGTCCGCCCAGGGGTGGACCGCCCATCCCCCCGCGTGCGGCGCCTGCGGGTGAGCGCTCGTACGGTGCAGGCCGAGCGGTTCGAGAATCTCGCGGCGTAGCACCTCTACCCAAGGTGCGCCGCGCACCTCCTCGACCAGTGCCCCGAGCAGCGTGTAACCGGGATTCGAGTAGTGGTGCCGGCGCCCGACCGGATGACGGAAGGGCTGTTCGCCCAGCACGTCGGCCAGTTCGGGACGCAGTGAGCCCGGAGTCCGCTCCCACCACGGAGACGGCGACTCGGCGGCCAGTCCTCCGGTGTGGGCGAGCAGTTGGGAGATGGTGACCTCTCCCGAGCCGGTGCCCGGCAGATGCTTCTCCAGGGGGTCACCGAGGTCCAGGAGACCCTCGTCGCGCAGCCGGAGCACCAGAACGGCGGTGAACGTCTTGGTGATGGAGCCGATGCGGTACTGCACGTTCTCGTCCGGGCCGTGACCGGCCACCGACGTGCGTGCTCCGGTCCACACCGCCTTCCCACCCCGCACCACCGAGGCGACGAGGGACGGCGTCCGCCCCTCGCGCTGGGCGACGGCGATGCGGTGCAGCAGGGCCCGGCGCGTACCGGGAAGGAGATCGTCGTGGGATGTCGTCATGACACCAGTCCACTCGCCCGGGCCCCGGACGTCGAGCGGATTGATCCGAAGCCGCCCCCGTGCGCGGTGGCGGGGTTTCGCCACTCGCGAGGGCGAGGCCGAGATCGGGCGGCTTGCCCGTGTCGGCCGAGTCCAGCACGCTGAGCCTCGAGCACGAGGACTGCCGGCGAGCCCGGATCACGCACCGGTGAGTTTCCCGCGCCGCGCTGGTCTGTACGTCGGACACCCACGGACGGAAGGCTGGGCCATGCGGAAACTGATCTACGGCATGAACGTGACCCTGGACGGCTACATCGCCGCGCCCGGCGACGACATCGGCTGGAGCGTGCCGAGCGACGAGCTGTTCCAGTTCTGGTCCGACCAGTTGCGGGCGACGGACCTGTCGCTGTACGGGCGCAAGCTGTGGCAGACGATGAGTTCCCACTGGCCGACCGCCGACCAGCAGCCCGACGCCACCCCGGCGGAGATCGAGTTCGCGCGCCGCTGGCGGGACATGGCGAAGGTGGTGTTCTCCTCGACGATCGACAAGGTCGACTGGAACAGCCGCCTGGTCACCGGCGACGCGGTCGCCGAGATCACCCGGCTGAAGACCGAGGACGGCGGTCCGATGGACATCGCCGGTGCGACGCTCGCCGGAGCGGCCCTGCGGGCCGGGCTGATCGACGAGTACGTGCTGGCCACCGCGCCGGTCCTGGCGGGCGGCGGCACACCGTTCTTCTCCGCGCTGGACAACTGGGTGAACCTGAACCTGGTGGAGACGCGGACGTTTCCCGGCGGTGTGATCCTGACCAGGTACGAGACGAGGCGCTGAGCAGCAGCACCCGCGCGCCGGTCTCAGGGATGCCGTGCAGTGCTGCTGACATAGGGATGCCGCACAGCGCTGCTGACATGTGGTCAGCCCTGAGAGCCCGAAACGAGATCCGCGCCCCTGCGGGCGGCGTGGATCAGGTCTGGGCCATGTCCACGAAGCGCGAGTAGTGGCCCTGGAAGGCCACCGTGATCGTCGCCGTCGGGCCGTTACGGTGCTTGCCGACGATGATGTCCGCCTCGCCGGCGCGCGGGGACTCCTTCTCGTAGGCGTCCTCGCGGTGGAGCAGGATGACCATGTCCGCGTCCTGCTCGATCGAGCCGGACTCACGCAGGTCGGAGACCATGGGCTTCTTGTCCGTGCGCTGCTCGGGACCACGGTTGAGCTGGGACAGCGCGATCACCGGCAGTTCCAGCTCCTTGGCCAGCAGCTTCAGGTTTCGCGACATGTCGGAGACCTCCTGCTGGCGGCTCTCGGAACGCTTGCCGCCGGACTGCATGAGCTGGAGGTAGTCGATGACCACGAGCTTGAGATCGGCACGCTGCTTGAGGCGGCGGCACTTGGCGCGAATCTCCATCATCGACAGGTTCGGGGAGTCGTCGATGTAGAGAGGGGCGGCCGAGACGTCCGGCATCCGCCGGGCGAGCCGGGTCCAGTCCTCGTCCGTCATGGTGCCGGACCGCATGTGGTGCAGTGCCACGCGCGCCTCGGCGGACAGCAGACGCATCGCGATCTCGTTGCGGCCCATTTCGAGCGAGAAGATCACGCTGGGCATGTTGTGCTTGATCGAGCAGGCGCGGGCGAAGTCCAGGGCCAGCGTCGACTTACCCATGGCGGGACGGGCCGCGATGATGATCATCTGACCGGGGTGCAGACCGTTGGTGAGCGAGTCGAGGTCGGTGAAGCCGGTCGGTACGCCGGTCATCTCCCCCGAACGCGATCCGATCGCCTCGATCTCGTCGAGCGCGCCCTCCATGATGTCGCCGAGCGGCAGATAGTCCTCGGTGGTGCGCTGCTCGGTGACCGCGTAGATCTCGGCCTGGGCGCTGTTGACGATCTCGTCGACGTCGCCGTCGGCCGCGTACCCCATCTGTGTGATGCGTGTGCCGGCCTCGACCAGGCGGCGCAGGACCGCGCGCTCGTGCACGATCTCCGCGTAGTACTCGGCGTTCGCGGCGGTCGGGACCGTCTGCACCAGCGTGTGCAGATACGGCGCTCCGCCGACTTTGGTGATCTCGCCGCGCTTGGTGAGCTCGGCCGCGACCGTGATGGGGTCGGCCGGCTCGCCCTTCGCGTACAGGTCGAGGATCGCGCCGTAGATGGTCTCGTGCGCCGGACGGTAGAAGTCGTGGCCCTTGAGCACCTCGACGACGTCGGCGATGGCGTCCTTCGACAGGAGCATGCCACCGAGAACGGACTGCTCGGCGTCGAGGTCCTGCGGCGGCACCCGCTCGAAGGAGGAACCGCCGCTCTCCCAGGACCCGTTGTCCCGGTCGTGCTGTTCGTCGCGGCCTCGTCCGCCGTTGCCGCGGCGACGGGACGAGGGCAGACGATCACTGGGTCCGCTGTCCGCCCAGGGGTCGTCCAAGGGCTCGGAAATAGTCACCGAGCCACCTCCTCCCGTCCGCAGAGCGGACCTAGCAGTGCCTTCAATTTCTACGGCACGGCACTGACAAGTGAGCGGCCCGACTCCGGATCTCGCGCGTCGGTTTTGCACGCTTTCCGAGGACGGAGATGAGAACGGGCGCCGCACCACGTTAGGCCCGCGGGCACCGTCAGCCAATCTGGTTATCCACAGGCCATGTGGACGACGGCCCCGATGCTGTGGAGAACTCCGCGAAACCTGTGCACGACCCGGTGGACAGCCCTGTGAACAAGCCCTCAGCACTTTGAAGGAACGCCCGTTGACCTGGCCTTTTCCCGTCCACCGGCTGTGCAGAAGAAAAACTTCCCCAGCAGGATCAAGATCCCTTCGAACAGTGCGCCACACCACACCCCGCGCGCCACCAAGTAAGGGTCTTTCGGCTTTTGCATCTCTTACCTGTGGAAGATTAGATTGATGCCCATGACACAGGCTTCAGCGGCGCCGAAGACGGCCCGGCACCGGCACGACCGTGAGATCGTCGCACTGGCCGTTCCGGCGTTCGGCGCACTCGTGGCAGAGCCTCTCTTCGTGCTGGCCGACAGTGCCATCGTCGGCCATCTCGGCACCGCGCAACTGGCCGGTCTCGGCGTCGCCTCGGCTCTGCTCATGACGGCCGTCGGAGTCTTCGTCTTCCTCGCCTATGCCACGACCGCCGCGGTCGCCCGCCGCGTCGGTGCCGGTGATCTGCGGGCCGCGATCCGCCAGGGCATGGACGGCATCTGGCTCGCCCTGCTCATCGGCGTGGCCGTGATCGCCGTCGCCCTGCCGACGGCACCGTCCCTCATGGAGTTGTTCGGCGCCTCCGGCTCCGCCGCCCCGTACGCGACGACCTATCTGCGGATCTCGGTGCTCGGCATCCCGGCCATGCTGGTCGTGCTGGCCGCCACCGGAATCCTGCGGGGACTCCAGGACACGAAGACCCCGCTGTACGTCGCCGTCGGCGGGTTCGTGGCCAACGCCGCCCTCAACACCGTCCTCGTCTACGGCGTCGGCCTGGGCATCGCCGGTTCCGCCTGGGGGACGGTCATCGCCCAGTGCGGCATGGCCGCCGTCTATCTCCACGTCGTCCTCCGCGGAGCACGGAAGCACGGCGCCTCCCTGCGGCCGGACGCGGCCGGCATCCGAGCCTGCGCCCAGGCCGGCACCCCCCTGCTCGTCCGAACGCTGTCGCTCAGGGCGATCCTCCTGATCGCCACGGCGGTCGCCGCCCGGCTCGGGGACGCCGACATGGCGGCCCACCAGATCATCCTGTCGCTGTGGAGTCTGCTCGCCTTCGCACTCGACGCCATCGCCATCGCGGGGCAGGCCATCATCGGGCGCTACCTCGGCGCGGACGACGCCCTTGGCGCCCGTGAGGCTTGCCGGCGCATGGTGCAGTGGGGGCTCGTCACCGGACTCGTACTCGGTCTGCTGGTCATCGCCGCCCGCCCCCTCTTCCTCCCGCTGTTCAGCGGCGACCCGGGTGTGCAGAACGCCGCGCTGCCGGCCCTGGTGATGGTGGCCGTCTCCCAGCCGATCTGCGGGATCGTCTTCGTGCTGGACGGCGTGCTGATGGGCGCGGGGGACGGACCGTACCTGGCCTGGGCCATGCTGCTCACCCTGGCGGCGTTCGCCCCCGCCGCCCTGCTCGTGCCCGTCCTCGGCGGCGGACTGACCGCGCTCTGGGGCGCGATGACGCTGATGATGGCGGTGCGGATGCTGACCCTGTGGCTGCGCTCCCGCTCGGGCCGCTGGATCGTCACGGGCGCGACCCGCTGACGTACCGCGCCCCCGCTGACGTAGGCCGAACCTTTCAGGACCGCGCACCCCGCTGACGTACACGGACCGTTTCACGGGAAACACGGCGGCGAGCGCCCGACGTTTCACGGGAAACAAGGCGCCGGTTTCACGTGAAACGGCGGTCCAGGACAAGCGGAAGGGCCGCACCCGGAGGTGCGGCCCTTCCTCTCAGCTATGCCGAGTGCTGCACTCAGGCAGCGACAACCTCGATGCTGACCTTCGCGGCAACCTCGGGGTGCAGACGCACGGACGTCTCGTGGGCGCCCAGGGTCTTGATGGGCGAGCCCAGCTCGATGCGGCGCTTGTCGACCTCGGGGCCACCGGAAGCCTTGATCGCCGAAGCGACGTCGGCCGGGGTGACGGAGCCGAAGAGACGACCGGCGTCGCCGGAGCGGACGGCCAGACGGACCTTGACACCCTCGAGGCGGGCCTTGATCTCGTTGGCCTGCTCGATGGTCGCGATCTCGTGGATCTTGCGAGCACGACGGATCTGCTCGACGTCCTTCTCGCCACCCTTGGTCCAGCGGATCGCGAAGTTCCGCGGGATCAGGTAGTTGCGAGCGTAGCCGTCCTTGACGTCGACGACTTCGCCGGCGGCACCGAGGCCGGAGACCTCGTGGGTAAGGATGATCTTCATGTGTCGGTCACCCTTCCTTTATCGCGCGGTGGACGTGTAGGGCAGCAGCGCCATCTCACGGCTGTTCTTCACAGCCGTGGCGACGTCACGCTGGTGCTGCGTGCAGTTGCCGGTCACGCGGCGGGCACGGATCTTGCCGCGGTCGGAAATGAACTTCCGCAGCATGTTCGTGTCCTTGTAGTCCACGTACGTGACCTTGTCCTTGCAGAACGCGCAGACCTTCTTCTTCGGCTTGCGCACAGGCGGCTTCGCCATGGTGTATCTCCTGTGTGATCAAGAAGTGGGAGTACGGCCCACCCTCGGCCCTGAGGCCTAGAAGGGGGGCTCGTCCGAGTAGCCGCCGCCGGAGCCGCCGGAGCTTCCGCCCCAGCCGCCACCGCCACCGCCGCCGCCCTGGTTGCCACCGGCGGGAGTGCCGGTCGCCCAGGGGTCTTCGGCCGGAGCGCCGCCGCCCTGCGGAGCGCCGCCGGAGCTTCCGCCCCAGCCACCGCCCTGCTGGCCGCCGCCACCGCCGCCGTAACCGCCCTGACCGCCGCGGCCCGTGGTCTTGGTGACCTTGGCCGTGGCGCTCTTCAGGCTGGCGCCGACTTCCTCTACGTCCAGTTCGTAGACCGTGCGCTTGACGCCCTCACGGTCCTCGTAGGACCGCTGCTTCAACCGGCCCTGCACGATGACGCGCATGCCTCGCTGAAGCGACTCGGCGACGTTCTCCGCCGCCTGACGCCAGACCGAGCAGGTCAGGAACAGGCTCTCGCCGTCCTTCCACTCGTTGGTCTGACGGTCGAAGGTGCGGGGAGTGGACGCGACACGGAACTTCGCGACCGCCGCACCGGAAGGGGTGAAGCGCAGCTCGGGGTCGTCGACAAGATTGCCGACGACCGTGATGACGGTCTCGCCTGCCATGGGGGAACCTCTCGGCGGGTTTGCTGCTGGCTGCTGGTGCTACTCGATGCCCGAGATCAGCTGAGCTGGAGAGCTCAGTGGGTCTCGGGACGGAGGACCTTGGTCCGGAGGACCGACTCGTTCAGGTTCATCTGGCGGTCGAGCTCCTTGACGACCGCAGGCTCGGCCTGCAGGTCGATGACCGAGTAGATGCCCTCGGGCTTCTTCTTGATCTCGTACGAGAGACGACGACGGCCCCAGGTGTCGACCTTTTCGACCTTTCCGGCGCCCTCACGGACGACGGAGAGGAAGTTCTCGATCAGGGGGGCGACAGCGCGCTCCTCCAGATCGGGGTCGAGGATGACCATCACTTCGTAGTGACGCATGTGGAACCCACCTCCTTTGGACTCAGCGGCCACGGTCGTTCCGTGGCAGGAGGGTTGTGATGCGTACGCAACGGTATCGGCCGCCACTGACAATCGGGCCGCCGATCGGTGAACCGAGCGGTGATCCCTGTCGTGACCTGGCCTTGAGCCTGGGCAGACACCGGTGCAGAGGGTACAGACTACCTGCACACCCGCTTCCGGTTGAAATCCGGCCGGGTTGGCGGTCAATCTGTACACATCGGGTGTGTACGGCGCTACGATGCGCCGCCTTCCGCAGGAGGTGCCCTATGGCACAGGCAATGCGTCCCACCACGACCGGCTCACTCTTCGCCACGGACGGCAAGCCGCATCCGCTCCAGGACACCCTGCTCGTGGTGACCCTGGTGTGCGGAGTCCTGGCGTTCGTCACGTCGATGTTCCACAGCCTCCATCTGCTCAGCTCGTGGGCCGGCCTGGTCGGGATCCTCACCGGCGCCTACGGCCAGTTCATCTCCGAGACGACCCGGGAACGCTTCGGGCTGATCGTCGGACTCGGCCTCTCGGGCGTCGGTTTCTACCTCGGCCTGGCCCACGGCGGCCTCTTCGGCGGTGTGATCTGAGTCGAACGTCCGTTTTCCCCTGACCTCGGGAGGCTTCGCACGGCACCCCCGGGGCCCAGGTTCCATACGGCCATTCGGGGCGCTCGCAGGGCGCAGTAGGCTTCGGCGCGAGAGCCGGAGCCCTTGTACCCATGGGGACACACCAGCCCGAGGAGCGCCCCGAATGAGCCTGACCCTGAGGACCATCAGCCGAGAGCAGCATCTGGCATACATCCAGAGCCTGCCCGCGGCCAGCCACATGCAGGTCCCCGCATGGGCGGACGTGAAGGCCGAGTGGCGCTCGGAGAGCCTCGGATGGTTCGACGACAAGACCGGCCAGATGGTCGGCGCGGGCCTGGTGCTCTACCGCCAGCTTCCCAAGATCAAGCGCTACCTCGCCTACCTGCCCGAGGGTCCGGTCATCAACTGGTTCGCCCCGAACCTGGACGACTGGCTCCAGCCGATGCTCGCGCACCTCAAGCACCAGGGCGCCTTCTCCGTGAAGATGGGCCCGCCCGTGATCATCCGGCGCTGGGAGGCCACGTCCATCAAGGGCGGCATCCAGAACCCGGACGTGAAGCGCCTGCGCGACATCGAGGCCGACTTCATCGAGCCGCGCGCCTTCGAGGTCGCCGACAAGCTGCGCCGCATGGGCTGGCAGCAGGGTGAGGACGGCGGCGCCGGCTTCGGCGACGTCCAGCCCCGCTACGTCTTCCAGGTGCCGCTGGCCAATCGTTCCCTCGAAGAGGTCCACAGGAACTTCAACCAGCTCTGGCGCCGCAACATCAAGAAGGCCGAGAAGGCCGGCGTCGAGGTGGTCCAGGGCGGCTACCAGGACCTGGAGGAGTGGCAGCGGCTCTACGAGATCACCGCTATCCGCGACCACTTCCGGCCGCGCCCGCTCTCGTACTTCCAGCGCATGTGGACGGCCCTCAACACCGAGGACCCGAACCGCATGCGGCTGTACTTCGCGCGTCACGACGGTGTGAACCTGTCCGCCGCGACGATGCTCGTCGTGGGCGGCCACGTCTGGTACTCCTACGGCGCCTCGGACAACATCGGCCGTGAGGTCCGCCCCTCGAACGCGATGCAGTGGCGCATGCTGCGCGACGCGTACGCGCTGGGCGCCACGGTCTACGACCTGCGCGGCATCTCCGACTCGCTGGACGAGACGGACCACCTCTTCGGTCTGATCCAGTTCAAGGTGGGCACGGGCGGCGAGGCGGCCGAGTACCTGGGCGAGTGGGACTTCCCGCTCAACAAGCTGCTCCACAAGGCTCTCGACATGTACATGTCGCGCCGCTGAGCCGTCCGGAACCGCTTCCCGGACCGCCGATCCGCCCCGAATCGCATCCCGGGCCGCCCAACCGGCCCGGGACCGCCCCATCCGCCCGGCGAATCAGCGACAATTCCTTTTCATACCTCTGATACACCGCAGCCACGAGAAAGGTTCCGGGACCGGCCATGGCGCTCACGCTCTACGTCGACACCGCGCGCTGGCGGGCACACCACAAGCAGGTGTCCGAGCAGTTCCCGGGGCTCGTCCCCGTCTGCAAGGGCAACGGCTACGGCTTCGGCCACGAACGGCTCGCGGACGAGGCCACCCGCCTGGGCTCGGACATCCTCGCCGTCGGCACCACGTACGAGGCCGCCCGGATCAAGGACTGGTTCGGCGGCGATCTGCTGGTCCTGACGCCGTTCAGGCGCGGCGAGGAGCCCGTACCGCTGCCCGACCGCGTCATCCGCTCCGTGTCGTCCATCGACGGCGTGTACGGCCTCGTGGGCGCCCGCGTCGTCATCGAGGTGATGTCCTCGATGAAGCGGCACGGGGTGAGCGAGGACGACCTGCCGCACCTGCACTCCGCCATCGAGAACGTCCGGCTGGAGGGCTTCGCGATCCACCTGCCGCTGGACCGCACCGACGGCTCGGACGCCGTCGAGGAGGTCATCGGCTGGATGGACCGCCTCCGCGCGGCCCGGCTGCCCCTGCACACGATGTTCGTCAGCCACCTCAAGGCCGAGGAACTCGCACGGCTCCAGCGGCAGTTCCCGCAGACCCACTTCCGCGCCCGCATCGGGACGCGGCTGTGGCTGGGCGACCACGAGGCCACGGAGTACCGCGGAGCCGTCCTGGACGTCACGCGCGTCTCCAAGGGCGACCGCTTCGGCTACCGGCAGCAGAAGGCCGCCTCGGACGGCTGGCTCGTGGTCGTGGCGGGCGGTACGTCGCACGGCGTGGGCCTGGAGGCCCCCAAGGCCCTGCACGGCGTCATGCCGCGCGCCAAGGGCGTCGCACGGGCCGGCCTCGCGACGGTCAACCGGAACCTTTCTCCGTTCGTCTGGGCGGGCAAGCAGCGCTGGTTCGCCGAGCCCCCGCACATGCAGGTCTCGATCCTCTTCGTGCCGCACGACGCCACGGAGCCGAAGGTCGGCGACGAACTGGTGGCCCATCTGCGGCACACCACCACGCAGTTCGACCGCGTCGTCGAACGCTGACCCCGGATCCGGCGCGCTCCGGACCGACGAAAGGCCGTACACGGACACCGTGTACGGCCTTTCGCGTGCTTCCTGCCTGGCTCGTTCGCTCAGAGCGAACGGCCTCCGGATGCCGGGTCCTCGGGCCAGTCACCCTGCGGGACCGCGTCGAAGTGTGCCGCGTGCCGCGGGGGATGCGCGGCCGGGCCGAGGACGAAGACGTCCTCCGCGCCGTCGAGGATCCCGCCTGAGGGGTCGTCGTCGCCGGCACGGCGCACCACGTCGTGCTCCGGCATGAAGATGTCCCGTACGACCACCGCGCACAGGTAGAGCGTCCCCAGCAGATGGACGGCGATGGCGACCTGGTAGCCGTCGGTGGGCAGCCCCTTGTGGGCGTCGCCGCTGGTCGTGTACGCGAGGTACATCCAGATGCCGAGGAAGTACCCGACCTCGCACGCCTGCCAGATCAGGAAGTCACGCCAGCGCGGCCGGGCCAGCACCGCGAGCGGGACCAGCCAGAGCACGTACTGCGGCGAGTAGACCTTGTTCGTGAGGATGAAGGCCGCGACGATCAGGAACGCGAGCTGCGCGAAGCGGGGGCGGCGGGGAGCGGCCAGCGTGAGGGCGCTCAGCCCCGCACAGATGATCACCATCATGACCAGCGCCCAGGCGTTGGCCGTGTCGGGCGTGATCGCGATCTTCATCCACTGCGAGATGAACAGGAACACCGAACCGAAGTCGACGCCGCGGTCGTGGCTGAAGCTGTAGAACTTCGCCCATCCCTCGGGCGCGAGCCACATGACGGGCAGGTTCACCGCCAGCCAGGCGCCCACGGCGCCGAGCAGCGCCGTACCGAACTCACGCCATCTGCCGGCGCGCCAGCACAGCAGGAAGAGCGGCCCGAGGAGCAGGAACGGGTAGAACTTGGCGGCCGTGGCGAGCCCGATCAGGACACCGAACGCCAGGACGCGTCCGCGGGACCACATGAGCATCGCGGCGGCCAGCAGGGCCACGGCGAGGAGATCCCAGTTGATCGTGGCCGTGAGCGCGAACGCGGGCGCCAGGGCGACCATGAGGCCGTCCCAGGGGCGACGGCGGTGGGTACGCGCGGTGCACACGGCGATGACGGCCGCGCACACCATCAGCATCCCCGCGTTGACCATCCAGTAGATCTGTTCCTGGTGCTGGATGCTCCCGCCGCCCGGCGTGAGCCAGGCCGCGACCTCCATGAACACGCCGGTCAGCACCGGGTATTCGAGGTAGTCCATGTCGCCGGGGAGCTTGTCGAAGTACGGCACGAGGCCGTCGGCGAATCCGCGCCCCTGGTAGAGGTGGGGGATGTCCGAGTAGCACGCGTGCGTGTACTGCGAGCTGGCGCCGAAGAACCAGCCGCCGTCGTAGCACGGCATCTTCTGCACCATGCCGAGGGCGAACATGCCGATCATCACCAGCGCGACCACCCGTACGGGCGTCCACCAGGACGTCCCGAGCAGGGCCCGCCGCCCGATGGGGCCGCCGATCAGCTCACTGCCGGCGGCGGCGACCTCGTCATCCCTGGTCGGCCGCACCGGCTCCGGCTCGTGAACGCTCACTCGCGTCGTCTCTGCACCTGGCATGCCGCACATCCTGCCGTACGTGTCTGAGAAGGGAAGCAGGGACGACCCAGGTTCACGTCCCTCGTGGTCGTCCGGTGACCGGGGCGGGCGCTCCGGGCCCGGTAACGGGACCCGGGGCCTGAGGCCTGGGCCCCCGGAAACGGCTTCGGGGGGGGGGGGGGGGGGGGGGGGGGGGGGGGGGGGGGGGGGGGGAGGGGGGATGGGGGGGGGGGGGGGGGGGGCCGGCTTCCCGGCGTGCCCGCCGCGTACCCTGTACCCGTCCAT
>NZ_JBVHTL010000005.1:207239-413575 GCF_055565895.1 Streptomyces sp. NPDC028298
GAGGAGGGGGACCTGTTTTCTGGCTTCTTTCCCCCCGATCGTTTTTTCCTTCCCTCCCCCCCCCCCCCCCCCCCCCCCGAAGCCGTGGTCGGCGACCGTCAGCCGGAGCCTCCGAAGAGGCCTCCGTTGCCGTTGCCGTTTCCTCTGCTGCTGCCGGTACTGGTGGTGGCCGATGGTGAGGTGCTCACACCACCGTCCGTGCCGCCGGTGTCCAGGCCGCCGGTGTCCGTGCCACCGGTGCCGGTCCCACCGTTGTCCGTCCCACCGTTGTTGTTGCAGTTGAAGTCGAACTTCCGGCAGGTCTCGGTCGCCGAGGGCGTGGGAGACGTCAGCGTCGCGCTCGGGGTCGGGCTCGGGCTCTCCGTCGCGCTCTCGGTGGCCGAGGGCGTCGGCGTCGGGCTCGGGGTGTCGTTGAGGACCTCGCCGATCTCCTCGGGCACCGGGAAGGACTCCGCCTTCTCACCCTTGAGCGCCACCATCATGTAGTCCCGCCAGATCTGCGACGGGAACGAGGCACCGTGGATGGTCTTCTCGCCACCCGTGCCGTACATCTGCAGGAACTCGCGGTTCTTCTTGGTCTCGTCGTCGTCCAGGCGGTACATGCCGATCGCCGTGGAGAGCTGCGGGGTGTAGCCGACGAACCAGGCGGACTTGTTGCCGTCGGTGGTACCGGTCTTGCCGGCCACCTCGCGGCCCGGGAGCTGGGCGTTCGTACCGGTGCCCTTCTCGACCACGGTCTTCAGCACGTCGGTGACGTTGTCGGCGACCGCGGGGGTGAAGGCCTCCACCGCCTTGGCGATCTTGTCGTGCTGGAAGACGGTGCCGTCCTTGCTGGTCACCTTCTCGACCGAGTACGGGTCGCGCTGCTTGCCGCTGGCCGCGAAGGTGGCGTACGCGCCGGCCATACGGATCGCGCTCGGGGAGGAGGTGCCCAGGGAGAACGACGGGAACCTGGAGCTGGCGAGGCTCGACTCCTTGATGCCCGCGCGCAGGACGGCGTCCTTCACCTTGTCCAGACCCACGTCCATGCCGAGCTGGACATAGGCGGAGTTCACGGACTCCCGCATGGCCTCACGCAGGTCGATCTTGTACGTGGGCGGGTTGAGGGACTGGCCGCCGTCGTTCGTCTGCAGCCACTCCTTGCCTTTGTCGTCCGTCCAGTCGCTGCGGTCGTAGTCCTTGATCTTGAGCTTGTTCTTGCCGCTGTAGAAGCTCTTCGGAGAGACCTTCGTCCGCTCGTCCTGCGCCTGCTCCGCGGGCCCCTCGGGATCCCGGACGCCCCAGGACATGGCCGCGGCCAGCACGAAGGGCTTGAACGTCGAACCCACCTGGGCACCGGTCTGGTCGGCGTTGTCGGTGAAGTGCTTGGTCGCGTCCTCACCGCCGTAGATGGCCTCGATCGCGCCGCTGTCCGGGTTGACGGACGCCCCGCCGAACTGGACGTACTTGTCGTTCTTCGGACGCAGCTTGGGCTTGATGTTGGCCTTCTGCACCTTCTCCACCGCGGCCTTGAGCGCGTTGACCTTCTTCTTGTCGAAGGTCGTGTGGATCTGGTAGCCGCCCTGCCGGAGCTTGGTCTCGGTGATCCCGGTGTCTTTGCTGTTGTTGACCAGGTACGAGTTGACGAGGTCGACCAGGTAGCCGACCTGCCCGCCCAGCGCGGCGTTCGACCGCGGCGGCTGGGTCGCGGGGAACTTCGTGTACTTGCCGCGCGTGGCCGCGTCCAGACGGCCGTCCTTGACCTCTTCGTCGAGGATCCAGCGCCAGCGTTCCTCGGCACGAGCGCGGTTCTTCTGCGGCGTGGCGTTGACCGCGTCGATCGACGCGGCGCCCGCGGGGTCGTAGTACGTGGCGCCCTTGAGCACCGCCGCCAGGAGCGCGCACTCGCTCGGGTTCAGGTCGGTGGCGTCCTTGTCGAAGTACGCGTGGGCCGCGGCCTGGATGCCGTAGGCGTTGCGCCCGTAGTACGCGGAGTTCAGGTAGCCCGCCATGATCTGTTCCTTGGGAACCTTGGCGCCGACCTTGATGGAGACGAACAGCTCCTTGAGCTTGCGGGAGACCGTCTGTGACTGGTCCTCCAGCATCGCGTTCTTCACGTACTGCTGGGTGATGGTCGAGCCACCCTGCGTCTGGCCGCCCTTGGCCATGTTCACGAAGGCGCGGGCGATACCCGTCGGGTCGACGCCGCTGTCGGTCTCGAACGTCTTGTTCTCGGCCGACATCACCGCCCAGCGCATCTCCTTGGGGATCTGCGCGTAGCTGATGATCTGACGGTTGGCCTCACCGCCCGTGGCGACCATCTCGCTGCCGTCGGCCCAGTAGTAGACGTTGTTCTGCGCCTTGGCGGTCTTGCCGATGTCCGGGATGCCCACGAGGGCGTACCCGACACCGGCGGCCGCGACCATGCTGCCGCAGAAGCCGATGAACACGCCCGTCACGAGCTTCCAGGACGGCACCCAGCGCGCGGCGCCGTACCGGCCCGCGCGCGGGTAGTCGATGATGCGCTTCTTGGCGGGCTCGGGAGCGCGGCCACGGCCGCGTCCGGGACCGCCCGGGCCCTGGGGACCACCGCGTCGGCCGCCCCCTCCACCGGGGCCGCCGCCGTGACCCGCGCCGTCGGCGGCTCTGCGCCGGCCTCCGCCGTTTCCGCGCTGCATGGCACGCCGCGCCTCGGCACGGCTGCCGAACGGGCTCTCTTCACCTCCCGGCCCATACGGAGCGGAAGGAGACCCGGTGGCGTCTCGCGGTGCATCGCGGCGGCCTGCGGACGGGCCTGCCTGCGGCTGGCCGCGCCGGGCCGCGGCACGTCCGCCGCCCTGCGGCTGCGTCGGTTTGCGACGGTGCTCGCTCATCGAACGATTACTCCTCGGGCAGGCGCACCTTTGCGCGCCTGGAAACGGCGGCTGGTTTCCGGTCCCCCCGAAGTACGGATGCGGTCGATCGCGCATTCACCCGTACTGCACCAAAGACGTTGACGTTCTCAGACGTCACTCGGTTCCCGGTGGTGTCCATCCCGCACAGAGTACGCACCGCCAAAACCCACCGAGCGTCGAAGTTCACCCCAAATCAGGCAACTTGCTTCGTATGAATCGGTGATGTGACGCCGTTCACTCTGCTCCCTCTTGTCGCATCCGCAGGGCCGTTCTATCGTGCTGATGTATCGAGTCGATACATCAGTGCGGCATAAAGACCGTGCCGACGGGACAGCGACAGAGAGGAGGCGACGATGAGCCGGCGTGCCGGGATCCTCGAGTTCGCCGTCCTCGGTCTGCTCCGCGAGTCCCCGATGCACGGCTATGAGCTGCGCAAACGACTCAATACGTCACTGGGTGTGTTCCGTGCCTTCAGCTACGGAACGCTCTATCCCTGCCTCAAGACGCTGGTCGCCAACGGCTGGTTGATCGAGGAAACAGGATCCACACCCGAAGACGCCCTGTCGGCAACACTCGCGGGGCGTCGCGCCAAGATCGTCTACCGGTTGACGGCGGAAGGTAAGGATCACTTCGAGGAGCTTCTCGCGCAGACGGGTCCCGACGCGTACGAGGACGAGCACTTCGCGGCTCGCTTCGCCTTCTTCGGGCAGACGTCACGCGATGTACGCATGCGCGTACTGGAAGGTCGCCGCAGCCGTCTGGAGGAGCGCCTCGAGAAGATGCGCGCCTCGCTGGCGCGCACCCGGGAGCGCCTCGACGACTACACGCTTGAGCTCCAGCGCCACGGAATGGAGTCCGTGGAGCGCGAAGTGCGCTGGCTGAACGAGCTCATCGAGAGTGAGCGGGCCGGCCGGGACGTCAAACGTCCCGGCCTCGAAGGCACCGCTCAGCAGGACAACACATCTGGAGAGACGGGCGGCCTGCCCCGGCACCGGGACAGCCCCCGGCCGGATCCGTCCGACGACACCGCCACGTGAGACCCCGCACGGGGTTTCACCGATAGACACAGGGAGCAACCGGAATGGGTTCGGTTCGCGTAGCCATCGTCGGCGTGGGCAACTGCGCCGCCTCGCTGGTTCAGGGCGTCGAGTACTACAAGGACGCCGACCCGGCGACCAAGGTGCCCGGCCTGATGCACGTCCAGTTCGGCGACTACCACGTCGGTGACGTCGAGTTCGTCGCCGCGTTCGACGTCGACGCGAAGAAGGTCGGCCTCGACCTCTCCGACGCCATCGGTGCCAGCGAGAACAACACCATCAAGATCTGCGACGTCCCGAACAAGGGCGTCACGGTCCAGCGCGGTCACACCCTGGACGGTCTCGGTAAGTACTACCGCATGACCATCGAGGAGTCCGCCGAGGCGCCGGTCGACGTCGTCCAGATCCTCAAGGACAAGCAGGTCGACGTCCTCGTCTGCTACCTGCCCGTCGGTTCCGAGGACGCGGCGAAGTTCTACGCCCAGTGCGCCATCGACGCCAAGGTCGCCTTCGTCAACGCTCTCCCGGTCTTCATCGCCGGCACCAAGGAGTGGGCGGACAAGTTCACCGAGGCGGGCGTCCCGATCGTCGGCGACGACATCAAGTCGCAGGTCGGCGCGACCATCACGCACCGTGTGATGGCGAAGCTGTTCGAGGACCGCGGTGTCCGTCTTGAGCGCACCATGCAGCTCAACGTCGGCGGCAACATGGACTTCAAGAACATGCTGGAGCGCGACCGCCTCGAGTCCAAGAAGATCTCGAAGACGCAGGCCGTCACCTCGCAGATCCCCGACCGTGAGCTGGGCGAGAAGAACGTCCACATCGGTCCCTCGGACTACGTGGCCTGGCTCGACGACCGCAAGTGGGCGTACGTCCGCCTCGAGGGCCGTGCCTTCGGCGACGTCCCGCTGAACCTGGAGTACAAGCTCGAGGTCTGGGACTCCCCGAACTCGGCCGGTGTCATCATCGACGCCGTGCGCGCCGCGAAGATCGCCAAGGACCGCGGTATCGGCGGCCCGATCCTCTCCGCGTCGAGCTACTTCATGAAGTCCCCGCCGGTCCAGTACTTCGACGACGAGGCCTTCGCCAACGTCGAGAAGTTCATCAAGGGCGAGGTCGAGCGCTAAGCACGATTCGGTGCGCACCGCTGGGGAGGGTCCCCGGGCTTACTGCCCGGGGACCCTCCTCGTATGTGAGGCTGTGCCCCATGGCCGTCGTGCGTGACCTGCGCGTCCTCCTGCGCTTCCAGGGATTCAGACGCCTGCTCGGTGTACGGCTGCTGTCCCAGGGCGCCGACGGCGTCTATCAGGTCGCGCTGGCCACCTACGTGGTCTTCTCACCGGAGAAGCAGACCTCGGCGGCCTCCATCGCCTCCGCGATGGCGGTGCTCCTCCTCCCGTACTCCCTCGTCGGCCCCTTCGCGGGCGTCCTGCTGGACCGGTGGCGGCGGCGGCAGGTCTTTCTGTACGGCAATCTGCTGCGCGCGGCGCTGGCGTCCGTGACGGCCCTGCTGATGCTGAGCCCGGCACCCGACTGGCTCTTCTACACCTCCGCGCTCTGTGTCACCGCCGTCAACCGCTTCGTCCTGGCCGGGCTGTCGGCAGCCCTGCCGCGCGTCGTCGACACGGACCGGCTGGTGGTGGCCAACTCGCTCTCACCGACCGCCGGAACGCTCGCGGCCACCGCGGGCGCGGCGCTCGCGTTCGCCGTACGACTCCTCGTCGCGGACTCCGACGCGGCGGTGGTCCTCGTGGGGGCGGGGCTGTACCTGTGCGCCGCCCTCGCCTCGCTGCGTATCGCCCCGGAGATCCTCGGGCCCGACCAGGACCTGGTCCGCCCGTACGTGGGCACGGCCCTCGCCGGTACCGCGCGGGGCCTGGCCGGCGGAGTCCGCCATCTCGCGGAGCTCCCGCGGCGGGAGGCGGCCTGGGCTCTGATGACCATGACCCTGATGCGCTTCTGCTACGGCGCACTGACGGTCATGGTGCTGATGCTCTGCCGCTACGCGTGGGCGTCCGGCTCGGACGACGGGCTCGCGCTCCTGGGGCTGGCCGTGGGTGTCTCGGGGGCCGGCTTCTTCGTCGCCGCCGTGGTGACGCCCTCGGCGGCCGGACGGCTGGGTCCGGGCCGCTGGATCGCCGTCTGCGCAGGCGCCGCCGCCGTTCTGGTGCCGGCGCTCTGTCTGCCCTTCGCCCCCGCGCCCACACTGGGCGCTGCCTTCGTGCTGGGCGTGATCACCCAGGGCGCGAAGATCGCCACGGACACCATCGTGCAGTCCGCCGTGGACGACGGTTTCCGCGGCCGGATCTTCTCCGTCTACGACGTCCTGTTCAACGTCGCGTTCGTCGGCGCGGCCGCGGTCGCCGCGCTGATGCTGCCTTCTGACGGACGGTCCGTTTCCCTCGTCCTCACCGTGGCGGCGGTCTACGCATCAATTGCGGCTGCTATGGCCCGCTTTGAGCTTCAGTAAGTGTCACATCAATGCCACAGAGCCACTTCTGACTACTCCGTTGTCACAGGGGACCGATAACTTACGTGCGTCTTACGTTCGCGTCACGCACCTACGTTCCAGGGGGAACCTCCAGTGACAACTCCGCCGCCGCCTCAGGGTCAGAACCCCTACGCGCAGGGGCAGCCGCCCCAGGGTGGCAACCCGTTCGCGCAGGGCCAGGCCCCGCAGGGATACCCGCAGCAGCCGGGCCAGTCCGGGTTCCCGCAGCAGCCGGCCGCCGGTTTCGCCCCGGTCCCGCCGCAGCGCCCGAAGCGCGGCATCAAGCAGTACCTGCGCGGCGCCGTCGTAGTCGTTGCCGTGATAGCCGCCGGCGTGGGCTACCTCGCGAGCCGGCACGACCCGGACACCGCCAAGGTCGGCGACTGCATGAGCATCAGCAACCCGGACAGCACCACGGACCCGGGCCTGAAGGTCGTGGGCTGCGGCGACGCCAAGGCGAAGTACAAGGTCGCGCAGAAGAAGACCGACAACTCCGGCTGCGACCGCACCAAGTACGCCGAGTACACCGAGACGGGCAAGAACGACTTCACCCTCTGCCTGGAGGAGCTCGCCTCCAAGTAGGACCCGGCACAGACGCGAAGGGGCGGTGTTTCACGTGAAACACCGCCCCTTCGCGTGGCCCGGCTCAATGTTTCACGTGAAACATGGCGGGCCGGCCGTCTCTCAGCCCTGCTCGGCCCACCACTCCTTCAGGGCCGCGACCGCCGCGTCGTGCTCCATGGGCCCGTTCTCCAGCCGCAGCTCCAGCAGGAACTTGTAGGCCTGGCCGATCGCGGGGCCGGGACCGATGCCCAGGATTCCCATGATCTCGTTGCCGTCGAGGTCCGGACGGATCGCGTCGAGCTCTTCCTGCTCCTTGAGCTGGGCGATGCGTTCCTCCAGCCCGTCGTAGGCGCGGGACAGGGCGGTCGCCTTGCGCTTGTTGCGCGTGGTGCAGTCGGAACGGGTCAGCTTGTGGAGACGGTCGAGGAGCGGGCCCGCGTCACGCACATAGCGGCGGACGGCGGAGTCGGTCCACTCGCCCGTGCCGTACCCGTGGAAGCGCAGATGCAGCTCGACCAGACGTGAGACGTCCTTGACGAGATCGTTCGAGTATTTGAGCGCCGTCATCCGCTTCTTGGTCATCTTGGCGCCCACCATCTCGTGGTGGTGGAAGGAGACCCGCCCGTCCTGCTCGAAGCGGCGCGTCCGCGGCTTGCCGATGTCGTGGAGCAGCGCGGCGAGCCTGAGCGTCAGATCGGGCCCGTTCTCCTCCAGTGCCATCGCCTGTTCCAGAACGATCAGCGTGTGTTCGTAGACGTCCTTGTGCCGGTGGTGCTCGTCCCGCTCCAGACGCAGGGCGGGAAGCTCGGGGAGCACGTGATCGGCGAGCCCCGTGTCCACGAGCAGCGTCAGACCCTTGCGCGGGTGGGCGGACCGGATCAGCTTGTTCAGTTCGTCCCGCACCCGCTCCGCGGAGACGATCTCGATGCGCCCGGCCATGTCCGTCATGGCGGCGACGACCTCGGGTGCCACCTCGAAGTCGAGCTGTGCGGCGAACCGCGCGGCCCGCATCATCCGCAGCGGATCGTCGGAGAAGGACGCCTCCGGGGTGCCGGGGGTGCGCAGCACGCGGGTGGCGAGATCGTCCAGACCGCCGTACGGGTCGATGAACTCCTTCTCCGGCAGTGCGACGGCCATCGCGTTCACCGTGAAGTCGCGACGCACGAGGTCATCCTCGATGGAGTCGCCGTAGGAGACCTCCGGCTTGCGGGAGGTCCGGTCGTACGCCTCGGAGCGGTACGTCGTGATCTCGATCTGGAACGACTGCTCCACATCGCCCACGCGGGCTTCCTTCTGCGCACCGACGGTGCCGAAGGCGATCCCGACCTCCCACAGGGCGTCCGCCCAGGGCCGGACGATCTTCAGTACGTCCTCGGGCCGGGCGTCCGTCGTGAAGTCCAGGTCATTGCCGAGCCGGCCGAGGAGCGCGTCCCGGACCGAGCCGCCGACCAGGGCGAGCGAGAACCCGGCCTCCTGGAAACGGCGGGCGAGTTCGTCGGCGACAGGGGACACCCGCAGCAGTTCACTCACCGCGCGGCGCTGCACCTGGCTCAGGGCACTGGAATTGTCTTCGTTGGCGTTCGGCACAACAGAAAAGGGTACGTGGCCGAGGCGGTGGGGGGCGCCCGGATAAATCCCACACCGGTGCCCCACATCTTTTCGCGGCAGAATAGACGCACATACAGGACAGTCGGTCCTCATCCCTGATCTTGTGGACCACTCCGCGGCACTTACTCTCAGCGCACCTCGTTACCATGCGTGGACGCACATTCCGACGACCACTGACGACGACGAGGGACGGGCGAGCGCGTGGCCGAGGCGGCAGACTTCCAAGGGACCAGTCCCTCACCTGCCCGCCGGTGGCTCCGGCGCAGCGGTGCACTGCTGGCCGGGGCGCCGCTGCTGGCCGGGCTGCTCCAGCTCCCCCTGAGTACGCCCTCACAGGCCGCCGAGAAGGCTTCCGCGACCACCGCCGCCGAGTCCGCGGCCACCGCCTCGGGGTCCTCCGGCCCCGTGGACGTCCGTCTCGACTCGCTGACGCCCAGCGTTCCCACCGACGGCGACACGGTCACGGTCTCGGGTTCGGTCACCAACACGGGCAAGCAGACGGTCACCGACGCCCACGTGGGCGTCCGGGTCGGACCGTCCCTGAACACCCGCACCGCCATCGACACGGTCGCGAAGCGCAGCAGCTTCCAGCCGGGTGTCGACCCGCTGGAGATCGGCGGCAAGTACGTCGCGAAGGTCACCAAGCTCGCCGGCGGCAGCTCGCAGCACTTCTCCATCTCGGTCCCGGTCAAGGATCTCGACCTCGGCTCCGACGGGGTCTACCAGCTCGGGGTGTCGATCACGGGCCGGACCACCGCGCAGCCGTGGGACCAGGTCCTCGGCATCGAGCGGACCTTCCTGCCCTGGCAGCCCGAGGCCGCGGACACGAAGACGAAGACCACCTACCTCTGGCCCCTCATCTCCACCGTCCACCTCACGGCGGAGACGGGTTCGGACGCGCAGCAGACGCCGGTCTTCAAGAACGACGACCTGGCCAAGGAGATCGCCCCGGGCGGCCGCCTGGACCAGCTCCTGTCGCTGGGCAGCCAGCTCGACGTCACCTGGGTCCTCGACCCGGACCTGCTGGCCTCCGTGGACGCCATGAGGGGCGGCTACCGCATCCAGCAGGAGAACGGCACCACCGTCGCCGGGAAGAACCAGGCGGTGGCCAACGCCTGGCTCGACAAGCTGGAGAAGACGGTCCAGGGCCAGAGCCTGGTCGCCCTCCCGTTCGCCGACCCCGATCTCGCGTCGCTGGCCCACCACGGCAAGGACGTCACCGGTTCCCTGAGCCACCTCAAGGACGCCACCGATGTGGCGGCCGACACGGTGGAGACGATCGTCCACGTGAAGCCGAGCACGGAGTTCGCCTGGCCCGCGGACGGCGCGGTGGACCCGTCGATCATCAAGGTGGCCACGTCGGCCGGCGCGGACAAGGTGATCGCCCGCAGCGACAGCCTCCGCGAGACCGGCGGCCTGTCCTACACGCCCAGCGCCGCCCGCCCCATCGGCGGCGGGACCACCGCGGTGGTCGCGGACGAGCGGATGTCGACCGCGTTCCAGGGCGACATGATGAAGGCCGACACCTCGACCCTCGCCGTCCAGCGGTTCCTCGCGCAGAGCCTGATGATCAACCTGCAGGAGCCGAAGAAGGAGCGCAGCATCGTCGTCGCTCCGCAGCGGGTGCCCACGGCGAGCCAGGCGCAGTCCATGGCCGAGGCACTGCGGGCGCTCCAGCAGGGCAACTGGTCGCAGTCCCAGGGGCTGACCGAGGCCGCCAAAGCCAAGCCGGACCCCGGCGCCACCACGAAGGTTCCTTCCTCGTCCTCGTACCCGTCGGCGCTGCGCCACCGGGAGCTGCCGCGCTCGGCGTTCGAGCGGATCCAGGCGACCCAGGCCAAGCTCGACAAGTTCCGCGTGATCCTGACCGACGAGTCCCGTGTGGTCACACCGTTCGGACGGGCCATAGAGCGGGGGATGTCCTCGTCCTGGCGCGGCCGGACCGCCGAGGCGGCTGAGTTCCGGCAGGGGGTGGAGACCTACCTCGACGGGCTCATGGGCCTGGTGCATCTCATCCAGAAGTCGGACGCGAAGCTGTCCGGGCGCAGCGCCACGATCCCCGTGACGGTCCAGAACAACCTCGTGCAGGGCGTCGGCCATCTGATGCTGCGGCTCACCTCGCAGCAGCCCACCCGCCTCAAGATCGGCAACGGCCCGTACGACGAGCAGCCGATCCAGGTCGCGGGCGAGCACAGCCAGTCGGTCAAGTTCACGACGTCCACCAAGGCCAACGGCCCGGTACAGGTCGTCGCGCAGCTCTACACGGAGGACGGTCAGCCCTACGGGGACCCGGTCCCCTTCGAGGTGAAGGTCACCGAGATCACCTCCACCGTGATGCTCGTCATCGGCGGCGGTGTCCTGCTTCTCGTGCTCGCCGGTTTCCGTATGTACACGCAGCGTAAGCGCGCGGCGGCCCGGCAGGCCGGGGAGGGCGCGGAGGACGGTCCCGAGACGGGGGGCGACGGCGAGGACGCCGGAGCCACCGTGGACACTGACTCCACCGAGGATTCCGAGGCCGGTCCCGAACGGGCTTCCGCCCCGGAGTCCGGGGCAGACGACCCGGAGCAGCCGAGTGACCCGACACCGGACACCGCACCGGAAAGCGCCGACCCGTCCGGCACGGGTGAGAGAGTGGACCGTTGAGCGATGTCGTGGCCGGTGGGCCCGGGGACGATGAGGTGGGGTAACCATGAACGCGCCGTACGACGGTGACCGCGGCCAGGGCGCGGGATCCTCGGGCTACCCCGAGGACTACCCGGACCATGCCGCGGGCCGCTCCGGCCACCCCGAGGGCACGCCTGAGAACGCTCGGACGCCCCAGGGTTCTCCCGCCGACATGTACCTCCAGGACGCCTACGACCAGGATCCGTACCGGGCTCAGGACCTCTCGGCCCAGGACCCGGTGACGGAGGCGCTCTACGACCGCGCCGCGCACCCTCCGCCGCCGCCGGGCTCCTACGCCCCCCAGCAGCCGCTCTACGGACAGCCGCCCGCGGCGCAATACGCGCCCGACCCGCGGCTGTGGGCCCAGACGCCCCCTCCGGAGCCGGCCGGGCCGACGCGTCACCTGCCGTACGGCGACGACGCCCGGACCACCCAGTACGTGGGCGTGGACGATCTGGTCACCCAGGCCGGCGAGCAACAGCACGAGCCGGACGCCTTCGCTCATCTCTTCCGCGACCAGCAGCAGGGCGGCGCCCGCCACGGCTACGCCCCCTCCGCCGCGGTCCCGGCACCGGCCCCCGAGCCGGCTCCGGCAGCCCCTCAGCCGCCCGCGGCCGCCTCGGCGAAGTCCGGCGGCCGTGCCTCCGGGCTGCTGAAGTCGAGCGCCGTGATGGCGGCGGGCACGCTGGTGTCCCGTCTCACCGGCTTCGTACGGACCATGATCATCACCGCCGCCCTGGGTGCGGCGACCCTCGGTGACGCCTGGACCGTCGCCTACACCCTGCCGACGATGATCTACATCCTCACCGTCGGCGGTGGCCTCAACTCGGTCTTCGTGCCCCAGCTCGTGCGGTCCATGAAGGAGGACGACGACGGGGGCGAGGCGTACGCCAACCGCCTGCTGACCCTCGTCATGGTCGCCCTCGGCGTGATCGTCACCGCCGCGGTCTTCATCGCGCCGCTGCTGATCAAGCTGATGTCGTCGCCCATCGCGGACGACCCCGCGGCCAACAACGTGGCCGTCACCTTCGCCCGCTACTGCCTGCCCACGATCTTCTTCATGGGCGTGCACGTGGTCATGGGCCAGATCCTCAACGCCCGCGGGAAGTTCGGCGCGATGATGTGGACCCCGGTCCTGAACAACATCGTCATGATCTTCACGTTCGGCATGTTCCTCTGGGTCTACGGCACCGCCCGCCACTCCGGGATGACGGTCACCAACATCCCGCCGGACGGCGTCCGCCTGCTGGGCATCGGCACCCTGCTCGGCCTGGTCGTCCAGGCCACGGCGATGGTTCCGTACCTGCGCGAGGCCGGCTTCCGGTTCCGTCCGCGCTTCGACTGGCGGGGCCACGGCCTCGGCAAGGCCATCAAGCTCGCCAAGTGGACCGTGCTCTTCGTCCTCGCCAACCAGGCCGGCGTCCTCGTCGTCACCCAGCTCGCCACGGCGGCGGGCAAGGCCTCGGGCAAGAGCGGCGCGGGCATCATGGCCTACGCCAACGCCCAGCTCATCTGGGGCATGCCGCAGGCGATCATCACGGTCTCCGTCATGGCGGCCATGCTTCCGCGGATCTCGCGAGCGGCCCACGACGGAGACCCGGGAGCCGTCCGCGACGACATCTCGCAGGGGCTGCGGACCTCGGCCGTCGCGATCGTCCCGGTGGCCTTCATGTTCCTGGCCCTGGGCATCCCGATGTGCACCCTGCTCTTCGGCTCCAGCGGCCTGCAGTCCGCCCAGTCCCAGGGCTACGTCCTCATGGCCTTCGCCCTCGGCCTGATCCCGTTCTCGGTGCAGTACGTGATCCTGCGCGGCTTCTACGCCTACGAGGACACCCGCACGCCGTTCTACAACACGGTCATCGTGGCCGCCGTCAACGCGGCGGCCTCGGCCGCCTGTTACATGGTCCTGCCCGCGCAGTGGGCGGTCGTCGGCATGGCCGGCGCCTACGGGCTGGCGTACGCGGTGGGCGTCGGTGTGGCCTGGCAGCGACTGCGCAGGCGGCTGGGCGGCGACCTGGACGGCGCCCGTGTGCTGCGCACGTACGCCCGTCTGTGCCTGGCCTCCGTCCCTGGCGCCGTCGTGGGCGGCGCCGTAGGCTTCGCGATCACCCGAGTCCTCGGGTACGGCGTGTTCGGTTCGATCGCGGCGCTCGTCCTCGGATCGATCGCCCTGCTCGGTGTCTTCTACGTCGCGGCGCGCAAGATGCGCATCGAAGAACTCAACTCAATGGTCGGAATGGTCCGCGGGCGCCTGGGGCGCTGAGGCGGGGGTACGCGCACAACCATCGTCCGTCGCCGTGTGTCGTGCATAGCGCCGGACTGTGGGCACAATTGGTTTCTGCGTCGGACAGCGCGCAATGGATGGGGAGGCAGGGACGACGGTGGCGGAACGGAGCACGGCTGCCGTCGACGTGGCAGACAACAGCGGTGACGAGCCGCTGACCGCCAAGGCGGACCAGACCACGTCCGACGGGGTGGCCCTCAACCGGGAGCGGGAAACGGACAGCGAAGAGGCACAGGGGAGCGGCGGGACCGAGGGTCCCGGAAAGGCCTCACCGCCCGAACTGCACAGTGGTCACAAACTCGCCAGGCGCTATCGCCTCGAAGAGTGCGTCACCCGACTGGACGGTTTCAGCAGTTGGCGCGCGATGGACGAGAAGCTCCGTCGTGCCGTCGGGGTGCATCTGCTGCCCGCCGATCATCCGCGAGCCCGCTCCGTCCTGGCGGCGGCGCGTTCCTCCGCCCTGCTGGGCGATCCCCGGTTCGTCCAGGTCCTGGACGCGGTCGAGGAGAACGACCTCGTGTACGTGGTGCACGAGTGGCTGCCCGACGCCACGGAGCTCACCGCCCTCCTCGCCTCGGGCCCCCTCGAGGTGCACGAGGCCTACCAGATGGTCAGTCAGGTCTCGGGGGCCATGGCCGCCGCGCACCGCGAGGGCCTCGCGCATCTCAAGCTGACCCCGGGCGCCGTGCTGCGCACGTCCACGGGCCAGTGGCGCATCCGCGGGCTGGCCGTGAACGCGGCGCTGCGCGGCATCAGTTCGGAGACCCCGCAGCGCACCGACACGGAAGCGATCGGCGCACTCCTGTACGCCGCCCTCACCCAGCGCTGGCCGTACGAGAGCGACGCGTACGGCCTGTCGGGGCTTCCCAAGGGCGTCGGACTGATCGCACCCGACCAGGTGCGTGCCGGCGTCCACCGCGGCCTGTCGGAGCTCGCCATGCGCGCGCTCGCCAACGACGGCGCGACCGCCTCCCGCCACGAGTCCCCCTGCACCACGCCGGAGGAGCTGGTGAAGGCGATCGGCGAGATGCCCCGCATCCGCCCGCCGGAGCCCGCGTTCACCGCACCGCCCGAGTACCAGCGCACGACGTACCAGCAGGGCACCTACGGCCGTCAGTCGCCGCGTCCGGGCGCCACCCAGGTCCTGCCGGCTCCGCCGCCCCCGCTGCAGAGCCGTACCGGCACAGCCCTGAAGTGGGCCGTGTCGGCTCTCCTCATCGCCGCACTGGGCCTGGGCAGTTGGCAGCTCGCCGACGCGCTCATGGACCACGACAAGCCCGAGGACACCAAGAAGACCCAGACGACGGACGGCAACGAGAAGGGCGGCACCAAGCCCATGCCACTCAAGCCGATCGCGATCAAGGGTGCCTCGGAGTACGTGGTCGAAGGCTCTCCCCAGGCGGCCGACGACGTCGACAAGACCTTCGACGGCAACAGCACCACGTTCTGGCGTACGAAGCGGTACAACGCCGGTCCCAAGCTGGCGCCGTACAAGCCCGGCGTGGGCATCGTCTACGACCTGGGTTCGGCCCAGTCGCTCAAGAACGCCTCGATAGGGCTTCGCTATGCGGGCGACCACACCACGATCCATCTGTACGCCGCCGACGCGCTGTCGCCCACGACGTCCGTCGACGGGATGAAGGAGATCGGCACCGCCACCACGAGCGGCACCAGCCTGAACGTGAAGGCGTCCAAGTCCGTGAAGACGCAGTACGTGCTGCTGTGGATCACCGATGTGCCGAACGCTCCCAGCGACGGCTACAGCGGCGCCGGCTTCAAGCAGGCGATCACGGATGTGAAGTTCAGCGGCTGACGTTCGTCGACGGAGGGGAGGGGGGTCCGATGGCCGATGAAGCCGAACACGGCGAAGCAAGCGATCAGGACCTCCTGGCCCGCCACGTCGAAGGCGATCCGGACGCCTTCGGTGAGCTTGTGCGGCGCCATCGCGACCGCCTGTGGGCCGTGGCCCTGCGGACGCTGGGAGACCGCGAGGAGGCCGCTGACGCGGTCCAGGACGCGCTCGTCTCGGCCTACAGGGCCGCCCACACCTTCCGGGGCCAGTCGGCCGTCACGACCTGGCTGCACCGCATCACGGTGAACGCCTGCCTGGACCGCGCCCGCAAGGCGGCCTCCAGGAAGACGTCCCCCGTGGACGACACCCAGCGCCTGGAGCAGCTTCTCGAACCGCACGAGTCCGCCGCCGCTCCCGCCGAACGCAACGACCTCCACCGTGAGCTCATAGGCGCCCTGGGCACCCTCCCCGCCGACCAGCGCGCCGCCCTCGTCCTGGTGGACATGCAGGGCTACCCCGTGGCGGAGGCGGCCCGCATGCTCGACGTGCCGACCGGCACCGTGAAGAGCCGCTGCGCGCGCGGCAGAGCCAGACTCCTCCCCCTGCTCACCCATCTCCGCACGGAGAACCCGGGTGACGAGGAGAAGAAGAAGTCGGGCGGCGGACGGAACCGGACGCAGGGGACATCCGTCCCACCCGCAGCGGGACCTCGCTCGTCGGGTGCCCGCGAGGCGGGGCCAAGCGATTCAGCGGCTGTGAAGGGCGGAGGTGGGCGGACGTGACATCCACGACGGACAAGGCCGGACACCCGGATGTCGCGGAGATCTCCGACCTCACCGAAGGTCTTCTCTCGCCTTCCCGTACCGAGGATGTGCGCCGGCACCTCGACGAGTGCGAGCTCTGCGCCGAGGTCTACGACTCCTTGGAGGAGATCCGCGGCCTTCTCGGCACCCTGCCGGGCCCCTCGCGCATGCCGGACGATGTCGCCGGACGCATCGACGCCGCTCTGGCCGCGGAAGCGCTGCTGAGCTCCACGGCTCCCGACGAGACGGCCGACGCCGATGCCGACGCTGCTCATGTTTCACGTGAAACATCGCCCGCATCGCCCCCGCCTCCCCCGTCGCCCGCCGGCAGTCCTTCCGGACGTCCTCGTGGGGCCACCGGCCCCGGCCGCTCCCATCGGGCCCGTCACGGCCGTCGCAGGACGGTCCTCCTCACCGCCGCCTTCGCAGCCGCCGCCCTGGGGCTGGGCGCGATCCTCGTGCAGTCGCTGGACAGCGACGGCTCAGGCAAGACGGCCCAGACGGCGACCCAGAACGCTTCGGGATCACCGACGGCGTTCTCCGAGGGGACGCTGAAGGGGGAGGTCTCGGACCTTCTCACCAAGAAGAAGACCTCGGGTGACGGCTCTCCCAGCGCCAAGCCCTGGAGTGCCGAGTCGCAGGACGCCGGAACCGACTCGGGCGGGGTGAAGACCTTGATCACCCCCACGCCCGCGGTTCCCGAGTGCGTCCAGCAGGGGACCGGAGACCCCGGGGTGCTCCTCGCCGCCAAGACAGGTTCGTTCCAGGGGAAGAACGTCTATCTCCTCGTGGTGTCCGACGCCGCCGACAAGACGAAGGTCACCGCTTACCTCGTCGACGCCGCTTGTGAGAAGCAGTCCGCCCCGTCGCCGGGCAAGCTCCTCCTGACCCGGTCCTACGGGCGTTCCTGAACGGTCTCCGTGTGCCCCGACACAGCGGGAATTGAAGCCCCTTAGGATCCGTTGGGTGGGGTGAGAGTACTGAGAGATGCTCCCACCGGAACGCTGCAGTCTCCAGAGACGAGGAATCAAGCCGTGAGCGACGTCCGTAACGTGATCATCATCGGGTCTGGGCCCGCCGGCTACACGGCGGCGCTCTACACCGCGCGCGCGTCGCTGAAGCCGCTGGTCTTCGAAGGCGCCGTCACCGCGGGCGGTGCGCTGATGAACACCACCGAGGTCGAGAACTTCCCCGGCTTCCAGGACGGCATCATGGGCCCCGAGCTCATGGACAACATGCGCGCCCAGGCCGAGCGCTTCGGTGCCGAGCTGGTCCCGGACGATGTCGTCGCCGTCGACCTGACGGGCGAGATCAAGACCGTCACGGACACCGCCGGCACGGTGCACCGCGCCAAGGCCGTCATCGTCACGACGGGCTCACAGCACCGCAAGCTCGGTCTCCCGAACGAGGACACGCTCTCCGGGCGCGGCGTCTCCTGGTGCGCGACCTGTGACGGCTTCTTCTTCAAGGACCACGACATCGCCGTCATCGGTGGTGGCGACACCGCGATGGAGGAAGCGACCTTCCTCTCGCGCTTCGCCAAGTCCGTCACCATCGTCCACCGCCGGGACAGCCTGCGCGCCTCCAAGGCGATGCAGGAGCGTGCCTTCGCCGACCCGAAGATCAAGTTCATCTGGGACAGCGAGGTCGCCGAGATCAAGGGCGACCCGAAGCTGGCCGGTCTGACGCTGCGCAACCTGAAGACCGGCGAGACGTCGGAGCTGCCGGTGACCGGTCTGTTCATCGCGATCGGCCACGACCCGCGCACCGAGCTCTTCAAGGGTCAGCTCGACCTGGACGGCGAGGGCTACCTGAAGGTCGCCGCGCCTTCGACCCGCACCAACCAGACGGGTGTCTTCGGCGCCGGTGACGTCGTCGACCACACCTACCGCCAGGCGATCACCGCGGCCGGTACCGGCTGCTCCGCCGCCCTCGACGCCGAGCGCTACCTCGCCGCCCTCGCGGACAGCGAGACCGCGGCCGCCACCGTCTGATCACCTCCCTCCTCCCCACCGCACCAACAAGTTAAGGAGCCCGCCGTGGCCGGCACCCTCAAGAACGTGACCGACGACTCCTTCGAGCAGGACGTCCTCAAGAGCGACAAGCCCGTCCTGGTGGACTTCTGGGCCGCCTGGTGCGGTCCGTGCCGCCAGATCGCTCCGTCGCTCGAGGCCATCGCCGCCGAGCACGGCGACAAGATCGAGATCGTCAAGCTCAACATCGACGAGAACCCGGCGACGGCCGCCAAGTACGGCGTCATGTCGATCCCGACCCTGAACGTCTACCAGGGTGGCGAGGTCGCCAAGACCATCGTCGGTGCGAAGCCGAAGGCCGCGATCGTGCGGGACCTCGAGGACTTCATCGCCGAGTAGTCGGTGACCGCCGCGCATGCGGCGCCTGTTTCACGTGAAACACGAATGGGCCAGCCCGGTCGGGCTGGCCCATTCGCTTTGCCCAAGGGGGCCGTCGTCACAGAGGACGGAGCGCAGGCTCCTTCTGCACCGCTCCGAGGAGACGGTCCAGCGCCAACTCCACGTCTTCCTTCCAGGAAAGCGTGGTCCGCAGTTCCAGCCGCAGGCGGGGGTATCTGGGGTGAGGGCGGACGGTCTTGAAGCCAACCGCGACGAGATGGTCGGCGGGGAGCACGCAGGCGGGTTCCTTCCACCGGGCGTCCCCGAAAGCCTCGATCGCCTTGAATCCACGACGGAGCAGATCCTTGGCCACCGTCTGGACCAGGACCCGGCCCAGTCCCTGTCCCTGGTAGCCCGGCGTGATGAACGAGGTCATGAGCTGAACCGCGTCCGGCGCCACGGGGCTTGTGGGGAACGCCGTGGAACGGGGGACATAGGCGGGCGGCGCGTAGAGCACATAGCCCACCGGCACCTCGTCCACGTAGGCGACCCGGCCGCACGACCCCCAGTCCAGCAGCACCGAGGAGATCCACGCCTCCTTCTCCATGGCGCTCGTGCCCGCCTTCAGCGCGGCTTCACCGCGGACAGGATCCAGTTCCCAGAAGACGCACGTGCGACAGTGCTGGGGAAGGTCCGCAAGGTTGTCCAGCGTGAGCGGTACGAGCCGACGCCCCATGAAGGCTGTTCCTCGCTTCCTTCGCCCGCGGCGTCACGGGCGGCTGTCAGATGGCTCCGCTCTCTGAGCAGGCTGCCGACGAACCCGCCGACCGCTCCCAGACCCAGACCTGCGGTCACCAGTCCGGTACGGCTCACGGTCTGCATGACCCCCGCCTCCCCGATGAAGGTGCTGCCAGGTGGATGCGCCATACCCATCGCATCGTATCCACGAAGCGATTGCCTCGATACCGCCGGAAAGCAAAGAGCGGGCCGTATTCCGGCACACGCCGGACACGGCCCGCTCTCCAGGTGAACCCGATCGGACATCGGACCACCAGGAAGCCGACTCAGGCTTCCGTGTCGTCCGAGTCGTCGTCCAGAAGGCTCTTCTGAAGGACCGGTCCTTCTCCCGGGGCGAGGGAGCCGAGGATGCGTTCAAGGTCTTCCATCGAAGCGAACTCGACAGTGATCTTGCCCTTCTTCTGCCCCAGGTCGACCTTCACCCGAGTCTCGAAGCGGTCGGAGAGACGCGTCGCCAGATCACTCAGCGCCGGGGAGACCCGGCTGCCGGCCCGCGGGCCCTTGGAGCGCTGAGCCGTCTGCGGACGGGACCCCATGAGGGTCACGATCTCCTCCACGGCCCGCACCGAGAGCCCCTCCGCGACGATGCGGTGAGCGAGCCGGTCCTGCTCCTCCGAGTCGTCGACCGCGAGCAGTGCCCGCGCGTGTCCGGCGGAGAGAACCCCGGCCGCCACACGACGCTGGACCGACGGGGAGAGCTTCAGCAGCCGCAGGGTGTTGGAGACCTGGGGACGCGACCGTCCGATCCGGTCCGCCAACTGGTCATGCGTGCAGTTGAAGTCCTTGAGGAGCTGGTCGTAGGCCGCCGCCTCTTCCAGCGGGTTCAGCTGAGCCCGGTGGAGGTTCTCGAGGAGCGCGTCCAGGAGAAGCTTCTCGTCCTCCGTTGCGCGCACGATCGCGGGAATGGCCTCGAGCCCCGCCTCACGGCAGGCCCGGAAACGGCGCTCGCCCATGATGAGCTCGTAGCGCCCGGTAGCCACCTGGCGTACGACGACGGGCTGGAGGAGTCCGACCTCCTTGATGGAGGTGACCAGCTCGGAGAGAGCGTCCTCGTCGAAGATCTCACGCGGCTGGCGCGGATTCGGCGTGATGGCGTCGAGGGGCAGCTCGGCGAAGTGGGCACCGACGGGAGCCTGAAGCGTCTCCAGCGACGCGTTGGCCCCGTCCTCCGTTTCATGTGAAACAGACGGCAGCGTGGTCACCTTCGCCACCGCGACCCCGCGCTCCGCGGTGAGTACCGGTCCGGCAGACGGCGAGGAGGGTGTCCCACTCGCCGAAACACCCGGCCGGTCACCTGTGGGAGCCGCAGGGATCAGCGCGCCCAGGCCCCGCCCCAGACCCCGTCGTCGGTCGCTCACTGGATCCCCTCCACCATGTTCTGATCGTTCTGTCCGCCCAGGTGGGCATGTTGCTCGTCGTACGCCACTCCGACTCCTCGCAGGGCGATCTCGCGCGCCGCCTCGAGGTAGGAGAGAGCACCGCTCGAACCCGGATCGTAGGTCAGAACCGTCTGACCGTAACTCGGGGCCTCCGAAATTCGGACCGAGCGCGGAATGCTCGTTCGCAGCACCTCCTTGCCGAAGTGGCTGCGCACCTCCTCGGCGACCTGGGACGCGAGGCGGGTCCGACCGTCGTACATGGTGAGCAGAATCGTCGAGACGTGGAGGTCGGGGTTGAGGTGACCGCGCACCAGGTCGACGTTGCGCAGGAGCTGCCCCAGGCCTTCGAGTGCGTAGTACTCGCACTGGATGGGGATGAGCACCTCCGCGCCGGCCACGAGCGCGTTGACCGTCAGCAGACCGAGCGACGGCGGGCAGTCGATGAGGATGTAGTCCAGCGGCTGCTCGTAGGCCAGGATCGCTCGTTCCAGCCGGCTCTCACGGGCCACCAACGACACCAGCTCGATCTCCGCACCGGCGAGATCGATGGTGGCGGGCGCGCAGAAGAGACCCTCGACATCAGGGACCGGCTGGACGACCTCGGAGAGCGGCTTGCTGTCGATCAGCACGTCATAGATCGACGGGACCTCGGCATGGTGATCGATACCCAGCGCCGTGGAGGCATTGCCCTGAGGGTCGAGGTCGATCACCAGGACCCGGCCGCCGTGCAGTGCCAGCGAGGCGGCAAGGTTGACCGTGGTCGTGGTCTTACCCACCCCACCCTTCTGGTTGGCGACCACGATGACTCGGGTCTGCTCAGGCCGTGGCAGGCCCTCGCCGGCGCGACCTAGCGCCTCCACAGCCAGTTGGGCAGCACGACCGATGGGAGTGTCGTCCATCGGGGGCGGTGTTTCACGTGAAACATCGTCCCCCATCGACTCGGTACGGGGACCGGGGACCGGATCGGTCATCGGTCCCGCGATGTTGGCGTCGGACCGCAAGGATTCACTCTCCTCGACTTCAGGCTCGCAATGAACAGAGCCTCCCATGCCATTGGGGTCGCGAACCAGCGAGGCCCGTTGTTCTGTGGAGAAATCCACCTCTGTGGACAACTCCGGGCCCCCTCCGAGCGACCCGAGAGGCTTCCGATCGCGGGGTTCGGCCGCAGCTCGGCCGCGACTGATGATGCCGTGCAACAGTGAGCGACGTTTCACGTGAAACACGATGCCGAGCCGTCTGGATCATCACGGCACGACACTCCGATATGCGCAGGTTTGGCAGCTTTTGCGCAATAGGTCGCATCATCGGGATCATTCCGCCAGGAGTGAGAAACAACTCCTGGCTCCGAACAGAGAAACTCCCCGCCGCAGCCCGCCTTCACGCGGAGAGCTCCGGCCCCTTTCCCGGAGCCGAACGCGGAACTCCCGGCCCCCTCACAGGGGAACCGGGAGTCGCGGTGCTCGTGTCGCCCGGGATCAGCGTCGACGACGCGTCCGGCCCGTCCTGGCAGCCTTGGCCCGCTTCGCCGCGAAGCGCACACCGCCGGGGCTCTCGCCCACCTCCACCCGCACCACGGTGGACATCGGATCCACGATGCCCTCACCGACCTGCAGGATGGACGTCTCCACGGCACCGAGCTTGCTCAGCGCCGTGGCGGAGGCCTTCAGCTCCTCCTCGGCGGTGTCGCCCTTCAGGGCCAGCATCTCGCCGTACGGGCGCAGCAGCGGGATGCCCCACGTCGCCAGCCGGTCCAGCGGTGCGACCGCCCTGGCGGTCACCACGTGAACCGGCTGGAGCTTGCCCATGACCTCCTCGGCCCGGCCACGGACGACGGTCACGTGGTCGAGACCGAGCAGTTCCACGACCTCGGTGAGGAAGTTCGTCCGGCGCAGCAGGGGTTCGAGCAGAGTGATCTTGATGTCCTCCCTGACGAGCGCCAGGGGAATGCCGGGCAGCCCCGCACCGGAGCCGACATCGCACACGGTCACGCCCTCGGGCACGACCTCGGAGAGCACCGCGCAGTTCAGCAGATGCCGCTCCCAGAGCCGGGGCACTTCCCGGGGGCCGATCAGCCCACGCTGCACACCCGCCTCGGCCAGCAGTTCCGCGTACCGGACCGCATCCGCGAAGCGATCACCGAATACCTCGCGCGCCTGCTCGGGCGCGGGGGGAAGCTCCGCTGCCTCCGTCACGGGGGACCGTCCTTCCGTACCGCTTGAGCGCACTGAGCGCTGTTCACCAGGACTATCAGGCTGACAAAATTCGGCCCCGTCTGCGCAACAGACGGGGCCGAAGGAACGTACGTACCGATCAGGCAGGAAGCACGACGACGAAGCGCTGCGGCTCCTCGCCCTCGGACTCGCTGCGCAGGCCCGCGGCCTTGACCGCGTCGTGCACGACCTTGCGCTCGAACGGCGTCATCGGGTCCATCCGCACCGGCTCACCGGAGCTCTTGACCTCGGCGGCGGCCTTGGCACCCAGCTCGGAGAGCTCCTCGCGCTTCTTGGCCCGGAAACCCGCGATGTCCAGCATCAGCCGGCTGCGGTCCCCGGTCTCCCGGTGCACGGCCAGACGCGTGAGCTCCTGGAGCGCCTCCAGCACCTCGCCGTCCCGGCCGACCAGCTTCTGCAGGTCGCGGCCGCCCGAGTCGCTGATGATCGAGACAGCGGCGCGGTCGGCCTCGACGTCCATGTCGATGTCGCCGTCGAGATCGGCGATGTCGAGCAGACCCTCGAGGTAGTCCGCCGCGATCTCGCCCTCCTGCTCCAGGCGGGTCAGGGTGTCGCCCTCAGCGGCGGCGGAGGTGGTGCCTTCCGTCACGGGATGGACTCCTTCTTACTTCTTGGACGGGGACTTGGGCCGCTGCGGGCCCTTGCGCTGTCCGGACTGGGCCTTGCTGCGGGCGCCGGTACCGGGCTTGTTGCCGCCCCCGGAGGCCGGCTTGGCAGCGGCGGAGGGCTTGGCGTCCTGCGGCTCTTCGGACTTGCTCAGCGACGTCTTCGGCTCCGCGTCGTCGGCCGGCGCGCTGCTGGACGCCGCACCCGACTGACGCTGCGCCTTGGTCTGGCGCTTGGGCTGCTGACGCTTGGGAACGGCGGCCGCGGTGGTCGTGGTGCCGTCCTCGGACTCGATGACCGTCGTGTTCTCGCCGACCAGCACGGCGCCGTCGGGCTGGGCCACGAGGCCCGCCTTGGTGAGGCCGGTGATGAACTTGCGCTCGAACTCGTTGCGGTCGCGGCCCTTGGCGACGATGGCCTTCACGATGGCCTTCTCACCCCGGCCACGCGTCTTGCCGTGCGTCGTGACGTGCTTCTGCAGGCGCTCCAGGTACGCGGCCTGAGCCTTCGAGCCCGGGGTCGGGTTGTTGCGGATGACGTACATCTGCTGGCCCATGGTCCACACGTTGGTGGTCAGCCAGTAGATGAGGACACCGACGGGGAAGCGGATACCGAAGAAGGCGAACATGATCGGGAAGACGTACATCAGCATCTTCTGCTGCTGCATGAACGGCGTCTTCACCGTCGTGTCGACGTTCTTGGTCATCAGCTGGCGCTGCGTGTAGAACTGCGACCCCGACATCAGCACGATCATGATCGCGGTGACGACACGGACGTCGGTCAGCGAGGCGCCGAGCTTCTCGACGGTCGCCGCGCTGTCCAGGAACTTCGCGGCCAGCGGGGCGCCGAAGATGTGCGCCTTCTGCGCGCTCTCCAGGAGGCTCTGGTTGATGACACCCACGGTCTCGCCCGACGCGATGCCGTTGAGCACGTGGTACAGGGCGAAGAAGAACGGCGACTGCGCCAGGATGGGAAGGCACGAGGAGAGCGGGTTGGTGCCCGCGTCCTTGTACAGCTTCATCATCTCTTCGGACTGGCGCTGTTTGTCGTTCTTGTAGCGCTCCTGGATCTTCTTCATCTCGGGCTGCAGCGTCTGCATGGCCCGGGTCGCCTTGATCTGCTTCACGAAGAGCGGGATCAGGCAGATGCGGATCAGAATCACCAGGGACACGATGGACAAGCCCCAGGCCCACCCGGTGTCAGGGCCGAAAATGTGGCCGTACACCGTGTGGAACTGGACGATGACCCAGGAAACGGGTGTCGTGATGAAGCTGAAAAGACTGGCAATCGTGTCCACTAATCAAGCTCCTTGAGCATGGGACGGGGTCTCGGCGGCCGGGCTCGGGGCAGTGGGCTCCCCGATGGCCGGTTCGGCGGCGGAGGTCCCGCCCCTGCGTGCACGCCAGGCGTTACGCAGCAATTCGTGCCACCGCGGACGCTTGCGTGGCGGTACATGGTCCACACCGCCGAGCGACCACGGATTGCACCGGAGGATGCGCCAGGCGGTTAGTGCCGTTCCCTTGATCGCACCGTGCCGGTCGATGGCTGTGTAGCCGTATCGGGAGCACGACGGGTAGTACTTGCAGACCGGCCCGAGCAACGGGCTGATCGTCCACTGGTACAGCTTGATGAGCGCAAGCAGTGGGTACTTCATCGCGCGCCCCCTCCCAGCAGCCGCTGCAGGGCGGCATCCAGGTCTCGGGCCAGCTCTTCATGGTCGGCGTCACCCGCACCGGGCAGCGCTCGTACGACTACCAGGCTACCGGGGGGCAACAGGGCGACTCGGTCGCGCATCAGATGGCGAAGTCTGCGCTTCACCTTGTTGCGGACGACCGCTCCTCCCACGGCTTTGCTCACGACGAAACCCGCACGCGTCGAGGGAGCGCTCTCCCCAGGCGCGTGCGGGTCCGTTGCACCGCTACGTAGATGGACGACGAGAAGCGGGCGTCCGGCCCGGCGTCCTCGGCGTACCGCGGTCGCGAAGTCCTCGCGCCGCCTCAGCCGATGCTCGGTAGGCAGCACGAGATCATGACCTGTGAGTAATCAGGCGGACAGGCTGGCGCGACCCTTGCCACGGCGGTTCGCGAGAATCGCGCGGCCGGCACGGGTGCGCATCCGCAGGCGGAAGCCGTGGGTCTTGGCGCGACGACGGTTGTTCGGCTGGAAGGTGCGCTTGCTCACTCGGGGGCTCCAGAAAGAATCGGTGGTGGCGGGGTGCCGTCCTGGCTGTCACCGTGCGCCCACGAGGAAACTCGCATTACGCCCGAGTGCACCGCTTCCCAATCGCTCTTCGCGATCTGTGCCCATCGGAGGCAGGCGGCAGCAGCCATCGACAACTCGACCTGGTTACGGTACGCGCGGCTACGCCATCCGGTCAAACCAACCTCCGGCGGGGGACACTATCCACAGGCTGGGGACAACAACTTGAACCGCACCCGTCGCCCTGACTACCGTGGCTGAACTCCGATTCGTTCCCTTCTCGCCGCCCCAGCGGTTTTGTTCCCCCCGCCCCAAGCGACTGACTTCCCAACCTGTTCCCAGAACCACACGTTCGTGGGACCCGTGAGAGAGCGTGCCCCGTGGCTGACGTACCTGCCGATCTTGCCGCAGTGTGGCCACGCGTACTGGAACAACTGCTGGGTGAGGGCCGCGGGCAGGGTGTCGAGGGGAAGGACGAGCACTGGATCAAGCGGTGCCAGCCGCTGGCCCTCGTCGCGGACACCGCCCTGCTCGCCGTCCCCAACGAGTTCGCCAAGAACGTACTGGAAGGCCGGCTCGCCCCGATCGTCAGCGAGTCGCTGAGCCGCGAGTGCGGGCGCCCCATCCGGATCGCCATCACCGTCGACGACTCCGCGGGCGAGCCCTCCGTGCCCGCACCGCCCCGCTACGAGGAGCCCGAGCTCCCCGCCGGACCGGCCCAGGGCCGCGACCCGTACGAGAACCAGGGCCGTGAGGACCGCGGCGGCTACGACGGCGGCGCACAGTCCCGGGACGACCGCGGGGCCTACGAGGGCCAGGGACGGGACGAGCGGGGCGGCTACGACGCCGGCCAGGGCCGTGACGACCGCGGCGGGTACGAACCGCAGGGCCGCGAGGAGCGTGCTCCGTACAACTCCCGTCGCGACGGCTACGAGGGCTACGGCCGCCACCGCGCCGACGACCACCGCGGCGGGCGCGCCGAGCCGCTGCCCGGTGCCCCCGGCGACCAGCTCCCGACCGCCCGTCCCGCGTACCCGGACTACCAGCGTCCGGAGCCGGGCGCGTGGCCGCGCCACTCCCAGGACGACTACGGCTGGCAGCAGCAGCGCCTCGGCTTCCCCGAGCGCGACCCCTACGCCTCGCCGCAGCAGGACTACCGGCCGCAGTCGGTGGAGCGCCCGTCCTACGAGCAGCAGCGCCCCGACTACGACCAGCGCTCCGACCGCCGCGATCTGCAGGACCCCGCCGACGGCGGCCAGGGCCGCAGGGGCGTCCCCTCGCTGCCGTCCACGGGCGGTGCCCCCGGTTCGAAGTCCGGGCAGCCCGCGTCGGCCCCTGGCGAGCCCACCGCCCGGCTGAACCCGAAGTACCTCTTCGACACGTTCGTGATCGGCGCCTCGAACCGCTTCGCGCACGCGGCCGCCGTGGCCGTCGCCGAGGCGCCGGCGAAGGCGTACAACCCCCTCTTCATCTACGGGGAGTCGGGACTCGGCAAGACGCACCTGCTGCACGCGATCGGGCACTACGCGCGCAGCCTCTACCCGGGCACCCGGGTGCGGTACGTGAGCTCGGAGGAGTTCACCAACGAGTTCATCAACTCCATCCGCGACGGCAAGGGCGACAGCTTCCGCAAGCGGTACCGGGAGATGGACATCCTGCTCGTCGACGACATCCAGTTCCTCGCGGACAAGGAGTCGACGCAGGAGGAGTTCTTCCACACCTTCAACACCCTGCACAACGCGAACAAGCAGATCGTGCTCTCCAGCGACCGGCCGCCCAAGCAGCTCGTCACCCTGGAGGACCGGCTGCGCAACCGCTTCGAGTGGGGTCTGATCACCGACGTCCAGCCGCCCGAGCTGGAGACCCGTATCGCCATCCTCCGCAAGAAGGCGGTCCAGGAGCAGCTCAACGCCCCGCCGGAGGTGCTGGAGTTCATCGCGTCCCGGATCTCGCGCAACATCCGCGAGCTGGAGGGCGCGCTGATCCGGGTGACGGCGTTCGCGTCGCTCAACCGGCAGCCGGTGGACCTCGGTCTGACGGAGATCGTCCTCAAGGACCTGATCCCCGGCGGCGAGGACTCGGCCCCCGAGATCACGGCGACCGCGATCATGGCGTCCACCGCCGACTACTTCGGGCTCACGGTGGACGATCTGTGCGGGTCCTCGCGCAGCCGGGTGCTGGTGACGGCGCGGCAGATCGCCATGTACCTGTGCCGTGAGCTCACGGATCTGTCGCTGCCGAAGATCGGAGCGCAGTTCGGCGGCCGCGACCACACGACGGTGATGCACGCGGACCGCAAGATCCGCGCGCTGATGGCCGAGCGCCGCTCCATCTACAACCAGGTCACCGAGCTCACGAACCGCATCAAGAACGGCTGACGCGGGCCGGCGCCGGCCCGCGGAGCAAGACCGCCCGAAGGGGGCCAGGGACATCGTCCTTGGCCCCCTTCGCCGTTCCCTCGGTCCCTTCCGGCTCTTGTTTCCCGCTCCCGTTCCGTCTTCCCGCCCTCGGCGCACGCCCCTGTTCCGCACCGGTTCACACGCTCCACGAGGATGCCCAGGGTTCTCTCCGTGGGCTCCGGAGCCGCCTCCCGCGGGCCCCGGAGCCGCCTCCCGAGAGCTCCGGGGCCGGGTTCAGGGGGCTCTGGAGCCGGCTTCCGGGGGTTCCGGGCCCGTCATCGGCGCTACCGATCCGACATCTGCTGTTCGAATCCGAGCCGGGTTACGGCCACTCTCCACAGATGTGGTGACTTTTTTCCTTCCACATCCTGGGGACTGGGAAGTTGTCCAGATCGTTTCCACAGGTAGCACTGTTGAAAGGTCATCAGACCAGGTCAGCCGCCTGTGGATTCGTGGATGAAGACTCTCCACAGGCTGTGGACGAAGAGAAGATCCACAGGCTGTGCACCAAGTTGTCCACCGGCGACCCACAGGCTGGGGCCGGTTGTCCCCAGCGATCCCCAGCTTCTCCACATGCCTGTCCACTGTTCGGCAACCCGCCGCGCCATCTCACCGCGTCGAGTGAAAGGCGTCACACCGAGGTGCCGGATTGGCCTGTGGGGAACGGGGGTAAAGCTGGGGACGATGCTGGGGAGAAGTCGCCCCCGGCTGTGGACCGAGTGTGCAGAACTTTTTGTTCTCCACAGAGACCCCGAGTTGTCCACCGCCTCCACCCACAGGGTCGGTGGACAAAAAATCGCCTCTGAGCTGCGAAAACGGGGTTATCCACGGTATCCACAGGCCCTACTACTAAGACCAACTAGAGAGAGCCTGGGAATCGTTTCGAAGTGGGGGCTGTGCACAACTTGCCCTCGGCGGCTCGACTGCCGCTCGGCACGACTTGACCCCGAGGGGCAACGACTGTCAGCGCGGTGCGTCAGACTGGTCCCCGGTGTCCTTCCCCGAACCAGTCGGGACGACACCGAGTCAGACGACGAAGGCCAGCAGGGCGAGAGCGCCGGCAACAGACGGAGGCGGCAACGGTGAAGATCCGGGTGGAACGCGACGTACTCGCGGAGGCAGTGGCCTGGGCGGCACGCAGCCTCCCGGCCCGTCCGCCGGCTCCTGTCCTCGCCGGCCTCCTTCTGAAGGCCGAAGAGGGCGCGCTGAGCCTCTCCAGCTTCGACTACGAGGTCTCGGCCCGGGTCTCCGTGGACGCGGAGATCGACGAGGAGGGCACGGTCCTCGTGTCCGGCCGCCTCCTCGCGGACATCTGCCGCGCGCTCCCCAACCGGCCGGTGGAGATTTCCACAGACGGTGTACGGGCGACCGTGGTCTGCGGCTCCTCGCGGTTCACACTCCACACCCTGCCTGTGGAGGAGTACCCGGCACTGCCCCAGATGCCGTCCGCGACCGGCACCGTCCCCGGTGAGGTCTTCGCCTCCGCCGCCGCCCAGGTGGCCATCGCCGCCGGGCGCGACGACACGCTCCCGGTGCTCACCGGTGTGCGCATCGAGATCGAGGGCGACAAGGTCACCCTGGCGTCCACCGACCGGTACCGCTTCGCGGTCCGTGAGTTCCTGTGGAAGCCGGAGAACCCCGAGGCGTCCGCGGTCGCCCTGGTGCCCGCCAAGACGCTCCTGGACACCGCCAAGGCCCTCACGGGCGGCGACAGCGTGATCCTGGCGCTGTCCGGCTCCGGCGCGGGCGAGGGACTCATCGGCTTCGAGGGCGCCGGGCGTCGTACGACCACCCGTCTGCTCGAAGGCGACCTCCCGAAGTACCGCTCGCTGTTCCCGACGGAGTTCAACTCGGTCGCCGTCATCGAGACCGCCCCCTTCGTGGAGGCCGTCAAGCGTGTGGCCCTGGTCGCCGAGCGCAACACCCCCGTGCGGCTGAGCTTCGAGCAGGGCGTGCTGATCCTGGAGGCCGGTTCCAGCGACGACGCACAGGCTGTGGAAAGGGTCGACGCCCAGCTCGAGGGCGACGACGTCTCGATCGCCTTCAACCCGACGTTCCTGCTCGACGGCCTGAGCGCCATCGACTCCCCGGTGGCCCAGCTCTCCTTCACGACGTCCACGAAGCCGGCGCTGCTCAGCGGCAAGCCCGCCGTGGACGCCGAGGCGGACGAGGCCTACAAGTACCTGATCATGCCGGTGCGCCTGTCCGGCTGACCTCGCGGCCCGCCGGTCCTCGGGGCCGGCGGTCCTCGGGGCCGGCGGTCCTCGGGGCCGGCGGGCACACCGCGGGCGGGCATACGTCTGAGCGGGTATGCCCACAGATGTGCGTGAGTTTCCACCGGTGCCCGAAAGGCGTGGGTGGTACCCCCCGGTCTAGGCTCGGACCCAGGTACGAGAGTGCCCTCACGCCACGTCGCAACCCCTAAGGAACAACTGATGGAGCTCGGTCTCGTCGGCCTCGGCAAGATGGGCGGCAACATGCGCGAGCGGATCCGCCGCGCAGGTCACACCGTCATCGGATACGACCGCAACCCGGACCTCGCCGATGTCCACAGCCTGGAAGAACTTGTGGGCAAGCTCAAGGGCCCGCGCGTGGTGTGGGTCATGGTCCCCGCGGGCGCCGCGACCCAGTCCACCGTCGACGAGCTGGCCGCCCTGCTGGAGCCTGGTGACGTCGTCGTGGACGGCGGCAACTCGCGCTGGACGGACGACGAGAAGCACGCCGTCGAGCTGGGCATCAAGGGCATCGGCTTCGTCGACTGCGGTGTCTCCGGCGGTGTCTGGGGCCTGGAGAACGGCTACGCGCTGATGTACGGCGGCCACGCCGAGCACGTCGCCGCGGTGCAGCCGATCTTCGACGCCCTCAAGCCCGAGGGCGACTTCGGAGCCGTGCACGCCGGCAAGGTCGGCGCGGGCCACTTCGCGAAGATGGTCCACAACGGCATCGAGTACGCGATGATGCAGGCTTACGCCGAGGGCTGGGAACTGCTCGAGAAGGTCGACTCCGTCACGGACGTGCGCGAGGTCTTCCGTTCCTGGCAGGAAGGCACGGTCATCCGCTCCTGGCTGCTCGACCTCGCCGTCAACGCCCTGGACGAGGACGAGCACCTGGAGAAGCTCAAGGGCTTCGCGCAGGACTCCGGCGAGGGCCGGTGGACGGTGGAGGCCGCCATCGACCACGCGGTGCCGCTGCCCGCGATCACCGCGTCGCTCTTCGCCCGCTTCGCCTCGCGGCAGGACGACTCGCCGCAGATGAAGATGATCGCGGCACTGCGCAACCAGTTCGGCGGCCACGCCGTCGAGAAGGCCTGATCGAGGCCCCGGGTTCTCCACACCCGGGGTGACCCGGTTGTCCACAGCCGGGGGAAGAACCTGAGGACCGGGGTCCGCACGGACCCCGGGGAGAACCCGCAACACCCGAAACACCACGCTGGGGGAGGTCGGCGAACGACCATGCACGTCACGCATCTGTCGCTGGCCGACTACCGCTCGTACGCCCGGGTCGAGGTCCCGCTCGACCCGGGCGTCACCGCGTTCGTGGGGCCCAACGGACAGGGCAAGACGAACCTGGTCGAGGCCGTCGGCTATCTCGCGACCCTCGGCAGCCACCGCGTCTCCTCGGACGCGCCGCTGGTACGCATGGGCGCCGACCGGGCGATCATCCGGGCCAACGTCCGCCAGGGAGAGCGCCAGCAGCTCATCGAGCTGGAGCTGAACCCGGGCAAGGCCAACCGTGCCCGCATCAACAGGTCCTCCCAGGTCAGGCCCCGTGACGTCCTCGGCATCGTACGAACCGTCCTGTTCGCGCCCGAGGACCTCGCCCTCATCAAGGGCGATCCCGGGGAGCGCCGCCGGTTCCTCGACGAACTGATCACCGCCCGCTCCCCGCGCATGGCCGGTGTCCGGTCCGACTACGACCGGGTCCTCAAACAGCGCAACACCCTCCTGAAGTCCGCCGCGCTGGCCCGCCGGCACGGCGGCCGCACCATGGACCTGTCCACGCTCGACGTGTGGGACCAGCACCTCGCGCGCGTGGGCGCCGAGCTGATGGCCCAGCGGCTCGACCTGGTCGCCGCGCTCCAGCCGCTCGCCGACAAGGCGTACGAGCAGCTCGCGCCCGGCGGCGGCCCCCTCGCCCTGGAGTACAGGGCGTCCTCGCCCGGCGTCGTCGGCCACGCCCGCGAGGAGCTCCACGGACAGCTCATGACCGCCATGGAGGAGGCCCGCAAGGCGGAGATCGAACGCGGGGTGACGCTCGTGGGTCCCCACCGGGACGATCTCGTCCTCAAGCTCGGCCAGCTGCCCGCCAAGGGGTACGCCTCGCACGGCGAGTCCTGGTCCTACGCGCTCTCGCTGCGCCTCGCCTCGTACGACCTGCTCAGGGCCGAGGGCAACGAGCCGGTGCTGGTCCTCGACGACGTGTTCGCGGAGCTGGACAGCCGCCGACGCGAGCGCCTCGCGGAGCTCGTCGCCCCCGGTGAGCAGGTCCTCGTGACCGCCGCCGTGGACGACGACGTACCGGATGTCCTGACCGGGGCGCGGTACGCCGTGTCCGAAGGCACGGTGGAGCGCCTATGACGGAGAACACACCGGGAGCCGGTGCCGAGGGCGCCGCGCCCCGCAAGAAGACCCCGGAGCCGTCCGGCGTCGACCTCGCGCGCGTGGCGCTGCGTGCCGCGAAGGAACAGGCACGCGCGCGTGGGGACGCGGCCCAGCAGAAGAAGCAGGCGCGTCGCGGCGGCGGTCTGCGCTCCGGTTCGGGAGCCGACGGGCGCGACCCCATGGCGCTCGGCTCCGCGATCAACCGGCTGCTCACCGAGCGCGGCTGGGAGACCCCGGCCGCGGTGGGCGGCGTGATGGGCCGCTGGCCGGAGATCGTCGGCGACGACCTGGCCAAGCACTGCGTTCCCCTGCGCTACGACGACGACCCGTCCGAGCGGGTGCTCACCGTGCAGTGCGACTCGACCGCGTGGGCCACCCAGCTCCGCCTCCTGGCGCCGCAGCTCGTCGCGCGGCTCAACCAGGACCTCGGGCACGGCACCGTGCGCCTGATCAAGGTCCAGGGGCCCACGGGCCCCACCCGCCGCTACGGGCCGCTGCGCGCCCCGGGCAGCAAGGGGCCCGGCGACACCTACGGGTGACCGGCGGCGCCGGGTGAGCGGTCGGACCGCGCGGTCCGCCGAGGCGGGCGACCACCCAGGCCGCGCAGTGCGCCGAGGCCGGTGACCACTGGGGCCGGGGGGTGTCGGCCGAGTCGGCCGACCGCCTGTCTGTCCGTCCGGGAGATCGTGGGCGCCCCGGGCCGTCGACGATGGACGATTTCCGGCCGTCGTCCGATGCCGGGCCGAGCCCTGCCGCGCCCCGCTCCGCGGTGTGTGCCGCCGCCGCGCGGCACGGGAGGCGACCGACCACCGCGCGTCCGAACGTTTCGCCGAACCGGCCCGTGGTCGGCCCCATGTTCGCGCGGCTGCTCGCCGGCCCTCGCCCGAAGGGTGCGAGCCTCCCCGGCACCCTCTCCCCGGTGTTTCGGAAAACCACCCATAATCGCTGGTCAGAGGCCTGTCCATGCCCGCCCGAAGGCGGTGTTCCCCACCTGGTGGGACGCCGCTCGGCGGGCTCCGGCGGGCCTTCTCCGGTGCCCGCGCGCGACCGTCGACGGCGACCTGACCCGTCAGTAGTCGGGGGTTGACACTCGGAAGGGCTGAGTGCCGCTGTAAGCCTCTTTGGGCCCGGGTCCGCATATGGGGAGTCGGGCGAGACCGGTTCAGGGCGGCACATGCGGACTCAGGTACCGGCAAACCCCCATCACTGTCAGCGCTACCGGTAGACTGGAAGCTAATCCCGCCCCACTAGTGGGACGCACCGAGCAACGCTGACTAAGGCTTACCACCGCAACACGCCGCAGCCGCTCCGGCCACCCGCCGGGAGTTCGGCTTGTGCTGTGCCAGAAAGGGCGCTTCGTGGCCGATTCCGGCAACCCCAACGAGAACATCCCGTCCACCGACGCCGGCGCGAACGGCGAGGTCACATCCTCGTACGACGCCAGTGCCATCACCGTCCTCGAGGGTCTGGACGCGGTCCGCAAGCGACCTGGCATGTACATCGGCTCGACCGGTGAGCGTGGACTTCACCACCTGGTGTACGAGGTGGTGGACAACTCGGTCGACGAGGCGCTGGCAGGCCACGCGGACACGATCGAGGTCACGATCCTCCCGGACGGCGGCGTGCGCGTCGTCGACAACGGCCGCGGCATCCCGGTGGGCATCGTCGCCTCCGAGGGCAAGCCGGCCCTCGAGGTCGTGCTGACCGTGCTGCACGCGGGCGGCAAGTTCGGCGGCGGCGGATACGCGGTCTCCGGCGGTCTGCACGGCGTCGGTGTCTCCGTCGTCAACGCCCTGTCGAGCAAGGTCTCCGTCGAGGTCAGGACGGACGGCCACCGCTGGACGCAGGACTACAAGATGGGCGTCCCGACCGCCCCGCTGGCCCAGCACGAGGCGATCGCCGACACCGGCACGTCGGTCACCTTCTGGGCCGACGCGGACATCTTCGAGACCACGGAGTACTCCTTCGAGACGCTCTCGCGGCGCTTCCAGGAGATGGCGTTCCTCAACAAGGGCCTGACGATCAAGCTCACCGACGAGCGCGAGTCGGCGAAGGCCACCTCCGGCGCCGACGAGGCGGGCGCCGACGAGAAGGCCGAGGTCAAGACCGTCACGTACCACTACGAAGGCGGCATCGTCGACTTCGTGAAGTACCTCAACTCCCGCAAGGGAGACGCGGTGCACCCCACCGTCATCGACCTGGAGGCGGAGGACAAGGACAAGAGCCTGTCCCTCGAGGTCGCGATGCAGTGGAACAGCGGCTACAGCGAGGGCGTGTACTCCTTCGCCAACATCATCCACACCCACGAGGGCGGTACGCACGAGGAGGGCTTCCGTGCGGCGCTGACCTCCCTCATCAACAAGTACGCGCGCGACAAGAAGCTGCTCCGCGAGAAGGACGACAACCTCACGGGCGACGACATCCGCGAGGGTCTGACCGCGATCATCTCGGTCAAGCTGAGCGAGCCTCAGTTCGAGGGCCAGACGAAGACCAAGCTGGGCAACACGGAGGCCAAGACCTTCGTGCAGAAGGCGGTCTACGAACACCTCAACGACTGGCTGGACCGCAACCCGAACGAGGCCGCGGACATCATCCGCAAGTCCATCCAGGCGGCCACCGCGCGCGTGGCGGCCCGCAAGGCGCGTGACCTCACCCGCCGCAAGGGCCTCCTGGAGTCGGCGTCCCTGCCGGGCAAGCTCTCCGACTGCCAGTCGAACGATCCCACCAAGTGCGAGATCTTCATCGTCGAGGGTGACTCCGCCGGCGGCTCGGCCAAGTCCGGCCGCAACCCGCAGTACCAGGCGATCCTCCCGATCCGGGGAAAGATCCTCAACGTCGAGAAGGCGCGGATCGACAAGATCCTGCAGAACCAGGAGATCCAGGCGCTGATCTCCGCCTTCGGCACCGGAGTCCACGAGGACTTCGACATCGAGAAGCTCCGCTATCACAAGATCATTCTGATGGCGGACGCCGACGTCGACGGCCAGCACATCAACACCCTGCTGCTGACCTTCCTGTTCCGCTTCATGCGGCCCCTGGTCGAGGCCGGGCACGTGTTCCTCTCCCGTCCGCCGCTCTACAAGATCAAGTGGGGCCGGGACGACTTCGAGTACGCGTACTCGGACCGCGAGCGCGACGCCCTCATCGAACTCGGCCGCCAGGCGGGCAAGCGCGTCCGCGAGGACTCGATCCAGCGGTTCAAGGGTCTCGGTGAGATGAACGCCGAGGAGCTGCGCATCACGACCATGGACCAGGAGCACCGCGTCCTCGGTCAGGTCACGCTCGACGACGCCGCCCAGGCCGACGACCTCTTCTCCGTCCTCATGGGCGAGGACGTCGAGGCCCGCCGCGCGTTCATCCAGCGCAACGCCAAGGACGTCCGCTTCCTCGACATCTGAGTCGGTCTCAGCTGACCGCGTCAGAAAGGATCTTCACCAGCAATGGCCGACGAGAACATTCCCAGCATTCCCGAAGAGAGCGATATCGCCCTGCGCATCGAGCCCGTCGGGCTCGAGACGGAGATGCAGCGCTCGTACCTCGACTACGCGATGTCCGTCATCGTGTCGCGCGCCCTGCCCGACGTACGGGACGGTCTCAAGCCCGTCCACCGCCGCGTCCTGTACGCGATGTACGACGGCGGCTACCGGCCCGAGAAGGGCTTCTACAAGTGCGCCCGCGTCGTCGGCGACGTCATGGGCAACTACCACCCGCACGGCGACTCCTCGATCTACGACGCGCTGGTCCGCCTCGCGCAGCCGTGGTCGATGCGCATGCCGCTGGTGGACTCCAACGGCAACTTCGGATCTCCCGGCAACGACCCGGCGGCCGCGATGCGGTACACCGAGTGCAAGATGATGCCGCTGTCCATGGAGATGGTCCGCGACATCGACGAGGAGACCGTCGACTTCACGGACAACTACGACGGACGCTCCCAGGAGCCGACCGTCCTGCCGGCCCGCTTCCCGAACCTGCTGATCAACGGCTCCGCCGGTATCGCCGTGGGCATGGCGACCAACATCCCGCCGCACAACCTGCGCGAGGTCGCGGCCGGTGCCCAGTGGTACCTGGAGAACCCCGAGGCCTCCCACGAGGAGCTCCTGGACGCGCTGATCGAGCGCATCAAGGGCCCCGACTTCCCGAGCGGCGCCCTGGTGGTGGGCCGCAAGGGCATCGAGGAGGCGTACCGCACGGGCCGTGGCTCCATCACGATGCGCGCGGTCGTCGAGGTCGAGGAGATCCAGAACCGCCAGTGCCTGGTGGTCACGGAACTCCCGTACCAGGTCAACCCCGACAACCTCGCGCAGAAGATCGCCGACCTCGTCAAGGACGGCAAGGTCGGCGGCATCGCGGACGTCCGGGACGAGACCAGCTCGCGCACCGGCCAGCGGCTCGTGATCGTCCTCAAGCGGGACGCCGTCGCCAAGGTGGTCCTGAACAACCTCTACAAGCACACCGACCTGCAGACGAACTTCGGCGCGAACATGCTGGCGCTCGTCGACGGCGTGCCGCGCACCCTCTCCCTGGACGCGTTCATCCGCCACTGGGTGACGCACCAGATCGAGGTCATCGTCCGCCGGACGAAGTTCCGGCTGCGCAAGGCCGAGGAGCGCGCGCACATCCTGCGCGGCCTCCTGAAGGCCCTGGACGCCATCGACGAGGTCATCGCGCTCATCCGGCGCAGCGACACCGTGGAGATCGCTCGAGAGGGCCTGATGGGCCTCCTGGAGATCGACGAGATCCAGGCGAACGCGATCCTCGAGATGCAGCTCCGCCGACTGGCCGCCCTGGAGCGTCAGAAGATCATCCAGGAGCACGACGAGCTCCAGGCCAAGATCCGCGAGTACAACGAGATCCTCGCCTCGCCGGTGCGCCAGCGCGGCATCATCAGCGAGGAGCTCGCCGCGATCGTCGAGAAGTTCGGCGACGACCGCCGCTCCAAGCTGGTGCCCTTCGACGGTGACATGTCCATCGAGGACCTGATCGCCGAAGAGGACATCGTCGTCACCATCACGCGCGGTGGCTACATCAAGCGCACCAAGACGGAGGACTACCGCTCGCAGAAGCGGGGCGGCAAGGGTGTCCGCGGCACGAAGCTGAAGCAGGACGACATCGTCGACCACTTCTTCGTGTCGACGACGCACCACTGGCTGCTGTTCTTCACGAACAAGGGCCGGGTCTACCGCGCCAAGGCCTACGAGCTCCCGGACGCCGGCCGTGACGCGCGTGGACAGCACGTCGCCAACCTGCTGGCCTTCCAGCCGGACGAGGCGATCGCCGAGATCCTCGCGATCCGCGACTACGAGGCCGCGCCGTATCTGGTGCTCGCCACCAAGGGCGGACTGGTCAAGAAGACGCCGCTCAAGGATTACGATTCGCCCCGTGCCGGGGGTGTCATCGCGATCAACCTGCGCGAGACGGAGGACGGATCCGACGACGAACTGATCGGAGCCGAGCTGGTCTCCGCAGAGGATGATCTGCTTCTGATCAGCAAGAAGGCGCAGTCGATCAGGTTCACGGCGACGGATGACGCCTTGCGACCGATGGGCCGTGCGACCTCGGGCGTCAAGGGGATGAGCTTCCGCGAGAGCGACGAGCTTCTCTCGATGAATGTTGTTCGACCCGGTACGTTCGTGTTCACTGCCACAGACGGTGGGTACGCGAAGCGGACCGCCGTCGACGAGTACCGCGTCCAGGGTCGCGGCGGCCTCGGAATCAAGGCCGCCAAGATCGTCGAGGACCGCGGGTCCCTCGTCGGCGCGCTGGTGGTCGAGGAGACCGACGAGATCCTCGCCATCACACTGTCCGGTGGTGTGATTCGTACGCGAGTCAACGAGGTCAGGGAGACGGGCCGTGACACCATGGGCGTCCAACTGATCAACCTGGGCAAGCGCGATGCCGTGGTCGGCATCGCTCGTAACGCCGAGGCCGGCCGGGAGGCGGAGGAGGTCGACGGTGACGAAGCCGTGGACGAGACCGCCGAAGGCGTCGAGGCCGTCGGTACGGAAGAGGGCGAGCCGTCCTCGGCCGAGTAGCGCGAGGAGTGAGTCGTCGTGAGTGGAGCCACGGGCGCCGGATCGACCGGTACGGAAACGGACGGCGGCCGTGGCACCGCCATGGACGGGACTGACTCCCATGACTCTCATGGATCCCAGGGGGGAACTGTGACGGACACCCGAGGCCAGCAGGCCCAGCAGCACGCGGGCGGGCAGGCGGCCCCGGCCGGGGCCCCGGTGGCCCCGGGCACGCCGCCGGGGGCACCGCCGGCGGCGGCATCACCGCTGCCGGGCGAGCGCCACGCGCAGCAGCCCGCCCAGCCGTATCACCCGCCGCAGGCGTACCCGGCGCAGCAGCAGCCGGCGGGCGCGGTCCGCAGGCCCCGCACCGGCGCGCGCACGACGCCGCGGGTGCGCAAGGCACGGCTGCGGGTGGCCAAGGCCGACCCGTGGTCGGTGATGAAGGTCAGCTTCCTGCTCTCCATCGCGCTCGGCATCTGCACGATCGTGGCGGCGGCGGTGCTGTGGATGGTCATGGACGCGATGGGCGTCTTCTCGACCGTCGGCGGCACGATCTCCGAGGCGACCGGGTCGAACGAGTCCAACGGCTTCGACCTCCAGTCGTTCCTCTCGCTCCCGCACGTCCTGATGTTCACGTCGGTCATCGCGGTCATCGACGTGGTCCTCGCGACCGCTCTGGCGACCCTGGGGGCGTTCATCTACAACCTCTCCGCCGGCTTCGTCGGCGGCGTGGAGCTGACCCTCGCAGAGGACGAGTGAGGGCGCGTTCAAACGCCCTCCGACTATCGATTTTGGGACTGGCCGCGTCGTGCGCTAATCTTCAGAGGTCAGCGCGCGGGACACACACCGCAAAGCGCGGCGGGGCTATAGCTCAGTTGGTTAGAGCGCATCCCTGATAAGGATGAGGCCACAGGTTCAAATCCTGTTAGCCCCACCAGTGCAAAGGCCCCCGGTCCACTCGGACCGGGGGCCTTTGACATCTACAGCTGACATCAACCAAGAGGCGCGATGACGGATCCCGATGAAGTCGATCCCCGCTACGACGATCCGTATGAACGCGGGAAGCTCGATCGGGCATCCTGCGGCTGGATCTTCATGGGTGGATGCCTCCTCGTGGTGCTCGCGTCGATCGTGATGATGGTGGGGTTCGCGGCGGCGATGGGTGCCCAGCGCTAACCGATGAGTGGGTCTTCCAGCAGCTCAGCCAGAAGCACCACGGCGTCCCGTTCGTCGGAGCCCACCACGTGCGTGTAGACGTCCATGGTCATGCTGATCTGGAGCCACAGCCACAGCCACAGCCACGGCCACAGCCACAGCCACAGCCGCGGTGCTGGAGCCGGTATCGGGACCGGCACCGGAGCTGACATCGGCACTGGGACCGGCACCGACGCCCCTACCGGCACTGTGGCGACGGCGATCCCTTCGAGCGCGGGAAGCCCGCCCGGTCCCGTGCGGTGCCGTCGGAGCCGCGCATGTCGAAGGCCCGGCGGCTCTTTCGAGTCGCCGGGCCTTTGCCCTGGGTGCTTTGTACGCAAGTTCGCCGCTACTTCAGGGTGTCTGTGAGGGGGGCACGGGCTGGGTCACGGGCCACACGCCGCGGAGTGCGCGACGGGCCGCGTGGGCAGCCGGGTGGAACAGCAGGAGGAGAGAGGCTGAGCACCGTCGGGTCCCGGACCTGCCGGGGCGTTACGGAGCTTCAGAGAGCGTTACGGAGCTGGAGCTTCACGGAGCTTCACGGGGCTTCCGAGATCTTTCCGGAGCATCCCGGAGCATCCCGGGGCTTCACGGGGCCTTACGAAGCTGTACGGAGCTGTACGGAGCCGGAGCGTCACGGTCTTCGAGCGCTTCGTGGAGTCGCCCGCTTCGGTGCCTTGCTCAGCGTTGGAGCTGTGTCACCGGCGTGAGGGCCCCCAGCGGCTCCGTGCCGGGCGCCGCGAGGGCCTCCGGCCCTGAACAGGCGTCGGGCTCCGCGAGGCCTTCCAGACTGCCGAGAGCGGCGGCGTCCGCCGTGGCCTCGTCAGCGGGTGCGCGGTGGCGGCAGCTCGGCGAGGAACCGTGCGCCTCGGCGCGGATGCGTTGCTTCATCGTGGGGGGCAGGGCCCGACTGTAGGACCAGGCCCAGGAGGCCGGGGCCGGGGCGATCACCGGAGCCGCCACCGAGGTCTCGGTGTTGCGGGTCGGCGCGGCCTGCGGTACCGCGGCGGCCGCGGTGGTGGTGACGAGTCCGAGCGTCGTGCACAGCGCCAGGAAGGCGGTGACGATCGCGCTCCACAGCTTCATGACCTTGTTCTGGGTCACGGCCCCTCACTTTCGGGTCGGGCGATTTGCGTACTTTCCTCATGATGTGTATGCGGGCTGCGAAGTGGTGGACCTGCGCCCGTGGCGCGTTGATGTTCAGATGAACACCACCCGGATGGCCGCAAGTGCTCGGAAAAGTCCACAGGCGACCGTAAAAGTCACAGTCTGTGACGTGTGATCACCGTGAGATCGGAGCGGTCGTCTCCCTCTCTACCGCCGGGCGCGGGGCCGCAGTTGAGGGCCGATCCAGGTCACCGATCGATATCGGTCGGTGTGTATAGTCGGGCGCCAGAAGTCCCCTACGTCAACGAAAGACGAGGTCGCGCGGTGAAGAAGCTTCTCCTGGTCGCACTGGCCGCCATCGGCGGGCTCCTCGTGTACCGCCAGATCCAGGCGGATCGCGCCGAGCAGGATCTGTGGACGGAGGCGACCGACTCCGTGCCCACGGGTTCGTGAGGATCGACAACAGTCTCGGAGCAGACCCCGGCCGCCTCGCGGTCGGGGTTTTGTGTTTCCCGGCACCGGGGCTGGTTCACGAAGGCAAGCGAACCGGAGCGAATCGGTTGCGGGGGTGAGACCGGTGGGGGTTCGGCCGCTTCCTTTCGGCCGCTCCCGCGGATAGCCCGGGTGCCGCGGCGGCCGACGGGGCAGGATGGGGCGCGCCAGGGGGGCTTCGACGAGGGGTGGCGCGTGATGGGGCGGCGCACGAAGGGCCGGCGGGCCGGGGGCCGGTGCGCGAGGTCGTGGCACGGCCGGATCCTTGCCGTCACGGCAGCGTCGGCCGCGCTGTGCGTGGCCCTCGCACCCGCGGGCCCGGCAGCCGCCGCCCCGGGGACGAGCGCCCCCGGGACGACCGCCCACGCGCGGACCGCCGAAGCGCAGGCCATCGACGCGCGGACCACCGCGGAACGCACGAACACGGCGGCGGAGGGCGCGAGCACGGCCGCCGACGGTCCCTCCGGGCCGTACGCCTTCGCCCGGGACGCCATCACCGTCAAGGGCACGTCCGACACGACCGACTCCGAACTCCTGCGGCCCGGCCGGACGTACAGGAGCTCGGTCGGGGTCGCGGGGAGGGACGGCAGGCTGTACTACCGCCTCGAACTCGACGCCGTCTCCGACGCGTACGTCTCCGTGACCGCCGTGCCCCGGCCCGGCGCGACCGTCTCCTACTCGGACGGCCTCAAGGTCTCCCTCCAGGACGCCAACGGCCGCAACTGCTCCTTCAGCGGCACCGTCCACTTCGGCGCCACCCAGAGCCCGCACCCCATCGCCGCCTGGGCGTCCCGCGAGACGAGCGGCGAGCAGTACGCGTGCCAGGCGGCGGGAACGTACTACGCGGTCGTCCAACGCACCGGAGCGGCGGGCGCGACGAGCGGTACGGTGGGTCCGTCGGGCACGGAGTCGTCCGCGTCGCGTCCCTGGGACCTGGAGCTCGGTTATGTGTCGGAGCCCGGTCTGAAGAACGCCTCCGGCTCCACGAGCGCTCCGGAGGGCTGGAACTCCGCGTCGCCCGAGGCAGTGGTCGGGGAGGCGCGGCACCGTGTCGGCGGCGCGGGATTCAGCGCCGCCGCCACGCTCCGACAGGGAGTCTGGAAGGACGGCATCAGCCCGGGAGAGACCCGCTTCTACAGGGTTCCCGTCGACTGGGGACAGCAGATCTCCGCCACCGCCGACCTGGGCAGCGCGAGCGGCGGGGAGGGCTCTGTCGGCACGGCCCTGGTCATGTCCCTCTACAACCCGGTACGAGGCTTCGTCGAGGACGTCGGCTCCGGGTACGACGGCAGCCAGCGGTCCGCCGCGCTCGCCCCCGTGCCTCCCGTCGCCTACGAGAACCGCTACGCGCTCAACGACCGCGTGAGCGGCATGCGGTTCGCCGGCTCCTACTATCTCGTGGTCCATCTCGCCGCGCAGGTCGCCGACCGCTTCGGCGAGGGGCCGTTCGGGCTGACCCTGCGGGTACGCGTGGCGCTGGCGGCAGGCAACGGGCCCGCCTACGACGGGACACCGACGCCCCGGGACGTGTTCGCCGTCCCGGCGGCGGGCTCCGACGACGCGACCGGCGACGAGACGGCGGACGGTCCTGCCGGCACCGGGAACAGCGGCGGCGACACCCACGGCGACGGGGTCATGAAACTGATCGCCGCGGGCGGCATCGGCGCCGGAACCCTGCTCTCGCTCACCCTGGTGCTGTGGACCGTGATCGCGCGCCGCCGTGCGGTGCGGACCCTCCGGCCCGCACCCGAGGACGCGGACACGGCCTCCGCCTCCCTGCCGATGCCGGCTCCGGCCCCCTGGGAGCACGGGGCGACCCGAGGCCGGTAGCCCCGGCTCGCCCGCCGGCTCTCGGCACTCAGATCTGGCTCAGCGCCCAGAACCCCACCGCGAAACAGGCCAGTGCGAGCAGCAGCATCGGCACGGCGACCGTGGCGGGCGGCCCCGGGCGCGGCCGTGTGTGTCTCCTGCGGTGGTCCGGACGGGCCGAGGCCCCCGGCGGGACCTGGACGGACCGGGCGGTGTACGAAGCGGTGGAGGCGTACGTGTGCTGCGGCATCGCGGCGGGCGGTACGGGGGACCGGTGCGGGGAGGACGCGTACACGGGAAGGGGCGCGGTCGGGGGAGTCGGGGTCGGGGTCGGGGTCGGGTCGAAAGCCGGCGGAGAGAACGGCGCGGACGACGGGGGGAACGGCACCGAGGTGGGGGGAGTGGGCGTTGCCTGGTCCGGCCGCGCTGCCTGGAGGTGGGGCGTCCGCACGGACGAGGACCGGTCGCCGGAAGGCCCGGTCTGCGGTTGCCGCCGGGGGTCGGCGGGGGGCGCGGGCCGCGGCGGAGGCAGGTGAAAACTTCCGGTGTCCGACATCGAGGACGGCCGTGGGGAGACCGCCGGGGCCGGGTCCCGGGGTGTGGCGTCCACTGCGGGGGACCGGCCGTCGAGGGCCCCGGGCTGTACGCCGTCGTCCGTGGGCCGCGGCGGTACGCCGTCGGGGAGAGCGCGAGCCTGTACGTCCTCGGAGTCGGCGCGATGCCGCGTGCCGCTGGACGCGGGCCGATCCTGTACGTCATCGGGGGCGGGCCCGGCCTGTACGTCGTCGGGGGCTGGGCGAGCCCGCACGCCACCGGAGGTCGGTCCGGTGGCCACGTCGCCGAAGCCGGCCGGAGGCCGTATTCGCTCCCGGGCGGGCTCAACTCCCGCTTCCTCGAGGCCCTCCGGTGCCGACAGGCCGTCCTCGGTGTCGGGACCGGACCGGACGTCTCCCGACCCGTCCTGCCTCCGCTCCCGCAACTCCCCTGACCCCTCGGGGGTGTTCGTCCCTGAGCCGTACCCGGAGCGCGAAGCCTCCTGCGGGCCGCTCGTGGACGTCGAGCCGGGATGGAACAGGGAGAGACCGGAGTCGTCCGCGTCGAACTGCGAGTCGGCGGCCTCGGTGGTGTCCGGAAACCCTTGGGAGGACAGGGTCCGCGAACCCCCCGTCGCATCGGACCCCCGTCCCGACGGGCCCGTGGGTCCGAACCCCTCGGGCAGCGGACCGAGTTGGTCGAAGACCTCGATCAGCTCGTCGTCGGGCCCGGGCTCGGGCAGCAGCTCGACGGCGGCGGCCAGGGCCTTGCGCGCCCCTGTGGCGGTCCGGAACCGCGCGTGCGGATCCGGCTGGAGCAGCATCGCCAGGACCTGCCACAGCGGCTCGGGTATGCCCCGGGGCGCGGACGGCGTGCCGTGCTCGGCGAAGTACTCGATCAGTGCCTTGGCGTCCGGCTTGCTGCCTTCCAGGAGGTACAGCGCGACCAGGCCGACCGCGAACAGGTCGGCGGGGAAGTCGGGCTCGGAGCCCAGCATCTGCTCGGGCGCGAAGTAACCCGGCGTCCCCACGACGTAGTTGGTCTCGGTGAGCCGCGGTTCACCCAGCCGCATGGCGATGCCGAAGTCGGACAGGCGCAACCGGGGCCGCCCGGTGCCGGTGGCTTCGAGGAGCACGTTGGCGGGCTTGATGTCACGGTGCACCACCCCCTCCGCGTGCACGGCGGCGAGACCCGCGAGGAGCTGGTCGGTCAGCACGCAGACGAAGGCGGGGGGCAAGGGGCCGTAGTCGTTGACCAGATGGACCAGGGAGCCCCCGGCGACCAGATCCATCGTGAACAGGACCTTGTCGTCGTCCGCGGCCCAGCTCGCGGGAGCCAGTACGTGGGGATGGTCGATGCGCAGCGCCTGTTCCCGCACGAACCGCAGCAGGGCGTGTGCGTCGCTCTGCTGGAGCACCTTGGCGGCCACGTAACGGCGCCGCCGGTGGTCCCAGGCGCGCCACACGGCACCGACTCCCCCGCGCCCGATCGGGTCGACCAGTTCGTACCGGCCTGCGAAGACCTCACCCATGGTCGTACGTCGCTCCCCTTCGGCGGTCGGTCCGGAGACCTCTTCCGAGGTGCCCGGCTGCATCACGTGCGGCGGCCGGAGGTGTCACTGCCTCCAGCGCCGGGCGGTCGGCGGCCGGGCTCGGCTCAGCTCTGGTGGGACTGGTAGTGCGCGACCGCGTCGGACGTACGGCCGGCACCGTAGACCCGGAGGAACTCTGCCAGTTCCGGGTGGGTCGGGGCGAGGGTGTCCGCCGCGTCGATGATGTCTCCGGCCGCCGCCACCGACCGCAGCAGTGACTGGATCTCGCGGACCACCCGCTTGACCGTCGGGGCTCCCGAACTGGTCGTGGACTGCGTGGTGTTGCTGAGCACCGATCCCCCCTGGGACTTCTTGATCTCGTCCATCCGCTCGGTCGCCTCGGCGGCGCTGACGCTTCCGTCGGCGACCTGCCCCGCCAGGTCCTGCAGAAGCTGGACGCGCTGGACCACGGCGGGATTGCCGATCTTGGCCCGCTGACCGCTCATCAGCTGCGACAACATGGGCGCGGACAGCCCCAGCACCCCGGCAAGACGCGCCTGGTTCAGACCCAGGTCCTCTATGAGCCTACGGAAGAGCGCCCCCAGCGGCTCCCCGTACCAGTTCCGCTGCAGCTCCCGGGCTCTCGCGGTTGCTTCCTGCTGTGCGGCGTCCATTGCGTCTCCCCATCGCTTCCCCAAGTACCGCGGTTCGCGACAGCGAACCACGTCGAGCATCTTACGGAGAGTGGTCGTCCACGGGGACCCCCAATATTTTGCGAGATCCCCCGGGTGACCCGGTACTCTGGTCTGCGGCGCCCGTCGACGGATGGTTCCTGTGGTCGGACGCTCCTCTTACGGGGCCTTAGCTCAGTTGGTAGAGCGCTGTCTTTGCATGGCAGATGTCAGGGGTTCGACTCCCCTAGGCTCCACACACCGGACCGGTCAGACGCCCACAGCGGCGGCTGGCCGGTTTTTGCATGCCCCGTGCCCGAGCGCGCGGCCCCTGGTGGAGCGGCTCTTGGGCCGGCCGGGGCCGTCGGGGAGTGGCTCGCGAGGTGACCCCAGTGACCTGAGTCACAGAAGTGACTTTGCAGGGGTTGCAGTTCTTTGCGCAAACGATCGGGGTGGCGTACGGCCCGCGGCCCCGCCGCGGGTGCGGCCGACGCGGGGCCGCGGGGGTGCCGGGGCTGTCGGGACCCTTGTGTGAGCTGCCGCACCGGCTGCCGGGTGATCGGATCGACGCATTCCGTCAACAACATCTCCATGGATGCTGCACACGCGAGCCGTTGCAAACGTCATCGTGAGCGGTGTGGGTAAATCTCCGCGGAGTGGCACGGTCGCCCGCGCCGATGTTCCACGTGAAACATCGCGGGGGGGGGGGGGGGGGGGGAAACCCCCCCCCCCCCCCCCCCCCCCCGCGATGTTGGGCCGGTCAGTGGCGGTCGTCGCGCTCGGCCGCCTTCTCCTCGGCTTCCTTGACCTGGACCTCGGGGTCCAGATCGGACTGGCCGCTGCCGTCGACCGCTGACAGGTGCCCACCTTCGGGCACCTCGGTCGCCGCCGGAGGCTCGACGAGCCAGTCCGGGTTGGCCTGCTTGTCCCACCACTTCCAGGCGGCGAAGGCGCCGCCCGCCAGAAGTCCCAGCACCGCCAGCGTCTTCACGACACGGCCGGCCCTGGCCCGGCGGTCGTGCTTGCGAAGAAGCTTCTGGATCTCCTGCGGTGTGACCTGGCCGCGCAGAGCGGCGAAGGCCGCCACACTGCGGGCCGCGGCCTCGTCCATGACGGGCTGGGTCGCGGCCACCGCCTGCTCGATCTTCGGCTTCGAGTAGTCGGCGGCCTGACGAGCCGCCTTGCGGGTACGGATGGCCGCCTCCTGAGCGACCTGGTCGACCTTCGGCGGCACATGGGTACGGGCCTGCTCAAGGCGCGGGGCGAGATGGGCGTCGTACTGGACGCGGGCCTGTTCGGCGGCCTGCGACACCTTCGGCGCGAGCCGTACACGTGCTTCGGTCGCGTAGTACGAGGCCCTGTCCTTGGCCGTGTCGGCGTAAGGCGCCACCACTTCCGCGGCGTGCAGCACGCTGTCCTTCGCCGAGCCGGTCGCGGCGCGCACGCTGTCGATGCGGGTCACGGGTTTCCTCCTCCTCGGTGGCGTACGTCGGGGGTACCAGGTACCCCCAAAGACACACAGTTCACCTTTCCACCCCTAGGGGGATCATGCCCGCCGATGGGGTCCGGGGCATGTGAGGGCGGGCATCCGTGTCACGGATACCGACTCCCGGAGACTCCGGGGCGGAGCCGGTCAGGTGTCGATCAAGTGAGATAGCGGATCAATACGGGGCAACGGGAGCTTGTCGTCGACAATGCCACGGATCGTCCCGGCCCGCCCCCGTCCGGCGCGACTCGACGTGATTTCCGTAGGGACGGCCTTCCGTACGGGCGGCTTTCCGTGTGCGTGGCCTTCCCTATGCGTGGCCTTCCGTACGCGCGACCTTCCGTGCACACGGCGTTCCGGCCGTACGGCGTTCCGTCGGGCGGCCCGTATCCGTACGTGCGTCCGGGGGTGGCGGTCGGGGACCGAGCGGCCCGGTCCGTGCGAGGATCGGGCCGTCAAGAGAAGGCAACGGAAGGCGGATCGTGGCCGAGCAGCTTTACGCCACCCTGAAGACCAGCCAAGGCGACATCGACATCCGGCTCCTGCCGAACCACGCGCCGAAGACGGTCCGGAACTTTGTCGAACTCGCCACGGGTGAGCGCGAGTGGGTCAACCCGGAGACGGGTGTGACATCCATGGAGAAGCTGTACGACGGCACGGTCTTCCACCGGGTGATCAGCGGCTTCATGATCCAGGGCGGAGACCCGCTGGGCAACGGCACCGGGGGCCCGGGCTACCAGTTCGAGGACGAGTTCCACCCGGACCTCCGCTTCGACAGGCCCTACCTGCTGGCCATGGCGAACGCCGGTCCCGCCACCAACGGCTCGCAGTTCTTCATCACCGTCGCCCCGACGGCCTGGCTGACCCGCAAGCACACCATCTTCGGCGAGGTCACGGACGCGGCCAGCCAGAAGATCGTGGACGCCATCGCCGGTGCCCCGACCAATCCGCGCACGGAGCGCCCGGTCCAGGACATCGTGATCGAATCGGTCGTCGTCGAGACCCGCGAACGCTGAGTCCGCGCCGGGCTCCCTTCCGTGAGTCCGAAGCATCCCGCAGGGAACCAAACGCCCCGTTCATCCGTAAGGATGGACGGGGCGGTGCGTTGCACCCGGACCCGCCGAGACCGTGTGCGAGCCGTACGGAGAATGAGGGGACCCCATGGACCAGCAGCCGCCCGGCAGCCCGCAGGGCCCGCCGGATCAGGGACCGCAGGACGCCCGGAGCCTGCCCGGCTGCTACCGGCACCCGGACCGCGAGGCCGGCGTGCGCTGTACCCGCTGTGAGCGTCCGATCTGCCCCGAGTGCATGGTCAGCGCGTCCGTCGGCTTCCAGTGCCCCGACTGCGTCCGCGGCGGCTCCGGCACCGGCCACGCCCCGGCGGCCAACCAGCCCCGCACCCTCGCCGGCGGTACCGTCGCGTCCGACCCCCGGCTCGTCACCAAGGTGCTGATCGGCCTCAACCTGGCCCTCTACCTCGTCCAGGTCGCGGTGGGGGACGCCTTCACCAACAGCTTCGACCTCTTCGGCCGTGCCTGGCTCTCCGGCGAGGTCCAGGGCGTGGCCGAAGGCCAGTGGTACCGCATGGTGACGTCGATGTTCCTGCACGGCGGCGTCATGCACATCCTGTTCAACATGGTCAGCCTGTGGTGGATCGGCGGTCCCCTGGAAGCCGCGCTCGGCCGCGCCCGGTACATCACCCTGTACTTCGTCTCCGGCCTCGCGGGCAGCGCGCTCAGCTATCTGCTCGCCGGCCCCCAGCAGCCGTCGCTCGGCGCCTCCGGGGCGATCTTCGGGCTGTTCGGCGCCACCGCGGTGCTGATGCGCCGGCTCAACTACGACATGCGCCCGGTCATCGGCCTGCTGGTGGTCAACCTGATCATCAGCTTCTCGCCCGGCTTCAACATCGCCTGGCAGGCGCACGTCGGCGGGCTGATCGGCGGTGTGGTCGTCGGCTACGCCATGGTCCACGCCCCGCGCGAGCGGAGGAACCTCGTCCAGTACGGGGTGGCCGGGCTGATGCTGGCCGCGGTGGTCGTCACGACCCTGCTCAGGACGGCTCAGCTCACCTGAGAGAGCGCCGGGCTCACCTGAGAAGTGATGTTGTCCACAGATCACGGTGGATCTTGTGCATGCGCTGCGGGAACAGCTGTGCCCCCTGTCACTGACCCGGGTTTTCCCAGGTCGGACAGGGGGCGAACAGGTTTGCGGGGGCTGGTGGACCAGTCACACCGGCGTCAACCGCCCATTAGTTATCCACAGATCGTCTTTCTTTTCCACCTGTGGACAACTCTTGTGGATAACTCAGTGGAGAGCTGTGGGCAGAGCTCGTGCCCGCGGCGCTTCCGGGTGCCGGAAGACCGTCACTTCCACTGCGTGGAGACGCCGAACCCGGCCGCGATGAAGCCGAAGCCGACCACGATGTTCCAGTTGTCGAGCGCGTCGATCGGCAGGGTGCCGTCCGTCACGTAGAAGACGACGATCCAGGCGAGGCCGATGAGGAACATGGCCAGCATGGCCGGTGCGACCCAGGTGTTGCTGGTCAGCTTGATGTTGGTCGCCTGCTTCGCCGGGGGCGGCGTGTAGTCGGCCTTCTTGCGGATACGTGACTTCGGCACGAGGGTCTCTCCTGTCGATGCGCTGCGTGGCCGCGCAGGGAACTGGGGCGGGCTCCGGGGCAGCGTACAAGGGGACACTGAGCGCTCCCCCGGGCGTCCGTTAGCGTAGTGCTTCCGCGGCGCCGAAGGAGATAAGGGTACGTTGAGCAATTCTGCCGACTCCCCCGGGACGAATTCCAGTCCTGGCGGTACTCACCGTTTTCGGCCTGTACGTGTGCTCACGGTGGCCGTCTTCGCCCTCGCGGGCCTCATCTTCTTCACGAGCTTCGACACGGCCAAGGGTACGAACATCCGTACGGACTCGTCGATGCTGAAGCTGTCCGACCTGATCCAGGAGCGCAGCCACAAGAACGCGACGCTGGACGAGTCCAACGGCGCCCTGCGCCGGGACGTGGACACCCTCGCCGGCAGCGAGGACGGCAGCAGCGCGGCCGGCGACGCCCGGCTCGCGGCGCTGGAGAAGAACGCGGGCACCCAGAAGCTCAAGGGCGAGGCCGTCACGGTCACGCTCAACGACGCCCCGCCGAACGCGACGGCCAAGCTTCCCGGCTATCCCGAGCCGCAGCCCGACTACCTCGTCATCCACCAGCAGGACCTCCAGGCCGTGGTGAACGCCCTGTGGCAGGGCGGCGCCAAGGGCATCAAGGTGATGGACCAGCGGCTGATCTCCACCAGCGCCGTGCGCTGCGTCGGCAACACCCTGATCCTCCAGGGCCGCGTCTACTCGCCCCCCTACAAGATCACCGCCATCGGGGACCCGGCGAAGCTCCAGAAGTCGCTCGCCGCCTCCCCGGCGATCCAGAACTACATGGTGTACGTCAACGTCTACGGGCTCGGCTGGAAAGTCGAGGAGAACGGGACGGTGACTCTTCCCGGCTACTCGGGCACAGTGGATCTCCACTACGCGAAGCCCGTGGAGTAGGCGCCCGGACCTCGCGGAGCAGGGGGCGAAGCCCGTGGAGCGAACTGCCGCCGGGGGGCCTTGTGTCGGTGCGAGTGTTCGTCAGGACGATCAGTGAGCTGTGCCTGACCGTCGGCACCCTGATCGTGCTCTTCGTGGTCTACGTGCTGTTCTGGACGGGGGTCAAGGCCGACAGCGCGATGGACCACCAGATCGAAGTGCTCCAGAAACAGTGGTCGAAGGGTGCGGCTGCCCGGTCGCCGGAGTCCGGCCCGGACGCGTCGGGGGGCGCCGGCAGCGGCGGCGGGACCGCCGCCGGAAGCCCGAAGGCGCCGGGTCCCTACAAGTACGGCGGCCCGTTCGCGGTCATGTACATCCCGCGTCTTGGTTTCACGTGGAACAAGCCCGTGCTCGAAGGCACGGCCACGCAGGTCCTGAAGAAGGGGCTCGGTCACTACCGCGGGACCGCGCAGCTCGGCCAGGAGGGCAACTTCTCGGTCGCGGGCCACCGGCGTACGTACGGCGATCCGTTCAAGGACTTTCCCGAGCTCCGGCGGGGTGACGCGGTGGTGCTGACGGACGGGACGACCTGGTTCACGTATCGGATCGACAAAGGCCCTTACAAAACAGTGCCCTCCGACGTTGAGGTGATCGACCCTGTGCCACGTAAGTCCGGGTATACGCGTCCGGGACGCTATCTCACGCTGACCACGTGCGATCCGGAGTGGGGGCACAGCCATCGGTTGATCGTCTGGGCACATCTTGATTCCACACAGCCTGTGGAGGCAGGGAAACCGGCGGCTCTGCGCCGTTAGTCTGTTGGCGTACGGCGACGGAAGGGACGGCATGTACGGCTGGATCTGGCGGCATCTGCCGGGGAGCGTATGGGTGAGGGCGCTGATCGCACTCGTCCTCGTCCTGGCGGTGGTCTACGTGCTCTTCCAGTACGTCTTCCCGTGGGCCGAACCACTGCTGCCCTTCAACGATGTGACGGTGGACAGCCAGTGAGCACGCGCATCCTCGTCGTGGACAACTACGACAGCTTCGTCTTCAACCTGGTCCAGTACCTCTACCAGTTGGGCGCGGAGTGCGAGGTGCTGCGCAACGACGAGGTGTCGACGGCGCACGCCCAGGACGGCTTCGACGGTGTGCTCCTGTCCCCGGGGCCCGGTGCTCCCGAACAGGCCGGTGTCTGCATCGACATGGTCCGCCACTGCGCCGCGACCGGGGTCCCCGTCTTCGGTGTGTGCCTCGGGATGCAGTCGATGCAGGTGGCGTACGGAGGCGTGGTCGACCGGGCGCCCGAGCTGCTGCACGGCAAGACCTCGCTCGTGGAGCACCAGGGCAAGGGCGTCTTCGCCGGACTGCCGTCGCCCTTCACGGCGACCCGCTACCACTCGCTGGCGGCCGAGCCGGAGACCGTTCCGGCCGAGCTGGAGGTCACGGCCCGCACCCACGACGGGATCATCATGGGGCTGAGACACCGTGAACTGCCGGTCGAGGGCGTGCAGTTCCACCCGGAGTCGGTGCTGACCGAGCACGGCCACCGGATGCTCGCCAACTGGCTGCTCGAGTGCGGTGACAAGGTGGCCGTGGCGAGGTCGGCGGGGCTCGCCCCGGTGGTGGGCAGGGCCACGGCGTGACCGCGCTGCGCCCCGAGCGCGACAGCTCCCCCTACGGCGGCGAGGCCGCGTACGGGGGCGCCGGCGCGTTCGAGGCGGCGGTCGGAGGTCTCGCGGACCCCCTGACGGATCCGCTCCCCGGCCAGGAACAGGGCGTACAGCAGCAGGGAGTCCCGCAGCAGGGAGTCCCGCAGCAGGGCTACGGCCAGGGCGGGTACGGCCCCGATTGGTACGCGGCGCAGCAGCAGGAGCAGGCCGCACGGATGCAGGCGGCTCACCTGCAGGCGGCTCAGGCCCAGGCGGCGCAGGCCCAGGCGGCGCAGGCGTACGCCGCTCAGGCCCAGGCCCAGGCCCAGGCGCATGCCCAAGCCCAGGCGGCCCAAGCACAGGCGGCGCAGGCTCAGGCGGCCCAGGCCCAGGCCCAGGCGCACGCCCAGGCTCAGGCAGCTCAGGCCCGAGCGCAGGCGGTCCGGGCACAGACGCAGACGCAGGCGATGCCTTCCGCCCCGGCGGCGGCACCCTCGTACGCGGACGAGTACGAGCGGGAGTACGCCCCGCCGTACCAGGAGCCCGCGGTGCCCCACACGCGTGGACCGGTGGCCGCGCCCGTCGCGGCTCCCGCGCCGGACCCGGTCGCGCCGGGCCTGCCGTTCGACGACGAGACGGTCGCGTTGCGCCTTCCCGGCTCGCCGGCGCGGGCGGAGCGCCGCGCGCGTGCGGCCGACGGTGGCACCGGCTCCGCCGTCGGGGGGCGTGCGGCCCGCCGTAAGGCCGCCAGACGCCACGGGCGGCCCGGAGGGCCACAGGACCCCCACGAGCCCCAGGAGACGGCTCAGGAGGCCGCTGGGACCCCGCGGAGCCGGATGGACGCCCGGCGCGCGGCACGGGCCTCGAAACCGGGCGCGGCGGTTCTCGTGAGCCGGATGGTCGGCGAGGTGTTCATCACCACCGGCGTGCTGATGCTGCTGTTCGTGACGTACCAGCTCTGGTGGTCGAACGTGCGGGCGCACCAGCAGGCGGGCAGCGAGGCGAGCAGCCTTCAGCAGGACTGGGCGAACGGCAAGCGCAATCCGGGGACGTTCTCGCCCGGGCAGGGCTTCGCCATCCTGCACATCCCGAAGCTGGACGTGGTCGCGCCGATCGCGGAGGGCATCAGCAAGACGAAGGTGCTGGACCGCGGCATGGTCGGCCACTACGGCGAGGCGCCGCTCAAGACGGCGATGCCGGACGCCAAGACCGGCAACTTCGCGCTCGCCGGGCACCGCAACACCCACGGCGAACCGTTCCGCTACATCAACCGCCTCAAGCCGGGCGACGAGATCGTCGTCGAGACGCAGGACGACTACTACGTCTACAAGATGGCGTCGATCCTGCCGGTGACGAGTCCGAGCAACACGAGCGTGCTCGACCCGATCCCCAAGGGCTCGGGGTTCACCGGACCCGGTCGCTACATCACGCTGACCACCTGCACACCGGAGTTCACCAGTAAGTACCGGATGATCGTCTGGGGCAAGATGGTCGAGGACCGGCCGCGCAGCAAGGGCAAGCCCGACGCGCTGATGGACTGAGTCCGGACGCCGGCGCCCGGTACGCACGGGGGCGGACCCGCGCGGGCGGGACGTGCACGAGAGACAACCTGAGACAGACCAGACGGGGCAGATGAACAGTGGCAGCGAGGATCGACCACGACGAACGCGCCGGATCGGACGCCGGATTCGCGGTCTCCGGTGACGCGCGCGGCGGGCGCCGGCCCATGGGATGGTTCGCGACGACGGTCAGCTTCTTCGGCGAACTCCTCATCACGGTGGGGCTGGTGCTGGGCCTGTTCGTCGTCTACTCGTTGTGGTGGACGAACGTCGTGGCCGACCGCGAGGCGCACAAGCAGGGCGACAAGGTCCGCGACCACTGGGCGCAGTCGCCGAGCGGTCCCGGCGCTCTGGACACCAAGGACGGCATCGGCTTCCTGCACGTCCCGGCGATGAAGAACGGCGAGGTCCTGGTCGAGAAGGGCACGGCGACGAAGATCCTCAACGACGGTGTCGCCGGCTACTACACGGAACCCGTCAAGTCGTCCCTGCCGATGACCGGCAAGGACGGCAACTTCACGCTCGCCGCCCACCGGGACGGCCACGGCGCCAAGTTCCACAACATCGACAAGATCGCCAAGGGCGACGCGATCGTCTTCGAGACCCGGGACAAGTGGTACGTCTACAAGGTCTTCGACATCCTTCCGCAGACCTCGAAGTACAACGTCAAGGTTCTCCAGACGGTCCCGAAGCAGTCCGGCAAGACGAAGCCGGGCCACTACATCACCCTGACGACCTGCACCCCGGTGTACACCTCCCGCTACCGCTACGTGGTGTGGGGCGAACTGGAGCGAGTGGAGAAGGTCGACAACGCCCGCACCCCGCCGAAGGAACTGCGCTGACGTCGCCGACAGAACCGCGCTGACGTCGTAGCCGCCGTCGCGCCACACCGTCGCGCCACACCGTCGCTCCGCACCGTCGCTCCGCACCGGGGTGACGGCGAGACGACGGAAAGGGCCCCCGCACTCGAGAGTGCGGGGGCCCTTTCCGTTCGGTCGCCCGAGTACGGCTACCGGTGGGGCCTATCCGTTGTTGCCACCGAAGAGGCCGCCGCCACCGTTGTTGTTACCGCCGTTGTTGTTGCCGCCGATCTTGATCGTCGTCAGCGTGACGGTGGTGTTGTCCGGGCTGCCGTTGGCCGGGCTGTTGGCCTGCGGGTCCTGGCCGATGACCTTGGCGTCGTCGCTTGCGTCGCTGCCCTGGGCGAACTGGATGTTGTTGAAGCCGGCGCCCTGCAGGATCTGCCTCGCCTCGGCCACGGTCTTGCCGAAGACGTTCGGCACCGTCGCCTGCTGCTTGGCCTTGCCGATCTGGATCTGCACCGTGGAGCCGGGGTCCGCCTGCGTGTTGGCCGCCGGGGTCGTCTTGATGACCTTGCCGACCAGGTTCTGGTCGTCGGTCTCCGTGTCGACGCACTCACCGACGAGGTTGTTGGCCTGCATCTGCGCCTTGGCCTCGTCACAGCTCTTCCCGGTGACGTCCGGGACGGTGGACTGCTTCTTCTCCGCGGCCACGGTCAGGGTGACGGTCGACTTCTTCTCCGCGTCCGTGTCGCCCGTGGGGTCCTGGGAGATGACCACGCCCGGCTTCTGGTCGGATTCCTCGGTCTTCTTCTCGACCGTGAATCCCTTGGCCTCGAGCTGGGACTTGGCCTTCTCGAAGGTGAGGCCCGTCACGTCGGGCACCGCCACCTTCGGCGCGCCCGTGGACACGACGATGTTGATCGTGTCGCCCTTCTTCACCGTCGAGCCGAAGGCCGGGTCCTGCGAGCAGACGTTGCCCTTGGGCTCCTCGTCGCACGGCTTGCGGGTGGGGGCGAGCTTCAGCTCGCGGTTGTCCGCCATCTTCTGAGCGTCTTTGTACGTCTGGCTCACGAAGTTGGGCACCTTGAACGAGTCGCTGGCCGTTCCCTTGCCCGAGAAGGCGTACTTCCCGATCAGGATCGCGCCGATGAGCACCAGGACGCCCGCGACGACCAGGAGGATCGTCGAGGTGTTGTTCTTCTTCTGGCGGCGCCGGTCGGGGCGGTCGTCGTAGCCGTAGCCGCCGTCGTCCGGGTTCATGGGCGGCAGCATCGACGTGGCCTGGGCGTCCGTGGAGCGCAGGGCCGTGGTCGGCTGGTCGTCGCCGTAGCCGCCGTAACCGACCGAGCCCATGGCGGCGCTGGCCGCGACGGGCTGGCCGTCGAGGCATGCCTCGATGTCGGCGCGCATCTCGTCGGCGGACTGGTAGCGGTAGTCCGGGTCCTTCACGAGGGCCCGCAGCACGATCGCGTCCATCTCGGGCGTGATCTCGGGGTCGAAGACCGACGGGGGCTGGGGCTCCTCGCGGACGTGCTGGTACGCGACGGCGACCGGGGAGTCGCCCACGAACGGCGGCCGCACGGTCAACAGCTCGTAGAGCAGGCAGCCGGTGGAGTAGAGGTCCGAGCGGGCGTCGACCTGTTCGCCCTTCGCCTGCTCGGGAGAGAGGTACTGGGCCGTGCCGATGACCGCGGCGGTCTGCGTCATCGTCATGCCGGCGTCGCCCATGGCGCGGGCGATGCCGAAGTCCATGACCTTGACCTGGCCGTTGCGCGTGAGCATGACGTTGGCGGGCTTGATGTCGCGGTGGACGATGCCGGCGCGGTGCGAGTACTCCAGGGCCTGGAGGATGCCGATGGTCATCTCCATGGACCGCTCGGGCAGCAGTCTGCGTCCCGAGTGCAGCAGCTCGCGCAGCGTGGATCCGTCGACGTACTCCATCACGATGTACGGGATGGAGGTGTTGTCGATGTAGTCCTCACCCGTGTCGTAGACGGCGACGATCGCGGGATGGTTGAGCGAGGCGGCCGACTGGGCCTCCCGGCGGAACCGGGCCTGGAACGACGGATCGCGTGCGAGGTCGGCCCGCAGCGTCTTCACCGCCACGGTACGGCCGAGCCGGGTGTCATGCGCGAGGTAGACCTCGGCCATGCCACCACGGCCGAGCACGTGGCCCAGCTCGTACCGGCCGCCGAGGCGACGCGGCTCTTCCATAGCTACCTACCAGCCCTCTCCGTCGGTCCCGACCGCACCTTTGTGTGGTCCGGCGGTGTGCTGTCCGGGCATACCGTACCCGGATCGGCTTCTGTGACCTGGCCTAGACCGTCACCCGTGACAGGACCGGTATCGCAACGTGCACCGATGTGATGGGGACGTGAGCGGGGTCACTTCTTGCTGTCGATGACTGCCTTCATCACGTCCCTTGCGATGGGGGCGGCCAGACCGCCACCGGTGATGTCGTCGCGGCTGGCGCTGCCGTCCTCGACGACGACCGCCACGGCGACCGGGGAGCTGCCGTCGGGGAGCTTCGCGTAGGAGATGAACCACGCGTAAGGCTTCTCACTGTTGGCGACACCGTGCTGGGCGGTACCGGTCTTGCCGCCCACCGTGATCCCGGGGATCTGCGCCTTGGTGCCCGTGCCCTCCTTGACGACCGTCTCCATCATCGACTGCAGGATCTGGGCGTTGCCCTCGGAGAGCGGCTGGCTCATCTTCTCCGGCTCGGTCTGCGAGATGACGTCCAGGTTGGGCGCCTGCAGCTTGTCGACCATGTAGGGCTTCATGAGCGTGCCCTGGTTGGCCACGGCGGAGGCCACCATCGCCATCTGCAGCGGGGTGGCGGCCGTCTCGAACTGGCCGATGGAGCTGAGCGCGGTCTGGGCGTCGTCCATCTTCTTGGGGAAGACGGAGGCGTTGGAGCGCACCGGGGTGAGCTGCTCGGAGTTGAAGCCGAACTTCTCGGCCTCGGCCTGCATCTTGTCCTTGCCGAGGTCGGCGCCGATCTTGCCGAAGACCGTGTTGCAGGACACCTTGAGCGCGTCGCGCATCGTGGCGTTCTTGCAGGGGATGTTCCCCTCGTTCTTCAGCTCGGTCCTGGTGCCCTTCAGGATGTAGGGCAGCGGGGTGTCGGTGTGCTCCTCCGCCGACTTGTACAGGCCGTTCTCCAGCGCCGCGGCCGCGGTGACCACCTTGAAGGTGGAGCCCGGCGGGTAGGTCTCGCGCAGCGCCCGGTTGAGCATCGGGTCGTCGGGGTTGTTCTTCTTCTGGAGCTTGTTCCAGGCCTTCGCGTCGCTGTTGGTGTTTCCGGCGAAGGACGAGGGGTCGTACGACGGGGTGGAGGCCAGCGCCAGGATCGCGCCGGTCTGCGGGTTGATCGCGGCGACGGCGCCCTTGCCCCGGCTCAGCAGGCCCTTGTAGGCGGCCTTCTGCGCGGCGGCGTTGAGGGTGGTGACGACGTTGCCGCCCTGCTTCGGCTTGCCCGTGATCATGTCGAGGGTGTTGCGGAAGAAGAGCCGGTCGTCGTTGCCGGTGAGGATGCCGTCGTCCAGCTTCTCGAGCTGGGAGGCGTCGAAGGCCTGCGAGGCGTACCCCGTCACCGGCGCCCACATGGCGCCGTCCTTGTAGGTGCGCTTCCAGACGAAGTCGTTGATGCCGTTCTTCTTCGTCTCGGTGGAATCGGTGATGGGGTTGCCGTCGACGATGATGTCGCCGCGCGGGGTGGCGTACCGCTCGATGGCGACGCGGCGGTTGTGCGCGTCGGTTCGCAGGGTGTCCGCCTGGACGTACTGGACGTAGTTGTCGCGGAGGAGCAGCGCGAGGACGAGGAGCCCGCAGAAGATCGCGATCCGGCGCAGGGGCTTGTTCACGGGCGGACCACCTGGGTCATCTCGGCGTCGGGGCTGGGGGCGGGCGCGGGCGCCGGGCGGCGGGCGGTGTCGCTGATGCGGATCAGTACGCCGACGAGCGCCCAGTTGGCGATGACGGAGGAACCACCGGAGGCCAGGAACGGCATGGTCATACCGGTCAGCGGGATCAGGCCCATGACGCCGCCGGCGACCACGAAGACCTGGAGGGCGAAGGCGCCGGAGAGGCCGACCGCGAGGAGCTTGCCGAACGGGTCGCGGGCCGCGAGTGCCGTGCGGATGCCGCGCTCGACGATCAGGCCGTAGAGCACCAGGATCGCCATGACTCCGGCGAGACCCAGTTCCTCGCCGAACGTGGCGAGGATGAAGTCGGAGTTGGCGGCGAAGCGGATGAGCTCGGAGTGGCCCTGGCCGAGGCCGGTGCCCAGGGTGCCGCCGGAGCCGAACGCCCACAGCGCCTGCATGGCCTGCTCGGAGTGGATGATGCCGTCCTGGACCCCGGACTGGCTGAGCAGGTACTCGTGCATCGGGTCGAGCCAGGCCTGGACACGCGTCTGGATGTGCGGCTCGAAGGTGGCCACGCCGACCGCGCCGCCCGCCGACATCAGCAGACCGAAGACGATCCAGCTCGTCCGCTCGGTGGCGACGTACAGCATGATGATGAACATTCCGAAGAACAGCAGCGACGTACCGAGGTCGGTCTCGAACACCAGGATCAGGATCGAGATGAACCAGACCACGAGGATCGGGCCGAGGTCGCGGCCGCGCGGGAGGTACAGGCCCATGAAGCGGCGGCTGGCCAGGGCGAGCGCGTCGCGCTTCACCATCAGGTAACCGGCGAAGAAGATCGCGAGGACGATCTTCGCGAACTCACCGGGCTGGATGGAGAACCCGGCGACCGAGATCCAGATCTTGGCGCCGTAGATGTTGGCACCCAGGCCCGGGACCAGCGGCAGCAGCAGCAGGACCAGCGCGCCGACCATGGAGATGTACGTGTAGCGCTGCAGGACGCGGTGGTCCTTCAGAAAGAACAGCACGGCGACGAACAGGGCGATGGCCAGCGCCGTGTACAGGAGCTGGCGCGGTGCCGCGTTGCCCGCCTGGTTGATCGACTGGAGCAGCTTGGACTGGTCGAGCCGCCAGATGATCACCAGGCCGAGCCCGTTGAGGAGCGTGGCCAGCGGCAGCAGCAGCGGGTCCGCGTACGGCGCGAACTTGCGCACCGCGAGGTGGGCGACGCCGGCCAGCAGGCCGAGGCCGAGGCCGTAGCTCAGCAGGCCCGTGGGCACCTTGTCGTCGATCGCGAGGCCCACGTTGGCGTAGGCGAACACCGGGATGACAACGGCGAACACCAGCAAGGCCAGTTCGGTGTTGCGTCGGCTGGGTGTGCCGATCGATCCGATCGTGGACGTGTGGTGCGTCGGCGTGTTCGTACTACTGCTCATCGTGTGACAGGGCCCCTCACGGCTTCTTACTGCTTACCGCACAGCGAGACCAGCTTCTGCTCCTCGTCGGAGAGGCTGGGGCCGGGTGTGGGAGTGGGTGCGGTCGTGGACTTGGAGGACGAGGGTGCCGAGCTCGACGGGGTCGGGCTCGGGCTGGACGTGGCCTTGGACGTCAGAGAGGTCTTTGTGGTTCCCGTGGTCCCGTCGGCCTTGGCGGAGCTGGGCTTCGCGCTGTTCTGGCTCTCGGCGGTACGGCGCTGGGCGTCCTTGCGGCAGGCGGACGCCTGCACGGCGAGCTCGTCGATCTTCGCCTGCGCGTCGGCCAGGCCGCCTTCGGTGATGGTCGCCTTGACCTGCTTCTGCTGGTACGGCGGCAGGTACTTGAGTTCGATCTCGGGGTGGTTCTTCTCCACCTTCGAGAGCGAGACCCAGGCCAGGTCCTGGCTGATGCCGCGGTAGAGGGCGACGTGGTCGTCCTCGGCGCCGACGTAGTACTGCGTCTGCGTCCAGCGGTAGCCGCCGTACAGGCCGCCGCCGATGACGGCGAGCGTCAGGACGACGTAGAAGGATCTCTTGAGCCACCTGCGTCCGGAGCGCGGCTTGACGAAGTCCTCGTCGGTGTAGTCCCCGAAGCTGTTCGTGGAGACGTAGCCGGTGGTGTCGCCGCTGCCGGGCGGGCCGAACTCGCCGCCGCCGCCCTGTCCGGGCACGGGCCGGCCGAGGCCGGAGGCACGGCCGGCGGGCGTCTGCATGGCGCCGTTGTCGTGGAGCTGGTGCTGGTTCTCGGCGACCGCGCCGACCACGACCGGGGTGTCGGAGAGCTGGGCCGCGAGCGTGTCACCGGAGTCGATGTCGAGGACGTCGGCCACGATGACGGTGATGTTGTCCGGGCCGCCGCCGCGCAGCGCGAGCTGGATGAGCTCCTGCACGGTCTCCTGCGGGCCCTGGTAGCTGGCGAGGGTGTCTTCCATCGTCTGGTGGGAGACGACGCCGCTGAGGCCGTCGGAGCAGATCAGGTACCGGTCGCCGGCGCGGACCTCGCGGATCGAGAGGTCGGGTTCGACGTGGTCGCCACTGCCCAGCGCGCGCATCAGCAGGGAGCGCTGCGGGTGGGTGGTGGCCTCTTCCTCGGTGATGCGGCCCTCGTCGACGAGGCGCTGCACCCAGGTGTGGTCCTGGGTGATCTGCGTGAGCACGCCGTCCCGCAGCAGGTACGCGCGGGAGTCGCCGACGTGGACGAGACCGAGCCGCTGGCCGGTCCACAGCAGGGCGGTGAGCGTGGTGCCCATGCCCTCGAGCTGCGGGTCCTCCTCGACCATCAGCCGGAGCTGGTCGTTGGCACGCTGCACGGCGGTGCCGAGCGAGGTGAGGATGTCGGATCCGGGGACGTCGTCGTCGAGCGCGACGATGGTGGAGATCACCTCGGAGCTGGCGACCTCACCGGCGGCCTGGCCGCCCATCCCGTCGGCGATCGCGAGCAGACGGGGACCGGCGTAGCCCGAGTCCTCGTTGCCCTCGCGGATCATGCCTTTGTGCGATCCGGCGGCGAAGCGCAGTGACAGACTCATGCGCACCTCGCCCGTCGGCTCCGGGTACATCCGCACGGTGCCCACCCTCCGGTCGGGAGCGCGCCGGGGTCCCTTGTGTGGACCGCCGCTGCGTGCTCGCTCCGCTCGCTCATTGTCGTACTACTTCCGCAGCTCGATGACGGTCTTGCCGATGCGGATCGGCGCGCCCAGCGGAACGGGCGTCGGGGTCGTCAGCCGGCTCCGGTCGAGATACGTGCCGTTGGTGGAGCCGAGGTCCTCGACGATCCACTGGCCGTCCCGGTCGGGGTAGATCCTGGCATGCCGGCTGGAAGCGTAGTCGTCGTCCAGCACGATGGTGCTGTCGTGCGCCCGGCCCAGGGTGATGGTCTGGCCCTGGAGCGCCACGGTGGTGCCCGTGAGGGTGCCCTCCGAGACGACCAGCTTGGATGGTGCGCCACGGCGCTGCCGGCCGCCGGCGGCGGGCGCCTGCTGCTGGCGCTGCTGCGGAGGCGCGGCCTGTCGCGCGGCCTGCTGGGGCCTCGCGGCGTCCCTGCGCGAGCCGCGCTGTGTGACACGCGTTCCGAACAGGTCGCTGCGGATGACCTGCACGGCCACGATCACGAACAGCCACAGTACGGCCAGGAAACCCAGCCGCATGACCGTGAGGGTCAGCTCTGACATTGCCCCCGCTTCACCCTTCGGCTTGCCGGTAAATGATGGTGGTGCTGCCCACGACGATCCGCGAGCCGTCGCGGAGCGTAGCGCGGGTGGTGTGCTGCCCGTCCACCACGATGCCGTTGGTGGACCCGAGATCCTGGATCGTCGAGGGCGTTCCGGTCCGGATCTCACAGTGCCGGCGCGATACGCCGGGGTCGTCGATCCGCACGTCGGCTTCAGTGCTGCGGCCCAGCACCAGCGTCGGGCGGGAGATCTGATGGCGTGAGCCATTGATCTCGACCCAGTGCCGCATACGGCCACCCGCCGCCGGGCCGGCCGGGGGCCGGGCACCCATGGGTGCCACGCCCGGACGGCCGCCGGGCGGCGGCGCGGACGGCATGGGGGGAGCGGCCGAGGGCGGGTAGCCGTAGCCGCCCTGGGCTCCGCGGGGGCCCGCCGGGGCGGGGCCCGCGGGGGCGCGCTCGGGAGACTGCTGATTGGCGGAGGAGGCGAGCGTACGGCTGCGGACCCGGTACAGACCGGTGTCGAGGTCGTCGGCCTTCTCCAGGTGGACCTTGATGGGGCCCATGAAGGTGTAACGCTGCTGCTTGGCGTAGTCGCGGACCATTCCGGCGAGCTCGTCGCCGAGCTGTCCGGAGTAGGGGCTGAGGCGCTCGAAGTCGGGCGTGCTCAGTTCGACGATGAAGTCGTTCGGGACGACGGTCCGGTCGCGGTTCCAGATCGTGGCGTTGTTGTCGCACTCGCGCTGCAGCGCTCCGGCGATCTCCACGGGCTGGACCTCGGACTTGAACACCTTGGCGAAGGTGCCGTTGACCAGACCTTCGAGACGCTGCTCGAACTTCTTCAGGACTCCCATGGGGCACCTCCTCCGTCGTTGCCGTCCTGGTACAGCTTGCTGTCGTCTTTCCGGCCCTGCTGGACCAGCCGGCCTACCCGGCCTTGCTGGTACTGCTTACTGATCGTATCCACGCGTCGGGAAATCGGCTGGTTCCCCCTGTCGGCACGGTCGACGGGTTGTCGACACCTTCCGAAGTCCCCTCCCGAAGTTCCCTGAGAGGCCCCTCTTCGAACTCTTCCCGGCACTGCTTCTGCCATGGATCGTAGAGGCGCCCCAGGACCAGTGTCCCGCACCTGACTGTGCAGCCCGTCCGACTCCTGGGGAGATGCGCCGGACCGGTACGAGGTTGATACGTGAACCGGTTCTGTCTGAAACGTGTGACGCCCGCCGGGGCGCCGGTGACGAGGCGGCCGGCGCCGGATGCCGAGCCGCCGGGGCCGGGAGGCCGGGCGGGGCAAGGGCACCGGGCCCGTGGGGGCCGTGGAGGTCCGGGGGTGTGCGGCGGCCGGTGCGCGGGTGGGAGGGGCGGGGGAAAGGGATGTGATTCCACCCCTGACAGCGTGCTAATCTTCTGCATGTCGGAAGGCGCCCGCGGCGAAAGCGGGAGACGGAAGACACACCCAATGCGCGGGTGGCGGAATAGGCAGACGCGCTGGATTCAGGTTCCAGTGCCCGAAAGGGCGTGGGGGTTCAACTCCCCCCTCGCGCACCAGCTGAAAGCCCCTCAGGTCGATGACCTGAGGGGCTTTCACGTTGTCCGGGACGCTTCCGCCGCGCCCCTCCCGGGCTGCTTCCGCCGACCCTCCTCGGTGCTCGCGCGATGTCGCGCGCCGGGTGGTGCGGGTCGTCGCGGGTCGCGCGGACGGCCGGGAGCGCTCTGAAGTGTGACGATGCTCTCACGCAAGTGGTGGGGAATCGTCCGGGAGTTGGCCGGGGCGGCGGCCGGTGCACGGGGTCGCGGGCCCGACGGCCGTGAAGGGTGCTCGCCGACCCGAAGCCGGTGAAGGATGCCCGCGGATCCGAAGGCCGTGAAGGATGCCCGCGGATCCGAAGGCCGTGAAGGATGCCCGCGGATCCGAAGGCCGTGAAGGATGCCCGCGGATCCGAAGCCCATGAAGGGTGCCTGTGGGCCCGCAGCCCGTGGAAGGTGCTCGCGGATCCGAAGGGGCCTGGACACGGCGGAGCCCCGCGGGGCGGGTGTCCGGCCCTGCGGGGCTGTGCGCCGGCGTACCGCCGTGCCGCGTCCGGTGGGCGCGGTGGCGGTCGCCGGGTGCCGTGATCAGGCGGCGAGGTGCGCCGCGACCTTCTTGGCGCGGGCGGCCGCCTCGTCCAGGGCCTTGCTCCGGGACGCCTCGAAGAGCGGGACCAGGTCGGCCATCGCCGGGTTGTGCGGGGCCATGGTGAGCTCCGGGACGATGAATTCGACGTCGAGGGCGAGCATGTCGCCCAGCACGGCCTTCAGGTAGTTCTGCACGTACTCGAAGCCCTCGCGCGGAGTGCCCGCCGCGTACGAGCCGCCACGGCTGGCGACGACCGTGACCGGGGTGCCCTTGATCGCCGAGTCCTCCGTCATGGCGGTGCGCCCGATGAGGATGACGTTGTCCAGCCATGCCTTCAGGGTCGAAGGGATGGAGAAGTTGTACATGGGGGCGCCGATCAGGATCGCGTCCGCGTTCTCCACCTCCTCGATCAGCTTCACGCGTGCGGCGAAGGCCTCGGCCTGCCCGGGGGTGTGGGTGTCCGGGGCGGCGAAGCCGGCGGAGTGGGCCTCGGCCGTGATGTGCGGCACAGGGTCCACGGCGAGGTCGCGGTAGATCACCGTGCCGTCGGGGTGCTGCTCCTGCCAGGCCGTGCGGAAGGCGTCCGTCACGGTGCGCGAGACGGAGGCGCCGCCCGGGGTGGCGGACGAGTCGATGTGGAGGAGGGTGGCCATGATGATCTCCAGGCAAAAGGGATGTATGGGGTGATGACGTCGGCGCCGGGTGGGGCGTGGCGGTCGGCGCCGTGTGGGGCGTCGAGGCCTCGGGTGGCGTGCGGGGGCCGGCGCCTGGTGGGGCGCCGGGGGCCGGGGTGCTTCGGTCCCTCGCGGGGCTCCGGGGTCCCGGACGGACCGGGCCCGGGTGGGGGTGTGAACCGGATCGGGGCAGAGCTGTCGCAGGGAATCGAGTCGCCCTGGCGGGCTTCTCTTTCGTGCCTAACTAGAGATAACACAGTCACTTACTTTTTTTCATCCCCTTGTGGAGACGCAGTACCCTGGAGCCATGCCAGTACCGGGAAGCCACGACGCGGGGCCGTGCCAGAAGGTCGACGACGGCATGACCCGTGTCTTCACGCTGCTCGGAAAGCGATGGACGGGCCTCGTCGTCGCCGTCCTGATGCAGCACCCGGTCCACTTCGCCGACCTGCGGAGAGCCATCCCCGGCATCAGCGAGCGGATGCTCTCGGACCGGCTCACGGAACTCGGCGCGGCCGGTCTGGTCGTGCGGAACGTCGACGAAGGGCCGCCGCTGCGGGTCTCCTACGCCCTGACGGAAGCGGGCGCGGCGCTGGAGCCGGCCCTCAAGGAACTGGGTTCCTGGGCCGAGCGGTACCTGCCGGAGGGCGGGGCCTGCCGAGGGCTCTAGAGCCTGGTTCCGCCGGGCCGGAGGGTGCCGCGTGCCTCCGGGCCGGAGGGCGCCGCGCAGCAGCGCCGGTCGTGCGGTGCGCCCGGCGGGGAGCGCGGCGGGGAGCGCGGCTGTCTCCCGGGCGTCGGCGGAGTTGTCCACAGGGTCTGACGTGTTTTCGCGACCGGCTGTACGGTCAGCACGAGTTGATGTTCGTGTGCGGGGGAGGCGGTCGAGATGGCCGAGGTCGGTACAGAGGTCGGTACAGCGGGGGCGGAGCGGCGGACGGCGCCGGCGGGACGGGCCGGGCTCGTCGAGCAGGCGGGTCCGCTGAGCCAGGAGATCGGTGCCGGGCAGGGCGCGGGCGCGTCCGTGCCGGAGTCCGGGCGGGGTTCTTCGCCTGATGGACTGCCGGTGGCGGCCGAGGGCGGGCCGGCGGCCGAGGCGTTCGGGGTCCGCGGGTTCGCGGTTGCGGGGTTCGCCGCCTGGCCGGTGAAGGGTTCGCCCAAGGAAGAGGGGAAGGCCCTGCGCGGGCGGGTCCCGCGTGCGGCGCACGCCGAGCTCCTGATGGACGCCGACCGGCCGGACGCCGTGACCGCGGTCGAGGAGTCCAACCGGGGCCGGATCACCGGGCTCACCCCGATACGGGTCGGCCGGATGGCGGCCACCCCCTTCGCGTTCCTGCGCGGCAGTGCCGGCCTCATGGCGTACGACCTCGCCCGCACCCCGATGACCGGCGTGAGCGCCCAGATCTGCGGCGACGCCCACGCGGCGAACTTCGGTCTGTACGGGGACGCGCGCGGCGGTCTGGTCATCGATCTGAACGACTTCGACGAGACCGTGTACGGCCCCTGGGAGTGGGACCTCAAGCGGCTCGCCACCTCGCTCGTGCTCGCGGGCCGGGAGGCCGGCGCCGACGAGGACACCTGCCGCGCGGCCGCGCGCGACTGCGTGGGCGCGTACCGCCGCACCATGCGCCTGCTGGCCAAGCTGCCGGTCCTGGACGCCTGGAACGCCATCGCCGACGAGGAACTCGTCTCCCACACCGACGCCCACGACCTTCTCGGCACGCTGGAGCGTGTCTCCGAGAAGGCGCGGGCCAACACCAGCGGCCGGTTCGCGGCCAGGTCGACCGAGGCCGTGGACGGCGGCGGCCGTCGCTTCGTCGACGCGGCACCCGTGCTGCGCCGCGTCCCCGACGCGGAGGCGGCCGCGGTCGCGGCCTCCCTGGAGCACTATCTGACGACGCTCTCCGAGGACCGCCTCCCCCTGCTCGCCCGTCACGCGGTGCACGACGTCGCCTTCCGCGTCGTCGGCACCGGCAGCGTCGGCACCCGCTCGTACGTCGTGCTGCTCCTGGACCACCGCGGCGAAGCCCTGGTCCTCCAGGTCAAGGAGGCCCGTGCCTCGGCGCTGCTCCCGCATCTGGCGACCATCGGGCATCCCGTACCCGAGGTGGCGCACGAGGGCCGCCGGGTCGTCCTCGGCCAGAAGCGCATGCAGGTCGTCAGCGACATCCTTCTCGGCTGGACCTCGGTCGACGGTCTGCCCTACCAGGTGCGCCAGTTCCGCAACCGCAAGGGCAGTGTCGATCCCGCCGCGCTGGCCGCCGACCACATCGACGACTACGGCCGGATGACCGGCGCCCTGCTGGCCCGCGCCCACAGCCACAGCGTCGACCCGCGCCTGATAGCCGGGTACTGCGGCAAGAACGAGGAGCTGGACGAGGCCGTCGCCTCCTTCTCCGTCGCCTACGCGGACCGCACGGAGGCGGACCATGCCGCCCTGACGGCGGCGATCCGCAGCGGACGGATCGCCTCCGAACCGGGAGTGTGACCGGGGAGGACGACGGCCGGCGCCGGCGCCGGGTCGGTTGGCGCCGCGGGGCCGGTGGCGCTGTGGGGCCGGTGGCCCTGCGGGGCCGATGTCAGTGTCCGCGCCGGTGTCTGGGTCCGCGTGGTCGGGTGCCGGTGCCGGTGCCGGCCAGGGTTCGGTGCCGGTCGGGGTCTGGTGCCGGCCACGGTCTGGTGCCGGTCCGGGGCCGGTGAGGGCACGGGTGCGGGTTTCGGTGGTTGGGATGATCGGGGTGGTTGGGGTCATTGGGGTCGTTGTGGCCGGTCAGGTGGCTGTAGGGGCGGGGAAGACAGTGAGCCCCGGGGGAGTGTGGCCTACGCTGGTCGGGTGACGACCCCGGAAGCCGATCAGAGCCAGTCCGAGCCCGCCTTCGAGGAGGGCCGGGAACACTCCGGTGCCCCGGAAGGCGAGGGGCAGCCCCAGGAGCAGGGCGAGGCTCGGGCCGATGACGGCCAGAGCCCGGCCGCGGACGGCCAGGGCCCGGCTGCGGAGGTCCAGAGCCCGGCTCCGGGCGGGGAGGACCGGCCCGAGGCGCGCCTGGAGCGGGCCGTGCGAGCGGCCGAGCAGGCGTTGATCGAGTTCGAGATCGCCGTGGAGACCTTCCGCGTCGAGGTCGACAATTTCTCCCGGCTGCACCACCAGAAGCTCGGCCCCATGTACTCCCGGCTCGACGAACTGGACGCCCAGATCGCCGAGGCGCGTGCCGCGCTCACCGGTGACCCGGAGGACATATTCAAGGCGCACGAGGCCCGGGCGCGGGTCATGCCCATGCCCGGGGTCGAGGAGCTGTTCCACGGCTGGATGGACTCGGACGGCCTCTTCCCCGAGGCCGTGGCCATGCTCACGGACCAGCCCGTACGGCCCCCGCAGCGCGTGCGTCCCAGCGAGGAGGCCCGCAAGCTCTTCCGCGAGCTGGTCCGCAAGGCCCACCCGGATCTCGCGCAGGACGACGACGAGCGCAAGCGGCGTGACGAGTTCATCGCCCGCGTGAACACCGCGTACGCCAGGGGCGACGAGGCGTTGCTGCGGGAGCTGGCCGCGGAGTGGGCCGCCGGCCCCGCGCCCGAGGAGTGGAAGCCGAGCCGCAGCGAGGAGCTCTACGCCCGCCTCGAATGGCTCTCCCAGCGCAAGGAGATGCTCACCCTCGTCGCCCGCGAGCTGGAGGAGAGCGCCATCGGCGCCATGCTCAAGCTGGCCCCGGAAGACCCGGACCGTCTCCTGGAGGAGATCGCCGAACAACTGCTCACGCAGGTCGGCGAGCGCGAGCACGAGCTGGCGACGCTGATCGCCCAGGCTCCCTGAGGTTCGTCCGAGCCGTCGGGTAGCGTCGGAGGCATGAGTTTCGGAGCTGGTGTGCCCACGGTCGGGGTCGGCAATCTCGAGGTCGACGACTTCCTGCTGGACGTCCGGGAGGACGACGAGTGGGAGGCAGGTCACGCCGAGGGCGCCCTGCACATCCCCATGAGCGACTTCGTCGCCCGGTTCGGCGAGCTGACCGAGGCGGCTCCGCAGGACGGCCGGGTCAACGTCATCTGCCGCTCCGGCGGGCGTTCGGCCCAGGTCACCATGTACCTGGTCCAGCAGGGCATCGACGCCGCGAACGTCGACGGCGGCATGCAGAGCTGGGAGGCCGTCGGCCGCCCGGTCGTGAACACCAAGGGCGAGCCCGGCTTCGTGCTCTAGCCGGACCCGCCCAACCTGCCCGCGAACGGCCTGTCCGGGGAGAGGGACGGGGACGGGAACGGGAACGGATGGAGGCCTGAGCGGCGCTGTCAGCCCAGGGTGTGGGCCGCCAGCAGGTCGCCCAGGGCTTCCTCGTGCGCCGCGGCCGGGCCGAGGGACAGCTCCAGGTGCTTGGCCCAGGCGTGGTACCGGTGCAGCGCGTACTCGGTGTCGGCGCCGAACCCGCCGTGCAGGTGCTGGGCGGTCTGCACGACCCGCCGGACCCCTTCGGACGCCCAGATCTTGGCGACGGCCACGTCACCCGCGGCGGGGAGCGCGCCGTCGGCTCCCGTGCCGATGCGCCACGCGGCCTGCCAGAGCGTCGCCTCCATGGCGCGCAGGTCGATGTAGCGGTCGGCGGCCTGGACGGCGACCGCCTGGAACGTGGCCACGGGGAACCCGAACTGCTCCCGCTTGCTCGTGTACTGGCTCGTCATCCGGAGCACCTCCTCCCCGAGCCCCAGCGCCAGCGCACAGGTGCCGGTGGCCAGCAGGTCGCGCAGCCACTCCCAGGCCCCCGGGGCGTCGACGACATGCCGGTCGGTGATCCGGGCGGAATCCAGGCGCAGTTCGCCGAGCCGCTCGCCGTTCGTGGAGATCTGCTCGGCGAGCACGGCGCCCTCGTGGTCGCGGGGAACCAGCGCGAGGACGGTCCGGTCGGTGTCCGTGTGCGCGGGCACGACGACGAAGTCGGCGTCCAGGGCCCAGGGGACCGCCGTCTGCACGCCGTCCAGGATCCATCCGGTGCCGTCCCGCCGTGCGGTCACGGCGCGTTCGGCCGGGTCGTGGCCGGTCCTGCCGTTGGCGGCGACGGTCAGCACCAGTTCGCCCCGGCCCGCCCGCGCCGGCAGCTCCGCCCTCAACTCCTCGGCTCCGTAGCGCCGTACGGCCGCGGCCGCGGCGCTGTTCTCCAGCAGCGGCACCCGTGCCAGCACCTTCGCCGACTCCCGCAGCACGAGACACAGCGCGATCGCGTCCAGGCCCGCACCGCCGGCCTCCTCGTCGAGCAGCAGGCTCAGCAGGTCGGCGTCGGCGAGCCTCGCCCACAGGGGCCGGTCGAAGTCCTCGGCGACGGCGCCCGCGGTGAGCGCGGGACTGGGCACGCCGTCGGGGGCCACCCCGGCGAACACCCCCCGCGCCGCTTCGGCCGCCGCCTGCTGCTCCTCGGTGAAGGTGAAGTCCACGATCCCGTCCTCCCGCGCACGCACCGGACCAACGATCAGACGGACAGCCTGATCTGACGGTGCGTCAAGATAGAACAGGTTCTACAAGAAGGGAACGGCCTACGATCGGCCACTCCTTCCCGGCAGGTGCGGCGAGTGCGGCGGGTGCCGTGGGTGCCGCGGGCTCAGCGGTCGAAGTCCAACTCGACCTTCTCCGTGGCGGGGTGGGACTGACAGGCCAGTACGTACCCGGCCTCCGTCTCCTCCGGTTCCAGCGCGAAGTTGCGGTCCATCCGCACCTCGCCCGAGACGAGGAACGCCCGGCAGGTACCGCACACGCCGCCCTTGCAGGCGTACGGGGCGTCAGGACGGTTGCGCAGGACCGCGTCCAGCAGCGACTCGCCGTCCTGGACGGGCCAGGTACCGCCGCGTCCGTCGAGCCGTGCGGTGACCGTGCTGTGCGCGGGAGCCGGTACGGCGGAAGGAGCCGTCGTGCCGGCGTCCACGTGGAAGATCTCCTCGTGGATGCGGGTCCGGGACACCCCGAGCGTGCGAAGTGTGCGCTCGGCGCCCTGGACGAGCCCCATCGGCCCGCACAGGAACCATCCCGCCACCCGGTCCACGGGCAGCAGCGCGGGAAGCAGCGCGGTGAGCCGCTCCTGGTCGAGGCGGCCGGACGGCAGCCCGGCCTGCTGCTCCTCGCGGGAGAGGACGGTCACGAGCTGGAACCGCTGCGGATAGCGGTCCTTGAGGTCGGCGACGTCCTCCAGGAACATCGTCGAGGCCGACGTACGGTCGCTGCGGATCAGGCAGAAGCTCGATTCCGGCTCCCGCGCCAGCAGCGTGGAGACGATCGACAGCACCGGGGTGATCCCGCTGCCGCCCACCACCGCCGCGTACAGGCCGGGCGAGGGCTCCAGCGTGAAGCGTCCCGCCGGGACCATCACCTCCACCACGTCGCCGACGGCGATCTCCTTGAGCGCGTACGTCGAGAACGCGCCTCCGTCGACCAGGCGCACGCCGACCTTCAGGGTGCGCGGCGCCTCGCCGTCGGGGGAGGGCGCCGGCGAGCAGATGGAGTACGTGCGGCGGATCTCCGTGCCGTCGGCCGTGCGGCGCAGGGCCAGGTGCTGGCCTGCGGCGTGCCGGTAGTCCTCGCGCAGGTCCGCGGGGACCGCGAACGTCAGGGCCACGGAGTCGTCGGTGATCCGGTCGACCGCGGCCACCGTGAGCGGGTGGAAGCGGGCCATCACAGCTCCTTGAAGTGGTCGAACGGTTCGCGGCAGGACAGGCAGCGGCGCAGTGCCTTGCACGCGGTGGAGGAGAAGCGGCTGAGCAGTTCGGTGTCGGCCGATCCGCAGGCAGGGCAGCGGACGGGCTCCAGCTCGCCGGTGACCGTGCGTGTCGGGCCCAGATCGAGGGCCACCGGTCCGGCGGGACGGTCGCCGCGCGGCGGCGCTATCCCGAACTCCCGCAGTTTGCGGCGGCCTTCGTCCGAGATGTCGTCGGTCGACCAGGCGGGGCTGAGCACGGTGCGCACGGACACCTCGCGGATGCCGTGTTCGTGGAGCACCCGCTCGATGTCCGTGGACATGGCCTCGACGGCCGGGCAGCCGGTGTAGGTCGGGGTCAGTTCGACCTCGACGCTGTCCTCGCCACGGACGTGGACGGCGCGCAGGACGCCGAGGTCGTCCAGGGTGAGAACGGGCAGTTCGGGGTCGAGCACGGAGCCGGCCAGCCTGCGCAGCTCCTCCTCCAGGGCGGTGGTCGTCACCATGACGCCCCCGGGTGGCTGCGGTGCAGGTGCTGCATCTCGGCGAGCATCCGGCCGAAGGACTCGGTGTGCAGACCCTGTCGTCCGGCACCGGCCGCCCAGGCCCCGGTCTGCGGGCCTTCGGGGACGGTCAGGGTGGCCCGGCGCAGCGTGGCCTCCACGGACTCGGTCCAGGCGGCCCGGAGGTCGTCCCCGTCGATGTCGACGCCGTCGAGCGGCTGGAACATCTCGCCGGTGAAGCGCCACAGCGCCTGGCAGGCCACGCTCATGCGCTCGTGGCTCTCGTCCGTGCCGTCGCCGAGGCGCAGGGTCCACTGCTCGGCGTGGTCCTGGTGGTAGGCGACCTCTTTGACGGCCTTGGCGGCGAGGGGAGCGAACTCGCTCTCCCCGGAAGCCAGGTGCGCGTAGAGAAGCCGCTGGTAGGTGGAGAAGTAGAGCTGCCGGGCGATGGTGTGCGCGAAGTCGCCGTTCGGCTGCTCGACGAGCTGGAGGTTGCGGAAGGCGCGCTCCTCGCGGAGGTAGGCCAGCTCGTCCTCGTCGCCGGCCATGGACAGCAGGACCCGGGCCTGGCCGAGCAGGTCCAGCGCGATGTTGGCCAGGGCGACTTCCTCTTCGAGGACGGGCGCGTGGCCGGCCCACTCCCCCAGCCGGTGCGAGAGCACCAGGGCGTCGTCGGCGAGGGCCAGGGCGGCCGCGGTGTTCACGGTGAGAGTCACAGGTGCTTCACCCCTTCCGGGATCTCGTAGAAGGTCGGGTGGCGGTAGGGCTTGTCCGCGGACGGCTCGAAGAACGGGTCCTTCTCGTCGGGCGAGGAGGCCGTGACGGCGGCCGAGGGGACGACCCAGATCGAGACGCCCTCGCCGCGGCGGGTGTACAGATCGCGGGCGTTGCGCAGGGCCAGTTCGGCGTCCGGCGCGTGCAGGCTGCCGGCGTGGGTGTGCGACAGTCCCCGGCGCGAGCGCACGAAGACCTCCCACAGCGGCCAGTCGGTGTTCGTCATGCTCGGGTCGCTCCTGTCTCACCGGTCGTGCTCGTCGAGCCGACGGTCCCGCTGGTGTGCTTGGCCGCGTACGCCGCGGCCGCGTCCCGTACCCAGGCGCCCTCTTCGTGGGCGCGCCGGCGCTGGGTGATCCGCTGGTCGTTGCACGGGCCGTTGCCCTTGAGGACGTCCCAGAACTCCGTCCAGTCGATGGCGCCGAAGTCGTGGTGTCCGCGCTCCTCGTTCCACACGAGGTCGGGGTCGGGCAGGGTCAGGCCGAGGGACTCGGCCTGGGGGACGGCGATGTCGACGAAGCGCTGGCGCAGCTCGTCGTTCGAATGGCGCTTGATCTTCCACGCCATCGACTGGGCGGAGTGCGAGGACTCGTCGTCGGGCGGGCCGAACATCATCAGGGAGGGCCACCACCAGCGGTCGACGGCGTCCTGTGCCATCGCGTGCTGTTCGGGGGTGCCCTGGCTCAGGGCCAGCAGCAGTTCGTACCCCTGGCGTTGGTGGAAGGACTCCTCCTTGCACACGCGGATCATGGCGCGCGCGTACGGACCGTACGAGCAGCGGCACAGGGGGACCTGGTTGGTGATCGCCGCACCGTCCACGAGCCAGCCGATGGCGCCGACGTCCGCCCATGTCAGCGTCGGGTAGTTGAAGATCGACGAATACTTCTGGCGGCCGGAGTGCAGCTTGTCCAGCAGTTCGTCGCGGCCGACGCCGAGCGTCTCGGCCGCGCTGTACAGGTAGAGCCCGTGGCCTGCCTCGTCCTGGACCTTCGCCATCAGGATCGCCTTGCGGCGCAGGGAGGGCGCGCGCGTGATCCAGTTGGCCTCGGGCTGCATGCCGATGATCTCGGAGTGGGCGTGCTGCGCGATCTGGCGGACCAGGGTGGAGCGGTAGGCGTCGGGCATCCAGTCGCGGGGCTCGATGCGTTCGTCGGCCGCCACCGCGGCGTCGAAGACGACTTCGTACGCCGCTGTGCGCGCCGCTTCGCCGGCGGCTTCGTCCGCTTGTGTGCGGGCCGTGTGGTGCGCTGATGCTGTCGCCATGCGGTCCCCCTCGACCTCTCGCTCCCGACCGACCGATCGTTCGGTCCATTCGCAACAATGGTCGGTCGAGCGTCGGGCGGTGTCAACCGCTGTGGATGACTCGCGGGCGTCGGAGTGCCCGTTGTGACAGATGGGGCTGTGCCGGAGGTCCCGCTCTGAGTACGGTTCGCTTGCGCACGTCGTGGTGCGGAACGACGTGGCGGTACGGTGCCCGCAGTCCGGCGGCCGGCAGTCGGATCCGGGATCGTGGATCGGGGCGGGATGGACGCGAGGCACGAGGGCTCTGAGCGCGAGCCGGGCTCGGCCGCGCCCGAGGAGGGCGCGTCCGGTGTCAGCGGCGACAGGCCGGTGCCCGGCCCGCGGCCGGCCGACGCGCCGGCGCCCCGCCCGGCGCCCGAGGCTTCGGGCCCCGAGACCGGTGCGGCCGAGGAGGACGCGACGGCCCCCGTCGCGGAGCCCGAGAGCCCGGAATCGGACGCGGCCGCTTCCCCGGCCTCGCAGGAGCCCCCGTCCCCGCCCGTCGCCCCCTCGCTCCCGCAGCAGCCCGTGCCCTCGACGAGCGCACCCGTGCTCCCGCAGGAGCCCCCGTCCGAGCCCGTCGCCGCCGCGCCTCCTGAGGAGCCCACGTCCGCGACGCCGGTCCTCGACGGGCCCGTTTCCGGTACGACGGCCCCCCTCGGGTCCCCCGGGGAAGCCGACTGCCCGGAGGGCGGGGTTCCCGTGGGACTCGCGGCGCTGTCGTTGCGCTCGCAGATCGCCGCCGCCCTGGCCCTGGCGGTCGTGGCCGTCGTCGCCTGCGCGCACCTCGGCATGGTGTTCCTGCATGTCGCGCCGTCCAACACGGTGACGAAGCAGCACGGCCGCGCGATCGACGACTGGATCTACCCCGAGTTCGAGCAGAACTGGAAGCTCTTCGCCCCCAACCCCTTGCAGCAGGACATCGCGGTCCAGGTCCGCGCCCTGGTCCGGTCCGAGGACGGCACCAGCCGCGAGACCGGCTGGTACGACCTGTCCGCGCTCGACGGACTGGCCATCGACGGCAATCCGCTGCCGAGCCACACCCAGCAGAACGAACTGCGCCGGGCCTGGGACTTCTACCTCGGCACGCACGACGGCGAGAACCGACCCGTGGGCCTGCGCGGCGAGCTGTCGGAGCACTATCTGCGCCGTATCGGCGTCCTGCGCCTGCACCGTGAGCGGGCGGGCGGCGAGGGCGCCGTCGTCGAACGCCTCCAGTTCCGTTCCCTCACCACCGACGTGCCGCCTCCACGGTGGAGCGACGAGAAGGTGTCCGACCGGCCCGTCGTCCGTGAGCTGCCCTGGTGGGCCGTGCCCGCCGGGGACAGCGCGGACGGCCCGACGGAGGCGAGTGCCCGATGAACCGCATCGCTCCCGCGCTCGCGCGCGGCATCGCCCGGGTCACCGAGTCCGCCCTCGGTCCGTACCAGAGCGCCGTGATCCGTATCGGCTTCGCCGTCACCTGGCTGCTGTTCCTGCTGCGCGAGTACCCCCATCGTCAGGAGATGTACGGGCCCGACGCGCCCTGGAGCTGGGACCTCGCCCGGCAGCTCGTCGCGAGCAACCACGCCTTCACGGTCCTGTTGTGGTCCGACAGCCGGCTGTGGTTCGAGACCGTCTACGCCCTCGCGGTCCTCTCCGCCGCCCTGCTGCTGGTGGGATGGCGGACCCGCGCGGTGTCCGTGGTCTTCATGATCGGCGTGCTGTCCCTGCAGAACCGCAGTGTCTTCATCGGGGACGGCGGGGACAACGTCCTCCACCTGATGGCGATCTACCTCGTGTTCACGCGCTGCGCCCAGGTGTGGTCCCTCGACGCGCGACGGGACCGCCTCGCCCACGCAGCCCGCGCGGGGGGCGAGTGGACCGGGCCGGACCGGGCGGGCCCGGTGCTGTGGGCGGTGCTCGGGCTCGCGCTGGCGGTGGCGACGGGCGCCGGACGGATCGACGGGGGTTTCCTGGGCGGCTGGCTCACGGTCTTCTGGGGGCTGTGGGCGGCGCAGGGGCTGTGGTGGGCGGTCGGCCGCCACGCCCGCACCACGGAACCGCGCGTCCTGCTGGACGTCGTCGCCAACCTCGTGCACAACGCCGCTCTGATGATCATCATGGCCGAGGCGTGCCTGATCTACGCGACGGCGGGCTGGTACAAGATCCAGGGCTCGCGCTGGCAGGACGGCACCGCCGTCTACTACCCGCTCCACCTGCAGTCCTTCTCGCCGTGGCCGGCGCTGTCCGACCTGATGTCCGCGCACGGCACGATCGTGATGCTGGTGACGTACGGGACGGTCGTCGCACAGGTCGCCTTCCCCTTCACCCTGTTCAACCGGCGGGTCAAGAACGTCCTGCTGGCGGTCATGATGACCGAGCACGCGGTGATCGCCGTGGTCCTCGGGCTGCCGTTCTTCTCGCTCGCGATGATCGCCGCGGACTCCGTGTTCCTGCCCACGTCCTTCCTGCGCCACCTGGGCGGACGGGTGACGCGCGCGCGGGACCGGCTGTTTCCCGGCGGCGGCCGGTTCCGGCTCCCGGGGCCCCGGGAGCCGGAACCGAGCACTCCGGAGGAGCCCGAGCAGACGCACGTAGGCTTCACGGCATGAACGACCCGGTACGTGTCTGGCGCCAGCTCTGCGACGACTCCGTCCTGCTCGACGGCTTCCACGCCCTCAAGCACGCGGTGCGTTTCGGGGCGCGGATCCCGGTCGCCGTCACGACCGACCGGTCGGCGGTCCTCGAACTGGCCGGCGACCTGGCCCCCGACGTGCGCGGCGCTCTCGACGAGCTGCTGACCGAGGTGCCCGAGCCCGCGTTCACGTCACTCGTGGCGCGCCCGCATCCCACCTCGGTGGCGGCTCTCGCCGTACGTCCCTCACGCGCCGCCAACCTGGAGTCGCTGGCCCGCGCGCCGCGCACCACGCCCGTGGTCGTCCTCGACAACCCCCGCAATCTCGGCAACGCCGGGGCGGTGATCCGGCTCGCGGCGGGCTTCGGCGCGACCGGTGTGGTCACCACGGGCACGCTCGACCCCTGGCACCCCACGGTCGTACGCGGCGGGGCGGGCCTTCACTTCGCGACCGCCGTGGAGCGGCTGAGCGTGGACGAACTGCCGGCGGGCCCGGTCTTCGCGCTTGATCCCGAGGGCGAGGACATCCGGGGGACGAAGCTTCCCGACGACGCCCTGCTCGCCTTCGGCTCGGAGCGCAGCGGGCTGTCCGCCGAACTGCGCTCCCGGGCCGACCATCTGGTCTCGCTGCCGATGCGCCCCCAGGTCTCCAGCTACAACCTCGCGACCAGTGTGGCCATGACGCTGTTCCACTGGAGCGCCACCGGGGGCGCACCGGTTTGAGCCGCCCGCGGGGCTACGGGGCTCACGCCTCCCGGCGTACCTCGATCACCCGGAAGCGGTTCGCGACGAACGCTCCGTCGCACAGGGCCGCGTTGGCCGCGGCGTTGCCGCCGGAGCCGTGGAAGTCCGAGAACGCGGCCGTCTGGTTGACGTAGACCCCGCCCGTGAGGTTCAGGGAGAGCTGCGCGCACTCCTCCAGGCAGGCCTCCTGCACCTCGCGCTCGAAGGCCTCGTCGGTGGTGTACGCGCCGACGGTCATCGCGCCCTTGTCCCGCGTGGTGTGCCGCAGGAGCTCCACGGCCTCCGCGGCCGAGTCGACCGCGACGGCGAAGGAGACCGGACCGAAGCACTCGCTCAGGTAGGCGGCCTCGTCGTCGCTCCCGGCGTTCTCCCAGAACTTGCGCGCGCCGTCGAGCTTCACGATCAGCGGTGAGCGCACGACGGCACCCGGGAACTCGGGGTTGTCGATCTGCCGCGAGGGCAGCGCCACCTCGCCGAGACCGGCGGCGGCCTCCAGCCGGGCCTTGACGTCGGGGTTCACGATGGCGCCGAGCAGCGCGTTCGCGCGGGCGTCGTCGCCGAGGAGTCCGCCGACCGACTTCGCGAGATCGGCCACGACCTCGTCGTAGGACTTGTGGCCCTCGTCCGTGGAGACGCCGTCGCGGGGGATCAGCAGGTTCTGCGGGGTGGTGCACATCTGGCCGCTGTAGAGCGACAGGGAGAACGCCAGGTTGGACAGCATCCCCTTGTAGTCGGCGGTCGACTCGACGATCACCGTGTTGACGCCGGCCTTCTCCGTGTAGACCTGCGCCTGGCGGGCGTTGGCCTCCAGCCAGTCGCCGAAGGCGGTGGAGCCGGTGTAGTCGACGATGCGGATCTCGGGGCGGGTGGCCAGCGTCTTCGCGATGCCCTCGCCGGGACGCTCGGCGGCGAGCGCGACCAGGTTCGGGTCGAAGCCCGCCTCGGCGAGCACCTCGCGCGCGATCCGCACGGTGAGCGCGAGCGGGAGCACCGCGCGCGGGTGGGGCTTCACCAGGACCGCGTTGCCCGTCGCCAGGGAGGCGAACAGACCCGGATAGCCGTTCCACGTCGGGAAGGTGTTGCAGCCGATCATCAGCGCGATGCCGCGCGGGACGGCCGTGAACTGCTTGGTGAGCGTGAGCGGGTCGCGCTTGCCCTGGGGCTTGCTCCACTCCGCGGTGTCGGGGGTGCGGACCTGCTCCACGTAGGCGTAGGCCACCGCCTCCAGGCCGCGGTCCTGCGCGTGCGGGCCGCCCGCCTGGAACGCCATCATGAAGGCCTGGCCGCTGGTGTGCATGACCGCGTGCGCGAGTTCGTGCGTGCGGTCGCTGATCCGCTTGAGGATCTCCAGACAGACCACCGCGCGGATCTCCGCGCCCGCGTCGCGCCAGGCGCGCTGTCCCGCGCGCATGGCGGGCAGCAGCGTGTCGATGTCCGCGTGCGGGTAGGTGACGCCGAGCTCGATGCCGTACGGCGACACCTCGCCCCCGACCCAGTCGTCCGTGCCGGGCTGGTCCAGGTCGAAGCGGGTGCCCAGGAGGGCGTCGAAGGCGGCCTTGCCCTCGGCCATGCCCAGGCTGCCGTGCTCGCCGTACGCCTTGGGGTGCTCGGGATGCGGGGACCAGTACGCGCGCGTGCGGATCGCTTCCAGCGCCTGATCCAGGGTCGGCCGGTGCTTGGCGATCAACTGGTGCGCGGTGAGTTCGGCGGCCATCAAGGACCAACTCCTTGTCTCAAGAGCTCCTCGTCGAGCTCGCGAGCTGGGCAGGAATGGACAGTCAGAGTTAGAGTAACCGAACGATCGGTCGGGACAAGGGGGTCCGCCGCATCTGTGGAAAACGTCGTGCGGGAGGATCGCGCACATGACAGCACTCGACCTCAGCAGCCCCGTGGCAGTCGTCGGCACCGGCACCATGGGCCAGGGCATCGCCCAGGTCGCGCTGGTGGCCGGCCATCCCGTGCGGCTCTACGACGCCGCTCCCGGGCGTGCCGCGGCGGCGGCCGAAGCGATCGGCGCCCGGCTCGACCGGCTCGTCGCGAAGGACCGGCTCACCGGCGCCGAACGGGACGCCGCGCGCGCCCGGCTCCAGCCGGCCGAGAGCCTCACCGACCTCGCGGACTGTGTGCTCGTCGTGGAGGCGGTGCTCGAAGAACTCGACGTCAAGCAGCGGCTGTTCGGCGAGCTGGAGGACATCGTCGGGGAGGACTGCCTGCTCGCCACCAACACCTCCTCGCTGTCCGTCACGGCCATCGGCGGCACGCTGCGCAATCCGGGCCGTCTGGTCGGGCTGCACTTCTTCAACCCGGCGCCGCTGCTGCCGCTCGTGGAGGTGGTCTCCGGGTTCGCGACGGACGTCACCTCGGCCACGCGCGCGTACGAGACGGCCCGCGCGTGGGGCAAGACGCCCGTCGCCTGCGCGGACACGCCCGGGTTCATCGTCAACCGCATCGCGCGGCCCTTCTACGCCGAGGCCTTCGCGGTCCTCGAGTCCCAGGCCGCCGACCCCGCCACCATCGACGCGGTGCTGCGCGAGTCCGGCGGGTTCCGGATGGGCGCCTTCGAACTCACCGACCTGATCGGCCAGGACGTCAACGAGTCCGTGACGCACTCGGTGTGGCGTTCCTTCTTCCAGGACGTGCGTTTCACGCCCTCGCTCGCCCAGCGGCGGCTCGTCGAGTCGGGCCGGCTCGGCCGCAAGACGGGACACGGCTGGTACGACTACGCGGACGACGCCGAGCGGTCCGAACCGCACACCGCGGAGAAGGAGCAGCCGCCCGCGTACGTCATCGCCGAGGGCGACCTGGGCCCCGCCGCCGACGTCCTCGCCCTGATCCGCGAGGCGGGCATCCGGGTCCGTGAGGACGAGGAGGACCACGGCACCCGCCTGGTGCTGCCGAGCGGCGGCCAACTGGTCCTCGCCGACGGCCAGACCTCCGTCGAGTTCCGCGACGTCGTCTACTTCGACCTCGCGCTCGACTACCGCAAGGCCACCCGCATCGCCCTGTCGACGTCCCAGGACACCGCCGCCCAGACGCTCTCGGAGGCCATCGGCCTCTTCCAGGCGCTGGGCAAGGACGTCAGCGTGATCGGCGACTGCCCCGGCATGATCGTCGCCCGCACGGTGGCCCGGATCGTCGACCTCGCCCACGACGCGGTCGCCAAGGGCGTGGCCACCGAGGAGGACATCGACACCGCGATGCGCCTCGGCGTCAACTACCCCCTCGGCCCCTTCGAGTGGAGCCGCAGGCTCGGCGCCGACTGGTCGTACGACGTCCTGGACGAACTCCACACGCGCGACCCTTCCGGGCGCTACGCGCCGTCGCTGGCGCTCTACCGCCACGCCTACGCCACGGAGAAGCGGGAGGGCACCTCGTGACCACCGCCAAACGGGACACGTACACCCCCGAGACCCTGCTCTCCGTCGCCGTCCAGGTCTTCAACGACCGCGGCTACGACGGCACCTCCATGGAGCACCTCTCCAAGGCCGCCGGCATCTCCAAGTCGTCGATCTACCACCATGTCTCCGGCAAGGAGGAGCTGCTGCGGCGCGCGGTGAGCCGGGCGCTGGACGGCCTCTTCGAGATCCTCGACGAGGAGCACGCGCGCGTGGGACGGGCCGTGGAGCGCCTGGAGTACGTGGTGCGGCGCATGGTCGAGGTGCTCACCTCCGAACTGCCCTACGTGACGCTGCTCCTGCGGGTGCGCGGCAACACGGACACCGAACGGTGGGCCCTGGAGCGGCGCCGCGACTTCGACCACAGGGTCGCCGAGCTCCTGAAGGCGGCGGCCGCGGACGGGGACGTACGCGGCGACGTCGAGGTCCGGCTCGCGACCCGGCTGGTCTTCGGGATGATCAACTCACTCGTGGAGTGGTACCGCCCCGACGCGCGGGGCATGGGCGCCCGCGAGGTGGCCGACGCCGTGGTGGTGCTGGTCTTCGGAGGTCTCCGGCAGGAGCCCTGAGCCGGCCTGCGGGGCCGCGGGGCCGGCGCGACCCGGGCCGGTCTTGGTCGGCGGCGCGGGCCGATGCCGCCGGAGGTCAGGCCTCCGGCTCCAGGTCCTCCTCCTCGAAGACCAGCAGCGTCCTGCTGCTGAGCACCTCCGGGATGGCCTGGAGCCGGGTGAGCACCAGCTCGCGCAGCGCCCGGTTGTCCGGCGTGTGCACCAGCAGGAGCACGTCGAAGTCGCCGCCCACCAGGGCGATGTGCGAGGCCCCGGGCAGCACCCTGAGCCGCTCCCGCACCGTGCGCCAGGAGTTCTGCACGATCTTGAGGGTGATGTACGCCGACGTGCCCTGACCCGCGCGTTCGTGGTCGACGCGGGCCCCGAAGCCGCGGATCACACCGTCCTCGATGAGCCGGTTGATCCGCGCGTAGGCGTTGGCCCTCGAGACATGCACCCGTTCGGCCACGGAGCGTATGGAGGCACGGCCGTCCGCCTGCAGCATGTGCAGGATGTCCTGGTCGATCGCGTCGAGCGGACGGGCGGGCGGCACGGAGGGTCCGGCCTCCGGCGGCTCGGCCATTTGTTCAGGTGCCATGTCCCCCCGCCTCCCTACCATGGACGTACTGCGTCCATCTCAGGCCGCGCGGAACCGTTTGTCCACAGCCTGGCGCCGCCTGTAGCCAAAATGTGCCGACGACCGAACAATCGGTAGGTGAGGCGCATCACACCCGTGATGCGTCCGAAGCCGCTCCCACGAGGAGGTGCCGTCATGACGGTCATGGAGCAGCGAGGGGCCTACCGGCCCACGCCGCCGCCCGCCTGGCAGCCCCGCACCGACCCCGCGCCGTTGCTGCCCGACGCGCTGCCCCACCGCGTCCTCGGCACCGACGCGGCCGCCAAGGTCGATCCGGCCCTGCTGCGCCGTCTGCACACGGAACTGGTCCGTGGCCGCCGGTACAACGTCCAGGCCACCGCGCTCACCAAGCAGGGCCGTCTCGCCGTGTACCCGTCCAGCACCGGACAGGAGGCCTGCGAGGTCGCCGCCGCGCTCGTGCTGGAGGAGCGCGACTGGCTCTTCCCGAGCTACCGCGACACCCTCGCCGCCGTCGCCCGCGGTCTCGACCCCGTCCAGGCCCTCACGCTCCTGCGCGGCGACTGGCACACCGGGTACGACCCGCACGAGCACCGCGTCGCGCCCCTGTGCACCCCCCTCGCGACCCAGCTCCCGCACGCCGTGGGCCTCGCGCACGCCGCCCGCCTCAAGGGCGACGACGTGGTCGCGCTCGCCCTGGTCGGCGACGGCGGCACCAGCGAGGGCGACTTCCACGAGGCGCTGAACTTCGCCGCCGTGTGGCAGGCGCCCGTCGTCTTCCTCGTGCAGAACAACGGCTTCGCCATCTCCGTCCCGCTCGCCAAGCAGACCGCCGCCCCGTCGCTGGCCCACAAGGCCGTCGGCTACGGGATGCCGGGCCGCCTGGTCGACGGGAACGACGCGGTGGCCGTGCACCAGGTCCTGAGCGAGGCCATCGCCCACGCCCGCGCTGGCGGCGGCCCCACCCTCGTCGAGGCCGTGACCTACCGCATCGACGCCCACACGAACGCCGACGACGCCACCCGCTACCGCGGTGACGCCGAGGTCGAGGCCTGGCGTGCCCACGACCCCGTCGCGCTGGTGGAGCGCGAGCTGACCGAGCGCGGTCTGCTCGACGAGGCCGCCCTGCAGGCGGTGCGCGACGGTGCCGAGGCGATGGCCGCGGACCTGCGCGAGCGCATGAACCAGGACCCGGTGCTCGACCCCATGGATCTGTTCGCCCATGTGTATGCCCACCCCACTCCTCAACTGCTCGAGCAGGAGAGCCAGCTGAGAGCGGAGCTGGACGCCGAGGCGGACGGCACGCTCGGAGCGGGCCCGCACGGCCCGGAAGGAGCCGGGCGATGACCACGGTTGCCCTCAAGCCGGCCACCATGGCGCAGGCGCTCGGACGCGCCCTGCGCGACGCCATGGCCGCCGACCCCTCCGTCCACGTGCTGGGCGAGGACGTCGGCACCCTCGGCGGCGTCTTCCGCGTCACGGACGGACTCGCCAAGGAGTTCGGCGACGACCGCTGCACGGACACCCCCCTCGCCGAGGCGGGCATCCTCGGCGCGGCGGTCGGCATGGCCATGTACGGCCTGCGGCCGGTCGTGGAGATGCAGTTCGACGCGTTCGCCTACCCGGCGTTCGAGCAGCTCATCTCGCACGTGGCGAAGATGCGCAACCGCACGCGCGGCGCCATGCCCCTGCCCATCACGATCCGCGTCCCCTACGGCGGCGGCATCGGCGGCGTCGAGCACCACAGCGACTCCTCCGAGGCGTACTACATGGCGACCCCGGGCCTGCACGTCGTCATGCCCGCGACCGTCTCCGACGCCTACGGACTGCTGCGCGAGGCCATCGCCTCGGACGACCCGGTCGTCTTCCTGGAGCCCAAGCGGCTGTACTGGTCGAAGGATTCCTGGAACCCGGACGAGCCGCCGGCCGTTGAGCCGATAGGCCGCGCCGTGGTGCGGCGCCCGGGCCGCAGCGCCACGCTGATCACGTACGGGCCGTCCGTGCCCGTCTGCCTCGAAGCCGCCGAGGCGGCGCGGGCCGAGGGCTGGGACCTCGAAGTCGTCGACCTGCGCTCGATGGTGCCGTTCGACGACGAGACGGTCGCGGCGTCGGTGCGGCGGACCGGACGAGCGGTCGTCGTGCACGAGTCGGGCGGGTTCGGAGGACCGGGCGGGGAGATCGCGGCCCGCGTCACGGAGCGCTGCTTCCACCACCTGGAGGCGCCGGTGCTGCGCGTCGCCGGGTTCGACATCCCGTATCCGCCGCCGATGCTGGAGCGGCACCACCTGCCCGGCGTCGACCGGATCCTGGACGCCGTGGGACGTCTGCAATGGGAGGCGCAGAGCTGATGGCACAGGTGCTGGAGTTCAAGCTCCCCGACCTCGGGGAGGGACTCACCGAGGCGGAGATCGTCCGCTGGCTGGTGGAAGTCGGTGACGTCGTCGCCGTCGACCAGCTCGTCGTCGAGGTCGAGACGGCCAAGGCGATGGTCGAGGTCCCCTGCCCCTACGGCGGTGTGGTCACCGCCCGCTTCGGCGAGGAGGGCACCGAACTGCCCGTCGGGGCACCCCTGCTGACCGTCGCCGTCGGCGCCCCTGCCCCCGCCGAGGACAGCGGATCCGGTACGGACGAGCGGAGCGACGAGGGCTCCGGGAACGTGCTCGTGGGGTACGGCACCGGAGCGCCCCCCGCGCGGCGCCGGAGGGTGCGCCCCTCGGGCGGAGCCGCCGCGCCGGCCGGGGCACCGTCCCGGCCCGGCCCCGGCACGTCAGCCGCCCGGCCCGCGCAGAGCCGCCCCGAACCCGTCGGCGCGGTGCCGCCGTCCACGGCGGGCACACCGCGGGCCGACAGCGACGGCGTGGCGCCGTCGCGGGGCGACGGACCCGTGCCGGTCATCTCGCCGCTCGTGCGCCGGCTCGCCCGGGAGAACGGCGTGGACCTGCGGGAGCTGGAGGGCTCCGGCCCCGAAGGGCTCATCCTGCGCGCCGACGTCGAGTACGCGCTGCGCGCGGCGGCGACCGGCCGGCTGCGGTCGACCGGCGGCCATGAGTCGCAGACCGCGCCCGCCGGCTCCGCCGTGCCCGCCACGGCGCCCGCGTTCGACGCACCAACCGATCGGATGACCTCGTACGCGGACATCGCGTCGGTGGTGCCCGGCGCGTCCGGCGTCTCCCGGGGCGCGACACCCGCGGGTGTCCGTGTCCCCCTCAAGGGGGTGCGCGGCGCCGTCGCCGACAAGCTCTCGCGCAGCCGGCGCGAGATCCCGGACGCGACCTGCTGGGTGGACGCCGACGCGACGGAGCTCATGCGGGCCCGCCGGGCGATGAACGCGGCCGGCGACCCGAAGATCTCCCTGCTGGCGCTGCTGGCCCGGATCTGCACGGCGGCACTGGCCCGTTTCCCGGAGCTGAACTCGACGGTCGACATGGACGCCCGCGAGATCGTCCGGTTCGACCAGGTGCACCTGGGCTTCGCGGCCCAGACCGAGCGCGGGCTCGTCGTCCCCGTCGTGCGGGACGCGCACGCCCGGGACGCGGAGGGTCTGAGCGCGGAGTTCGGCCGGCTGACCGAGGCGGCCCGGACCGGGACGCTGACACCGGCGGACCTCACGGGCGGCACGTTCACGCTCAACAACTACGGAGTGTTCGGCGTCGACGGCTCGACACCGATCATCAACCACCCCGAGGCCGCCATGCTCGGTGTCGGCCGCATCATCCCCAAGCCGTGGGTGCACGAAGGCGAGTTGGCGGTGCGTCAGATCGTCCAGCTCTCGCTCTCCTTCGACCACCGTGTCTGCGACGGCGGTACGGCGGGCGGCTTCCTGCGGTACGTGGCGGACTGCGTCGAACAGCCGGCGGTGCTGCTGCGGACCCTGTAGAACGCGGGGTCCCGTCACCCCCGGACCGTGCCGTGCCCCGGGGGTGGCACCGATCCCCCGGGCGCCCATACTCGGGGGCATGACCGCGTACGAGCCCGAGGGCGCGACCGGGCGGCCGGGCAGCCGTGATCCGCGCGGCGCCCCCGGCGCCGATGCCGGGTACGACGCCGTCGTGCTCGCGGGCGGGGCCGCCCGGCGGCTCGGCGGCGAGGACAAGCCCGGCGTACGGGTGGGTGGCCGGACCCTGCTGGACCGGGTGCTGGCCGCCTGTGCCGACGCCGCCCGCACGGTGGTCGTGGCCGGGCCCCGGCCCACGGCACGCCCCGTGGAGTGGGCCCGCGAGGACCCGCCCGGCGGGGGACCGCTCGCCGCGCTGGACGCCGGGCTGCGGCACACCACGGCGCCGTACGTCCTCCTGCTCTCGGCCGACCTGCCGTTCCTGGAGGAGAAGACGGTCCGGCGCCTGCTGGACACCCTTCGCACCACCGGCCCGGCCGAGCCCCCGCCCCTTCCCGAAGCACCGGACCCGAACCGTGCCGGGCCCGGCACCCCCGCGCAGGGGCCCGACACCCGTGACGAGACGGCAGACGCCCGTGACGAGGTGGCAGACGCCCGCGCGGAGCGGCCCGGAACCCGTCCGGACCGGCCGGCCACCCCCGCCGACCGCCCCGGCACCCGTTTCGACGGCGCCCTTCTCGTCGATCCCGAGGGCCGGGACCAGCCGCTCGTGGCCATCTACCGCGCCGACGCGCTGCGCCGCGAGCTGGGCGTGCTCGCCGCCGCCCACGGGAGCCTCACCGGGCTGCCGCTGCGGCGGCTCGTCGCCGCACTCGACCTCACACGCATCGCCGATCCCGTCGCGTCCTTCGACTGCGACACCTGGGACGACATCGCCGCCGCTCGCGCACGCATCAGGGAGCATGGGCACGTGCTGGATGAATGGATTTCCGCAGTCAAGGACGAACTGGGCATCGACCTGGACGTCGACACCGGTGTGCTGCTCGACCTGGCCCGTGACGCCGCGCACGGCGTCGCCAGGCCGGCCGCGCCCCTGACCACGTTCCTCGTCGGATACGCGGCCGCGCTGGCCGGAGGAGGCCCGGAAGCGGTCGCCGAAGCCTCCCGCAAGGCCGCCGCGCTCGCGCTGCGTTGGGCCGACGAGGACGCGCCCGAAGCCACGCCACCGGCCGCCACGCCGCCCGCCTCCCCGACCGCCACCGAGCCGGACGCCGGATGACCGCCGCCCGCTCCACCCGGGACAGCCAGGACAGCCGGGACGGCCAGGACACCGACGACTTCGACGTCGAGGAGGCGCTCGCCCTGGTCAAGGGCCCGAGCCCCCGACCGTCCGGCGAGCCCGGCCGGGCGGAGCGCGCCGTCCCGGGCCCTCAGGCGGCCGACCCGGCGGCGGTCCCGTCGCCCGGGCAGGACGGTGGCGAGGGCAAGCACACCCGGCACCGGGCCACCCCGTGGCCGGAGGCCCGGGCCGTCGCCGAGCGGGCCGCCCGCTCCCTGGCCCGCCGCACCCCCGTCCCGGTCCCCCTGGAGGCCTCCCTCGGCCTCGTCCTCGCCGCACCCCTGACCGCGCTCACCGACCTCCCCTCCTTCGACACCTCCGCCATGGACGGCTGGGCGGTCGCCGGACCCGGCCCCTGGGAGGTGCGGGAGGACGGCGTCCTCGCCGGGCACGCGGAACCGGAGCGGCTCAGCGACGGCGAGGCCGTCCGGATCGCCACCGGGGCACGGGTCCCGCGGGACGCCACCGCCGTCCTGCGCAGCGAGCACGGCCGCCTCGACGACAAGGGCCGGCTTCACGCGGGCGTCGCGCAGGAGTCCTCACCCGCCCGTTCCCGGGGCGTCCTGGCGCTCGCGCACGGGCAGGACATCCGCCCGCGCGGCCAGGAGTGCCGCAGCGGCGACCAACTGCTGCCGCTCGGAGCCCTGGTCACCCCCGCCGTGCTGGGTCTCGCGGCGGCCGCCGGCTACGACACGCTCGCCGTCGTCCCCCGGCCGCGCGTCGAGGTTCTCGTGCTCGGCGACGAGCTGCTCACCGAGGGACTGCCCAGGGAAGGGCTCATCCGGGACGCACTCGGTCCGATGCTGCCGCCGTGGCTGCGGGCGCTGGGCGCCGAGGTCGTCGCGGTGCGCCGGCTCGGCGACGACGCCAAGGCGCTGCACAAGGCGATCACCGGCTCCCGGGCCGATCTGATCGTCACCACCGGCGGCACGGCCGGCGGCCCCGTCGACCACGTCCACCCCACCCTGCGCCGCATCGGCGCCGAACTGCTGGTGGACGGCGTCAAGGTGCGGCCGGGACACCCGATGCTGCTGGCCCGCACCCGGGAGAACCAGCACCTCGTCGGGCTGCCCGGCAACCCCCTCGCCGCCGTCTCCGGCCTGCTCACGCTGGCCGAGCCGCTGCTGCGCACGCTGGCCGGGCGCGCGGCCCCGGAGCCGTACACGCTGCCGCTGGGGGACGCCGTGCAGGGGCACCCGTACGACACCCGGCTCATCCCCGTCTCACTGCGCGGCGAACGGGCCACGCCGCTGCACTACAACGGCCCGGCGATGCTGCGCGGTATCGCGGCCGCCGACGCGCTCGCGGTCGTACCGCCGGGCGGCGCCCGTGCCGGGCAGGAGCTGGACCTCATCGATCTGCCCTGGGCCGTCACGGGGATCGACGCGTGCTTCGCCTGAACCGGCCGAGGGCGTGAGGGGCGTGTGTCCGGGCGAGGCGTGCCTGAGGGGCATGAAGGCGGGCGAGGAGTGCCCGTGGGCATGGACGCGAGCGGGGAGTGTTTCACGTGAAACTTCCGGGTGACGACACGATCGCCCGCCAGGCGGACGAACACCTCGTGACCTACCAGGTGAAGCTGCCGCAGAAGGTGGTGCAGCGCCCGATCCGGCAGGTGGCCAAGCGGCTGTCGATGGCGCTGCTGCTGCTCGTGCTCACCGCGCTCATCGTCTGGGTCGACCGGGGTGGCTACACCGACAACTCCGACGGCAGCGTCGACATGCTCGACGCGTTCTACTACGCGACGGTCACCCTCTCCACCACCGGATACGGCGACATCACCCCGACCAGTGACGTCGCCCGGCTCATCAACATCCTGGTCATCACGCCCCTGCGGGTGCTGTTCCTGATCATCCTGGTCGGCACCACGCTGGAGGTCCTCACGGAACGCACCCGCGAGGAGTGGCGACTGAACCGCTGGAGGGCGGCCTTGAGGGAGCACACCGTTGTCGTCGGGTTCGGGACCAAGGGGCGGTCGGCCATCGAGACCGTCTGCGCGAGCGGGCTCAGGAAGGAGCAGGTCGTGGTCGTCGACCCGAGTGCCCGGGTGGTCGACGCGGCGACGGCCGAGGGGTACGCGGGAGTGATCGGGGACGCGACGCGCAGCGATGTGCTGATGCGTGCCGAGCTGCACAAGGCACGGCAGGTCATCATCGCCACCCAGCGGGACGACACGGCGGTCCTGGTCACCCTGACGGCGCGGCAGCTCAACCGCGGGGCGAAGATCGTCGCCGCCGTCCGCGAGGAGGAGAACGCGCCGCTGCTGCGGCAGTCCGGTGCCGACGCGGTCATCACCAGCGCCAGCGCGGCCGGCCGGCTGCTCGGACTGTCCGTGCTCAGCCCGGCCGCGGGCATGGTCATGGAGGACCTGATCCATCAGGGCAGCGGGCTCGACATCGTGGAGCGGCCCGTCACGAAGGCCGAGGTGGGCATGAACGCCCGCGACACCACCGACCTGGTGGTCAGCGTCGTACGAGGTCATCGCGTGCTCGGATACGACGATCCGGACGTCGGCACGCTGGAGCTGACGGACCGGCTGATCACGATCGTGCGGGTCTCGCGCACCACGTGGAAGGCGCCGGACGTCCGGCCCCTGCCGCAGGACTAGGCGGCACCTCCCAGGAGTAGCGTCCCTCTCATGTACGCGATCACGATTCCTGAACCTGGTGGGCCCGAGGCGCTGGTGTGGGACGAGGTTCCCGATCCGGTTCCGGCCGAGGGCGAAGTGCTGATCGAGGTGGTGGCCAGTGCCGTCAACCGCGCCGATCTGCTGCAACGGCAGGGCCTGTACAACCCGCCGCCCGGTGCCTCCCCCTACCCCGGACTCGAATGCTCGGGGCGCATCGCCGCGGTCGGCCCGGGCGTCATCGGCTGGTCGGCCGGCGACGAGGTCTGCGCGCTGCTCTCGGGCGGCGGATACGCCCAGAAGGTCGCCGTCCCGGCCGGGCAGTTGCTGCCCGTGCCCGCGGGGCTGGACGTCCGGCAGGCGGCGGCGCTGCCCGAGGTGACGTGCACGGTCTGGTCGAACGTCTTCATGGTCGCCCACCTGCGCCCCGGCGAGACCCTGCTCGTGCACGGCGGCTCCAGCGGCATCGGCACCATGGCGATCCAGCTCGCGAAGGCCGTGGGCGCGAAGGTCGCGGTGACGGCGGGCACCAAGGAGAAGCTCGACTTCTGCGCGGAGCTGGGCGCGGACGTCCTGATCAACTACCGCGAGCAGGACTTCGTCGAGGAGATCAAGAAGGCCACCGAGGGGGCGGGCGCCGACGTCATCCTCGACAACATGGGCGCCAAGTACCTCGACCGGAACGTGCGCGCCCTCGCCGTCAACGGCCGGCTCGCCATCATCGGCATGCAGGGCGGCATCACGGCGGAGCTGAACATCGCCGCCCTCCTGAACAAGCGGGCCGCGATCAGCGCGACCTCGCTGCGGGCCAGGCCGCTCGGCGAGAAGGCCGCCATCGTGGCGGCCGTACGGGAGCACGTGTGGCCCCTGATCGACTCCGGCCATGTCCGTCCGGTCGTCGACCGCGAGCTGCCCATGAGCGACGCGGCGGGCGCGCACCGGGTCCTGGAGGAGAGCAGCCACATCGGAAAGGTGCTGCTCGTCGCCCCCTAGGGCGCGCTCGGCCGTTGGGTACCGGCCGGTTCGCGGAACTCGGCTCAGCCGCCGCGTACCGGCCGGTTCCCAGGGCCCGGCTCAGCCGTTGCGCACCCGCAGGCCCAGGAAGGCCAGGGCCAGGCCCAGGCCGATGAGGATCAGGCCGCTGCCCAGCGGCAGGATCGCCAGGTTCCCGTCGGGCGTGGAGCCGGGGCCCACGACGCTCTGCTGGACGGGGGCCGCGTTGTCGCCCGAGGGGTCGGGGACCTGGCTCGGCTCCGTGATCGCGGTGTCAGCGGCGGGGGCCGTGTCCTGCAGGTCGGGGCTGTCGGAGTTCTGGCTGTCCCGCCCGTCCGGGGTGTCCTGCTCCGCGCGGCCGGGACGGTCGCGTCCCTCGCCCGCGTAGCTGCCCGCGCGGGAGGGGTCGTCCGTGGGGGTGGGGCGGGCCGGATCGGTGGCCGTGGGACCGGCCGCGTCCGAGGCGGTGGGCCCCTGCGCGGACGGAACGGGCGGGGTGGTCCGTCCGGGTGACGGACGGGGTGATCCGGTCCCCGGGGCGGACGGCACGGGAGAGGTCGACGGGGTGGGCTCGGTGGTCACCCCGCCGGAGGGAGCGGGCGAGCCGCTGCCACGGCCGGGCGGCGTGGCTGGTGAGCTGTCGGCGGGAGCCGAAGGCCCCCGCGAGACGGCGGCCGCATCGCCCCGGTAGCCGGCCCGGGCGGTGGGCGCGAGATCCACGGAACCGGCCGGGACGAGGGGCGCGAGGAGGACCCCGGAACGGGCCAGGGCGGTGGACGCGAGGCCCCCGGAGCCGCCCAGGGCCGTGGATGCGAGGGCGCCGGTGGACGCGGGGCTCCCCGACCTGGCCGCGGCCGTCGACGAGAGGCTCCCGAAGACCGCGGGAGCGGCATGGGCGACGGGGGCGGCGCCGGTCAGCAGGGCCGCCGCGAGGAGTCCGGCCGTGGGCAGGGTGCGCAGCCTTGGAGTCACGTCGGTGACCCCCTCCCGGAACGGTTCGCCAAGACGGGTGCCGTGATCGACGCAACCAGCCTCACATGACGTCGTGATCCCGGCATCTCGACCGAAAGTGACGTCATTCGCGCACTTCAGAGGCCGTGACGCCCCCTGATTTCGCCAACTGGGCCCACCTACGTGGTGGATCACCGTGTACGGGGGGCACCACCGTGATGGAGTACGTGGGTGCGAGAGAATGGCGGCATGGAGATGCCGAGGAACGAACGGTCGCAGGAGAACCCTCAGATCCTGGTCGTCGGACAGGACGGAATGGCTCTCGGCGGCACCGGGGACGAGGACTCCCGCGAGATCCCGGTGACGGAGATGGTGGAACAGCCTGCCAAGGTGATGCGCATCGGCAGCATGATCAAGCAGCTGCTGGAGGAAGTGCGCGCCGCTCCCCTGGACGAGGCCAGCAGGGTCCGCCTCAAGGAGATCCACGCGAGTTCCGTGAAGGAGCTGGAGGACGGTCTCGCTCCGGAGCTCGTGGAGGAGCTGGAGCGGCTCTCGTTGCCGTTCACGGACGAGGGGACTCCCAGCGACGCCGAACTGCGGATCGCGCAGGCTCAGTTGGTGGGCTGGCTGGAAGGGCTCTTCCACGGGATCCAGACGACCCTGTTCGCCCAGCAGATGGCGGCCAGGGCGCAGTTGGAGCAGATGCGCCGTGCGCTCCCGCCGGGTGTCGGCGGTCTGGAGGGCGACGAGGACCCCCGTACGGGTGGCCGTTCGGGCGGGCCGTACCTGTAACCGCGCGGGTCATCGAGCCACCGCCCCCGTCACCCCGGCGTCGCGCGGTCACCACCGACAAGAAGCGGGCCCGGCACTCAAGTGCCGGGCCCGTTCCCGATTCCGTTCCCGATTCCTCACCCGTGCCCGGACTCCCCGGTCGCCCGGGTGACCAGGTGCGCGGGCCCCCCGGGGGGCCGACCCCTACGAGGGGTTGCCCGTGGACACCTTGAGCTCGATCTCGGGCATGTTCTTGGGGTCGACGTCCGTTCCGGCGGCGGGGAACTGGTCCATGATCGTGTCCTCGCCGTAGGTGTTCTCGTCCACGGGTACTTCCTTCATCCGCCAACCGGCGGCCTGGAAGCAGGACTTCACCGAGGTGAGGTTCTTGAAGTGGAAGTCCGGGACCATGATCTTCTTCGGGTCGTCGTACGACTCCGTCGGGTCCGTGCACTTCTCGGTGTCGATCGTCTTCGACGTGTCCGGACCCTTGTGGCCCGCGACCGCGGTGGTCGACGAACTGGCGGTGGTGTCGCCGCCGCCCTTGTTGTCGTCGCCGCTCCCGCCGTTCAGGCTGAGCGCCGTGATCAGGCCGCCGATCGCGATGAGCGCGACCAGGACCGAGCCGATCACGACCGCCTTGTTGCTCCTGGCGCCGCCCTGGCCGCCGGCCGCGGGCTGGGGCGAGAGGTTGTACGGGGGAGGCGTGGAGGTGCCGTGCTGCCCGGAGTACGCGGAGGTCTGCGGCGGGGTCGGGTAGCCGCCCTGCTGCGGGTAGCCGTAGGCCGGGGAGGGGGCCGGCGTGCCGTACGGGTTCGGCTGGTACGGCGTCTGCACGGGGCCGGGGGCCGGGGTGCCCTGGTCGACCGGCGGGAAGACGGCGGAACCGACGCCCGAACCGCTCGGCGTCTGGGCGCCCGGCACGATGTTCGGGGCGGCGGCCTGGAACGACTGGGCGACCCGGAGGCACTCGTCGCGCATGATCTCGGCGCTCGGGAAGCGCTCGTTCGGGTTCTTCTTCAGCGCGCGGGCGATCAGCGCGTCCACGGCCGGGGGCAGTGAGCGGTTGACCGAGGAGGGCGCGACCGGCTCCTCCTGGACGTGCGCGTAGGCGATCGCCAGCGGGGAGTCCGCCTCGAACGGCAGCCGCCCGGTGACGAGCTGGAACAGCATGATGCCGACCGAGTACAGGTCGGACCGGGCGTCGACGCCCCGGCCGAGGGCCTGCTCCGGGGAGAGGTACTGCGGGGTGCCGACGACCATGCCGGTCTGCGTCATGGAGGTGACGCCGGACTGCATGGCGCGGGCGATGCCGAAGTCCATGACCTTGACGACGTTGCGCTTGGTCATCATCACGTTGCCGGGCTTGATGTCCCGGTGGACCAGGCCCATCTCGTGGCTGATCTCCAGCGCGGCCAGGACGTCCGCGGTGATCTTCAGGGCCTTGTCGGCGGGCATCGCGCCGTACTGCCGGATGTCCGCGTCGAGGACCGAGCCGAGCGGCTTGCCCTCGATGTACTCCATGACGATGTACGGCGTCGTCATGCCGTCGAGGTCGTCCTCGCCGGTGTCGAACACCGAGACGATGTTCGTGTGGGTGAGCTTGGCCACCGACTGGGCCTCGCGGCGGAAGCGCTCGCGGAAGGCCTGTTCCCGGCCGAGTTCGGTGTGCAGCGTCTTGATGGCGACCTGCCGGTCGAGCACCGAGTCGTAGGCGAGATGCACCGAGGCCATACCGCCCTCGCCGAGCAGATCGCGCAACTGGTAGCGGCCGCCGGCGACCGCGCGCCCCGCGTACCGGCCCTGTGCGCCGTCCTGACTCATCTTCTGCGTCCCCCGCGGCATCGGTGATCGATTGGCTTATTCCGGGCCAAGTCTGCCCGAGGGCACGGACACGTCAAGCTCGGTGCCCGTTCCGTGACCGTCTGAGAAAGAAGCGTCGCGGAAGCGTTACAGGTGACGTACGCCCGGTACACGGAATGTGCACCGACGGACTTCGGCGGACGTCACGGCCGGTCCATCTCACGCTCATCTCGGACCGGCGCCCGGCGTGGAGCCTGTAGCGTGGCCCGACGGAGACCGTAACAACCACCGCGCAGACCGCGGGCAGAAACGACGGCGAGGACTGATGGCACAGCAGCAGCGCGCTCAGGGCCCGTCCGACCCCGAGGCGACTGGCGGCGGTATGTCAGATGCGCCGGAGATGTGGGGTAACGGCGGGCTGGTCGGCGACGGCCGGTATCGGCTGACACACCGGCTCGGCCGGGGCGGCATGGCCGAGGTGTTCGCCGCCGAGGACGTGCGCCTGGGACGGACCGTGGCGGTGAAGCTGCTCCGTGCCGATCTGGCCGAGGACCCGGTGTCCAAGGCCCGCTTCACGCGCGAGGCCCAGTCGGTCGCGGGGCTCAACCACCACGCGGTCGTGGCCGTGTACGACTCCGGCGAGGACGTGGTCGGGCACGGCGTCGTGCCGTACATCGTCATGGAGATCGTCGAGGGTCACACGATCCGCGATCTGCTGATCAACGCCGAGGCCCCCGGGCCCGAGCAGGCGCTGATCATCGTCTCCGGGGTGCTGGAGGCGCTGGCCTACTCGCACCAGCACGGGATCGTGCACCGCGACATCAAGCCCGCGAACGTGATCATCACCGAGACCGGCGCGGTCAAGGTGATGGACTTCGGCATCGCGCGTGCCCTGCACGGCGCGCAGTCGACGATGACCCAGACCGGCATGGTCATGGGCACCCCGCAGTACCTCTCCCCGGAGCAGGCGCTCGGCAAGGCCGTCGACCACCGTTCCGACCTGTACGCCACCGGCTGTCTGCTCTACGAACTCCTCGCGCTGCGGCCCCCGTTCACCGGCGAGACCCCGCTGTCGGTGGTCTACCAGCACGTCCAGGACATCCCGCTGCCTCCCTCGGAGGTCTCGCACGAGGTGCCGCCCGAGCTCGACGGGCTCGTCATGCGCGCCCTCGCGAAGGACCCGGACGACCGGTTCCAGACCGCGGAGGAGATGCGCGGCCTCGTCCAGTACGCGCTCCAGATGCTGTACGACCAGGGCAGCCACACCGGCACCTGGAACACCGGCCCGGTCACCATGCACGAGGGGCACGGCCAGGGAGCCGGTTTCGCCGGCACGGCCTCGCTGCCGCACCCCGGCGACTACGGCACCACGCAGATCCCGGCGCCGCTCATCCCGGCCTACGGGGCCGGTGACGACGGCGGCTTCGAGGGGCACGGCAACCGGGGCAGCGGCCGCGGCAAGCTGTGGATCCTCGCGGTCTTCGCGCTGATCGCCATCGCCGGTGGTGTCGCGCTGGCGCTGCACAACACCGGGAACGGCACGGGTTCGGGGACCGGCACCACGCCGACGCCGACCGTCTCGCACTCCAGCAAGCACGACGACTCCACCGACCAGCCCAGCGACAGCTCGACGGACCAGTCCACGGGCGACGACACGTCGGACGACTCGACCAACACCGGCGACACCACGGACAACCCCCCGACGTACGAGCCGACGGGGAACCCCACCACCCCGCAGCCGACGGACGAGCCGACCGGCGAGCCGACGAAGACCGCGCCGACCACGACGGAACCGAGCACTCCGGCGACGCCGACGGACGAGCCGCAGTCCAGCGAGCCGGCCGGCGGCGGCACCGAGTCCCCCGCCGCGGGGGTCGGGGGCTGACCTCCCCGGATCTTCCCTGTTCCTCCCGGGTCCGAACGGACCCGGGAGGCGGATTCTTCACGTCCGCTTCTTTCGGTCCGCTCGCTGCTCGCGTTCTTTCGGTCCGCTCGCTGCTCGCGGCTTTCGGCTCTCCGTAAGGGGCCGACAAGCTGACAGCCGTAAGAGCCCATGAGCCGTAAAAGGGGCCGCGAGCCCCTGATCATTCAAGGATGCCGCTGTTCCGCCTGTTTGCGGGCCACATAGGCGGCCGCCTGCGACCTGCGCTGCATTCCCAGTTTGGACAGCAGGCTCGACACGTAATTCTTGATCGTTTTCTCGGCGAGGTGCAGGCGCTCCCCGATCTGGCGATTGGTCAGCCCTTCGCCGATCAGGTCGAGGATTCTGCGTTCCTGGTCGGTGAGACGGGAGAGCCGGCTGTCGTCCTTGGTGCCGCCGTCCCGCAGCCTCTCCAGGACGCGCGCGGTGGCCACCGGGTCCAGCAGGGACTTTCCGGCCGCGACGTCCCGTACGGCCGTGAGCAGCTCGTGGCCGCGGATCGCCTTGAGGACATAGCCCGAGGCCCCCGCCATGATCGCGTCGAACAGGGCCTCGTCGTCGGCGTACGAGGTCAGCATCAGGCATTTGATGTGCTCGTCCGCGGAGCGGATCTCGCGGCAGACCTCCACGCCGCTGCCGTCCGGGAGACGCACGTCCAGGACCGCCACGTCCGGACGGGTGGCCGGGATCCGTACCAGTGCGTCGGCCGCCGTACCCGCTTCCCCCACCACCTCGAGGTCGTCCTCGACCGAGATGAGTTCGTGGACGCCACGGCGGACCACTTCGTGGTCATCGAGGAGGAATACCGTGATTTTCCCGATTTCACGCACCCTGTCAGTCTCACACACGGCCCTCGGCATTGCGCCAGGTGAAGTCTTCCCGAGGCCGGGGTGGCCGGGATAACGTGCCAGGGTTCCGGCCCCCTGCAAGGCTGTGACCAGTGCTGTGACCAGCAACTGTTCCGATCTGCTCGATCTAGTAGGAAATCCACGTTTCCAAGTACTTGGATTTCCTATCAAAATCGCAGGTCAGGAGGGGTTTCACAGAAATGTGAAGCACTGGGTAACGTGGCAGTTGCAGGGCGCTCGCCGGGGCACCTGTCACGCCTGTTCCCGGCCGAGTGGCACCCACCCCGTGCACGGGTGCCGGAACAGGCGAGCCGCTCTCCCGAGCTCGAACCGCGAGCGAGGGGGACCCCAGCCTTCCGGCAACCCCGGGGGCCGGACCGACGGAGGAGCACACGTGACCGTGGAGAGCACTGCCGCGCGCAAGCCGCGACGCAGCGCCGGTACGAAGAGCGCCGCGAGCGCCAGTACGACCGGTACCAAGAGCGCCGCGAGCAGGAGCGCCGGCGCGGCCGCCAAGAAGTCGCCCGGGGCGACGGGCGGCGAGCCCGAGCTCGTTCAGCTGCTGACCCCGGAAGGCAAGCGGGTCAAGGACGCCACGTACGACCCGTACGTCGCCGACATCACCCCCGAGGAGCTGCGCGGCCTCTACCGCGACATGGTCCTGAGCCGCCGCTTCGACGCGGAGGCCACCTCCCTGCAGCGCCAGGGCGAGCTGGGCCTGTGGGCCTCGATGCTCGGCCAGGAGGCCGCCCAGATCGGCTCCGGCCGCGCCACCCGCGACGACGACTACGTCTTCCCGACCTACCGCGAGCACGGCGTCGCCTGGTGCCGCGGGGTCGACCCGACCAACCTGCTGGGCATGTTCCGGGGTGTGAACAACGGCGGCTGGGACCCGAACGGCAACAACTTCCACCTGTACACGATCGTCATCGGCTCGCAGACGCTGCACGCCACCGGCTACGCCATGGGCATCGCCAAGGACGGCGCGGACTCGGCCGTGATCGCGTACTTCGGTGACGGCGCCTCCAGCCAGGGCGACGTCATGGAGGCCTTCAACTTCGGCGCCGTCTACAACGCGCCGGTCGTGTTCTTCTGCCAGAACAACCAGTGGGCGATCTCCGAGCCCACCGAGCGCCAGATGCGCGTGCCGCTCTACCAGCGCGCCCAGGGCTTCGGCTTCCCCGGCGTCCGCGTCGACGGCAACGACGTCCTGGCCTGCCTCGCGGTCACCAAGTGGGCGCTGGAGCGGGCCCGCAGCGGCGAGGGCCCCACCCTGGTGGAGGCCTTCACCTACCGCATGGGCGCGCACACCACCTCCGACGACCCGACCAAGTACCGGGCCGACGAGGAGCGCGAGGCGTGGGAGGCCAAGGACCCGATCCTGCGCCTGCGCGCCTACCTGGAGTCCGCGAACCACGCGGACGAGGGATTCTTCGCGGAACTCGAGGCCGAGAGCGAGACGTTGGGCAAGCGGGTGCGCGATGTCGTGCGGGCCATGCCTGACCCGGACCACTTCGCCATCTTCGAGAACGTGTACGCGGACGGGCACGCGCTCGTCGACGAGGAGCGCGCCCAGTTCGCCGCCTACCAGGCGTCGTTCGCGGACGCCGGGGAGGGCAAGTAGCCATGACGACGGAAAAGATGGCGCTGGCCAAGGCGATCAACGAATCGCTGCGCACGGCTCTCGAAGCCGACCCCAAGGTCCTCATCATGGGCGAGGACGTCGGCAAGCTCGGCGGTGTCTTCCGGGTCACCGACGGTCTCCAGAAGGACTTCGGCGAGGAGCGGGTCATCGACACCCCGCTCGCCGAGTCGGGCATCGTCGGCACCGCGATCGGCCTGGCCCTGCGCGGCTACCGCCCGGTCGTGGAGATCCAGTTCGACGGATTCGTCTTCCCGGCGTACGACCAGATCGTCACGCAGCTCGCGAAGATGCACGCGCGGGCCCTCGGCAAGATCAAGCTCCCCGTCGTCATCCGCATCCCGTACGGCGGCGGCATCGGCGCGGTCGAGCACCACTCGGAGTCCCCGGAGGCGCTGTTCGCGCACGTGGCGGGCCTGAAGGTGGTCTCTCCCTCGAACGCGGGAGACGCCTACTGGATGATGCAGCAGGCCATCCAGAGCGACGACCCGGTGATCTTCTTCGAGCCCAAGCGGCGCTACTGGGACAAGGCCGAGGTCAACAAGGACGCCATCCCCGGTCCGCTGCACAAGGCGCGGGTGGCGCGCGAGGGCGGCGACCTCACCCTGGTCGCGTACGGCCCGATGGTGAAGGTCTGCCTGGAGGCCGCCGCGGCCGCCCAGGAGGAGGGCAAGTCGATCGAGGTCCTGGACCTGCGCTCGATGTCCCCGATCGACTTCGACTCGATCCAGGCCTCGGTCGAGAAGACCCGCCGCCTGGTCGTCGTGCACGAGGCGCCGGTGTTCCTGGGCACGGGCGCGGAGATCGCGGCCCGCATCACGGAGCGGTGCTTCTACCACCTGGAGGCGCCCGTTCTGCGGGTCGGCGGCTACCACGCCCCGTACCCGCCGGCCCGCCTGGAGGAGGAGTACCTTCCGGGCCTGGACCGGGTGCTCGACGCCGTCGACCGCTCGCTGGCGTACTAGGAGAGAGTCGTGACGACGATGACTGAGAACGCGTCGGGACTCCGCGAGTTCAAGATGCCCGATGTGGGCGAGGGACTCACCGAGGCGGAGATCCTCAAGTGGTACGTCCAGCCGGGTGACAAGGTCACCGACGGGCAGGTCGTCTGCGAGGTCGAGACCGCCAAGGCCGCGGTCGAACTGCCGATCCCGTACGACGGTGTGGTGAGCGAGCTCCGCTTCCCCGAGGGCACGACGGTGGACGTCGGCCAGGTGATCATCGCGGTGGACGTGTCCGGTGGCGCGGCGCCCGCTCCGGCGGCCCCGGCCGCCGAGCAGGCCCCCGCCGCTCCCGCCGTCCCCGCGGAGGCCCCCGCCGAGGAGGCCAAGCCCGAGGGCCGCAAGCCGGTCCTCGTGGGGTACGGCGTGGCGGAGTCCTCCACCAAGCGGCGCCCCCGCAAGGGTGCCGAGGCCCCCGTCCAGCAGACCGAGACGCTCTACGCGGCCACCGCGATCCAGGGCGAGCTCAACGGCCACGGCCACGGCACCGCGCCCGGCGGGCAGCGGCCGCTCGCCAAGCCCCCGGTCCGCAAGCTCGCCAAGGACCTGGGTGTCGACCTGACGACGGTCACCCCGACGGGCCCGGACGGCGTCATCACGCGTGAGGACGTGCACGCGGCGGCCGCTCCGGCGCAGGCGCCCGCCCCGGTGGCGGCCCCGGCCCCCGCCGAGGTCCCGCAGGCCCCGGCCCGCGTCCAGCCGCAGGTCCCGGCCCCGGCCGCGTCCTATGACGGCGCGCGCGAGACCCGGATCCCGGTCAAGGGTGTCCGCAAGGCCACGGCCAACGCGATGGTCGGCTCGGCGTTCACCGCGCCGCACGTCACCGAGTTCGTGACGGTCGACGTGACGCGCACGATGCGGCTGGTCGAGGAGCTCAAGCAGGACAAGGACATGCAGGGGCTGCGGGTCAATCCGCTGCTGCTCGTGGCCAAGGCCCTGCTGGTCGCGATCAAGCGCAACCCGGACGTCAACGCGTCCTGGGACGAGGCCAACCAGGAGATCGTCCGGAAGCACTACGTGAATCTGGGCATCGCCGCGGCCACCCCGCGCGGTCTGATCGTGCCGAACATCAAGGACGCCCACGGCAAGACGCTTCCGCAGCTCGCGGAGTCGCTGGGCGAACTGGTGGCCACGGCCCGTGAGGGCAAGACCTCGCCGGCCGCGATGCAGGGCGGCACGGTGACGATCACCAACGTCGGCGTCTTCGGCGTCGACACGGGCACGCCGATCCTCAACCCCGGCGAGTCCGCGATCCTCGCGGTGGGCGCGATCAAGCCGCAGCCCTGGGTCCACAAGGGCAAGGTCAAGCCCCGTCAGGTCACCACGCTGGCGCTGTCCTTCGACCACCGCCTGGTCGACGGAGAGCTCGGCTCCAAGGTCCTCGCCGACACGGCGGCCGTCCTGGAGCAGCCCAAGCGGCTGATCACCTGGGCGTAGCCCGACCGGCCGGGGTCCGAGCCCGGACGCCGACGAAAAAGGGGCCTGGCGCGCACCGCGCGGCAGGCCCCTTTCGCGTGTGTCAGCTCGCGAAGCCGTAGTTCAGGAGCTTCTTGGCGTCCGCCTCACGGTTCGGGATGGACGTCGAGGCGAGCACCGTCCCGATCAGCGTCTTGCCGTTGCGGGTGGCGGCGAAGACGAGGCAGTACTTCGCCTCGGGGCCGGAGCCGGTCTTCACGCCGATGGTGCCGCTGTAGCTGCTGAGCAGCCCGTTCGTGTTGGTCCACGCCGCCATGGTGCGCGTGGTGCCACTGCTCGTCACGGTCTTCGCCGTGTACGACTTGGTCTTCACGATCGTCTTGAACGTGGTGCTCTTCATGGCGCTGCTGGCGATCTTCGTCAGGTCGCGCGGCGTCGAGTAGTTGTTGCCGTTGCCGATGCCGTCGAACGAGTCGAAGTGCGTGTTCGTCAGGTGCAGGCTGGTCGCGGCGGCGTTCATCTTGCCGATGAACGACTTCACGCGCGCGGCGCGGGTGGTGCCCGAGCCGAACTTGTCGGCGAGCGCGTAGGCGGCGTCGCAGCCGGACGGCAGCATCAGACCGTAGAGGAGCTGACGGACGGTGACCTTGTCACCGACGATCAGGTGAGCCTGCGAGGCGTTGTTGGCGACCACGTAGTCGCTGTAGGCCTTCTGGATCGTGACCTTGGCGTCCAGGTTCAGGTTCGCCTGGGCCAGGACCACCTTGGCCGTCATGATCTTCGTGGTGGAACCCGTGGAAAGCCGGGTGTCCGCAGCCTTCTTGTAGACGGTCGCGGCGGTCCCGTTGTTCATCAGATAGCCGCCCTTGGCGACGATCGAGGGGGTGGCGACCGCGCCCGCGGGCGCGGCGCCGAAGGCTCCGGCTGCCAGCACGGCGCCGGTCGTGAGGGTCACAGCGGCGGCCCTGCGGAAACGCGTGCCCTTAATGCCGGTAATCAAAATGAACGCTCCGTATGCGCGAAATGCCCCTGGGAGAACAGCACATGGGAGTGCCGTCCCACGTTCAGACTCCCGGGTCGCCCAAAGGGATGTGCGGCAAACGCATGAAATTCATGTGACCTGGGTTACAGGCGGCGGCTGTTGGGGTCCGCATGCTGAAATGCCCCCGGGCATGCGTACGTGTTGTATCTATGATGTGCGCATGCCTTCAGCCCCTCCCGCGCCGACGCGGCCCCCCGTGAAGCAGCCCCCGGCAGCCGACCGTGTCTACGCCCACGTCAAGGACGGGGTCCTGGAGCGCCGCTACGAGGGCGGGGCCCTGCTCACCGAGGGCGAACTCGCCGACGCGGTGGGCGTGTCGCGCACCCCGGTCCGTGAGGCGCTCCTCCGCCTGGAGGCCGAAGGGCTGATCAGGCTCTACCCGAAGAAGGGCGCGCTCGTCCTGCCGGTCTCCGCCCAGGAGATCGCCGACGTGGTCGAGACCCGCCAGCTCGTCGAGGAGCACGCCGCGCGCAAGGCCGTACCGGCGTCGCCGCAGCTCCTGGCCCGTCTTGAGGAACTGCTCGACCGGCAGAAGGAGCAGGCCGCCGCCGGGGACCTGGCCGGAGCCGCCGTCACCGACCGCTGTTTCCACGCCGAGATCGTCCGCAGCGGCGGCAACGAGATCCTCTCCCGGCTCTACGATCAGCTCCGCGACCGGCAGCTCCGGATGGGAGTCGCCGTCATGCACGCCCACCCCGACCGGATCACCAAGACGCTGATCGAGCACGAACAGATTCTCCAGGCGCTGCGCGCCGGTGACGCCGACGCGGTCGTCGGCCTCATCCACGGGCACGTGAGCTGGTTCTCCAACCTGGCGCGGGGCGAGGTCCGATGAGCTCCCCGGCCACCCTGCCCGGCGACCCGCCCGGCGGCCGGCGCGCGATCGCCGTCTGGGGCATCGGCGTCTCGGTCTACTTCGTCGCCGTCATCTTCCGTACGTCCCTGGGGGTGGCCGGACTCGACGCGGCGAACCGCTTCCACGTGGGCGCCTCCGCCCTGTCCACCTTCTCCATCCTCCAGCTCCTCGTGTACGCGGGCATGCAGATACCGGTCGGGCTCCTCGTCGACCGGCTCGGCACCAAGAAGGTGCTGACCATCGGCGTCCTGCTGTTCACGGCGGGACAACTGGGCTTCGCGTTCTCCTCGTCGTACGGCATGGCGCTCGCCTCGCGCGCCCTGCTGGGCTGCGGCGACGCGATGACGTTCATCAGCGTGCTGCGGCTGGGCACCCGGTGGTTCCCCGCCCGGCGCGGACCGCTCGTCGCGCAGCTCGCGGGCCTGGTCGGCATGGCGGGCAACCTCGTCTCGACGCTCGTGATCGCGCGGCTGCTGCACGGCGTCGGCTGGACGGCGGCGTTCGCCGGCAGCGCGGCCGCCGGTGTGGTCGTCCTCGTCCTGCTGCTGCTGTTCCTGCGGGACCACCCCGAAGGCCACCGGCCCGAGCCGTTCCCGCACCGGGGCGCCGCCTACGTCCGCCGCCAGATCCTCGCGTCCTGGCGGGAGCCCGGCACCCGGCTGGGTCTGTGGGTGCACTTCACCACCCAGTTCCCGGCGATGGTGTTCCTGCTGCTGTGGGGGATGCCGTTCCTCGTCCAGGCACAGGGCCTCACCCGCGCCACGGCCGGTGAGCTGCTGACACTCGTGGTGCTGGCCAACATGGGCGCCGGGCTGGTGTACGGGCAGATCGTCGCCCGGCACCACACCGCGCGGCTGCCGCTGGCCCTGGGCACGGTCGCGGCGACGGCCGTCGTGTGGGCGGCGGTGCTGGTGTACCCGGGCGTCGCGCCGATGTGGCTGCTGGTCGTGCTGTGCGTGGTGCTCGGGTTCTGCGGGCCGGCCTCGATGCTCGGCTTCGACTTCGCGCGCCCGGCCAACCCGCCGGAGCGTCAGGGGACCGCGTCCGGGATCACCAACATGGGCGGTTTCGTCGCCTCGATGACGACGCTGCTGGCCATCGGTGTCCTGCTCGACGCCACCGGCGACGACTACCGGATCGCCTTCTCCAGCGTGTTCGTGCTCCAGGCGCTCGGGCTCAGCCAGATCTTCCGGCTGCGCAAGGAGGCGGCCCGCCGGGAGCGGGAGCGTCTCGTGGCCAGCCGGGTGGAGACGGTGCACGTACCGGCGTGACCCCCACGGGCCACGCCGTGACGGCACTACGGCGTGACGGCCAGGCTGCGCAGGATCGCCGTGGTCAGTTCCGGGTCGCCCTCGGCCTTGATGCGGTCGGACACGGCCTCGGGGCTGACGCGGCCACAGGCCAGCCGGACGAAGGTCTCCCAGTCCAGGGCGAGACTGACGGCGGGACCGAGGGAGGGCGAACCGTCTATCGAGCCGCGGCCGTCGGCGTCCACGCGGACGGTGCGGAGGAACTCGACGGGGCCGTGCACGTCGAAGACGACCGCGGAGTTCGCCGGCGCCCCCGCGTCCTTGGCGACGATCTTCGGCAGCGCGGCCAGGAGCTGGTCCCGCACGATCAGTGAGCCGGGGGAGTCGAGGTTGCCCGGCCGGCCCAGCGTGTACCGCAGGTCCTGCTCGTGCACCCACACGTCGAACGCGCGGTTGCGCATGGCGTGTTCCAGGGTGACCTCGGTGCCGAGCGGGCCGCGCACCTTCGCGTCGGGCTGCCGCGACTCGTTCCGGAGCTGCCGGTTGCGGCGGATGATCGTGTACTCGAGCTCGGAGGTCATCTCCGGCGCCGTGTGGTGACGGCGCACGTCGACCTGCATCTCCATGTACCGCTGGTGTTCGTTCGTCACGTGGTAGAGGTCGCGGGGAAGCGTGTGGATCGGCCGCGGGTCGCCGAGCATCTCGCAGTCCAGCCCGATGACGTGCGAGACGATGTCGCGGACCGACCAGCCGGGGCACGGAGTCCGCCGGTTCCACTCGCCCTCCACAAGCGGCTGCACCAGCTCGGATATCGCTTCGATCGAGTGGGCCCAGGCGTCGGCGTAGGACTGAAGACTCGGATGCAGACTCACGGAACGGGACCCCTCGGGCGGTTGGACGCGGGCATTTCACAGGCAGCGGGTGTCTTGGGACGCTAAGTTACGCTGCTGTGAGGCACCCCGGCAGTGCTTTCGTGTGACGATCGTAGGCCCGTATGGACGGCTCGAATGCCAGGACGGTGGTAGTGTGCGCGCCTCGCTCCTCCAGATCGACGTAAACGACGACGAATCGGTCGCGGACCGCAGACACCGCGTGGCCGACCTGGTACGCGATCAAGCCGGAGTCGATCTCGTCGTGCTCCCCGAGCTGTGGACCACCGGCGCCTTCGCCTACGAGGCGTTCGGGGCGCAGGCCGAGCCGCTGGACGGGCCGACCCACGATGCGATGAGCAAGGCCGCGAGCGACGCGGGCGTGTGGCTGCACGCCGGCTCGATCCCCGAGCGCGCCGCCTCCGGGACCGGCCCCGGCACCGAGGCCCCCCTCTACAACACCTCGCTCGTCTACTCCCCCGCCGGCGAACGCGTCGCCGCCTACCGCAAGATCCACCGCTTCGGCTTCGACAAGGGCGAGGCCGTGCTGATGGGCGCGGGCACGGAGCTGGTGACCGTGCGGCTGCCGGAGACCGTCATCGGCGTCGCCACCTGCTACGACCTGCGGTTCCCCGAACTCTTCCGCGGACTCGTCGACGCCGGGGCGCAGACCTTCGTCCTCCCGGCCGGCTGGCCCGAGCGGCGCCGCTCCCACTGGACCCTGCTCGCCCAGGCCCGCGCCGTCGAGAACCAGGCGTACGTCCTCGCCTGCGGAACGGCCGGTACGCACGCGGGAGTTCCCCAGGCCGGTCACTCGATCGTGGTCGACCCGTGGGGCGAGGTCCTCGCCGAGGCGGGTCCGGGCGAGGAGATCCTCACCGTGGAGTTCGACCCGGCGAAGGTCGCGGAGACCCGCGAGCAGTTCCCGGCCCTCAAGGACCGCCTGCTAGGCCTGGACACCCCGACCCGCTGACACCCGCCGACCCGCCGACACCCGCTGACCCGCGCCCCGCCACGGACCGGCCGGCGCCCGCCACACGGCGGGACCGGCCGGCGCCCGCCCCGCCGTGGACCGGAGGACGCCCGTGCCGCCGTAGACCGGTGGACGTCCGTGCCGCCGTCGGCCGGCCGTGTCCTCAGTCGTCCCCCCGTTCCTTCTCGGCCAGGTGGATCACGCACACCGCGACCGCGATCAGCAGCGCCGGATCGGCGTCCTCCCGTACGACGTCGACGCCGTACGTGTCCCGCAGGTGCAGCCAGCGCCGGGAGATCTGCGCGAGGAGTTCGTCGTCGTAGTCCACGGCGAACTCGCGGTCGAGGATCTTGCCGCTGACGTCGAGTTCGGTGCCGTCGACCAGCGACACGCGATAGTGATTGCGGAGCAGGGACAGCCGCTTGCGTTTGATGGTCGCGAGCGGATCGCCGTCCCGCTCGATGATCATCGTGTCGCGCAGCGCGAGCATCTTCTGGTGGATGTCGATCAGGACCCGTCCGCGGGTGTCCTTGAGCTGGAAGGTGTCCCGCAGCCGCATGGCCTTGCCGTCGACGAGGAAGACCTTGTTGCCGTGGTCGTCCTCGATCCAGTAGTCGTCACCGAAACCGAGCAGCCGGTCGCGTACGAGGTATCTCATGCCGTCACCGGTTCCCCGGTGGGCGTTCCGAAACGCCGCCGGTAGGCCGACGGGCTGAGTCCGGTCGCCCGGCGCACCCGCTCGCGCAGGTTCGCCGCCGTCCCGAGCCCGCTGCGGTCCGCCACCACGTCGAGCCGGACCTCGCCGCGTTCGATGAGCCGGCAGGCGAGGGCGACGCGCTGCGCCGTCAGCCAGGCCAGCGGTGTCGTGCCGAGCTGGGCGCGGAAGCGGCGGTGCAGGGTCGCCGGGCTGACCGCGGCGTGCGCGGCGAGGTCCCCGACCGTCACCGGCTCCCCGATCCGTTCCTGCGCCCAGGCCAGCAGGGGTGCGAGCGACACGTCGGGCACGTCGGGCAGCGGCTGTCGTACGAACTGGCGCTGGCCCCCGTCGCGGTGTGCGGCGAACACCAGCCGGCGCGACACGGCGTCGGCGATCTCCGCGCCGTGGTCCCGGCGCACCAGGTGCAGCCCGAGGTCGAGCGCGGCCGCGCTGCCCGCCGCCGTCAGCACGTCCCCCTCGTCCACGAACAGCACGTCCGGGTCCAGCAGCACGTCCGGGTGCAGTTCCCGGAAGACGTCCGTCCAGTGCCAGTGCGTGGTGGCGCGGCGCCCGTCGAGCAGTCCCGCCTCGGCGAGCGCGAAGGATCCGGTGCAGAAGCTCACCACCCGGGCGCCGCGTGCGTGGCCGCGCCGGATGGCGTCCAGGACGACGGCCCGGCGCGGGACGACGTTGTCGGGACGGCCCGGGACCACGAGGGTGTCGGCGTCGTCCGCCGCGTCGAGGCCGGGCACTCCGCCGAGCGTGAAGAACCCGTGGTTCATCCGGACGCCGGGCGTCGGCGTGCACAGGGTCAGCTCGTAGAGCGGTTCGGGGCGCCCCAGTTCGGGCCGGGGGAGCCCGAACAGCTCGGTTGCGACGCCCACTTCGAAGGGGTTCGTGCCCTCGTCGACGATGACGGCGACGCGGTGGGGCCGAGACGCCGGTCCCCGCCCGTCCGAGGGGGCCGGGCGGACGGCACGGTGCGAGGATCCTTGCGGCATGAGCGATTTCTAGCACTCGCCGGTCCCCCGGCAGGCGCGGACGATGAATCCATGACCAGCGCATCCGCCCGACGCGGCGAACCCGTCTCCCTCTCCTCCGCCCTCGCCTCCTTCGACGAGCTGTGGAGCCCCCGCATCGTCACCACCGTCAACGACTACGACGTCCGCGTCGCCAAGGTCGAGGGCGAGCACGTCTGGCACGTGCACGACCACACCGACGAGTTCTTCCTGGTCCTGGAGGGCGAACTGAGCATCACGCTCAGGGAGCCGGCCGGTGAGCGGACCGTCGTCCTGCCCAAGGGGTCCGTCTGCACCGTCCCGCGCGGCACCGAGCACAAGCCGTACGCCCCCGCCGGCGCGTCGATCCTCCTCTTCGAACCGACCGGCACCCTCACGGTCGGCGACCGCCACGACGAGATCCCCGCCCACGTGGACGCGACGACGGGGCACGCGCTGGACTGACCGCCGGCCGCGCCGGTCCGGGATTTCCGGAGCGTCACGCCCGGGTGGCACCCTTGATCACATGAACGCGTCTCCCGCCCCGCGCCGTGTCCGTGTCCGCGCTCCCGAGCTCGTCGGAAAGGGCGGGTGGCTCAACACCGGAGGGAAGGACCTGGCGCTCGCCGACTTCCGGGGCCGCGTCCTGATCCTCGACTTCTGGACCTTCTGCTGCATCAACTGCCTGCACGTCCTGGACGAGTTGCGGGAGTTGGAGGAGAAGCACCGGGACACCGTGGTGATCGTCGGGGTGCACTCGCCTAAGTTCGCGCACGAGGCCGAGCACCAGGCGGTCGTCGACGCGGTGGAGCGCTACGGGGTGGAGCACCCGGTGCTCGACGACCCGGAGCTCGTGACCTGGAAGCAGTACGCCGTACGGGCCTGGCCGACGCTCGTGGTGATCGACCCCGAGGGATACGTCGTCGCGCAGCACGCCGGTGAGGGGCACGCCCACGCCATCGAGCGGCTGGTGGAGGAGCTGGAGGCCGAGCACACGGCGAAGGGGACCCTGCGCCGTGGCGACGGGCCGTACGTGGCGCCCGAGCCCGCGCCGACCGCTCTGCGCTTCCCCGGCAAGGCGCTCGCCCTGCCGAACGGCAATCTGCTGGTCAGCGACACGACCCGGCATCAGCTCGTGGAGCTGGAGGAGGACGGCGAGACGGTCGTCCGGCGCATCGGATCGGGTGTCCGGGGCCTCGTGGACGGCGGCGCCGAGGAGGCGGGGTTCAGCGAGCCGCAGGGGCTCGCGCTGCTGGACGAGGGCGCGGTCGTCGTCGCCGACACCGTGAACCACGCGCTGCGCCGGGTCGATCTCGCGACCGGCGCGGTCACCACGCTCGCGGGCACCGGTCGCCAGTGGTGGCAGGGCTCGCCGACGTCGGGACCGGCGCGCGAGATCGATCTGTCCTCGCCGTGGGACGTGGCCCTGTTCGGCGGCAAGGTCTGGATCGCCATGGCGGGTGTGCACCAGCTCTGGGCGTACGACCCGGGGACGGGGACCGTCGGGGTCACCGCGGGCACGACGAACGAGGGGCTGGTCGACGGACCGGGTCCCGAGGCCTGGTTCGCGCAGCCGTCGGGGCTCGCCGCCACCGAGGACCGGCTCTGGCTCGCCGACTCCGAGACCTCGGCGCTGCGCTGGGTGGACCCGGACGGGAGTGTGCACACCGCCGTCGGCACGGGGCTCTTCGACTTCGGGCACCGCGACGGTGCCGCCGCACAGGCCCTGCTCCAGCACCCGCTGGGGGTCACCGCGCTGCCGGACGGTTCGGTCGCGGTCAGCGACACGTACAACCACGCGCTGCGCCGGTACGACCCGGCGACGGGTGAGGTGACCACGCTGGCCACGGACCTGCGGGAGCCCAGCGACGCCGTGCTCGTCGGGGACGACATCGTGGTGGTGGAGTCGGCCCGGCACCGGCTGACCCGGCTGCGGCTGCCGGAGGAGGCGGTACGGGTGGAGTCGGTCGCCCACCGCACACAGCGCGCGGCCACCGACGTCACCCCCGGAGCCGTCCGGCTGGACGTGATCTTCCAGGCGCCGGCCGGACAGAAGCTGGACACCCGCTACGGCCCGTCCACCCGGCTCCTGGTGTCCGCCACCCCGCCCGAGCTGCTGCTCGCGGGCGAGGGCGCCGGTACCGATCTCTCCCGGGACGTCGAGCTGAACCCGGCCGTCCCCGAGGGCGTGCTGCACGTCTCGGCGATGGCCGCGTCCTGCGACGACGATCCGGCCAACGAGTACCCGGCCTGCCATGTCCATCAGCAGGACTGGGGCGTTCCGCTCCGCCTCACGGAGACCGGCACGGACCGGCTGCCCCTGGTCCTTGCCGGCATGGACGGCTGATCCGGATCAGACGCCGTAGCCGTCCGTGTACCCGTCACGGCGGCGCCGGTCGTCGTCCACGACGGTCGCGGTCGGCGGTACGACGACGCGCCTGCGCCGCGCGATGCTGCTGAAGGTCGTCACGCCGATCAGTCCGACGATCATGAGGATCACGCCGACCAGATGAAGGTTGACCCCCTGCATGTGCCAGTCGGTCGCGAACGTGAGGATCGCCCCCGCGGCGATCAGGATGATGCATCCGCCCAGGCCCATGGGTGTCGTCTCCTTGAATAGCAACTCCGAGTAGTTCCGGACCCGTTCCGGGTACCCGGGACCTCGCGGTACATGCGGAGGCGATCCCTCACACGAAACGGCACGCCGTCGCTCGCGACGGCGTGCCGTTGTCCTGACAGCCCGGAGAACTACCCCTCCAGGAACGCCACCAGCGCGTTCGTCAGCAGGAACGGGTCGTCCGCGGCGCAGAGTTCGCGGGCGCTGTGCATGGACAGGATCGCCACGCCGATGTCGACCGTCCGGATGCCGTGCCGTGCCGCCGTGATGGGGCCGATGGTGGTGCCGCAGGGCATGGCGTTGTTGGAGACGAAGGACTGGAACGGCACGCCGGCCTTCTCGCAGGCGGCGGCGAACACGGAGCGGCCCGAACCGTCGGTGGCGTAGCGGTTGTTGACGTTGACCTTGAGGATGGGGCCGCCGCCGGCGCGCGGGTGGTGCGTCGGGTCGTGCCGCTCGGCGTAGTTGGGGTGCACCGCGTGGCCGGTGTCGCAGGACAGGCAGACGGTGCCGGCGAAGGCGCGCGCCCGGTCCTCGTAGGAACCGCCGCGGGCGAAGACAGAACGTTCCAGCACTCCGCCGAGCAGCGGTCCGTCGGCGCCCGTGTCGCTCTGCGAGCCGTTCTCCTCGTGGTCGAAGGCGGCGAGGACCGGGATGTAGGGCAGGGCGGAGCCGGCCGTCGCGACCGCGGCCAGCGCGGCCGTGGCCGCGTGCACGGACAGCAGGTTGTCCATGCGGGGCCCGGCGAGCAGTTCCTTGTCGCGGCCCAGGTAGGCGGGGGGCTCGACGGAGTGGGTCATGAGGTCCCAGCCGGTGACCTGGCCCGCGGGCAGCCCCGACTCCTCCTCCAGGAAGGAGATCAGGTCGCCCTCGCGGGCGTCGCCGAGTCCCCAGACGGGCTGGAGGTGGCGCTGCTTGTCGAGCTTGAGTCCCTCGCTGCTGACGGAGCGGTCGAGGTGGATGGCGAGCTGCGGTACGCGCAGCAGGGGCCGGTCCACGTTGACCAGGCGGGTCGAGCCGTCCCGCAGCGACAGGCGTCCGGCCAGGCCGAGGTCCCGGTCGAGCCAGGAGTTCAGCAGGGGCCCGCCGTAGATCTCCACGGCGACCTGCCGCCAGCCGTGCGCCCCGGTGTCGGGCAGCGGCTTGACCCGCAGGTTCGGGGAGTCGGTGTGCGCGCCGATGATCCGGAACGGGGTGTGCGGCTCGGCGCCCTCCGGCACGTACCAGGCGATGATCGCCCCTCCGCGCAGCACGTACTTCCCGCCGGCGGTCCCCTCCCACGCGTCGGTCTCGGCGACCTGACGGAACCCGGCCTTCTCCAGCCGCTCGGCGGCGGTGGCCACGGCGTGGTACGGCGTCGGGCTCGCCGCGAGGAAGGACATGAGGTCGTCGGTGTGGCTGCGGTCGAACCGGGTGGGTGCACTCATGGGTTCACCTTAACGACGCACGAAGGCCCGCTCCCGGGGTTGGGAACGGGCCTTCGTAAGGGGGATGTGAAGGGTGGACACCTTGGGACACCTGAACGGCCGGACAGGCGCCGGGCGGGTGCCCGTCCGTCCGTACAGGGGCCGCCGGGGCCTAGGTCGTGTCCGCAAAGTCGCGCCTGCCCGGCGACGCCTGGCACGTACTCTCGCCGCACCGGGCGAAGACCCAAGTACGTCCAGTACGAGGGTCTGCGCCCGGCACGCCGAGAGCACGCACCAGACGCCGCCGGGCCCGCCCTTCGGGCGGACGACGCGACTTTGCGGACACGCCCTAGAAGGCGGCTTCGTCCAGCTCCATCAGGTCCAGGTCGACGCCCTCGGCGAGCTTGCGCGCTCCGGTGACGCCCGGCAGCACGTTGGCGGCGAAGAACTTCGCGGCCGCGATCTTGCCGGTGTAGAAGGGCTTGTCCTTCGCGGAGGCGGTCTCCAGCTTCTCCGCGGCGACGGCGGCACCGCGCAGCAGCAGGTAGCCGACGACCACGTCACCGGAGGCCATCAGGAGGCGGGTGGTGTTGAGGCCCACCTTGTAGATGTTCTTGACGTCCTGCTCGGTGGCGGCGAGGTCGGTCAGCATCAGGCCGACGATGGCCTCCAGCTCGACGGCGGCCTTGGCGAGCTGCTCGCGGGCGGCGGACAGCTCCTCGCCGCCGGTGCCGAGGGCCAGGAACTTCTTGATGTCCTCGGCGAGGGAGTTCAGCGCGGCGCCCTGGTTGCGGACGATCTTCCGGAAGAAGTAGTCCTGGCCCTGGATCGCGGTGGTGCCCTCGTACAGCGTGTCGATCTTGGCGTCGCGGATGTACTGCTCGATCGGGTACTCCTGCAGGAAGCCGGAGCCGCCGAAGATCTGGAGCGACTGGGCGAGCAGCTCGTAGCCCTTCTCGGAGCCGTAGCCCTTCACGATCGGCAGGAGGAGGTCGTTCAGGGCCTCGGCGGCGGCGGTGTCCTCGCCGGCCGCCTCCAGGACCTGGATCTCGTCCTGGATCGCGGCGGTGTGCAGGACCAGGGCGCGCATGCCCTCGGCGTACGCCTTCTGCGTCATGAGCGAGCGGCGCACGTCCGGGTGGTGCGTGATGGTGACCTTGGGCGCGGCCTTGTCCATGAAGTTGGCCAGGTCGGTGCCCTGGACGCGCTCCTTGGCGTACTCCAGCGCGTTCAGGTAGCCGGTCGACAGCGTGGAGATGGCCTTCGTGCCGACCATCATGCGGGCGAACTCGATGATGCGGAACATCTGGCGGATGCCGTCGTGCTTGTCGCCGATCAGCCAGCCCTTGGCGGGGTGGCGGTCGCCGAAGGTCATCTCGCAGGTGTTGGAGGCCTTGAGGCCCATCTTGTGCTCGACGTTCGTCGCGTACACGCCGTTGCGCTCGCCCAGCTCGCCGGTCTCGAAGTCGAACTCGTACTTCGGGACGAGGAAGAGGGACAGGCCCTTGGTGCCGGGGCCGTGGCCCTCGGGGCGGGCGAGGACGTAGTGGAGGATGTTCTCCTCCATGTCGTGCTCACCGGAGGTGATGAAGCGCTTCACGCCCTCGATGTGCCAGGAGCCGTCCGCCTGCTGGGTCGCCTTGGTGCGGCCCGCGCCCACGTCGGAGCCGGCGTCGGGCTCGGTGAGGACCATGGTGGAGCCCCAGCGCTTCTCGACGGCCATCGTCGCGATGTGCTTCTGGACGTCGTTGCCCTCCTCGAAGAGGATGCCCGCGAACGCGGGGCCGCTGGAGTACATCCACACGGCCGGGTTCGCGCCGAGGATCAGCTCCGCGTAGGCCCAGATCAGGGAGCGGGGCGCGGTGGAGCCGCCGATCTCCTCGGGCACGCCGAGACGCCAGTACTCGGAGTCCATGAACGCCTTGTACGACTTCTTGAAGGAAGCCGGGACCGGCGCGGTGTTGGTCTCCGGGTCGAAAACCGGGGGGTTGCGGTCGGCGTCCGCGAAGGACTCGGCCAGCTCGTTCTCCGAGAGGCGGGTCAGCTCCGCGAGGATGCTCTTGGCGGTGTCCGTGTCCATCTCCGCGAACGGGCCGGTGCCGTACAGCTTGTCGCGCCCGAGCACCTCGAAGAGGTTGAACTCGATGTCGCGGAGATTCGACTTGTAGTGCCCCATGGCGACGGCTCCGTAAGAGATCGGCGAGGCACTGACTCCTCGCAACTGTGTCACGTACCAGCAAGTAGCTACGATGATGCTACCCGCCAGTAATAAGAAGCAACCCCGAGTGGGCCATATGTGGCCCACTACTCTTTGACGCATGTACGGCTACGAGCAGAACGCAGGCGCCCAGCAGGGGTACGTCCCGCCGCAGCAGCAGATGCCCGGCCAGATGCCGGACGGGCAGATGGCGGGCGGATACGGCCAGCAGCCGCCCCTGTACCCCGAGCCGTCCCCGCCGTCCCTGCCGGACGCGGTCCGCGCCTTCACCACGGGCGCCATGGCCGCCGAGGACTTCCAGCAGGTCTTCGCCACCTCGAAGGTCTACTGCCCGCGCGGCGACAACCCCGGATTCCTCGCGCTGCACAACACCCAGCAGCCCGTCATCCCGATGTTCAGCTCGCTCAAGGAGCTGCGCCGGTACGCGGGCAAGGAGTCCAAGTACTTCGTGATCACCGGTGCCGAGGTGATCGACCTGCTGCCCACGGGCTACGGCTTCGTGATCGACATGGAGGGCAAGCACCGGATGGTCTTCGACGCGAAGGCCGTGGAGCAGATGGTGGACTTCGCCATGCGCCGTATGTACGGCTGACGGGCCCCTTCGGGTGCCGCCGGCCCCCGGTGTCCGCTCGGCCGGATGCCTCTCGAACCTGTGACGCCCGGAGGGAATGCCCTCCGGGCGCGCTTCGTTATGGGTGGCAGAAAGTTCAACTCTCAACTAAACTCGAAGCACAAGGAGGTACCGACATGCCCGCAGTGACTGTCGAGAACCCGCTGGCCCTGCCCCGTGTGGCCGCGCCGGCCGACGCCGTGGACCGTCCCGTGCTCACGGTGACGACCGCGCCCCAGGGCTTCGAGGGTGAGGGTTTCCCGGTCCGCCGTGCGTTCGCCGGGATCAACTACCGGCACCTGGACCCGTTCATCATGATGGACCAGATGGGTGAGGTGGAGTACGCGCCGGGCGAGCCCAAGGGCACCCCCTGGCACCCGCACCGCGGCTTCGAGACCGTGACCTACATCATCGACGGCATCTTCGACCACCAGGACTCCAACGGTGGCGGCGGCACGATCACCAACGGTGACACCCAGTGGATGACGGCCGGGTCCGGCCTGCTCCACATCGAGGCGCCGCCGGAGCACCTGGTGATGTCGGGCGGCCTCTTCCACGGGCTCCAGCTCTGGGTGAACCTGCCGGCCAAGGACAAGATGATGGCCCCGAGGTACCAGGACATCCGGGGCGGCACCGTGCAGCTCCTGAGCACGCCGGACGGCGGCGCGCTCCTGCGGGTCATCGCCGGCGAGCTCGACGGCCACCAGGGTCCGGGCATCACGCACACCCCGATCACCATGGTCCACGCCACGCTGCGGCCGGGTGCCGAGATCACCCTGCCCTGGCGCGAGGACTTCAATGGCCTCGCCTACGTGCTGGCCGGACGCGGCAGCGTGGGCGCCGACCGCCGGCTGGTCCACACCGGCCAGACCGCCGTCTTCGGCGCGGGCTCCTCGCTGACCGTCCGGGCGGACGAGAAGCAGGACTCCAACACGCCCGACCTGGAGGTCGTGCTGCTCGGTGGCCGGCCGATCCGTGAGCCGATGGCCCACTACGGCCCGTTCGTGATGAACACCCGCGACGAGCTCCAGCAGGCCTTCGAGGACTTCCAGAAGGGCCGCCTGGGGACGATCCCGGCGGTGCACGGGATGTCGGAGGGCGGGCCGCGGTCCTAGGACCCGCAGGCACGCCGAAGGAAGCCCCGTCCGCCGCTGCGGACGGGGCTTTTCCATGCACCGCTGCGGGCAGGGCCTTTCCGTGCGCAGGGCGCCGGACGTCGTGGGCCGGGCACAGGACGCCGGGCACAGGACGCCGGGCGCCGGACGTCGTGCGCCGGACGTCGCACGGGACGCCGGGGCGGGTGCCCGGGGCGGGCGGCAGGGCGGGGCTTCGTTTCGGGGCTCCTCCCCCGTTCGGACTTCACCGGGCGCCGGTCCGGCTGACGCATGGTCAGCTGGCAGGGTGCAGCTACTCCCCGAGGGCGCCCGGCGGTTGGCGGCCTGGTGTGTCGTGATCCTGCTGGCCGCCGGGGTGGGCTGGGTGGGGATCCTGCTGTGCGGGGAGTTCCGCACGGCGGTGGTGCCGGTGCTGCTCGCACTGCTCGGGACCGCCCTGCTCGGGCCCCTGTACCGGCGGATGGTCAGGGCACGGCTCAACCGTTCCCTCGCCGCCGCCCTGACCTGCGCCGCGGTGGCCGTCGTGGTCGGCGGTGCCGTCTACGTCGTCGTCGCCGCCCTCATCCACACCGGCGCCCAGATCGTGTCCTCGCTCCGGCAGGCGTCCCGCTCGGTCGCCGAGCACTTCGGGGCGGCGGGCACCTCGCTCGACGACATCGCCGCCAACTCCAAGGACCTGCTCTCCAAGTTCGGCGGTACGGCCGCGTCCAACGTCGTCAGCGGCGTCAGCGTCGTGGCCGAGACCCTAGCCATGGCCTTCCTCGCCCTGCTGCTCGTGTTCTTCTTTCTGCGCGACTCGCACCGGGTGGCCGGCTCGCTCAGATCGCTCGCGCCCCGGGGCACCGCCGACGTCGTCGAGGCCATGGCACGGCGGGCCTACGGGGCCGTCGAGGGCTTCATGCGCGGAACCACGATCATCGCGCTCATCGACGCCCTCTGCATCACCGTCGGACTCCTGGTGCTGCGGGTCCCGGGCGCGGTCGGGCTCGGCGCGCTGGTCTTCGTGGGGGCGTACATCCCGTATCTCGGGGCGTTCATCTCCGGCACGGTGGCCGTCCTGGTCGCGCTCGCCGACCGGGGGTTCGTCATCGCCCTGTGGACGCTCGGGGTCGTGCTCGCCATCCAGATGCTGGAGGGGTACGGCCTCCAGCCGATGATCCAGAGCCGGCAGGTGCAGATGCACCCGGCGGTGGTGCTGCTGGCGATCACGGCGGGCGCGTCCGTGGCGGGCGTCCTCGGAATGCTGCTCGCCGTCCCCCTGACGGCGGCGGCCTTCGGCGTCGTGCATGAACTCCGCGTGCGCTACGCGCCGGAGGAACCGGACGGGCCGCCCGGGCCGGAGGGACCGGGCACACCCGGATTCCCCGGAGTGCCGGGAGCACCGGGACCGTCGGCGGATTCGTAGCCGCCGACGGGCTCGTGGATCCCGGCGGACGTCCGGCCGCCGGCGGGCCCGTCGCCCCCGGAGGAGCCGCCGGTTTCCGCCGGGCTCGCGTCCGTGGGGCCGGTGACCTCCGCCGCGTCGGCGAACGCGTCCCACGCGTCGAGCACCGCGGAGTCGTCCGGGGCCCCTGTCCCGCCCGTCTCGCCGGAGCCCGCGTCCGGCTCCTCGGCGAACTCGAACCAGATGCTCTTGCCCTGGCCCCGCGGGTCCACCCCCCACGCGTCCGCGAGCATCTCGACGAGCACCAGTCCGCGTCCGGACGACGCCAGCTCCCCGGGATGACGCCGGTGCGGCAGGTCGTCGCTGCCGTCGGTGACCTCGATGCGCATACGCCGCTTGCCGGGTTCGCCCGCCACCTCGGCGACGAGCAGCGCGTCCGCGTCGGTGTGCACGAGGACGTTGGTGACCATCTCGGAGACGAGCAGGACCGCGGAGTCGAGCTGGTCGGCGGAGGCCCAGTCGTGCAGCAGCTCCCGGAGCTGCTGCCGGGCGTCCGCGATCCGCTCGGGTTCGGCCTGCGCCACGGTCAGCATCGTGCGGCGCAGCAGGGGCCGTACGGGCGCCGTATCGTCGTCGGCCCCCGCGAGCGGCAGCCGGGACAGCAGCAGCACCGCGATGTCGTCCTCGCGCCGGTCGGCCAGCGGGCCGGTGGTGTGGTGGGAGGAGGGCCCGTGCACGGCCTGGACGAGCGCGTCGGCGAGGGTCTCCATGTCGCCGTCGTGGGATTCGAGGGTCCGGCGGATTCGGCGCCAGCCGGTGTCGAGGTCGTGGCCGCCGGTCTCGATGAGCCCGTCGGTGCAGATCAGCATGGTCTCGCCCGGCTCCAGGACGAGCCGGGTGGTCGGGTAGTCGGCGTCCGGGTCGATGCCGAGCGGCAGCCCGCCCGCCGTGGGCCGCATCAGCACGGTTCCGTCCGCCATCCGTATCGCGGGGTCGGGATGCCCGGCCCGCGCGATGTCCAGCGTCCCGGTCGCCGGGTCGACCTCGACGTACAGACAGGTCGCGAAGCGCACGTCGGCGGGGTCCGCCGGTTCCTCGCCCGCGTCGGCGCCGCCGCTCGACCCGTAGGTCACCGAGTCGGTGACCCCGTAGAGGAAACGCGCGGCCCGTGACAGCACGGCGTCGGGGCGGTGCCCCTCGGAGGCGTAGGCGCGCAGGGCTATCCGGAGCTGGCCCATCAGGCCCGCCGCGCGGACGTCGTGGCCCTGCACGTCGCCGATGACCAGGGCATAGCGGCCGGCCGGCAGCGGGATCACGTCGTACCAGTCGCCGCCGACCTGGAGGCCCCCGCCGGTCGGGACATAGCGTGCGGCGACGCTCATGCCCGGCATCCGCGGGCCGAGCGTCGGCATCATCGAGCGCTGGAGGCCGTCGGTCAGCTCCCGCGCGGTCTCGGCGGCCTCGGCGCGGGAGAGCGCCTGCGCGAGCATGCGGGCGACGGTCGTCAGGACCGAGCGTTCGTCGGGCGTGAAGGTGACGGGGTAGGTGAAGGCCGCCATCCACGCGCCCATGGTGCTCCCGGCGACCGTGAGCGGCAGGAACGCCCACGACTGCCGTCCGAAGCGCTGGACGAGGGGCCAGGAGGCCGGGTAGCGGGCCTTGTAGTCGTCGGGGGTGGAGAGGTAGACGGCGCGGCCCGTGCGGACGACCTCGGCGGCCGGGTAGTCGGTGTCCAGCGACATGTGGGAGAAGGGTCCCTCGTCGCCCGGCTGGTGCCCGTGGTGGCCGATGATCGTCAGCCGGTCGCCCTCCGCGCCGAAGACGGCGAGACCGTCCGGTGAGAATCCGGGCATGGAGAGGCCCGCCGCCACCCGCAGCACCTCCGCGGTGGACCGGGCCTCGGCCAGGGCCCGTCCCGCGTCCAGCAGGAACGCCTCGCGGGAGCGGCGCCAGTCCCCGGTGACCGGGGTGCGCGCGGCGGCGCCCGGAGGCTGCTCGCTGACCTCCTGGAGGGTGCCGATCAGCTCGAACTGGCCCGTCTCGGGGTCGATGAGCGGCCTGGAGCGGCTGCGGACGGTGCGGAGCACCCGGCCGTGCCCGTCCATGATCCGCATCCGGGCCTCGGCGAGCGTGCCCTCGGCCACCGCGAGCTGCACCACCCCGTCCATCTCGTTCCAGTCGACGGGGTGGACATGGGAGCGCGCGCCCGCCTCGGTCAGGGTCGTCAGTTCCGCCGGCAGGCCGATCAGCCGTGCGGCCTCCGCGTCGAAGGTGACGAGTCCCGAGGCGTTGTCCCAGCGCCACACGCCGGTGGCGAGAGTGGCCAGGACGTCCCCCACCGCGGGCAGGGGCTCACCAGTGCGCATGCGCCCACTGTAGGAACAGGTGATCGGTGCCTGCCACCGATGCCCGGCGCGGCGCCGAGCGCCTAATGAGGGGGAGCCGAGGTGGGCTGCCCGGTACCCTGGGGGTGTTTCACGTGAAACAGCCCCCCAATCCGCGAAGACTGGATGAACCTCGATGCATCGGTACAGGTCCCACACCTGCGGCGAGCTCCGCGCCTCTGACGTCGGCAGTGACGTCCGGCTGAGCGGCTGGCTGCACAATCGCCGAGACCTGGGCGGCATCCTCTTCATCGATCTGCGCGACCACTACGGCATCACGCAGCTCGTCGCCCGCCCCGGCACCCCCGCCTACGAGGCCCTCGACAAGGTCTCCAAGGAATCGACCGTCCGTGTCGACGGCAAGGTCGTCTCGCGCGGCACCGAGAACGTGAACCCGGACCTGCCCACCGGTGAGGTCGAGGTCGAGGTGGGCGAGGTCGAGCTGCTCGGCGCCGCCCAGCCGCTTCCCTTCACGATCAACGCCGAGGACGGTGTCAACGAGGAGCGCCGCCTGGAGTACCGCTTCCTCGACCTGCGCCGCGAGCGCATGCACCGCAACATCCTGCTGCGTACGGCCGTGATCTCCGCGATCCGTCACAAGATGACGGCGCTGGGCTTCAACGAGATGGCCACCCCGATCCTCAGCGCCACCTCTCCCGAGGGCGCGCGCGACTTCGTGGTCCCCTCCCGGCTGAACCCCGGCAAGTTCTACGCGCTTCCGCAGGCGCCGCAGCAGTTCAAGCAGCTCCTGATGATCTCCGGCTTCGACCGGTACTTCCAGATCGCGCCCTGCTTCCGCGACGAGGACGCCCGCGCGGACCGTTCGCCGGGCGAGTTCTACCAGCTCGACGTCGAGATGTCCTTCGTCGAGCAGGAGGACGTCTTCCAGCCGATCGAGAAGCTCATGACGGAGCTGTTCGAGGAGTTCGGCGGTGGCCGTCACGTCACGTCGCCCTTCCCGCGCATCCCGTTCCGCGAGTCGATGCTGAAGTACGGCTCCGACAAGCCGGACCTGCGCGCCCAGCTCGAGCTCGTCGACATCACCGACATCTTCGAGGGCTCCGAGTTCAAGGCCTTCGCGGGCAAGCACGTGCGCGCGCTGCCGGTGCCGGACGTGGCCGGCCAGACGCGGAAGTTCTTCGACGGCCTCGGCGACTACGCGGTCGAGCAGGGCGCGAAGGGCCTGGCCTGGGTGCGCGTGGGCGAGGACGGCTCGCTGACCGGCCCGATCGCCAAGTTCCTCACCGAGGAGAACGTCGCCGAGCTGACCAAGCGCCTCTCGCTGGCCGCCGGTCACGCGGTGTTCTTCGGCGCGGGCGAGTTCGACGAGGTCTCGAAGATCATGGGCGCGGTGCGGGTCGAGGCCGCGAAGCGCTCGGGCAACTTCGAGGAGAACGTCTTCCGCTTCTGCTGGATCGTCGACTTCCCGATGTACGAGAAGGACGAGGACACCGGCAAGATCGACTTCTCGCACAACCCGTTCTCGATGCCCCAGGGCGGTCTGGAGGCCCTGGAGACCCAGGACCCGCTGGACATCCTGGGCTGGCAGTACGACATCGTCTGCAACGGCGTCGAGCTGTCCTCCGGCGCGATCCGCAACCACGAGCCCGAGATCATGCTCAAGGCCTTCGAGATCGCGGGCTACGACCGCGAGACCGTCGAGGAGCAGTTCGCCGGCATGCTGCGCGCGTTCCGCTTCGGCGCCCCGCCGCACGGCGGGATCGCCCCCGGCGTCGACCGCATCGTCATGCTGCTCGCGGACGAGCCGAACATCCGCGAGACGATCGCGTTCCCGCTCAACGGCAACGCGCAGGACCTGATGATGGGCGCGCCCACGGAGCTGGACGAGACGCGGCTGCGCGAGCTGCACATCTCGGTCCGCAAGCCGCAGCCGAAGTAGGCAGGCTCCGCGTCCCCCGAGGGTGACGCGCACGGAAGTGGCCCGGAACCAGCGATGGTTCCGGGCCATTCTCGTGTGACGGGTGAAAACACAGCCCGCACTCATGCTGCTGACAGGTCGGCTCCCTACCGTCCCGCGCATGACTGAGACCCAGGAACCAACGCACGAAGGGAACATGACCCGGCGCAGGGTCGTCGTCGCGGGCGGAATGGCCGTGGCGGCCGTGGGCGTGGGCGGCGCGGCCGCCGTGAACGCGTTGGCGGCGACACCGGACACGGCGACGGCCGGGTCCCGTGCGGAGACCTGCTACACGCTGACCTCGGAGTCGGTCGAGGGCCCCTACTACATCGACGCGGACAAGATCCGCCAGGACATCACCGAGGACCAGGCGGGCGTCCCCCTGACCCTCGTGCTGAAGGTGATCGACGCCGAGACCTGCGAGCCGGTCAGGAACGCGGCGGTGGACATCTGGCACTGCTCGGCGCTCGGTGTGTACTCCGGATACGAGGCGATGGGCAGCGGGGGCGGCGGTGGAGGAGGTGGCGGCGGGCCGACCGGCACCCCGACCGGCACTCCGACCGGCGAACCCCCGTCCGGTCCCCCGCCCGGAGGCGGCGGCGGGCATGCCGAGCCGACCGACGACGAGCGGTATCTGCGCGGCACCTGGAAGACCGACCGGCACGGCCGCGTCACCTTCAGGACCGTCTTCCCCGGCTGGTACCAGGGCCGTTGCGTCCACATCCATGTGAAGGTCCATGTGGACGGCACCTGGACCGACGCGGGCTACGAGGGCGGCCACACCTGCCACACGGGCCAGCTCTTCTTCTCGGAGAAGTCGGTCCTGGCGTCGGCCGAGGTCGCCCCGTACTCCACGAGCACGATCACGCGCACGACGCTGGACGAGGACACGATCTACCCGGGCAACGGTCACGAGGGCGGTCTGCTGTACCTCGCCTACGACAAGAGGCACTTCGCCCGCGGCGTCCACGGCCGCCTGACGATGGGCGTCGCCCCGGCCGAGACCCACGACACCACGGACACCGCGCCGAGCCCCTCGGCCACGTCCTCCTGACGCCTCGGCACCCGAGAAGCACCGGGGTACGACGTGTTCCGGGCCCTTCGCCCCCTGACAGGCGTAGGGCCCGGAACACGGGTGTGCGGCAGGGCAGTCCGTGCAGGGGGTGTGCTCAGGTGTCGTACGTGCCGTCCCACGGCTCGGCGAAGCCGAGGCCGTCCGGGTACAGCTCGGCCCAGCCCTCGCCCTCGTCCACGCCCGTCACCAGGCCGAACCGGACGCCGTCGACGGTGAGCTGGAACGGGCGTATCGCGATGTCCGTGTACGAGCGCCGGGGCAGACTGCGGAGCAGCTTCGCCAGGTGGACGCGGGCGCGGGAGAGCACCGAGAACTCGCCGTACGGCGCCCCGTGCTGTTCGGCCCAGGTGCCGGCGCACCAGATCTCCGAGTCGCGGTAATGACCCTCGGCGTCGAAGGTGTGGAGCACGGTGTAGAGACGTTTGTGCTCTTCCCAGCCGTCGTCGGGACGGAACCCTTCGGGGAAGGCGTACGTGATCGACGCCAGGAACTGACCGTCCGCGTACCGGCCGATGGTCTCGGTGCGGTGCTTCGGTTCGTAGGCGATCGGAATGACCTCGGGGACTGCCATGGCGGAAACCATACGGGTGGCGGGGCACCGTGTGGAGCCGGGGTCCATTACGGATCGGCGGCAGTGGACGGAGGGTGGCTTTCCCGGCTCTTTGCCGGGTCTTCACCGGGCTCTCACCTGGTCTTCGGCGACGAAAAGGGGGCACAGGACGGGTCGTCCAGTGCCCCCTTCTCCAAGGCGGGAAGCCTCAGGAGATCGACCGGTATCCGCTCCAGCCGGTGGCTATTTTCGTGCGGGAGCCGAACGACCCCTTGCCGTCCCCGTCGTTGCGGTACAGGTTGCCGCCGGTGTCCCGGGAGACCAGGTCGGCCCTGCCGTCGTCGGTGATGTCACCGACGCCGACGACGACGTTGTAGGAGGCGCCCCAGTCGCCGAACACCTTGACCCGGGCGGCGAAGGTTCCGTCCCCCTTGCCGTTGTAGCGGTAGAGGGTGTTGGACGAGTCCTGGGCGAGCAGGTCGCCGATGCCGTCGCCGTTGAGGTCACCGGCCCCGACGATCTTCTTGTAGCCCTTCCAGGCGTCGTAGAGCTTCACGCGGGCCGACAGGGTGCCCGTGCTCGTCCCCTTGTAGAGGTAGACGGTCCCGGTGGACGCGACGCGCGCGATCAGGTCGGGCCGGCCGTCGCCGCTCACGTCGCCGGGCGAGGTCAGGACGTCGTACTGCGTCCAGCCGCTGCTCGCGAGCGTGGTGTACGAGGTCTTCGGGGTGACCGCCGCGCCGCAGCGCGGCTTGTACAGGCGCAGGGCTCCGCTGCTGTACCGGACGAGGAGGTCGTTGCAGCGGTCGCCGCTGAGGTCGCCGAAGGGCACGGCCTTGATGCTGGTGGCCCAGCCGGAGCCGCTGATCTTCTCCCCGAACTTTCCGGTGCCCGTGCCCGACTGGAAGGTCAGGCCGCCGGACGAATTCAGGGTGAGGAGGTCGCCGCGGCCGTCCACGCCGTCCACGCTGCCGAAGTCGTGCCGCACCGGAGCGCCTCCCTGGAGGAAGCCCTCACCGGTCGCCACGGTGACCGCCGAGGTGGTGCCGGTGCCGGTGGCCTTCAGGGTCCAGGTGAACTGTCCGTTCGGGAAGCGGGCATTGTCGATCGTCGTGCCGGACCAGTCCGTGCCCACCCAGGCGGTCGACGCGCCTCCGGTGACCGTGCGGGTGGCCTTGCCCTTGGCGCCGCTCTGGACGGAGGTGAAGGTCACCGACCAGGAGGAGACCGGGCGGGACAGCAGCCAGAAGCCCTGGAAGGGCGTGCCGGAGCTGACGTAGCTCGTGGCCTCGGAGCTGAAGGCCGTCACGGCGGACGGGGCGACGCCGGTCGTGGCGACGTGCGTCTGCTCGAACAGGTCGAACCAGGCGACCATGCCCGTGTACTCGTCCACGGTCCAGCGGTAGCGCCGGTCGGTGGCCGTGCCCTTCTCAGGGAGGCCGGAGGCGATGACACGGGTAGCGCCGGTGGCCGCCTCGGTCAGGTCCAGTCGGCCGGCGGCGTGGTCGTGGCGGACGGTGAAGCCGTCGCCGAGGAGCACGTCGCCGCCGCTCACCGCGCGGGAGGTGGCGGCCTTGGTGTCGTACACGCCGGCCGAGCCCGTACCGCAGGTCCAGTAGACCCAGCGCCCCGCCGCCTGGAGCTCGCTCGGCACGCAGGACATGCCCGGAACGGTCACCGTCGCGAGGGTCTTGTCCTCGGTCAGGCTGTACGAGGTGAGCTTGCCCGCGGTGGAGGCGCTCCACAGGGTCGAGCCGCTGAGGGCGGCGGCGCGGACGGACCGCTTCAGCCTCTGGCCCTGGCCGAACTCGCCGACGTACTGCATCGCGGCCGAGCCGCCCGAGTTGTAGACGGCGTAGTCGTCGGACACGTCGACGATCGCGCCGCCCGCGGTGTGGAACTCCAGCGGGTTGTAGCCGATCGAGACCAGTTGGTCCGCGTTCTCCAGGCCGCTGCCGCCCTCGTCGCCGTCGTAGTACGTGTCGAGGTAGACGTCTCGGGGCCCGTCGCCGTAGTTGCCCCACAGGACCGAGCAGGTGACGCCGGCGTAGGGGCACTCGGGGCTGACGGAGCCGCTCTCCGTGGCGGCGGTCGCGGTCAGTTTGCCGCCGACCGTGCCGACGGAGCGCCACGAGGTGGTGTCGGAGGCACTGGAGGGCTTGTCTTCCGCCACACGGAGGTAGCCGCGGCTGAGCGCGAGGCCGGTCTTGGCGTTCTCGTAGGGAACGACCTTGTGCACCTTCTCCAGCCGCGGGGTGCCGTCGGAGGCGAGGGAGACGCGCTGGATCCACCAGTCGCCCGCGCCGGTGCCGCCGGTGACGAGCGCGTCTCCGTCGGGGGTGGCGAGCGGGGTGCCGTAGGACCAGGTGAGCAGGGTCTTCCTGCTGCCGCCGGCCAGCGGATCGGCCGTGACGGCCCCGCCGGAGGTGGCGAGGACCAGCCAGTCGCCGACGAGGACGGGGACGGGTGAGCCGGCGATGTCCTCGCCCGCCACCGGGACCGTCTCCGCGGCGGTGAGGTCGGCACGCGGCTTGAGGTGCAGTCCGGCGGTCTCGGTGTACCAGCCGACGCGGTCGTCGCTGAGCACCAGGTCCGGGGAGGCGTCCAGGCCGGTGAAGACCGGGGTGAGCCGTGCGGTCGCGAAGTCGAGGTAGGCGACGGTGTACGAGGTGGTCCCGGCCGCGTCCGCGGCGCTGTAGGTCAGCAGGAAGCCGTTCTCGTCGCCCGTCTGCGTGACGGTCTTGGACCACCAACTGTCGGCGGGGTAGCCGTCGACCACGCGGTCACGCTGCTCGCCGTCGACGAGGTCGACCAGGTGCAGGCGGTAGTGCTCGGGGTGGTCGGTGGTGATGAAGCTGTTGTGCTCGACCGCGACGACCGTCTCGCCGTAGGTGCCCACGTAGTCGGACGGGTCGAGGTCGACGGTCCGCAGGGCGCTGCCGTCCGGCTTCCACAGCGACACCGGGTCGCCGTAGGAGGCGTGCGGCAGGGCCACGGTGTCGGCGGCCTGCCCGTACATGCCCGAGGCGCAGCGGGCCTGGATGTCGTAGCAGGTGGTGGTGGTCGGCTTGTAGACGCCGGTGGGTCCCTGGACGGTGACGGTGGTGTCGTTCGCGTAGTCCGTCCACAGCAGGCCCGCGACTCCGGCCTGCCGGTGCAGGAACCCGGTCGTGCCGGCGGTGAGCAGCCGGTCGGAACGCGGGGTGTCGCTGCTCGGATCGTCGAGCAGGATCTCCGACGTCCCCGTACCGGCCGCAGGGGCGGCCTGCGCGCTGCCGGCGCCGTCCGGGGTGCTGGCGAACAGGGTGATGGTGCCGGCCGCCAGGGCGACCGCGAGCGTGGAGACGAGGGCGGACGTGCCGCCCCGTCTCGGGGCGTTTCTGCCCACGTGAAGTGTCCCTCCCCGCGAGGGCCCCCGCCCTCGCACAAGTGCGCGGATGCTAGCAGGAGGTGACGACCGGTCTGATGGTCAGGGTCTGGTAAAGCTGCTGGTGGACCGGCTCGCTTCCCGGCGGCTCGGGCGGGTCGTGGCATGCGAAGGGCCCGGGAACCGTGGTTCCCGGGCCCTGTCGCGCGGTGGCCGTTACTCCGGTGCGCCGCCGAAGCGCTCCTTGTACGACTCCAGGTCCTCGTCCGTGATCTTGGCGAAGAGGACCGGGGGGACGGTGAAGGGGGTGCCGGCGGGGAGGAAGGACAGGGCGCGGGCCTCGTCGGCGCTCACCCAGGTCGCCGTGTCGTCCGCGAGGGCGAAGGCCGAGCGCATCGCGCGGGCGGACGCCGGGATGAAGGGCTCCGAGACCACCGAGTACAGGTGGATCAGGTTCATCGCCGTACGCAGCGTCAGCGCGGCGCCCTCCGGGCTGGTCTTGATCTCCAGCCAGGGGGCCTTCTCCTCCAGGTAGGAGTTGCCCGCGGACCACAGGGCGCGCAGCGCGGCGGCCGCCTTGCGGAACTGGAGGGCCTCCATCTGGGACTCGTACTCGGCGAGCAGGCCCGCGATCTCGGTGCCCAGCTTCGCCTCGGCCTCGCCGGCCTCCGCACCCGCCGGGACCTCCTCGCCGAAGCGCTTCTTGGAGAAGGACAGGACGCGGTTGACGAAGTTGCCGAGGGTGTCGGCCAGGTCCTTGTTCACCGTGGCGGTGAAGTGCTCCCAGGTGAACGAGGAGTCGTCCGACTCGGGGGCGTTGGCGATGAGGAAGTACCGCCAGTAGTCGGCGGGCAGGATGTCCAGCGCCTGGTCCGTGAAGACACCGCGCTTCTGGGACGTGGAGAACTTCCCGCCGTAGTACGTCAGCCAGTTGAAGGCCTTGACGTAGTCGACCTTCTTCCACGGCTCGCGCACACCCAGCTCGGTGGCCGGGAACATCACGGTGTGGAAGGGCACGTTGTCCTTGGCCATGAACTGCGTGTAGCGGACCGGGTTCTCGCCGGAGTCCGCGTCGTACCACCACGACTTCCAGTCGCGGTTCTCCGTGTCCTGGTCGGACCACTCCTTCGTCGCGCCGATGTACTCGATCGGGGCGTCGAACCAGACGTAGAAGACCTTGCCCTCGGCCGCCAGCTCGGGCCACGTGTCGGCCGGGACCGGGACACCCCAGTCCAGGTCACGGGTGATCGCGCGGTCGTGCAGGCCCTCGGTCAGCCACTTGCGGGCGATGGAGGAGGCGAGCTGCGGCCACTCCGACTCGTGCCGGGCCACCCACTCCTCGACCTCGTGCTGGAGCTTGGACTGGAGGAGGAACAGGTGCTTCGTCTCGCGGACCTCCAGGTCCGTCGACCCGGAGATCGCCGAACGCGGGTCGATCAGGTCCGTGGGGTCGAGGACGCGCGTGCAGTTCTCGCACTGGTCGCCGCGGGCCTTGTCGTAACCGCAGTGCGGGCAGGTGCCCTCGACGTAGCGGTCCGGCAGGAAGCGGCCGTCGGCGGGCGAGTACACCTGCCGGATCGCGCGCTCCTCGATGAAGCCGTTCTCGTTCAGGCGGCGCGCGAAGTGCTGGGTGATCTCGCGGTTCTCCGGGCTGGAGCTGCGGCCGAAGTAGTCGAAGGCCAGCTCGAAGCCGTCGTACACGGCCTTCTGCGCGTCGTGCGCCTGCGCGCAGAACTCGTCGACCGGCAGGCCGCGCTCCTTGGCCGCCAGCTCGGCGGGGGTGCCGTGCTCGTCCGTCGCGCAGATGTACAGGACGTCGTGGCCGCGCTGGCGGAGGTACCGGGAGTACACGTCCGCCGGGAGCATGGACCCCACCATGTTGCCCAGGTGCTTGATCCCGTTGATGTACGGAAGGGCGCTGGTGATGAGGTGTCGAGCCATCGCGGGCTGCTCCCAGGTCGCTGCGTGGGGCGACGATCGCGTCCGGATTCCGGGGGGCGGGTCGTCGTCGGTGAACCTTGAAATCGTAGCCGACATGGGTGGGCCGCCCGCTTCCCGTTTTAAGGCGTGGGAAGGGGGCGGCCGGGGTGGTGCGCGGATGGGGGTTACGGGCGCCAGTTCTCCAGCACGCCGTCGTAGACCTCGACGTCGGTCAGCTCGCGCGGGGCCGGGCCCGCGTGGAAGAAGGCCGTGTTCCCGGTCTTCAGCTTGCGCAGGTAGTCGAAGGCCTTGTTGTCGTGCTCGCCGAAGGCGACGAACGAGAAGAAGACGCCCGGGTGGTTCTTCGCCGCGTCCGTGAGGGACTGGGTGGCGGGGGTCTTCGCGTCCGGGGCGCCGTCCGTCTGGAAGATCACCAGGGCGGGGGCGGCGGAGCCGGAGCGCTGGTGGTGGGTGACGACCTCCTCCACGGCGGCGTGGTAGCTCGTACGGCCCATGCGGCCGAGGCCGGCGTGCAGGTCGTCGATCTTGTTCTCGTGCTCGGCGAGGGTGAGGGTGCCGGTGCCGTCCAGCTCCGTGGAGAAGAAGACGACGTGGACGGTCGCCTCCGGGTCCAGGTGGGCGGCGAGGGCCAGGGCCTGCTCGCCGAGGGCCTGGGCGGAGCCGTCCTTGTAGTAGGCGCGCATGGACGACGAGCGGTCGAGGACCAGGTAGACCTTGGCGTGCTTGCCGGTGAGGTCGTGCTTCTGGAGGGCCGTGGCTGCCTCCTGGTATGCCGTGACCAGGGCCGGGGCCTCGGCCTTGACCCGGCCGAGCACGTCCGGCTCCGCCGCGGTCACCAGGTCCACCTCGGGCTCGGTGACCGGCTCCGCCGCCGGCTCGGGCGCGGCCACCGGCTCGGTCACCGGCTCCGCCTCGGCCTGGACCTCGGGCTCGGTGACCGGCTCCGCCTCGGGCTCGGCTGCGGCTTCCGCCTCGGCTTCGCCTTCGGCGGGGGTGTTCCCACCCGCACCACCCGTGCTGCTCTCGTCGTCGGCTGCGGGTGCCTCCTGTGGGGCCTCGCCGCCGTCGGCGACCGCGGGCTCGTCCGCCTGAACGGCCTCGGCGACCGGCTCGGCCTCCTGCTCCGCAGGGGCTTCCGCTTCGACGGCAGCCTCGGTCTCGGCGACCGGCTCCGCTTCCTGCTCTGCAGGGGCTTCCGCCTCGGGGGCAGCCTCGGTCTCGGCGACCGGCTCCGCCTCGGGCTCTTCGGCGGCTTCCGGCTCGGGCGCGACCTCAGCGACCGGGTCGGCCTTCGCTTCCGGGGCAGCCTCGGGCTCGGGCTCGGTCGCAGCGACCGGCTCGGCCTCCGCTTCCTGCTCCGCAGGGTTTTCCGCCTCGGGCGCGACCTCGGCGACCGGCTCGGCCTCCGTTTCCGGGGCGGGCTCGGGCTTCGGCTCGGGGGCCGGGGTTTCGTCGGTGGGGTCCGCCGGAGCGGTTTGCTTGGGGACCGTCACGTTGTCGAAGGCGGCCGACACGAGTTCGTCGACCACCGAGGGTTCGGGCTCGGAGGCGGGAGCCGGGATTCTCGGCTCGGCCTCCGGTGCTGAGCTGGAGGCCGGCTCGGCCTCGGGGGAATGTGTCGGCTCCCCGGCGGGAGCCGGGACCGTCGCGGTCGACGTGGCCTCTCGCGAGGTCTCCGCGTCAGCGTCACGACCCTTGCGTGAGCGGCCGAACGCATTCCGCAGGAGAGTGAGAATGCCCATGTGCGCAACCCTTCGCGTGAGTTGATCCCGTCAATCCCTGGCCAGGACGGACACGTAAGGTTAGCGGCCATAGATGGTGATCTTCGGCAGGGGCGGCGCTCCGGACAACCGTCGCGTCAACCCCCCTACAGCGCCCACGGGTTCACTTTCCTACCATGGTGATTTGTCGGAATTCCGAGTTCCGTCCGTCCCGCGCGTGAACGTCGGGACGATGGCCGAATAGTCGGTGCCGACGCCTCCCGTGTCAATGAGGCGAGGCGATCGCCCTGGCCGCCGCGACCTCCTGCCGCACCGGTTCGAGGACGCTGCCCGCGGGTCCGGTGAGATCGGTGCGGACGGCGAAGAGCACGTCCGTCTCGCGCAGCCCCTCGGACAGCTCCCTGAGCTGGCGCGCGATGGTGGAGATCTCGGCGGCGGACGGCTCGGCCGCGCCCTGCCGGACCCGGACCCGGGCGGCGGTCGTGGCGTCCACGATCCGCTCGACGGCGACGACGAGCGGCATCCAGGCCGCGGCCCGGCGCCCGTTCGGCGGCGGTTCGGTCAGCGCGCGCTGGAACTCCGTACGGATGGAGGACAGGTCGCGGTACAGCCGGCGCCTGCTGCGGGCGCGGGCCGCCGGCTCGGCGGCGTCCCCGAAGGCCAGCTCGACATACCCGGCGGTGTCGGCGACCGCGTCCGCGAGCCGGTCGCCGACCCGGGCGTGCCAGCTCTCCGGCCAGAGCAGGTATCCGGCCACCAGGGCGATGCCGCAGCCGATCAGGGAGTCGACCAGGCGGGGGACGACGAGCCCGGTCCCCTGGTGGTTGAGGGTGTCGGACAGCAGCAGGATCACCGGGGTGATGGCGGCGGTCTGGTAGCCGTAGCCGCGCGGGGTCAGGGCCGGGATGAGCGCGCCGAGCGCCATCAGCACGGGTACGTCCCACCAGCCGCGCGGCACCAGCGTCAGCACGGTCGCCGCGACCACCAGGCCCGCGACCGTGCCGAGGGCGCGCAGCAGGGCCCGGGAGAAGACGGAGCCGTAGTCGGGCTTCATGACGAAGGTGATGGTGAGCGCGACCCAGTAGGAGCGCGGGACTTCGACGGTCGAGACGAGCACCTGGGCCACGCCGATGCACAGGGCGAGGCGGGTGCCGTAGCGCCAGGAGGCCCCCGACAGCAGGACGTTGCGGGTGGCGCGGGCGGCACGGACACGCAGCGCGGCGGGCCGGCCGAGGCGGTCGTCGAGGGTGTGCGGGTCCGGGGAGCGGTCGGTCACGACCCGGGCGGCGTGCCGCAGGGCGTGGTCGACGGCGCGCGCGGTCTCGTCGGCGGGGGCGGGCAGCCGCAGTTCGAGGGGGTCGGTGCCGCCGGTCTCGACGGTGTCGGCGAGCAGGCTCACGGCGGCGGGGATCGAGGCGGGCAGCGGCTCGCCCCGCTGGTGGGCGGCGGGCGCGGCCTCGACGACCGGGGTGACGGCGTTGAGCTGGGCGAGCAGCCGGACGAGGTCGGGGCTGCGGCCGTGGTGGAAGGCGCGCCGGGCCAGGACGAGGTCGTACGACTCGTTCAGGGACTGGGTGACGGCGAGGCGGAGACGGCCGTAGTCGTCGGTGCCGCTCGCGGCGAGCAGGGCGGCGACGGTGCGGTAGGTGTCCGCGACGGCGGACCGCTCCGGCACCCCCGAGCGCAGCGGCCAGGCGAGCAGGGTCAGCGCCAGCACGAGGAGTCCGCCGCCGGCCATCAGCAGCGGGGCGAGCCACCAGGCGCCGGGCAGCGGAAGTCCGGCGCCGATGACGCAGTTGAGGAGAAGCAGCAGTCCGGTGACGGAGGCGACGGCGCCGATCGACGAGATCATCCCGGAGACCAGCGCGACCAGGGTCACCGTGACGACCGCGGTCCAGCCCTGCCCGTAGACCGCCGCGCCGATCGTGACGCCGATCGCGCCGAAGAGCTGGGGGACGGCGATGTTGAAGATCCGCATGCGGTACGCGTCGGCGGTGTCGCCGATGACTCCGGACAGCGCGCCCATGGAGGCGAGGGCGCCGTACGCGGGCTGTCCGCAGGCGAGGCCGACGGCGAGGGGGAGCGCCAGCGCGACGGCGGCGCGGACGGCGGCGGCCCGGTTGACGGGGGCCTGTTGCGGCCGGAGGTTCCTGACCAGCCAGTCGGGAGGGGTGAGACCGACGGGGAACTCGCGGGACATGCCCCAAGTATGGCGGTTTCCCCGGAGCGGCCCCGGGGGCGGTCCCGCCGGTGGAGGGGGACGCACTGGGCCCGCGGTCAGGCCCCCACGTGCGTCGACCGCTCCGACGGAGTCTGCGCGGGGGCTTCGGCCGGCGCTCGTCGGCGGGCGTACGCGCGGGCGAGCGCGGCGGTCAGAGCCACCGTCAGACCCAGGGCCAGCAGCAGCCAGCTCACGAACCGGAGGGTCTCGGTGAGGGCGTCGTACACCGCGCCCGCCGCGGTGCGGGACACGTCGGGCGGCAGGTCGTCGAGGGTGAGCCGGCGGCCCACGACGATCGCGGCACCGAGCAGGGCCGCGCCCAGCGCGGTGCCGAGGCCCGTCGCGAGGACCGCCCGGCGGCGGCGCACGGCGATGACGATGCCGGTCGCCGCGAAGACGACCGACGCCGACGGGAGCCAGAATCCGGCGACTTCGAGCACGTGGAACCCCTTCCGGAGCCGGGCCAGGTCCTTGGCCTCGAGCACGGTGATCTCGGTGTGCTCGACCGGGATCCGGGCGGCGAGCGGCATGTGGTCGTCGGCGAGCCGGCGTTTGACCTGCTCGGTGACGGGCGCGAGATCGACGGTCACCGCACCCTCGTGGTCCTCGCGCAGCGCCCGCATCACGGCGTCGTGCGCGGCCAGGTTGGCCGTCTCCCACGCCGTGCGGTACGCCTCGGTCTCGGTGAACGAGCGCACGGCGTCCCGCACGAAGTGGTTCACCGGCCCCTGGAGCCGGGGCCGTACGTGGACCTCGCGCAGGATGTCGTCGGTGACGCCGGCCGCGATGGCGTCCCGGACGTCCTCGTCGGCGGCGAGCGGCGCCATGGTGGCCTCGTACCGCTCGGAGTCGCCGAGGCCGTACGTCGCCCACGCCGACAGCGCGCCGAGCGGCGCGAGGAGGCAGGCGAGCGCGATCAGCACGGCCGACAGGGCGCTCCGGACACGAGGGGACACGTCTTCAGGCAAGGCCTCCCGGACCCCGTGCGCGACCGGGCCGCCTGCAAATGGGCGCACAGGACAAGCCGTACGGGGAGTGCCCGTACGGAGACCTCACGCATCCCTTGGGCCCCAAGGGTTTTGGGCGCTCGGGTGGAGCCCTCACCCGAACGGGTGTTTCCTGGATCTGGGGAGAAGGAGGCCGATATGCGCACCACCCCAGCTCCGCGGATTCTTGCCGCGGCCCTGCTCAGCGGCGGTGTACTGACCGTCCTGGCCGCCGGTCCCAGCATGGCGGCGACCGAGTCGGCGCACACCGGCGACGGCTCCGGAAGCACCGTCTGGGGCACCGTCATCTCCAGCGGGGAGATGAACCTGCGGCTCCAGCCCAGCACCAGCTCGCCCGTCGTCGGTTCGCTTCCCTCGGGCAGCCAGGACCGCGTGCAGTGCGCGGTGAACGGGCAGAGCGTGTCCGGCACCACCGTCTGGTACTGGCTCGTCGGCGCCCACGCCTGGGCCAGCTCGGCGTTCGTCTCCACCCACGGCCAGTGGGTGCCGAGTTGCTCGGACCCGTGTCCCGACCAGAAGGACGGGACCTGGCACAACGCGCACTGGGACAACGACCGGAACCCCGGCAACGACCCCGGCTGGAGCGTGAGCGCCTCCGGCTCCTGGACCTTCACCGTCTCCAGCGCGTGGAGCTGGACCGTCTCCGGCTCCTCCTCGAACTCCTGGGACTGGGTCCCAGGTGGTGGGTGAGTAGGTGAGTGAGGGAGACGCACGGGGCCCCGGCATCGCGCCGGGGCCCCGTGTGCGTTCCGCGAGTTCGCGTGTTCGCGTTCCCGTGTTCGTGCCGTTCCGGCGTACCCGTACGCCGGAACGGCACGGTCACGGTGTCAGCCCGCCTTTCCCTCCGCGTCCTCGTGCGTGTAGTAGCGGTAGAAGGCCACCGCGTACACGCCCACCGCCACCGGCAGCGACATGAACACGGACCGCAGGACGGTCGCGTCGGTCTGGCTGTACAGGAAACCGAACGCGCAGCCCGCGAACACGGCCCACACCAGCGCGTGCGTCTCGCGCCGCATCAGCGGAGCCACCGTCCGGGCGGCCACGTAGGCCGCCGCGAACGCGATGGCGCACACGAAGCCGAACAGCACGTTCCAGCCCGTGATGGCACCGGCGTCCCGGTTGATGGCGGCGGCCCAGTAGCCGTAGACGAGTCCGCCGGCGACGGGCACGGCCCATTTCGCGATCGTGTGGGTCTGTGCCCCGAAGACATCGGTCGATCCGGATGTACCTGGTGTCCCTGACACGGGTGCGGCTTGAGCCATGGAAGGACTCCTCTCTGCTCGCCCCCGCTTTCCAGGTCACACCTCGCCGCAGCCCCCGGCAACTCGGGTCGCCACCGCTTCGCCGGGATGCGGTGATCATGGTCGCGTGCTTCGCTGAGGTGCATGAAGCTCGTACTCTTCGGTGCCACCGGCATGGTCGGCAGCCGTATCGCCACGGAGGCGTCGGCGCGCGGACACCAGGTCGTCGCGGTCAGCCGCTCCGGGCAGTCCCCGGTTCCCGGGGTCGCCGCGACGGCGGCGGACGCCTCGGACGCGGCGAAGGTCGCCGAGCTGGTGGCCGGCGCGGACGCGGTGGGGTCGGCGTGCGTCCCGCCCCGCGACGGCTCCGATCCCCGCGAACCCTTCCTGGCCCTCAACCACTCCCTGGTGGAGGGCGTCCGCTCGGCCGGGGTGCACCGGCTCGTGATCGTCGGCGGGGCGGGCACCCTGGAGGTCGCGCCCGGCGAGGCCGCCTGCGACCAGCCGGACTTCCCCGAGGCCTACCTGCCGGAGGCGCTCGCCCACCGCGACGCCCTCACCTACCTGCGCAGCGACGTCGACGACCTCGACTGGACCTACATCTCGCCCGCCGCCGACATCGCCCCCGGCGAACGCACGGGCGAGTTCAGGATCGGCGGTGACCGCATGCTCACCGACGCCGCCGGCCAGAGCCGCATCAGCGCCGAGGACTACGCGATGGCCTTCGTCGACCAGCTCGAGATGCCCGTCCACCCGCACGGCCGCATGTCCGTCGCCTACTGAGAAGAAGAGACGGAGGCGGTACGGGGAGGTGGCCGGCCGGAGATCCGTACGCGACCGGCTCCGGCACGCCCTGCGGCCCCGCCCCGGGCCGGCGTACTCCTTCCCCCGGGCGCAGCCGCTGAAGGTGGGCGGGCGCAGTGTGGCCTGGCTGCCCCCGCTGCTGCTGCTCATGGGTATCGCGCTGCTCGACGCCAGTACCTCCGGCAGGTTCCGGATCATCTCCTGGCTCGTGCTCGTACCGGTCATCGCCGCGGCGATCTGCGGAGTCCCCGGCACGCTGGCCCTCGGCGTGCTGTCGCTGCTCGCCTACGTCGCCATCGACGCGTCGTGGCCGCACCGGTACCAGAACGGCCTGCCCGATTTCATCCTCGTCGTGGTCGGCGGCGCCCTCGCGGCCCTCGCCTGCTCCGTGCGGCTGCGCGCCGAGCGCCAGATGCTGCACATGCGGGACGTCGCCGAGACGACCCGGCGCACCGTGCTGCGCCCGATGCCCCCGGGCTGGGGCGGCCTCGACCACGCGGCCGTCTACCTCGCCGCCGACAGCGAGGCCCGGGTCGGCGGCGACTTCTACGACATCCAGCCCGGCCGGCACGGCACCCGCCTGCTGCTCGGGGACGTCCAGGGCAAGGGTCTCGCGGCGGTCGAGGCGGCTGCCGCGCTGCTCAGCACCTTCCGCGAGGCCGGGTACCACGAGCCGGCGCTCACCACGGTCGCCGCCCGGCTGGAGATCCGGATGCTGCGGCACAACGGCTACCGCGTGGCGCTCGGCCGCGACGACAACGACCGTTTCGCGACCGGAGTCCTGGTCGCCTTCCCCGAGGACACCCCGGCCACGGTCGAGGTCGTCAACTTCGGTCACGAGCCGCCGCTCGTGGTCACCCCCGACGGGGTGCGGAGCCTGCCTCCCGGTGACGGACTCCCGCTCGGCATGGGCGATCTGGCCTCCACGCCGCCACCGGTCCTCCGCGTCCCCCTCGCCCCCGGGGAGACGCTGCTCCTGGTCACCGACGGGGTGACCGAGGCCCGCGACGCGGCGGGTGACTTCTTCCCGCTCCGCGACACCCTCGCCAAGGCACTGGCACGGGACCCGCGCACCGCCGATCCGCACCGGCTCGTCCGGTGGGTGCGCGACGGCACGCTGGACCACTGCGGCGGGCGGCTCGCCGACGACACCACGATCTTCGCCGTCCGTCGCAGGGCGGCCGACGGCGGGCGGAAGTAGCCGGGGCGGCGGATCTTTGCACGCGCAGCCGTTACGGTGCTGAGGTGTCCGAACGATGGGGGAGAGAATCCGTGCCCGGAACCGTGCTGCTCCTCGCCGCCTCACCCGTGGGCAAGGGGTGTCTGGTGGACGCGGCTTCCGTGCTCCCCGTGCTCGCGGCCGTCGCCCCGCCGGTGCTGTCGGGAACCGACACGGCGAACGTCGTCGAACTGGCCGACCCGCTGGAGCCGCAGGCCGTGCTGACCCGGCTGCGCGCGGCGGCGACGGCGCCCGGACCGCTGACCATGTTCGTGACCGGCCAGCTCCAACTCGACCGCCGGCAGCGGCTTCCGCACCTCGCGCTGGCCCGCACCACCCCGGCGACGGTCCGCTACACGGCCTTCCCCTGGCGCTGGATCGCCGACGAACTGCGGCTGCGCCCGCCGGGTTCGACGACCGTCTTCGTCGACCTGCACGCGGACGCGGACACCTGGGAGTTCCTCGCCGGGCGCCCCCTCACGGCGGGCCCGGCGACCGAGCTGTACGGCCGTGTCGCCCCGCCGCCGTCCCGTCGTACGGTCGCGCAGCCCGCGTACATGCGAGCCGTGGCCACCCTGCTCCGCAGCGGCCACCGGCCGCATCCCGCCCAGCTCCACCAGCAGGCCCTGACGAGGACGTCCGGCGAGGAGAGCACCCGGCAGGCGGACCTCGTCCTCGCGCCCGGGCAGACCTGGGCCGGCCGGCCGTGGCCCCCGGCACCGGAGTTCACGACGGTCACGGCTCCACCGGCCGCCGGGTCCGCGCACGCGGCGGCTCAACCGGCCGCCGAGACCGCTCACTTGCCCGCTCCACCGGCCCTCCCGCCGACGCCCCTGCCGACCGTCCCGCCCGCGCCCCGGTCGGCTCCGCCGGCCACTTTGCCCGCGCCCTCGTCGGCCCCGCCGTCCGCCCCGTCCGCCGATCCGCACGGGGAGATCACCGCCGCGGTGCGCGACGGCCGTCACGAGGACGCCCTCGCGCTGGCGGCGCACCGGGAGCGGGAGGCGCTGCGCACGCACGGGCCCGGCTCCGAGCAGGTCCTGCACTGGATGGAGGTACGGGCCGACCTGGCGATGCTCGCGGGGGACGCGGAACGGAGCTGCCGCGGCTGGCTGGCCCTCGCCGGGACCCGGCTGGACGCGGGACAGGCGCCGGGCGCCCCGGAGGTGGAGTCGGCCGTGGACCGGGCCCACCACCAGTGGGGCCGTGTCGCCGATCCGGTGCGGGCCCGTGAACTCGGGGCGGAACTGGCCCGGTTGAGACAGCGTGTGCCCGGGCGACGGCAGGGCGCGCTGGACCATGTCCGGCGGCAGCTCAGCCAGTTGCAGACACAGGCCTGAGCGATGCCCGCCAGGCCCGGGGGAGTTCGGCCCCGGGGCCGGTGATCGTCGGACCCGCCCTCGGACCCGCCCTAGGCCGACAGCCAGGCGAGCGCTCCCGAGACCAGGGTCCGTACGCCCGGGGCGACCGTGGACAGGTCGGGGGCGAAGTGCGGACTGTGGTTGCTGGGCACGGCCGCGAGCCGGATCATGAGGTCGTCGGCGCCCGGGGCCGCGTTCCAGACGTCGGCGGGGGTGCTGGTCACGAACCAGTAGGAGTAGGGGATGCGGCCGTCCGCGAGCCGGGGGAAGTCCTCGCTGCCCATGGCCGGACCGGGGTCGAGGATCGTCCCGGCACCGAAGACCTCCCCGTGCACGGCGGCGACACGGCGGTCGGTCTCGGCGTCGTTGACGGTCATCGGGAAGTCGTTGCCGACGGTGACCGTGGGCTCGGCCGGGCAGCCGGCCGCCGCGCACTCGCCCGCCGCCACGCGCCGCACGGCGGCGATCATCCGCTCCCGCACGTCCAGCGACTGCGTCCGCAGGTTCAGGGAGATCCGGGCCTCGGACGGGATGATGTTGTGCCGGGTGCCCGCCTCGATCCGTCCCACCGTCAGCACGGCGGACTCCCGGGCCGCGATCTCCCGGCTGACGACCGTCTGGAGCCGCGTCACGATGTACGCGGCGGTCACCACCGGGTCGACGGTCGCCTCGGGCCGTGAACCGTGCCCGCCCCGGCCGTGCACGACGATGTCGATGTCGGTCGAGGCGGACATGATCAGGCCCGGGGAGTGCGCGTACAGCCCGGCGGGTCCGGGCGCCACGTGCTGGGCGAGCAGGACGTCGGCCACCGGGAAGCGTTCGTGGAGACCGTCCGCGACCATGCGGGCCGCGCCCTCGCCGGTCTCCTCGGCGGGCTGCCCGACCAGCACGAGCGTGCCGGACCAGGTGTCCCGTCCGGCGGCGAGCGCCTCGGCCGCGCCGGTGAGCCAGGTGACGTGCAGATCGTGACCGCAGGCGTGCATGACCCCGGCGGTCGCCGAGGCGTACGGCAGCCCGGTCTCCTCGGGGACGGGCAGCGCGTCCATGTCGGCGCGCAGCAGGACGGTGGGCCCGTCCCCGTTGCGCAGGACGCCGACGACGCCTGTGCCGCCCACGCCCTCGGTCGTGTCGTACCCGGCCTTGCGCAGCCGCTCCGCGAGGAGGGCGGCCGTACGGTGTTCGCGCAGCGACAGCTCGGGATGCCGGTGCAGATCCCGGTAGAAGTCCTCCAGGGCGGGGACCGGGAGGTCGGCGGTGAGGTCCAGCGCGGTACGAGCGGCGGTAGAGGTCACCGGGTCAGCGTAGGCGCCAGGATTTCGTCGTACGGGGGATTCGCCGCTTTCGCGCGACCGCGCGGGAAGGGCGTCACCGGTTCGCGGCGAGTCCCGGGTGACCGGCCGTGTGCGTGGCGGTGCGGGTCGCGGGGGCCTGGTCGGCCGCTCTCGCGGGGCCGACGTTCGCCGCCGTGACCAGCGCGGCGACCGCGATGACGGCGGCGAGAAGCCCTCTGGAGTAGCGCGCGGAAATACGTCGGAGCACGGTGACCTCGCAACAACAGCGGCGTATTAAGCAGGCTTAATCCGGCGCTTAACGTAGAGGCTCCCGGGCGCACATCGCAAGAGGGTCCCGGAGTTGGACAGTAGTCAAAAGCCGGACCGTCCCGGCTCGGCTTGATGGCATGCTTGACCCATGGCGGAGCGGGACGACCCTGAGATCATCGGGCGCAGGGTGCAAAAGCTGCGTACGGAACGCGGTTTGACGCAGAAACAGCTCGCGGAACCCGTGTACACGCCCGCGTACATCTCCACCCTGGAGGCCGGCCGGGTCCGGGCCTCCGAACCCGCGCTGCGGCACATAGCCGGCCGACTGGGCGTCGCCTACGAGGAACTGGCGACCGGACGCCCCGCCCATCTCGCCACCGACCTGCGGCTGCGGCTGACGGACGCGCAGCGCACGCTGTCCACCGGAGAGGCCGAGGTGGCCGCCGAGGTCTACGCCGTCCTGCTCGCGGAGGCGGACGCCCACGGGCTGGTCGCCGAACAGGCGGCCGCGCTTCTGGGACTGGGCGAATGCGCCCTGGACACAGGGGATCTGGAGACGGCGCAGCGGCGCTTCGAGGAGTCGGAGCAGCGACTGGGGGACGCGCCGCTGACGCAGCGGGTGCCCGCCGTGCGGGGCCGGGCGGTCTCCCACTACCTCGCCGGTGAACTCCGTTACGCCTGCTACCTGTTCGAGTCCACCCTGGACGAGCTCAACCGGACGGGCCTGCACGATCCCGAGGCGCTGCTCCTCCTCTACACGGGAGTCATCGCCCCCTACATGGACATGGGCGCGCATGCGCGGGCCGCCCAGGCCGCCGAGTTCGCGCTCGCCCTCGCGCCGCAGGTCCAGGACCCGGCGCTGGTGGCGCGGATGCACCGCTCGGTGGCCCGGACGATGATCGCCGAGGGGCGGATCGCCGAGGCCGACGTCTCCCTCGCCAAGGCCGCCGAGCTCTACCGCCAGCTCCAGATCCGCACCGAACTCGCCAACTGCCACTGGATGCGCGGCTATCTGTACGCGCAGAACGGTGAACTGGAGCGTGCGGAGAGCGAGTTGCGCGAGGCGCAGGCCATGCTCTCCGCGAAGCGGGCCGCGCTCTACACCAGCCAGGTCGCGGTGGAACTGGCCGACGTGCTGCACCGGCGCGGCAGGTCCGACGAGGCGGGCGAGATGCTGCGGCAGGTGCTCGGCGACCTGAACTCCGAGCGGGGCGCCATCCACGCGGCCGCCGCGCACCGCCTGCTCGGGATCATCGCGGAGGACACCCGGGACACCGAGGCGGCCGAGGAGCACTACGTGCGGGCGATGAGCCTGCTGGAGCGGGCGGGCGCGGCGGGCGACCTGGCGGACCTGTGCCGGCTGCTCGGCGACCTGCTGCGGCGCACCGGCCGGGTGGAGGCGGCCCTGGACGCCTACCGCACGGGTCTGGGCCACCGCACAGCCCCGGGCACGACGACCCTCGGCCCCGCCCCGGCGCAGCCGCCCCTCTGAGGGCGCGCGGGCCGCTCCGACCGCCCGAGGTCCCCTCCGACCGCCTGGGGTCGCTCTAGCCGCCCGAGCTCCCCGAGCCCGAGCCCTCCGAGCCGGCCGTCGAGCCGGTGCCGGTGGCCGTGTCCGAGCCCGCCGTCGCCGTGCCCCGGTCCGCCCCCGAGGGCCGGATCTCGACCACCGCGCCCGGCGCGAGCCGGTCGTACAGCAGCTTGGCGTCGGACTTGTCCAGGTTGATCCAGCCGTTGTCGGGGTCGGTGATGCCCTGGTCGCCGTAGCTCATGGAGCCCACGTAGTCCGTCCCGCCGTCGGGATCGGTGAGCCTGACCACCCAGGAGGCGTTGAAGGAGTAGCCCCCGCCGAAGCCGACCGTCCTGCCGGAGACCCGCATGGTGGCCTCCTTCCCGGTGACCGTCGTCCGGACCGCCTGCCCGACCGTGGTCAGGTTGTCGCCGTGGAGCGTCAGCCGTTGGCCGGCCACCGAGATCACCCGCCTGCCCAGATCGATCGTGGCGTCCGGAGAGGACACCGGCAGGCTCGGGGCGACCGTGGGACCAGGACTCGCGGCCGGCGGAGGCTCGTGCCGCGCCCCGTCGTCCGGGCCCAGCGTCACGACCAGGGCGAGCGCGCCCGCGACGGAGACGCCGGCCGCGGCCACGGCCGTACGACGGCGGCGCCGGCGGCCCGTGGCCCGGCCGCGGATCTCCGCACCGGTCAGCCCGGGAGGCCTCTCCGCCTCGGTCGCCAACTCGCGCAGGGCGGTGGTGAGTTCATCGGACACGGTCGTCCTCCCTCTCCCCCTCGCCCGGCGCGCCCGCGAGGCCCGACGGACGTGCTGAACCGGCCGGATCCGCCGAATCCTCCGAGAGCACCCGTGCCAGCGCCGCCCGGCCCCGCGCGAGCCGGGCCTTGACCGTGCCGACGGGGGCACCGGTCTCGGAGGCTACCTGCTCGACACTCAAGTCGCACAGATGGTGCAGAACGATCGCCATCCGCTGCGCCTCGGGGAGCGTGCGCAACGCGGTGACGAGCGCGGTGCGTTCGGGCCCCGGGCCCGGGGTGTGGTCGGCCGGCGGGGTGCGGCGCACCAGTTCCAGCCAGCGGCGGGCCCGGCGCCAGCGGCTCACCGCGAGCCGTGTCGCCACGGTCCGTATCCACGCCTCGGGAGCGCCGTCGGCGAGGAACTCGCGCCGCCGGTCCCACGCGCGGACGAACGCCTCCTGGACGACGTCCTGCGCCTCGCCGTGATCCCCCGTGAACGCGTAGAGCTGGCCTGTCAGCCGGGGGAACGCGGTCGCGTAGAACGCGTCGAACTCTTCCTCGGTCATGCCCCCCGCCCGAATGTCCGCGAATTCTCCGGCCGTGTGCAACCAGGCCGTCCCCGCCGCGCGTACAGGTCCCGTACGTCGCACATCGAAACACACCACGGGGGGATCACCATGACCAGGAAACCGCGGGGCCGCAGAGGCCGGTCGGTCCGCGTCCGGAGCGCGGCGGCGGCGCTGTGCGCGCTCGCGCTCGCCGGCTGCTCCGCACGGGCGGCGGCCGACGCCGGGGGCGGGGAGGCCGGGCCGGGGGGCAGGCCGGCCGCCACCGCCGAACCGACGGGCACGGCACGGCCGAAGCCCTCGGCCACACCGCCCAGGCCCCTGCCGGGCGCGCACGTCAACATCGCCGAAGGGCAGACCGTGGGGGTCGGCATGCCGGTCTCGGTGACCTTCGACCGTCCCATACCGGTGGCCGAACGGGCCGCGGTGGAGCGGCAGTTGAAGGTGACCGCCGACACCGAGGGCTCCTGGGGCTGGGTGAAGGACCGTAACCTCGCCGACGGGCAGCGCGTCGACTTCCGGCCCCGCGCGTACTGGAAGCCCGGCACGGCGGTCACCGTCCGGGCCGGGGCCGGAATCACCAGGCATTTCACGGTCGGCCGCTCCTTCGTCGCCACTGTCGATGTCCGTACACACTTCATGACGCTCGAAACCGCCGGATCGTCGCGCCGCGTCCCGATCACCGCGGGCGCGCCGGGCATGGACACCTGGAACGGCACGATGGTCGTCTCCGACAAGGCGTCCAAGGTGTTCATGGACTCGCGGTCGGTCGGCTACGGCGACCAGTACGCGGATTACTACTACTACGCCGTCCACCTCACCGCCTCGGGCACCTACCTCCACCAGAACCCGAAGGCGAACGTCTACGGCGGCCGCCAGAACGTCACGCACGGCTGCGTCGGACTCGCCACCGGCGGCCCCGCGAAGCGGTTCTTCGACGAGGTGATCCCCGGCGACGTCGTCAAGGTCGTCGGCTCCCGGGACACGGTCGCCGTCGGCAACGGCTACGGCGACTGGAACCTGGCCTGGGACCAGTGGCGAGCCACGAGCGCGCTCGGCTGACGGGTCCGCGCGAGAGATCTCCGGCCGGCGTCGTCCGGCCGGCGGGCGCCCGAGGTCCGCACGGGGGAGCGGCGCCCCCGCACCGTCCGAACACCGTCCCCCTCACGAGGAGTTGTCCGTCCATGGCAGGTAAGAAGAGGTACGCGGCGGTGGCCGTGGCCGCCGCCGCGCTCATCACGGCACCCACGGCCGCGTACGGGGTCTCGCCGGCGGGATCGGCGTCCGCCGCCCGGCCGGCGCACGGCGCCGCGGTCCCGGCACACGCCCCCGTGCTCCAGGTCGCCAAGACCGCCCCCACGGCCCGGATCGTCGCGCCGGACGAGCACGTCACCGAGCCCGGCGGCGCCGAGTTCTGGCTGACGCCCGAGGGCAAGCACTGGACGACGCCCGACAACCCCTACCCCCAGTTCACGAACGTGGTCAACGGCAACATCGACCTGCACACGCCCGGTGTCTCCGCGTTCGTCGAGGGCACCGCCCAGGGCCACGTCACGCTCTCCGGCGTGTACTACGGCGGCACCGGCACCGCGTCGCGGGTCACGGTGCGGACCACGGCCGGAACCCTGCACGCCAAGCTGCTGGAGCTCGCGGGGAACCCCGGCTGGGGCGTCTGGTACGTCAGCACCGATCTGCCCGCCGCCGACCAGGACTACGCCGTCCGGCACGTCGTCGTCCGCGACACCACGGGAGCGGTCTACTCCCGGCTGGACCTGAACTGAGCCCACGGGCTCCGCGGGCTCAGGCTCAACGGGCGCGGGGGCCGGTCCTTCCCGGCCGGCTCCCACGTCCCGCCACCCCTTCCCCCCCGGTACCGGCCGACCTCCCCCCCGGCACCGGCCGACCCCGGTCACCGGTCCGACATGCGGGGGCTGTCGGGATGTCCGGCGGTGTACACCAGAAATTAGGTTCAATCACCAACTATCCGGGTCATGAAGATCGCATCCCTGGCCGGTGTCGTCCTCGCGCTCACCGCCGTCTCCGTGACCGCCCCCGCGGCCTCCGCCACGCCCGGCGGCCACGGCCACACCCCGGCCCACGCCTCCTCCAAGCACATCCCCTTCACGTCCGCGACCGTCACCGCCGGTGACGACGGTTCGTACCGCATCGTGTGGAAGGCCCCCGGAGTGCGCCAGGTGGTCGTGCGCGCCGCCGGACGGACCGTCGCCAGGGGCGGCGCCACGGGCGACGTCACCGTGCGCGGACTGCCCGCCGCCGACCGGCAGTGGTTCGACCTCGTCCCGCAGCACGGCGGCTCCCTCCACCTCGCCGACCGGCTCGTCAAGCTCGACGGCGCGGTCAACTTCCGGGACGCGGGCGGCTACCGCACCGGCGACGGCCACTGGGTCAAGATGGGCGAGATCTACCGCTCGGACGCCCTGAACAAGCTCAGTGACGCCGACCTCGCGAAGCTCGGGCGGCTCGGCATCCACGCGGTGTACGACCTGCGGATGGAGTCGGAGCGCTCCTCGGCCCCGGACCGGGTGCCCTCCGGTGCCTCCTACACCGTCGCCGACGTCCTCGCCGGGTCGTCCACGCTCACGGCCATGCCGACCACCGAGGCCGAGGCCGTCAGGATGATGGTCGACGGCGAGAAGTTCATGGTCAGCGGCAACAGCGCGCGGGCCGCCTACACCACCGTCTACGCCGGGGCCGCCGACGGCGACGGAGTCCTCTACCACTGCACCGCCGGCAAGGACCGCACCGGCTGGTCCAGCGCGGCCCTGCTCACCGCCCTCGGCGTCCCGCGCTCCACGGTGATGAACGACTACCTCGCCAGCAACACCTACCGCGCCGCCGCGAACGCGGCCACGCTGGCGGCCATGCCGCCGGCCCAGGCCGCCGTCTACAAGCCCCTGCTCGACGTCCGCGCCGAGTACCTCAACTCCGGCTTCGACGAGGTCCGCGCCCAGTACGGCGACTTCCGCTCGTACCTGAAGGACGGCCTGCACATGGACGCCCGGGAACTGCGCGACCTCAAGCGCGAACTCCTGGTGGGCTGACCCGGGCGTCCGGCCGGCCTCCCGCGGCCGGCCGGACCCGGACGCGCCACGCTGCCGCCCCCCGGATGCCCCCGTCGCTTGTCCGGTCCGCGACAGGCTCGCCCGGAGGACGGCCCCGCGCACCGGAAAGATCACGGAGCCGGGGCCCCGTCGGCTGACCTCAGAGAACGCCCGGACGGCCGGGCGGAGACCGTACGCAGGGCACCCCGCCCACCCCGTTCCGTAGCCCCCGGGGACGCCGAGTCGGAGCGCGATCGAGACCATCAGGCCCTACCGTCCGCCGGAATAGGGCCCATACTGGATTCACGATGAGTAAATCCTCCGCGCCCCGGCGCCACCTGCCCACCAGCCCCTTCGCTGCACCCGTCGTCCCCGTGGCCAAGGAGTTCAGCCTCGGAGACCGCGTCTCCCACGACCAGTACGGCCTGGGCACGATCGTCGGCGTCGAAGAGGGCATCGCGATGCTCGTCGACTTCGGCGCTCGCCAGGTCCGCGTCCTGAGCCCCTACACCCGAATGGACCGGCTCTGAACCGCACCCACTGACACCTCCGGCCCGCGGCAGCCCCACCACAGGTTGCCCGGGCCGTGGTGCATCCGGGCACCGGCCCCCGCTCAGCCCTGTGTCGGCGCGGGCGACTTCCCCGCCAGGACGTCCTTCAGCCGGTTCGTGCCCGCCTGAACCGCCTGCTCCGTCGACTGGTGCTCGGTGCCCGAGAGGCCCCCGTTGGTGAGGGACAGCGCGCTGTCGCCGACGCGCACCGCCGCGAAGTCGAGGGTCAGTGTCTCGGGATCGCCCTCCAGCTCACCGCTCATCGTCACCTGGAGGCCCTGGCGGGCGTCCCCCACATCGGGCAGATGGGTCGAGACGACCTGGACGGTCTGCTTGTCCCCCTTGCCGTTGACGGCCGTGAACTCGTCGCAGACGTCCGGCAGCGTCTTCAGCCAGTCGAACCTGCTGTCCAGGGCGCTCTTCCCGTACGAGGCGACCTCGTAGCGCATCTGGGCGTCGTTGTCGCTGTCGTCGAAGCCGGTGACCGCGCTTGCACCCTGCGGCTTGCCGAGCAGGTCCTCCGCGTACAGGCCGTCCAGCAGCTTCTGGCACTGCTGGGCGTTCCCCTTGTCGGTGACGAACGCCGAGGCGTCGACCTTGCTCTTCAGCACCGCGTCGTGCCAGGCCGCCACGCCCTTCGACTCGTCCCACTGCGACCCCAGGTCGGAGTTGGTGATCAGCGCCGACTGCGCCTCCGCCTTGGTGAGCGCACGCACGGACGGGGAGGGCGAGGCCTTCGCGGCACCGGTCTCCTCGGCCACGGGAGAGGCCGGGACCGTGGACGCCGGGGACGCGGGTGCGTCCGTACGGCCGGAGCCGCCGCCGTCACCTCCGCCGCCCGAGCAGGCGGCCGTCGAGAGCAGCATCCCCGCGGTCAGGGCGGACGCGAGGAGACAGGACGGACGGATCATGCGAGGGCCTCCCGAGGACGGTCCCGAGAACGGGCTGTGTCCCTCCACGCCACCACCGGCCACCGCCCCCCACCAGCGCACCGGGCCGTCCGGGTGAGTGCGGCGCGCGGATGCCGCCGGGCCGGTACCGGGTGCCCCCGTCCGGTACCGGCGCGGATCTGCCAGAGTGGAAGGTGATGCATGCGCCCCAGGGAAGCACCATGAGCCCCACCGACCGGTTCGAAGACGACGACTACCCCGCCTACACGATGGGCCGTGCGGCCGAGCTGATCGGCGCCACGCCCGCGTTCCTGCGGGCCGTCGGGGAGGCCGGGCTGATCACCCCCCTCCGCTCCGAGGGCGGCCACCGCCGCTACTCCCGCAACCAGCTCAGGATCGCCGCCCGCGCCCGGGACCTCGTCGACCAGGGCACGCCCGTCGAGGCGGCCTGCAGAATCGTCACGCTGGAGGACAGCCTCGACGAAGCCCTGCGGATCAACGAGGAGCTGCGCGGTTCGACACCGCAGGACGCCTGAACGCGCTCCCGACGGCTCCGGGCAGGTGCTTCCGGGCGGCCCCGCGGCGGTGTTTCCCGGCGGCGCCCGAATATCTGCTCCGGCCGTTACAGAATTTGGTGCACGGGTCCGCGAGATTTTGATATTCCCCGTGGCGGGGTGAGATAGTGCGCCGCCTTCGAGGCGGCTGACGTGCTACTGTCGATTTCAGTTGCAGTTGTGGTTCCCAAAGTTTTTCCGGTGCATTCCGGTTGGGGCAATCATTACGGCGACGCGGGTCCACGAGGTGTGGGCCTTCGAGCTTAGCCCCGAAGGAGATTTGACATGGCTACTGGCACCGTGAAGTGGTTCAACGCGGAAAAGGGCTTCGGCTTCATCGAGCAGGACGGCGGCGGCGCCGACGTCTTCGCCCACTACTCGAACATCGCCACCTCTGGCTTCCGTGAGCTTCAGGAAGGCCAGAAGGTGACCTTCGACGTCACGCAGGGCCAGAAGGGCCCGCAGGCGGAGAACATCGTCCCCGCCTAGTCCGGGACACCGGACGGCCGGCGCTCGCACCACATGGTGCGGACGCCGGCCGTCTGCTTTTTCGCGGTCATTGAAATTGCGATGAATTTTCGGTTCGCGTTCCCATTTTCGGCCGCGCCAAACCCGAAATCTCGGCGAACCGCTACCGGACCGCCAGCACCGCGCGTACGGTCTTGCCGCCGAAGCCGGTACTGACGATCTCCAGGCTGTGCGCGAGCTCCTGGACCATGGCCAGGCCCCGGCCGCTTTCCGATTCCGTGTCCAGCACGCCGATCCGCGGCCGTCCCGGACTGTCGTCGTGGACCTCGACGGTCACCCGCCCGTGCCCCAGTTGCAGCCGCAGCCGGCAGCCGCTGCGCCCGTGGCGCACGGCGTTGGCGACGAGCTCGGAGGCGATCAGTGTGGCGTCGTCCACCTGGTCCGCGGTCGGCGCGGCGAGCCGTGACCGCGGCCGGGTCAGGAACGCCGTCGTCAGCTTGCGGGCCCTGCCCGCCGAGACGGCCGTACGCGGCAGTGTGTACTCCACGCGGGCGGTCGGCCGGACGGTGCGCTGGTGCGCACGCATGACTGACACCTCTCTTCCCCCTCCAGGACGACAAGCACCCGGCCGACGGCTCCGTCCCCGTCGACCGGGACCCCGCGCGAAACGGTGCGCGGCCGGTCCTGCCCTCGGGTGATGCCCCACCCGGGCGATCCGCAACCGGGGACCCGCGTCACAAAGCCGCCAAGGAACGCACCGAGGCGGTCGGAAGGCCGCCCGGAGGCAGTCCCAGGGACGCCCGGCGGTCCCTCGGCGGCCCCTTCCGTGTCAACGGCCCCTTCAGCGACCGGAGTCCAGGAGATGGAAGTCGTCGTAGTCGAATCCGGGCGCCACCACGCAGCTGACCAGAACCTCCTCGTCACCGGCCGGCCGGGCCGACTGCCAGACACCGCCCGGGACGAGGACCTGGGGGCGCTCCCCCGCCTCGACGCGGGGGCCGAGGCGGACGACCTGCGGAGTGGACTGGGGGCTGGTCCCGTCGCCGCCGAGCAGGAGGTCGAGGGGTCCGCCGCGGTGCCACAGCCAGAGTTCGTCCGAGCGGACGGTGTGCCAGGCGGAGGTGTCGCCCGGCGTGAGGAGGAAGTAGATGGCGGAGGCGGCGGCGCGGGGACCCGGGTAGCCGTCGGGCAGGAAGGCCTGGGGCGCGGTCCAGGTCTCGACGAACCAGCCACCTTCCGGGTGGGGGCTCATGCCCAGTGCGGCGGCCAGTGGCGGGATGCCGGTCTCAGGTGAGGTCACCCCCTGCCTCTATCACGCGGCCGAAGGGCGGTTCAACCAACTGCCGGTGGACGCGCGGGGATGTCTGACAGGGTGTGGTCCATGGCGACCCTTCACAGAAAGCTGCTAGGTCTGCTTCCCCGGATCGGGGTGCAGGTGCTGGACCTCGGATCGGGAGCCGCGGTGGTCTACCGGCGCGGTGTGCGCAGACGCGTCGCCCTGGGCAAGGGCGCCGATCTGGTGCTGCGGGGGCGGACGGCGGCCTGGAAGCAGGTCCCGCTCGGGGACACCGGCGCCCGTCTCCTGCTCGACGAGAAGGAGACGGCGGCCGACGAGCGCAAGTTCCAGCTCTCGGCCGCGTCCTATCTGTGCGGGCAGCACGTCACCGCCCTGCTGGACCGGTACGAGGTGAACTGCGTCTTCGACGTCGGCGCCAACTCCGGTCAGTACGGCCGCCAGTTGCGCCGCCTCGGCTACACCGGCCGGATCGTCTCCTTCGAGCCGACAGCGGAGGCCTTCGAGAAGCTCCGGCAGGCCGCCGAGGGCGACCCCGACTGGCGGGTGCACCGGATCGGGCTCGGACGGGAGGACACCACCCAGTCCATCCACGTGGGCTGGAACACCATGAACTCCCTTCTCCCGCCCAGCGATTACGGCAAGGACCGCTACAAGCGATTCGCCAAGACCCGTACGGAGGAGATCGAGGTCCGCCGTCTCGACGGGATGATGGACGCGGCCCTCGCCGGGATCGACGACCCCCGCCCCTATCTGAAGATGGACACCCAGGGCTACGACCTGGAGGTGTTCGCGGGCGCCGGGGATCGCGCGGCGGAGTTCGTGGGCATGCAGTCGGAGGTCGCCACGCTGCGGCTGTACGAGGGCAGCCCCCGCATGGGCGAGGCCATCGCCGTGTACGAGGAGCGCGGCTTCGAGATCACCGGCATGTACCCGGTGTCGCGGGAGGAGGCGACCGGCCGGGTGGTGGAGTTCGACTGCGTGATGGTCCGCGCGACGGCGGTCCCGGCGGAGACGCAGACAGGGGCGTAGACGAGGGTCTACGCCGGATAGGCGTGCGTCTGGGCCGCCTTCACCGTGGCCCAGACGGGCGCGCCGGGATGCAGGCCGAGTTCCGCCGCGGCGACCGTCGTCAGGTCGGCGGCGAGCGGGAGCTCGCCGGTGAGGTCCACGCGGATCTGGTCGCCGTGCGTCTCCAGACCCGCGACACGGCACTGCCACAGGTTGCGGGCGCTGGAGCCGGTGGGGCGGTCGCGGTGGAGGGTCACGGCGCCCGGCGGGAACGCCACGAAGACGGGTCCGTCGAGCCGCTCGGTCGTGGTGATCGCCGGGCCCGCCTCCAGCCGTACGGTGTGGCCCTCGGCCGCGCCCCGGTAGAGGTTGAGCCCGACCAACTGGGCGATGTAGTCGGTGCGCGGTCTGCGGGCGATGTCCGAGGGGCCGCCTTCCTGGACCACCCGGCCGTCCTCGACGACCACGAGCCGGTCGGCGAGCACCATCGCGTCGAGCGGATCGTGCGTCACGAGGACGGCGACCGCCTCGAAGTCGGCCAGATGGTGCCGGAGCTGGGCCCGCACGTCCAGCCGCGTACGGGCGTCGAGCGCGGCGAGCGGTTCGTCGAGCAGCAGCAGCCGGGGGCGGGTGGCGAGGGCGCGGGCGACGGCGACCCGTTGTGCCTGTCCGCCGGAGAGCCGGCGCGGCTTGGTCCCGGCGAACGCGGCGAGGCCCATGCGCTCCAGCCACGCGGCGGCCTGGGCGCGGGCCTCCGCCTTGGGCACGCCCTGGCAGCGCGGTCCGAAGGCGACGTTGTCGAGCGCGGACAGATGCGGGAAGAGGAGGTAGTCCTGGAAGACGACGCCGACGGGGCGCAACTCCGGCGGCGTACGGTCCAGACGGGCGCCGTCCAGCAGCAGCCGGCCGCCCTCGGACAGCGGGGTGAGCCCGGCCAGGGCGCGCAGCGCGGTCGTCTTGCCCGCGCCGTTCGGGCCGAGCAGCGCGACGACGTCCCCGGGGGCGGCGGACAGCGCCACGTCGAGGTGGAACGAGCCGCGCCGGACGACGAGGCGGGCGTCGAGGCCCGGGCCGGACGGGGCGTCCTTCGCCACCGGGTTCGCCTCGGTCATGACGCGATCACCCCACCCTCGTGCGGACGCCGGGTACGGTCCTCGTACCCGTCCCCGGTGTCGTCCTCGTACCCGTGCCAGGCGTCGTCCTCGTACCCGTGCCAGGCGTCGTCCTGCGTGCCCGTGTCCGTCGTCCGGCTCGTCCTCGTGTCCGTCATGAGGCCGCCGTCATCCAGCGGTCCCGGAGTCCGGCGAGCACCGCGACCGACACCAGCAGCAGGACGAGACTCAGGGCGATCGCCGCGTCGGGGTCGCTCTGGAGGGCCAGATAGACGGCCAGCGGCATGGTCTGGGTGCGGCCCGGGAAGTTGCCCGCGAAGGTGATCGTCGCGCCGAACTCGCCGAGGGCTCGGGCCCAGGCCAGGACGGAACCGGCGGCGATGCCCGGCGCGATGAGGGGCAGGGTGACCCGGCGGAACGCGGTGAAGCGGGAGGCGCCGAGGGTCATGGCGGCCTCCTCGTAGCGCGGGTCGGCCGCCCGCAGGGTGCCTTCCACGCTGATCACCAAGAAGGGCATCGCCACGAAGGCCTCGGCGACGACGACCCCGGCCGTCGTGAAGGGCAGCGTGATCCCGAACCACGAGTCGAGCAGTCTGCCGACGACGCCGTTGCGGCCGAGGGCCAGCAGCAGCGCGACACCGCCGACCACCGGAGGCAGGACGAGGGGCAGGGTGACCAGGGCCCGGACGAGTCCGCGGCCCGGGAACTCCGTACGGGCCAGCAGCCAGGCGAGGGGCACCCCGAGCACCAGGCTCACCGCGGTGGCCGCCGTGGCCGAGAACAGGGAGAGCTGGAGGGCCTGCCACACCTCGGGCTTGGCCAGTTGCTCCGGCAGGCTGCGCCAGGGCGCCCGTACGAGCAGCGCGATCAGCGGGAGGAGCAGGAACGCGAGCCCGACGAGGGCCGGGAGCAGCAGGGGGAGCGGCACCTTGCCCCGCACCCGGCCCGGCGTCCGGACGCGCCCGCGCCGCGGTCCACCGGCGAGGGTGTCGGCGGCCGGGGCGCCGGACGCGGCGGGCGGGGTCAGGGGATCACTCATGGCTTCAGGAAGCCGGCCTCCGTCAGTGCCTTCTGGCCCTCGGGGGACCGCACCAGCTCGATGAACGCCTTGGCCGCGGCGCCGTTGGGCGCGTCCTTGAGCAGGGCGATCGGGTAGTCGTTGATGGCGTCGGCGGACTCGGGGAACTCCACGCCCTCCACCTTGTCACCCGCCGCCTTCACGTCGGTCTTGTACACGACCGCCGCGTCGGCCTCCTTCAGCTCCACCTTGGTCAGGGCGCTCTTGACGTCCTGCTCGTAGGAGACGGGGGTGAGCTTCAGCTTGCTCGCGTCCAGCGCCTTCTGGGCGGCGGCCCCGCACGGCACGGTCTTGTCGCACAGGACGACCTTGAGGCCGGACTTGGTGAGGTCCTTCAGGGAGGCGATCTTGTCCGGGTTGCCGGGCAGGGTCGCGATCTCGAGCTGGTTGCGCACGAAGGTCTCGGGGGTGGTGGCCGCGTCGCCCTTGTCGGTCACGATGGCCATCGTCTTGGGGCTGGCCGCGGCGAAGACGTCCGCGGGCGCGCCGCCCGTGATGCTCGCGGCGAGGCTGTCGCTGCCGCCGAAGCTGAAGGTGACCTTGGTGCCCGGGTGGGCCTTCTCGAACTGCTGGCCCAGGGCCGTGAAGCTCTCCTTGAGGGAGGCGGCGGCGAACACGGTCACCGTGCCGGAGAGCTTCGGCGAGGAGGACGCCGACGTCGACCCCTTCGCCTTCTCCGGCGAGTCGGACGAGTCGGAGGAGGAGCAGGCGCTCAGGGCCAGCAGCGCGGCGGCACCGATGCCGGCCGCCTGAAGGGTCCGGGTGGTGCGGCGGGTCCGGCGCGCGGATCGGGTCATCACGGATCTACTCCCTCGAAGACTCGGAGGCCCGCTGAGACCTCCGTCGTGATCCTCAGTCCTGAGCTCACGTTCTGCCATGGCCTGATCATACTTCCGCATATGCAAGCTGTACGTCTCCTGTCGCATCGCATGAGCTGTGCCCACGGGCTTCGGATGTACGCATGTGCGTTTGCCTCGGGTTGCGTGCGGGGTACGGTCCACCGGGAGGTGCTGTCCAGTGAGCCAGTCCCTTGCACAGCCGACGCCGCCGGCTCCCCCGCTCGCGGAACTCGCTCTGAGCGGTGACCTCGCCCGGCCCGCCCTGCTGACCGTGCCCGACCTGCTCGCCTGGCCCCAGCACCGTGCGCGCGTCGCCTTCGAGTGCGCCACGAGCGGTGTGCGCCACCACGGATTCGAGGGCCCGCTGCTGCACGACGTGCTGCGGGACGCCGGTCCCCGCTTCGATCCGTCCCGTCGCAAGGACCGGCTGCGCTTCCTCATCGCGGTGGCGGGCGCGGACGGCCATCACGCCCTGCTCACCTGGGCCGAGATCGACCCCGACTTCGCCGACGCCCCGGTGCTGCTCGCGGTGGGCATCGACGGCACGCCGCTGGACCGGGCGGGACCGCAACTGGTCCTGCCGCAGGACCGGTGCGGGGCCCGGCACATCAGCGGCATCAACAGCATCCGGGTGGACGGCCGTTATCCGTCCTGGACCGCCGGGGTCCCCGGCTGAGCGTTCGCGCCCGGCGGCCGGTCAGGAGCGATCGATGTGCACGTTGGTCGACTTGACCCTGGCCGTGGCCTCCACGCCGACCTCCAGGCCGAGTTCCTCGACGGCCTCCCGGGTCAGCAGGGAGACCAGCCGGTGCGGTCCCGCCTGGATCTCCACCTGGGCGGCGACGTCGCCGAGCTTGACGGCGGTGACGATGCCGGGGAAGGCGTTGCGCACGGACGTGTGGGACGTGATGCCCTCCTCGCCACCGGTTCCGGCCAGTTCCACCGAGAACGCGGCGAGGTCGCGGCCCTCGATGAGGCGCCGTCCGCTCTCGTCCCGATGGGTGGCCACCCGCCCGGCGTCCGCCCAGCGGCGGGCGGTGTCGGGGCTCACTCCGAGGAGCCGGGCGGCCTGGCCGATGGTGTAGGACTGCATGGCCGCGACGATAGGCAGGTGCTTCTCACCCCTGCAAGCCGGACCCCGGGCGCGGCGCGAGTCGCCCCCGGGGCGCGGCGAGGGGTTCTCGCCCGGTCCGCCGCGGTGTCAGAGGGGCGACGCCGACTCCGCGTACTCCACCCGGATGTGTCGCGCCCAGAACGGACCGAGATCCTTCTTGAGGACGAGATCGGCCTTGGCCGGGTCGTCGACGCCGAAGAACACGAAGCCACTGGGGTCCGGGCCCACCTCCCGCAGGTCGAACTCGCCGTCCCAGCGGTCCATCCGGTCGCCGGTGCTGTCGACCAGTGCTTCGAGCCGGCGCGCGGTGACGTCGGTGTCGTGCAACCGCAGCCGTGTCCCCTTCTCCGCATGGGCGCAGACGTCCGCGTCGAACGCCTTGGAGGGGATGCGGTACACGTCCGCCGTCCTCGGGTCGTCGTCGGCGGACAGACCGGTGAAGACACTCGCGTAGCGTGTCTCGCCCCTCTTCTGGACGTAGCGCAGCACCCGGTCCAGCGAGGTCTCCGGGTCGGGCGGGCCGGCCGTCGGCCGGGTGCCGACGCACACGGTCACGCGCTCCGCGGTCCGGCTCTCGTCGCCTCCCGCACCGGCGCTCGACCCCTGGACCGCGACGAGCGCCGCGGCACTCACGGCCACGACGCCGGCCGTCTCCCTGATCCTGCTCCGCCTGTTCATCGAGCCCTCCCCGTCCCCTGCACCGTAGCGTCGGTACGGGGACGCGCGGGCGGGCGGATACGTTCAGCGGCCGCGGCCCCCGGTGGTCGCGTAGGCGCGGAGGAAGAGGGCCTCGACATGGGCCATGTGCTCGATCTCGGACGGGTCGACGCTCTCGTCGGGCGCGTGGATGAGGCACTTGGGTTCCTCCACGCCCATGAGGATGATCTCGGCGCGGGGGTAGGTCTCGGCGAGGACGTTGCACAGCGGGATGGAGCCGCCCTGGCCGAGGAACGCCATGGGCCTGCCGTAGACCTCGTTCATGGCGCGGCCGAGCGCCGCGTAGGCGGGGCCGTCGGTGGCCGCCCGGAAGGGGGCGCCGGTGCTCTCGTCCTCGACGCCCACCCGGACTCCCCAGGGCGCGGCCTCGGTGAGATGCCGGGTGAGGGCCGCGCGGGCCGTCGCCGGGTCCGTGCCGGGCGGGATCCGCAGGCTCACGCGGGCCCGCGCGCTCGGCGGCACGGCGGCGGCCGAGCCGACCACGGGCGGGCAGTCGACGCCGAGGACGGTGACGGCGGGGCGGGCCCACAGCCGGTCGGCGACCGTGCCGGTCCCGGTGAGGCGGACGCCGTCCAGCACGCCGGCGTCGGCGCGGAACTGCTCCTCGTCGTAGCCGACGCCCTCCCAGACGCCCTCGCAGTCGAGTCCGTCGACGCGGGTGGCGCCGGTGGCCGGGTCGCGCAGCGTGGAGAGCATCTGGATGAGGGCGGCGAGCGCGTCCGGGGCGGGGCCGCCGAACATGCCCGAGTGGATCTCTCCGGCCAGGGTGTCGACGGTGACGACGACGTTGGCGAGGCCGCGCAGGGTGACGGTGGCGGTGCCCGTGCCGACCTCCGCGTTGCCGGTGTCGCACACGAGCAGCGCGTCGGCGAGGAACTGCTCCGGGTGCTCGGCCACGTAGCTCTCCAGGCCGCCCGTGCCCTGCTCCTCCGACCCCTCGGCGACGAACTTCAGGCCGACGGGGATGTCGTCGCCGAGCGCGCGCAGGGCGGTCAGGTGCATCACGATGTTGCCCTTGCAGTCCGCGGTGCCGCGCCCGTACCAGCGGCCGTCGCGTTCGGTGAGGGCGAAGGGCGGGGTGGTCCAGGCGGCGTCGTCCAGCGGCGGCTGCACGTCGTAGTGGCAGTACAGCAGGACGGTGGGGGCGCCGGGCGGTGGCGGGCGATGGCCGATGACCGCGTGGCTGCCGTCGGGCGTCTCGGCGAGATGCACGTCGTGCAGCCCCGCCTCGGTGAAGGCGTCGGCCACCCACTGCGCGGCCCTGCGGCATTCCTCGGGCGGGTACTGGCGCGGGTCGGCGACGGAGGGGATGGCGACCAGCTCGGCCAGGTCGGTCCTGGCCCGGCCCATCAACCCGGCGATCGTCTCGGCGAGTTCGGACACGGTCACCGCCTCACCGTGTCGTCGGTCTTCAGGTCGTCGAGCCTGTCCTGGATCTTGTCCAGCTTCTCCGGGCAGTAGATCTCGATGATCGTGGCCTCCGCCCGCAGTGCCTTGCCGTCACCGATGACGGGCCGCTGCCCGACGAACGCGGCGCCGTTGGACACGTTGATCTTCCACAGCGCCGACTTGAGGGCGCTGGCCGGATCGTCGCAGACCAGGCCGCCGTCCGTGCCCAGGAGGCTCGCGATCAACTCGGTGTCGGGGCGCGGCAGTCCGGCCTCCACCGCGGCGTCGGCGAGCTGGTTGGCCTTGCTCACGGCCTTGTTGTTCGTCGTGATCGCCGAGTAGCGCACGAGGCCGGCCACGACGAGACCGAGCAGCACGACGATCGCGCCGTAGTAGAGCCACTTGTGCTCGGATGCGAACCGGGTGGGACTCATGCCCCCGCCTCCTCCTCGCGCGCGGCCTCCGTCTGCCAGCTCGGCTTGCGGAACCTCAGGAACGCCCAGGGGATCAGCAGACCGAGGACGCCCAGGCCGCAGCCGATGATGACGACGTACACCAGGACGCTGTTGCTGCCGAACTGCGAGGGCGGCACGAAACCGATGACCATGGCGGCGGCGGAGGCCAGGAAGCCGACGACGCACACCAGGGTCAGCGCCGGGACGCGGTAGCCGCGTGGGTGGTCGGGCTGGTTCTTCCGCAGCCGGATCGCCGCGACGAACATCAGCAGGTAGACGATGAGGTACACCTGCGTGGTGATCGTCGAGAAGATCCAGTACACGTTGGAGACGTTCGGGATGAACGCGTAGCCCAGCGCGATCACCGTCGTCACGACGCCCTGGGTCACCAGGATGTTCTGCTGGATGCCGAAGCGGTTCAGCTGCTGGAGGTACGGCGGCAGATAGCCCTCGCTGCGGGAGATCTCCAGCAGGCCTTTGGAGGGTCCGGCGAGCCAGGTCAGCATGCCGGCCAGGGACGCGGAGATCAGCATGACCGCCGCGATCGGGGTCATCCAGCCGATGTCGAAGTACGAGAAGAACGCGTCGAAGGCCTGCATCACACCGGCGGTGAGGCTGGTCTGGTCGGCGGGCACCACCCAGCTGATCGCCAGTGCGGGCAGGATGAAGATCAGCAGCACCAGGCCCATCGCCAGGAACATCGACTTCGGGTATTCCTTCGCCGGGTCCTTCAGCGACGACACGTGGACGGCGTTCATCTCCATGCCGGAGTACGAGAGGAAGTTGTTGACGATCAGGACGAGGCTGGCCAGTCCCGTCCAGGCCGGCAGCAGATGGCTGGCCGTCATGGGCGCGGCCGAGGGGTTGCCCTGGGCCAGGAAGACCATGCCGAGCACGACGAGGATCGTGCCGGGCACCAGGGTGCCGATGACCAGACCCCAACTGGACAGTCCCGCGAGGGCCTTGGTGCCGCGCGAGGAGACCCAGACGCCGGTCCAGTACAGGACCACGATGACGATCGCGGTGTAGAGACCGCTGGAGGCCAGGGCGGGATCGATGATGTACGCGATGGTGCTCGCCACGAAGGCCAGCAGGCTCGGGTAGTAGAAGATCGTCATCGCGAACTGGCACCACACGGCGAGGAATCCGAGCGGCTTGGACAGGCCCTCGCTCACCCAGCGGTAGACGCCGCCGTTCCAGCCCGAGGCCAGCTCCGCCGAGACCAGGGCGGTCGGCAGCAGGAACACGATCGCCGGGACCAGGTAGAGGAACACGCAGGCCAGGCCGTACACCGCCATCGTGGGGGCGGCCCGCAGGCTCGCGACCGAGGCGGTCGTCATGAGGGCCAGGGTCAGCCAGGTGAGTCTCGGCGCCGCCGGGACCGCGGCCCGGGCGGTCCGCGCACCCGCACTCGGCCGTGGTGCGTCCGCCGGCATGTCCATCGAGCTCATCGGACGCCTCCCTGTTCCCGAGTCGAAAGCGATGACGCCAGCCTCCGCGCGAGTGACGGCCACCGCGCGCCGAGTGGCCCGTCCGGGTGAGCAACGCCCCCGGTGGACGGGAGCGGTTCACCACGCTGTGGCGGTCGTGCCGTCGGACGGGCGGCCTTCTCACTCGTTCGGGTCGCCTCGCTGGCCGGGGCGGACGGAGGGTCCGCAGGCTGGACGCGGGTCCGCGCGCGCATCCCGGCGCGTGGCGGGCCGGACGTCGAGGGGAGGCGGCCGATGAGACCGGACACGGAGGCCGCCCCGGACGACGTCGCCGCGTTCCTGGCCCGGCTGACCGGGCTGCTGCTGCGATCCAGCGGCGAGGGCGCCGCCGTCGTCGAGCGCACCGTCCGGCACACCGCCCGCGCGCTGGGCGCCGACGCCTCCGTCCTTCTCGTGCCGGACGGCGCGGCACTGACCGTCAGCACCCGCGGCGACTCCCGCACGGTGACCCTGCGCGGCTTCCCCGAGGTCTTCCGGCTCGATCAGGTCGTGGCGCTGAAGCCGCTCGTCCAGGACGTCGTCGCCGGACGGATCGGTGCGGCCGAGGCGGACCGCAGGCTGGCCGCGATCGAGTCGTCCGAGCCGCCCTACCCGTGGTGGCTCAAGCTGCTCGGCATCGTCCTGTTCACGCTGGGCTTCGCCCCGTTGATGCAGTCCACGTGGTACGAGGTCGGCGCCACCGCGGTCCTCGGCACCGTCGCCGCCGCGCTGGCCGTCACCGCGGACCGGATCCCCCGGTTCGCCACGGTGCTCCCGCTGGTCGTCTCGACCACCGTCTCCGTGATCACCGTCGAGGTGTTCGCCCGCGACGTCTCGCACGGCGGGCCGGTCCTGCTGATGCTGCCCGCGCTCTTCTTCTTCGTCCCCGGCGACTACCTGAGCGCGGCCGCGGCCGAACTCGCCGCCGGATACATCACCACCGGCGCGATCCGGCTCGTCTACGCGGCGTTCCTCCTCGTCCAGCTCTATGTCGGCGTCCTGCTGGGCCTGTTCCTCACCGGCACCTCCACCCGCGCCCTCTTCGACCTCGCCGCCGCCTCCGATCTGCCGCGCTGGGCCCTCTTCCTGAGCTGGATCGTCTTCACGGTCGGCACCGTGCTCGCCTTCGCCGTCCCCTTCCGGCTGCTGGGGCCCCTGCTCGTGCTGGTGTACCTCACCGTGGCCGTGCAGTCCCTGGCCACCAAGGCGATCGGCGAGACGGGCGGGACGTTCGTCGCGGCCGCCGTCCTGTCCGCCGTCGCCACCCGGCTGACCCTGCGCCCGCACCAGCCGCCCCGGCTCGTGCTGGTCCTGCCCGGCTTCTTCACCCTCACCGTCGGCTCCCTCGGCATGCGCGGGCTGACCACCCTGGCTGGCGGCTACGCCGTCGAGGGCTTCCGCGACCTGCTGAAACTCGTCACGATCGTCACGGCCATCGCCGTCGGCCTGGTCTTCGGAGCGGCGCTCGCGCAGCCGAGGGTCACCAGCCCGTCAGCAGAAGGTGGTTGAGGAGCAGCGCCAGTACGGCCTGCGCGGCGAGCCAGGCACGGGGCCGGGGGAGGAACGCGCCCGCCGGGAGCAGCCACAGCGCGAACGGCAGCCAGATGCGCTCCGTCTCCGCCTTGCTCATGCCGGAGAGATCGGCGACGAGGAGGGCCAGCAGCGCCGCGACGACGAGGACGGCGAGCCGCGCCGGTTCCCCGGCGGCCGGGCCCGGCGGCGCGGGCGCGGGAGGCGGGCCGGCCGGCGCCGGGGCCGGCCGGGTCCGTACCGTCGCGACCGCGATCCGTCCGGCCGCCGCCCCGGCCCTGCGCAGTCCCGCAGCGGTCGCCGGTCCCGTGATCAGCACCGTGCAGGCGAGATTCGCCCAGACCCAGTAGCCGTACGGCCGGATGCCGCCCGCCCCCTCGTAGTAGCGGGTGACCAGCAGGCGGTAGGCCTCCCACCAGTCGAAGCCGAGCAGGGTGAACACCAGGGGTACGACGGTGAGTCCGGCCAGCACGTACGGGAGCGGACGGAGCCGGGAACGGCGCCCGAGCAGCAGGACGGCGCCCGCGATCACCGAGATCAGCGTCAGGCCGTACGAGAGATACGCGGTGAGGCCGAACAGGAGACCGGAGGCGAGGCCGGCCGTCCGCGGCCGGTGTCCGGTGACCGCGAGGGCCAGCAGGGCCAGGGCCCAGGCGGCGACGGCCGCGAAGTAGCCGTCGGCGGAGGTGCCCATCCACACGGCCGCCGGGGCGAGGGAGAGGAAGGGCGCGGCACGGCGGGCGAGTGCCTCACCGGCCAGCGCCCGCACGGCGACGAGCACCGCCACCCCGGCCGTCGCGCCGACGACGACGCACCAGACGCCGGCCCAGGCCCCGCCGCCCAGACCGGCCCGGTCGAGGAGGACGAAGGTGAGGGTGGCGGCCGGCGGATGCCCGGCGACGTGCGGGGGCCAGTGGTCGGGGGAGTGCAGCAGGATGTGGTGGGTGAAGTCCCGCAAGGCGGCCGGGATGTCGTGGAAGCGGTCGACCGGGGAGATGACCTGGAGGTATTCGTACCGCGTGGTGAGACGACCGGCCACGCCCCGCTGCCAGCCGTCGATCAGCGCGAGCGAGAACGTCCACGCCGTCGTCGTGCCCCACACGGCCGGCAGCAGCCCCCGCCAGGGCAGCCGGGCGGCGAGGACGGGTCCGTACGCCACGACCGCGACGGCCACGGCGATCGCGGCCGCGGTGCCGGGTCCGGCGTGCGGCCCCCAGCGCCCGAGCAGCGGAGCCGCGCTCACGAACAGGGTGCCGTAGCGGTGCTCGATGACGTGACCGACGACGGCCGCCGTCAGCACGAGCAGCCCGGCGGCCAGGGCGGCGGCCAGGTCGCGCCGGGTGTCGCGGGGCCGGTCGCCCAGCAGCGTCCGGGACAGCCAGGGGGACCGGGCCCGGTCCCGGGCCCGCGCCAGGACGTCGGAGGGTGGGGGAGGAGCCCCGGGGAGGTCTTCGGGGCGGGAGCGCGGCAGATCGCGCGGCAGATCGCGGGGGAGGTCGCGGTTCACTCCTCGCACGTTAGGCCGGGAGGTGCCCGCGACAGCGGCCACTGAGGTGGACGTCAGAGTTTCGTCATGGTTTGAGAACCCGTTCGGGGGGTGCCCGCGGCCTACGGTCGGGGCATGCCACGGTCTCCCTCGTCCCCCGCGTTCTGGCGCAGCCCGCTGCGCGGCCCCTGGTTCACCTCGGTGCTCGGCGTGGTGCTCCTCGCCGGCATCACAGTGCTGTTCGTGACCGGGCTCCTGTCGTACGCGGCCTACAACCCGAACCTCTCGCCCGTGAACGACAAGACCCCCGACAAGGGGATCCTCGGCTTCTACCTCTTCTCCTGGCCGACCGGTCCGGTCTGGCTGTACCGCCTCACCCAGGGCGTCCACGTCACGCTCGGCCTCGCGCTGATCCCCGTCCTGCTGGCCAAGCTGTGGTCGGTCGTGCCGAAACTGTTCGAGCTGCCCCCGGCCCGCTCGCTCGCCCACGCCCTGGAACGGCTCTCGCTGCTGCTTCTGGTCGGGGGCGCGCTCTTCGAGTTCACCACCGGCGTGCTGAACATCCAGCTCGACTACGTCTTCCCCGGCTCCTTCTACACGCTGCACTTCTACGGGGCCTGGGTGTTCATCGCGGCGTTCGTCGCGCACGCGGTCCTGCGGGTGCCGGCGGCGTTCCGCAACCTGCGCCGGATGCGTCACCCGGACGAGCCGGAGGCGGCGGGTCCACCCGCCGGACCAGGTGAACCGGCGCGGCCCGAGGACACGTTGGTGTCCCCGGACCCGCTGCCGCCCACCGTCTCGCGGCGCGGGGCCCTCGGGTTCGTCGGGGGCGGATCGCTGCTGCTGGCCGCCACCTCGGCGGGCCACAGCTTCGACGGGCCGCTGCGCGAGACGGCACTGCTGACCCCGCACGGAGGCGCCGAACCGGGCTCGGGGCCGGGCGGCTTCCAGATCAACAAGACGGCCGCCTCACGGGGCATCACCGCCACCGAGACGAGCGACGAGGCCTGGCGCCTGGTCGTCACGGGGAACGGACGGACGGTCCGGCTGAGCCGTGCCGACCTTCTCCGGCTCCCCCTGCACAGCGCCGCGCTGCCCATCGCCTGCGTGGAGGGCTGGTCGACGTCCGACCAGTGGTGGCGGGGGGTGCGGCTGCGTGACCTGGCGGGGCTCGTCGGCTACGAGACGGAGGCGGCCCCCGACGTGCTCGTGGAGTCGTTGCAGCGGCACGGCGCGTTCCGGGTGGCCGCGCTGCGGGACAACCAGGTGCGCGACCCGCGTTCCCTGCTCGCGCTGTTCGTCAACGGCGAGGACCTGACCCCCGATCACGGCTACCCGGCGCGGGTCATCGTCCCGGCCGCGCCCGGTGTGCTCAACACCAAGTGGGTGGCCCGTATGACGTTCGGAGACCTGTGATGCGAAGCCCTGGAGCGCGACGCCCTGGACCGCGAGGATCCGGACCGGGAGGATCCGCGCCACGACGACCGGCCGCGGGTTCGCGCCGGGTCCGTGATCTGATCGGCAGCCCCTTCCAACTGCTGCTTCTCGCCTGCGCGTTCGCCCTCGCCGCCTACGCCGGGCTGCGGCTGCTCTCGGCCGACTGGTCCCGGGTGGCGCTCTGGTTCGTGGGCGCCGCCGTGCTGCACGACCTCGTGCTCGTACCGCTGTACGCCGGTGCGGACCGGGCCGTCGCGACGACGCTGGACGCGAGCGGCCACCGGGACCGGACGATGTACGTCCGGGTTCCGGCGGCTCTCTCCGCTCTCCTGCTGCTCGTGTGGTTCCCGCTGATCAGCGGGCAGGTCGCCGACCGCTACCGCTCGGCGACCGCCCTCCCGGCCGACGGGTTCCTCGCCCGCTGGCTGCTGATCACGGCGGCGCTGTTCGCCGGGTCCGCGCTGCTGCTGGTCCTGCGGTCCCTCCGGGCCCCGGGCCGCGGCCCGTTGCGCAGGGCCACGAAGGAGCGTCCGCCCGCCGACCACTGAGCGTCGGCGCGCCAGCCGGCGCGCTCCGCGTGCCGGAGCAGGGCGGGGGTGCCGAGCCGGGCCCAGGGGAAGGCGGTCCGGTCCCCGGACGCGTCCTGGGCCTCGCCCGCGTCCCCGCCCCCGGCCGCACCGGCCGCGGGGTCGGTGCGGTCGCCGGGGTGGGCGTGGTCGCCGGGGTGGGCGTGGTCGGGGTCGCCGGGATGCGCGGCGCGGACGATACGGACGTCCACGCGTTCGTCGATGTCCGCGCCCGGCACGGTCTCGGCGATCAGCAGGCCGCCCGGGGCGAGGAGTTCGGCCGTGCGGCGCAGGAGGGCGGCCGGGTCGCCGCCGATGCCGATGTTGCCGTCGACGAGGAGGGCGGTGCCCCAGCGGCCCTCGCCGGGCAACGGCTCGAAGACCGACCGGTGCAGCGCGCGTCCGCCGAGCCGCAGCGTGCGGGCCACGGCCGCCTCGCTGACGTCGATGCCGAGCGAGGGCCGGCCGCGTGCCGCGAGTTCCGCGACCAGGCGTCCGGGCCCGCATCCCACGTCGAGGACGGGACCCTCGCAGTAGGCGAGCACCTGGAGGTCCACCGCGTCGGCGCGGGCGCACCAGCGCTCCACCTCCAGGGGGAGGAGCCAGCCGTCCGTCCGGCGCAGGAACAGCGGACCCCGGCCGGCGCCCAGCGCCTCCGCGTAGGGATCGGCGGCCCAGGACCGCGCGGCCCGCCCGGACGGACCACCACCCACAGAACCAGAACCTCGGCTCCCGCCGCCGGCCGCTCGGCTCCTGCCGCCGCCCGCGCCTCCACTGCCGCCGTCGGCGCTGCCGCTCCAGTTCCCGGCTCCGCTCCGGCCGCCGCTGTCGACGGCGCTCCGGCCGCCGGTACCTTCGCTCCCGCCGACGCTTCTGCTCCTGCTGCCGCCATCGCTTGTGTCGTCGCCAACGCCCGCGCCTCCGGCCCGGCTTCCGGTCCTCGCCTCGCCCGCTTCCGAGGCCCTTCCCGTCTCCGTCCTCGGTCCTGGTTCCGTCCCCGGTCCTGTCCCGGGGCCCGGTACCGTCCCCGGGCCCGCTTCCGGGCCCGTCTTCGTGCTGGTCCGTGGGCCGCTCATCGGTCGGCACCTCGTTGCCTGGCCACCGTGCCGAGGTCCCGGCCCGTTCGGATGTCGGCCGGGGCATCGGCGGGCCGTCCGGCTCTGAGCCCGGCGACGAAGCCCGAGGCCGTGGCGGTCGCCTCGCTCCCGGGGGGCGGGGGAACGTGTCCCGCGCCTGGGGCGACCAGTACCCCGAGCCGGTCCAGCTCCGCCGCGAAGGCGCCTCCGGGCGCGGCCGCCGCGACCGCCGTCGCGTCCGCGGCCGTGTCGACGTCCCGCAGCCGGGGAAGGTCCCGCACCCGCAGCCCGGCCCCGACCAGCCGCCGCCGCTGCACGGCACCCGTCGTGCTCGTCGACATCGGTACGCCCCGCAGGAGCTCCGGGTCGGGCTCGGCGAGCCCCAGCGCCCAGAAGCCGCCGTCCTCGGCCGGCCCGAAGTACGCGTCGCAGTCCGCGAAGTCCACCGTGAGGAGGGCGGGCGTCACCTGGGGCGTGTCCATGCCGATGAGCAGCGCGGGTCCGTCGCAGCCGGCGAACGCCGCGGCCAGCCGCTCGTCCAGACCGCCCGCGCACTGTCGTACGACGTCGAAGCCGGCCGGAAGCCAGGGGCCGGGCGCTCCGTCGAGCACGAGGACCCGGCGCCGCGCCGGTGTCGCCGCCACCGCGCGCAGGGTGTCCACGAGTGCCGCTTGGGCCAGTGCCGCGGCCTCCTCGGGGGTGAACGGCGGGGTGAGCCTGGTCTTGACCCGTCCGGGACGCGGTTCCTTGGCGATGACGAGCAGAGTGACGCTCACTGGGCGGTTCCTCCTCGGGACGGTGCGGGGTCGGCGGCCGGTGACGGAGCCGGGACCTGGACTCCGGTCCGGGCGGGCACCGGGGCGGGCGTGGGCGGTTCGGCGAGGACGCGCCGCATGTCCCGTACCGCCTGCCAGGTACCGCGCCAGGTGCCGGTGACCTTGGAGACGCCGGTACGCGCCAGATACGGCACGTCGTGCTCGGCCACGCGCCAGCCGGCGTCGGCGGCGCGCACCACCATCTGGAGCGGATAGCCGCTGCGCCGGTCGGTGAGCCCGAGGCCGAGCAGCGCCTCGCGGCGGGCCGCGCGGAGCGGGCCGAGGTCGTGCAGGCGCAGGCCGGTGCGGCGCCGGAGCATCCGGGCCAGCGCGATGTTGCCCGCGCGGGCGTGCGCGGGCCAGGCTCCGCGCTCCGTCGGCCGGCGCCGCCCGAGCACGAGGTCGGACTCCCCGGCCCGCACCTCGGCGACGAACGGCAGGAGCAGGGCCGGGTCGAGGGAACCGTCGCAGTCGCAGAAACACACGATGGCGGCGGTGGCGGCGGTCAGCCCGGCGTGGCAGGCGGCACCGAACCCGCGGCGCTCCTCGCGCACGACGGTGGCGCCCAGCGCGCGGGCCAGTTCCGCGGAGCCGTCCGTGGAGCCGTTGTCCACGACCAGCGCGCGCCAGCCGGGCGGGATCCGGGAGAGCACCCAGGGCAGGGCGCCGGCCTCGTTCAGACAGGGAAGGACCAGGTCGACGTCCGGGTCCGGTACGGGAAGGGTTGTCACGGCCTTCACCTTACGAACGCGAAAGGGATATAGCGGACTTCATGTCCTTACGAAACTCGGACGTCGGAGTGGAGGAGCCGCACCGGACCGGTCCGGGTGGGACGCTGGATCCATGGATCGACCGCCCGAATCCCCAGGTCCCGCACCGACGCCGAGCACGGCCACCGTTCCGGACCGGCCCGAGGACGCCCCGTCCACCCGTGTGCTCGTCGTGGACGACGATCCGACCGTCGCCGAGGTCGTCTCCGGGTACCTCGAACGCGCCGGGTACCGCGTGGACCGGGCGGCGGACGGCATCGCCGCGCTCGCCCGTGCGGCCGCGCACCGGCCCGACCTGGTGGTGCTCGACCTGATGCTGCCGGGCATGGACGGCCTGGAGGTGTGCCGCCGGCTGCGTGCCCAGGGGCCCGTGCCGGTCATCATGCTCACCGCGCGCGGCGACGAGGACGACCGGATCCTCGGCCTGGAGGTCGGCGCCGACGACTACGTCACCAAGCCCTTCAGCCCCCGGGAACTGGTCCTGCGGGTCGAGTCCGTGCTCCGCAGGACCCGGCCGGTGGCCGCCGCCCGCCCGCTGCACGCGGCCGGGCTCGCCGTCGACCCGTCGGCCCGCCGCGCCACCAAGAACGGCACCGAACTCGCGCTCACCCTGCGCGAGTTCGACCTCCTCGCCTTCTTCCTGCGCCACCCCGGCCGCGCGTACGCGCGTGAGGACCTGATGCGCGAGGTGTGGGGCTGGGACTTCGGCGACCTCTCGACGGTCACCGTCCACGTACGCCGACTGCGCGGCAAGGTCGAGGACGATCCCGCCCGGCCCCGCCTGATCCAGACGGTGTGGGGCGTGGGCTACCGCTTCGACGAGGCGGGATCGGACACCACGGGATCGGACGTCACGGGATCGGAGGGCGGGTCCGCCGGGCCCGGACGGGGACATCCCGCGACCGTGAGGGAGAGCGGCTCGTGAACGACATAGCGGTCATGGCTCTGTACGCCTTCCTGGGCGCCGCCGCGGCGGGCCTCCTGGGCGCGGGCGCCCTCCGGATCCTCCGGCACCGTTCGCTCACCGCGTCCCTCGCCGTCATAGTCGCCGTCGCGGTGTGCGCGATGCTCGCGGGAACCCTGGCGGTGGCGTGGGCGATGTTCCTGTCGCCGCACGACCTGAGCGTGGTCACCACGGTGGTCGCCATGGCGGCCGTCGTCTCCCTGGTCACCGCGCTGCTGCTGGGCCGCTGGGTCGTGGCCCGCAGCAGGGCGCTGACCCTCGCCGCCCGGTCCTTCGGCGACGGCGGCGCCTTCGCGGCTCCCACCGGCCGGACGACCGCCGAACTCTCCGCGCTCAGCCGCGAACTGGCGGACACCAGCCGCAGGCTGGCCGAGTCCCGTGACCGCGAGCGGGCCCTGGAGACCTCGCGCCGCGAACTCGTCGCCTGGATCTCGCACGACCTGCGCACCCCGCTCGCCGGTCTGCGCGCGATGTCGGAGGCCCTGGAGGACGGGGTGGCGGCGGACCCGAACCGCTATCTGCGCCAGATGCGCACCGAGGTGGAACGCCTCAACGACATGGTCGGAGACCTCTTCGAACTCTCCCGGATCCACGCCGGCGCGCTCGTCCTCTCCCCCTCCCGCGTCTCGGTGTACGACCTCGTGGGCGATGCCCTCGCGGGCGCGGACCCGCTGGCCCGCGAGCACGGTGTGCGGCTGGTCGGCAGCCGGATCGAGCAGGTGCCGGTCGAGGTGGACGGCAAGGAGATGAGCCGGGTCCTCGGCAACCTTCTCGTCAACGCGATCCGCCGCACGCCCGCCGACGGAACGGTCGCGGTGGCCGCCGAACGCTCGGCCGCGGGCGTGGTCCTGTCCGTCACCGACGGCTGCGGGGGCATCCCGGAGGAGGACATCCCGCGGGTCTTCGACACCGGCTGGCGCGGCACCCATGCCCGTACGCCGCCCGCCGGGGCGGGTCTCGGGCTCGCGATCGTCCGCGGCATCGTGGAGGCGCACCGGGGCATGGCCGCCGTCCACAACGTCCCCGGCGGCTGCCGTTTCGAGGTCACCTTGCCGATGGCGGGGGTGTGAGCACCGCCCCCGCGGCCCCACTCCCCGCCCCGCCCCGCGCCCTGGTCCCCGTGTCGTTCCCGGCCCTGGTCCCCGTGGCGCTCCCCGCCCGGCTCCGTCCCGCTCACCCGCCCAGCGGCGCGGTCGCGAACTCCTTCATCCCCTCGGCGAATCCGGTCTCCGCGTTCCACCCCAGCTCCGCCCGCAGCCGGGCCGAGTCCGCGGTGATGTGCCGTACGTCGCCCAGCCGGTACTCCCCGGTCACGACCGGCTCGGGGCCCCCGTACGCGTCCGCCAGCGCCCGGGCCATCTCGCCGACCGTACGGGGATCGCCGCTGCCGGTGTTGTAGACGGCGAGCGCCCCGTCCGGCGAACCCGCCTCAAGAGCGGCCACGTTGGCGGCGGCCACGTCGGTCACGTGGACGAAGTCGCGCCGCTGTCCGCCGTCCTCGAAGACGCGCGGGGCCTCACCGCGGGCGAGCGCGGAACGGAAGAAGGACGCGACGCCCGCGTACGGGGTGTCGCGGGGCATCCCGGGGCCGTAGACGTTGTGATAGCGCAGTGACACCGCGGTGCCGGCGGTGGAGCGGGCCCACGCCGCCGCGAGGTGTTCCTGGGCGAGCTTGGTCGTCGCGTACACGTTGCGCGGATCGAGCGGAGCGTCCTCACCCACCAGACCGGGCGCCAACTCCGCGCCGCAGAGCGGGCATACGGGCTCGAAGCGGCCCGCGTCCAGATCGGCGACGGCCCGCGGCCCGGGCCGGACCACACCGTGCCGTCCGCAGACGTAGCGCCCCTCCCCGTACACGACCATCGAACCGGCGAGCACGAGCCGCCGTACCCCCGCGTCGGCCATCCCGGTTAGCAGCACGGCCGTGCCGAGGTCGTTGCGCGACACATAGTCGACCGCGTCGGCGAACCCGGCGCCCAGACCCACCATCGCTGCCTGGTGGCACACGGCGTCGACGCCGGACAGCGCTTGCGCGACGGCCGCCGCGTCCCGCACGTCCTGTCCCTCCCGCAGGTCGAACACGACCGCCTCGTGGCCTCGCGCCCGCAGGGCCGCGACGACATGACGTCCGATGAACCCGGCACCGCCGGTGACCAGTACACGCATGGAAGGCACGCTAGGACCGACTGCGGGTCCGGCGGCAGCACCACGCCCGCCACGTCACCGGACCGTAAGACCCGGGGCAGCACCGGAGTCGGAAGAACAGGGCAGCACCGGCCGGGTGACCGGGGGCGGGAGACGGAGGGGGTGAACCGGGGGCGAGCGCGTGCTCACATGCGCAGCAGCCGCTGGGTCATCTCGCGGTACTGCCGCAGCGCGTGCCGCAGTTCCTCGCCCTGGGTCTCCGGGTCCTGGCCGTGCCAGCCCTCGTGAAGGGCGCGCCGTCGTTCGGTGAGAGCGCTCATGAGCTGCGCCGCGGCCTCGTCGAACGCGGTCTCGGCCTCTTCCAGCGCCTCCAGCGGGCTGTGCGCGAACGTGTTGAGGGCGTGGTTGAGACGCCCGGTGAGCTCGGCCCGCTCGTCCGCCCCGAGCAGCGGCTCCGGGCCCGGCACGCGCCGCCCGGCCGAACCGGGCTGCTTGTCCGCGGGCTGCTGGGCGCGTGACTGGTCGTACATCATCGTGTGCCGCTTCCTGTGCGTCGTACCGGCCGGGCGCGCAGGGCGATCCGGTGGCGACGACCGGTGGTGTCGACCGGCGGTGCCGATCGGGCGGGGCGCTCCGGAAGGGCGTCACCGTGCTGATCACGGCCGCCACGGTCACCGGAGGAATGGGCAGTACGCCGTCTGTCAGTCAACGCTGGGCGACCCGCCGTGTCAACGCGATCCCCGACCGGGTCGCGAACACGCCACCCCCGCGGGCCGATCGGCGATCGGGGTGACGGACGGGGGACGGTCCGGCGCCGCGGGTCCGGGCGCGGGCGGCACCTCTGCTCCGGGCGGGGCGCGGTCAGCCCGCGTCGGCTCCGTCCGGTGCGGCCTGCGCGGCACGCCGGTACTCGGCGTTGATGCGCTGGGCTTCTTCGAGCTGGTCCTCGAGGATGACGATGCGGCAAGCGGCCTCGATCGGGGTCCCCCGGTCGACGAGTTCCCGCGCGCGGGCGGCGATCCTCAGCTGGTAGCGGGAGTAGCGGCGGTGGCCGCCCTCCGAGCGGAGCGGAGTGATCAGACGGGCCTCACCGATGGCCCGGAGGAAACCGGGCGTCGTGCCGAGCATCTCGGCGGCCCTGCCCATCGTGTACGCGGGATAGTCGTCGTCGTCGAGACGACCACTGAGTGGAGTGTCCGCTGTCATTTCACCTCGTTGTGGCACGCGTCGAGGGGCCCCGATGCCGTACGGCACCAGGGCCCCGAGGGAATTGAACACCATCTGCCGGCTCTATCGCGGAGCCGACCGTCTGTTTCCGCTACCGGGCCCGGGTGACGGGCGGGTGAGCGGGGATCGCGTACGCGTGACCTGGAACCACCTTCCATTCCGGGCTCTTGCCTCACCCCGACCGTGATGCGTCGCGGGTGGGGCGATCCTGATGGCGTCTGCTTCCTCGGTCCTTCCTCTGGATCGAACGCTTGCCGGGCCGGTGTCGATGCGTGCCGGAACGGCGATGTCTACGGAAGAAACCCTAACGACGCAAATCGTCGATGTCTACCGTGACAAAGTGAGATTTTGAGTGTTCGAGGCCTGCGAATTCTGCGGCACGCAGCGATGAGGGGCGCGGCGTGCGGCACGCGGCGAAGGGAACGCGACGACGAGGGCCCCGCCGACCTGTGTCGACGGGGCCCTCATGGTGTCCTGACGTACGCGGACGTCCTCAGTGTCCGAGCGGCGCGGGGCCGCCCAGCAGGGACGAGGCGTTCTGCAGCGGGGTGAGCGCGCGCGGGGGCGCGGCCGGCTCGGGGGTGCGGCAGGTGAAGCCGAGCCGGGCCATGGCCCGGGTCACCTCCCCGCCCGTGAAGTCGCGGCGGTCCTGGCGGGTGATGATCTCGCCGACCTGCTTGACGGGATAGTGGCAGCGGCCGATGATCACGGACTCACCCGTGATCGGCTCGGGCTTGATCCCCTTCATCGACTCCAGGACTCCACTCTTGGTGAGGTCGAAGGGGAAGCGGGCGATGACACAGCGCATGGAGCCTCACAAGTGACGGGAGAGTGCCGGTCGGGGCCGGGTCGAACGGGAGGGGACGGCTGGGCGCTCAGCCGGCGAGGGCGAGGGCGCCCGGGGTGGCGTGGCGGAGGCCGAGGACGTCCCGCAGGCGGACGCGGTCCGTGTACGCGGAGCCGTCGCGCACGACGGCGAGCTGGGCCTTCGTCACGGAGTCCGTGTGCTGGTCGTCCTCGTCGCACACGAGGAGGCACCCGACGCGGGCGCTCTCCATCACGGCCAGGGCCACCTCGACCGTCATGTCGCCCCCCACCCGCGGCCCGGAGGTGTCCCCCGGGTCGGCGAGGAAGGCCGGTGTGGAGCCCACGAAACACTGCTGCGTCTGAACGAGCGTCAAAGGGTGCCTCCTGCGGATGGGTGTGGTGCGGAGCGCTGCCGCCGTCGGGTCCGGATTACTGCTGGGTGGAGCGGCGTGCGGTGGAACCGGTGGACCGGCCCTGCCCGGAGCGGCCGCGCCGGGCCCGGGAGGCGGCGGAGGCGCCGCGGCGAGGACGCTCGGTCACCGGCGCGCGGATGACGACCGGCACGCCCGAGGGGGCCTGGGCGCCGGTGATGCGGTTCAGCTCTTCCTCACCCGAACGCACCTGACTCGTCTGCGGGTTGATGCCCGCGGCGGCCATCAGACGGCTCATGTCCCGGCGCTGGTTGGGCGTCACCAGGGTCACGACGCTGCCGGACTCGCCCGCACGGGCCGTACGGCCGCCGCGGTGCAGATAGTCCTTGGGGTCGCTCGGCGGATCGACGTTGACCACGAGATCGAGCTGGTCGACGTGGATGCCGCGGGCCGCGACGTTGGTCGCGACCAGGACCGTCACATGCCCGGTCTTGAACTGGTCCAGGGTCCGCGTGCGCTGCGGCTGGGACTTGCCGCCGTGCAGGGACGCGGCGCGCACCCCGCTGTTCAGCAGGTGCTCGGTCAGCCGGTCCACCGCGTGCTTGGTGTCGAGGAACATGATCACCCGGCCGTCGCGGGCCGCGATCTCGGTGGTCGTGCGGTGCTTGTCCGCGGCGTGCACGTGGAGCACGTGGTGCTCCATCGTCGTGACCGCGCCCGCGGACGGGTCCACGGAGTGGACCACCGGGTCGCTCAGGTAGCGGCGGACCAGCAGATCGACGTTGCGGTCCAGGGTGGCGGAGAACAGCATCCGCTGCCCCTCCGGACGCACCTGGTCGAGCAGTGCCGTGACCTGCGGCATGAAGCCCATGTCGGCCATCTGGTCGGCCTCGTCGAGGACGGTGATGGCGACCTGGTCCAGCCGGCAGTCGCCCCGCTCGATGAGGTCCTTGAGCCGTCCCGGAGTCGCGACGACGACTTCCACCCCGCCGCGCAGCGCGCCGGCCTGTCGGCCGATCGACATGCCGCCGACCACGGTGGTCAGCCGCAGCCGCAGGGAGCGGGCGTACGGGGTGAGCGCGTCGGTGACCTGCTGGGCCAGTTCCCGGGTCGGCACGAGGATCAGGGCGAGCGGCTGCCGGGGCTCGGCGCGCCGGCCGGCGGTACGGGCCAGCAGTGCGAGGCCGAAGGCCAGGGTCTTGCCCGAACCGGTGCGGCCCCGGCCCAGCACGTCACGGCCCGCCAGGGTGTTCGGCAGGGTCGCCGCCTGGATCGGGAAGGGGACGGACACGCCTTCGTGGCCGAGCGCCGCCAGCAACGGGGCCGGCAGGTCGAGATCGGCGAACGCCTCCACGGCCGGCAGAGCGGGGGTGGTCGTCACCGGAAGTGCGAACTCGCCCTGCGGTGAGAGCTGTTGGCGTCCGTAGCCCTTCGAGCGGCTGGGTGCGCCGGACCGGCCGGGAGCGCCGGACCGGCCGGCGGAACCGGCCCCGAAGCGGCCGCCGCTCTTGCGGATGCCGGCGCCTTCCGTGCGGGTGCGGCTGAAGCGATCGTTCGTGCGTGTGCGGTTCATGCGGAACCTTCCTTGACCGGGGCGCGTATCAAGGAATTCCCGCAGCGAATGAGCAGCGCAGAGAATTGCGAGAACGAGCCGAGCGGAATTTCGTACCGAATGCGATCGGTGCGGAACTCTCGCGGGATGTGATGCCTGGGAAGCGCGCCATCCCGTAATGCGGGGGAATGGCGGGTGGTGCGGAAAATGGATCGTGCGCGGACCCGGGACGGGCGTCCGAGCGGGAACGGTGCGTACGGTCCGTGGGTGGTGCGTGGAACGCGGTGACCCGGATCGGACCGGCGGGCCTCAGGAGCGGATCACGGGCGGATCAGGCGTGGGCCGGACGGTCGACCGGGCGGTGGGCGGGGCGTGGATCTCGGGCGTCGGCGGCAGGAGGCCGGGGGACGCTGCGGAAAGATCAGCCGGAAGCCGGAAGCCGGAAGCCGGAAGCCGGAAGCCGGAAGCCGGAAGCCGGAAGCCGGAAGCCGGAAGCCGGAAGCCGGAGCCCCGGTCGGGGGTCGAACGCGCCGGGGTCCGCCCCGACGGGCAGGCCCCGGCTCGCGCCGAAAAACGCCGCGAGCTGGGGCCCGCACCCCAAGGTGCGGGCCCCAGCTACGCCGTACGTGCGGGTGTCAGGCGGAAACGATGTTCTCCGCCGTCGGGCCCTTCTGGCCCTGAGCGATGTCGAAGGACACCTTCTGGCCTTCCTGGAGCTCACGGAAGCCGGAGCTGGCGATGTTCGAGTAGTGGGCGAAGACGTCGGCGCCGCCGCCGTCCTGCTCGATGAAGCCGAAGCCCTTTTCCGCGTTGAACCACTTCACGGTGCCAGTAGCCATGTCAATTCTCCTTCGGGACGGTGCTGGGGATCCACACTGTGCGGAGCCCGCGTCGCCGTGATGATTGCCCCGCCGGAAAACGACCGGAGATACAAAAGAACTCCACCCGGTAAGAACAGGGTGGATGCTCGCAAGTTTTGGGAACCACAACTGCAACTGCTATCGACAGTAGCATGGCGCCGCCGATTCCGTGCGGCTGAAAATCTCGGCCCGCCTGTCGATCAAGAAATTCTCATCGCGCCCGACGCCCGTTTCTCATGTCGCTGCCACAGATATTCGGCCGGCTGGGGCGGCAGGGTTTCTGCCGCGGGCCGTACGGCGCAGCCCGGAATATGTCACGAAAATCGAACCCGCGCCGGCACCGCCGCCGAGGTCCTTCCGGCCGTTCCCGGCGAGGGCGGACAGCCGGACGTCCGGGCGCCCGACGGGGGCGGCCACCCCGGTTCCGGACCGCACGCGCGTATGCGGAATCGAGACCGTCCCGCATGCTTCCCGCTGCAACTGGCGGGCCGTCTCGTGCTGTCCTGTGGGGCAGAGCCGACGGCCCGTGCGCAGGGGCCGTCCGCCGTGGTCGCACAGGGGGTGACCACGGGTTCGTCGATCGAGAAGAGGATGGGTCATGGCCGGTCTCAGACGTACGTCGGCGGTGGTGCTGGCGGGCGGGATCATGCTGCTGACGGGGTGCCAGGACACCGCGGACACGAACTCCGCCGGTACTCCCGGTACCTCCGCGGCCGCCTCGGCCGGAGCGGTCGAACCGTCGGCGTCCGCCGAGAGCACGGCACCCGCGTCGAGCCCCGCCGTCACGGGCACGCCGTCCCGCGGCTCGGCCACCGGCTCCCCGAAGAAGGCCACGGACCGGGCGACCACCGCGGCCGCCCACTCGCCCGCCGCCGTCGCGGGCTGCCGCAACCTGACCGCCGGTGCCGTGGTGAAGGCCGACGTCACCCGGGCGTACCGGCACCACGAAACGCAACTCGAACACATCGGGCCCGTCCCGCACGCGTTCTTCTACGGCCAGTGCGGCACCGTCCGCTACGCCGCCACCCGCTTCCAGCCCGTCGCGGGCGCCACCCAGGCGGAACTCGTGGGCCTGCAGGACGAGGGAAGCGTCACCAAGTACTTCCGCGACTCGGGAAGCGGCTGGGTCTACGTGGCGACCGACGGATTCCCCGTCAGCCCGCACGGCTGCGGCGACATCCCGGTGATACCCGACGCCCTGGCCACCGCCTGGCGGAACTGCTCGATCGCACCCTGACCACCCGGGCCACCCTGAACCGCCCGCTCGGCCTCCCGCGGCTCCCCGAACGCCCGGTGCGCCCCGCTCCCGCGGGGCGCACACCGCGACTCACGGCGACGACGGCGCCGGAAGCACGGCCGGGGCCGAGGCCGGGGACGCCGTCGCGTTCGACGCGACGCTCTCGAAGTCGACGTATCCCGTCCGCTCCAGCGCCGAGATGTGGGCGAGCTCGGTCCGATTGGTGACCGTGGCCAGGTCCCGCACCAGCGTGTTGCGCGTGCCGCTGCGCACCTGCGCGAGCTGCTGGAAGATCCTGCCGTGCTCCTCGCGCAGCAGATTCGCGAAGAGCCGCCGGTACTCGGAGTCCTGAGCCGCCGTCAACTGCGCGAGCCAGCCCTGCTGTTCGGCGGTCGGCTGGGTCGGCAGGGTGATGGCGAGGTCCTTCGCCACCTCGCGGACCCGCTTGTCGAGGTCGGTGTGGCCGGTCACCAGTCGGCTGCCCGCGTCCTTGATCTCCTTCGTGGGGGCCTTCTCGACCGCCTGCCGGCCCGCGGACGTCTCCCACAGCCCGTCCAGTTCCACCTGCACCACGAGGTCGCGGTCGGCCGCGCTCAGCGGTCCCCAGGGCGTGCTCACCACGGGGCCGGGGTCGGCGATGGCGGCCTTCACCGCGTCGAAGCGGTGCGGGTAGGAATAGAACACCGGGTACGCGAGTGAGCCGATCGTGCCGCCGATCGCCAGCACCATGAAGAGCGAGACGAAGCTGCGCCGCAAGGGAGCCTCCCTGAGGACCGGCTGTTGTTCGGCTGCCTTCATCCGGGCGGTGCGGTCCGTACCGGCCGGAGCCGTTCTTGGCGCGTACCGAGTGCTCCGGCCCATCCCGCACGGGGGGAACGGGAGTTGTGGGCGGGGGCACCCGGCCGCCAGGCCAGAGGATCACTTCGCCGTCCGGCACCGATAGGGCCGAACGGCCCACCCCTCGGGGCCGGACGGACACCGGGCCGCGTTCCCGGACCGGGTGGCCCGGCCCTCCGCACGCCCGCCTCACATCCGTTCCACAGAGGGGCAGTTGACGGGGTCACCGGTGGCGCGTCCGCCGCATCGCCCTGTTCCTGCTGACTGACCCGCCGGTGGTCCGGGCCGCCCCCTCGGAGGACGGCGGCCCGGACCCGGGGTCACTTCGAGACCGTCACCTTGAGCGGGGCCAGGTCCGGGCTCGGAACGGGCTTGCCGGTGCTCGCGGACAGCGGCTGGGAGGCCGGGCTCTGCGGGATGTCACCCTTGTAGTACGGGGTGTACGTGTAGGTGCTGTCCACGCCGATGGCCCTGCCGATCAACGGGATCACCTTCGCGTCGACGGAGCCATTGCCGCCGAACACGGCCACGTGGTTCAGGCTCGCCGAGGTGCGCATCATGTACCACTTGGTGTCGTACGTCAGCGAGGTGACGTCGGTCCACAGCAGCGGGCCGAACGTGGTCATCGCCGACGACGCGGAGACACCGCCGGTCCAGCTGTTCACCGAGGCCACCGCGGCGTCAGACGGCGACGACCACCAGAACTCGGCGAGCCGCGCGGCGACCGGCGCCGGACTGCCGCCGAAGCGGTAGTAGCTGTACTTGCCGGGCCAGTGCGGCAGCTTGCCGCCGTTGTACGCCTTGGACAGCGCCGACTCGGCGTCGACGCCCACCGTGATGATCTTCGTCGTGCTCGGGCTGTACTTGTTCAGGTAGCCGTACACCGACGCGGTCATGGTCGAGCCCTCGGTCAGCAGCACGACCGCGGTGCCGGAGGTGCCCATGGCGCCGGCGGCGGAGCTGGCCGCGAGAGCGTTGTGGTAGTCGGTGCCGGTCGCCAGGAACACGTACTTCGGGGCGCTGGTGATCGTCTTGGCCACGGCCACCGAGGTGGAGTAGCGCGAGACGTCGGACAGTCGCTTGGCGACGTACCCGAGCGAGGTCACCTTGGACGCCACCGAGCTGCTGAGGATGCTGGTGCCGCCGACCAGGTAGACGGTCTTGCCCTTGGGCAGCATGCGCTTCAGCTCGGTCTGGACGGAGGCGTCCAGGCCCGTGCGGGAGGTCATCAGCACCGGTCCGTGCTTCTTGCCGGCCAGCGAGGTCGCGGTGGTGGCGTACGCGGAGTCCGACTTGCTGATCAGGACGGCCGAGCTCGCGTTCATCAGCCCCGGCACGCTCTTGCCGAGGGTGTTCCACGTCCACTTGGACGACGCGATGTTGGTGTCGTAGGTGTCGGCGCCGTAGACCCGGGAGATCGCGTTCTTCCGGAGCGGCTGCCAGGCCACGTCCGTGCCGTCGGCCATGGGCACATGTGTCTCCGTGCCCGTGCCGAGGTCGTGGATCCAGATCTGCGAACCGCTGGGGCCGGTGTCCGCGCTGCCGGTGAAGTACGTGTCGTACGCGATCCGGTCGCCCTTGGGTGACCAGGCGGGGCGGTTGTGGTCGGCGGGGTCCGTGGTGACCTGGGTCAGCCCGGTCCCGTCGGCCTTGACCGTGAAGAGCTGCTTGTGGCCGGCGACGGTCCGGGTGAAGACCAGCGACTGCCCGTCCGGGGACATGCTCGGCTCGTCCGCGTTGGACGCCACCTTCTTGAACGCCTTGGTGGGGCCGTTGTAGACCCAGACGGCCGGAGTGCCCGTGGTGGAGCAGCTCGTGCCGGTGCGCACGAAGGCCAGGTTGCCGTTGACGGCTCCGCTGGCCTTGGAGTCGCAGCCGTCGACGTCGGTGCCGAACAGGGCCTGAGGAGCGCGGCCGCTGTTGGCCACGGCCACCCGCAGTCGGCTTCCGGCGGTGAAGACGATGTCGCCCCCGCCGTACCAGAACGTCGGATCGACCGGATGCCAGCCACTGCCCGCCGGCATGACGATGTCGTTGCCCGATATCGACTCCTGGGCGTACGACTTCGTACGGAGACGGTCGTCATAGGGGTTCACGTAGGCGATCTGGCTGCCGTCGGCGGACCAGGCGGCCTGGTTCGCGGTCTCGTAGAACTGGACGCTCTTGGTCCCGTCCGGGTTGACGTACTGCAGCGAGCCGCCGCCGTTGTACAGCAGCCTGCCGTCCGTGGCCGGCCAGCCGGCGGTGTCGGCGGTCGCCTGGCCCGGGAGCCCGGCGACGAGACCGGCCGCGAGTGCGGCGACGGTCGTGAGCGCCGCGAATCCGCGACGCGCAGAGGTGTTCAATGTGCCCCCACAGATGAATGGATGGCTGCTTCGTCCCTCCCCCGAGGCGAACGGACGGCATCGTGTTCGTCGTCCGTACGGCAGCGGCGAAACTGTAGCGCCGTACCACGGCATCCGCGGGACCGGGTCGCATCCGGATCCGATCGACGTGCGCGTACAACCAAACCCGCAGGTGGGGAGTCTTCTGCACACCCGAACTCCACGATCGGAGATCCGGCGCACCGTTCCTGTCCCCCATGGAGAACCATGCACATCCGTACGGCCGCGGCCGCCACCGCCGGCAGCCTGGCGCTGCTCGCCCTTCTCGCGCCCACCGCGCAGGCGGACACCCACAAGGGCGACATCGCCTTCACCTCGGTGACCTTCAGCAAGACCACCGTCAACGTCGGCGTCAGCGAGATCCAGAAGCTGACCGCCTCCGCCACGCTGAAGGACAACTCGGGCATCAGGACCGCCATGGGGTTCAAACTGGTGAGCCCCGACGACCACATCCAGTTCGCGAAGTCATCGACCTGCACACGCCCCTCGTCGACGACCATGAAGTGCACCTGGTCGTACAGCCTGGACCCCGACAGCACCGACGACTACTTCGACCTCCGCAACAGCTCGGCCGGCACCTGGCACCTCGACGCGGAGGCCGGCGCGTACGACGGCGACTTCTACACGCTCGACAGCAGCGTCACGATGAAGATCAAGCGCTTCGCCAAGCTGGCGACGACGCAGGCGACGCCCGAACCGGTCGCCAAGGGCAAGACACTGACGGTGACCGGAGCGCTGACCCGCGCCGACTGGAACACGAACACGTACGTCGGCTTCGCCGCCCAGAAGGTCGCCCTCCAGTTCAAGAAGTCCGGTACGTCGACGTACACCACCGTCAAGACGGTGACCACCGACAGCACGGGCAAGCTGAAGACGACGACCACCGCGAACGCCTCCGGCACCTGGCGCTGGCACTTCACGGGAACGGGGACGACCAGCTCGGCGACGGCTACGGGGGACGGGGTCGCGCTGAAGTAGGTCTCCAGGAGGAGCAGCCGACACCGGGGCGGGCCGAGCCGGTACGTGCATGGCGTCGCCGGGAAGACGGGAATTGTCGGACAGGCCCCAGGGGCGAAGTATCGCAGCCGGCTCGACGGTAAGTGATCGTCGGCGAAGGTGACTTGAGGTCGCCCGGCACCGGACACGACGTCGCACACGTCGGGGAGTGCGGGAACCGCTGCTCGCGGCCGTCGCCAGGCATCGGTCCCCCGTACAGCTCGCTTCGCTCGGGCGGGAACCTTTCGCGATCTTTGGGCGTCGGGGATCAGTGTCGGAGGGGGTAGGCGTGCAGGACGATGATGCGTATTGGTGGGTGATGCCCGCTGTTGCGGCGGGGGTCACTGTGGTGCTCGGTGCCGTGATGCTGCTCGTCGTCACGGTCTGCTTCATGGCCACCGACTGGGTTCGGCACAGGCGGAGTCGCCCTCATGAGTGAGGGACGGGTCCGTGACTGATCTGGTGCGCTGATCCGGTGCAGGGGTGCGGGTGGCCCGTGGGGCGGGGGCGCCGGTCGTGCTGATCGGCGCCCCCGCCCGGTCGCGCTACTGGTGCTGGACCGTCTTGAGCGAGTCCAGGTGGGGGTCCGCGCCGGTCGGGCCGGTGCGGGCGACCGTGGCGGGCTGGCCGCCGTTGGTGCGGGCCGCGTAGGTGCTCTGCTGGGAGGCCGGCGCGACGAGGCCGTCGTAGTACGGGTGGTACACGAACTGGCTCGCGCTCGCGCTGATCGCGGCGCCCGCGGTGTCGAGCGCGGTCTTGGCGACCGAACCGGTGCCGCCGAACGCGATCACCGAGTTCGTGCTCGCCGACTCGCGCAGCAGGTAGCTCTTGACCTCGCTGGAGAGGCTGTCCTTGGCGGTCCACAGGACGGGGCCGAAGACGTTCATGGCCGCGCCCGCGGAGACCCCGCCGCGCCAGGAGTTGGTGTAGGCGAGCGCCGTCGTGCTCGGCGCGGACCACCAGAACTTGGCGACGGCGATCGAGGTGGCCTCGTTCGTCGAGCCCGTGATCGGGTAATACGTGAACGTCGACGGCCAGTTGGAGAAGTACGTGTGCGTCAGCGCGTACTTCGCCGAGGAACCCACCGTGATGACCATGGTGTTCTTCGGGTTCAGGCTGTTCAGGTACGACTTCACCGACGAGCTCAGCGCATTGCCGTTGTTCAGCACGACGCTGCCCGCGCTGCTCGTGCCGTCGGCACCGGCCGCGGAGGCGGCCACGAGCGCCGAGTGGTAGTCGGTGCCGGTGGCCAGGAAAACGTACTTCGGGCTGCTCGTCACCGACTTGGCGACGGCGACCGAGGTGGCGTAGCGGTCGGTGCCGGACAGCCGCTTCGGGGTGAAGCCGAGCGACGTGACCTGCGAGGAGACCGTGCTGGTCAGGATGGACGTGCCACCGATGAGGTAGACGTTCGAGCCCGGCTTCAGCGTGCGCTTCAGCTCGTTCTTCACCGCGGTCGTCAGGCCGCTCTTGGTGGTGCCGAGGACCGGGCCCTGCTTCTTGCCGGCCAGGGCGGGCGCGGTGAGCGAGTACGCCGAGTCGTCCCGGTTGATCACGACGGCGGCCTTTGCGTCCATCAGACCCGGGACCTTGGTGCCGCCGTACGTGTTCCACGTCCAGCGCGAGGAGGCGATGTTGCTGCCGTAGACGTCGGAGCCCCAGACGCGGCCGGCGGAGTTCTTGCGCAGCGGCTGCCAGCTCGGGTTGCTGCCCTGCGGCGTGCCGCGGACCGCGGTCGTCGCGCCGGTGGCCACGGTGACGTACTCCGTGGTGTGCACGTCGGCGCTGTCACCGGAGGTGTGGACGTCGGCGATGATCCGGGTGCCGGTCGGCGACCAGGACGGGTTCGCGTAGCCGCGGCCGTCGGTGGTGATCTGCTGGACGCCGGTGCCGTCGGCGTTCGCGGTGAAGAGCTGGCTGAGCCCGCCGCCTACGTTGCGGACGAAGGCGAGCTTGGTGCCGTCCGGGGAGAACGCCGGCTGCGCGGCGTCGGTGAGGACGCGCTTGACCGTGTTCGCGGACGAGTCGTAGACCCAGACGCCGTCGTTGTCGTAGCAGCCGTAGTTGATGCGACGGGAGAAGGCCAGCAGGCCCTTCGGGCTGACGGTCGGGTCCTCGTCGCAGACGGTGGACGGCTCCTGGGTGGCCGACAGCAGGGGCTTGGGGGCCCACGAGGCGTCGGAGGGGCCGTAGACGAGCTGGCCGCCGGTGGAGTAGACGACGTACCGGCCGCCCCACCAGAAGGTGATGTCCTTCTGCTCGGCGCTGGAACGCACGCCCGCCGCCCAGGGCAGGCTGAAGCGCGAGCTGCCGTCGGGGCGTTCGCTGGCGAGCTGGCCCCACTCGGAGACGATGCGGCTGCCGTCCGGCGCCCAGGCCGCGTAGCTCCCCATGTGGGTGCCCACCTGGGTGGCGGTCCCGGTGGCCGGATCGACCAGCGTCGGGCCGTCGGTGAGGATCTTTCCCTCGGTGCCGGGCCAGGGCCCGGCGTCGTCCGCGGCGGCGCTCGGAGCGCTCGCCAGGGTGCCCACCGCGGCGAGCGCCGCCGCGGTCGCGAGCGCCGCGGCACGGCGGCGCATGAACAGTCTCAAGTTGTCGACCCCCCATGGATCACGAACACAGGCCCCGCACAGGGGCTGAGTAACTGTAGATCGCACCGAGACGCAGGGGAACAAAGTTTCGGAGCAGGAAGATCACGTTTCGCCTGCGACCCGCGCCATGGCCGACGCGGCCGCCGACGACCGGCCCGAGCGGGCACGGACGGGCGAGGTCGCCGGCAACGCCGATGACCACGGGACAAGAACCTAGACCCGTTCCAGCGGGCGGTGAGGCGGTGGCGGGGGCTCGACCTGGATGGAATCGTCGGGGCGGACGGTCCCTCCACGGCGGACCACAGCCATGACGCCGCACTTGAACGTGAACTCGCCGGACAAGGGGTCCATGGCGAAGACCTCACCGAGCAGCCCCTTGCGGAAGTCGTTGATCTTCGAGCACGGGTTGCGCAGTCCGGTCACCTCGAGCACCGCCTGCTCCCCGAGATGGAGCAGGGCGCCGGTGGGCAGGCCCAACAGGTCCACCCCGCGCGTGGTGACGTTCTCGCCGAGCTGGCCCGCAGAGACCTTGAAGCCTTTGAGCGCGAGTTCGTCGAAGAGTTCCTCGTGCATCAGGTGAACCTGGCGCAGGTTGGGCAGGTCCGGCTCGTACGTCATGCGGAACTGGTGGCGGATCGTCTCACCTGCGTGAACGTCTCCTTCCACGCCGAGCCCCGTGAGCAGCCTGATGGAATCTCGATGGGGCTTGCTGAACGAGTACCCCTCGTTACGGCTCACCGCGGTCACCTGTCCAGGCATCACGCCCTCCACCTGTTGTCGTTCTGCGGCCGGACATACGGTGGCTGCGACGGAGGCGCCACGCGCGGATCTCGCCGTAGAGCACGGATGCCGCAAGGATGAAGAGCGCGGTCGCTATGCCCGCTGACCACGGTTCAGGCACCCACCAGTGGCCTACGACCGTCCACCCGGCGAGGAACAGTACGGCAAGGATGTAGCCGCGCAGACGTACGCGCAGTCGGCGCATCTCTTGCCGTGGTTCAACTGCCATGGTGGCCCTGTGTCATCGCGGGATGATGCTTGATCACAAGCGCATGCTGCTCACCCATGCCCTGTAGGTCAACACGCCGGCAGGGACTCGGTGTTGGATCACGTATCGGCTGGTTCCTCTGGAAGTGGTGCGCTCTCCTCGGCGTCGAGCTGGTGGTCCGCCCAGACGTAGCTTTCGGGAAGCAGGTCGGTGATGGGCACCATCCGGAGGCCGCCCTCTGTCCCGACGATGACCTCGAGGGCCGGGAAGTAGTCAAGGAGGACTTGGCGGCAGCGGCCACACGGGGGCACGACGCCTCGGTCGCGGTCACCCACCGCGACGATCGTGTCCAGGTCGTAGGCGCCCTGGGCGGCAGCAGCGCCGATCAGGACCAGCTCCGCGCAGGGGCCTCCGGTGAAGTGATAGGCGTTCACCGCGGTGACGATCCGGCCGTCCCGGGCACGGCCCGCAGCCGCCATGGTGTGGTTGTCGCCCCGGCAGCGCGTGGCCGCGAGGTGTGCCGCTGCCCGGATCAGTTCGTGGTCGACACGGTCGGTCGGTGTGGTCATCTTCTCTGCCTCCGAGCGGCCTGCGGCTCCAGCGAATCCTGGCCTATCGCGATCAGAACCAGTGGGGCGTCCTTCTTCGGCAGCGCCACCTCATGGCTTCCGTCAACCGTGGTCAGCTCGTAGAACGAAAGCCTGCCGTTCAGCGGGAGCTTCTTGTCGAGCTGCGTGAGTGTGAACGGACCGTTGAGTACCGTCTCTTGGCCAGTACGGCGCTCCCGCCACGTCAGCGGCTGCCCTTGGGCGACGAACAGGCTGCCTATCTTGAGGTGCTCTATCTGCCGGCCCTTGCCGATGTTCAGCAGAACTGTTCGGCCGATGGTCTTACTGAGCGCAGTCACTTCGAAGACTTGGCCCTGGAGCAGATCAGCGGCGTCCCGTTCGGGAGTGCGACGCCTGATGAAGGTCAGGGCGAGAAGCAAATCAGTGACGTTTTGGGTACCGGAGGCACGCCGTGCAGCTCTTGGGGCGGTCATGGCGATGATCTTGGCAGTGGGTGCGTAGGCCCGCAAGGACACGGCGGGGCGGAGCGCAGTCGGGGCTTGATGGCATGGTGCGCGCTGAGCGGGCGAAGCGGCGCGAGGGTGATCCGGCGCACCGCAAGGAGCAGACCGGCAGCCAGCCGGTCCTGCTGGTGCGCAGGTAGTGCGCTCATCACCCATTGGTCTGGACAACAAAGAACCCCCGGGTCACTGACCTGGGGGTTTCACATGGAGCGGGTGACGAGAATCGAACTCGCACTCTCAGCTTGGGAAGCTGATGTTCTACCACTAAACTACACCCGCGTAAGACGCCGGTTGGGCCGGTGTCGGAATGCCCGCTCACTGTACCTCATGCCCGGCCCCCGGCGTCGAAGCCGCGGGGCCGCCGCGCGTTTCGGGGGGTGGATGCGGCTGCGGGGGACCGGAGTTGGGGCGTACGGTGGGGGCGTTGAAGTGGGTCCAGGCGGGGTCGGAGTGCCGCCTGGAGAGCCGTCCCTTTCATCCCGTAATGTGGCTTTCGTTGTCAGGGCATCAGCCTGACGCGGCTCTTGGGGAAGGGACTCTGGGACTTGATGGAGCGCACCGTCGTCCGTTGTGCCGAGGGGCACGTGTTCAGTACCGCTTCGTTCCCGATGCAGCAGGCCGAGCGGCTCGGCCCCGGCCGGCTGCTGAGGTGTCCACGGTGTGCCCGGCTCCGCAGTGTGGTGCCGGTGACCCTGGAGAGGGCGGGGACCGAGCAGTAGGACGGGCAGGAGTACCGGCGCGCGGAGCCACGATTGTCGTGGCTCCGCGCGCCTTGCGTATCCTCAGGAGGTGCTTCTCTCAGACAAGGACATCCGGGCCGAGATCGACGCCGGGCGGGTCCGGATCGATCCCTACGACGAATCCATGGTGCAGCCGTCGAGCATCGACGTGCGGCTCGACCGCTTCTTCCGGGTGTTCGAGAATCACCGCTACCCCCACATCGACCCCTCGGTCGAGCAGGCGGACCTCACGCGGCTCGTCGAGCCCGAGGGGGACGAGCCGTTCATCCTCCACCCCGGGGAGTTCGTCCTCGCCAGTACGTACGAGGTCATCACGCTGCCCGACGACCTCGCGTCGCGGCTCGAGGGCAAGAGCTCCCTGGGACGCCTGGGCCTGGTCACCCACTCCACCGCGGGGTTCATCGACCCCGGGTTCTCCGGGCACGTCACCCTGGAGCTGTCCAACCTCGCGACCCTGCCGATCAAGCTGTGGCCGGGGATGAAGATCGGGCAGCTCTGCATGTTCCGGCTCAGCTCGCCGGCCGAGTTCCCCTACGGCAGCGACCGCTACGGCTCCCGCTACCAGGGCCAGCGCGGACCCACCGCCTCGCGGTCCTTCCTGAACTTCCACCGCACCCAGGTCTGAGGCGATGACCATGTCCCCCGTGCGCGAGAACCTCACCTACGAAGGGTTCGGCGTCGCCGTACGCGAACTCGCCCAGACGATCGCCGACGACGGGTACGAGCCCGACATCGTGCTGTCGATCGCCCGGGGCGGTGTCTTCGTCGCGGGCGGGCTCGCCTACGCCCTCGACTGCAAGAACATCCACCTGGTGAACGTCGAGTTCTACACGGGGGTGGGGACGACGCTGGAGATGCCGGTGATGCTCGCCCCCGTCCCCAACGCGATCGACTTCTCGCAGAAGAAGGTCCTGATCACCGACGACGTCGCCGACACGGGCAAGACGCTCAAGCTCGTGCACGACTTCTGCGTCGGCGAGGTCGCCGAGGTCCGCAGCGCGGTGATCTACGAGAAGACCCAGTCGCTGGTGAAGTGCGAGTACGTCTGGAAGCGCACCGACGAGTGGATCAACTTCCCGTGGAGTGTCTTGCCTGTAGTGCGTAGGTCCGGCGAGCCGGTCACCCCCTCCAAGGAAGCCCTCTAGCCCTCTAGCCGCAGGGCGGAAGGCGGCGATGCCCGCTTGTCGTCGCCTCGCTGTCGACACCACGGAGGCTTGGGCGGCGGGCCGTGGTGTGGGGTTGCGTGGTCACGGGGTGCCCCGGCGTCGGTGGCCCCAGGGCCCCCGGCGCCGGGGCGTTCGTCATACCGGTGTGCAGTTACCGCGGGCCGGGACGGTGGCCGTGGCCGGCCGGTCGTGGCCGGGCTTTCCGTGATCCGGCTTGCCGTGGTCGGGCTTCCCGTGTCCCGGCCTGCCGTGGCCCGGGCAGCGCACGACCCCGATCGCGACCCCGAACGGGAGGTCGCCGACGGGGATGGTGGCCACGACGGTGTTGGTGGCGGTGTTGATCACGGACACCGTGTCGGCGTTGGCGTCGGTGACGTAGGCGCGGGTGCCGTTCGGCGACACCGCCACCTCTCGAGGCGCATCGCCGACGGGGATGGTGGCGACGACCCTGTTCGTCGCCGTTTTGATCACGGACACGGTGTCGGCGTCGGCGTTGATGACGTAGGCGCGGGTTCCGTTCGGTGACACCGCCACCCCCTGGGGCGCATCGCCGACGGGGATGGTGGCGACGACCCTGTTCGTCGCCGTTTTGATCACGGACACCGTGTCGTCGTTGAGGTTGGTGATGTAGGCGCGGGTGCCGTTCGGCGACACCGCCACCCCGAACGGGAAGGCGCCGACGGGGACGGTGGCGACGACCGTGTTCGTCGCCGTCCTGATCACGGACACCGTGTCGTCGTCGGAATTGGTGACATAGGCACGGGTGCCGTTCGGTGACACCGCCACCCCGATGGGAGCATCGCCGACGGGGATGGTGGCGACGACCGTGTTCGTGTCCGTCCTGATCACGGACACCGTGTCGGCGCCGAAGTTGGTGACGTAGGCGCGGGTGCCGTTCGGCGACACCGCCACCCCCAGGGGCTCAGGGCCGACGGGGACGGTGGCGACGACTGTGTCGGTCGCGGTGTTGATCACGGACACCGTGTCATCGGCGCGGTTGGTGACATAGGCGCGGGTGCCGTTCGGTGACACCGCCACTTCCCACGGCGCAGCGCCGACGGGAACCGTGACCGCCACCGTGTTCGTCGCCGTGTTGATCACCGACACCGTGTTGGCGTTGAAGTTGGTGACGTAGGCGTAGGTGCCGGGCGGCACGGCCTGGGCGGGCTGCGGGGCCACCAGGGGCAGGGCCAGGCCGGCCGCTGCGACGAGACCTGCCACCAGCGCCCGCAGCAACCCATCCCGCCACGAGCGACGCACTCGAAGATCAGGCGGCGCCGACGACGGGAGGGTCTCCTGCGCGCCCACCCCCCTCACGGTTTGACAGATGGCCACAGCAATCCTCTCGACCGGACTGACAGAACGTGACGCAGTATGACAGTTCGTCATATTCGGTACGGCGGAGACGCGCAGCGCCCTGACCATGGGTCGGGGCGGTCGCCTGGACGTTCGTGCGCCCCACCGAGACCGCACATGGTCGTGTGTCGCGACCGAACCGGAGGATCCGGAGCACGCAGGCGGGCGACCGGGCCCGGGCAGGCCCTCGACGCGTAGGCCTCGACTCCTGGGCCTTGGCGCGTCGGCGTATGACGTGAGAGGGGCTCCCGGCGGTGTGCCGGGAGCCCCTCTTTCTCAGTTCTGGACGGGTCTGCGTGCCGCCCGCCGGGTCAGAACGTGCCCAGCTTGATGATCGACAGGATCGCGATGAGCTGAATGGAGGACGCGGCGAGCGCCTTCGGCCAGGGGAGGTCGTGGGACTTGCCGACCATCATGGTCAGCAGGGCGCCCGCGGCGACCCAGGTGATCCAGCCGAGGAGCTTCACGAAGGACGCGTCGCCGCCGAGGAACATGGCGAAGAGCAGGCGCGGGGTGTCCGTGATGGACATGATCAACATGGAGAGGCCGACCGTGGGCTGCCAGGCCCCGTCGCCGCCGAGCTGGCGGGCCAGGGTGTGGGTGACCACGCCGAGGACGAACGTGCTGAGCACGAGGGCGACAGCGGTCGTCAGGACGATCGGGACGGCGTTGGAGAGGGTCGCGGTGATGGCGTCCTCGCGGGCGCCGTCGAAGCCGAAGACCGCCAGCAGACCGTAGAGGAACGTCACGATCAGGGCCGGGGCCCACATCGTGTAGTCGCGCATCTGCAGGAAGGTCCGGTTCGGGGCCGCGACTATGCCCTTGAGCAGGTCCTTCCAGTGCAGCCGGGGGCCGACCGGCGGTGCGGCCGCCTGGCCCGCCCGGTAGACGTCCCCCTGGCTGTAGGGGTCCTCGCCGATCGAGAAGGCCTGCGTGTGACCGGGGCTGTTCGCGGCGTACGGGTCCGGGCCCTGCTGCGGGTGCCCGTCGCCGAAGTACTCCGGCTCACCGTGCCCGCCGCCGTACCCGCCGCCCTGTCCGCCCTGGGGCCAGCCGCCCTGCTGCCCGCCGCGGTAGGGCTGGGAGCCCTGCTGCCCGCCGTACGGCTGCTGTCCGCCGTACTGGGGCTGCGACGGCGCGCCCGGGTAGCCGTACGGCTGCTGCCCGCCTCCCTGGGGGGACTGCTGTCCACGTCCCTGGGAGGACTGTCCGTACGACGGTTGTTGTTGCGGTCGCCCTTGCGGTGCACGGTTGTCCCGGCCGCCGCGTCCGATCCTGAATCCAGCCACGTCATCGAACGTACCTGGTCCCGAAGAGTGACGTGGCGGCTCAGGGGCGGCGGGCCGGGCATTGGGGCCGAGCTGTGACATCCCCTACGGGAGCGCCGAGTCCGCCCCTACGGGTCCGCAGGACCGCCCTCCGGACCCTCCCGGGAGGCCGGAACGATCAAGGCACGGGAACGGCGGACCGGCCGGTCAAGGCGCCGACACGGAGGCGCAGTTGGTGACGTGCTCCGGCGGGTCGGTGAACGAGAAACCGCCGGGCCCGTGTGCGCGGGCCCGGCGGTGTGGGACGGGACGATCGGGGTGACGGACGGTGCGGACCGCCGGTCGTCCGACGGCCGGCGAACAGGGTGCCGGCCGCCGGTCACCCGCTAGTCGGCGAACAGGGCGCCGAACTGCGGGGTGCCCGAGGTCGAGACGCCCGAGGTGCTCGGGGAGACGGTGCGGGAGCCGGTCGTGGTGATCTTGCTGCCGTTCGAGGGCAGGTAGGTCACCGCGCCGTTGGCGGAGTTCTCGTACGAGCCGACGAGCAGGTCGGCCCGGCCGTCGCCGTTGACGTCGTCGAGCTTGACGTCCGCGCCGAACAGGTCGCCCTTCTCGTCGTTGCCGGGGACACCCGCCGTGCTCTGCGCGAACGCCTGGGTGCCGGAGGAGACGTTGACGCCGGCCGCGGAGCCGTACAGGACGGTGACCATGCCGGTGTTGGTGACGCCGTCGATGTCCTCGTCCGGAGCCGAGACGACCAGGTCCTGGTAGCCGTCGCCGTTGACGTCGCCCATGTCCAGGTCCCAGCCGAAGGCGTCGCCCTTCTCCGAGGTGCCGGGGACGCTGCCGCTGTTCTGGGTGACGCCGGTCGTGCCGGCCGGTCCGGAGGCCGAGCCGTAGGTGATGTTCACCTTGCCGCCGTTGGCGGCGTCCGGGACGGGCGTGCCGTTCTCCGTGGTGGCGTCCCAGCCCGCGCCGCTGACGATGTCGCCGAAGCCGTCGCCGTTGATGTCGCCGATGCCGGTGACGATGCCTGGCTTGAGGGCCTTGGCGGACGCCACGCTCAGGCCGGTGGCCGTGCCGGGCACGTAGTAGTTCGTGTTCCAGCCGTCGTCGGTCTGCGTCTCGAAGCCGTCGACGATCAAGTCGGTCCTGTGGTCGCCGTTCACGTCGCCGGCGGTCAGGCTGAGCGGGCCGTAGGGGTTGTCGTTGGTGCCCGACTGGATCGGGGGCTTGATCGTCGTACGGGCGCCGGGGGTGCCGGCCGTGCTGAAGCCGCCCTTGTAGACGTAGATCGTGCTGGAGGAGCTGCCGACCGCGAGGTCGGCCTTGCCGTCGCCGTCGAAGTCGCCGGCGGCCAGGTCCTTGCCCCAGTAGTCGTGCGAGGAGGGGGACGGGTCCGGGACGTCGACGCCCTTGCCGGTGAGGCCGCTCGCGGAGCCCCAGAGGATGGCGAGGCCGCCGCCGTTGGTGTCGGTGCCGACCTTCTCCGAGGGGGAGGCGACGGCGAGGTCGTCGTACCCGTCACCGTTGAAGTCCGCGTACGCCGTCTCGGCGCCGAAGGCGTCACCGGCCTCGGCGGTGCCGGGCACGCCGGTGGTGTTCTGGCTGATCGTGGAGCGCTTGGCGGACGACACGCCGGTGGTCGTGCCGTAGAGGGCGACGATCTGGCCGGCGCCGGCGTGGCCGCTGACGTAGGCGCCGTGGGCCGAGAGGGCCACATCGCCCTTGCCGTCGCCGTTGAAGTCGGCCTGCGGGACCGTGGTGGAGTCCGCGGCGGTCGCGGTCGCGGCCGAGAAGGTCAGAAGACCGCCCGTCAGAGCGGCGGCGGTCGCCGTCGCGAGGGCGAGGCGCACGTGGCGCGGGTGACGCATGAGCATGCGGGATTCTCCTGCGGCATGCGGGGACGCTGGGCGCGCGTCCCTGTCAATAGGGAGCCGACCGGCTGCATTTGCCTGGAGTTGTCCGGCAGTTCACCGACCGATCGACGATCAGGAGACCGACGACGGTGGGCAAGGGTTGTACGTGAGTTCGGTTCCGTTCCGGCCGGGCGCGCGGTGTTCGAGGGGCCGCACACGGCGACACCCCCGTGCTCCACGGAGCACGGGGGTGTCGGTCGTACCGATCCGGAAACGGGCCGGTCGGCTGTGCCTGACGGCCGGGTCAGGCGGCTGTTCAGGCAGTCGTGTCGGACGCTCGTCCGGACGGTGCGGAACGGATCGCTGCGGAACGGATCGGTGCGGAACGGATCGGGCCGCACCAGGGGAGGACGGCTACTTCACCGGCTCCGGCTCCGGCTCGCTCTCCGACTCGGCCGCGCCCGCCGGCGGCTCTTCCTCGACCGGCGTCTTGACGGATTCGAGCAGGAGCTGGGCGACGTCGACGACCTGGACGGACTCCTTCGCCTTGCCCTCGTTCTTCTTGCCGTTGACCGAGTCGGTCAGCATGACGAGGCAGAACGGGCAGGCGGTGGAGACGATGTCGGGGTTCAGCGACAGAGCCTCGTCGACACGCTCGTTGTTGATGCGCTTGCCGATCCGCTCCTCCATCCACATCCGCGCACCGCCGGCGCCGCAGCAGAAGCCGCGCTCCTTGTGGCGGTGCATCTCCTGCTGACGCAGGCCCGGGACGGCGGACATGATCTCGCGTGGGGGCGTGTAGACCTTGTTGTGGCGGCCCAGGTAGCACGGGTCGTGGTAGGTGATCAGACCCTCGACCGGGGTCACCGGCAGCAGCTTGCCCTCGTCGATGAGGTGCTGGAGGAGCTGCGTGTGGTGGATGACCTCGTAGTCGCCGCCGAGCTGCGGGTACTCGTTGCCGATCGTGTTGAGGCAGTGCGGGCAGGTGGCGACGATCTTCTTCGCCGACTTCGGCTTCTTGGTCGACTCGTCCTCGTCGTCCTCGCCGAAGGCCATGTTCAGCGCCGCGACGTTCTCCATGCCGAGCTCCTGGAACAGGGGCTCGTTGCCGAGACGGCGGGCGGAGTCACCGGTGCACTTCTCGTCGCCGCCCATGATCGCGAACTTGACGCCCGCCATGTGCAGGAGCTCGGCGAAGGCCTTGGTGGTCTTCTTGGCGCGGTCCTCCAGGGCGCCGGCGCAGCCGACCCAGTAGAGGTACTCGACCTCGGAGAGGTCCTCGATGTCCTTGCCGACGACCGGGACCTCGAACTCGACCTCCTTGAGCCACTCCAGGCGCTGCTTCTTCGCCAGGCCCCAGGGGTTGCCCTTCTTCTCCAGGTTCTTGAGCATCGTGCCCGCCTCGGAGGGGAACGCGCTCTCGATCATCACCTGGTAGCGGCGCATGTCGACGATGTGGTCGATGTGCTCGATGTCGACCGGGCACTGCTCGACGCAGGCACCACAGGTGGTGCAGGACCACAGGACGTCCGGGTCGATGACGCCGTTCTCCTCGGCGGTGCCGATGAGGGGGCGCTCGGCCTCGGCGAGGGCGGTCGCGGGCACGTCCTTGAGCTGCTCCTCGGACGCCTTCTCGTTGCCCTCCATGTCCTTGCCGCCGCCGGCCAGCAGGTACGGGGCCTTGGCGTGCGCGTGGTCGCGCAGCGACATGATCAGGAGCTTGGGGGAGAGGGGCTTGCCGGTGTTCCAGGCGGGGCACTGCGACTGGCAGCGGCCGCACTCGGTGCAGGTGGAGAAGTCGAGCAGGCCCTTCCAGGAGAACTGCTCGACCTGGGAGACACCGAAGACGTCGTCCTCGCCGGGGTCGGTGAAGTCGATGGCCTTGCCGCCGGAGGTCATCGGCTGGAGGCCGCCGAGGGCGGTCCCGCCGGTCGCCTCGCGCTTGAACCAGATGTTCGGGAACGCCAGGAAGCGGTGCCAGGCCACGCCCATGTTGGTGTTGAGCGAGACCACGATCATCCAGATGAACGAGGTGCCGATCTTCACCATGGCGGTGAGGTAGATCAGGTTCTGCAGGGTGGCGACGCTCAGGCCCTTGAAGGCCAGGACCAGCGGGTACGAGGCGAAGTACGCGGCCTCGTAGTGGTCCACGTGGTGGATGGCGCCCTCGAGACCGCGCAGGGTGTAGATCGCGAGGCCGATGGTGAGGATGACGTACTCGACGAAGTACGCCTGGCCGGCCTTGGAGCCCGCGAAGCGGGACTTGCGGCCCGGGCGGGACGGCAGGTTCAGCAGGCGGATCACGATGAGCACGGCGATGCCGATGGTCGTCATCACGCCGATGAACTCGATGTACAGCTCGAACGGCAGGAAGTCGCCGATGACCGGCAGCGTCCAGTCGGCCTGGAAGAGCTGGCCGAAGGCCTGGGCGAGGGTCGGCGGGAGGGTCAGGAAGCCGATCGCCACGAACCAGTGGGCGAAGCCCACGATGCCCCAGCGGTTCATCCGCGTGTGGCCGAGGAACTCCTTGACCAGGGTCACGCTGCGCGCGTAGGGATTGTCGGTCCGGGCACCGGCCGGGACCGGCTGGCCCAGCTTGAAGTACCGGACGAACTGACCGATGGCGCGTGCGAGCAGCGCAACGCCGACCACGGTCAGGACCAGCGACACAATGATCGCGGCGAGTTGCATTCGGGGGCTCCTCGGGCCTGCGAGGTGTTGCTTCGAGGGTGACCTCGAAGGTGATTACTAAGCGGTAACTTATGCAGTCCGTCTGAGACTACCCACTTCCTTCGCCGCACTGTAGTCAGCGGTGCGGTGATCTGCGTCGCTGAGGGAAGCCTGAGTGGGCGCCCGGAATGCGGGCACGGGGTGCGGTTCGCCCGGGGTCGACGGGACACGTAAACCCGATCGTGTTATTCACCCAATACTGTGACAATTACCCCTAAATTGGCGATGTGCTGTACGGAATCACGGCCGCCACCGCCGCTCTGCTCCTGACCGCGACGCTCGCCGCGCTGCTGCGGGCGTTCTCCCTGCGCCTCGGCCCGGCCGGCGGAAGGGGGCTGCCGGCACGCCGGGCGAAACCGCGGGCGCCCGGAAGGGCACGGCCGGTCCCGCTCCTCGGCGGGGTCGCCGTGGCCGGCGCGACCGCGCTCGTCGGCTGGGCCGGGGACTGGACCGGCGCCGCCCCGCTCGGCCCCGAGGCCGGCCGGCTGCTGGTCGCCGCGATCGCGGTCGCCCTGCTGGGCCTGGCCGCCGACCTGCTGCCCGTGCCCCCGGTGGTGTGCGTGGCGGGGGTCGCCGTCGCCGCCGCGCTGACCGTCCCCTACGACGAACTCGGTCTGCCCGCCGGAGTGCTGGCGGTGGCCTGGACGGTCCTCGTCACGCACGCCTTCCGCTCGCTGGACCACGCCGACGGGGTGGTGGGAACGGTCGGCGTCATCACCGCGTTCGCTCTCAGCGGGTGCGCGGCCGCCGAGCTCATGGACGGGCTCGCGGCGCTGCTCAGCGTGCTGGCCGCCGCCCTCACGGGCTTCCTGATGCACGGATGGCCCCCGGCCCGGATCGCGCCGGGGCGGTGCGGGTCGCTGTTCGCCGGCTTCCTGCTGGCCTCCGCGGTCGTGCAGGTGCACGCCGAGCGGCCCGCCGGGCCCGGCCTCGGAGCCGCCTTCGCCCTGACGGCCGTGGCCACCGCGGACGGCGTCCTGGTCCTGGTGTCGCGGCGGCGCGCGGGACGGCCGCTGCTGCGACCGGCACCGGACCATCTGGTGCACCGGCTGCGGCGGGCCGGCCTCACCCGGCAGGGGGTCCTGGTCGTGACGGGGCTGGCGGCGTTCGCGGGCGCGTTCGTGGGGCTGTGCATCGACCTCGGCTGGCTGGGGGCGGGAGCCGCCTGGTGGGTGGCCGGTGCCGTGGCGGCGGTCGCCGTCGCGGGGGCCCTGCGTCCCGGGGTGCGCCCGCGGCGCGTCCATCCGCATGCGATCCCCGCCCCCGGGGGACCCGTCCCGAGAGCGCTCGGGCGTCCCGGGCGTCCCCGTCCGGAGTCTCCCGGCGCGGTGAAGGTTCACTGACACAGCGAGAAAGGCGCAGGTCAGAAGCTCCATGCGTGTAAGGAGCGGATAAGAGTTGAGCCCCCACGACTCAGGTCTGTTGACCGGGAGCCGGACGTCGTGCACACTTGAGTCCGTTCCACTCAAGTCATTGCTGGAGGAATCGAAATGGCACGTGCGGTCGGCATCGACCTGGGCACGACTAACTCCGTCGTCAGCGTTCTCGAAGGCGGCGAGCCCACCGTCATCACCAACGCCGAAGGCGCCAGGACCACGCCGTCCGTCGTCGCCTTCGCGAAGAACGGCGAGGTGCTCGTCGGCGAGGTCGCCAAGCGCCAGGCGGTCACCAACGTTGACCGGACCATCCGTTCGGTGAAGCGTCACATGGGCACCGACTGGAAGATCGAGCTCGACGGCAAGAGCTTCAACCCGCAGCAGATGAGCGCCTTCATCCTGCAGAAGCTGAAGCGCGACGCCGAGGCGTACCTGGGCGAGAAGGTGGCCGACGCGGTCATCACCGTCCCGGCGTACTTCAACGACTCCGAGCGCCAGGCGACGAAGGAAGCCGGCGAGATCGCCGGTCTCAACGTCCTTCGTATCGTCAACGAGCCCACCGCGGCCGCGCTCGCGTACGGCCTCGACAAGGACGACCAGACGATCCTCGTCTTCGACCTCGGTGGCGGCACCTTCGACGTGTCCCTCCTGGAGATCGGTGACGGCGTCGTCGAGGTGAAGGCCACCAACGGTGACAACCACCTCGGTGGTGACGACTGGGACCAGCGCGTCGTCGACTACCTGGTGCAGCAGTTCCGCTCCGGCCACGGCGTGGACCTCGCCAAGGACAAGATGGCGCTCCAGCGTCTGCGCGAGGCCGCCGAGAAGGCCAAGATCGAGCTGTCCTCGTCCACCGAGACCTCGATCAACCTGCCCTACATCACGGCTTCCGCCGAGGGCCCGCTGCACCTGGACGAGAAGCTCACGCGCGCCCAGTTCCAGCAGCTCACCGCCGACCTGCTCGAGCGCTGCAAGACGCCGTTCCACAACGTCATCAAGGACGCGGGCATCCAGCTCTCCGAGATCGACCACGTCGTTCTCGTCGGCGGCTCCACCCGTATGCCCGCCGTCGCCGAGCTCGTCAAGGAGCTGACCGGCGGCAACGAGGCCAACAAGGGTGTGAACCCGGACGAGGTCGTCGCCATCGGCGCCGCGCTCCAGGCCGGTGTCCTCAAGGGTGAGGTCAAGGACGTCCTGCTCCTCGACGTGACCCCGCTGTCCCTCGGCATCGAGACCAAGGGCGGCATCATGACGAAGCTCATCGAGCGGAACACGACGATCCCGACCAAGCGGTCCGAGATCTTCACCACCGCCGAGGACAACCAGCCCTCCGTTCAGATCCAGGTCTACCAGGGCGAGCGCGAGATCGCGGCGTACAACAAGAAGCTCGGCATGTTCGAGCTGACGGGTCTGCCGCCGGCCCCGCGCGGTGTCCCGCAGATCGAGGTCGCCTTCGACATCGACGCCAACGGCATCATGCACGTGACCGCGAAGGACCTCGGCACGGGCAAGGAGCAGAAGATGACCGTCACCGGCGGCTCCTCGCTGCCGAAGGACGAGGTCGACCGCATGCGCCAGGAGGCCGAGAAGTACGCGGAGGAGGACCACGCCCGCCGCGAGGCCGCCGAGACCCGCAACCAGGGCGAGCAGCTCGTCTACCAGACCGAGAAGTTCCTCAAGGACAACGAGGACAAGGTCCCCGGCGAGATCAAGACCGAGGTCGAGGCCTCCGTCGAGGAGCTGAAGGCCGCGCTCAAGGGCGAGGACATCGCCGAGATCCGCACCGCCACCGAGAAGGTCGCCGCGGTCTCGCAGAAGCTCGGCCAGGCCATGTACGCCGACGCCCAGGCCTCCCAGGCCGCGGGTGGCGACGCCCACGGCGCCGAGGCCCCGAAGGCCGACGACGACGTCGTCGACGCCGAGATCGTCGACGAGGACCGCCGGGACGGTGCCGCGTGACGGAGGAGACCCCGGGCTTCGAAGAGCAGCCCGACGTCCCTTCCGGCGCCACCTCTGACGACGCCGAGCCGCAGACCGCCACCCCCTCTGCGGAGGGGGCGGCGGCCCCGGACGGGGACGCAGCAGCACAGTTGACCGGCCTGACGGCACAGTTGGACCAGGCGCGCATGGCTCTGTCCGAGCGCACCGCGGACCTCCAGCGCCTCCAGGCCGAGTTCCAGAACTACCGCCGCCGTGTCGAGCGCGACCGGATCGCGGTCAGGGAGGTCGCCGTGGCGAGCCTCCTGACCGAACTCCTGCCCGTGCTCGACGACATCGGCCGCGCGCGGGATCACGGGGAGCTCGTCGGCGGATTCAAGTCCGTCGCCGAATCGCTGGAGACCGTCGCGGCGAAGATGGGGCTCCAGCAGTTCGGCAAGGAGGGCGAGCCCTTCGACCCGACGATCCACGAGGCCCTGATGCACTCGTACGCGCCGGACGTCACGGAGACGACGTGCGTGGCGATTCTGCAGCCGGGGTATCGCTTCGGCGAGCGCACCATCCGCCCCGCGCGGGTGGCCGTCGCCGAACCGCAGCCCGGGGCGCAGCCGGTCAAGGCCGAGGACTCGGCCGAGGCGGCGGAGGACAAGGAGAGCGGTGGCCCGGACGAGGGCTGAGCTTGAACGGACGAGGAAGGAGGGACGTCGGGGATGAGCACCAAGGACTTCATCGAGAAGGACTTCTACAAGGTCCTCGGCGTCCCCAAGGACGCCACCGAGGCCGAGATCAAGAAGGCGTACCGGAAGCTCGCCCGCGAGTTCCACCCGGACGCCAACAAGGGCAACGCCAAGGCCGAGGAGCGCTTCAAGGAGATCTCCGAGGCGAACGACGTGCTCGGCGACCCCAAGAAGCGCAAGGAGTACGACGAGGCACGCGCCCTCTTCGGCAACGGTGGCTTCCGGCCGGGGCCCGGCGCGGGCGGCGGCAACTTCAACTTCGACCTGGGCGACCTCTTCGGAGGGGGCGCCCCGGGTCAGGGAGCGGGAGGGGCCGGCGGCTTCGGCGGTGGCATAGGTGACGTCTTCGGGGGCCTGTTCAACCGCGGCGGCGCCACCACGGGCACGCGGACGCAGCCCCGGCGCGGCCAGGACATCGACACCGAGGTCACCCTCTCCTTCACGGAGGCGGTGGACGGCGCGACCGTTCCGCTGCGGATGACCTCGCAGGCGGCCTGCAAGGCCTGTTCGGGCACCGGCGACAAGAACGGCACACCGCGTGTGTGCCCGACCTGTGTCGGCACCGGGCAGGTGGCGCGGGGCTCGGGCGGCGGGTTCTCGCTCACGGACCCGTGCCCGGACTGCAAGGGCCGCGGCCTCATCGCCGAGCACCCCTGCATGGAGTGCGCGGGCAGCGGGCGGGCCAAGTCGTCCCGCACGATGCAGGTCCGCATCCCCGCGGGCGTCAGCGACAACCAGCGGATCCGGCTGCGGGGCAAGGGCGCTCCCGGTGAGCGCGGCGGCCCGGCCGGCGACCTGTACGTCACCGTCCACGTGGACGCGCACCCGGTCTTCGGCCGCAAGGACGACAACCTCACCGTCACCGTGCCCGTCACCTTCGCGGAGGCGGCGCTGGGCGGCGAGGTGAAGGTGCCGACGCTGGGCGGCCCGCCGGTGACGCTGAAGCTGCCGCCGGGCACCCCCAACGGGCGCACGATGCGCGCCCGGGGCAGGGGCGCGGTCCGCAAGGACGGCACGCGGGGCGACCTCCTCGTCACCGTCGAGGTGACGGTCCCCCAGGACCTGTCCGGCAAGGCTCGTGACGCGCTGGAGGCGTATCGCGAGGCGACCGCGGGTGAGGATCCGCGGGCGGAGCTGTTCCAGGCCGCGAAGGGAGCATGACGGAGCCATGGACACGACCGGTCGTCGACGCAACCCCTATGAACTGACCGAGGAGACCCCGGTCTACGTCATCTCGGTGGCGGCCCAGCTCTCCGGACTGCACCCGCAGACCCTGCGTCAGTACGACCGGCTCGGTCTGGTCTCCCCCGACCGCACCGCCGGCCGGGGCCGGCGCTACTCGGCCCGCGACATCGAACTGCTGCGGACCGTGCAGCAGTTGTCGCAGGACGAGGGCATCAACCTCGCCGGCATCAAGCGCATCATCGAACTGGAGAACCAGGTGGCCGCGCTCCAGTCCCGCGTGGCGGAGCTGGAGTCGGCCCTGGACGGCGCGGCGGTGGCCATGCAGCAGCGCGAGGCCGCGGTGCACGCGTCCTACCGCCGTGACCTGGTCCCGTACCAGGAGGTCCAGCAGACGAGCGCCCTGGTGGTCTGGCGCCCCAAGCGGACGTCCGACTGACCTCCACGCTCGGCCGAAGGGGCCCCACGGTTCACCTGAACCGTGGGGCCCCTTCGTGTGCCGTCAGGCGGTCAGCGGTTGACCATGACCTCGACGGAGGCGGCGTTCTCGCCCTTGCGGCCGTAGGCGTCCACGGCGCGTACGGAGACCGTGCAGGGGCCCGTGTACTGCGGGGTCCAGGAGACGGTGTCCGACGCGGTGAACTGTGTGCCGCTGAAGCCGCAGGCGCCGGAGACGTCCCACGCGTACCCCTTCAGCAGCCGTGCCTCGTCGCCCGTCCCGGGGCGCACCCCGACACTGATGGGGAAGCGGGTGCCGCCTTCGGAGAGCACGGTCAGCCGCGGCGCGGCGGGACCGGTGGCGGTGGCCGGCGTCAGACGGTCGACGGTGGTCTGCGCCGAGGGGTTCGACTCGGCTCCTCCGTTGTCGACCGAGGCGACGTAGTAGTACGCGGTGCCCTTCGGGGCGGAGGTGTCGTCGTAGGAGACGGCCGTCGCCCCGGCGCTGCCCACCAGGATCCAGGCGCCCTGCGCGGACGTGCGGCGGTAGACGTGGAATCCGGTGACCATCGCGTCGGGGTCCTGCGCCGGGGTCCAGGACACGCGGGTCGAGGCGTCGGCGGGCGTGCCCAGGACCGAGGCCGGCGCGGGCGCCGTGGACTCCTCCGGGCGCATGAGCGTCAGGCTGTCGGAGACGGGGGAGACGTTCCCGGCGCCGTCGACGGCCTGGACGGTGTACCGGTAGTCGGTCCCCACCTGCGCGATCCGGTCCGTGTAGGAGGTCCCGAACACGATCTCCGGCCCGTCGGGGTCGCTCTGCCCGGTCGGCGCGGCCCACACCTCGTAGTGGTCGACGTCCGCTGAGGAGGCCTGCCAGGTCAGGGTGTTGCCCGCGGTGGTGCCCCGGCCCGACAGACCGGTGACGCGCGCCGGGGCCGTCCGGTCGGTGGTGGTCACCGGGCGGTCCGTGGTGCCGGAGGACTCGTTGCCCGCCTTGTCGTAGGCGCGGACCTCGTAGTAGTAGGTGGCGCCGGTCGCGGGGAGGGAGGTGTCGGTGTACGACGTGGTGGTCGTCGTGGTGGTGCGCAGGGTCCAGGTGGTGCTGCCCTTGAGGCGGCGGTAGACGCGGTAGCCGGCGAGGTCCATCTCCTGGTTCTTGGACCAGGAGACCTTGGCCCGGCCGGTCGCGGTGTCGTACGACGCCGAGGAACCCGCGGGGACGAGTGGCTTGGTTTTGTCGGTACCGGCCGAAGTGACGGGTTTGTAGGCGAAAGTGACGTTCGCCTTGCCTGTCCAGTTGACGAAATCGACGCGCAGTGTGTGTTTTCCGGACGGAATGGTCAGGCTGACCGTTTTTGACTGTGTGGCCGATACGTTCTTCCAGAGGTCGACTTTGCGTATGTCGTCCAGATAGACCCGAATTCCGTCCTGGGTGGTGACGGGCAGGGTGAAGGGGCCGCCCGAGCCGAAGTCGCGGGTCACCGTCCAGCGGACGCCGAAGTTGTCGGCGGGAAGTCCGGACGCGGGCGCGCCGGAGCCCCAGTTCTGGTCGATCGCCGTATCGCAGTCCGTCTTCTTCGGTGTGCCCGAGAAGGTGGTGTTCGCGTAGAAATGCCGCTTATAGACGGGCGATGTGCAGTTGGTCACTGCGGAGGCGGCCGGGCCGGCTGCGGTGAGCAGGCCGCCCGCGGTGGCGAGCACGAGGGCCGAGGAGACGGCGCCCTTCGTGACAGGGGCTCTGTGCATGTGTTCCTTCAGGTCTGCCGATCGTCAACGGCGGTTAAAAACCGTCGACGATCACGACTCCTGTGAACGGAACTTGGTTGTACCTGTGAATGACAGAAGGTGAAGCTGAGGGGATCGGTCAGTGGATGGGCGTAGTCTTTTCCCGTCGCGTTCACTTGTGGAACACGAAACGCCGTTGCCATCTCGTTAAGTGGTTACTCCTTGACGCTGAGGTGATCGCCGCGTTGGCTTTCAGCCACCTGGGTCGCAATGCTGCAACCTCGCCCGGAAGGCACCTGATGTGAAGACTCGTAACACCGGCCTCCGCCGTACCGTCATAGCGGTGGCCTCGTCGGCCACCGCCCTCACCCTTGCCGGATGCGGCGTGGCCGGCTTCGGCGGGGGCAGTAGCTCGGCCAGCGCCACGAAGGGCGACGACATCACGGTCGGCCTGCTCCTTCCGGAGAAGGCGAACACCCGTTACGAGAAGTTCGACTACCCGATCATCCGGGAGCAGGTGCAGAAGCTCACCGAGAAGAAGGGTGACGTCCTGTACCTGAACGCGGAGCAGGACGCCGCGAAGCAGCTCCGCCAGATGCAGCAGATGATCGACGACAAGGTCGACGTCATCCTCGTGGACGCGGTCGACTCGGTGACGATCGCCAAGGGCGTGCGCAAGGCCAAGGAGGCCGGGATCCCGGTCATCGCCTACGACCGCCTGGCACAGGGCCCGATCGACGCGTACATCTCCTTCGACAACGAGCTGGTCGGCGAGACCCAGGGCAAGGCCCTCGTCGCCGCGCTGGGCTCCAACTCGGCCTCGAAGAAGATCATCATGATGAACGGCTCGCTGACCGACCCGAACGCCGCGCAGTTCAAGTCGGGTGCCAAGTCCGAGCTCGAGGACAAGGTGATCATCGCGGCCCAGTACGACACCAAGGACTGGAACCCGGTCAACGCCAAGGCCAACATGGAGAAGTCCATCCAGTCCGTCGGCCTGAGCAACATCGCCGGTGTCTACGCCGCCAACGACGGCATCGCGGGCGCGGTCATCGACGCGTTCAAGGCCGCGGGCGTCAGCAAGGTGCCGCCGGTCACCGGCCAGGACTCCGAGCTCATCGCCGTGCAGCGGATCATCAAGGGCGACCAGTACATGAGCGTGTACAAGTCGTACCCGCAGGAGGCCAACGCGGCCGCCGAGATGGCCGTCGCCCGGGTCCAGGGCCGCTCGATCGAGTTCGACGCGCTCACCCGCGACAAGGTCAGCAGCCCCACGAACAAGGACATCCCGTCCCAGCTCGTGCCCGTCGTGGCGCTCACCAAGGACAACATCGAGGACACGGTCGTCCAGGACGGCATCTACCCCGTCGCCAAGATCTGCACGGCGCCCTACAAGTCGCTCTGCGGTTCGCTCGGCATCAAGTAGGACGCACCAAGCAGGACGCCCCGCCCGGCCGTCTCGGCACCGAGACGGCCGGGCGAGGACCAGCACGGTTCCGGCCCCGCCGCGGACGAGCGCCCCCAGCGCCACCCCGCCCGGGGCCGTTCCGCTGTCCCGGCTCGGGAATCCCCCTCAGGAGCGCCGCGCCTCCGTAGGAGCGCTGTACGGCCTTCTGCGCGCCCGAGCGCCCGCGCCTGCCCACTCCGGCGCCTCGCGCCCCTCGCGGCGCCCCTCCGCGGCTGTGCGCCCCCTCCGGCATGATCCCCTCGCCTCCGTCGCCGGGCATCCGCGACGGGCGCCGATCGACCCGATCCACAGGGTGTGTGAACTTTCCGGTACCGCAGGTGGGGGAAGCTCAGGTTCCGGTTCTGTGTGTGGGGTCGCGCGGGTGAAAGCCGCGGTGGTACGGCTGATCGTTTCAAGTCTCCTTGCCGTGAACCGAGTTGGGTTCTCCGGGGGAGGAGGTGGGGTGTCGGCGCCGCGGTTCGGGAAGGGCTTCCGGAGGGCGGGCGGCCGGTGCCTTCAGCTTGTTGCAAGGGCCCCGGCGGAGGTCCGGATTTATGCGGGCGAGCCGGGGCGAACGGGCGCTCCTCGGCCGCGCAGCCTTGTTGCGATGCAGGACGCGTCCGCGCATAGTTGCGCTGCGGAGGACGCCCTGACGCGGGGCTCACGCCAGGGGTTGGAGCTGGAGCCAGGGGTGGGAGATGGCCGGGCACGGGACGGACAGGCATCCGCACGGCGCTGACCGGCTGTGCGACGCGGGCGACCGGGTGTACTCCCGGGCCGTGCGGCGGGGCCGGGTGCCCCGCGAGGACGCCGAGTCGGTGCCCTGCCTGCTGGAACTGGCGCTGCTGCACCCCGATCCGGACGACATGGGCTGGCTGGTGCCGACCTCGCCCCAGGAGGTCATGAACCGGCTCCTGCGCGGTGTGTACGAGGAAGTCAGCGCGAGCCAGGCCCGGGTGGGCGACGCGGTGTCGGCCTTCGAGTGGTACGCGGGGCTCGGCGGCCGGGTACGGGCACCGGCCGAAGGTGTGGCGATCCGGGTCCTCGACGGGCTGCCGCGGATCCACGCGGCCATGGACAAGGCCACCGAGGAGTGCACCCGCGAGGTCCTGACCGTGCAGCCGGGCGGCATCCGGCGCGAGGACGAACTCGTCGAAGGACTGCACCGGGCGCAGGAGATGCGCCGGCGCGGGGTGCGGATGCGCGACCTGTACACCCACGTGGCCCGGCACGGCCAAGGCCTGCTGAACTACATGGAGTTGATGGGCGACGCCGCCGAGGCCCGTACCCTCGACGAGGTCGTGGAGCGGCTCATCCTCTTCGACCGAACGGTCGCGTTCATCCCCGCCAACCCGGACCGCACGATCGCGCTGGAGCTGCGCCACCCGGCGCTGGTGGACTACCTGGTGACGGTCTTCGAGCGGCTGTGGCGCCTGGCGATCCCGCTGACCTCGCCCATGCCGTCGACGGGCATCGAGGGCATCACCCACCGGGAGCGCTCCATCGCGGCGCTGCTGGCCGAGGGGCATCAGGACGCGGTGGTCGCGGAGCGCCTGGGCATCAGCGTGCGGACCTGCCGGGCGCACATCGCCCGGCTGTCGGAGACGCTGGGCGCGGCGAGCCGGACGCAGTTGGGCGTGCGGATCGCCCAGGCGGGTCTGGACGGGCCGCAGCGTTCCCCCGGACCCGAACCGGTGGCCGTCGCCGAGGCCGCCGCCCCGAAGGCCCCCGCCGTGCCCGACCGCGGTTCCCCGACCGGCCGTTGAGGGCCACGGTCAGGGAACGGCCACCACAGCCCGGCCGGCCCCGTCGGACGCCCTGCCGCCGGCCGGGGTCACTCCCCTCCCTCGGGCTGGTCCAGGAGCCCCGACTGCGCGATCAGGAAGCCGAGTTGGGCCCGGCTCCCGCTGCCGAGGGCGGAGGCCAGCTTGGCGATGTGGGCGCGGCAGGTGCGGACGTTCATGCCGAGGCGGCGGGCGATGGCCTCGTCGACGTGCCCCTCGATGAGCAGTTTCGCGATCGAACGCTGGACGCCGGTGATGCCGTTGGGCCCGACGTCGTTCGGGACGTCCTCGGTCAGCGGGACCGCCCGCTGCCAGAGCTGCTCGAAGACCTTGCTCAGGTACAGCACCAGCCCGGGGTGGCGGAGTTCGAGGGCGACCCGCCGGTCGTCGCTGGCCGGGATGAAGGCGACGGTCCGGTCGATGACGATCAGCCGCTCGATGAGTTCCTCCAGGGTGCGGACCTGGATCCTGCCCCCGGATATGCGCTCCACGTACGCGAGCGTCCCCTGGCTGTGCCGCGCGGTGTGCTGGTAGAGCGTGCGGATGCGCACCCCGCGGTCGGTCAGCGGCCGGTCGCGCTCCAGTGCCTGCATCAGCGCGTCGGCGGGCCGGCCGCCGCCCGGCTGGATCGTCAGCATCTCCGTCTGGCACTCGGCGGTGGCCGAATTGAGTGCCGCGTTGATGCGGTCGAATCCCTCCAGGACGGTGATGGCGTGGATACTCGCGGTGCTCTGCGTGCTGATCGCGATGAACGGGTCGAAGGAGTCGGTCAGTTCGATCGCGAGCCGGCGGCGTTCCTGGATCTCCCGTTCCAGGGGCTGCAGGCGCTGGGCGAGCGCGACCGACGGCGGGACGGGGCGCAGCCACTTCTCGTCGTCGGGGTCGGGATGAAGCAGCGCGAACTCCAAGAGGCAAGGGGCTGTTTCCACTTCGACCCGCGTGATGCGGCCGGAGTGCAACGCACTGGCGTAAAGGCGTGTTCCTTCGTCACACAACGTGGTGACAGCGTGGGGATGTGTCGGTTGTGAGTTGTTTGTGGGCAAATCTCCACCCCCCAGGGTCCTGAACGTGCAGGAACATGATGCATCGCTGCTGTGGCATTGACGTGCCTGAATGAGCCATCGTCTTGTGACGACGGGGGAGAAGATTCCATCAAGTGAGGACGAAGCCGACTATGCGAGCGAGATTGCTTGGTTCAGTGCTTGCCGCAGTCTTCTCTGTCGCTGTGGCGTCCGGCTCCCTGGGAGCCTCGGGTCTTGATGCCGGGGGTGCCCGGACCTGGGCCGGCCCGGACAGCGGTTGGACCAGCGTGAAGGCGACCATGGCGGACAGCGGCTGGACCGCCGCCGAGGCCGTGCCGGGCGACAGCGGCTGGACCGACATCGAGGCCGCGGCGCTCCCGGGCGACAGCGGCTGGGACAGCGTGAAACTGACCCCGGCGGACAGTGGCTGGAACAGTGCCGAGGCCACGGCTCTGGGCGACAGCGGCTGGACGATCATCTCCGCGAGCGCAGAAGCATGAGCATTCCTCCCGACGACCGCTCCTTCCGCCGGGAGATGGCCACGGCCTACCGGTCCGGCTGGCACTTCATCGACCTGGTCACCGCCATCCCCTACAGCGGCGACTCGCTGATGGTGACCGTCTTCGGAGAGCCCGTCGTCGTCACCCGCGACGACGACGAGGACGTACGGGCCTACCGGTGTCTGCGGCGGCCTCGGGGGGCGCCGCAGCCCGTCCGGTGCGCCATCCGGTATGGAATGATCTTCGTCAACCTCGATCAGCGTGACCACCAGCTCACCGGACCCGACGTCCCGGACGTCGAGACCATCGCAGCCACCCCCCGCAGTGCCTGACGCGATTCCCCCGTCGTAGTAGATCGCGCAGGTACTTCCCCCCGCAGCGGGGGGGGGGGGGGGGGGGGGGGGGGGGGGGGGGGGGGGGGGGGGGGGGGGGGGGGGGGGGGGGGGGGGGGGGGGTGGGGGGGGGGTGGGGGGGGGGGGGGGGGGGGGGGGGGGTGGGGGGGGGGGGGGGGAGGGGGGGGTGGGGGGGGGGGCGGTTA
>NZ_JBVHTL010000005.1:413583-426394 GCF_055565895.1 Streptomyces sp. NPDC028298
CTTCCACCCCCCCCCCCCCCCCCCCCCCCCCCCCCCCCTCCCCCCCTCCCCCCCCCCCCTCCCCCCCCGCTGCAGTTTCCGGGGAAATCTCCGGGTTTCGGCCCGTCCGGTCCCGGGCCGCCGTCGGCCGCCGGACGCCTGTCGGCGGTCTCATCCGCGGCCCATCGCCGCCGTGAGTTCGATCTCGATCGCCACCCGGGACGGGTTCGGCGACGGCATGCGCTCGTAGCGCTCCGCGTACCGCCGCACCGCCTCCGCGACGCGCTCCGGGTCCGCGGTGACCCGCGCCCGCCCCTCCAGCGTCGCCCAGCGCGCGCCGTCCACCTGGCAGACCGCCACCCGCGCCCCGTCCGGCCCGGCCGCCAGGACGTGGGCCACCTTCCTGCTCGACTTGTTCGTGATGACCCGAGCGAGACCGGCCTCGGGGTCGTATGTAACGCCGACGGGCACCACGTGCGGGCTTCCGTCGGGCCGCGAGGTGGTCAGGGTGCACAGGTGGCGCTCGCGCCAGAAGCTCAGGTAGGCGGCGTCGGGCTGCCGCGGGTCCACCGGATAGGAAGCCATGAGGCCTGAATCTACGCCTGGTGGGCGTCCGATTTCCCGTCCTTGCAGCCTTGAGTGGAATAGACTCAACTTTGTGTACGCTGGACGAGTCAGGGAACGGTCAGGGACCAGGAGGAGGAGAACGCGAACGTGGACGCCGAGCTGACCAACAGGAGCCGGGACGCGATCAACGCGGCCAGCAACCGCGCGGTACGGGAGGGGCACCCGGACCTCACCCCCGCCCACCTGCTGCTCGCTCTGCTCGAGGGGCAGGACAACGAGAACCTCATCGATCTGCTGGCGGCCGTGGACGCCGATCAGGCGTCGGTCCGCTCCGGCACCGAACGCGTGCTCGCCGGCCTGCCCAGCGTGACCGGCTCCACCGTCGCGCCCCCGCAGCCGAACCGCGAGACCCTCGCGGTCATCGCCGACGCCGCCGAGCGCGCCAAGGATCTGGGCGACGAGTTCATCTCCACCGAGCACCTGCTCATCGGCATCGCCGCGAAGGGCGGGGCGATCGCCGACGTACTCTCCCAGCAGGGGGCCAGTGCGAAGAAGCTGCTGGACGCGTTCCAGAAGACACGGGGAGGGCGCCGGGTGACGACCGCGGATCCCGAGGGCCAGTACAAGGCGCTCGAAAAGTTCGGCACGGACTTCACCGCCGCGGCCCGCGAGGGCAGGCTCGACCCCGTCATCGGCCGGGACCACGAGATCCGCCGGGTGGTGCAGGTCCTGTCCCGCCGCACCAAGAACAACCCCGTCCTCATCGGCGAGCCCGGCGTCGGCAAGACCGCCGTCGTCGAGGGGCTCGCCCAGCGGATCGTGAAGGGCGACGTCCCCGAGTCCCTGAAGAACAAGCGGCTCGTCTCGCTCGACCTGGGCGCGATGGTGGCGGGCGCGAAGTACCGGGGCGAGTTCGAGGAGCGCCTGAAGACCGTGCTCGCGGAGATCAAGGATTCCGACGGGCAGATCATCACCTTCATCGACGAGCTGCACACCGTCGTCGGCGCCGGAGCGGGCGGCGACTCCGCCATGGACGCCGGCAACATGCTCAAGCCCATGCTCGCCCGCGGCGAGCTGCGCATGGTCGGCGCCACGACCCTCGACGAGTACCGCGAGCGGATCGAGAAGGACCCGGCGCTGGAGCGGCGCTTCCAGCAGGTGCTGGTCGCCGAGCCGACGGTCGAGGACACCATCGCGATCCTGCGCGGACTCAAGGGACGCTACGAGGCGCACCACAAGGTCCAGATCGCCGACTCGGCCCTGGTGGCCGCCGCGAGCCTGTCCGACCGCTACATCACCTCCCGCTTCCTCCCCGACAAGGCCATCGACCTCGTCGACGAGGCGGCCTCACGGCTGCGCATGGAGATCGACTCCTCCCCGGTCGAGATCGACGAGCTCCAGCGCGTCGTCGACCGGCTCAAGATGGAGGAGCTGGCCATCGGCAAGGAGACGGACGCCGCCAGCAGGGAGCGGCTGGAGCGGCTGCGCCGCGACCTCGCCGACAAGGAGGAGGAGCTGCGCGGTCTCAACGCCCGCTGGGAGAAGGAGAAGCAGTCCCTCAACCGCGTCGGTGAGCTGAAGGAGAAGCTCGACGAACTGCGCGGCCAGGCCGAACGCGCCCAGCGCGACGGCGACTTCGACACCGCCTCCAAGCTGCTCTACGGCGAGATCCCCACGCTGGAGCGGGACTTGGAGGAAGCCTCCCAGGCCGAGGAGGAGGTCTCCAAGGACACCATGGTGAAGGAGGAGGTCGGGCCGGACGACATCGCGGACGTCGTCGGCGCCTGGACCGGCATCCCCGCCGGCCGCCTCCTGGAGGGCGAGACGCAGAAGCTGCTGCGCATGGAGGCGGAGCTGGGCCGCCGGCTGATCGGCCAGACCGAGGCCGTGGGGGCGGTGTCCGACGCCGTGCGGCGCACCCGCGCCGGGATCGCCGACCCGGACCGGCCCACCGGCTCCTTCCTCTTCCTCGGCCCCACCGGCGTCGGCAAGACCGAACTCGCCAAGGCGCTGGCCGACTTCCTCTTCGACGACGAGCGGGCGATGGTCCGCATCGACATGTCGGAGTACGGCGAGAAGCACAGCGTGGCCCGGCTGGTCGGCGCGCCTCCCGGGTACGTCGGCTACGAGGAGGGCGGTCAGCTCACCGAGGCGGTGCGCCGCCGCCCGTACAGCGTGATCCTGCTCGACGAGGTGGAGAAGGCGCACCCGGAGGTCTTCGACATCCTGCTCCAGGTGCTGGACGACGGGCGGCTGACGGACGGTCAGGGCCGCACGGTCGACTTCCGCAACACCATCCTGATCCTCACCTCGAACCTCGGCAGCCAGTTCCTGAGCGGGCAGAGCCTCGCCGATCCGTCGGCCTCCGACGAGGAGCGCAAGCGGCAGGTCCTGGAGGTCGTCCGGGCGTCCTTCAAGCCGGAGTTCCTGAACCGGCTGGACGACCTCGTCGTCTTCTCCGCCCTCGACCAGCAGGAGCTGGAGCGCATCGCCAGGCTCCAGATCGACTCCCTGGCGAAGCGGCTCGCCGAGCGGCGGCTCGCCCTGGAGGTCACCGACGCGGCGCTGGCCTGGCTCGCCGAGGAGGGCAACGATCCGGCGTACGGGGCCCGCCCGCTGCGGCGCCTCGTCCAGACCGCCATCGGCGACCGGCTGGCCAAGGAGATCCTGGCCGGCGAGGTCAAGGACGGCGACACCGTCCGCGTGGACGCCTTCGGCGACGGCCTGATCGTGGGCCCGGCCACGGGCAAGACGCTGTAACCGCCACCCGGATCCGGCGGGGGAGGGCCCGCGGCACACCGCCGCGGGCCCTCCCCCTTTGCCGCGCCGATGCTCGTACGTGACCGGATCTTGTCAGCCCCCGGCGGACAGGCCCCGCCAGAGGTTGCCACTCCCCGCCCCGCATGAGAGAGGATGGCAGCATCCGTACGAAGGGAAATACACGGTGAGCATCGACCCGTCCTCGATTCCGAATTTCGGGGGCCAGCCCGAGCCGCAGCCCGGCGGCCCCGCCGGCCCCGTGGTCCCGGATCAGGACCTCGTGAAGCAGCTCCTGGAGCAGATGGAGCTGAAGTACGTCGTCGACGACGAGGGTGACCTCGCGGCGCCGTGGGAGGAGTTCCGTACGTACTTCATGTTCCGCGGCGAGGGTGACCAGCAGGTCTTCTCGGTGCGGACGTTCTACGACCGGCCGCACCAGCTCGAGGAGAAGCCCGCGCTCCTCGAGTCGATCGACGACTGGAACCGTCGCACGCTGTGGCCCAAGGTCTACAGCCACACCCACGACGACGGCACCGTCCGCCTGATCGGCGAGGCGCAGATGCTGATCGGCACCGGCGTCAGCCTGGAGCACTTCGTGTCCTCCACGGTGAGCTGGGTCCGCGCCGCGATCGAGTTCGACAAGTGGCTCGTCGAGCAGCTCGGCCTGGAGCAGGAGATCAACGAGACGGACAAGCCCGGGGACGACGAGGAAGAGTAGGCCCGTCCTCCCGGCGGCGCCGCCGGTCCGCCGCGCGCACCGACCCCTGGGCCACGCCCTAGAGCGGGGTGTGCGCGATCACGACCAGATAGGCGCCGTAGGCGAACGAGAGCCCGGCCAGGGCACCGACCACCAGGGTCGCGTGCCAGGGCCGGGCTCTCGCCGTTCGCACCAGGGCGCGGGCCAGGGGCAGCAGCAGCGGGAACGCCGGGAGCAGGAAGCGCGGCTTCGACTCGAAGAACCCCGAGCCGCCCACCGCGATGAGCAGCAGGACGCCGCCGTACACGAGCAGCGGCAGGGGCGCGCGGTCCGCGATCAGCAGCAGGTACAGGAGCACGGCCGCGGCGACGATCACCATGGTCATCGGGAACACGAACCGGTCGCCGTGCAGCAGCAGGTGCTTGACGAAGTGGAGCGACCCCTCGCCGAGGTCGAAGCGCGAGCCCCACAGCCGCTGGACCTGGAAGTAGCCGCGCAGCCGGTCGCCCTCGCGGTGGCCCACCCACAGCACGTAGCCGGTCCAGCCCACCGGCGCGAGCGCGGCGCCCGTCCACACCCTGTGGGAAACCTTTCCGCGGCTGCGCCAGATCTCGTACGCCGCCGCCACGAGGACCGCCGCGGCCACCGCGAAGCCGTTCGGCCTGGCCAGCCCCGCGAGCGCGGCCAGCGAGCCGGCCCACAGCCAGCGCCGGTCGAGCACCGCGTACAGCGACCAGGCGGCGAACGCGGTCAGTACGGGCTCGGTGTACGCCATCGACAGCACCACGGAGTGCGGCAGCAGGCCCCACAGCAGCACCAGCGCCGTACCGACCGCCCGGCCGTGCAGCCGGGCCCCGATCGCGTACACCCCGCACGCGGCGACGGCCGCCGCGGTCCAGGAGACCAGCAGGCCCGCCGAGCCCCCGGTCAGCGGTGTCAGCGTGGTGACGGCCCGTACGAGGGCCGGGTAGAGCGGGAAGAACGCGAGGTCGCTGTGGATCACGGTGGGATGGAAGTAGAGCGTCCTGCCGTAACCGTGCGCGGCGATCCCCAGGTACCAGGCCGAGTCCCAGGACCGGGCGAGCAGGGCGACCGGGTGCCTGCCGGTGGCCCAGGCGGTCCCGGCGAGCACGAGGAGTCCGGCCAGGCGCGCGGCCGCGAACACCCCGAGCGCCGTGATCGCGGCGGACGGCAGACGGCGCGCGGCGCGGGAGGAGCGGGAGGAGCGGGAGGGCCGGACGGCACGGTCGCCGGACTCCGGGGGAGCGGGGCGAGCGAGGGTGGTCGGGTGGGTCACACCCCGAACTGTGCGTTCCGTACGGGGTATTCGCGAGCTTTGATCGTCCGTGCGGGTTCCGTTGCGGGGCCTCCGGCGCGCCGCCCGCGCGGGGGGTGCGGGCGGTGCTAGCGGCGGGGCCGGCCCTTTTGAACGGCTGCCCTCGGGTGGTTCGGGAGCCGCTGTCTCGGGTGGTTGCGGAGTTGCCGTCCTCCGGCGGTTCCGGAACGGCTCACCTCAGACGGTTGCGGAGTTGCCGTCCTCCGGCGGTTCCGGAACGGCTCACCTCAGGCGGTTCCGGAGCTGTCGTCCTCGGGCAGCTCCAGGCCCGGATCCTTGCCGCCACCGGGCAGGGGCGCGTGGGCGGCGGTGCCGCATAATCCTCGCGTGTCACAGACCCCGGCCCCGATACCGGCCCCGATGCCGTCCCGCTCCGCTCCCGCGGGCGCACCCGTGTGGTCCGCCGAGGAGGCGGCCCGGTGGTCGCGCCTCCGGCATGCCTCCTGGGCGCGCCCCCTCTGGTCCGTCCTGGCGCTGCTGATCACCGTCGCGTGGGCGATAGCGGTGGCGCCGGAACCGCCCTGCACCGATGCCGCGCCCTGCGGTGCGGACTGGCCGGGCATGGTGGAGATGGGATTGGCCGTCGGTCTGCTGTACTGGCTCGCCCGGCTGCCGGAGCTGACGCTGGTCGCGGCCCCGGCGCTGGCGGTCGTCGTGGCCCGGCTGGAACTGCCGGACGCGGGCCCGGACTCCCTCGCCGCGAACCTCTGCGTCCTCGGCGCCCTGGCCTTCGGCTGGGCCGCCGCCCGCGAACGTCTCGCCGCCCGGCGCCGGCAGCGCGACCTGGTGGAGGGCGCCGCGGGCGTACGGCACCCGCTTCCCGGACCCCTCGCGCCCCTGCGCCGCGGAACGATCCCGATCGCGGCCGGACTGGTCCTCGTCGCCGTCGCCGCGTTCTTCGTGGCGCAGGGACTCTCCGGCGTCCGGGACGACGAGCGGCACGCGGACCGCGCGGCCCGAACCGTGGCGAAGGTGGTCGGCCGCGACGACGAGTCGGTCCGGGTCCGTACCGACGACGGCCGGCGGCTGACGCTCGACTCGCTCTACCCGGAGGACCATCGACCCGGCTCCGCCCTGACCGTGCTGGAGGACGGCTCGTGGCGGCGCCTGGCGTCCGAGCCGTACGACGCGACGGGCCCGCAGCTCGGGGTGCTGGCCGCCGGCCTGCCCGGGCTCTCCCTCCTCACCACCGGTCTGCTCGCCCGCCGCCGGGCCGCCGCGCTGCGCCGGGGGCCGGTTCCGGTCCTGCGGGTCGTGGAACGGGTGGACGACGACGGCCTGGTCTGGATCCACGCGGGCGACGACACCGCCGCGCGTCTGCCCGTCCTGGGCGCGAGTTTCGTCGCCGACGCTCCCGCTCCCGGTACGGACGAGGTGATCCCGAAGCAGCGGGACGACCGGGAGGACCCGTTCTCGGCGGCCGTACGGCCGCGCGAGGCCGTCCTGTACGGCGCTCCTTGTGACGGAGGCGAGTTGCTGCTCGTCACGACGTTCCGGGACGGCGAGCCGGCGGTCCTGCGTACGAGCGGCTCCGTCCGGATGCCGTACCCCGGAAGGGGACCGGGACGCGCCCCGCACCTGGAGCCGGACACCGAGAGCGCCGAGGCCCACGCCGCCGCCACGCCGGTCCCCGCGACGCTGGTCACGACCGGACGCCCGCTGAGCTGGGGCCCCGGCGCCCTGGCGCGCACCGGCGGCGCGGCCCTGGCCCTGACCACGATCGCGGGCGTGGCCCTCGACACCCGCACCCTGGTGACGGACGGGATCGGCGTGCGGGAGGTCTTCTTCCTGCTCTGCCTGCTGACGTGGGTCGGGATCGCCGCGGTGCTGCTCAACTGGCGTGTCACCGCGGACGGTTCGGGGCTGTGGCTGACCGGCGGGTGGAAGGTACGGCACGTGCCCTGGGACGGCCTGCGGCCGGTCCGGTGCACCAAGGAAGGGAGCGTGGAGACAAGGCTCCCGGACGGCACCGAGTGGCGGCTGCCCGGCGTCGGAGTACCGAACCTGGAACGCCGCTTCGGCCTCGAACCCTCCTACGCCCGCATGGCCCAGGAGGTCAACGCCCTGCGCCACCACCCCGAACTGCGCCCCACCGAACCGGCCTCCCGCCGAGCCCGCGGCCTCCCCCTCGGCCCCGCCCTGCTCACCCTCACCGCCACCGTGGCCCTGGCCTGGGCACTCCACTGACGCGTACGAGCCGCCCGGGGCCGGGCCGGCCCAGGTCCCCCCGGCCCGGGCCGGCCGGAGTTCAGGACGCCAGACGACGCAGTCGCCCGGCGGCTTCCTGAAGGACCTCGTCCCGCTTGCAGAACGCGAACCGTACGAACGGGGCGCCCGCCTCGCGGTGGTCGTAGAAGACCGCGTTGGGGATGGCCACGACGCCCGCGCGGTCCGGCAGGGCGCGGCAGAACGCGAAGCCGTCCGTCTCGCCGAGCGGGCGGATGTCGGTGGTGATGAAGTACGTCCCCCGCGGCCGGAAGACGGCGAAGCCCGCCTCGGCGAGACCCGCCGCCAGCACGTCCCGCTTGCGCAGCATGTCCGCGCGGAAGTCCTCGAAGTACGCGTCAGGCAGCGCGAGCGCCTCGGCGACGGCGTACTGGAACGGACCCGACGCCACGTACGTCAGGAACTGCTTCGCCGACCGTACGGCGGCGACCAGGGCCGGGGACGCGGTCACCCAGCCCACCTTCCAGCCGGTGAACGAGAACGTCTTGCCCGCGCTGCCGATGGTCACCGTCCGCTCGCGCATCCCCGGCAGCGTCGCCAGGGGCACGTGCTCGGCGTCGTCGAAGACGAGGTGTTCGTAGACCTCGTCCGTCACCACGAGCAGATCCCGTTCGACGGCGATCCGCGCGATCTCCGTCAGCTCCGCGCGCGTCAGGACGGTGCCGGTCGGGTTGTGCGGGGTGTTGATCAGCAGCAGCCGGGTCCGCTCGGTGACCGCGTCGCGCAGCTCGTCGAGGTCGAGCCGGAACCGCCGCCCGCCGCTCCCGCCGTCCTCGTCGTCGCCGGTCTCGTCGGGGCGCAGCGTCACGGGGACGCGTGTCCCGCCCGCCATGGCGATCGAGGCCGCGTACGAGTCGTAGTACGGCTCCAGCGCGATCACCTCGTCGCCGGGTTCCAGGAGCGCGAGCAGCGCGGCGGCGATCGCCTCGGTGGCGCCCGCCGTGACCAGCACCTCGGTGTCGGGGTCGTACGACAGGCCGTAGTGGCGTTTCTGGTGCGCGGCGATCGCGGTGCGCAGCTCGGGGACGCCCGGGCCCGGCGGGTACTGGTTGCCGCGGCCGTCCCGCAGCGCGCGGACGGCCGCCTCCCGGATCTCCTCGGGCCCGTCGGTGTCGGGGAAGCCCTGTCCGAGGTTGATCGAGCCGGTGCTCATCGCGAGGGCGGACATCTCGGCGAAGATCGTCGTCCCGAACTCGGCGAGCCGACGGTTCAGGAAGGGGCGCGCACTGGAGGTCATGGCCGCCATCCTGCGCCCAAGCTCCGGAGTTCCTCAACTCATGTGCCGTGCCCGCCCACCTCCGCGAGTGGGCGGGACGAAGCGGCCGGAGTCCCCGCCGGCCGGTCTACAGCGGCTGGGGCTTGATGAGGGCGAACGGGGCGCCCTGCGGGTCGGCGACCACCGACATCCGGCCGGCCATCATGTCGAACGGCGGGACCAGCACGGTGCCGCCGCGCTTGACCAGGGCGTCGACGGTGGAGTCGGTGTCGTCGACGGCGAAGTAGGTCAGCCAGTGCGCGGGCGTGCCGGGCGGGTCGTTGGCGAGGAGGGTGACGCCGCCGACCGCCCGGCCGCCGACCGTCAGTTGCCAGTAGCTGTCGGCGCCCTCCAGCGGCTCGATCTCGATGCCGAACGCCTCGCCGTAGAAGGCGGTGGCGGCCAGGACGTCGCTGGTGTGCAGTTCGTTCCAGGTCAGCGCGCCGGCCTCGTTGACCACCTGGGCGCCGAAGAACTCGCCGGGCTGCCAGACGCCGAAGACCGCGCCCTGCGGGTCGGCGGCGATCAGCATCCGGCCCAGGTCGCCGACGTCCATGACCGGAGCGATCAGGGTGCCGCCGGCGGAGACGATCGCGTCCTGGGTGGCCTGGGCGTCGGTGCTGGCCAGGTAGCTGGTCCAGACGGTCGGCGGCTCGGGCGCACCCTCCGGGGCCATCGCCGGGCCGATGCCCGCCACGGCCTTGCCGTTGAGCTCACAGACCGCGTACCCGCCGAACTCGGCCGGGCCCGGCTGCCCGGCCCAGCCGAGCAGGTCGGCGTAGAAGTCCAGTGCGGCCCGCTGGTCCTTCGCCATCAGATCGACCCAGCACGGGGTGCCGGTCGCGTACGGGGTGGTGACTTCGGGCATGCGCGCTCCTTCGGACGGGTGTCCTCGTGGGTGTCCCTCGCCACTCTTGCGCCGCTCACCGGCACCGACCGTCCGACACGCCAACGCGAAGGGGGGACACCGACGCGCCGACGGCCGCAGATCTGATCGTCCGTGCAGGTCATGGGCCGTTTCGCGTGATGGACCCTCAGAAGTTGCTCAACTCTGCTTTGGGCCGGGAAGCGTGGGGGCATCCCCCTGGCACGCAAGGCTGGAACCGAGAGACACGGCCCACGGGGGGCCGCTTCGGGGGAACGGAAGGAGGGTGACGCCATGGTCATCGGCATCATCCTGGCGGTCGTCCTGCTCGTTGTGATCATGGGGGCCGTCGGCGGGGGCAAGAGCGGCAGGAAGAAGAGGCGCTCCTCCCGGAGCGGCGGTGGCGGCGACAGCAGTTGGTGGGCGGGTGGTGCGGGTGGTGCCGCGTCCTCCTGCTCGTCCGGCTCGTCGGGCGGCCACCACGGCGGCGGGGGTCACTCCTGCGGGGGGCACTCGTCGTGCGGAGGCTCGTCCTGCGGAGGCGGGTCCTCGTGCGGCGGGGGCGGTTGCGGCGGAGGCAGCTGACACGGGGCAGCCGAGCTCCGGCAGCGGAACGCGCCCGTCGGCCGACCACGGCCGGCGGGCGCGTTCGCGCGCCGGGCGCACGTCGTCGTTGAACAGTTGAGCTGTGGAGCCCTCGGGGGGATGGAAACCCCACGAAGTTGGGTAAAAACGCTGTGGCGGCAGCACAGTTCATGATTCCCTCTAAACCACCAAAGCGGCCCTGGTACATCACCAAGCAGCCCTGGGCCGACAGGCCTCGGAAGTCCATCGGACGGTCTTATCGGACGCTTCCGCCGGATGCCCTTCCGGCCGGGCTGACCTGGCCGTTCCCCCGGTGTTGACCGGGTGCGCAGGAACCCCACCTCACCTTTGCGTGCTAGCGGAGCCGACCCATGCTCACGACCCTGAAAACCTCGTACACCGACACGCGCGCGGCCGACCTCGCCTGGGCGCTGGGCCGCGAACCGCTGCCGGCCCTCGCCACCCTCGATCTCGAACTGGACGACGCGAAACTCCAGTTGAGACTCCTCGGCGCGTCCCACCAGGTCCTTCTGGAGGAGGAGCGGGGCAGTTGTTCGGAGACCGTCGCCTGTATCGCCGGCAGCAGCACACCCCTGCCGCTCGGCGTCGCGAAGAGGTTCGGCGACTGGGAGTACGAGTTCGCGGCGCGCGTCGAGATCCTGTCCCCCGGCTCCTTCGCGGGCCGCGCCCAGGAGTTGCTGGCCCTCGTCTCCGGCCACCCCCAGGGCCTCGCCGGTGTCTTCCCCGGCAGCCCGCACGCGTTCACGGCGATGCTCGCCCAGCGGCATGAGGGCCAGGTCCACTGGCGTACGTGGCACGCGTACCCGCAGGACGGCCAGTTGGTCGCGACACGTACGCGAGTCGGCGTACGGACCGAAGCCCTCAGCGCGTCCGGCGTCTGACGGCGAGGGTTCGCGCGCGCCCTGCCGGGAAGATGCCCAGGTCAACTCCGTACACCAGGAAGAGCAAGGGTTTCCACACGTGTGGGTGACGAGACGTGGTGGCGGCGTGACGTAGCGTTCACGGGGTGATCGAACCGCACGCGCCAGCCCCACCCGGCGCGCCGCCGCCCTGGGGCGTCCAGGGCCAGGCGCGGCTGCCCGTCCGCCCGGGCATCGGCAGGTTCCTCGTCCTCGCGGGTGTGTTCGTCTGCGCGGCCTGCGGACTCGTGTACGAACTCGAACTCGTCGCCCTCGCCTCGTACTTGATCGGCGACTCGGTCACCCAGGCGTCCGTGGTGCTCTCCGTCATGGTGTTCGCCATGGGCGTCGGCTCCCTCGCGGCGAAGCGGCTGCGCCCGCGCGCCGCGGCCGGTTTCGGCGCCGTCGAGGCGTTGCTCGCCCTGGTCGGCGGATGCAGCGCCATGGCCCTGTACGCGGTGTTCGCCTGGACGGGCGGCTGGGGCGGCCTGTGGGCCGACGGACCCCGCTGTCTGCTGGTGGTCTTCGCCCTCACCATCGGCCTGCTCATCGGCGCCGAGGTCCCGCTGCTCATGGAGCTGATACAGCGCATCCGCCGCCAGGACCCCGGCGGCGCGGTCGCGGACCTGTTCGCGGCGGACTACGTGGGCGCCCTGTTCGGCGGCCTCGCCTTCCCCTTCCTGCTGCTGCCCCTGCTCGGCCAGCTCTCCGGCGCGCTGCTGACCGGAACGGTCAACGTGATCGCCGGGGGCGCCCTCGTACTCGGGCTGTTCCGGGGCGACCTGACCCGCCGCGCGCGCTGGACCCTCCTCGTCGCCAACGTCGTCGTGCTCGGCCTCCTCGCCTCGGCCGCGATACTGGTCGACGACTTCGAACGGGCCGCGCGGCACGCCCTGTACGGGGCGGACGCCCGTGTCGCGCTCCGCAGCGGCGTCCAGGACGCCGTCCTCACCGGAGGTTCCCACGGGCGTCCGCTCCGCTTCTTCCTCGACGGCCGGCTGCGCTTCAGCGGCCGCGACGAGCGCCGCTACCACGAGGCGCTCGTCCACCCCGCGATGAACGGACCGCACGCGCGCGTGCTCATCCTCGGCGGCGGCGACGGGCTCGCCGCCCGTGAGGTGCTGCGCCACCCCGGTGTGCGCCGCGTCGACATCGTCGAACCCGACGCGGACGTGGTCCGGCTCGCGCGCCACGACGCCGCGCTGTCCGCCCTCAACGATCACGTGTACGACGACCCGCGGGTCCACGAGGTGACGGCGGACGCCTTCAGCCGGCTGCGCTTCGCCCGGTCGACGTACGACGTCGTCGTCTCGGATCTGCCCGACCCCTGCGTCACCGCCGCCACCAAGCTGTACTCGCAGGAGTTCTACGGCCTCGCCCGCCGCGTGCTCGCGCCCGGCGGGCGTCTCGTGGTCCACGCCGGGCCGCTGGCCGACCGGCACCGGGCGTTCTGGACGGTCGACGCGACGATCCGGGCGGCGGGCCTGTCCACCAGGGCGTACCGGGTCGGGGGGGGGGGGGGGGGGGGGGGGGGGCGGGGAGGGGGGAGGGGGGAGGGGGGGGGGGGGGGGGGGGGGGGGTGGGGGTTTGTCCTTCCCTCCTCTGCGTCCACGGCCCTCTG
>NZ_JBVHTL010000005.1:426404-475302 GCF_055565895.1 Streptomyces sp. NPDC028298
AACTGCAACTGGCTTTTTTGGATGTCCGACGGGACGCCCCGGGGGGCGGCCCTTTCCACCAGGCCGCACCGGGTTGGCGCCCGGAACGAAGCCCCCACGCCCCGCCCCGCCCCCCGCGCCGACCGGGTCCCGGGGGCCGCGGGCGACTGGGGTTTCATCCTCGCCTCCCGGGCGCCCGCGCCCCTGCGGCTGGACTCCTCCTGCCCGCGGCTGCGCACCCTCACCCAGGCGGCCCTCACCGCGGACGCGCGCGCCGCCTCCCGCAGTCGCGGTCACCGTCCGCTCCCGCCGTCCACGCTGGTGCATCCGCGGTACCCCGACTGAGGGGGAGTCCGGGAATCCCGGGATACGCGGGTGCGGTCCGGTTCGTGCTGGGTAGGCTCGGCTGACATGGAGCATGAGGTGTTCGTTCCGTTTCCGGCCGGGCGGCTGCGCGAGCTGCTGGCCGATCCCGTCCGGGTCGCCCGCGCGATCCCGGGTCTCCAGCAGGACGCGTCGGCCGGTGCCGACGGCGCGGCCGACGCGGACGGCGGCTCGCCGTCCGTCCCCGGGGCCGGGCGGGCCGGCGCGGACGGGTCCTCGGGTGCCGGGGACGGGCGGGACGCGCGGGTCGCCGGGCGGCTGAAGGTCCGCGTCGCCGGTCACACGATCACCTATCGCGGAGCGTTCCGTGTCTCCGCCCGCGGCGACGGCTCGTACGCCGTCGAGGGCGACGCGACCGAGGTGCGCGGCGGCGGTGCGGTGAAGCTGGCGCTGATCCTGCGGCTTCTTCCCGCCGAAGGCGGCACCACCCTCGCGTTCGGGGGGACGGCCTCCGGCGACGGCCGCGTGGCGGAACTCCCGCACGACGCCGTGGCCTCGACGGGCACGCGCCTGCTGACCCGCTTCGCCGAAGCCGTGACATCGGACCTCGCGGCACAACCCGCCTCCGGCTCCGCCCCGGATTCCGGCTCCGCCCCCGCCTCCGCCCCCGACTCCGGCTCCGCCCCGGATTCCGGCTCCGCCCCCGCCTCCGGCTCCGCCCCGGATTCCGGCTCCGCCCCCGCCTCCGGTTCCGCCCCGGAGTCCGGCTCCGCCCCCGACTCCGGCTCCGGCTCCGCCCCCGACTCCGGGTTCGGCTCCGAGCCCGGCCCTGGGGCGGGAGCCGAGGCCGCGCCCGGGCCCACGCCGGCCCCCGAGGTCGGCCCCGATCCCGAGGCCGGAACGGCGCCCGCCGAAGAGCCCGTGCCCGAAGGCGAACCGGCGCCGGCCGCCGAAGGCGAACCGGCGCCCGCCGAATCCGGACCCGTGCCGGAATCCGGACCGGTGTCTGATGCCGGACCGGCGTCCGAAGCGGGACCGGCGTCCGATGCCGGACCGGGGTCCTTCCCCGACGCCGGGTCCGGAGCCGAGGTCGATTCCGAGTCCGGGTTCGACTCCGAGGGCGAGCCTGGATTCGAGGCCGACTCCGAGCCCGGATTCGAGGCCGACGTGGCCTCCTCCTCGCTCGGCCCCGTGGGCGAGGAGGACGAGTTCGACGGGGAGGACTTCGCGGCGGAGACCGCGGGACCGGGAAGGGCGGACGCGATGGCCGAGGCGGCGCACGCGCGGCGGACGATGATCGGGCGCAGCGCGGAGGAGGTCGACCACGCCCCGCCGCGCGGCCGCTACGCCCCCGTCCCCCCGCCGGAGGCCACCGCCGCACGCGCCACCCTGCGCTGGGCGGCCCCCGCGGCGGCGCTGGCGCTGGCCTCGGCGATCGCGCTCACCCGGGCCCTGCGCAAGCGCCGTTGAGCCGGTGACGACGGCGGCGGGAACCGTGCCGCGCTCCCGCCGGTGACGAGGGCGGGGGAACCATATGGTGCTCCCGCCCCAGTAGGGTCGGCTCCGTGAGTAACGAAGACATCACGCTGACCGCGGGTGACGCGGAGGTGACCGTGACGCCGGGCAACGGCGGACGGGTCGGGAGTCTGCGGGTCGGCGGCGTCGAACTGCTGCGGCAGGGCGCGAAGTTCGGGTGCTTCCCGATGGTCCCCTGGTGCGGACGGATCCGCGACGGCCGGTTCCTCGACGGCGCCACCGTCCGGCAGATGCCGCTCAACTCCCCGCCGCACGCCATCCACGGCACCGCCCGCGACGGCGCCTGGAAGAGGGCCCGCGTCACCGCGGACGAGGCCGTGATCACGTACGACCTGGTCGAGCCCTGGCCGCACCCCGCCCGCGTCACCCAGGCGTTCGCCCTCACCGGGGACAGCCTGGCGATCACCATGTCGGTGGAGACGTACGGGGAGTCGTTCCCGGCGCAGATCGGCTGGCATCCCTGGTTCAACAGGAACCTGGGGGACGGCGGCGACGACGTCCGGGTGGACTTCCAGCCGGCCTGGCAGGAGGAGCGGGGCGACGACCACCTGCCCACCGGCCGCCGCGTCGACCCGGCGCCCGGCCCCTGGGACGACTGCTTCGGCATGCCGGAGGGCGTCGACGTCACCCTTACCTGGCCGGAGCGGCTGGAGCTGAAGGTCGCGAGCCGTGAGCAGTGGGTCGTCGTCTACGACGAGCAGGAGGCCGCCGTGTGCGTGGAGCCGCAGACGGGTCCGCCGAACGGGCTCAACACCCACCCCCGGCTGGTCACACCCATCGAGCCCCTCGAAGCCACCACGACCTGGAGCTGGCGGCGCCTCTAAGCTGGCCCCCATGAGTGACGTACGCGGCGAGCTGCTGCAGCAGATCAAGGACAAGGCCGTGGTGCACGGCAAGGTGACCCTCTCCTCGGGTCTTGAGGCCGACTACTACGTGGACCTGCGCCGGATCACGCTGGACGGCGAGGCCGCCCCGCTCGTCGGGCAGGTCCTCCTCGACCTCACCGAAGGCCTGGACTTCGACGCGGTCGGCGGGCTGACGATGGGCGCCGACCCGGTCGCCGGCGCGATGCTGCACGCCGCCGCCGCCCAGGGCCGCAGGCTGGACGCGTTCGTCGTCCGCAAGGCCGCCAAGGCGCACGGTCTGCAGCGCCGTGTCGAGGGTCCCGAGATCAAGGGCCGCCGCGTCCTCGTGGTCGAGGACACCTCGACGACCGGCGGCTCCCCGCTGGAGGCCGTCCAGGCCGTCCGCGAGGCCGGGGCCGAGGTCGTCGGCGTCGCCACGATCGTCGACCGTGCCACCGGCGCGGCCGAGAAGATCGAGGCCGGCGCCGGTGTTCCGTACCTCTTCGCCTACGCCAAGGGCGAGTTGGGACTCGACTGACGACGCTCTCACGGGACCCGGCCGAACGCCGGGTCCCGCATGTCGGACGGGGTGTCCTATCTCACCGGCGGCGTCTGGAAAGATGGGGCCGACGATGACGTCGCCCCCCTAGGTCAGGGCCATAAGCACCAGTCCCGTCGTACCGCAGCAGCAGTACGCAGACCCGCACATACAAGGAGCGGACAGATGCCCATCGCAACCCCCGAGGTCTACAACGAGATGCTCGACCGGGCGAAGGCAGGCAAGTTCGCCTACCCGGCCATCAACGTGACCTCGTCCCAGACCCTGCACGCTGCGCTGCGCGGCTTCGCGGAGGCCGAGAGCGACGGCATCATCCAGATCTCCACCGGTGGTGCGGAGTTCCTGGGCGGTCAGCACAACAAGGACATGGTGACCGGCGCCGTCGCGCTCGCCGAGTTCGCGCACATCGTCGCCGCGAAGTACGACATCACGGTCGCGCTGCACACGGACCACTGCCCCAAGGACAAGCTGGACGGCTACGTACGTCCGCTGCTCGACATCTCCGCCGCGCGCGTCGCCAAGGGCGAGAACCCGCTGTTCCAGTCCCACATGTGGGACGGCTCCGCCGAGACCCTCGCCGACAACCTGGCCATCGGCCAGGAGCTGCTCGCCAAGGCCGTCGCCGCGAAGATCATCCTCGAGGTCGAGATCACCCCGACCGGTGGCGAGGAGGACGGCGTCAGCCACGAGATCAACGACGAGCTGTACACGACCGTCGAGGACGCGCTGCGCACCGCCGAGGCCCTCGGCCTGGGCGACAAGGGCCGCTACCTGCTCGCCGCCTCGTTCGGCAACGTGCACGGTGTGTACAAGCCGGGCAACGTCGTCCTGCGCCCCGAGCTCCTCAAGGACCTCCAGGAGGGTGTCGCCGCCAAGTACGGCAAGGCGAGCCCGTTCGACTTCGTCTTCCACGGCGGCTCCGGCTCCACCGCCGAGGAGATCGCCACCGCGCTGGAGAACGGCGTCGTGAAGATGAACCTCGACACCGACACCCAGTACGCCTTCACCCGTCCGGTCGTGGACCACATGTTCCGCAACTACGACGGTGTCCTGAAGGTCGACGGCGAGGTCGGCACCAAGTCGAAGTACGACCCGCGCACCTGGGGCAAGCTCGCCGAGGCCGGCATGGCCCAGCGTGTGACCGAGGCCTGCGCCGCCCTGCGTTCCACGGGCACCCGCCTCAAGTAGTCGACCGGGGACCGTCCGCCGGCTACGGCCGCCTGTCGATCGTCCCCCCGGAAGGGCCCGGCACCTGCCATGGTGCCGGGCCCTTCCGTATGCTCCGAGGTATGGCTGTGCCTGCGCGCGACGCATCGGACGGCAGACCCGCGGCGAGTGGACCCGCGGTACGGATCGCCTCCCCGACGGGGAAGTGGATCCTGCTGACCACCGTCCTCGGCTCCAGCATGGCCCTGCTGGACTCGACCGTCGTCAACGTGGCCCTGCCGACCATCGGCCGTGACCTGGACGCGAGCCTCGCCGCCCTCCAGTGGACCGTGAACGGCTACATGCTCTCGCTGGCCGGGCTGATCCTGCTGGGCGGCTCGCTCGGGGACCGGTTCGGGCGCCGGAGGATCTTCGTCCTCGGCGTGGTGTGGTTCGCCGCCGCCTCACTGCTGTGCGGGCTCGCGCCGAACGTGGGCGTGCTGATCGCGGCCCGCGTCCTCCAGGGCGTCGGCGGGGCGCTGCTCACCCCCGGTTCGCTGGCGATCATCCAGGCCTCCTTCCATCCGGACGACCGGTCCCGCGCCATCGGCCTGTGGTCGGGCTTCGGGGGAGTCGGGGCCGCCGTCGGGCCGTTCCTGGGCGGCTGGCTGGTGGACGGGCCGGGCTGGCGCTGGGTGTTCCTGCTGAACATTCCCGTCGCGCTGGTGTGCGCCCCGGTCGCCCTGCGCCACGTGCCCGAATCCACCGGGTCGACCGCCCGCCCGGACGGGGCCGGGAGCGGGGGAGGTGCCGCCCACCGAGGCTTCGACGTCCTCGGCGCCGTCCTCGGCGCGCTCTCGCTCGCCCTGGTGACGTACGCCCTGATCGAGGCCCCGAGCGGTTCCGTGCTGGTGCCGGTCGCCGCGGTCGCGGGCGTGGCGGCGGGGGTGGCCTTCGTGTACGTCGAGCGGCGGCGGCCCGATCCGATGATGCCGCTCGACATCTTCGCCTCGCGCCAGTTCACGGCCGTCAACCTGGTGACCCTGTGCGTCTACGCGGCCTTCGGCGGGTTCTTCTTCCTGACCGCGCTCCAGCTCCAGGTCGTGGCCGGCTACTCGGCGCTCCAGGCCGGCACGGCACTCCTGCCGACCACGGCCCTGATGCTGCTCTTCTCCGCCCGCTCCGGCGAACTCTCCCAGCGCATCGGACCGCGCATCCCGCTGACGGTCGGGCCGCTGCTGTGCGCGGCGGGCATGCTGCTGATGCTGCGTGTCGGCGAGGACGCGTCGTACGTGGCCGACGTGCTGCCCGCGCTGCTGGTGATGGGCCTGGGCATGGTGACCCTGGTGGCGCCGCTGACCGCGACCGTCCTGGCCTCGGTGGACACCGGGCGGGCGGGCCTGGCCAGCGGGATCAACAACGCGGCCGCCCGCGCGGCCGGGCTCGTCGCCGTGGCCGCGCTGCCGCTGCTCACCGGGATGGGACCGGAGGCGTACCGCTCGGCGGACGCCTTCGACGCGGCGTTCCGCCGGGCGATGCCGCTGTGCGCGGGCGTGCTGGTGGTCGGCGCGGTGCTGGCCTTCACGACGGTGCGCCGCCCGCCGCCGGGCTGTCTGCGCCCCGAGTGCCGCAGGCACGGTTCCCTGACGGCACCCCCGCTGGAGCCGGAGCGCTCCCGGGGCGTCCTCGGGGGCGACCCACCCGGCTCCGACCGCGTGGCGTGAACACGTCCGGCCGGCGCCCGTCCGGGGCCCGCGTCCGGAGCGGATCGTTCCCCCGCCGCCGTGGGCGACCGTCGACGATCACGGAGAATGCAGCAGACTGGAACCCATGACGATTCACGAGAACCTCCTCGGGGGACCGCCCCCGACCCGTCTGCCCGACGACCCGGAGCCGCGCGAGCTCCTCGCGAACGGCACGGCCCCCACCGACGTCGCCGCGAAGTACCCCACCTCCTCGCTCGCCTGGGCGCAGCTCGCCGACGACGCGTTCGAGCGGGGCGGCGTCGTCGAGTCGTACGCCTACGCCCGTACCGGCTACCACCGCGGCCTGGACGCGCTGCGCCGCAACGGCTGGAAGGGCCACGGCCCGGTGCCCTGGGAGCACGAGCCGAACCGCGGCTTCCTGCGCGCCCTGCACGCCCTCGCCCGCGCCGCGCAGGCGATCGGCGAGCAGGAGGAGTACGAGCGCTGCAGCCAGTTCCTGAAGGACTCCTCGCCGACGGCGGCCCAGACCCTCGGCTAGGCCGGAATCCCGCCGGTGGCCCCGTCCGCGGGGCCCCCGGCGCGGGTCCGCCCGGTGTGACCGGGCGGACCTTGCGGTTTCGGGGGACGATTGTGGAGGATGCCCGGTGGGGACCGGGGCCCCCGTGTCGGTAACGGCAGGGGCGGACCGCTACCCGGAGCACAATCAGGAGACAGCGATGTCCCACCAGGCTCAGCCCACGCAGGCTCAGGAGCCCGAGACCCCGCATCTCGACTTCCAGGGCACGACGCCGTACGAGGACTACGTACAGGCGGACGTGCTCACCCACCTCCAGCACACCCTCTCCGACGACCCCGGAGAGATGGTCTTCCTGGTGACGACCCAGGTCATGGAGCTGTGGTTCACGGTCATCGTCCACGAGTGGGAGACGGCGGCCAAGGCGCTGCGCGCGGACGACGTCCCCGTCGCGGTGGCCGCGCTGAAGCGGTCCGTGCGGGAGCTGGAGGCGCTCAACGCGTCCTGGCGGCCGCTCGGACAGCTCACGCCCGCGCAGTTCAACTCCTACCGCTCGGCCCTCGGCGAGGGGTCCGGCTTCCAGTCGGCGATGTACCGGCGCATGGAGTTCCTGCTCGGCGAGAAGTCCGCTTCGATGCTCGTCCCGCACCGGGGCGCGCCGCGGGTGTACGCCGAGCTGGAGAAGGCGCTGCACGAGCCGAGCCTGTACGACGAGGTGCTGCGGCTCCTCGCGCGGCGCGGCCACGCGATCCCGGCCTCGGTGCTGGAGCGTGACGTGTCGCTCCGCTACGAGCCCGTGCCCGAGGTGCAGGCCGTGTGGACGGCCCTGTACGCCGGTGACGACAGCGACGAGCTCGCCCGCCTGGGCGAGGCGCTGACCGATGTCGCCGAGCTGGTGTGGCGCTGGCGCAACGACCACCTCGTCGCGACCCGGCGGGCGATGGGCTCGAAGACCGGCACCGGCGGCTCCGCCGGAGTGGCCTGGCTGGAGAAGCGCGCGCAGAAGAACGTGTTCCCCGAGCTGTGGACGGCGAGGTCCTATGTCTGAGCGAGCCCATCTGTCCGCGCTCGCCGCGCGGGCGGCCGAGCTGGACGCGGCCGACGAACTCGCCGGACTGCGCAAGCGGTTCGTGCTCGACGACGTGGTGTACCTGGACGGGAACTCGCTCGGCGCGCTGCCGGCCGAGGTGCCCGGCCGGGTCGAGGACGTCGTGCGCAGGCAGTGGGGCGAACTGCGCATCCGCTCCTGGGAGGAGAGCGGCTGGTGGACCGCGCCGGAGCGGATCGGTGACCGCATCGCCCCGCTGGTCGGCGCGGCGCCGGGCCAGATCGTGGTCGGCGACTCGACCAGCGTGAACGTCTTCAAGGCCCTGGTGGGCGCCGTACGGCTGGCGGGCGAGGGGCGCGACGAGATCCTCGTCGACGCGACGACGTTCCCGACCGACGGGTACATCGCGGCGTCGGCGGCCCGGATGACGGGCTGTGAGCTGCGCCCGGTCGACCCGGACGAGGTGCCCTCGGCGCTCGGCCCGCGCACGGCGGCCGTGCTCCTCAACCACGTCGACTACCGCACCGGCCGGTGCTACGACCTGCCCTCCCTCACCGCCGCGATCCACGCGGCGGGCGCGCTCGCCGTCTGGGACCTGTGCCACACCGCGGGTGCCCTGCCGGTCGGTCTCGACGAGCACGGGGTGGACCTCGCGGTCGGCTGCACCTACAAGTACCTGAACGGCGGCCCCGGTTCGCCCGCGTACCTGTACGTGCGCGCGGACCTCCAGGACCGGTTCGACTCCCCGCTGCCGGGCTGGAACTCGCACGCCGAGCCCTTCGCGATGAGTTCGTCCTACGAGCCCGCGCCGGGCGCGCTGCGCGGGCGGGTCGGCACGCCGGACATCCTCTCGATGCTGGCCCTGGAAGCGGCGCTGGAGGTGTGGGACGGGGTCTCGATCGACAGCGTCCGCGCCAAGTCGCTCGCCCTGACCGACTTCTTCCTGGAGTGCGTCGCGGCGTACGTCCCCGAGGGCCGGGTCGAGTCGGTGACCCCCGCCGCGCACGCGGAACGGGGCAGCCAGGTGGCCCTGCGCTGCGCGGACGCGGGCGCGGTGATGAAGCGGCTGATCGACAACGGAGTGGTCGGCGACTTCCGCCACCCGGACATCCTCCGCTTCGGCTTCACCCCCCTGTACGTCGGCTTCACGGACGCGGAACGAGCGGCGAGGATCCTGGCGGAGACGTTGGGCTGAATCGGCCGCGAGGCCCGGCCGCCGGGCAGATTTCAGCCCCGTGGCGAGAATTTCAGCCCCTCCGGCGTTCGAGGAGCGGGGTCCGGGGCGGAGCCCCGGGTACGGGACGGGCAGGGGCGGAGGGGGTGAAATCCCCTCCGCCCCTGCCCGTACGCCGGGCGACTGCCCACCCGGGACAGGGCGAACAGGAGAACCGTTCCCCCGATGACCGAGAGTGACAGCCCGCTGTCGACCCACGTCACCGGCCTGATACCGTCCCCGCGAACGGCCGAATTGTTCCCCCGCCCGCCAAATCCGTTTCACCGCTGAGAGGTTGGAGCATGCAGGACGACGCCGCACCCCGGGACGGCGACGACGCCGCGATCGCGCGCGACGCCGCCGAAGAGGCGTCGGCCTTCTCGCACCCGCCGGTGGACCCGGACGTCACCCTGGCGTACGGCGACCACCCCGACCAGGTGATCGACTTCTACGCCCCCCGCGACCCCGACCCGGAGGTCCTCACCCCTGTCGTGGTCGTGCTGCATGGCGGCGCCTGGCGTGCCCCGTACGACCGCCGCCACATCACCCCGTTCGCCGACTTCCTGACGCGCCGCGGATTCGCCGTGGCGAACGTCGAGTACCGCCGGGGAGAGGCGCCCTCACCCGCCGGTGCCGGGCCCGCGATCCCCGCGCAGAGCGGCCCCGCCGACCCCGGACGGGACGACGCCGGCTCCTCCGGGACGGATGACACCGCGGCCGGCGCCCCGGTCGCCGGCCGCTGGCCCGACACCTTCGACGACGTGGCGGCCGCGCTCGACGCGCTGCCCGCCCTCGTCCGCGCGGCGCTTCCCCAGGCCGACGCCCGGCGCATCGTGATCACCGGTCACTCGGCGGGCGGTCACCTGGCCCTGTGGGCCGCGGCCCGCCACCTCCTGCCCGCCGACGCGCCCTGGCACACCGACCGCCCCGCACCGCTGCGCGGCGTCGTCGCCCTCGCCCCGATCGCCGACTTCGAGGTCGCGGAGAAACTCGACGTGTGCGGCGGGGCCTCCCGCCAACTCCTCGGAGGACAGGCCACGTTCGCGGAACGCCTGCCCTACGCCGACCCCGTGCGCCTGCTCCCCACCGGCATCGCCACCACGCTCGTCCAGGGCCGCACCGACATCGTCGTCCCGCAGGCGGTCGCCGAGTCGTACGCGGACGCGGCGGCCAAGGCCGGCGAGGTGGTGGGGCTGACGCTGCTGGAGGACGTCGGCCACTTCCCCCTGATCGACCCGGCCGCCGACGCCTGCGCCGTGGTGGCCGAGGAGATCGCGCAACTGGCCTGGTAGCGCGCTCAGGAGCGGGGATGACGGACGGGGCCGCCCGTAGTACCTGAGACGGACCCGGAAGGACCCTCCTCGCAGGTGACGACCGCGGCCCCCGTCCGGCCTACCGTTCTGAACGTGACCGAGACGACCCACACGCAGACGACGTCCCCGCCCCCCGGCGGCGCCGGGGGCAGGCAGCACAGCCCGGAGTACCGCCTCGCGGCGGACGCCCTGCGCGGCCTGCGGCAGGACATGTTCCACGACGCCTTCGCCTACCGCCCGCTGCCCCGCATGCGCACCGACGGCCCCATCACCCGTCGCCTGTCTCCGGGCCTGCGCAGGTACGCCGCCTGGACCCCGCACGCGGTGGTGGCCGCGGCGGGACTGCTGGCCATGGCCGCGGGGTCCACCGCCGCCGGCGGCCCCGGCGGCGGACCGTTCGCGTCCCTGCTGTGCGGGCTCCTCGCCCTGCTCCCGGTCCTGGCGACGCTCGTCCGTCCGATCGGCGCCTTCTGGCTCTCGCTCGCCGCGGTCCCGGTCGTCTCCGTGTTCGACGGCTCGTGGGGCGACTGGCCGTGGGCGCCCGGCAGCTTCATGGCCCACGTCACCGTGCTGACGGTCGTCGCCCTGCGGTCGCGTCCTCGCGTCGCGGTCTGGATGTGGCTGCTGACCGCCGCGTACAGCCTGGCGGCCGAGACCTTCTTCGGCGGGGGCTACTACAGCGCGAACTCCTTCCCGCTCCTGTTCGTCTCCGCGCTGATCCTCCTGATCGTCACGGTCAGGAACATCCGCAGGGAGGCCGCGCAGGAGGTCACGGCGCACCAGTCGGAGACGGCACACGAGCGTTCCCGGCGCACGCTGCTCGAGGAGCGCACGACGATCGCCCGCGAGCTGCACGACGTGGTGGCCCACCACATGTCGGTGGTCGCCATCCAGGCGGAGGCGGCGCCCTACCGGGTGGAGAACCCGCCCCCGGAGCTGGAGCAGGCGTTCGTCACGATCCGGGAGAACGCGGTGGCGGCGCTGACCGAGCTGCGCCGGGTCCTGGGCGTGGTCAGGGCCGAGGACTACGAGGCGCCGGACGCGCCGCAGCCCACCCTCGCCGACCTGGACGGGCTCCTGGCCAATGTGCGGGAGGCGGGTCTGACGGTGGAGAAGGCGGTCACCGGCGCGGTGCGCGAACTTCCCCAGGGCGTCGAGCTGTCGGCGTACCGGATCGTCCAGGAGGCCCTCAGCAACACCCTGCGGCACGCGCCGGGCGCCTCCGCCCGTGTCGAGATCGGCTACGTGCTCGGCGGGCTCGGCCTGCGCATAGTCAACGGCCCCGCGCCGGTGACCACCCTGGAGAAGTCCACGCACGGCGCGGGGCACGGCATCACGGGCATGCGCGAGCGGGTCACGATGCTGGACGGCGAGATGACGACGGGCGTCACGGACGACGGAGGGTACGAGGTGGCGGTGTTCCTGCCGGTGCCGTCGGGGGAGCAGAACGGATGACGGACGGTACGGGTCGGGCGATCCGCGTGCTGATCGCCGACGACCAGATGATGGTCCGCGAGGGCTTCTCCGTGCTGCTGGGCGCGATGCCGGACATCGAGGTGGTCGGCGAGGCGGTCAACGGCCGGGAGGCGGTCGAGCGGGTCCGCGAACTGCGGCCGGACGTCGTGCTGATGGACATCCGCATGCCGGAGATGAACGGCATCGACGCGACCCGGGAGATCGTCGCCGCGGACGGCGCCGCGAAGGTGCTGGTCCTGACGACGTTCGACCTCGACGAGTACGTGTACCAGGCGCTGCGCGCGGGGGCCTCCGGCTTCCTGCTCAAGGACGCCTCGGCCCGCCAGCTCGCCGACGGGGTGAGGGTGGTGTCGGCCGGGGAGGCGCTGCTCGCCCCCTCGGTCACCCGGCGGCTGATCACGGAGTTCTCCAAGCTCGCGGAGGAGCCGAGGCCGCCGGCGACGGCGCACGGCTCGTACGGGGATCTGACCGACCGGGAGACGGAGGTGCTGGTCCTGATCGCGCAGGGGCTCTCGAACGCGGAGATCGCCGAGCGGCTCGTCGTCGCGGAGTCGACGATCAAGACCCATGTGAGCCGCATCCTGGTGAAGCTGGGGCTGCGGGACCGCACGCAGGCGGCGGTGTTCGCGTACGAGGCGCGGCTGGTCACCCCCAGATGACGGCGTCCGGCGCCCGCGGTCCGGGTCGGCCCTGGTCAGCGGGGGGTGGGCCGGGCTAGCGTCCGTTCATGGCAGCTTTGGAGAGTACGCGGGCCTTCGACCCCTGGGATCCGGCGTTCGTGGCGGACCCGTACCCGGCGTACGAGGAACTGCGCGCGCGGGGCCGGGTGCACTACTACGAGCCGACGAACCAGTGGCTGGTGCCGCACCACGCGGACGTGTCGGCACTGCTGCGGGACCGCCGGCTGGGCCGGACCTATCAGCACCGCTTCACGCACGAGGACTTCGGGCGGACGGCGCCGCCGCCGGAGCACGAGCCGTTCCACGTGCTCAACGACCACGGGATGCTCGACCTGGAGCCGCCGGACCACACGCGGATCCGGCGGCTGGTGTCGAAGGCGTTCACGCCCCGCACGGTCGAGCGGCTGAAGCCGTACGTGGAGGGGCTGGCGGGCGAGCTGGTCGACCGGCTGGTGGAGGCCGGCGGCGGGGACCTGCTGGCCGACGTGGCCGAGCCGCTGCCGGTGTCGGTGATCGCCGAGATGCTGGGGGTCCCGGAGTCCGAACGGGCGCCGCTGCGGCCCTGGTCGGCGGACATCTGCGGGATGTACGAGCTGAATCCGTCGGAGGAGACGGCGCGCAGGGCGGTACGGGCGTCGGTCGAGTTCACCGAGTATCTGCGCGGGCTGATCGAGGCCCGCCGCAAGGAGCCCGGCGACGATCTGATCTCGGGGCTCATCGCGGCCCACGACGAGGGCGACCGGCTCACCGAGCAGGAGATGATCTCGACCTGCGTGCTGCTGCTGAACGCGGGGCACGAGGCGACGGTCAACGCCACCGTGACCGGCTGGTGGACCCTGTTCCGGCATCCGGAGCAGCTCGCGGGGCTGCGGGCGGACCACGGCCTGATCCCCACGGCGGTGGAGGAGCTGATGCGGTACGACACCCCGCTCCAGTTGTTCGAGCGCTGGGTGCTGGACGACGTCGAGATCGACGGGACGACGGTGCCGCGGGGTGCGGAGATCGCGATGCTCTTCGGTTCCGCGAACCGAGACGGCGCGGTGTTCGAGAACCCGCAGACGCTGGATCTGACCCGGGCGGAGAACCCGCACATCTCCTTCAGCGCGGGCATCCACTACTGCATCGGCGCCCCGCTGGCCCGCATCGAGCTGGCCGCGTCCATGGGCGCGCTCCTGACGAAGGCGCCCGGTCTCCGGCTAGCCGGGGAGCCGGTCCGCAAGCCGGGCCTCGTGATCCGCGGACTGGAGAGCCTGCCGGTGGAGGTCTGACCTCCGTCGCCGCCGCGCCCCGCGACGTGACCGCTCGCCGTACCGCCCGGCGGGCGCGACCGCTCGACGTTCCCTCCGGGCGGCGCGCCCCCTCGTTCCGTCGCGTCGGGTCGCGCCGCCGGGCGCCTCAGGTGGCCAGGTCGCGGCGGCGCAGGCAGGCCAGGCCCGCCGCCGTGAGGGCCGCCGCGATCGCGGTGAGAACGAGGACCGGTGTCCAGGCCATCGTGCCGCCCGGCAGCTTCGGCAGGTGGCCGAAGGGCGAGAGGTCCATGACGGCCTGCGGGATCTTCAGGGCGGGGCCGATCCAGCCGAGCACGAGGGCGAGGCCCGCCACGGCCCAGGCGCCGGGGGCGACCCGGGGCGAGACGCCGTACAGCAGGACGGCGAGGCCGCCCAGGGTCCAGATCGCCGGGACCTGGACCAGACAGGCGCCGAGGATCGCGCCGGTCTCGGCGCCGTAGCCGAGGGCCAGACCGAGTCCGCCGAGCAGCATGACGAGGACCGCGCCGCCGAAGGCGAGGACCAGGTGCCCGCCGGCCCAGCGCAGCCGTCCGACGGCGGCGGCGAGCAGCGGTTCGGCGCGCTGGGAGGTCTCCTCGCCGTGCAGCCGCAGCACCGAGGCGACGATGTAGAGGGCGGCGACCATGCCCAGCATGTTCACCATGGCGGCGAGGAACGCGTCGGTGATCCCGGCCTGCCCGCCCATCCGCTCGATGATCTCGCGGGTCTTGGCGTTGCCGCCGACCAGGTCCGCGGCCCCCTTCGTGATGCCGCCGAACGCGGCGCCCGCCGCGAGGAAGCCGAGGCTCCAGCCGAGCACGGCGCCGCGCTGCAACCGCCAGGCCAGCGCCCCGGCCGTGCCGAGACGGCCGGTCGCCGGGCCCGGTCGGGTGGGCAGGAAGCTCATGCCCAGGTCGCGCCGCCCGGCGAGGGCGTAGGCCGCGGCGCCCTGCGCGGCGACGGCGGCGGTGAACAGCGCCAGGACCCACCACCGTTCGTCCGCGAAGGCGCGGACGTTCTCCAGCCAGCCCAGCGGTGAGATCCAGGTCAGTGCCGACGAGCCGTCGTCGCTCGCGGAGTCGCCCGCCGCCCTGAGGACGAAGGCGGCGCCGATCAGCCCGCCCGTCAGTCCCTTGGCGAGCCGCCCGCTCTGCGTGAGCTGGGCGACGATCGCGGCCATGGTCGCGAAGACCATCCCGGTCGCGCCGATCGCGAGCCCCAGCGCCAGGGCCCCGGCGGCGCCCTGTCCGGCGAGGCCGACCGTGACGAGGAGGGCGAGGACCCCGTCGGCGGCGAGCGCCGCGAGCAGGGCGGCGGTCAGCGGGGCCCGGCGCCCGACCATCGCGGCGGAGACGAGTTCCTGGCGCCCGCTCTCCTCCTCGTCCCGGGTGTGCCGGACGACGATGATCAGGTTCATGACGGCGGCGAGGATTCCGGCGTAGACGCCGATGCGCCAGGCGGTGAGGCCGCCGAGCGAGTCGCCGAACACCGGGCCGTAGGTGGCGCGCAGGGAGTTGTCGGCGAGCATCTGCCGTGCCAGGCCCGCGCGTTCGGCCGGGGTGCTGTAGACGCTCTTCAGCGAGGCCGGCAGGGACAGCACCATCAGCGCGGTCACGCCGATCCACAGCGGCATCGTCACGCGGTCGCGGCGCAGCGCGAAGCGCAGCAGGGTCCCGGTGCCGGCCAGGGGGCGGGAGCCGCCGACGCGTGCGGCGAAGGTGCCCGCGGTCGTGGCGGTCATCGGGCCACCGCGCCTTCGGATCCGTCCGGCCGCACGTCGTCCTGGTAGTGCCGCAGGAACAGCTCCTCCAGGGTCGGCGGGGTCGAGGTCAGGGACCGGACGCCGGAGTCGGCCAGTGAGCGCAGGACGGCGTCCAGCCGGTCGCCGTCCGCCTGGAACCGGACCCGGTGGCCGGATCCGTCGGGCCTGACCCCGGCGTCCTGGACGTCGAGTTCGTGGACTCCGGGCAGGTCCGCCAGTCCGTTCGGCGGGCCGGCGAGTTCGGCGGTGACGCTGGTACGGGTGAGGTGGCGCAGGTCGGTGAGGGAGCCGCTCTCCACGGTCCGGCCCGCGCGGATGATGCTGACGCGGTCGCAGAGTTCCTCGACCTCGCTCAGGATGTGCGAGGACAGCAGGATCGTGCGGCCGCGGTCGCGTTCCTCCCGGACGCACTTCTGGAAGACCTCTTCCATCAGCGGGTCCAGGCCCGAGGTCGGCTCGTCCAGGATGAGCACGTCGACGTCCGAGGCGAAGGCGGCGACGAGGGCGACCTTCTGACGGTTGCCCTTCGAGTAGGTGCGCCCCTTCTTGGTGGGGTCGAGTTCGAAGCGCTCGATCAGTTCGGCGCGCCGTGCCGGGTCGAGGCCGCCGCTGCGTCCGCCGCCCGGTCCGCCGCGCCGGGAACGGCCCCCGCCGTGCAGCCGCCCGTAGAGGTCGATGACCTCGCCGCCCGAGAGGTTGCGCCACAGGGTGACGTCGCCGGGGACGTAGGCGACCCGGCGGTGCAGTTCGACCGCGTCCGCCCAGGGGTCCATGTCCAGCATGCGCGCCGTCCCGGAGTCGGCGCGCAGCAGGCCGAGCAGGACCCGGATGGTGGTGGACTTCCCGGAGCCGTTGGGGCCGAGGAAGCCGTGCACCTCACCGGCCTCGACCTCCAGGTCCAGGCCGTCCAGCGCGTGCGTCTTCCCGAACGACTTGTGCAGTCCGGCGACGCTGATTGCCTTCGTCATGGCCCGAACGTACGCTTCCTTCAGAAATTTGTGAAGTTAAGGAAACGTATAAATCCTGGATACACTCGACCGCGAAGCGTGAGCAGGGGAGATGATCGGGAGATGGCGGAACCGAGGGCGGCCGAGCGGGACCCGGAGGCGGTCTCACAGTTCGTCGAGGGCTTCGCGGCCCAGCTCGTCGAGGCCGGGATGCAGCGGATGCCCGCCCGCGTCTTCGCCGCGCTGCTGGCCTCCGACTCCGGCGCCATGACCTCCGCCGAACTCGGCGAACAGCTCCGGGTCAGCCCCGCCGCCGTGTCCGGGGCGGTGCGCTACCTCGCGCAGCAGCACATGGTCTCGCGCGAGCGCGAACCCGGCTCGCGGCGCGAGCGGTACCGCGTGCACAGCAACCAGTGGTACGAGGCGCTGACCAACCGCGACGCGGTGCTCAAGCGCTGGGAACTGGCCCTGCGCGCCGGTGTCGACTCCCTCGGCGCCGCGACCCCGGCCGGGCGGCGGCTCTCCGAGACCCTCGCGTTCTTCGAGTTCGTCGACGGTGAGATCGCCGCGATGATGGAACGCTGGCGCGCCCACCGCGAGACCCTGTTCGGCACGGACGCCTGACGCCGGGCGCCGCAGCCCGCCCACGGGGACGGCCCGCACGCCGGGCGGTGCAGGGTCCGTCTCCTGTCGGCCGTTCAGGGTGCCGACGGGAGGGTCAGGCCCCAGGCCGACTCCCGTACCGTCCAGGTCCGGGTGCGGACCGGGCCGCTCACCACGGAGTCCGCGCCGTAGCGGAAGTCGGCGCCGGAGACGGTGACCTTGTGGCCCAGCAGCCGCAGCGGCGAGGACCCGGCCCCCACGGACACCGCGCGCACCTCGATCTCGGCCCCGGTCCCCGAGCCCCCCGGCGTCACGGACACGGCTTCCACGGGCTGGTCCAGGTCCACCACGCACACCCCGTCGACCTCGATCCGCAGCCGGGAGGGCCCCGCCCCGGGCGCGGAGGCGAGCCGGGACGGCCGGGAGGCGAAGGTCCGTACGAGGGACTGGCACGTACGCAGCCACGGATGCCCGCCCGCCTCCTCCCCGGGTGCTCCGGCGGGCACCGGAGCCGGGTGCGGGGAAGGAAGCGAGGGGATGCGCAGCGCGCCGAGCACCACGCCGTCGCTGTCGTCCACGAGCAGGTCGAGCCGCCGCTCGGCCCCGTCGAGGACCGCCCTGGCCGCCGCCACGGCACCCATGGGCACCCCGAGCGAACGGGACAGCGACAGCGCGCCGCCCACGGGCACCAAGGACAGCGCGCAACCGGCGAGTTCCCGCCGCCGGTGCAACAGGGACACCGCCCGCAGCAGGGCGCCGTCGTCACCGATGACGACGGGTCGGCGCGCGCCCCGTCGGATCAGCGCCCGAGCGAATTCCTCGGGCCCCTCGGGGAGGCACACCTTCGTCGCCGCACCCGCGCTGAGCACGTCTTTCGCGATCCGGACGGACTCGCCGTCGGTTCGTCGGGCGACCGGGTCGATGACCACCAGGAGCTGGTCGGAAGCCGCCACCTCGGTCCTGCCTCGCTTCCTCGGGTAGCATCTTTCTGCAAGAGCCCCTTGCGCCTTTGCGCCAGGGGCTTCGTCTATTCCGGGGCATCCGGTCCGACGGTCGCGGCCAATGGTGGTCGCCGGTGTGCGCAGCCGTAGCCACGGCCACGTACGTCCCCGACCTTGGACATGCCCCGCCCGGAAGGGGTGTACGCCTGTGCCCGCACTTGTGCTGCTCGGTGCTCAGTGGGGTGACGAAGGCAAGGGAAAGGCCACCGATCTGCTCGGTGGATCCGTGGACTATGTGGTGCGCTACCAGGGCGGTAACAACGCCGGCCATACGGTAGTCGTGGGCGATCAGAAGTACGCCCTCCACCTCCTCCCTTCCGGAATCCTCACGCCGGAGTGCACTCCGGTGATCGGCAACGGAGTCGTCGTCGACCCGTCCGTCCTGTTCTCCGAGCTGAACGGACTGAACGAGCGCGGCGTCGACACCTCCAAGCTGCTGATCAGCGGAAACGCTCACATCATCACGCCTTACAACGTCACTGTCGACAAGGTGACGGAACGCTTCCTCGGAAAGCGGAAGATCGGCACCACCGGACGCGGCATCGGTCCGACGTACGCGGACAAGATCAACCGCGTGGGCATCCGCATCCAGGACCTCTACGACGAGTCGATCCTCACCCAGAAGGTCGAAGCGGCGCTGGAGGTCAAGAACCAGCTCCTCACCAAGCTCTACAACCGCCGCGCCATCGAGGCGAGCCAGGTCGTCGAGGAGCTGCTGAGCTACGCGGACCGGCTCAAGCCGTACGTCGCGGACACCGTCCTGATCCTCAACCAGGCGCTGGAGCAGGACAAGGTCGTGCTCTTCGAGGGCGGCCAGGGCACGCTCCTGGACATCGACCACGGCACGTATCCGTTCGTGACCTCGTCGAACCCGACCGCGGGCGGCGCCTGCACGGGCGCCGGCGTCGGCCCGACCAAGATCAGCCGGGTCATCGGCATCCTCAAGGCGTACACCACCCGCGTCGGCTCGGGTCCGTTCCCGACCGAGCTGTTCGACGCGGACGGCGAGGCGCTGCGGCGCATCGGCGGCGAGCGCGGTGTGACGACCGGCCGTGACCGGCGCTGCGGCTGGTTCGACGCGGTCATCGCCCGCTACGCGACCCGCGTGAACGGTCTGACCGACTTCTTCCTCACCAAGCTGGACGTCCTGACCGGCTGGGAGGAGATCCCGGTCTGCGTGGCGTACGAGATCGACGGCAAGCGCGTCGAGGAACTCCCGTACTCCCAGACCGACTTCCACCACGCGAAGCCGATCTACGAGACCCTGCCCGGCTGGTCGGAGGACATCACCAAGGCGAAGACCTTCGGTGACCTCCCGAAGAACGCGCAGGCCTACGTGAAGGCGCTGGAGGAGATGTCGGGCGCGCCGATCTCCGCGATCGGTGTCGGCCCGGGCCGCACCGAGACGATCGAGGTCAACTCGTTCATCTAGTGCCGAGTGTCCGGACCCTGGTCCGGAGCGGTTGATTCCACGCGTGCGCCCCCGGACGACGTCCGGGGGCGCACGCGTTGGCGGCGGGCTGGGGCCGCGGGCCGCGGGCCGCGGGTGCCGCCGACGCGCCGCGCGGGACGGGCCGGCCGGGGCGGGACCGGGCCTCACTGGAGAGAGTGATGTGCGGGCCGGCGCGGTGAGTGCGCAGCAGGCGGGGGGAATAGCCTGAAAGCGCACGTTCTGGTGCTTCCGCGTGCGTCGGCAGACGGACAAGGAGAGTGCGATGCGCGTGATGCTCAAGGCCACCATGGACACGGACAAGGCCAACGAACTCATCAGCAGCGGAAAGCTGCCGGAGCTGATGCGGCAGACGATGGACCGGCTGAAGCCGGAATCCGCCTACTTCACCGCCCAGGAGGGCAGCCGCACCTGTTACATGGTCTTCGACATGCAGGACAGCAGCCAGATGCCGGTGATCTCCGAGCCGTTCTTCATGCATCTCGGGGCCCGCGTGGAGTTCACCCCCGTCATGAACCCGGAGGACCTCCACAAGGGGCTGTCCCAGCTAGGCTGACGGGCGTCACCGGGTGCGGGGCCGTGAGACCGGGCCCCGCACCCAGGCACGGACGGATCAGCTGAACACGATCATGGAGCCCTGGGCGAGGCTCCGGGTCGCCGCGGCATGCAGGCCCAGCCAGACGTGACGCTCACGGGCGAAGGGGCTGGAGTCGTAGGGGGCCGGAGCGGCGGGCTCCTCCAGCTCCGTCGGGGCGTTGGGGGGCTGCGGCGGCGCCGGCGGATTCGCCGGGTCGATGCCGATCGAGGGGGCCACGAACTCGAGTTCGCGCAGGAGAACCTGGGACGAGCCCAGCGGCCCGCCGCCCGCGAGGAGTTCGTCGTTGGCCAGCGGGTGCGGGAAGTCCACCGGGACGTAGGCGCCCGCGTGGTCGTAGTGCCAGACCAGATGGGACTGCTGGGCGTTCGACTCGAACATCTCCAGCAACTGCTCGTAGTCGCCGCCGAGTTCGTCGACCGGCGCCACCGCGAGCCCGCACATCTGGAGCAGGTACGCGCGGCGCAGGAAGTGCAGCGCGTCGTAGTCGAAGCCGGCGACCGGGGCCACGTCACCCGACAGGCCCGGCATGTACGCGTACACCGGAACCGGCGGGAGCCCGGCCTCGGCGAGCACCTTGTCGTAGAGCGCCAGTTCCTCGGCGAAGGGGTTGTCGGGGGTGTGGCACAGCACGTCGACGAGCGGGACCAACCACAGGTCACAGGCCAACAGACGGCTCCTCTTGCTCCTTGGGGTGCAGGGTGGTCAGGGCAGCGTAATGCGCGTGGCGGTCCTGTGAAGAGGCCGGTGCGCAAGTAGGCCGCCGGGCGGCCGGGGTTGTCCGTCTCCAGGGGGCACGCCCCCATCCTCCCGATCACCCGCGGGGAGTGTCCCCAAACACGGGAACGGGACGATCCGGCCGGGGCCCGCGTCTCAGGGGGCGTCGAGGCGCTCGATGAGGGTCAGCGCGTGCTCGTTGTACGCCGTCACGATCGCCCGCGCCCCGTCGGCGTCACGGCGCGCGAGGGCGTCCACCAGCTCGGTGTGGCCGGACCACAGATGGCCCTTGAGATCGGAGACGTGGCGCAGGTGCTGGACCGTGCAGACCCACGACTGGACCCGCATCCGGTGCAGGAAGTCGGCGAGATAGGAGTTGCCGAACAGGTTGCTGAGTTCGCGCCAGTAACGGAGGTCGTAGCCGATGAGGATGTTCAGGTCGCCCGCGGTCGCCGCGCGCTGGGCCTCCTCGCCGCGGCGCCGGACGGCCGCGAGGGCGGCGAGCGCGCGGGGGTCGTCGGCCTGCGGCATGCCGCTCGCCACGAGGCTGCGGAACATGCCCTCCGTGATCAGGCTGCGCGCCTCGATCATGCCGCGGTAGTCGGCGCCCGAGTACTCGTGGACGCGGAAGCCGCGATGCTGGTCCGCGTCCAGGAGTCCCTGGGCCGACAGATCGACCAGGGCCTCGCGGACCGGGGTGGCGGACACGCCGTACTGCTCGGCGATCTCCTTCACCGTGAACTCCTGGCCGGGCCGCAGGCGCCCGCCGAGCACCTCGTCACGGAGCGCGTCCGCGATCTGCTGCCGCAGGGTGCTGCGTGTTACGGCGCCACTGCCGCCGGTGCCGGCCATGGTGGTGATCTCACTCCCCGTCGCGTGGGTCGGTGCGCGTCCGCTCGTGTATCTCTTCGAGCAGGCCACCATACGCCGTGGGGGCCGGCCGCCCGACTCCCCGCCACCCCCGGAGGGACACGAGGAACCACCACGACCGACCCCCACCGGGAGCGACGACCCCTGACCACCGGGGAGGGGAACTCCCGGCGCCCGGGAGACGAACCCCCGAGCACCCGGGAGCGGGCACCCTCAAGGCCTCAAGAGCCTCACACCGTGTGCTCGTCCGCCACCGACAGCGCCTCGTCCAGGGCCGCGAGGCCCTCCTTGGCCTCGGCCTCGGTGATGTTGCACGGCGGCACGACGTGGGTGCGGTTCATGTTGATGAAGGGCCACAGACCGCGGGCCTTGGCCGCGGCGCCGAACGCGGCCATCGGCGCGTTCGCCTCGCCCGAGGCGTTGTACGGGACCAGCGGCTCGCGGGTCTCCCGGTTCTTCACCAGCTCCAGCGCCCAGAAGACGCCCGTGCCGCGCACCTCGCCGACGCTCGGGTGCCGCTCGGCCAGCGCGCGCAGCCCCGGTCCGAGGACGGTCTCGCCGATCGTGGCCGCCTGGCCGACGATCCCCTCCTCCTCCATGACGTTGATCGTCGCGACCGCGGCGGCGCAGGCCAGCGGGTGGCCGGAGTAGGTCAGCCCGCCCGGGTAGGGCCGCCGGGCGAAGGTCTCGGCGATGGCGGTGGAGATCGCCACGCCGCCCAGCGGCACGTAGCCGGAGTTCACGCCCTTGGCGAAGGTCATCAGGTCCGGAGTCACCTCGTAGTGGTCCGCCGCGAACCACTTGCCGGTGCGGCCGAACCCGGCCATGACCTCGTCCAGGATGAAGACGATCCCGTACCGGTCGCAGATCTCGCGCACACCGGCGAGGTAGCCGGGCGGCGGCGTCATGATGCCCGCGGTGCCCGGGATCGTCTCCAGGATCAGGGCCGCTATGGTCCCCGGTCCCTCGAAGGCGATCGTGTCCTCCAGGTGCTGGAGCGCGCGCTCGCACTCCTGCCGCTCGCTGTCGGAGTGGAAGGGGCTGCGGTACAGGAACGGCGCCCAGAAGTGGACGACACCGGCCGCGCCGAGGTCGTTCGGCCAGCGCCGCGGGTCACCGGTGAGGTTGATCGCCGTGGAGGTGGCGCCGTGGTACGAGCGGTAGGCGGAGAGCACCTTCGGGCGGCCGGTGTGCAGCCGGGCCATCCGTGTGGCGTTCTCGACGGCCTCCGCGCCGCCGTTGGTGAAGAAGATCTTGTCCAGGTCGCCGGGGGTCCGCTCGGCGATCAGCCGGGCCGCCTCGGAACGCGCCTCGACGGCGAAGGCGGGCGCGAAGGTGGACAGGGTCGCGGCCTGTTCCTGGATCGCGGCGACGACCTTCGGGTGCTGGTAGCCGATGTTCGTGAAGACGAGCCCACTGGTGAAGTCCAGATACCGCTTGCCTTCGTAGTCCCAGAAGTACGACCCCTCCGCGCCGGCGACGGCGAGCGGGTCGATGAGCTCCTGCGCGGACCAGGAGTGGAACACGTGCGCGCGGTCCGCGGCCTTCACGGCGGCGCCGGCCTGGGGGTTGGGCTGAGGGGTCATGCGGCGAAGCGTAAATGTCCACGGACCGGGCGCGACATCGGCGTCCTGTCTGCGGTCGGGGGCTTTCCGCGACAGACTGTCGGGCTTGGCCGGGCCCCGGCACGGGAGTCCGCCGACCCCACGGGACGGTTCCCGGAGGAGGGCGCGAGGACGCCGATGCGCCCCGTTACCAAAACGGCACCAGCCGTGACGGAACCGTGGACACGGCCCCGCCCGGCTTCGGCCACGGCGCACTATCCTCGGTCTGTTGCACACATATGGGGGAGGGTGGGCACTGCCATGGAGAAGCTGGGGGCGGGGGATCCGCAGCAGATCGGGGCGTACCGACTGCTGGCGCGACTCGGCGCCGGAGGAATGGGCCACGTCTATCTCGCGCGGTCCGACCGGGGACGTACCGTCGCGGTCAAACTGGTCCGGCCCGAACTCGCCGAACAGGAGGAGTTCCGGGCCCGCTTCCGCCAGGAGGTGCAGGCCGCCCGCCGGGTCGGCGGGCTGTGGACCGCGCCCGTCCTGGACGCGGACACCGATGCCGCGATTCCCTGGGTGGCCACCGGCTATGTCGCGGGGCCCTCGCTCCAGGCCGTCGTCGGACGCGATCACGGCGCGCTGCCCGAGCGGTCCGTGCGCATCCTCGCCGCGGGTCTCGCGCACGCGCTCCAGGACATCCACGCCGCGGGCCTGATCCACCGTGACCTCAAGCCCTCGAACGTCCTCGTCACCATCGACGGGCCCCGCGTCATCGACTTCGGCATCGCACGTGCCCTGGAGACGGTGACGGACGGCGGCCTGACCCACACCGGGGCGCTCGTCGGCTCGCCGGGATTCATGGCTCCCGAGCAGGTGCGCGGCGACCGTGTCACGCCCGCGTGCGACATCTTCTGCCTCGGCTCGGTCCTGTCGTACGCGGCCACCGGCGCCCTTCCGTTCGGCGCGGCCAACAGCGGTGTGCACGCCATGATGTTCCGCATCGCGCAGGAGGAGGCGGACCTGACGGGAGTGCCCGAGGGGCTCGCCGACCTCGTACGGGACTGCCTGCGCAAGGATCCCGCCGCCCGGCCCGGGCTCGACGAGATCCTGGAGCGCACGGGCGCGGAGGACACCGTCGCGGAGGGCCGCACCCTCGACCCCTGGCTGCCCGGCTCGCTCGTGGCCCAGCTCGGACGGCACGCCGTGCGGCTGCTGGACACGGAGGACCCGGACCAGGGACCGCCGCAGCTCCCGCCCGGCGCTCCGGCGCCCGGCGCCCGCCCGGCCCTGCCGCCGGCTCCCGTCGCCGCCCCCGATCTCTCCAAGCCGCCCGCCGGCTCGCCCGCTCCCTCGGCCTCCGCCGCCTCCTCGACGCCCTCGGCCTCCTCCTCGGCACCCGCCGCGTCCTCCGAGGCCTCCCCGGAACACGCGCCCGCGCCCGCCGACGGGAGCGCCACCCCGCCGCTTCCGGGACAGCCCGGCCCCGTGAACCATCTCCCGACGGTGATCGGGGGCTCGGGCGCGACGCCTCCCCCGGCGCCGGCCGGCCCGCACCCCGCCTACGGCTATCCGCAGCAGCACCCGGGGCCCGCCGGCCAGGGCCCGGCCCACCCCGCGTACGGCTACCCGCAGGCCGGCTGGGGTTCGGTCCAGCCGCCGTACGGTTCGACGCCTCCCTACGGTCCCGGTGTGGCCGCCCAGCCGTACGGTCCCGGCGGAGCGACCCCTCCCTACGGCGCGACCCCTCCGTACGGTCCCGGTGTCGCCCCGCTCGGACCGGAGCCCGCGCACCGCAACGGCCGCTCCACGGCCCTCCTCGTGGTGGTGGCCCTGGTCGTCGCGCTCGGCGCCGGCGGCAGCGTGTTCGCGCTGCTGAACGGGCGGGGGAGCGGGGGCGGCCAGGACGACCCCAAGGCGTCCGGCTCCACCTCCGGCGCGCCGACGACACCGGGGCAGAGCGCCTCGCAGCCCCCGGCCGGCGGCACCCCCGAGTCGTCCGGCGCGCAGACGACGCAGTCGGGCACCGTCCCGGAGGCGTTCCTCGGCACCTGGGACGCGGTCATCGACAACGAAAGCGGCCACCACACCCGCCGGATGACCATCCAGCAGGGCGCGGTCGGCGACACGGTGCTGACGGTCACCGCGGACGGCAGCAACTATCACTGTGTCTTCCAGGCCGCCCTCGCCGCCGCCCCGGGGACCGCGGGGCCGCTGGAGATCGGTCCCTCCCAGGTCACCGTCGGTGCCCCGCCGTCCTGCAAGCCGGGGGCGGCCTCCGAGGTCACGCTGCTGCCGGACGGCAGGCTGCGGCGGGCGAAGACCGGTTCGGCGGCCGAGGCCGAGCTGACGTACACCAGGAGCGGCTGAGTCCCGGGCCGTCCCGCGGGCGACGGCTCGCGGGACGGCCCGCGAGCCGTCCGTGGGCGGCCGCTCGGTTCGGCGTGTGCGCTCGGCCGGTTCGGCGTGTGCGCCAACCCCCTTGCCCGTCAAGGCTGTTGAAGTTCACTTCCCGTATGTGGGGTGTTTCCGGCCAGAGCCGTACGGTGACCGCACCGCAGGGCAGGGCTCGGGGGAGTGGCTCACGTGGAGTGGCTGAGCGCAGAGAACGTCGTGGCCGTCGGGACCGCCGTGATCGGTGTCGTCTCCTCCGCCGTGATGGTCTGGTACGAGCGAAGGGTGCCGCGCCGCAAGACCGTCGGCTACCGCGTCCAGATGGACAACCCCATCGGCGACGGCGTCCGCTCGGGGCGCGCGAACGTACGGCTCGGACTGTTCGACGAGACACCCGGCATGTCCGACGCCACCCTCGTGCTGCTGCGGATCGAGAACGACGGTTCGCAGAGCATCGGCGCGGAGGACTACACGAGCCGTGAACGGCACGGTCTGACCGCGGTGTTCACCGATCGCACCATCCGCGGTGTGTCCGTGACCCAGCCGCCCGGCACCGACCATCTGATGGACCACTTCACCCCGGCCGCCGGTCTCAGCTACGAGCGCGGCACGCTGCGCATCCCGCGGGTCCCGCTCAACCGGGGCGAGCACTTCAAGCTGCTCGTCCTGCTGTCGGGCGGCGACGTGGGCTGTCCGGTACGGATCGTCGGCGGCATCCGGGACGGCGAGGTCCGGCCCAACCGCAGTACGACACCGGACGACAAGCCGCCGCTGTTCAGCCGGGCCGCGCGGCTGATCACCGTCCTGCTGACGGTGTGCGTCGTGACGCTCGCCGTGATCGTCGTCCTGCGCGACGACACCCCGCCCCCGATCGGCTGCGAGCGGGGCACGCTGGCCGTCACGGGCTCCACCGCCTTCGAGCCGGTGGCGCGCGAACTGGCCGAGAAGTACGAGCACGACTGCCAGGGCGCCACGATCACGGTGGACGCCCACGGCAGCACGGCCGGCGTGCGCGAACTCGACGCGGCGGGTCAGGCGTCGAAGAAGGGGTCCCCGGCCCTCCTTGCGCTCTCCGACGGCCCCAAACCCGGCGACTTCCCGCGCCTGCGGGAGAACCGGATCGCGGTGTCGGTGTTCACGCTCGTCGTCGACGACGCCATCCCGGTCAGGAACCTGTCGCTGACCGACGTACGACGGCTGTACCGCGGCGAGATCACGAACTGGAAGCAGCTCGGCGGACCCGACCGACCCGTCCTCCTGGTCAGCCGGGACGCCAACTCCGGTACCCGGCAGGTGTTCCAGCGCCGGGTGCTCGGGCGCGGCGAGATCGCCAACTCCTCGCTCGACTGCGTCCACAAGGACGACGCGACGGCACCTGTCGTGCGGTGCGAACTCGACTCCACCGAGCAGGTGCTCGACACGGTCGCCAGGCTGCCCGGCGCGATCGGCTACAGCGAACTCAACGACGCCACCGGCCACAAGGGCCTGCACCGGATCAGCCTCGACGGTCACGCCGCCTCCGTCGAGGACCTGGAGCACGGCACCACGGACTACCCGTACCGCGAGATCGAGTACGCCTACACCTACGGACAGCCGCCCGCCGACTCGCTCGCCTCCAGCTTCCTCTCCTACATCAGCCGGGGCAGCGGCCAGGACGTCGTCCGCACCCACGGCCATCTCCCCTGCGGGACGCCGGTCGGGCTGAGGATCTGCGGAGCCGGCTGACCGGCGGCTCGCCGTCCGGTGCCGTAGCGCGTGGCTCGTCGCCCGGTGCCGTACCGCGGCGGGGCCGGACCCGGCCGTCCCGGACGCCGCCGGGTCCCGTGCGGGCGCCGGCGGCCCGGCTACCTGGGCTCGGGCGGGCGCTGGCGGGGCATGTTCGGGCGGGTGCCCGGCGGCAGCGGGGCGCGGCCGTTCAGCGGCGGCCCGTCGGGGCGGGGCGCTCCCGCCGCCGAGGACTGGATCCCCAGCGGCGCCGGTCCCGTACGGAACTCCACCATCCAGTCCGCCGTCTCGGTGCGCACCAGTTCCGTGACGTCCTCCGAGAACCGGCGCAGCACGCCGATGCAGCGGTCGGCGGCCTCGCTGGCCGTTCCGTCGGCGGGCCCGAGGACCTCCCGGACGCTCTCGGAGGCCCAGTCGAACTGCAGCGCCTGAAGCCGCCTCTGCACGGCCTGCGCGGTCGCGACGTCCCTTATCCATCCGGAGGTCACGCCGAAGAAGCGGTCGACGGCGACGCAGGAGGCCGCGAGCAGCAGCGCCAGATAGCCCCACGGAGCCGCCCCGCGCACCGGTCCGGCGAGGTCGAGCAGCGGCAGCGCGGCCCCGGCGACGGCTCCCAGCGTGGCACCGGACCGCAGCACCCGTGCCGCCCGCCGCTTCCACACGCGGTCGGAGAGATACCAGGCGGCCGTGTCGAGCGCCCCCTGCTCCACCCAGCGGTACAGCTCGTGGAGCCGCTCGGCGGGCTCCCCCCAGTCGCCGAGCGGGAACGGCCGACCGGTCAGGTCGCCCGGCCGGGGCCCCGCCGCGCCCTCGCTCCGCCCGTCCTGGAGCGGCCCCTCCGGCTGCATCTCCGGCTGACTCACCCGGCACTCCCTAGTTGACGACGGTGATGACGGACGACGGTGGCGTCGGTGACGACGGTGACGGCACCGGCCGTACGTGAAGTGCGTGCGGTGCGTGACGTCGTGTGACGCGTGGTGCAAATGCGCAGCCCCCTTCCTACCGCCCAATGGGTGGCGATGGACCGGGTTTACCGGCTTTTCCGCCCGGAAGAGGGCCTTGATCAGGTATAGGCGGCGCTGCGATGTCACTCGAAAGAGTGCTTGGGCGACGGGCCCTTGGACCACGTAGGCTCGTGCTGGACAGGAAGAAGCGCTCGCACAGCCGTACTCGAAACCAGGAGCTGATCGTGATTCCCGGTGGTGGCCAGCCCAATATGCAGCAGTTGTTGCAGCAGGCCCAGAAGATGCAGCAGGACCTGGCGAACGCGCAGGAGGAGCTGGCGCGGACCGAGGTCGGGGGCCAGGCGGGCGGCGGCCTGGTCAAGGCGACCGTGACGGGCTCCGGAGAGCTCCGCGCCCTGGTGATCGACCCGAAGGCGGTCGACCCCGAGGACACCGAGACGCTCGCCGACCTGATCGTCGCGGCCGTCCAGGCGGCGAACGAGAACGCGCAGGCGCTCCAGCAGCAGAAGCTCGGCCCACTCACCCAGGGCCTCGGCGGCGGCAGCGGCATCCCCGGTCTGCCTTTCTAAGACCGGCGGCATCCAACTACCGTACGCACCAGGAAGAAACAGTAGGACGGGACCAGGCGGTACCGAAACACTCGGAAAGGCAGTCCGTTGTACGAAGGCGTTGTTCAGGACCTCATCGACGAACTGGGGCGGCTCCCCGGCGTCGGTCCCAAGAGCGCGCAGCGGATCGCCTTCCACATCCTGCAGGCGGAGCCCACGGACGTCCGCCGGCTCGCACAGGCCCTCATGGAGGTCAAGGCGAAGGTCCGCTTCTGCGCGACCTGCGGCAACGTCGCGCAGGAGGAGCTGTGCAACATCTGCCGCGACCCGCGCCGCGACCTCTCGGTGATCTGTGTGGTGGAGGAGCCGAAGGACGTCGTCGCGGTCGAGCGCACACGTGAGTTCCGGGGGAAGTACCACGTGCTCGGCGGCGCGATCAGCCCGATCGAGGGCGTCGGCCCGGACGACCTGCGGATCAGGGAACTCCTGGCCCGCCTGGCCGACGGCACGGTCACCGAGCTCATCCTGGCCACGGACCCGAATCTGGAGGGCGAGGCCACGGCCACGTATCTCGCCCGCATGATCAAGCCCATGGGCCTCAAGGTCACCCGCCTGGCCAGCGGCCTCCCGGTGGGTGGCGACCTGGAATACGCGGACGAGGTCACACTCGGCCGCGCCTTCGAGGGGAGACGACTTCTAGATGTCTGACGCCACGCTGCACGAGACCAGCCCGGACCCCGACGACTTCGTGGTCCAGATCGCGGACCAGGTGGAGAGCTTCCTGGTCGCCGTCACCGAGGTGGCCAAGGGCGACGAGCCGGACTCGGCCGTGCCCTTCCTCCTGCTGGAGGTCTCCCAGCTCCTGCTGGCCGGGGGCCGTCTCGGGGCGCACGAGGACATCGTTCCCGACGAGCGCTACGAGCCCGACCTCGGCCCGGAGGCGGACGTGGACGAACTCCGCGAGCGCCTCGCCGTGATGCTGGAGCCGATCGACGTCTACTCCGAGGTCTTCGACCCGTACGAGCCCCGCAAGGCCCCGGTCCCGGCCCGTATCTCCGACGACCTCGCCGACGTCATCGCCGACCTGCGCCACGGCATGGCCCACTACCGCGCGGGCCGCACCACGGAGGCCCTGTGGTGGTGGCAGTTCTCCTACTTCTCGAACTGGGGCTCCACCGCCTCCGCGACCCTGCGCGCCCTGCAGTCCGTGGTCGCCCACGTCCGGCTGAACCAGCCCCTGGAGGAGCTGAACGGCCTCGACACCGACCAGGACCTCGGCGAGGAGGCGCTCGCGGAGGAGGCCGGCAAGGTGATGGCGGAGGAGATCGCCGGCCCGCTCGGTCTGCGCACGGTCAAGTAGCCCGCCGAGGACCCGTCACCGCCCGTCCGTCCCTCCGCTTCTCGCTCGGCCCCCGCTGTGACCTGGGGCACGTTCGGAGTGACGGGGCTCCGGCACGGGCAGGTGCCGTCTCGGAGCGGCCGGACTCCCTTGCCGACCTGACAGCCCGGAGTGATCACGTCGTGAGCGGGACATCTCACGATGCGATACCCCGGAAGGGAAATCCGGCCGCTCGTTAGACTGAGCCGACCGCAGTAGTGCGGTGCAGAGACGGACTGAGCGAGGAGCGCACGTGGGCCTTGTCGTGCAGAAGTACGGAGGTTCCTCCGTAGCCGATGCCGAGGGCATCAAGCGCGTCGCCAAGCGGATCGTGGAAGCGAAGAAGAACGGCCACCAGGTGGTCGTCGTCGTTTCCGCGATGGGCGACACGACGGACGAGCTGATCGATCTCGCCGAGCAGGTATCTCCGATGCCCAGCGGACGAGAGTTCGACATGCTGCTGACCGCCGGAGAGCGGATCTCCATGGCCCTGCTGGCCATGGCGATCAAAAACCTGGGCCACAGCGCCCAGAGCTTCACCGGCAGCCAGGCAGGCGTCATCACCGACTCGGTCCACAACAAAGCCCGGATCATCGACGTCACCCCGGGCCGTATCCGTACGGCGCTCGACGAGGGCAACATCGCCATCGTCGCCGGATTCCAGGGCGTCTCGCAGGACAAGAAGGACATCACCACGCTGGGCCGCGGCGGGTCCGACACCACGGCCGTCGCGCTGGCCGCGGCGCTCGACGCCGAGGTGTGCGAGATCTACACCGACGTGGACGGCGTGTTCACCGCCGACCCGCGCGTGGTGAAGAAGGCGAAGAAGATCGACTGGATCGCCTTCGAGGACATGCTGGAGCTCGCCGCCTCCGGCTCCAAGGTGCTGCTCCACCGCTGTGTGGAGTACGCCCGCCGTTACGACATCCCGATCCACGTGCGGTCGTCCTTCAGCGGACTTCAGGGCACCTGGGTCAGCAGCGCACCGATGAAGCAAGGGGACCAGAAGGTGGAGCAGGCCATCATTTCCGGTGTCGCTCACGACACCTCCGAGGCCAAGGTCACGGTCGTCGGCGTACCGGACAAGCCGGGCGAGGCCGCCTCGATCTTCCGCGCCATCGCCGACGCCGAGATCAACATCGACATGATCGTCCAGAACGTGTCGGCGGCCACCACGGGCCTGACGGACATCTCCTTCACCCTCCCGAAGACCGAGGGCCGCAAGGCCATCGACGCCCTGGAGAAGGCGAAGAGCGTCATCGGCTTCGAGTCGCTGCGCTACGACGACCAGATCGGCAAGATCTCGCTCGTCGGCGCCGGCATGAAGACCAACCCGGGTGTCACGGCCGGCTTCTTCGAGGCCCTCACGGACGCCGGGGTCAACATCGAGCTGATCTCGACCTCCGAGATCCGCATCTCCGTCGTCACCCGCGCCGACGACGTCAACGACGCCGTCCGCGCCGTGCACAGCGCCTTCGGCCTCGACTCCGACAGCGACGAGGCCGTCGTCTACGGAGGCACCGGGCGATGACCCGACGACCGACGCTCGCGGTCGTGGGAGCGACCGGAGCCGTCGGCACGGTCATGCTCCAGATCCTGTCCCAGCACGCGGACATCTGGGGTGAGATCCGACTGATCGCCTCGCCGCGCTCGGCCGGCCGCAAGCTGGCCGTGCGCGGTGTGGAGGTCGAGGTGACGGCCCTGGCGGAGGAAGCCTTCGACGGGGTCGACATCGCCATGTTCGACGTCCCGGACGACGTGGCCGCCCAGTGGGCGCCGATCGCCGCCGCCAAGGGCGCGGTCGTCGTCGACAACTCCGGCGCCTTCCGCATGGACCCGGAAGTGCCGCTCGTCGTCCCCGAGGTGAATCCGCACGCCGCGCGGGTGCGCCCGCGTGGGATCGTCGCCAACCCGAACTGCACGACCCTGTCCATGATCGTGGCGCTGGGTGCCCTGCACGCCGAGTTCGGACTGCGGGAACTCGTCGTCTCCTCGTACCAGGCGGTCAGCGGCGCGGGCCGGGCCGGCGTCGACACCCTGCGCCGCCAGATGTCCCTGGTCGCGGGCACGGAACTGGGGAACAGCCCCGGTGACGTGCGCCGGGCCGTGGGTGACGACACCGGGCCGTTCCCGGAGCCGGTCGCGCTGAACGTGGTGCCGTGGGCCGGGTCGCTCGCCGAGGACGGCTGGTCCTCGGAGGAGATGAAGGTACGCGACGAGACCCGCAAGATCCTCGGGCTGCCCCGGCTGAAGGTCGCCGTGACCTGCGTCCGGGTTCCCGTCGTCACCACGCACTCCCTGACCGTGCACGCCCGTTTCCAGGACGAGGTGACGGTCGAGAAGGCGCGGGAGATCCTGGACACCGCCCCCGGCGTCGTGCTCTTCGACAACCCGGCCGCCGGTGAGTTCCCCACCCCCGCGGACGTGGTGGGCACCGACCCGACCTGGGTGGGCCGGGTCCGCCGGGCACTGGACGATCCGACGGCCCTCGAACTGTTCGTGTGCGGGGACAACCTGCGCAAGGGAGCGGCCCTGAACACCGCCCAGATCGCCGAACTGGTGGCGGCCGAGATCAGCCGCACCCCGTAGGTTCTGCGCCGCCGGCGGCCTCCGGCCGTAATCCCGGTGCCGTCCGGGGGGCGGGTTTGTAGGATCTCTGTCGGTTCAGTGATCAACTTAATGGTCCTGACCACTTGAACGGACCCGGGTCGGCGTTCGAAGATTTTGTCACCGCCCCGCGCAACCGCGCGCAGGGCGGTGAGCGTCTTCGCCGTCGCCATTCAGGGGCGTCCGGGGGGCGGCAGAGCATTGGGCACAGGGGAAGAGCTGTTACGCATGAGGGCATCTGGTGCACTGTCGCGCGCGCGGGGCCGCGTAACGACAGGGGGTCCGGGGGGCGTTCCGAGGAGACGGGTTCCGGCCGTTTCGGCATCCGGTACGAATGTGATGACGGTCGCGTACAACCCTGCCGGGGGGAAGTGTGTCCAACTGGCGTGGCAGAGGTACTCGAATTCACCGCGGTCCAGACAAGGGGCATGGCCCTGCGTCCACCCCGCCGACCCCGCAGCCCCGGCGCGCCCGGCGGCATGCCGGTGATCGCCCCCATGCCCTCAGCGCGGCCCGCCCGCATCCCGAGTCAGCGTGACGGCGCCCAGGACAGCGTGGCGGCGGGCACGACCGTCGACCATCTGACCGAGACCTACCGGGCGCACTACCGCTCGCTTCTCGGCCTCGCGGCGCTCCTGCTCGACGACACGGCCTCCTGCGAGGACGTCGTCCAGGAGGCGTTCATCCGGGTGCACTCGGCGCGCAAACGCGTCCGGGACCCGGAGAAGACGCTCGCCTACCTGCGTCAGACCGTCGTCAACCTGTCGCGTTCGGCGCTGCGCCGGCGCATCCTCGGCCTCAAGCTCCTCTCGAAGCCGATGCCCGACATGGCGAGCGCCGAGGAAGGCGCGTACGACCAGTTGGAGCGCGACGCCCTGATCAAGGCGATGAAGGGGCTCCAGCGGCGCCAGCGCGAGGTCCTGGTCCTGCGCTACTTCGCGGACATGACCGAGGCCCAGGTCGCCGAGACGCTCGGTGTCTCCCTGGGTTCGGTGAAGGCGTACGGCTCGCGGGGCATCGCCGCGCTCCGTGTCGCCATGGGGGCTTCGGCATGAGCGAGCACGACGACCGGCGGCGCCCCGAGGACGAGGGACGCCCGGAACACGAGCACACGCAATCGCACGCTGGGAACGGAAATGTGAACAACGGCCCCGACGAACAGCCCGGTATCCCGGACATGGACGGAGCGGGACCCGAAGGGCTCGGCGACGAGCTGGCACTGCGCCGGCTGCTGCACCAGGCCGTTCAGGAGATCGAACCCGCGGACGGCACCCTGGAACATCTGCGCCGGGCGGTTCCGGCGCGGCGGGCGCGCAAGCGGCAGGCAGTGGTCGGCATGGCGGCGGCGGCGCTCTTCATGGGCACGGCGATCCCCGCGTTCGTCCACGTCTCCAACTCCTCGGGGTCGAACCCCGACCCGTCCATCGCGGCCAACAGCTCACAGGCCCAGGGCGGCACCACCCAGGGCAAGGGCTCGGACGGCGGCTCCGGCAAGGACGCCGGCTCGACGGGCACATCCAAGGGCGCCGGCGACGGCGGCAGGACGGAGACACCGGGCGGCACCGACAAGGGCGCGGGAGGGGCCGCCACCGGCGGTGCCGACCCCTCGGCCTCCGCCTCGGCCGCCCTCCCGTGCACGGCCGACCAGCTCGGCGGTGCGACCGGCACGGCGGCCGGACCGGACGCGACCGGCGCGGTCTACGGCTCCTTCACCGTCTCGAACGTCTCCACCACCGCCTGCACGGTCACCAGCGCCGGCACGGTCGGCACGTCCGCCCAGGGCGCGGCCGACCCCGCCAGGATCGGTGTGGCGACGCATGTGGGGGGCGACGCGGCCACCGGGCTGCCCGACCCGTCCACGGAGGTCACGTCCCTGGTGCTCCAGCCGGGCACCTCGTACGTCGTGAAGTTCGCCTGGGTGCCCTCGTCGACCTGCCCGACCGCGGAGCCCTCACCGGATCCCACCCCGACGCAGGGAGCCACCGACACCGGCGGTACGACCACCGGCTCCGGCGCGGAGGGCACAGCGCCCCAGCTCCTCGTCGAGGACGGCACGCTGGACGGCAGTGTCGTCGTCTCCAGCACGGCGGCGACCGGCGCGAGCGCTTCGGTCACCGTGGGCAACGCCTGCGCGGGCACGGTCTATCACACCGGGATCCTGGCGTCGTCCTGACGGACGGCTGATCCTTTCGCCATCGGGCGGCGGCGATGCTTCGTCGCCGCCCTGTCCGTGTGCTCAGGCCGTCCCGGACGGCTCGGCCGCTGTCTCGGGGACGGCCGGGGTCTCGGGGACGGCCGGGGTCTCGGGGGTCCCCGAGGGGTCCCGGGTCTCCGGCAGCAGTCCCAGTTCGGCGTCGCGGACGAACTCCGTCTCGCGGCGCAGCAGGCGGAACCACATGAAGACGACGAAGCCCGCGAAGACGAACCACTCGCCGGTGTAGCCGAGGTTCTGGAACGCCTTGAGGTCGAGTCCGCTGTTCGCGGGCGCGCTCGGAGGCACCGCCTTCATCCCGGCGTCGGCCTTGTCGAGCGTGATCCAGGCGTCGTACAGGGTGTACGGCACGAGGTTCACCAGCGACGCGGAGCTGATCGCGGCCGTCTGCCCCGCGGGGAGCCCGCCGACCGCGCTGACCCCGTTGGAACCGGGACTCTCGGACGCCTGGAGCGAACCCGTGACCGTGACCTCGCCGGTGGGCGGGACCGGGGCCTTCGCCGCGTCCGCGGTACCGGGCAGCCAGCCCCGGACGACGGGCAGCGTCCTGCCGCCGTCGACCCGCAGCATGGTGAGCACGTAGTACCCGCTCCTGCCGTCCAGCTCCCGGCCCGGCACGAGCAACTGCTTGGCGTACCGCCCCGTCGCGGTGGTCCGCCTGCCGGACGTCTCGGTGGTCACGGGCAGCATCGAGGCCAGTGGCCGGGCGGGTTCCGTCCGGGCCGACGAGGCTTCGGCGTCCGCCGTCCGGTGATCCTGGACGCGGTCCTCGAACCGCCCCAACTGCCACGACCCCATGAAGACGCAGAAGGGGATGGCCAACAGCACGAAGACGTTGATCCCCCACCAGCGGGGCGTCAGCAGGAACCGGTACACGCCGTCCACGGTACGGGGCGGCCGGGCCGGACTCGCCCGTGGGGCCCGCTCAGTACCGCTCGGCCAGGTGGTCCCGGCCCGCCGGAGGCTCGTACGGTTCGGGCCAGAAGTCCGTCACCGTGGCGATGCGGCCCCGCGCGTCCGCCGTGAAGAACGTGATCGCGTGCATCTCCTCCAATCCCACCGTGACATGGGTCCAGGTGACGGCCTGGCCCGGCTCGGCCACAACGCGCTCGATCTCGACGTGCCAGTCGCCCGGGTACTCGCGGTTGAACTCGACGTACCGCTCCCGGCCGCTGATGCGCTCGCGCGTCTGCGGCAACGTGTACACGACGTCCTCGGCGAGCAGCTCCGCGAACGCCTCCCAGTCCCGGGCGTCCGCGGCGGCCCAGTAACTCTCCACGGCCTTGCGTAGATCGGTCATGCGAAAAATTCTGCACCCGGCCACTGACAACGGCTCCGACCTGCGCATATGACGCTTCCCCGGGACCGGCCCCGACCGCGTCACGGGAACGCGGGGCCTGCTTCGCGGGCCGTGGGGCGGCCGGCCGGGCGCGCGGGCGCCGCGAGGTTGTCCACAGGCTGGGGACCTCCCCGGCGCGGGACGGGCCGGGCCAGGCACTATGGGGCCATGACTGAGAGCACCAGGTCCACCGAGCCGCAGCAGGCAGACATGCCCGACTGGGAGAAGCGCTTCCGGGCACCGAGGGTGTCGCTGCCGGACTGGGCGGAGGACGCACCGCACCGCTCCCTGTTCGTCTCGAACGCGACGGGGACGTACGAGCTGTACGCGTGGGACCGAGCGACGGGGGAGCAGCGCCAGGTCACCCACCGGGCGAACGGCACGACGGACGGGGTGCTCTCGCCCGACGGCGAGTGGATCTGGTGGTTCGACGACAAGGACGGCGACGAGTTCGGCGTGTGGCGCCGCCGCCCCTTCGACGCCGCCCTGGTCGTGGGCGCCGTGGACGACCCGGCCGTCCCCGGCCTCGACCCCTCCTATCCCGCGGGCCTGGCCATCGGACGCGACGGACGTACGGCGGTCGTGGGCCGCTCGACCGACGAGGACGGATCGACGATCCACGTGGCCCGCGCCGGCGAGGCCACGGTGGAGATCTACCGGCACCGCGAGTCGGCCGGCGTCGGCGACCTCTCGCACGACGGCTCGCTGATCGCCGTCGAGCACACCGAGCACGGCGACGCGATGCACTCGGCGCTCAGGGTGCTGCGCCCGGACGGTTCGGCGGTCGCCGAGCTGGACGACACCGAGGGCGGCACGGTCGAGCTGGGCCTCGAGGTGCTGGGCTTCGCCCCTGTCGACGGGGACAGCCGGCTGCTCATCGGGCACCAGCGGCGCGGCCGCTGGGAGCCCCTCGTCTGGGACGTGGCCACGGGCGAGCAGACCGACCTGGGTCTCGACCTGCCCGGTGACGTGGCCGCCGAGTGGTATCCGGACGGCTCCGCCCTCCTCATCGCGCACAGCTTCGAGGCGCGCAGCGACGTATGGCGCTACGACCTCGCCTCCGGTGAGCTGACCCGGGTCCCGACCCCGCCCGGCACGGTGTCCGGGGCGACGGCCCGCCCGGACGGGACGGTGGAGTATCTGTGGTCCTCGGCCGCGGAGCCGTCCACCGTCCGTTCGACGACCGGCGAGATCGTCCTGGACCCGCCCGGCCAGAAGTCCCCGGGCTCCGTCCCGGTGGAGGACGTCTGGGTGGAGGGACCCGGCGGCCGCGTCCACGCCCTGATCCAGAAGCCGGCCAGCGCCACGGGCCCGCTGCCCACCGTCTTCGAGATCCACGGCGGCCCGACCTGGCACGACAGCGACTCGTTCGCGGCGGGCCCCGCGGCCTGGGTCGACCACGGCTACGCGGTGGTCCGGGTCAACTACCGCGGCTCCACGGGTTACGGCCGCGCGTGGACCGACGCGCTCAAGCACCGCGTCGGCCTCATCGAGCTGGAGGACATCGCGGCGGTCCGCGAATGGGCGGTCACCTCCGGCCTGGCCGACCCCGACCGGCTGATCCTCACCGGCGGCTCCTGGGGCGGCTACCTCACCCTCCTCGGTGTCGGCACCCAGCCGGACGCCTGGGCCCTCGGCATCGCCGCCGTCCCGGTCGCCGACTACGTCACGGCGTACCACGACGAGATGGAGGCGCTGAAGGCGATGGACCGCACGCTCCTCGGCGGCACCCCGGAAGAGGTGCCCGAGCGCTTCGAGGCGTCCTCCCCGCTGACGTACGTCGACGCGGTGAAGGTCCCCGTGTACATCTCGGCCGGGGTCAACGACCCCCGCTGCCCCATCCGCCAGATCGACAACTACGTCACCCGCCTCGCCGCCCGCGAAGCCGTCCACGAGGTCTACCGCTACGACGCGGGCCACGGCTCCCTGGTCGTCGACGAACGCATCAAGCAGGTCCGCCTGGAACTCGACTTCGCGGAACGCCACTTGGGCAAGTGACCACGTCGGCCCGGGGGCTCGCCCGAGCCCCCGGGCCGATTCCCGCCGGTCGTCGGCCCGTGCTGCGTCCGTCCCGTCGCCGGCCCGTGTCGGCTCTCCCCGGTTGTCGGCCCGGACCAGCCCTCGCCGCTGTGGCCGAGCCCCGGGTCGGGCGCCCACGCCCAGCCGGGCCGCTGTCGGCCCAGCCCCGGGTCGGCCCCGCCTGCTGTCGAGCCCCGGGCTACGCCCCCGCCCGTTGCCGGGGTCGGCGGCCGAGCAGTTCCGCGAGACCTCTTCGGGTCGCGGCGAGCACCACGCGGTCCTCGGGCTTCAGGACGTAACTGGAGGGCAGGTCCCACACCAGCCGGGGACCACGCGCGTCGGGCGCCGGGTCGGCCCGGCGCTCCTCCGGGGTCGCCGTGTCCAGCGCGAGCACGCGCCAGGACCCGGCCCGGAACGCCTCGCCCACCGTGCGCCCTTCGAGCTGCGCGTGTCCGCCCACGTCCACCGCGGCGAACAGCAGCACCCGCCGCTCGACGGGAATCGCCCCGAGGATCTGTCGCCCCAGCATCGCTCCGGCGAACGCGGGCGCGGCGAGATGGGACACGCTGCGGCTCCGGGTGAGCGCGCCGGGATGCGCGGCCCGGAGGGTGCGGTAGACGGCGGTCGCGAAGTCGTCGTCGTACAGCCGCAGCACGACGCGCAGGTCGGGATTCAGGGTGCGGGCGGAGAGCACGGCTTCCAGGTTCATGGTGTCCGCGCTGGTCAGCGCCAGCAGCGCGTGCGCCCGGTGGATCTTGGCGGCCTCCAGCACGCCTTCCTGCGTGACGTCCCCCAGCACCACGGGCACCCGCAGGCTCCGTGCCAGCGCGAGCCCGCGGGCCTCGGGATCGGCCTCCACGCACACCACGGGGATCCGCAGTTCACGCAGCCGCGCCAGCACGCGCGTACCGATCTTGCCGACCCCGAGCAGCACGACGTGTCCGGACAGCCCGCGGGGCGGTTTCCGCAGGGCGGTCCCGCTGCGGAACGTGCCGAGCGCCTCGAGCACCGCGGCGAGCAGCACCGGCAGCAGCAGCAACCCGACCAGCCCCGAGCAGAGTTGAAGGATCTGCCGTCCGAGGGGCTGCCCGATGGCCGGGTCGTTGATGGCGAAGAGATCGAGCAGGGTCAGATACGTGGCCTGGAGCGGGTGCTCCCCGGTGACCAGCATCGACGCCACGGCGAGCCCGACCACACACGCGACGAGCCCGGCGAACGACCAGCGCAGCCGCCGCGACAGCAGCGAGCCGAACCAGGGCACGACCCCGCGGCCGGGGCCCAGTTCGGGACCGGAGTACGACACGTTCTCCAGGACGACGGTGCCGCGCCCGGTGGCGGCGGCCACCGCCCTTTCGTCGGGCAGGAGTTGAGGCCCCTGCGAACCGCTGCCCTCGGAACCGTCGGCGCCGGCCGGGTCGTTGGCCGTGGCGGACAGCAACGCCAGGGTGCACAGCCCCGGATCGGCGACCTCGCCGGGAGCGGGTGGCGGCCGCTCCACCGCGCGCAGCATGAGCCCGTCGGTCTGGACGACCTTGCTGGTGCCGGCCACGGCGGTCGCGGCGAGCGCGGGCGCGGCCGTGTCGGCGTCGGAGAGGACGGTGGTGGAGGCGTCGTAGATCTCGGCGGTCCGGCCGGCACGGGAGGCGCCCGAACCGGTGCCGCCTCCGGCGGAGTTCGCGCCGCCGCCGGCGTCAGGTGTGCTGTCGGGTCCGGCGGCGGCGGCGGTGGCGGCAGCGGCGGCGGCCAGGGCCGAGGCCTGGTCGAGGAGGGCCTCGATGTGCTGGCCGAGACGCCGGTTGTAGAGCCGCAGGACCAGCCGGATGCGCGGGTTGAGCCGCCGGGCGGTGAGCGCGGCACGGATGTTGGTCTCGTCGTCGTCGTACACGAGGGCGAGCGCGGTGGCCCGCTCGACGCCCGCGTAGGAGAGCGCGTTCTCAGTGAGTTCGGCGGCTTCGACGACGCGCTCGGAACCGGACGCCTCGTCGCTTCCAGCGGTCCCCGCCCCCGCCCCTCCGCCTCCTCCTCCGCCGTTCCCGTTCCCGGAGGCCCGGTTGACGGCGGCGGAAACCCGGTCGAACAGGGCGGTGGCCCGCGCCCGCCCGACGACCGGCGGCCGCACACCACGCTGGACGGGCGGCACCACGAGGGTCACCCGCTCGCCGTACACCCCACGCAGTTCGGCGGCCAGCCGCTGGGCCAGGGCGTCGTCCCCGGCCACCACCATGTGTTCGGCGGCGTCGCTCGACGCACTCTGAGACGGAAGATTCCCCACGGAGGAGAAGACTGCCGCACGGATGCGGGTGGTTCCAGTGAGGAGACCGGCCGCTGCGGGGACCATCGGCCGCCGTGCCGCCGATCCGCCGCCGGATCCAGCGGGTTCCCGTTCCGGACGGGCATCCCAGCCCTCCTCGTTTCCGCAGCTCGTCGGGGGTGGGATCGTTCCGGCGTTGCGGGTTGGGCGGGGCCTGTTGCCCTGGGCCGGCCCGGGATCCGACGCTGTGGATGTCGCACCGACTGAAGCGGCCGGCCGCCCGGCAGCGCACCCTTCCCCCCGACTCACCCGTCCACGGGAACACCCATCTGCGGGCGACCTCGTACCGATAGGAAAAGGAACACGCATATGAACGTGAAGTCCGTCGTGGGTCGCCGCGTGGCCGTGGCCGCGGGTCTCGTCCTGGCTCTCGGATGTGGTGTGTCGGCGCAGGCCTCGGCCTCCGGGGCGCGGACGGCCACCGGGAAGGCCCCTGCGGCGGTGACGCACCGCGCCGCGGCCAAGGCCGCCGTCGCCACCTGTTCCCAGAAGGAGCTCGGGGTGTCCTCCGTGAAGGAGAGGGACGCCAGGCACCTCGTCCTGACCGTCCAGAACGCGAGCGACAAGAAGTGCAACCTCTACCGCTACCCGCTCGTGCGGATCGGCGCCGGCACCCGGAACACCCCCGTGATCAAGGAGAGCGACGGGACCCCGGGAGTGCCGGTCACCCTCGCCCCGGGCCAGGAGGCCTACGCGGCGCTGCTCGTCGCCGGCGGCGCCAGGGACGAGTACGAGGCGAGGAGCATCACCCTCAATCTCCAGGGCAGCAAGCCCGGCAGCACCGCGGGCACCTCGATCGACGTCCCGCTGCCCGTCAGGAAGCTCTACGCGGACGACGGCCAGCTCGTCACCTACTGGACCACCGCTTCCGGCTTCGCCCTGGACTTCATCATGTCGAAGTGATGCCTGGAGGGGAGAAGTGACGCCGGACGAGGTCGCGCACGGGCCCCTTCACGACCTGGTGAAGGGGCCTTCGGCAGACGGACGGGTCGCCGGGAGGCGAGTGAGCCCCCGGCAGGTGAATGACCCTCTGGCCTGTGCCGGGGCGCCGGGATCGAGGGCAGCGGTGACATGGTGACGGAGCGGCGGTCGGGGCGCGGACACGGCCTTACCCGTACGGCGTAAGCCCTCTCGTACCTGTCTCCCGTTCCCGGCAAGAGTGGACCCTGCCGCCGGATCCCGCGACGCGGCCCGACAGGGGAGAGCGAGATGGCCCAGCCCACCGACAGCAAGCCCGCCCACCCGGCGGTCGCCGACGCGAACCGGGCCGTAATCCGGCGCTTCCCCCTCGACGACACCCGGGACCTGGAGGACGCCCGGCGCGGCTTCATGGGAACGGCGGAGGACCCGCTGGTGCGTGACACCGCCGGCCGCACGGTGTGGGACCTCGGCGCCTACGGATTCCTGGACCAGGACTGCCCCGACACGGCCAACCCGAGCCTGTGGCGGCAGAGCAGGCTGTGCGCCGACCACGGGCTGTTCCAGGTGACCGAGGGCCTCTACCAGGTGCGCGGCTTCGACCTGTCGAACATGACGCTCGTCGAGGGCGAGCGGGGGGTCTTCGTCATCGACCCGCTGATCTCCGCCGAGACCGCCGCCGCGGCCCTGGCCCTCTACCGCTCCCACCGCGGGGACCGGCCGGTGACCGGCGTGCTCTACACGCACAGCCATGTCGACCACTTCGGCGGCGTCCGGGGCGTCCTGACCGACGAGGACGTCGCCGCGGGGGTGCCGGTCCTCGCGCCCCAGGGCTTCCTGGAGCACGCGGTCAGCGAGAACGTCTACGCCGGTACGGCCATGAGCCGTCGCGCCGCCTACATGTACGGCGCCGCGCTGCCGCGGGGCGAACGCGGGCAGGTCGGCGCGGGGCTCGGGCAGACCACCTCCACCGGCACGGTCGGTCTGATCCCGCCGACCCTGGACATCACCCGCACCGGTCAGACGGAGACGATCGACGGCATCCGGATGGTCTTCCAGCTCACCCCCGGCACCGAGGCGCCCGCGGAGCTGAACATCCACTTCCCCGACCTCCGCGCGCTGTGCATGGCCGAGAACGCCACCCACAACCTGCACAACCTGCTGACGCTGCGCGGTGCCGTGGTCCGCGACCCCCGGGTGTGGGCCCACTACCTCGGCGAGGCCATCGATCTCTTCTCGGCCTCCGCCGACGTGGTCTTCGCCTCGCACCACTGGCCGGTCTGGGGCGGTGAACGGGCACGGGGGTTCCTGTCCGAGCAGCGCGACCTGTACGCGTATCTCCACGACCAGACGCTGAGGATGCTCAACCAGGGTCTGACCGGACCGGAGATCGCCGAGCGGATGGAGATGCCCCCGGCGCTGGAGCGTGCCTGGCACACGCACGGCTACTACGGCTCGGTCAGCCACAACACCAAGGCGATCTACCAGCGTTATCTCGGCTGGTTCGACGGCAACCCGGCCCACCTGTGGGAACACCCCCCGACGGACGCGGCCCGCCGCTACGTGCGGTTCATGGGCGGCGCCGAGGCGGTGCTGCGCCAGGCACGGCAGTCCTTCGACGACGGCGACTTCCGCTGGGTGGTCCAGGTCGTCAACCATGTCGTGTTCGCCGACCCGGACAACGCCGAGGCCCGGGCCCTGCAGGCCGACGCGCTGGAACAGTTGGGCTACGGCAGCGAGAACGGCACTTGGCGCAACTTCTTCCTGACGGGCGCCCATGAACTGCGCCACGGTCCGGTCGGCACCCCCATCGAGACCGCCGCGCCCGACCTGCTCGCGGCCCTCACGCTGGACCAGCTCTTCGACGCCCTGGCCATCCGCGTCGACGGCCCGCGCGCCTGGGACGCCGTGATCACCGTGCGCTGGGACCTGACGGACGGGCAACCGGTGACCCAGCGTCTCCGCAACGGAGTCCTAACCCACGGGCCGACTCGGACCGCGCAGCCCGAGCCGGACGTCACCTACACCCTGACCGAGGCGGACCTGCGCGCGGTCCTGCTGGGCCTCATCGGCCCGGACGAGCTCGCGGAGAGGGACGGCGTCCGCGTCACCGGCGACCCCGGCGCCCTGGCCACCCTCCTCAGCCATCTCGCCACCCCGGACCCGGACTTCACGATCGTGACGCCGTGATCCCTTGACGCCTAGGCCTCTTGACGTCGTCCGCCCGCGGCTCTGACACCGCATCCCGCGTCGCTCCCTCGGCCGGCGTTGCTCCCGCCGGCTAGTTGGAGAAGTACAGGTACTTCCACGAGCCGTGCGTCGTCGAGTTGACGGTGTCGCCCGAGTATTGGTTCTCGTACGACGAGCGCATGCGCACCTTGACGCCGGACGCGCCGGGAGACTTCAGGCTCACGGCCGACCTGCCGTTCGAGTCGAGCTTGAAGTACTGCGGACTGTCGTCGACCGTCTGCCACTCACCGGCTCGGTAGACCTGCAGGTCCACGCGCTGCTTGCGGCCCGGGTAGTACGTCATGGTCGTGGTGAGCAAGGGGTTGGTGCTCTTGTGGAACCAGTAGTACGACGTCGAGCCGATCTTGGCCGTCTTGTAGTGCTTCGAGACGACGGTGGAGGTCTTCACCAGGGCGTAGCCCGTGGACGCGACGGTCCTGGCCTTGAAGCGGGCATCGCCCTTGAAGACCGCGGTCACCGCGGTGTCACGGGTCATGTCGATCGTCGCGGAGATGTTGCCGCTGGAGTTGACCGTCCCGGTCTTGACCAGCTTGTTGGGCTTGTCGCCGCCGTAGGGATTGGCCCAGATCTCGACCGTGCGGTTCTTGTAGGTCGAACCGAGGTGCGCGGTGAAGGTCACGTCGGTGCCGTAGGCGTAGACCTTGCCGTTGTTGTTCAGGCTCAGCGAGGTCGGGTCGAGGGAGACGGCCACCTTGTCGCTCGCGGTGACGGCGGCGCGATCGGCATCGCCCGCGTACGCCACCTTGTAGGTGACCGTGCCACCGGCGGGCGGGGTGTCGGTGAAGGAGTACGAGCCGTCCGCCTTCACCGTGACGGCAGGCAGCGCCTTGCCGCTCGGGGACTCCAGATCGGTACGGGTGACCTGGAGCTTCGTGTCAGGCGGTAGCTGCGTCATCGACAGGTCCCCGGTGACGGTGAGCTGCCGGGCGCGGGTGGCCGTCGGCGGCGCGTACACCGTCAAAGTCGGGACGTCCCGCGCCGGATCGGTGAGCGGCTCGAGGAAATAGCCGTCTCCGTCCGTCCCTCGGAGTACGAACAGACGTGAGGAGTCCGGAGCCCATGCCGCTCCGCCCACCCCGTTGTCCGAGACACGGTGGATGACGATCGGGTTCTCCGTGCCGGACCGGTAGACCACTACATATCTGTCGTCGAACCTGGCGATCAAGCCGCTCGGTGAGATCTCGCCGGCCCATCCACCGTACGGGTAGGAGCCGACACCGCTGAGCTTCCCGTCCGCGTAGGCGTACCGAGTCCTCGCGTTGATCAGGATCTCTTGAGCACCGGGTACGAGATCGACGTCACCGGCCCCAGGAACCTGGGAGTTGTCGTAGGCCACGACCTGCGGTGAGGTCCCGGAGACGTCCAGGACACCCATCCCGCCGCTCGCGTCAAGGCCCGTCGCGGCGAACGCCAGCACGCCCGCCTTGCCGGGGTCGGAGTCGAGGACCAGGTCATCGGAGGCGTGCACCCCGTCAGGCAACCGCCCGAGCGTCACGGCTGCGGCACCTCCCGCCGGGTCGACCGAGCCCAGGTTGCCGCCCTGCGGATCCTTGTAGCCGAACCAGACCTTTCCGCCCGCGAAGGCGAGGTGGCGCGGCCCTTCGACTGCCGCCACGTCGTAGCGGGCCTCGATGTCGAGCGTGGCGGCGTCCAGGGCCAGGATCTGATGGCTGTCGGGCAGAGCCGCGTACAGCGTCCTGCCGTCGGCGGCGAGGGTCAGTTCGGCGACCGCCCCGATTCCGTCCACCGAGTCGACGAGGGTGCCGGAGTAGTTGCCGGCCAGGATCTTCCCGCTCCACCGGTCGCCGACGAAGACCCGCTGGAGGACGCCGTCAACGACCATCCCGCCGGGTGTGCTGACGACCGTGGGCCCGGCCGCCACTGCGGGCACGGCCGGGACACCGATCAGGACTGCCGAGCCGGCGAGGACGGCCAGTGCCGTCGCGCCGGCGACGCTGCGCGTACGCACAGTGGTGATACCCCCATGACTGAGCCCGGTGTCGACCAGGCGGAAGAAAGCGCCGTGCAACCCCGGACATGGCAGTTGAGCTGCGGTTACGCGGGGTGCGACTGCTGCGCGCAGCGTATGGCATGGCAGTGGCAGTTGAGGAGGGGGTTTCTCCAAGTGACTGACCGGCGTCAGGCATTGGCGAATGAGCCGGAATGCGAGACGGCTCGACATCGACCCCCGCTGCGGAGACTGGCCCCGCTTCGTTGCCGACTACCTCACGTCGACGAGGTCACCCGCGGCGTTCACCGCCGGCGTGGTCGATGTGCCGGCGAAGGAGTAGCGGTAGTACCCGTCGACCGAAGCCGTCACCGTGGTCTTGAGGGTGCCCGTGGAGCTTGTGGTGACTGTCTTGACCGTGCTGTATGTCGTGCTGCCCTTTTTGCGGAACTGCAGCTTGACCAACTGGCCGGAGTATCCGCCGTACTTGTGGGTGTCCCAGTTCGCTCGTGAGAGCTTTCCCGTGACCGTGACGGTCTTGCCCTTCGTCACCGGCTCGGGGGTGGCATCGACGGTGAGCTGGGAGGAGCGCTGCACCTTGACGGTGCCGTAGAAGTCTTCCGAGGACTGGACCCGGGCGCCGGAGAACGCGCTCGCGCTGACGTGCCAGGTGCCGGCGAACGTGTTGGTCACTTCGTTGGTCCAGGCCCTGGCATTGGCCTTCACCTGGAAGGAAGACGTACAGGTGGTTGTGGTGGAGCTCGACGAGGTGCACCTGAGCTCGCCGGAGCGAGCGATCCCGCCGTCATGGTCGTCGTACGAGCCGCTGCCATGCCAGATGTCGAGCCAGGCCTCCTTCACACCGGCAGGGTCGGAGGCCGTCACCGACGCGGTGAAGGACGTGACGGCGGTCGGGCCCACCACGATGTTCTTGCCCCCGTTGACCACCACCTTGGTGATCTCCGGCCCATCGCCGGTCGCGCTGGCGTGAGGCGCCGTGAGTCCACCCAGAGCGAGAGAACCGCAGACGGCCACAACTGCGGCCGTGACCCGTCCATACATGTGCTTCCTCAAGTGGGATGAGGGCCCGCCGTGCACTCCTCCACGCCGGCCCAAGCGATTCGATCAATCTCCTGACCTGCGTGATCAGACGACGGGCGCGGCAGGATGGTTGTACGGCGGCAGACGCGCACGATGTGGCCGGCCAGAGGGGCGATCGACCCCGCGGCCATGACGGAGGGGCGCACCGGAAGCAGATCCGGCCCGTGATCCAGACCGGTGGGTGGCCATGGACGGCATCTGCTGTACTTCCGTGCTGTACAGCTTCCGAACGGACCGCTGCGACTGAGTTGGCTGGCCTGCTGGTCCGAGCGAGTGCCTGCTTCCTCTGAGTGGGGTGCGATGACGGACGCCCAGCCGTCCACTCCTGGTGGAATCGCGAGTGGCCATACGAGTGCTCGAACGGAGTGTCCCGGTCCTGTAACAACATCAGAACTGGATGCATTCATAGGTTTTCGGCCATGAGAAGACGGACTCATCAGATCACCCGCAGCGCTCCGGCCATGAGACAGATCCCGTTGCGGGCCGCTGCGGGACTCGCCGGGTCGGGGCTGCTGGCGGCGTTCGTGCTCGTGGGCGGCCCGGCAGGCGCCGCGGCACTCGCCCCAGTCGTCATCGGGAACCCGGTGGCCGGGAACAACGGCTTCGGGGTCGTCACTCAAGAGCACGCGACGTTCGGCAGCACCGAGTCGGAGGGCCCGGTGGCCGTCGGCGGGAACCTCGCCTTCGGCGCCAACTACAACGTAGCCCTGAACACCCCCGGCACCTTCACCGCTACGGGCGACGCGCAGCCGACGGCTCTGCTCGTCGGCGGTGGGATCGACTACGCGGGCACCAGCCAGTCCGGCGTCCTGCAGGTTCTGCAGAATGGATACGCCAAGATCGGCAACACGGCGGCCAGCGACATCCTCACCCGGGACCAGAACGGGGCGAGCGTCAACACGGAGGTCGTGGCCAAGGGTGCCGCCTACAACTCCACGCCGCGTGTCCAGCTCACCACTCAGCAGTCGGCGGCCTCGGTCGCCCAGTCCGGTCTGATGGACTTCACCTCGCTGTTCTCCACCTACCGCGACCGGGCCGACTCGATGGCCACGTGCGGGGCGACCGTGATCCTGCTCGACGGCAACGGAGACCCGTTGCCCGACCAGAACACGATCCCGACCGGGTCCGACATCAAGATCTCCCTCACTCAGGGGCAGACCAACGTGCTGCGCCTGACCGGCGAGCAGCTCGACAACATCGGCACGCTGACGTTCCTGGACGAGCCGTCAGCCGACACCCCGCTGCTCATCGACGTGGACACCACGGGCACCGGCGGCGACTTCACCTGGCACACGCCCACGATGGCGGGTGTCTCCGGGGACCAGGCCCCGTACATCCTGTGGAACTTCGCCGACGCGACCGACATCACCATCGCGGACGGCGACAGCGTCGAGGGCACGATCTACGCCCCGCGCGCCGAGCTCACCGACCTCGACCCGTCCAATCTCGAGGGTGACATCATCACCCGCGCACTCGTCGCGGGCCCGCTGTCCGGCGGGGCGGGTGGCGGCGCGGTGAACGCGGGCGAGATCCACTACTTCCCGTTCGACGCCGACCTGGAGTGCGACTCCGACACCCCGACCCCCGTCACCGGCTCGGTCAGCGTCAGGAAGACGGACGCCGACACCGGCGACCCGCTGCAAGGTGCGGAGTTCCAGTTGTGGCGGGAGAGCAACGGCACCGACGGCCTCCAGACCAGTGGCACGGACCCTGACACCAAGGTCGGCGACCCCTGTGCCACCGGAGCGGCGGGCACCTGCAGCGAGACGGTCGAGACGGGGACGTACTACTGGCAGGAGACGGCCGCGCCTGACGGCTACGACCTGCCGGATCCCGCGGTGTTCGGCCCGCTGGTCCTCACCGACGACAACGCCGACGCGGGTGTTTCGGTGACGGCGCAGGACACGAAGACGCCCGTGATCCCTGGCCAGGGTCGGGTGCGGGTGTGGAAGGTCGACGCGGACTCCAATGCCCCGTTGCGTGGTGCGGAGTTCCAGCTGTGGCGGGAGACGAACGGCACCTCCGGCTTGCAGACCAGCGGCACGGACCCTGACACCAAGGTGGGTGATCCGTGTGTGACG
>NZ_JBVHTL010000005.1:475398-660694 GCF_055565895.1 Streptomyces sp. NPDC028298
ACGGGGTGCGGCCGGTACTTGTGGGGAGACGGTCGAGACGGGGACGTACTACTGGCAGGAGACGGCCGCGCCGGACGGCTACGACCTGCCGGATCCTGCCGTGTTCGGCCCGCTGGTCCTCACCGACGCCAACGTCGAGACAGGCGTTTCTGTGACCGCGCAGGACACGAAGACACCTGTGGATCCTGGTGAGGGTCGGGTGCGGGTGAGGAAGGTGGACGCCGACTCCGGTGTCGCTTTGCGCGGTGCGGAGTTCCAGTTGTGGCGGGAGACCAACGGAGCCACTGGCCTGCAGACCACCGGTATCAACCCTGACACCAAGGTCGGTGATCCGTGTGTGACGGGTGCGGCCGGTACTTGTGGGGAGACGGTCGAGACGGGGACGTACTACTGGCAGGAGACGGCCGCGCCGGACGGCTACGACCTGCCGGATCCTGCTGTGTTCGGCCCTCTGGTCCTCACCGACGCCAACGCCGGCGCCGGTGTTTCCGTCACCGCGGGCGACACCAAGACTCCCGTGACGCCCGGCGAGGGCCGGGTCCGCGTGAGGAAGGTCGACGCCGACTCCGGTGTCCCGCTGCGCGGTGCGGAGTTCCAGCTTTGGCAGGAGACCAACGGAACCACTGGCCTGCAGACCACCGGTATCAACCCTGACACCAAGGTCGGCGACCCCTGCGTCACCGGGGCGGCCGGCACCTGCGGCGAGACCGTCCCGACCGGCACCTACTACTGGCAGGAGACCGCCGCGCCCGACGGCTACGACCTGCCGGATCCTGCTGTGTTCGGCCCCCTCATCCTCACCGACGCCAACGTCGGCACAGGCGTCTCAGTGACCGCGAAGGACACTAAGACGCCCGCGGAACACGACGGCTCGCTCCACCTGAAGAAGTCCGACGCCAAAACCGGGCGGCCGCTGGAAGGCGCCGTGTTCGAGCTGTGGAAGGAGTCGAACGGCCGGGCCGGGCTGCAGACGAACGGCCGCACCCCGGACACCCTGACGGGTACCGAGTGCACCACGGGCAGGAGGGGCACCTGTGACTTCGACCCCCTCGCGTACGGCACGTACTACCTGCGCGAGACCGCCGTGCCGGACGGCTACGTCCTGCCGGACAACCCGGTGACCGGCCCGTACGTCATCGACGGCGCTCACGAGGACGTCACGGTCAAGGTCAAGAACAAGCGCGATTGCACGGCGGGCTACGGCGACAAGTGCCACGGGTACGGCGAACACTGACCCGAACAGCACAACTGCACCCGGGTGGATATCGCTTGGGAACGGTCTTGAGCACCTGATGGAAGATCGGCTGATGACCGGCTCACTGCCGGTCATCAGCTGTTTTCAGGGTTGCTGCGGCTCGGGAACACCGTGCCTTCCGGTGCCCACGGCCGACGCTGCGAAGAGATTCACCGAGGGGCAGGGCAGTGTCCGTCACGGCCCCCGACGGCGCCTTCATCGCGACCTGGTGACGGGCGAATGGGGTGGGGAGCGAGGGTGGCGGGGAGGCATCTGCGTCATGCCCGCGGTTCCCCCTCGTTGAAGCAGCCGCCCTTCGTTGTGGCCGGCGCCCTTGCCGGTTGCTCGCGAACCGGGGCTATCGATCGTGGAGTCGTCGCTGCGCGCGTCAGTCCGGAGCCTGCCCCGCGCTTCTCCTCCGGTCCGGTCGATGAACCTGGCTTGACGTGCACCGATCTTTCATTGCACTATTCAAGTAGTTCATTAGTGCAATGGGGGTTGGGGTCGTGGGATTCGATTTCCGGATCGATCGGCGCGGCGGCATCCCCGCGTACGTGCAGATCGTCCAGCAGGTCCAGCAAGCGATGCGGCTCGGCCTGCTGCAGCCGGGCGACCGGCTGCCGACCGCGCGTGCCGTGGTCGAGGCCACCGCGCTCAACCCCAACACCGTCCTCAAGGCGTATCGCGAACTGGAATCCCAGGGCCTGGTCGAAACCCGGCGCAGGCATGGGACGTTCGTGACCGGCACGCTCGGCGCATCCACCGCCGACTCCCCCTGGCGTGCCGAACTCGCCGACGTCGCGGCACGGGCCCGCGCTGCCGGGCTTGAGCGCGACGACCTCGCAGCACTGTTCAGTGCCGTACTCGAAGATCTCTATGTGTCGAAGGAACCTGATGTCCCATCCCCCCAGCCCTGAGACGGCGCTCGCCGCCACGGGTGTCACCAAGCGGTACCGGCGCAGGGGCCCGGACGTGCTCGAGGAGTGCAGTTTCCGCATACCCGCCGGGGTGGTGTGTGCCCTCGTCGGTCCCAATGGCGCGGGCAAGTCCACCCTGCTGGAGCTGGCCGCCGGCATGCAGCGGACCACCACCGGGGCGGTCGAAGTCCTCGACGGCATGCCGCACGCCGGCCATCCCCGCGTGGCCTACCTCGCTCAACACCGTCCGATGTTCGGGCGGTTCACGGTCGCCGAGACGCTGCGGCTGGGTGCCCGCCTCAACGTCGACAACTGGGACGCGGAACTGGCCGAGCATGTCGCCGCCCCAGCTCGATTCCGCAAGAGCGACCGCATCGGCGACCTTTCGGGCGGCGAGCGCACCCGCATCGCGTTGGCTCTCGCACTCGGCAAGCGGGCGGACCTGCTCCTGCTCGACGAACCCATGGCCGACCTCGACGTCCTGGCCCGCAAGGAGCTGATGGGTCTGCTCCTGGCGCATGTCGCCGACACGGGGACCACCGTGGTGATGTCCTCCCACATCATCGGCGAGCTCGCGGACGCCTGCGACCACCTCCTGCTGCTCGACGAGGGCAGGACCCGGTTGTGCGGCGACATCGACGAGCTCATCGCCTCGCACGCCGTCGTGACTCTTCCAGGGCCCGTGGAGCTGCTGGCCGGGCACACCGTGATCGAGTCCCGGCCGGCCGGCCGCGGCATCAGCGTTCTGATCAGGCCCTCCGGCGCTCCACTGCCCGCGGAATGGGAGGTGCGCACGCCGTCGCTGGAGGAACTCATCCTCGCTCACCTGGACACCGGCGAAGCCTCCCGACCGACTTCCTCCACTTCACTGCTCGCCAAGGAATCCGCCGCATGAGCCCCAGCCCCGCCATAGCCTCCGCACTGAAGTCGCCTCTCCCGGGAGGCCGTCTGCCACTCGTGCGGACCGCTCTGCGGCAGTACTGGATCCCCTTCGCGATCCTCCTGCTCCTGGCCGCACGCATCGGAGCGGATCTGGTGTATCACTACGACGGGTGGACCGACGCCGTAGCGCTGCGTGCTCATGTCGGCAGCCACGCCTACCACTTCGGGCGTTACGTGGACGACGCCCACAACAAGACCGCGAAACTGCTGTCCGACAACAGTTCGATCGTCTTCCGGCCCGCCCTTTGCTCCGCCGCGCTCGCCGGTCTCCTGACGGCCCTGGAGTGGGAGAGCCGACGTGTCACCCTGGTACTGACCCAGTCCGTCACGCCCCGTCGCTGGTTCACCACCCGCTGGGCCACACTCGCGGCACTCCTCGTCCTGCTGACACTGCCGCTCGTCGTCCTGTACCAGCGCAGCGCCATCCACGCCTATCGGCTTGACCTGCTGGTCCACGGCGTCGATCAGCAGACCGCGTACTTCACGGTCGGGCCCGTCACCCTCGCCTACGTCGTGCTCGGCGTCGCCGCCGGCGCCTGGACAGGGACCGTGCTGCGCCGTTCCTGGCTCGCCGTCGTCGCCGCCCCCGCCCTCACCTGGTTGCTGGCCGCTCTCCTGGTCCGCTCCCGAGCGGTCCTGCTGGCCGACCCCTGGATCTTCTCCAAGGTTCACGGCTTCCATCTCGGGGGCGTGCTCGGCCTGCAGTTCGACGACCTGCTTCCCCAGGACTCCTACCTCATCAACTCTCTGGACGCCGGCGACTACTGGGGCTACCAGATCGCCTCCAGTGTGCTCGTCCTGGCACTCACCGCTCTGCTCGTCCACGGGGCACTGCGCACCTTGCGCCGCCGCATCGCGTAACTTCCCGGACGGCGCCTTCCTGTATCGCGCCGCCTCTCGTGCCCGAACGGACGGACCCGGTGCGGCCTCTACGGCCGGGTCCGTCGGCACGCCTCGACAAGGATCCGCCCGCCCCGCGGCCAACGTGCCGCCCGCGATCCGGTTCGGCGACCCGACCCCCTCCTCCTTGGGCTCTCGGCCCAGCCCTCCGCACGGACGCGTGAGCCTGCCGCCCGGCAGTGACTCACTGTGGGACACGCGGTGGTTCGGCCTGCCCTCCAACGTCACTCAGTCCAGCTCCGAGAGGAACTTCCGTGACTCCCTCCGACCACGAAACGGGGCGCCACCCCGGCGCCGCCGACGGACTTTCCGTGGCGAAGAAGCCTTCCGTCTGGGCTGGTCCTCGCCGGATCATGTGGCTTCTGGTGGCGGGCAGTCTGCTGGGCGTCGTGAACCAGCTCTTCTCCTCCGGCGAGCTGCACGACGTCCTGAACCTCCCCGTCCTCCTTCTTACCGGCGGAGGCATCCTGGCCATGTGCCTCTCGCCGTGGTGGGGCCGTAGCCAGAAGTGGACCGCGGCCGCCTGGCTGCTGGTGCCCAACTGGCTCGCCGCACTGCCGGCTTCGGTGATCGGCAGCCACGCCGTCCACTGGGTGCTGACTCTGGCGGCGGTGGGCGTCCGCGTCGGCGCCATCCGGTGGCTGTGGCTCTCGCGGACCCCGCCCGCCCCCGATCGGGAGTTGTTCCGTCTTCCTGGCTGGGCACGCGTTCTGTGCTGGAGTGCCGTGATCCTGGCCATCGTGTTCGAGGCCGTTCTGTGGGGGATGTCGTTCGAAGTTCTCCACAGCAGCGGCATCAAGACCGGCAGCCTCACCCCGTGAGCGCACGAATGATCGCCGAATCCGTCCCGCCATAGTCAGTCATGCGATATATATAGCGCTCATGACTAACAGGGATGGCCGACAGCCGATGCGGGAGCCGACGCTGCTGCTGATGGCCGCACTGGCCGACGCACCCCGGCACGGATACGCGCTGATCGCCGAAGTCGCGCAGATGTCGCAGGGTCGGGTACGCCTGCGGGCAGGCACGTTGTACGGAGCGCTGGACCGACTGCTGGAGGAAGGGCTGGTGCGGGTGGAACGCGAGGAGGTCGTCGACGGCCGGGCCCGGCGCGTGTATGCGCTCACGCCGTCCGGCACGACAGTGCTGGACGCCGAGGTGCGGCGGATGGAGGAGGTGGCCCGCGAGGCGCGCCGCCGACTGGGACGCCTCGCGGGCGGCGCCCAGGGGGTGACGGGATGAGCACCGTGCTGTTGCGCCTGGCTGTCCGGCTCCACCCCGCCCCCTACCGAGCCGAGATGGGTGAGGAACTCGAGGATGCCGCGCTCGCCGCGTCCGCCGGTCGTGGCCGGGCCGCGCACATGGCGGAGGCGGCCTCGCTGGCCGCGCACGGGCTGCGGCTGCGGGCGGGGCTCGGCGCCGAGAGCGCCCGTGGCAAAGCACTCGCCGGCCTCGTCCCCCTTGCCCTGGCACTGAGCATCGCCGGAGATCTGGCGTTCAGGATCCTCCAGGCCGACATGTTCCGGCGCGTGCTGAGCTGGGACCGGATGGAGCAGACCTTCGGCATCTACCAGGCGCTGGCCGGTGTCGCTCTTGCCGCGTTCGCCCTCGCCGCGCTGCTGGCCGGACGGGTCCCAGCGGCCAGAGGCCTGGGAACGGCCGCCGCGGCGGCCACCGCATGGTCGGGGGCCGTGGCCGTGTCGCACGCGCTCGCGCACCAAGGCTCCACGCTGTGGCTGCTCGCCGGGACCGCCGGACCGCTCCTGGCCTGCGCGTTGTTGTGGGTGGCCCCGCTGCGGCTGACCCCCGGGTCGAAGGACCGCACGGCATGGTCCGTGGTGGCCGCGGCTCTGCTCGCGCTGGTGGTGCTGAACAAGGTTCCCGGCTCGAACGTCTGGGGCGTGACGGACCTGGCCCTGCTGCTCGCCGCAGGTCTCGCGGCCTCGCGCACCCGTCCGGCGGCGTGGGCCGGACTGGTCGCCCTGTTGCCGCTGTATCCCATCGCTGCTTTCCAGCTCTCCCAGCAGACCGGTCTCGTCTTCACCGCGCGGATCGAGGCCGGCGTCGTGCTGGCGCTCGTGGCCGCCGTGGTGGTGTTCTGCGCCCGGGGCTGGACGGCGCTGCGGCCCGGACACCACGCCGCGGGAGGCGACGGCCCGCGGGGGGACACCGACGACGGCCCGCTCCTGTCCTGAACCTCTGCGCTCACAGCCGGTGGCCCGCCGTGGACGGGGCGGGCCACCGGCTGTGCAGCGCGATCACCGGCTCCGCCGCACCGCGGCCCCGACATGCCGGTACGGGCCAGGCCGTACGCGTCACTTCCTCCGGACGGCCGCGAGCGCCAGCACCATGCTCGAAAGCAGCACGAACACCACGAGCGAGGCGTAGAACAGGGCTTCGATCCAGCCGGCGTTCGCACCAGTGAGCGTGCCGTCTGCAGACACGCATGTCACCTCTGGTGGAAAGCTCTGCCTTCGCACGTCGCCGCAGGTATTCGGCAGGTCGTCATTGACGACGTATGCGTTCACCCAGCACAGCACCCAGCTGACGAGGAAGACGCCAAGCGAGGCCAAGGAGACGCCCCACAACGCGGTCGGGCGGTCGGCTGTCTCAGAGCCCGCCGGAGGTGCTGTCATGGCAGGGAGCGTACTGGATCTTGGCGCTGTGACTAGGGTGGTTACCTGACCGCCCTCCCCCGCCCACCACTCTCCCTTGCTCCCGTCCCGTCCGCGGTCGAGTCGACCCACACGCATGTGGGCGAGTGAAGCCAGGGGCATGGAATTCCTTGATCCACTCCCCGTTCACTCCCCAGAGGCTCCGGGGAACGAGTCAGGGCCGGTTTCCCATGAAGGAAAACCGGCCCTGACTTGGTGTTTTAGCTGTCGGGGTGGCGGGATTTGAACCCACGACCTCTTCGTCCCGAACGAAGCGCGCTGCCAAGCTGCGCTACACCCCGATTGTCGCTGCTCTCGCGGCGACGTCGTTTACTTTAGCCCACCGGTGGCCTGAGACGAAATCCGGTTTTCTGGGCGTCGGACGCGGCGTCGGACCGGGTCGGGGCGCACGTGGTCGAGGACGACGATCAGGAGGGCCAGGGCGTAGAAGGCGGTGCCGAGGATGGCTGTGTTGCCGAGGACACCTCCGTAGCCGTGCCGGTCGACGTCGACGAAGGGGTAGAGGTAACGCGCCAGCGTCCCGGACGTCAGCATCGCGCCGCGGGCCAGGCTGAAAGCCAGGTAAGCGAGGGGGTAGATCAGCCAGGTCGCCGCGTTGCGCAGCGCCAGCGGGGTCGGGCGGGTCAGCAGGAGCCAGTCGAGGGCCACGGCGATCGGCGTGACCGTGTGGAGGAGCTGGTTGGCGACCGCGTGCCACCCGGAGAGCGTGTCGTCGCCTCCGGTCATGGAGAACGGCGTCGACTCGTTCGCCAGGATCAGGTGGTAGACCAGGCCCGTGATCGAGATGTAGATCAACGTGCCGCCGGTCAGCACCCCTGGCAGGGGCCTGCGCGCCGACCAGGCCCGGCGCGCCGACGCCGCGAAGACCACGGCCACGAGCAGATTGGTCTGGATCGTGAAGTAGCTCAGCACCCGGGCCGGGCTTCCCAGCTTCATCTCGATGGCCACGCCCGTCGCCGCCGCGAGGGCCACCAGAGCCCGGTAGATCGCGGTGACCGGGCGGTGCGAGGGGGCCACCACCGCCGTCGCCGGGACGAAGGGGTGGGTCGACGGGATGATGCCCGGTATCGCGGGGAGGTCGGGTATGTCCCTGGGCATAGGGGTGATCATGCCCTCACGCTAAGCGGATCGAGGCATTTGGGCGATATGGGTAGACCGGGCGGGTTACATGGTCACGGGGGTGGTCGTCATCCCGTTCAGCGTCGCCCCATCGTCACCGGTCGTGTCGATGGGGCTTCGTGCTGTCTCGGTTGTTCGTCCGCCGCAGTGCAGTCGAATCCACCGCGGCGCGGGACGACCTGGGCCGAGGTTCTGGCCTGGCCGATCCGGCGAGCTCACCCACACCGGATCCGGTCCCAGGGCGCGCCCCCTCAGGTGCCTACGCCCGCTCCACCAGCGTCAGCAGCGACGCCTCCGGCGGGCAGGCGAAGCGGACCGGGGTGTAGCGGCTCGCGCCGCAGCCCGCTGAGACGTGCATGTACGACGTGTGGCCCTCCGCCGTGTGCCGGGAGAGGCCCTTGACGCGGTCCGTGTCCAGGTCGCAGTTCGTGACGAAGGCGCCGTAGAAGGGGAGGCAGATCTGGCCGCCGTGGGTGTGGCCCGCCAGGATCAGGGGGTAGCCGTCGGCGGTGAAGGCGTCCAGGCTGCGCAGGTACGGGGCGTGCACGACACCCATCGAGAAGTCGGCCGACTCGGACGGGCCGCCGGCCACGCGCGCGTAGCGGTCGCGTTTGATGTGCGGGTCGTCGAGGCCGGTCAGCTCGATCTCCGCGCCGTCGATCTTCAGCGTCCCCCGGGTGTTCGTCAGGTTCAGCCAGCCGGCGGTGTCGAAACCTTCGCGCAGGTCCTCCCACGGGTTGTGGACGGCGCCCACGACCGGCTTGTTGCCGTTCAGCCCGTGACGGCCCGCCGCCTTCTCGAACAGGTACCGGGCGGGGTTGCGGAGGGTGGGTCCGTAGTAGTCGTTCGAACCGAAGACGTACGCACCCGGGAACTCCATCAGGGGGCCGAGCGCGTCCAGTACCTCGGGCACGCCCTCCGGGTCCGAGAGGTTGTCCCCGGTGTTGATCACGAAGTCGGGGCGCAGGCCGGCCAGCGAGCGCAGCCAGCGCTGCTTCTTGCGCTGTCCGCTCACCATGTGGATGTCGGAGACCTGGAGAAGGCGCAGCGGTCGCATCCCGGGAGGCAGAACCGGGACAGTCACCCGCCGCAGGCGGAAGGAACGGGCCTCGAACCCCGCCGAGTACAGCAGTCCGGCGGCGCCCACCGCCGTGATTCCCAGGGGTACTCCGTATCGCGCGCGCATACGCCCATCGTGTCAGACTCCGCCGAGCGCTCTTCACCCCCTGTGGACAGTCCGGAAGTCCCTGCCCAGTGGCTTCTTGAGACACCTACTGGCTGCGGGACTGCAGAACTTGGCACTTGCAGCACGCAAGGCCCGCCCGCTCCTCTGGGTATGAGCGGAGCGGTCACGCTCTCGGTCCAGCATGTCCTGGAGTCGTCAACGCAGCGTAGATGTCGCTCGGTTCGGCGTTCGAGTGCTTGGCAAGCTTGGGTACCTGCTTCGCCCCGTCGAAGGGGATCAGCGCGCGATGGGTTGTGCGGGTGCGGGTGCGGGTGCGGGCCGCGGCGTCTGCCAGTAGGCGGTGCGTGACGAGCGCGGCCTCGTCTTCACGGCCCGAGGGTGTGGTCGCGATGGCTGTTGCCTCCTCATCGCGACCGACGGAGGGCAAGCCCACCTCTTCGGCAGGCGCAGTCGTCATCAGGCCCGTGGCAGGACTTCTTCGCGAGCTTCTCGCGGACCGATTACCACGGTGAGAGCCTCAGGACGCGTGGAGTGCTCTTTGACAGACACGTTGCCGCGCTGATCAGACGCAGGTCCCCGAGCCCGAGACGAGTAATCGATCACCATCGCCGACTTGCTGCAACCAAGCGAAGCCCACATGACAGATCCACTTGCACCTTGCGCCGAAGCGAAATGGTAGGGACCGGCGGGATATTTGGCGCTTCCACTCGAATCATTCTCAGGCCACGCTGACGTAATGTGAAGAAACGATCGATTTGGGTTCGTCGCGTCAGCTACCCGAAGGCCGCAGGAGTCCCCCTGAACGTATGCGATCAGGCGGAAAGAATCCTTTCGGACCTCTCCTATCACCTTGGGGGTGTGCGAATTCGAAGGGAACTCATCCGCTGCGATGATTTTTTCTTCGGTCTCATCGATCGAGTCAAGTCGGCTCAGGTGTGTGAATTGGGGAGCCGATGGTTCGTGCGTAGCCCCATCTCCGCTTCCTGAAGTGCATGCGACACACAAGAGCGGAAGGGTGGCCCCTAAGGCTAGCCTTCGAAGAACCTGCACCATGGGGCCACCCTTTCACACCGGAAATTTAGACTGTCTAGTCCAGCCACTGATTGAAGCATACGCCGATAGGCTTATACACGTCGACTGTGTGGGGGATACTCCGCATATCCCTGAACTTGACAAGATAGTGCTGGAAGAGAGTGTACGCTTCAATATTCCCATGCTTGCCTCTGGGGACTTCGTAGCGCGTCTCATCAGTGACTTTATAAGTATTTGTCACATCAAAGCCTACATTGGCAGAGATGAGACCTTTGCTGATGCCGGCGCTACCGCTGAGCTGGACCGATCGCTCCTTGGTGACGGACAGGACCAGGGTGGTCTTACCGTTTCCGGCAGTCTTCGAAATTACTTGCGTGCTGCACGACTCGCCCAGATTCGATACCCATCGAGGCCTGACGATCGAGGGTGACTGCGCGTAATCCGTATTGTGCTTGATTGTCAACCTGGCCCCAGGCTTGGTGAGGTTGCCAGGTATCTTGGCTCCAGGCTCAAAGAATTGCGCGATGGGGCTGGCGCGAGGAGTCTTTGTCTCATCCTGGGCCGCGGTCGGAGTAATTGCTAAACCCATACTCACGGCTACTGCGCCGACGATTGCGCCGATCCGTGCTGTGCTATTCACGAGTCCCCCTAGGTCTTGGTTCGCGTCTCTTGGGCTGCATTCCGTACTGGCGAACAAGTAAGAACCTAGTGGCTGCACAGGGCATCTCTCAATGGAATTGAGTGAGTCTTGAGAGTGGATTGATTGATTCCGGCAATAGTTTCTTTTTCACGGTTGCTTGAGAACTCGCCCGTGTATCCATAGCCAGTTCGGCCGCGAAGGCTCGAAACGAGCTCGCGTTGTCGAAGGGTTCGGTTTGGTCGCCACGAGCTCGAAGTCCACGTATCCGCCGTCGGTCCGACCCTCCTCGATGGTCAGGGTGGCGAAGCGGAAGCGAGGAGCTTGATCGAAGTGTCGGTGACGAACTGTTCGAGGGGCGCTCCGCTTGCCGTGCAGTGACAGTGCTGGGAGTCGGAGTCGTTCCGCCGTCGGCGGTTGAACCCCCTCTGCCTCTCATGTGGTTCCCGCAGCCCTTGCAGATGACCGGTCCCCGGAGGATGTAGGGGTGCTGCGGAGTGAGCCTCCCCCGGCTGACTGCGGCTCGTTGGCGCCTGCGCTCCTGGGCCTTGTCCCACATGCCGCGCTCGATGATCGCCCGAGCCCGCCAGTCGCCCTGGTTGATCTCCTTCCGCGGAAGACGCGGATGCCTGCGGCATGCCGGCTGGTCAGTTCTCCGCGTAGATCATGTCGTGGCTGACGGTGGCTCCGAGGCGTTCCGCGATGTCACGGCAGATACGCTCTTGTCGGTCGACGCCCGTTTGGTCGTCATCGTTCACGTGGGAGATCCGGCAGTAGATCGCCGCCGGTTCTCCCGTCCAGTCGGTACGTCCGCGTCCTCGGGCCTTTTGAGTTTCGGTCATCCGGGCCACCTTGCGGAGGCGTGCCGAGTCGCTTGTGACCTGCGATATCTCGTTGACCGGGTCCATGACAAAAGGCTATGAATAAACCATGACCACGCTCAAGTCGAAGTTGCAGGAAGACCTCAACGCCGCGATCAAGGGGCGCGACGAGCTCCGCTCCTCGACGCTCCGGCTGACCCTCTCCGCGATCACCAATGAGGAGGTCGCGGGCAAGACCAAGCGCGAACTCTCCGACGACGAAGTGCAGAAGGTGATCGCCCGCGAGGCGAAGAAGCGTCGTGAGGCGGCCGAGGCCTTCACGCAGGGCGGGCGCGCCGAGTCGGCCGAGCGTGAGCGGGCCGAGGGCGAGATTCTCGCCGTGTATCTGCCCAAGCAGCTTTCCGACGACGAGCTTCGGCAGATCGTCGCCCAGGCCGTCGAGGAGGCCAAGGCGGCCAGTGCCGAGGGTCCGCGTGCGATGGGTGCCGTCATGAAGATCGTGAACCCGAAGGTGGCCGGGCAGGCCGAGGGTGGTCGTGTCGCTGCCGTCGTGAAGCAGTTGCTCGCGGGCTGACACCGCCCCTGGACCGTTCCGCTCCGGCTCCGGCTCCGGCTCCGGGTCTGGGTTCGGGTTCGGCTCCGGGTCTGGGTACAGGTTCGGGTTCGGGTTCGGCTCCGGGTCTGGGTACAGGTTCGGGTTCGGGTTCGGCTCCGGGTCTGGGTTCAGGTTCGGGTTCGGGTTCGGGTTCGGTTGATGTTCCGGGTTCCTCGCCGGGTCGGCGATAGACCGGGTGGCATCCCGGGGCCTGCCGCGCAGCACCTCTTACGTCGAACGCCCCGTGTCCCAGGATCGACTCCTGGGCCACGGGGCGTTCACGCGTTCACGCGGCGGCGTACGGGCTACGGGCTGCGCCTCAGCGTTGGCCACCGTTCCCGTTTCCGCTGTTGGTGTTTCCGCTGTTCGTGTTGCCCTGGATCCATCCGTCGGGGAGCGAGACGGAGGGCGTCGGGAACGTCACCCCCCCGTCGCTCTGGCCGCTGATGGTGTTGCCGTTGATCGTGCCGGTGGTGTTGTCGTTGCCCCTGCCACCGTGGCGGCCGCGGCCCTTGTTGTTGTCGTCCTGGCCCTTGCCCTTGTTCTTGTCGGGGTCGGGGATGTTGACCAGGTTGAAGGACGGGGCGTCCTTGCCCGCGAGCGCGCCCGTCATCAGGTCCCGCCAGATCGGACCGGGGACCTGACCGCCGTACACCTTGTCGTACCAGGAACCGCCGATCTGGATGCCCCGCATCTTGACCTGCTGGGTGGCGCTGCCGACCCAGACGGCGCCGGAGAGGTTCGGCGTGTAGCCGACGAACCAGGCGTTCCTGCGCTCGTCCGTCGTACCCGTCTTACCGGCGTTGGCACGGTCCGTGAGGCCGGCCTGCTGACCCGTACCGGAGTCGATCACGCCGCTCAGCAGGCTGTTGACGGTGTCCGCGGTCGGCTCGGACATGGCCCGCGAGCAGGTCGACTTGGGCACGTCCAGGGACTTCTCGTGGCCGCCGATCTGCTGGCTGATCGACTCGATGGCCACCGGGGTGCAGTACATGCCGCGGGAGGCGAAGGCGGCGTACGCCGTGGCCATCGTGAGCGGCGAGATGCCCTTGGAGCCCAGGGCGATGGCGGGCACCTCGGGGAGCTTGTCGCCGTTGCCCTGGACCACGCCGAGCTTCTCGATCTGGTTCATCACCGGGCACAGGCCGATGTCGGAGATCATCTGCACGAAGTAGGTGTTGACCGACTTCGCCATCGCCTCCTTGAGCTGGTACGGGCCCTGCTCGGAGGCGCTTTCGTTCGGGACCTGCTCGTTGTTCTGGTTGGTCCACGGCTTGCTGCCGCAGGTCTGCACCGGACTGGGGTACGGCATCTTGTTCGGCGACGAGTACTCCTGCGTCGCCGGCCGGCCCTGCTCCAGCGCGGCCGCGGCCACGAACGGCTTGAACGTCGAACCGGTCGGGAAGCCGTAGTTCGAGCCGCCCATGTCGAAGTTGACCGAGTAGTTGTACTCGGTCTCGTTCTTCCCGTAGCCGTACGGCTTCGACTGGCCCATCCCGAGGATCTTGCCGGTGCCGGGCTCGACGAGGGTGGCCGCCGCGGCGACCTTGTCGGACTTGTAGATGTGGTCCTTCAGCGAGGCCTGGATCGACGCCTGGGACTGCGGGTCGAGCGTCGTACGGATCGTCAGGCCGCCCTGGTTCCAGACCTTCGCCCGCTCCTCCTTGGTCTTCCCGAAGACCGGGTCGCTCAGGAAGACCTTCTCCACGTACTTGCAGAAGAAGCTGGCGCCCTTGATCGCCGTGATGCAGCCGTTCTTGGGCTGGCTCACGTGCAGCCCGAGCTTCGCCTCCTTGGCGGCGTCGGCCTGCTCCTGGGAGATGTCGTGCACCTCGGCCATGCGCTGCAGCACCGTGTTGCGGCGCTTGACGGCCTCCTCCTCGTCGTTCACCGGGTCGTACCGGCTCGGCGACTGGACGATGCCCGCGAGCAGCGCGGACTCCTGGAGGTTCAGCTTCTTGGCGGGCTTGGAGAAGTAACGCTGGGAGGCGGCCTCGATGCCGTAGGCCTGCTCACCGAAGAACGTGATGTTCAGGTAGTTCTCGAGGATCTTCTTCTTGCCCAGCTTCTCTTCGAGCTGGATCGCGTACTTGAGCTCGCGGATCTTGCGGCCGATGGTCTGCTGGGTGGCCTGGGCGACCTTGGTCGGGTCGTCGCCGGCCTCTTCCACGAAGTAGTTCTTCACGAGCTGCTGGGTCAGGGTGGAGGCGCCCTGGGCCACCCCGCCGTTCTGCGCGTTCTGGTTGACCGCGCGCAGGATGCCCTTCAGGTCGATCGCACCGTGCTGGTAGAAGCGCGAGTCCTCGATCGCGACGATCGCCTTCTGCATGTACGGCGAGATGTCCTTGAGGTCGACCACCGTGCGGTCGCGCGAGTAGACGGTCGCGAGCTGGCCGCCCTTGCTGTCCAGGATCGTCGTCCGCTGACTCAGCGACGGACTCTTCAGATTGTCCGGAATGTCATCGAATCCCTGGACCGACCCCTTGGCCGCCAGACCGAGCGCGCCCGCGGCGGGCAGCGCGATTCCGGCCATGACGGCGCCCGCGAGCACGCTGACACCGAGGAACTTGGCGGCCTGCTGCGTAGTGGACAGACCACCGCCCGAGCGCTTCTTTGGCATGAGGGCAGCCTACGTTCTCATTCGCCGGACACGCGTATATGCCTTGGCCTAAGCTGCTCACAACTGTCACAGCAGTGCGGCCACGTATCAATACGTCCGGCGACCCCGAATCGTTCCGGAAGTTCCGCGCTCTTGTGAAGTGCGTGCCCGAATCAGCCTTGTGTGTCACATGGCGTCCGTTGTGACTCGACCCAACTGTCCCGGTTTGCCGGGATCGTCGCGCATGTCCTCGGCTCACTCCCCCGGGTGATCTGCCGCTTACGCATAGTCCGTTCGGGCCATTCAAGATTGGGCCCGAAGGGGGTGTTGCGCTGTGCCCACCTTCCGTAACGTCCTCAACTGGCGGCGGTGAATATGCCGCTGCCGCCGTGGGGGAGCCTCGATTCGGGAGAGGACGGCGCCGGTATGGGCTGGGTAACCGACTGGAGTGCGCAGGCGGCCTGCCGCACTACCGATCCAGATGAACTGTTCGTTCAAGGAGCAGCGCAGAACAGGGCCAAGGCAGTGTGCACCGGATGTCCGGTTCGCACGGAGTGCCTCGCCGACGCGCTCGACAACCGCGTCGAATTCGGCGTGTGGGGTGGCATGACCGAGCGTGAACGCCGCGCGTTGCTGCGCCGGCGGCCGACCGTCACCTCGTGGCGGCGCCTGCTCGAGACCGCGCGTACGGAGTACGAGCGCGGGGCGGGCCTGCTGCCCCTCGACGAGGAAGAGGTGTACGAGCGCTACGCGGCGGTGGGTTGAGGGGAGTTCGCCCGTCGCGGCCAGGGCGCCGCTCTCGGGCCTCTCCGGCTCGTACGGGCCCTCCAGGCCCGATCGGTGGTCGTGGGGACAGGGCAGGGCTGACGCCGCCCCTCAGGGGCGCGGCGCTGGGCCGAGGTGCCCTCGGGGTCTCCGCACTGCGCTGAGACCCCTTGGAGTCGCCGCGCTCAGCTCTCGGGCAGCTCCGGCCGGTGGGCCGCGAGCCGGTTCCCGATGTCCCGCAGTCCCGCGAGATCGTGGACGTCGCCGGGCAGCGCCGCCACTTCGGCCACCGGCACCTCGGGGTGCCGCGCGGCGAAGCGGTCACGCGTGCGCTGCTCGCGGGAGAGCAACTGCATGCGCTCGGCGTGGAGCCTCAGCAGGCCTGCGGTGAGCTGGTCGGTCGACCGCTCGGGGTCCGTGGCGGCGGTCCTGTCCGTAGCGGTGGTGTCGTCCGGGCCGGCCGTCCTGTCCGTGGTGGCGGGGGAGCCTTCGTCAGGAGCTGGGGCACCGGAAGCCGGTGATTCTGAACTGCCGTACGTGCCGGGAGAGTTACGAAGTCCAGCCTTCCCGTCCGCCTGATCCACAATGCGGGCCCCGGCAAGATTTTCTCCGTCGGCGGCGCCGGGGTCCTTCGCGCCGGCGGCCTCCGGATCGTCCGTGGCGTCGGCCTCGGGGTTCTCCGCGGATTCCGGGTTCTCCCCGTCGGCGGAATCCAGATCCTCCGCCGCGGCGAGCGCGCGCTCGGCGGAGAGCTGCGTGGCCCCGCTGCCGTGCACCCGGTTGAGCACCAGCCCCGCGAACGGCATCTCCTCCGCTGCCAGCCGCTGCACGAAGTACGCGGCCTCGCGCAGCGCGTCCCGCTCGGGCGCCGCCACCACCAGGAACGCGGTGCCGGGCGCCTGGAGCAGTTTGTACGTGGCGTCGGCCCGCGTACGGAAACCGCCGAACGTCGTGTCCATGGCCGAGACGAACGTCTGCACGTCCTTCAGGAGCTGGCCCCCGAGCAGCTTGCCCAGGGTGCCCGTCATCATCGACATCCCGACGTTCAGGAACTTCATGCCCGCCCGGCCGCCCAGCTTCGCCGGCGCCGTCAGCAGCCGGATCAGCCGCCCGTCGAGGAAGGAACCGAGCCGCTTCGGGGCGTCCAGGAAGTCCAGCGCCGAGCGGGACGGCGGCGTGTCGACCACGATCAGGTCCCACTCGTCGCGCGCCCGCAACTGGCCCAGCTTCTCCATCGCCATGTACTCCTGCGTGCCCGCGAAGCCCGCCGAGAGCGATTGGTAGAAGGGGTTGTTGAGGATGGCCGCCGCCCGGTCGCCGTCCGCGTGCGCCTCGACGATCTCGTCGAAGGTGCGCTTCATGTCCAGCATCATGGCGTGCAGCTCACCGCTGCCCTCGACGCCCTTCACCCGGCGCGGAGTGTTGTCGAGGGAGTCGATGCCCATCGACTGCGCCAGCCTGCGCGCGGGGTCGATGGTGAGCACGACCACCTTGCGGCCGCGCTCCGCGGCGCGCAGCCCCAGAGCCGCCGCCGTGGTCGTCTTGCCGACGCCGCCCGAACCGCAGCACACCACGATGCGGGTCTCCGGGTCGTCGAGCAGCGGGTCGAGATCGAGGACGCGGGCGGGGTCCAGACTCATGACATCCCTTGCTTACGGAGCTGTGCGGCCAGTTCGTACAGGCCCGCGAGATCCAGGCCCTCGGCGAGCAGCGGGAGTTCGTGCAACGGCAGGTCCTGCTCGGCCAGCACGCTCCGCTGCTCGGTCTCCAGCGTGTACCGCTCGGCGTACTCCTCGGCCTGCTGGAGGAGCGGGTCCACCAGCCGTTCGGCGAGTCCGCCGCGCCGCGCCCCGCCGAGACCGGCCGAGGAGAGCGACTTGGCGATCGCCGATCGCGCGGTGGTCTTCGCCAGTTCCAGGTCGACGCCGTCGAGCAGTGCCGGACGCACCATGTTCACGATGATCCGGCCCACGGGAAGCTTCGCCGCGCGCAGCTCCGCGATCCCGTCCGCGGTCTCCTGTACGGGCATCTCCTCCAGCAGCGTCACCAAGTGGACGGCCGTCTCCGGGGACTTGAGGACGCGCATGACGGCCTGGGCCTGGTTGTGTATCGGGCCGATCTTCGCGAGGCCGGCCACCTCGTCGTTCACGTTCAGGAAGCGGGTGATGCGGCCGGTGGGGGGCGCGTCCATCACCACGTAGTCGTACGTGAAGCGGCCGCTCTTCTCCTTGCGGCGCACCGCCTCGCACGCCTTGCCGGTCAGCAGGACGTCCCGCAGTCCGGGCGCGATGGTGGTCGCGAAGTCGATCGCGCCGAGTTTCTTGAGGGCGCGGCCGGCTCCGCCCAGTTTGTAGAACATCTGGAGGTAGTCCAGCAGCGCCAGTTCGGGATCGATGGCGAGGGCGAACACCTCCCCGCCACCTGGAGCGACGGCGATCTTCCGCTCCTCGTAGGGCAGCGCTTCTGTTTCGAAGAGCTGCGCGATGCCCTGTCTGCCCTCGACCTCGACGAGGAGGGCGCGCTTGCCCTCGGTCGCGAGGGCGAGCGCGAGGGCGGCGGCCACCGTGGTCTTGCCGGTACCGCCCTTGCCGCTGACGACCTGGAGCCTGCTCACGTATTCGAGCCTAACCAGTCCGCGGCCGGAGTAAGCAGGAGGCTGTGGACAACCGGCGCTGTCGGCGGCCGGGCGACGGGGTGGCTCGGGCGGGAGGCGGTGGTCGCCAGCGGCTACAGTCGGCCACATGACCAAATGGGAATACGCCACCGTGCCGCTGCTCGTCCACGCCACGAAGCAGATTCTGGACACCTGGGGCGAGGACGGTTGGGAGCTGGTCCAGGTCGTGCCCGGCCCCAACCCCGAGCAGCTCGTGGCCTACCTGAAGCGCGAGAAGTCGGCATGAGCGGGACTGTCGAGGCGAAGCTCGCCGAACTCGGACTGAGCCTTCCGGACGTCGTTCCGCCGCTGGCCGCGTACCAGCCCGCCGTACAGACGGGCGTGTACGTGTACACCGCCGGCCAGCTTCCGATGGTGGACGGCAAGCTTCCGGTCACCGGGAAGGTGGGCGCCGAGGTCACGGCCGAGGAGGCCAAGGAACTCGCCCGTACGTGCGCGCTGAACGCTCTGGCCGCGGTGAAGTCGGTCGTGGGCGACCTCGATCGCATCGCGCGTGTCGTGAAGGTCGTCGGGTTCGTGGCGTCGGCGTCGGACTTCACCGGGCAGCCGGGTGTGCTGAACGGGGCGAGTGAGCTGCTGGGCGCCGTTCTCGGCGACAAGGGTGTGCACGCGCGGAGCGCGGTCGGTGTGGCTGTGCTGCCGCTGGACGCGCCGGTCGAGGTCGAGATCCAGGTGGAGCTCACGCACGCGTAGCCCTTCGGGGTGTCACCGGGGCCGGGTGCGGTTCCCGTCCGGTGGGTGGGTGGGTCGGGGCCGTGCCGGTGCATCAGCCCGTGGCCGTTGGACGGGGATGTGACCGTCGGTGGCGACGGGCATCGATGTACCGGCACGGCCCCTTCCGTCGTTTTCCGGCTGCGGGCGCGGTCACGGATTCGGTTGCGGCCGGCGAAAGTTTCCGCCCCGGCCGGGAAAATCCAGCCCCTCCGGCGTTGAGGAGCGGGGTCCGGGGCGGAGCCCCAGGGTGGGACGGGCAGGGGCGGAGGGGCGAAAAGGGCTTGTGGGGCGGTGGGGCCTCGAACATCCGCCCGGCTCGGGATAGCCTCCGGCCATGGGGAATGGGCAATGGTTTCCGGCGGACTGGCCTGAGCGGATCCGGGCGCTCGCCGACGGCACGCTGACGCCGGTCACGCCCCGGCGCGCCGCGACGGTGATGCTGGTCAAGGACGGCGAGACCGGCCCCGTGGTCCACATGCTGCGCAGACGCGCCTCCATGGCCTTCGCCGGAGGCGCCTACGCGTATCCGGGCGGCGGCGTGGACCCACGCGACGACGAGCAGCAGATCCGCTGGGCGGGCCCCACGCGCGCGTGGTGGGCGCGGCGGCTCGGCGTGGACGAGACCTCCGCCCAGGCCATCGTGTGCGCGGCCGTGCGGGAGACGTACGAGGAGGCGGGCGTCCTGCTCGCCGGCCCCAGCCCGGACAGCGTGGTCGGCGACACCACGGGGGACGACTGGGAGGCGGACCGGGCGGCCCTGGTCGCCAGGGACCTGTCCTTCGCGGAGTTCCTCGACCGCAGAGGGCTCGTGCTCCGCTCGGACCTGCTCGGGGCCTGGGCCCGCTGGATCACCCCGGAGTTCGAGTCCCGCCGCTACGACACGTGGTTCTTCGTGGCCGTCCTCCCCGAGGGCCAGCGCACGCGGAACGCCTCCACGGAGGCCGACCGGACCGTGTGGATCCGTCCCGCGGACGCGGCCGCCGGCTACGACAAGGGCGAGCTGCTGATGATGCCGCCCACCATCGCGACCCTGCGCGGGATCGTGGCGTACGAGAGTGCCGCCGACGCCCTCGCCGGCGCGGCCGCCCGTGATCTGACCCCCGTCCTGGCCGAGGCGCGCCTGGAGGAGGGCGAGGTCGTCCTCTCCTGGCCGGGGCACGACGAGTTCACGAAGCACATCCCGACCGGCGGAGCCTCCGCATGACCGAAGCAGCAGCACTCCCCGGCCGGCCGCGGGGCACGGTCCTGTCCGGGCCCGCCACCGCGCGCGCGGTGAACGTCCTCGCCCCCAACGCCTCCCCGATGACCCTGGACGGCACGAACACGTGGATCGTGTCCGAGCCGGACTCCGAGCTCGCGGTCGTCATCGACCCGGGCCCTCTGGACGACGTACATCTGCGGACGGTCCTGGACACGGCCGAGCGGGCAGGCAAGCGTGTCGCGCTCACGCTGCTCACGCACGGGCATCCCGACCACGCGGAGGGCGCGTCGCGCTTCGCCGAGCTGTCGGGTACCGCTGTCCGCGCGCTGGACCCCGCGCTGCGGCTCGGGGACGAAGGGCTGGCCGCCGGAGACGTGATCAGCCTCGGTGGGCTCGAACTGCGGGTCGTGTCCACTCCCGGGCACACCGCCGACTCGCTGTGCTTCCATCTCCCGGCCGATCAGGCCGTGCTGACCGGGGACACCGTCCTGGGGCGCGGTACGACCGTGGTGGCCCATCCCGACGGGCGCCTGGGCGACTATCTCGATTCCCTGCGCCGGCTCCGCTCGCTGACGGTCGACGACAGTGTCCACACCGTCCTGCCCGGTCACGGGCCGGTCCTCGACGACGCGCAGGGCGCGGTCGAGTTCTACCTCGCCCACCGTGCCCACCGGCTCGCCCAGGTCGAGACCGCCGTCGAGAACGGCCTCCGCTCGCCGCAGGACGTCGTCGCCCGTGTCTACGCCGACGTGGACCGGTCGTTGTGGCCCGCGGCCGAGCTGTCGGTGCGGGCGCAGATGGACTATCTGCGGGAGCACGGGCTCATCTAGGAAACGCCCGCCCTGCAGGGCGTCCTACGGGGCGTGGCGTTCGGCGCCGCGTTGTCGGGGGTCTTGGGGAGACGGTCCGGTGGTCAGGGGCGGGGCGCCTTGACGCCGTGCACGCGCGCGTACTCCTCCGCCAGCCATGGGCCCAAGTCTTCGGTGTACGAGCGGAGCACCGCGGCCTCGCCGGTCGGCTCGTGGCCGTGTACGGCCGCGGCGCGCATCTCGGCGGCCCGCCTCGGGTAGTACGCGCCGAACGCCTCGGCCATCTCCCCGAGGTCGCTGGTCCAGCCGTTCCAGCGCGGCATGACGAGCGTGAAGCCGGTGCGGACGAGGTGCCGGGACATCGAGCGCACCAGCGGGCGCCTCGCCTCGTCCGTGTCCGCGGCCGTGGCGATCCGCTCGCGCCAGCGCGGCAGCAGCAGGCCGAGGTCGCCGTTCGTCTCGCGGGCCAGCAGCGTGTCGGGACGGTAGCGCGGGAGGTGTTCGGCCAGGTCCTCGCCCAAGAGTGGCGTGCAGAGGCAGGCGACGAACCAGCCGAGGTCGTGGGTCTCCAGGTCGCTCAGCAGCCGCGTACGGCTGAACAGCAGCGCTCCCACACCGTCGATCGCGGCGAACTCCTTGTCGAGCGCCGCTTCCAGCGCGCGGGTGTCGGCGCGGTCCGCGTCGGTCGGCTCCTCGCGCAGCGACAGCAGCAGGTCGAGGTCGGAGCGTCCCACGCGCGCGGTGCCGCGCGGGATCGAGCCGTAGAGGTACGCGCCGTCGAGCCGGGCTCCGAAGACGTCCAGGACCTGTTCACGGGCCGCCGCGACGACGTCCTCGAAGGCGTACGGCACGCGCGCGAGTGATCCCTCGCGCTCGATGTATCCCTCGGCGTCGAGTCCTCTGCCGTGCCCGTGTGCGGTCATGCCGCCACTGTCCCGCGAAGGGTGGCCGGGGCGCAGATCATTTAGCGGCCCGCGCATCGGCCCGCGCATCGGCCCGCGGATCAGCGGGGGGAGGGGAGGGGAGAGGGGGCGAGGCCGAGGGTGGCGGGAGACAGCGGCGCCTTCCCCTTTTCGGGGGTACGACGACGGGGTCCCGCCTCGGTGGGAGGCGGGACCCCGTCGACGTACGGGTGTAGGCGTCAGCGCGAGCGCTTGGCGAGCCGCTCCACGTCCAGGAGGATCACCGCGCGGGCCTCCAGGCGGAGCCAGCCGCGGCCCGCGAAGTCGGCGAGCGCCTTGTTGACGGTCTCGCGGGAGGCGCCGACGAGCTGGGCGAGCTCCTCCTGCGTGAGGTCGTGCACGACGTGGATGCCCTCTTCGGACTGCACACCGAAGCGGCGCGACAGGTCGAGCAGGGCGCGCGCGACACGACCGGGCACGTCGGAGAAGACCAGGTCGGACATCTGGTCGTTGGTCTTGCGCAGGCGCCGGGCGACGGCGCGCAGCAGAGCGGCGGCCACCTCGGGGCGTGCGTTCAGCCAGGGCTGGAGGTCGCCGTGGCCGAGGCCGAGCAGCTTGACCTCGGTGAGCGCGGTGGCGGTCGCCGTGCGCGGGCCCGGGTCGAACAGCGACAGCTCGCCGATCAGTTCACCGGGGCCGAGGACGGCGAGCATGTTCTCGCGCCCGTCGGGGGAGGTGCGGTGGAGCTTCACCTTGCCCTCGGTGACCACATAAAGGCGGTCGCCGGGGTCGCCTTCATGGAAGAGGGCGTCGCCTCGCGCGAGGGTCACCTCACTCATGGAGGCGCGGAGCTCCGCGGCCTGCTCGTCATCGAGCGCCGCGAAGAGCGGGGCGCGCCGCAGAACGTCGTCCACGAGTTCTCTCCTTGTCGACCTGCTCAGGGGACCGTGCTCCCCCTTGGTACCAGGGGACCGTGTTCCCCATCTTGCCGGACGGTCCAAACAGTGTGATCAGTCACAAGTCTGCCGCACTGGCGTCCCAACGAGTGCGGCAGGGGGCCAATTGGGGGCCGATCTTCAGGGTCCGGGGCGGATGTCGGTGCCGGGCTTTAGGCTGGCCGGGTGTCCAAATCGCCGGTGAGAGCACAGGCCAAGGGGGCTGGGCGGGTGGTTGTACGTCGCGATTCCGCTGTGGGCGAACAGGCCCCCGACGGAACCAAAGAACAGGCAAAAGCGGCAAAGCCGAAGCCGGTGAAGGCGGTGCCGGGGGCGGCCTCCGAGGCCGCGTCGGCGACCGCCGGCGGCAAGGACGCGAAGAAGACGGCGCCTCGGACCGCCAAGAAGGTGACATCGGCGAAGGTGACATCGGCGAAGACGGCTGCCAAGAAGGTGACTCCGGCGAAGAAGGCTGCGGCGAAGGCTGTGGCGAAGGCTGTGGCGAAGACCGACGACGAGAAGGCTGTGGGGAAGACGGCTGCCAAGAAGTCCGTGGGGAAGACGGGCAGCAAGAAGGCTGTCGGAACGGCCGGCTCCAAGAAGGCGGCTTCCGGTGAGGCTTCCGCCGGGAAGACGGCATCCGTGCGGCCCGTCGCGGCTCCGCCGCGGAACGAGTCGCACACCGCCCTCGTCCGCCGGGCCCGCCGCATCAACCGCGAGCTCGCCGAGGTGTATCCGTACGCCCACCCGGAGCTCGACTTCGAGAACCCCTTCCAGTTGATCGTCGCCACGGTCCTGTCCGCCCAGACCACCGACCTGCGGGTGAACCAGACGACGCCGGCGCTCTTCGCCAGGTATCCGACCCCCGAGGACCTCGCCGAGGCCGACCCGGAGGCGGTCGAGGAGATCCTGCGTCCGACCGGGTTCTTCCGGGCCAAGACCAAATCCGTCATAGGGCTCTCCAAGGCCCTGAGGGACGACTTCGGGGGCGAGGTGCCCGGCCGCCTCGAAGACCTCGTGAAACTGCCCGGAGTGGGCCGCAAGACCGCCTTCGTCGTGCTCGGCAACGCCTTCGGGCGGCCGGGGATCACCGTCGACACGCACTTCCAGCGGCTCGTGCGGCGCTGGCGGTGGACCGCGGAGACCGAGCCCGACAAGATCGAGAAGGCCGTCGGCTCGCTCTTCCCGAAGAGCGACTGGACGATGCTGTCGCATCACGTGATCTTCCACGGCCGCCGCATCTGCCACGCCCGCAAGCCCGCCTGTGGTGCCTGCCCCATCGCCCCGCTCTGCCCGGCGTACGGGGAGGGCGAGACGGACCCCGAGAAGGCGAAGAAGCTCCTGAAGTACGAGAAGGGCGGCTTCCCCGGACAGCGGCTCAACCCCCCGCAGGCCTATCTGGACGCGGGCGGCAGGCCCGCGCCCCCGCTGGGCGCCGGATGACGGAACGAACACGGCCTCGGCGGGCGTTGGGAACAGCAGAACGGGGGTGGCGATGAAGCACGCAGGCAACACACGGAACGCGAGCGACGCGCAGGGCGGGCCGGTGCTCAGCAAGGACGGCCTGCCCGACTGGCTGGGCCCGGTCGCGCAGGTCGCGGAGACCGTGGAACCGCTCCAGCTCAGCCGCTTCCTGCCGCCGGCGAACGGCACGGGCCGCCAGTCCGCGGTGCTCATCCTCTTCGGCGAGGGCCCGCGAGGCCCCGAGCTGCTGCTGATGGAACGGGCGGGCACCCTCCGGTCGCACGCCGGACAGCCGTCCTTCCCCGGCGGCGCCCTCGACCCCGAGGACGGCGACCCGACGACCGACGGACCGCTGAACGCCGCGCTGCGCGAGGCCGAGGAGGAGACCGGCCTCGACCCGAGCGGTGTCCAGCTCTTCGGCGTGCTGCCCAAGCTGTACATCCCGGTCAGCCGATTCGTGGTCACCCCGGTGCTCGGCTGGTGGCGCCGTCCGACGCCGGTCGGCGTCGTCGACCCGGGCGAGACGGCCCGCGTCTTCACGGTCCCCGTGGTGGATCTCACGGATCCGGCCAACCGTGCGACCACCGTCCACCCGAGCGGCCACCGAGGTCCGGCATTTCTGGTCGAATCGGCCCTGGTCTGGGGTTTCACGGCCGGCGTGATCGACAAGATCCTGCATTTCGCGGGCTGGGAGCGTCCGTGGGACCGCGAGAAGCAGGTCCCGCTCGACTGGCGCGCGTGACAAGGTGACCTTCGTGAATGTGCTGGACATCCTGTTGCTGGTCGCCGCCGTGTGGTTCGCGATCGTGGGCTATCGCCAGGGGTTCGTCGTCGGCATCCTGTCGGTGATCGGCTTCCTGGGCGGTGGTCTCGTCGCCGTCTACCTGCTCCCCGTCGTCTGGAGCTGGACGACCGACGACAGCAAGGTGAGTACGACCGCCGCCGTCGTCGCCGTGGTCGTCGTGATCGTCTGCGCCTCCGTCGGCCAGGCCCTCACCACCCACCTCGGCAACAAACTCCGCCGGTACATCACCTGGTCCCCGGCCAGAGCCCTGGACGCGACCGGCGGTGCCTTGGTCAACGTCGTGGCGATGCTGCTCGTCGCCTGGCTGATCGGCTCCGCCCTCGCCGGCACGACCCTGCCGACGCTCGGCAAGGAGGTCCGCAACTCCAAGGTGCTGCTCGGGGTCTCCCGCGCCCTGCCCGCCCAGGCCAACACCTGGTTCGCCGACTTCTCCTCGGTCCTCGCGCAGAACGGCTTCCCGCAGGTCTTCAGCCCGTTCGCCAACGAGCCCATCACCGAGGTCCAGCCGCCCGACCCCCAGCTCGCCGCCAGTCCCGTGGCCACCCGCTCGCAGAACTCCATCGTCAAGGTCATGGGCACCGCCCAGAGCTGCGGCAAGGTCCTCGAAGGCACCGGCTTCGTCTTCAGCGACCGCCGAGTGATGACCAACGCGCACGTGGTCGGCGGCGTCGACGAACCCACCGTCCAGATAGGCGGCGAAGGCAAGAAGTACGACGCGACGGTCGTCCTGTACGACTGGGAGCGCGACATCGCCGTCCTCGACGTACCGAACCTGAAGGCGCCCGCGCTGCGGTTCAGCGCCAAGGACGCGACCAGCGGCGACAGCGCGATCGTCGCGGGCTTCCCGCAGAACGGCTCGTACAACGTCCAGCCCGCGCGCGTGCGCGGCCGCATCACGGCCAACGGCCCGGACATCTACCACCGCAAGACGGTGCGCCGCGATGTCTACTCGCTGTACGCGACGGTCCGTCAGGGCAACTCCGGCGGACCGCTGCTGACACCCGACGGCAAGGTGTACGGCGTGGTCTTCGCGAAGTCGCTCGACGACGCCGAGACCGGCTACGCGCTCACCGCGGACGAGGTCCGGCAGGACATCGCCAAGGGCCGTACGGCCGACCAGCAGGTGGACAGCGACAGCTGCGCGCTCTGACCGGCAGGCCCGGCCTCCGTCACCAGGAGGCGCGGGCGGAGGTCTTCACCGCATGAAGGCGCGGCCGTGACCTCGGCCGTCCGGAGGGTGCGGGCGGGGTCTCTGCCGCGGAGAGGGTGTCGGCCGGATCTCAGCCGCGCGGATGGCGCAGCCGTACGGAGACCCAGCGGGCCCGGCGTCGCAGAATGTGCGGAATCCCTACACGCGGATCCGTGCCCGCCCATTGAGCGGAGCCCCCCTGACGAGAGCTCAGACCCGTGGCCGAGCGGCGATTGCGTGCTGCGTCACTGTAGTCGTGCGTCCAGCCCATACCCCGACGTCTGCCCCTGCCCGAAGGTCGATAACCTCGCCCCGGCCCCTCAATTGGCCTATGCGCCGGGCAAGTGGCCGTTCGTAGGACAGGTGTTCACGGCCCGTGTTCCGGACGCGGCACCGGGCGCGGTCGGACCGTCACACACGGGTGACCGAGGTGTCACCGGTCGGGTTCCGGATCCTTCAGCCAGTTGATCAGTTCGGTGGAGAACGCGACCGGATCCTCTTCGTGCGGGAAGTGGCCGAGCCCGTCGAACAGCCGCCAGCGGTACGGGGCTTCGACGTACTCACCGGAGCCCGCCGCGCTCCGCGTCCGCATCACCGGATCGAGCGAGCCGTGCAGATGCAGCGTCGGCACGCGCACCGGCCGCTTCATGCGCCGGTTGAACTGGATGCCGTCCGGGCGCGCCATCGACCGCACCATCCACCGGTACGGCTCGATGGAGCAGTGCGCGGTCGAGGGGATGCGCATGGCCCGGCGGTACGTCTCCAGGGCGTCCTCGTCCGGCTGCCGGGGACCGGACCAGTCGCTCACCAGACGGCCCACCAGGGCGGCTTCGTCGGCGAGGAGTTGGCGTTCGGGGATCCAGGGACGCTGGAAGCCCCAGATGTACGAGCCCGCCGACGTCTGCCTGATGTCGGAGAGCATCGCGGAGCGCCAGCGCCGCGGATGCGGCATGGACGACACCGCGAGCCGGCGGACGAGCTTGGGCCGCATGGCGGCCGCCGTCCACGCCAGGTAGCCGCCGAGGTCGTGCCCGACCAGAGCGGCGTCGGGCTCACCGAGGGAGCGCACGACCCCGGTGATGTCGAGCGCCAGGTTGGCGGGGTCGTAGCCGCGCGGGGTGCGGTCGCTGCCCCCGACACCCCGCAGGTCCATGGCGACGGCCCGGAACCCGGCGTCGGCGAGCGCGACGAGCTGATGCCGCCAGGCCCACCAGAACTGCGGGAAGCCGTGCAGCAGCAGCACGAGCGGTCCGTCGCCGAGCTCGGCGATGTGGAAGCGCGCGCCGTTGGCGGCCACGTCCCGGTGCGTGACTTTGTGGTCGCCGGGAAGGTCGATCCGTACGACCGAGGTGGGTTGCGCCGAAGGTGTGGCGGGGTCCGTCATGAGGATGAGCGTGCCACAGCCTTGACGGCGTCCTCGACCGGTTCGGGCCGGGGGTGCGGCTTGGCGTTCGGCAGGACGGCCGCCGTCTCCTTCACCGAGGCGGCCACCTTCTGCGGGCCCTGGCTCTTCTTCACCTTCTTCGCGAAGATCGTGCCGATCAGCGCGAGCACGGCCGCGACCAGCACGTTCGCCGCGAAGGACAGCAGGAAGCAGATCGCGAGATTCCAGTGGCTCCAGGTCCGGATGCCGTACGCGAGGGCGAAGCTGAGCATCGGCAGCGAGAAGATCAGGATCGCGCCCGCCGCCGAGAACGCCCCGCCGCTGACCGCGCCGCGCTTGACGTCCTGCTTGAGCTGAGCCTTGGCCAGCGCGATCTCGTCGTGCACCAGCGCGGACATCTCGGTCGTCGCCGCGGCGACCAACTGGCCGATGCTGCGTTCGGCACCGACCGGGCTCCCGTCGGGTGCGCTCATCGCGATCTCCCTCTTCTGCATGTGTTTGTACGGTCCTGTCAGATCATGCCGGACCGTCGTCCCCCTCGCTTGCCCCACCCGCCAGTTCGGCAAGCCTGCGGTGTTCGGCGGCCTTCTCCTCGTGGATCGCCGCCATGCGCAGGTGGTACGCCGGCTCGTGCTCCTCGTAGATGTCGGGGATGCCGTCATGGTCCTCGTCGCGCTCCTCGGCCTCGCACAGGGCGCGGTACTTGGAGTTGCGTATCTTCAGCAGCGCCGTGGCGAGCACGGCCGCGATGAACGAGCCGATCAGGACGGCGGCCTTGATCTCGTCGGTGAGCTCCGTGTCGCCCGCGAAGGCGAGCTCGCCGATCAGCAGGGAGACGGTGAAGCCGATGCCGGCGAGGGTGGCGACGGCGGCGACGTCGGCCCACTCCAGCTCGTCGCTGAGCGAGGCCCGGGTGAACCGGGCCGTCAGCCATGTGCCGCCGAAGATGCCGACCGCCTTGCCGACCACGAGTCCGAGCACCACGCCGAGCGTCTCGGGCCGCGTGAACACATCGTGGATCGCCCCGCCGGAGACCACGACACCGGCGCTGAACAGGGCGAACATCGGCACCGCGAGTCCCGCCGACAGCGGACGCACCAGATGCTCGATGTGCTCGCCCGGGGAGTGCTTCTCGCCCTCGTGCGGATGGCAGCGCAGCATCAGGCCCATGGCGACACCGGCGATGGTGGCGTGGATGCCGCTGTTGTACATCAGCGCCCAGATGACCAGCGCGAGGGGCACGTACACGTACCAGCCGTGCACTTGCTTGCGCAGCAGCAGCCAGAAGACGACCAGGCCCGCGAGCGCTCCGCCGAGCGCCGCGAAGTTGATGGAGCTGGTGAAGAAGACCGCGATGATCAGGATCGCGAACAGGTCGTCGACGACGGCGAGGGTGAGCAGGAAGGCGCGCAGCGCGGACGGCAGGGACGTCCCGATGACGGCGAGCACGGCGAGGGCGAAGGCGATGTCGGTGGCGGTGGGGACGGCCCATCCCTCGAGCGAGCCCCCGCCCGCCACGTTGGTCAGGACGTCGACGAGCGCGGGAACGGCCATGCCGCAGATCGCGGCCACCACGGGCAGCAGGGCGGCCTTGGGGTCCCGCAGATCCCCGGCGACCAGTTCCCGCTTCAGCTCGATGCCCGCGACGAAGAAGAAGACGGCGAGCAGTCCGTCGGCCGCCCAGTGCTCCACGGACAGGTCGAGTCCGATCGCGGCCGGTCCGAAGTGGTAGTGCGAGACGGCCTCGTAGCTGTGCGGCAGGGTGTTCGCCCAGATCAGGGCCGCGACCGCCGCGATCAGCAGGAGCACTCCGCCCACGGTCTCGGTGCGCAGCGCTTCCGCCACGAAGTTCCGCTCGGGCAGGGACATCAGGCCCAGGAACTTGCGTGGGGTGGTGCTGGGGGGCGCGGCCACGGTGAGGACCTCCGGTCGAGCAGGCAGGACGAAGCACTCGCCGACCAGACTTCCCGGCACACCATGAACGATCTTGTCGCGTCTTTGACGCTTTACTTACTTTACCCATGATCCGGCCGGGTCGGTGGGGGATCTTCACGCTACGGCTGAAACGGACGCGGGGCTCGCTGGTCCGGGCCGATGGAGCGCGGGTTGGGCCGGATGGAGGGCTGGTCGGGCCGGAGGGGGCTGGTTCGGCCGGAGGGGGCGCCGGTGACTGAGGCCGAAGGGTGCCGACGACTGAGACCGGAGAGGGTGCCGACGACTGAGGGGTGCGGGAGCACGGTGAGCGTGCTCCCGCACCCCTCAGGGCCGGGCCGGCGGGACGGACCCGCCTCAGTCCTCGCTGGGCGCGGCCGGCAGCTTCGCCTGGATCAGGTCCATGACCGTGGAGTCGGTGAGCGTCGTGACGTCACCGAGCTCGCGGTTCTCGGCCACGTCGCGCAGCAGCCGGCGCATGATCTTCCCGGACCGGGTCTTCGGCAGCTCGGCCACGGGCAGGACCCGCTGGGGCTTGGCGATCGGACCGAGCGTGGTGCCGACGTGGTTGCGCAGCTCCGCCACCAGTCCTTCGTCCTCGGCGGAAGCCGTTCCGCGCAGGATGACGAAGGCGACGATCGCCTGCCCGGTGGTCTCGTCCGTGGCACCCACGACCGCGGCCTCGGCGACCGACGGGTGGGAGACGAGGGCCGACTCGACCTCGGTCGTCGAGATGTTGTGGCCGGACACGAGCATCACGTCGTCGACGCGCCCGAGCAGCCATACGTCGCCGTCGTCGTCCTTCTTGGCACCGTCCCCGGCGAAGTACTTGCCCTCGAAGCGGGACCAGTACGTGTCGAGGAACCGCTGGTCATCGCCCCAGATCGTGCGCAGCATGGACGGCCACGGCTCGGTGAGCACCAGGTAGCCGCCACCGCCGTCGGGCACCTCGTTCGCCTCGTCGTCGACGACCGTGGCCGAGATGCCGGGCAGCGCGCGCTGCGCCGAGCCCGGCTTCGTCTCGGTGACCCCGGGCAGCGGCGAGATCATCATCGCGCCGGTCTCGGTCTGCCACCAGGTGTCGACGATCGGCGTACGGTCCCCGCCGATGTGCTTGCGGTACCAGATCCACGCTTCGGGGTTGATCGGCTCGCCGACCGACCCGAGCACCCGCAGCGAGGTCAGGTCGAACTTCGCGGGGATGTCGTCGCCCCACTTCATGAACGTACGGATGGCCGTGGGCGCCGTGTAGAGGATCGTCACCCCGTACTTCTGCACGATCTCCCAGAACCGCCCCTGGTGGGGAGTGTCCGGCGTTCCCTCGTACATGACCTGCGTCGCGCCGTTCGAGAGCGGCCCGTACGTGATGTACGAGTGCCCGGTGACCCAGCCGATGTCGGCCGTGCACCAGTACACGTCGGTCTCCGGCTTGAGGTCGAAGACGGCGTGGTGGGTGTACGAGGCCTGCGTGAGGTATCCGCCCGAGGTGTGCAGGATGCCCTTCGGCTTACCCGTGGTCCCGGAGGTGTAGAGGATGAACAGCGGGTGCTCGGCCTCGAAGGCTTCCGGGGTGTGCTCGGCCGACTGGCGCCCGACGATGTCGTGCCACCACACATCGCGGCCCTCGGTCCAGGCGACGTCCTCGCCGGTGCGGCGCACCACCAGCACCTTGTCGACCCCGTCGACCCGGCTCACCGCGTCGTCGACGGCGGGCTTGAGCGCGGACGGCTTCCCGCGCCGGTATCCACCGTCGGCGGTGATGACGAGCTTGGCGTCGGCGTCCTGGATGCGGGTGGCGATCGCGTCGGCGGAGAACCCGCCGAAGACCACCGAGTGCGCGGCGCCGATACGGGCGCAGGCCAGCATCGCGACGACGGCCTCGGGGATCATCGGCAGGTAGACGGCGACCCGGTCGCCCTTGCCGACACCCAGCTCGGTGAGGGCGTTGGCGGCCTTCGACACCTCGTCCTTGAGCTCGGCGTAGGTGATGGCCCGGCTGTCGCCCGGCTCACCCTCGAAGTGGATGGCGACACGGTCGCCGTTCCCGGCCTCGACGTGCCGGTCCACGCAGTTGTACGCGACGTTCAGCTTGCCGTCGGCGAACCACTTCGCGAACGGCGGGTTGGACCAGTCCAGTGTCTCGGTCGGCTCGGTGGCCCAGGTCAGCCGACGGGCCTGCTCGGCCCAGAAGCCGAGCCTGTCAGCCTTGGCCTGCTCATACGCCTCCGCGGTGACATTGGCGTTCGCCGCCAGGTCGGCGGGCGGCGCGAACCTGCGCTCTTCCTTCAGCAGGTTGGCCAGGCTTTCGTTGCTCACGACATCTCCCTTTCCCAGGGTGTCCGTTGTGTCCCAGGCCACAGCTCATCAGACCGGGAGCCCGGTGACAAGGGCCGACCATAAATTGGTTTAGACCTATGCCGTGCCGTCGGTCCGGCCCTCGGCCCGTCCGGCATACCGGCGCCCCGCGGTACGGCCCCGCAGCCCTCCACGAGACCACACGAGTTCGCACGAGTCTGCCCCCTTGTGGCACGTACGTACCGGCCACCGGGTTCATCCGGGGGTGAGTCGCCCACTTCTGGGTGCGTCGCTCATGGCTGGGGGAGCCTGCGCCGGGAGGGGGCGCCTGCGCCTGGGGACCCTGCGTGGTGCGCGGTCCCGCCGACCAGGACCGCGCACCACCGTCCGATCACGCCGGATGCCTCAGCTCCTCCGCCGCGCCCGCCCGATCGAACGCGCCTACGTGATCGAACAGTTCGGCCCCCTCGGCCCCGGCCAGCAGATACGCCTGGGCCTCCCCGACATGGAAGTACATCCCCTGCAGTTCGAGCACGCCCTCCCGAAGCGCCCGCGCAACGGACTCGTGCGCCCGCAGGTGCTCGAGCTGCTGCACCACATTGGTCAGGCAGAGCTGCTCCACCGTGTCGGCGGGTGCCCGGCCGGCGATCCGCGCGCTCGGCCCGGCGCCGGCCATCCGGTCCAGGCTCGGCCGCCCGTGCCGCAGCCACCGCTTGAGCGGCGTGAGCGCTCCTCCAGGCTCCGAGGCGAGCAGGGCCTGCATGGCCCCGCAGCCGGAGTGCCCGCACACCGTGATGGAGCGCACCTTCAGTACGTCCACCGCGTACTCGATGGCCGCGGCCACCGAGTCGTCCCCGCTCTCCTTCCCGGGCGGCGGCACGAGGTTGCCGACGTTGCGTACGACGAAGAGGTCGCCCGGACCACTGGAGGTGATCATCGAGGTGACGAGCCGGGAGTCGGCACAGGTCAGGAACAGTTGGGACGGCCGCTGTCCTTCCCGGGCCAGCCGGGCCAGTTCATCGCGCACCAGAGGTGCGGTGTTGCGCTGGAACGCGCTGATTCCGCGCTCCAGTTGGTGTCCGCTCGGTCTGGCCTCGTCCATCTCGTCCTCCTGTCCGTCGGAAAGCGACTCCGAGGGCGGGGGCCCCGGTTCGGCGGCGGCGTCGCACTGGTGGTTCCGCCAGGGTGTCCAGGGCCGGCAGCGGCAGTGTCCGGAGTCCGCGGGCTCGGCGATCCGCGTTCCGGTCCGCCCGCCGAGGTCGACCGTGCCGCCCTGGGCGGTGTGGGTGCTCTGCCAGTCCTGCAGCGACTCGTACGCGGCGTGGTCCATGAACGAGCCGTCCAGGCGCACGACCACGTCCGCCCCTCGGGGCACGAGGTGCAGGGTGCGGCTGAGCCGGGGCACGGCGAGGAACGTCAACTGACCTCGTACGTGTACGTGATGGACTCCCTCCTTCTCCTCGTGCGTGATGCGGGTGCGGCCGAGCCGGTGCAGGGCGACACCGACGGCCACGGAGACGCCCAGGGCGACACCTTCGAGAACTCCGAGGAACACGACGCCGAGCGTGGTGACGGCGTACACCAGGACCTCACGGTGGCGGGTGACCGTGCGGATGTGGTGCAGGGACACCATCTGGATGCCGACGGCCATCACCAGGGCGGCGAGCGATGCGAGGGGGATCAGCTCCAGGATCGGGACCATCAGCAGCGCGGCGATCACTACGAAAACGCCGTGCAGGATCGTGGAGTTCCGGCTGACGGCACCCGCGTGCACATTCGCGGAACTTCGTACGGCGACACCGGCGACGGGCAGTCCGCCGAGCGCGCCGGAGACGACGTTGGCGGCGCCCTGCCCGAGCAGCTCCCGGTCGAGGCGGGAACGGCCCACCCGGCCCTGGAGTTCCGGACGGCCGCTCACCAGCTTGTCCACGGCGACGGCCCCGAGCAGCGACTGCACGCTGCACACCAGCGTCACGGTGAGGACGGCGGCGACGATGCCGAGCACCGGGCCCTCGGGCAGTCCGGCCAGTGCGTGGCTGCTCCAGGACGGCAGTTCGACCCTCGGCAGCGTCAGTCCGGCGGCCGAGGCGGTCAGGGTCGCTCCGGCGACGGCGATGAGCGCGGCGGGCACCTTGCGCAGCGCCCGTCCGGTCCGCCCGGGAAGTCGCGGCCAGGCGAACAGCAGCACCAGGGTCAGCACGCTCATCGACACCGCGGCGGAGTGCATCCGGGCCACCTGGTCCGGCAGTCCGACGAGATTGTCGAGGACGGAGCTCTGCGGGATTCCTCCCAGCACGATGTGGAGTTGGGCCACGGCGATGGTCACCCCGATGCCGGCGAGCATGCCGTGCACGATCGCGGGGCTGACGGCCAGGGCCGTACGGGCCACGCGCAGGCAGCCGAGCCCGAGCTGGGTGACGCCCGCCATCACGGTGATGGCGCAGGTCGCGCGCCAGCCGTAGTGCTGGATGAGCTCGGCCGTGACGAGGGTCAGTCCCGCGGCGGGTCCGCTCACCTGGAGCGGTGAGCCGCCGAGCCGGCCCGCGACCAGTCCGCCGGCGGCGGCGGCGACCAGCCCGGCCTGGAGCGGCGCGCCGGTGGCGAGGGCGATTCCGAGGGACAGGGGGAGGGCGATCAGGAAGACCGCGATCGAGGCGGACAGATCGGCGCCCGCGACACGGAAGCGTCGGGGCGGGGTCGGTGGGGGGCTGTGGGGCTGGTGAAGCTGCGCGGGCCGAGTGGGGTCGGCGGCGCGGGTGGGGACGCAGGCAGACATGGTTCCCGTCTCCTCCGGGGCGGCGCGGTCGCGGAACAGGTGATCCCCCGTCGGGAGTGACGGGGGGCGGGTCGCGGCCGTGGGTCACGGCGTGCAGCGGCGGGATTCTTCAACGCTCGGTAAATGGATCGTAATGCAGAGTAAAGGGATGATGTCGAAAATAGGGGCAATTGGGGCATGAATTCATCCCGTGGGGTGAAGCAGGCTTTTGATCGGCTTGTCGTACTTATTCCTTCTCGGTCCCGTGAAACCTTGGCGGACCTGTCGGTGCACAGCGGCGCCGGTGCCCCGACCGGCGCTGCCCGACCGAGAAGAAGGAGGGCGGAACATGGCCGCCAGCCAGAGGATCGCCGCGGGTGTGGCAATCGCCGCGGCCTGCGCAACGGCGCTCGCCGGTTGCGCAGGCGGCGGCACGCCATCCCGCGAACGGGCGCACGGCGCGAAGAAGGGGACGGGGGCCCTGGCGCCCAAGGCCGCGGTCCGACTGATCGGCGACGGATCCACGTCGTACACCGGGGCCCAGCCGCATCTTCCGCGGCCCGAGCGGCTGAGGCCGGGCCAGAAGCCGCCGCAGTTCGTGGTCTTCTCCTGGGACGGCGCCGGCGAGGACAGCCAGAAGCTCTTCTCCCACTTCAGGGAGCTCTCCAAGGCCAACCGGGCGACGATGACGTACTTCCTGAGCGGCGTGTACATGCTGCCGGAGGACAAGCGTGACCTGTACCGGCCGCCCCAGCACTCTCCCGGCAGCTCGGAGATCGGCTTCAACGACGCGCAGGGCATCGCGGACACCGCGAAGCAGTTGCGCGGCGCGTGGCTGGAGGGCAACGAGATCGGCACGCACTTCAACGGCCACTTCTGCGGCACCGAGGCCGGGGTCGGTCAGTGGTCGGTCGCGGACTGGAAGAGCGAGATCGCCCAGGCGAAGTCGTTCGTGAAGTCCTGGAGGACCAACGCGGGCCTGAAGTCCACGGCCTCGCTGCCCTTCGACTACGACAAGGAACTCGTCGGCGCCCGCACGCCCTGCCTGGAGGGCCGCGAGAACTTCATGAAGGCGGCCCACGAGCTGGGCTTCCGCTACGACAGCAGTGGCGTCGGCGACCAGGTCTGGCCGAAGCGGAAGGAGGGGCTGTGGGACCTCTCGATGCAGCTCGTGCCCTTCCCCGGACACTCCTACGAGCAGCTCACCATGGACTACAACTTCATGGTCAACCAGTCGGGAACGCAGACCCAGGGCGACCCGGCCAAGCAGGAGTTCTGGGGCCACCAGATGCGCGACGGGCTGCTGAAGGGCTTCGACCGCGCCTACGACGGCAACCGCGCCCCGCTGATCATCGGCAACCACTTCGAGTCCTGGAACGGCGGCACCTACATGCGTGCCGTCGACGAAGTCGTCGAGCGCGTCTGCACCAGGGCCGAGGTGCGCTGTGTCTCCTTCCGTCAGTTGGCCGACTGGCTCGACGCCCAGGACCCGGCCACCCTCGACAAGCTCCGCGGCCTCCAGGTCGGAGAGGTGCCGAAGCAGGGCTGGGCCTCCTTCCTCGCAGGCCGCCCCGCCCCGGCCCCGAAGGGAGTCCCGGGGGCACCGGCGCTGAAGCCGTAGCGGAGTCCCCGGGGCACCGGCGATCAAGCCGATGCGGTGCCCCGGGCCGTCCCGTCGTTCAGGTCGCAGGGGTACCCGGGACGCCGCTCGTTCAGGACCCGCTCGTCACGCGGTGGCCATGGGGCTTTCGCCGAGCACGAATCCAGGGTCGACCTGCCCGGTGAGGTCCGCCCCGGTCTTGGCGTTGCCCCAACTGGCGGCGTTCTTCAGGTGGAACTGCACCATCTGGCGCGTGTACCGCTCCCAGTCGCGCAGCTCGTACGTGGCGTCGGCGGCGGCCCGCAGAGCGTGCAGCGAGCGCCGGTTGGCCTCTTCCAGGGTCTCGAAACGGGGCGGGCGCCCCTTCTCCATGGCGCGCACCCAGTCCGAGTGCCCGACCGTGACCAGCAGGTCGTCCCCGACCTCCGCTCGCAGGAAGTCGACGTCGTCCTGGTTCTGCACCTTGTTGCCGACGACCTTCAGGGTGATGCCGAAGTCGCGGGCGTACTCCTTGTACTGGCGATAGACGGAGACTCCCTTCCGGGTCGGCTCGGCGACGAGGAACGTGATGTCGAAGCGGGTGAACAAGCCGGACGCGAAGGAATCGGAGCCCGCCGTCATGTCGACGACGACGTACTCGCTCCGGCCGTCGACGAGATGGTTCAGGCAGAGCTCCACGGCACCGGTCTTGGAGTGGTAGCAAGCCACTCCCACATCGGCCTCGGTGAACGGGCCGGTGACCATCAAACGGACGACGCCACCGTCGAGTTCCACCGGTCGCGCGCAGGCGTCGTACACCGGATTGGTCTCGTCGACCCGCAGCAGCCGGGAGCCTTCCCCGGGCGGGGTCGTCTTGATCATCGTCTCGGCGGAGGGGATGCGCGGGTTGGAGCCGCGCAGGTAGTCCTTGATGAGCGGCAGCCGCTCGCCCATGGCGGGGAGCTGCGCGGCCTCCGTCTCTTCGAGCCCGAGCGCGGCCCCCAGATGCTGGTTGATGTCGGCGTCCACGGCGACGACAGGTGCCCCTGAGGCGGCGAGGTGGCGGATGAAGAGCGACGACAGGGTGGTCTTGCCACTGCCGCCCTTCCCGACGAAAGCAATTTTCATGTTCACCAAGGGTAGTGCGATCGTCGCTCCCGGTGCTCGCGCCGCGTGAAGAAGACCACTCCTTCGTGGGGCGCGGGCCCGGGGTGCGTAATGTCGTACTCATGAGTACGACAGGTGCGACCGCCGATCCGCTCGCGGCCCTCGGTTCACTTCCCGGGGTGGCCGATTCCGTGGAGTCCGTGCGCAAGGCCGTGGACCGGGTCTACGGACACCGGATCATGCGGCGGCGCGGCAACGAGATCACGTCCGAGGCGGCGCTGCGCGGGGCCCGTGGTTCCGCGGCGCTGTCCGGGGCCGACTGGGCCCTCGAAGAGGTGCGCCGGCGTACGGACTTCAGTGCGGGGGACGAGGACCGTACGGTCGGCGCCGCGCTGCGGCTGACCGCCGAGGCGGGCCAGCTCCTGTCCATCTGGCGGCAGTCGCCTCTGCGTGTGCTGGCCAGGCTCCACCTGGTGGCGGCGGCCGACCGGGGCGAGGCGGTCGGCCGGCCGAGGCGGAGCGGCGAGAAGGCCGATGAGCCGTTGGTGGAGCTTCCGCTGCCGGACGCGGACGAGGTCGCGGGCCGCCTCGAAGGGCTGTCCCAGCTCATCATCGCGGGCGGTTCCGCGCCGGCCCTGGTGACGGCGGCCGTCGTCCACGGCGAGCTGATCGCCCTGCGTCCGTTCGCCTCCCACAACGGCCTGGTCGCGCGCGCCGCCGAGCGCATCGTCCTGATCGGCAGCGGTCTCGACCCGAAGTCCATCTGTCCGGCGGAGGTCGGCCACGCGGAACTGGGCCGTGCGGCCTATCTCGGGGCACTGGACGGTTACGTCTCCGGCACCCCGGACGGCATGGCCGCCTGGATCGCGCACTGCGGCCGGGCCGTGGAACTGGGCGCGCGTGAGTCCGCCGCGGTCTGCGAGGCACTGCAGCGAGGCGCCGCTTAAGGGCGCGAACGGCCTGGAAAAGGGTTGCGGCGGTACGAGTTCTCGTACCGCCGCTGGCACGTTCACCGGGTTACCAAGCGTCCTCGAGAAATGCCCATCAGGTCGGGATCTTCTGCCCGTCACCTGGTGCGGCTGGCCCGTAATCGACGGGTCGACGTCGCGTGGGTGCTCGATGTTCGTGCTCGGTCCGTGGGGCCTGGTTGCGTTTGAAGGTGATCCTCTCGGATGTCCTTGGTCTCGCGGGCCGTTAAACCCTTTGTACTCCAGGTTCGGAGGAAGCGAAACCCCTTACCGCACTTCTTTACTTTTAGGTTCAAAAGGGTGAGAAATGGACTTCTTTTAGAACTCTTGTGCGCGGTGAACCCTCACGCGCGCGTGAGGGTTCACACCGCCGTCGCGCGACGCCGGCTGGCGTACCAGACGAGTCCCGCCGTGGCCGCCGCCGCTCCTATCGCGGCCGCCGCGACGAGGGCGGGGCGGGGCGGCACGGACAGGCCGGGCAGCCGCTGCTTCAGCCGGACCGGGCGGTGGAAGTCCAGGATCGGCCAGGCGCGGGCGACCGCCTCCCGGCGCAGCGCGCGGTCCGGATTCACCGCGTGGGGATGCCCGACGGACTCCAGCATCGGCACATCGGTCGCCGAGTCGCTGTAGGCGTAACAGCGGGGCAGGTCGTACCCCTCGGACGCCGCCAGCTCCTTGATCGCCTCGGCCTTCGTCGGCCCGTACGCGTAGTACTCCACCTCTCCGGTGAAGCAGCCGTCCTCGCCGACGACCATGCGGGTCGCCACGACCCGGTCGGCGCCGAGCAGTTCGCCGATCGGCTCCACGACCTCGGCGCCGGACGTGGACACGATCACGACGTCGCGACCGGCCTTGTGGTGCTCCTCGATGAGCGACGCGGCCTCGTCGTAGATGATCGGGTCGATCAGGTCGTGCAGTGTCTCGGCGACGATCTCCTTGACCTGCTGGACGTTCCAGCCGCGGCACATCGAGGACAGGTACTTGCGCATCCGTTCCATCTGGTCGTGGTCGGCGCCGCCCGCCAGGAACACGAACTGGATGTATGCGGTACGCAAGGCCGCCCTGCGGTTGATCAGTCCGCCTTGGTAGAACGACTTGCTGAAGGTGAGCGTGCTCGACTTCGCAATGACCGTCTTGTCCAGGTCGAAGAAGGCCGCTGTACGAGGCAAGGAGTGGTTTTCCACGAGGTCGAGCATAGGGCCCACCATTCGGCGTAAGGTGAGGCGCGTGGGTTTGCCTGAGAAGGCTCTCGGGTACACCATGGAAGTCACGGATCGTTCGCGACCGTGCTAACCCGGTCCGACTCCTCCCCCCCCCGAGTCGGCCGTGGGGACGACCCCCGCTCTCCCCCCCGGCGGGGGTCGTCGCATGTCCGGATGGGTTTTCTCCGCTTCTGCGCGACCCCGGAACCTCCTCTGCACCGCTGATTCCGCTCTCTTCGCGCACCCATGATCCGTCACTGTGTGTAGTCGCCGTGATGCTCTGCGGAAGTCGTTGAGCGTTCACCGGTAGGCGTGAAGGCGATATTCACAGCCGCCGAGTTGTCCACAGTTTTCGACCAAGATCCACACGATTTCCAGGATCGCCGCACCGTGATTCCCACGCGCTCCGTTCGCGGCCGGTTCATGGCCGGTTCCGTTTGTCGGACGCGTTTGGCCGGTTCGTAACGGCCGTTCATATGGAGGCCGCTTGCCGGCTCTTCATACGAGCGTGAATCGCGGGGTCCCGGAGGGCCCCGCGCAAGAAGCAGCGAAGGGGGCTGGAGATCGTGGCGGGAGCCATCACCCATGACCGGCCGCCCACCGCCGAGGGGCGGCAGGGCGGACCATTGATCGTCACCGAGGACGTCGACCTTCTCGACGACCTGTTGCGCCTGTGCGCCGCGGCGGGCGCGCGACCCGAGGTCCATCACGGGATTCCGGAACGCAGGGGGAGCTGGGAGGCGGCACCCCTCGTCCTGGTCGGCGACGACGCGGCATCCCGCGTACGGGGCGCCGTGCGGAGAAGGGGAGTGGTCCTGGTGGGCCGCGACCAGGACGATTCCGGAGTCTGGCGGCGTGCCGTCGAGATCGGCGCCGATCACGTCCTGGTGCTGCCGGACGGCGAGCAATGGCTCGTGGACCGCATCGCGGACGTGGCCGAAGGAGTCGGCAGGCCCGCCCTCACCGTCGGCGTGCTCGGCGGCCGTGGCGGGGCCGGTGCCTCCACGCTGGCCTGCGCGCTCGCCGTCACCTCCGCGCGTGAGGGGAAGCGCACTCTGCTCGTGGACGCGGACCCTCTCGGAGGCGGACTCGACGTACTCCTCGGCGGCGAGACGGCCGAGGGGCTGCGCTGGCCGGCGTTCGCGGCATCCCGCGGCAGGGTCGGCGGTGGCGCCCTGGAGGAGTCCCTGCCCAGGCTGCACTCCTTGCGCGTTCTGAGCTGGGACCGGAGCGACACGGTCACCGTTCCCCCGCAAGCGGTCCGGGCGGTACTGGCCGCCGCCAGACGGCGTGGTGGTGCGGTGGTCGTCGACCTGCCCCGTCGCATCGACGAAGGTGTCGCCGAGATCCTCGCCCAGCTCGACATGGGGCTGCTGGTGGTCCCCGCCGACCTGCGCTCGGTCGCGGCGGCCGGGCGGGTGGCGTCAGCGGTCGGCATGGTTCTGCGCGATCTGCGGATCGTGGTCCGCGGCCCCTGCGCGCCGGGCCTCGACGACCGCGAGGTCGCCCGTCTGCTCGACCTGCCCCTGGTGGGCGAACTGCCGGCGGAGTCCTTCCCGCTCGACGGCGGGCCGCCGCCGGGAAGCGCGGCGAAGGGGCCCCTGGCACGGTTCTGCGCGGCCTTCTGGCAGCGCGTTCCGGTCGAAGGAGGGGGCGTATGAACTGGGACGCGAGAAAGGAGACGAGGGTCGGCCCGCCAGGCCTCCCGCCCCCGGGGATCGAGGCGTGGGACGGACCCGGGGCCGCGCCGGACGGCGGTGCGGGGCTGCTGGACGGCGTACGGCAATGGCTGGTCGAGAGCGGATCCGAACCGACCCCAGCGCGCGTGGCCCAGGCGCTGCGCGAGCAGGGGCGGGTGCTCGGGGACGCCGAAGTCCTCGGCGCGGCCGAGCGGCTGCGCTCCGAACTGGTCGGCAGCGGCCCGCTGGAGCCACTGCTCGCCGATCCGTCGGTCACCGACGTGCTCGTGTCGGCGCCCGACCGGGTCTGGGTGGACCGCGGTGGCGGCCTGGAACTGACCTCCGTGTCCTTCCCGGACACGGCGGCCGTACGACGGCTCGCGCAACGCCTCGCCGCGGTGGCCGGCAGACGGCTCGACGACGCCCGCCCCTGGGTGGACGCCAGGCTGCCGGACGGAACCCGTCTGCACGCGGTGCTGCCACCGGTGGCCGTCGGCTCCACCTGCCTGTCGCTGCGTGTCGTGCGGCCACGCGCGTTCACCCTCGACGAACTGGTGGCGGCGGGAACGGTGCCGCCGGGCGGGGACAAGGTCCTCAGAGCACTCGTGGACGCCCGGCTGTCCTTCCTCATCAGCGGAGGCACGGGCTCGGGCAAGACGACCTTGCTCAGCGCGTTGCTGGGGCTGGTCGGTCCGGGCGAGCGGATCGTGCTCGCCGAGGACTCGGCCGAACTGCGGCCCGACCATCCACATGTGGTGCGCCTGGAAGGGCGGCCCGCCAATCAGGAGGGCGTCGGACTCGTCTCCCTCCAGGATCTCGTCCGGCAGGCCCTGCGGATGAGACCGGACCGGCTGGTGGTCGGCGAGGTGCGAGGTCCAGAGGTCGTCTCGCTGCTGGCGGCCCTGAACACAGGACATGAGGGCGGCTCGGGAACGCTCCACGCCAACGCGGCGGCGCAGGTCCCGGCCCGGCTGGAGGCCCTGGGCACCGCGGCCGGCCTAGACAGGGCCGCGCTGCACAGCCAACTCGCGGCGGCACTGTCCGTGGTCCTCCATCTCGTACGGGACCGGACCGGCCGGCGCCGGATCGCCGAGGTCCATGTGCTGGAACGAGCCCCGTCGGGGCTGGTGGTGACCGTGCCCGCGCTGCGGTGGGGCGAGGACGCCTTCGCGTACGAACGGGGGTGGGAGCGGCTGCGGGAGCTCCTCCGGGCGGGAAGCCAGGAATGCCGAACTCAGGGCGGCCGCGGAGCGATCGGTCCGGGCCGGAGGCGTCGCGAGCCGATGGGGTCGAGCCAGGAGTGCCGCACGCCGATGGCGTCGGGTCAGGGGTGGCGCGAGCCGTTCGGGCTCGGGAGCCAGGAAGTCCCTCCGGATCGGAGGAGTACGAGGAGTCCCGCGGGAGTGGCGGACGGCGGGGTCTTCACGAAGGCCGGACGTCGGGATGCGAACGGGGAGCGGGATGAGGTTCGGTGAGATGGCGGACGCGCCCGCGGGAGCGGCCGTGGCGTGTGCCGGGATCGCGGCCTGGCTGATCGGCGGGCACGGCTCCGGCGCGCGCAGAGCGAGGACCCTGCTCGCCGGTGGTGGTGCGGCGACCGGGCCGCCTTCGTGGGAGCGGGCTCGTGTCGACTGGCGACGGCTGCGCGGGCGGCTGCGGCCCGAAGCGTGGTCCCTGGTGGCGGGAGCGGTGATCGCGGTACTGGGCACATCGCTCGTGCCCCTGCTCCTCGGAGCCGCAGGCATGCCCCTGTTGCGCCGGGTGCGGCGAGCGGGGGAGGCCCGGCGCGAACGTGAGCGACGGGGCGACGCGGTGATCGCCCTGTGCGGCGCACTCGCGGGCGAGGTGCGGGCCGGCCGCCAGCCCGGTGAGGCACTGCTCGTGGCCGCCCGCGATTCGGACGGACTCGCCGAGGCGCAGCCGTTGGTGCTGGCCGCGGCGAGATTCGGCGGAGACGTGCCGGGCGCGCTCACCGAGGCGGCACGGCAGCCCGGTGCCGACGGACTGGTGGGGCTCGCCGCGTGCTGGCGCGTGGCCGTGGACCGGGGCGCGGGGCTCGCGGCGGGACTGGACCGGCTGGAGGGCGCGCTGCGAGCCGAGCGGGATCAAAGAGCCGACATACGCGCTCAGTTGGCCGGGTCGCGGTCGACCGCCTTCATGCTCGCGGGCCTGCCCGTCCTCGGTCTCCTGCTCGGCACCGCGCTCGGCGCGAACCCCCTGCACGTGCTGCTGCACACGGGTCCCGGGCTGGGCTGCCTGCTGGTCGGCGGGGTGCTGGAGAGCGTGGGGATGTGGTGGGCGCTGCGGATCGTACGAGGAGCGGAGGCGGCATGAGCGCAGAAGTTGTCCACAGGCTGGGGGTACTTGTGTGCGGAGTGCTCCTGATCGGCTCACCGGCCCGTTGGCTCGGGACGGTGAGGCGGGTGAGAAGGGTGCGTGGACGTCTGGCCGCGTTGATGATCCCGGAACCCGAGCCGCCACCGCGGCGCCACGAGGTACGGGGCTTCGGCCGGCGATGGCTGCCTCTGCTGGGTGTGGTGTGTGCCGGCTGGGTTCTGGTCGGCGGGCTCGTCGGCGTTCTGGCCGGGCTGGCGGCCGGGTTCGCAGTCCGGCGGTGGCTTCGGCGGCGGAACGCGGTGCTTCCGGAGGAGTACGACGTGGCGTCGGCCACCCGCCAACTGCCCCTCGCCGCCGACTTGGTGGCCCCCTGTATCGCCGCGGGGGCCAGTCCGGTGGCGGCCGCGCAGGCCGTCGGCGAGGCACTGGGCGGACCCGTGGGTGAGCGGCTGGCCCGGGGTGCGGCGGAGGTACGGCTCGGCGGCGAACCGGTCGACGCGTGGCGGAGGTTGGCCTCGCTGCCGGGTGCTCGGGGGCTGGCGCGCCTGTTGGAGCGGGCGGGTGATTCGGGGGTGCCGGCGGCTGTGCCGGTCGGCCGAATCGCGGCGGAGGCCCGCGCCGAGTGGGCGCGCACGGCGACGGCGAAGGCCCGCCGGGCGGCCGTCATGGTCACCGCCCCGGTGGGCCTGTGCTTCCTGCCCGCCTTCCTCGCGATCGGCGTGCTGCCCGTGGTGATCGGGCTGGCCGGCGGACTGCTGCGAGGGGGTGGTGGGTGACGGGCGGCGGAGGTGAGCGGTGAACGGCAGTGGTGAACGCGAGCGAGCGAAATGACCGACAGGTCTGAATATCAAGGAGGTTGACATGAGCGGGATGGCACGAGTTCTCGGATCGGCGCAAGGGCGGGGACGCGAGCAGGGACACGAGCTGGAGCGGAAACAGGGGCGGGAGCAGGGGCGAGGGCGTGCGTGGGTGCGGGCCCGGATCGCGTCCGTCGCGGCGCGCAGGGACACGGGGATGGTCACGTCCGAGTATGCGGTGGGTGTCATCGCGGCGGTGGCCTTCGCGGCCGCGCTCTACAAGGTGGTGACGAGCGGGCAGGTCGGCGAGGAGCTGCAGGGCATCGTGGGACGGGCGCTCAATGTCCAGATGTGAACACCGCAGGGGACAAGCCAAGTTGAGGGCGGGTCCGGCCTCGCGCCGGGACGGTGGGTTCGTCACCGCCGAGGCCGCCGTGGTCCTGCCCTCTCTGGTGCTCGTCGGCATGGCGCTCGTCGGGGCCCTGCTCGCCGCCTCGGCGCAGATCCAGTGCGTGGACGCGGCGAGGGCGGGCGCTCGGTCGGCGGCGCGCCAGGACCCGGAGGAGGCCGTCCTGGAGACGGCCCGTCGTGCGGCCCCGCCCGGCGCGAAGGTCACGGTGGGCCGGGAAGGAGATCTGGTCCGGGTCACCGTCGGCGCGCGGACCCCCGGTCCCGCCGCTCTGTCCCTTGAACTGAAGGACGAGGCGGTGGCGCTGGCCGAGGAGACGGTGGGGGACACGGCCGCCGAGGTGGAGGGGAGATGAGGAACCGGAGCGCCGGGCCGAGCCCGCGATGGGTGTGGTCGCCTGTCGGGGTGGGCCGCCGTGCCGGGTGGCGTGCGTCTTCCGACAGGTGGCATGCGCCCTCCGATAGGGAGCGTGCGTCCTCAGGCGGGTGGCGCGCGTCCTCCGACAGAGGGTCCGCGACGGTGTGGACGGTAGGTGCGGTCGCCGTGCTCTGTGCCGTCTTCGGGGCGGTGCTGTCGATGGGGCAGGCCGTCGTGGTGCGGCATCGGGCCGCGGGGGCCGCGGACTTGGCGGCCCTCGCCGCGGCGGACCACTGGAGCGACGGTGGCACGGCGGCCTGCGCCCGCGCGGACCGGGTGGCCCGAGCACAGGGCGCGCGGCTCGTGCGGTGCGAGGTCGAGGGTCAGATCTCGGAGGTGACGGCGTCGTCCGGAATCGGGCCGATCACCGCCGAGGTCAGATCGAGAGCCGGGCCTGCGGGGTCGAGCGCCCCCACGTCACCCGTTCGGCCTATCCCGGCCCAACTTTCCTCCGACCGGCCGTCGGCCCTCACTCATCCGGCCTATCTGGCCTATCCGGCCCTGGCGATCCGTCCGGTCCCGGCGTCCCGGCCGGCCCATCCGGCCCCGGTGACCCGCCCAGCCCTGGCACCCCGCCAGGTCCCGGCGACCCGCCCAGCCCATCTGGCCCTGGCGCCCCGCCTGGACCATCCGAGCGATCCAGCGCATCGAGCCCAGGTGCCTCGACCGACCCATCCGGCCATGGCGCCCCACCCGAATCGCTCCTGGCCCGACCACTCCCGCCGGACTACACGCGACCCGACTCCTCGCCGACCGGTGTCTCCGGGCTCGGCTCCGGTGCCGCCCGCAGGAGTTCCGTGAGCAGGCGTACCGCGCCTCGCTTGTGGAGGGGGTCGTTGCCGTTACCGCATTTGGGGGACTGGATGCAGGAGGGGCAGCCGGCGTCGCACTCGCACGAGGCGATGGCCTGGCGGGTGGCCGTGAGCCAGGAGCGGGCGGTGTGGAAGGCCCGCTCGGCGAATCCGGCGCCGCCCGGGTGGCCGTCGTACACGAAGACCGTGGGCAGGAGCGTGTCCGGGTGGAGCGGGACGGAGACGCCGCCGATGTCCCAGCGGTCGCAGGTGGCGAACAGCGGCAGCATGCCGATCGAGGCGTGCTCGGCGGCGTGCAGGCTGCCGCCGAGGATCTCCGGGGTGATCCGGGCCGCGTCGAGCTGGTCCTCGGTGACCGTCCACCAGACGGCGCGGGTGCGGAGCGTACGGGGAGGGAGGTCGAGTTTGGTCTCGCCGAGCACTTCGCCGGTGATGACACGTCGGCGCAGGAAGGAGACGACCTGGTTGGTGACTTCCACGGAGCCGTAGCACAACCGACCGTCGCCCCAGGGGACTTCGACGTCGGTCTCGAGGACGGCGATGGTCGTCGTGTCGCGCGCGACCGTCGAGTAGGGCGGGCTGGCCTCCTCGACCAGTGCGACGGAGTCCTCCAGGTCCAGCTTGCGCACCAGGTACGTACGGCCCTGGTGCAGGTGGACCGCGCCCTCGTGGACCGCCGTGTGCGCGGCGCCCTCGTCGACCGTGCCGAGCAGGCGGCCGGTGCCGGCCTCGACGACCTGCACCGGGCTGCCGCCGCCCCCGCGGATGTCGGTCAGGTCGACGGCCCGCTCCCGGCGGGTCCAGTGCCAGGCCGTGGCCCGGCGGCGCAGTAGCTTCGCGGCCTCCAGTTGCGGCAGCAGCCCGGCTGCGGCGGGGCCGAAGAGGTCCAGGTCCTCGTCCGTCAGCGGGATCTCGGAGGCGGCGGCGCACAGGTGGGGGGCCAGGACGTACGGGTTGTCCGGGTCGAGGACGGTGGATTCCACCGGTTGGTCGAACAGGGCCTCGGGGTGATGGACGAGGAAGGTGTCCAGCGGGTCGTCGCGGGCGACCAGGATCGCCAGGGCGCCCTCCCCGGAGCGGCCCGCGCGGCCGGCCTGCTGCCAGAGGGAGGCGCGGGTGCCCGGGTAGCCGGAGATGACGACGGCGTCGAGGCCGGAGATGTCGACGCCGAGTTCGAGGGCGGTGGTGGCGGCGAGGCCGAGGAGTTCCCCGGAGTGCAGCGCGCTCTCCAGGGCGCGGCGTTCCTCGGGGAGGTAGCCGCCGCGGTAGGCGGCGACGCGCCGGGACAGCGAGCGGTCGATCTCGGCGAGCCGTTCCTGTGCGATCAGCGCGATCAGCTCGGCGCCACGCCGGGACCGTACGAAGGAGATCGAGCGCATGCCCTGGACGGTGAGGTCGGTCAGCAGGTCGGCCGTCTCGGCGGTGGCGGTACGCCGGACGGGTGCACCTTTCTCGCCGTGCAGCTCGGTGAGAGGGGGCTCCCACAGGGCGAACACGAGTTCCCCTCGCGGGGAGGCGTCGTCGGCGACCTCGACGACGGGGAGGCCGGTCAGGCGGCGCGCGGCGACCGCGGGTTCGGCGGCGGTCGCGGAGGCCAGCAGGAAGACGGGAGAGGCGCCGTAGCGGGCGCAGAGGCGGCGCAGGCGGCGCAGGACCTGGGCGACGTGGGAGCCGAAGACGCCGCGGTAGGTGTGGCACTCGTCGATGACGACGTAGCGCAGGGCGCGCAGGAAGGAGGACCAGCGGGGGTGGGAGGGCAATATCCCGCGGTGCAGCATGTCGGGGTTGGTGAGGACGTAGTTCGCGTACTGGCGTACCCATTCGCGTTCCTCGAAGGGTGTGTCGCCGTCGTACACGGCCGGGCGGACGGCATTGCCCAGCGGTTGTGAAAGTTCCTTCACCGAACGGCGCTGGTCGGCTGCCAGGGCCTTGGTGGGGGCCAGGTACAGCGCGGTGGCACCCCGGCCGTTCGGGGCCTCCGAGCCCTCCAGGAGGGCCGTCAGGACGGGGGCGAGGTAGGCCAGGGACTTGCCGGAGGCGGTGCCGGTCGCGACGATCACCGACTCGCCGTCCAGGGCGTGCTCGGCGACCTGCGCCTGGTGGGCCCAGGGGTGTTCGATGCCCGCCGCCTGCACGGCGGCGATGACCTCGGAACGGATCCGGTCGGGCCAGACGGCATGGCGACCCGCTCGCGGGGGCAAGTGCTCCGTATGAGTGATGCGCGAAGCCCGGCTCGGCCCCGAGGCGAGCCGGTCCAGGACGGTGCTCGGCGAGGGGCGGGAAGCGGTGTCCGCCGAGGAACGATCGGATCGGTGATTCTTGGCCATCGGCATCGAGTGTGTCACTGGCGTGACGGACAATGGGCCCAAGGCGTCGTGCACGCCTGCCGGTAAGTGATTGAATGCCATCGCGGCTGGCGAACCGTCCCGGGGGCTCTGCCGAGGTGTCCCATGGGGCGACCGCTCGATAGCAAGGTGCTGGAGGATCCGTGGACCTGTCCCTGTCGACTCGCAATGTGTCCGGCCCTAACGGCGACCGTACGGTCGTCGAGGTCGGCGGCGAAATCGATGTATATACCGCGCCCAAGCTGCGAGAGCAGCTGGTCGAGCTGGTGAACGACGGTAGCTTCCACCTCGTCGTCGACATGGAGGGCGTGGACTTCCTCGACTCCACCGGTCTCGGCGTGCTGGTGGGCGGCCTGAAGCGCGTACGGGCCCATGAGGGCTCGCTGCGTCTGGTCTGCAACCAGGAGCGCATTCTGAAGATCTTCCGTATTACCGGTCTCACCAAGGTGTTCCCGATCCACACCTCGGTGGACGAGGCGGTGAACGCGACCGACTGACGGCCGGTCTCCCGGGCCGAGGGGCCCGGGTTCGCACACATCGGGGACCGGGCCCCTCGGCCCGGCCCCCAGACAGCACGCCCGTAGTTCAGAGGGGGATGCATGGCCACCGTTGAACTCCGCTTCAGCGCGCTGCCCGAGCACGTCAGGACCGCCCGTCTGGTGGCGGCAGCGGTGGCGCGCAGGGCCGGAGTGGACGAGGCCGTCCTCGACGAGGTCAGGCTCGCCGTCGGTGAGGCCTGTACTCGTGCTGTCGGACTGCACCAGAGCGGCGGTATCGCGGCGCCGGTGCACGTGACGCTGATCGAGGAGGAGAAGCAGTTCTCCATCGAGGTCGGCGACGAGGCGCCGGGTTCCGTGCCCGGCGGGGCGGCGTCCGGCGCCGTCTCGGACGCGGAGGCCGAGGAGGACGAGATGGGCCTCGCGGTCATCAGCGGCCTCGTCGACGACGTTGAAGTCATCGCCGGAGAGCACGGCGGACTGATCAGGATGAGCTGGCCCACCACGCCGCCGGCCGTGGCTCTTACCTGACAGCCGTCCCTCTTGAGTTCGACCTGAAGGGCCCTACTCGGTGGGGCCCTTCGGCATGTCCGGGAAACCTGCCTCACCCTTACGGTGATCGTGCGCTCCGGTGATCGTGTATTCCGTTGATCGCGCACGGCGTTTCGTGAATTGGTTCACGATCAGTCGCGTGATAATTGGATCAAGCGTCAACGCTTCTGGGGCATTACTGCATTTGGGTCCGTGGACGCCTGTCGATCATTTGCTGAAGGGCAAGTGAAGGCTAATTCCGCTTACCGCGCACTGTTTTGATCAGGTTCCGGTACCTAGAATCCGTCCACATCTTGAGCTCAGCCCAAGCGTCAAGGAGGACGAATGGCGGGGCTTTCTACCCCTCATCAGTTTGACCACCCCACAACCTTCGCAGCCGCGGTCCTGACGGACGGCAACCGTCTCATCGTGACGGTCGTCGCGGTCGTCGCCGTGGCAGCGCTCGTGGTCGCCGGGATCCTGGTGCGCCAGGTCCTCGCGGCCGGCGAGGGCACCGACAGCATGAAGAAGATCGCGACGGCGATCCAGGAAGGCGCGAACGCCTACCTGGGACGTCAGATGCGCACGCTCGGCGTATTCGCCGTCGTGGTGTTCTTCCTGCTCATGCTGCTTCCCGCGGACGACTGGAATCAGCGCGCCGGACGATCGATCTTCTTCTTGATCGGCGCGGCGTTCTCGGCGACCACCGGCTATATCGGAATGTGGCTCGCCGTACGGAGCAATGTCCGCGTGGCCGCCGCCGCACGGGAAGCGACCCCGGCGGAGGGTGAGCCCGAAAAGGATCTCACCGCCGTCTCGCACAAAGCCATGAAGATCGCTTTCCGCACCGGTGGCGTCGTCGGCATGTTCACGGTGGGGCTCGGTCTGCTGGGCGCCTCCTGTGTGGTGCTCGTGTACGCGGCCGACGCGCCGAAGGTCCTGGAGGGCTTCGGTCTCGGCGCGGCGCTGATCGCGATGTTCATGCGTGTCGGCGGCGGCATCTTCACCAAGGCCGCCGACGTCGGTGCCGACCTGGTCGGCAAGGTCGAGCAGGGCATCCCGGAGGACGACCCGCGCAATGCCGCGACGATCGCCGACAACGTGGGCGACAACGTGGGCGACTGTGCCGGTATGGCCGCCGACCTCTTCGAGTCGTACGCCGTCACGCTCGTCGCCGCGCTGATCCTCGGCAAGGTGGCGTTCGGCGACTCCGGGCTCGCGTTCCCGCTGATCGTGCCCGCGATCGGCGTACTCACCGCGATGATCGGCATCTTCGCGGTGGCGCCCCGGCGCTCCGACCGCAGCGGCATGTCCGCGATCAACCGCGGGTTCTTCATCTCCGCGGTGGTCTCGCTCGTCCTGGTCGCCCTCGCCGTCTTCATCTACCTTCCGGGGACCTACGGCGAACTGGACGGGGTCACGGACGCGGCAATCAAGGCCAAGGACGGTGACCCACGGGTGCTCGCACTCGTCGCCGTCGCGATCGGCATCGTGCTGGCCGCGCTCATCCAGCAGTTGACCGGCTACTTCACCGAGACCAGCCGCCGTCCCGTCCGGGACATCGGCAAGAGTTCCCTCACCGGCGCGGCCACCGTCGTCCTCGCCGGCATCTCCATCGGTCTCGAATCGGCCGTCTACACCGCCCTGTTGATCGGCCTCGGCGTGTACGGGGCGTTCCTGCTGGGCGGTACGTCGATCATGCTGGCGCTGTTCGCCGTGGCGCTCGCCGGAACGGGTCTGCTCACCACGGTCGGTGTCATCGTCGCGATGGACACCTTCGGTCCCGTCTCCGACAACGCGCAGGGCATCGCGGAGATGTCCGGCGACGTCGAGGGCGCGGGCGCGCAGGTGCTCACCGACCTGGACGCCGTCGGCAACACCACCAAGGCCATCACCAAGGGCATCGCCATCGCCACCGCCGTCCTCGCGGCCTCGGCCCTCTTCGGCTCGTACCGTGACGCGATCACCACGGCCGCGAGCGACGTGGGCCAGAAGGTCTCGGGGCCGGGCGCTCCGATGAACCTGATGATGGACATCTCACAGCCCAACAACCTGGTGGGTCTCATCGCGGGCGCCGCGGTCGTCTTCCTCTTCTCGGGGCTGGCGATCAACGCGGTGTCGCGGTCCGCCGGGGCGGTGGTCTACGAGGTGCGGCGGCAGTTCCGCGAGCACCCGGGGATCATGGACTACTCCGAGAAACCCGAGTACGGAAAAGTCGTCGACATCTGCACCAAGGACGCGCTGCGCGAACTGGCCACACCCGGTCTGCTCGCGGTGCTCACGCCGATCGCGATCGGGTTCACGCTCGGCGTCGGCGCGCTCGGTTCGTTCCTCGCGGGCGCGATCGGCACGGGCACGCTGATGGCGGTCTTCCTCGCCAACTCCGGTGGCGCGTGGGACAACGCGAAGAAGCTCGTCGAGGACGGCCACCACGGCGGCAAGGGCAGTGAGGCCCACGAGGCGACGGTGATCGGTGACACCGTCGGCGACCCGTTCAAGGACACGGCGGGCCCCGCGATCAACCCGCTGCTGAAGGTCATGAACCTGGTCTCGCTGCTGATCGCTCCGGCCATCGTCAAGTTCTCGTACGGCGACGACAAGAGCGTCGGCGTACGGGTGTTCATCGCCGTCCTCGCGCTCATCGTGATCGTGGGCTCCGTGTACGTCTCCAAGCGGCGCGGCATCGTCATGGGCGACGAGGAGGACAACGACGAAGGGGTCGCCAAGTCGGCCGACCCCGCGGTGGTTTCGTAGCGCACCGGTTCCGCGTCTGATCCGGCACGGAATTCCGTGCCGGATCAGATACGGGCCAACAGGCGGGCGCGCGGCGCGTGTTGACGTGCCGCGCGCCCGTTCTGCATGTGTTCACGTTGTCGCCGTGAGCCTTCTCTCGCTTGGTGCAAATGGCTTCAAAAGCAGTCATAGCGGGCATTCGCCATGTGGGTGTCGCCCACATGGCGTGTATGTTCCGGGGCCGAGAGCCATGGAAGGGACCAAACCGGTGAACAAGAAGCTCGCGGTCGCACTGTCCGGCGGTGCGGTACTGGTGCTCGCTCTGTCGGGATGCGGCAGCAGCGGGGACAGTGGCAACGACAAGCTGAACTCCTGGGCCAAGCAGGTCTGTGACGCGGTGAAGCCGCAGGCGCAGAAGATCGAGGAAGCGAACGCCGCGATCCAGAAGCAGACCTCGGACAACAGCACGCCGGAAGCCGTTCAGAAGACCGACGCGCAGGCCTTCCAGGACATGTCCGACGCCTACAAGGCGATCGGCACCGCCGTCGACAACGCGGGACCGCCCGACGTCGAGGACGGCAAGACGAAGCAGACCAACGCGGTCAAGGAGCTCAACGGCATCTCCGCGCAGTACGCCGCCCTGAAGACACAGGTCGCCAAGCTCGACACCAAGGACCAGGCCAAGTTCGCCGAGGGCCTCAAGGGCATCGCGACCCAGCTCGGCAAGCTGAGCCAGAGCGGGAACGACGCCCTGAAGAAGCTGGAGGAGGGTGACGTGGGCAAGGCGATGGCGCAGCAGGAGAGCTGCAAGTCGGCGTCCGGGTCCCCGGCGGCGGCCAACGGCTGAGGCCGTCCGCAGAGCCAGAGGAGAGCCTGGCACGCGTGCGCGCCGGGCTCTCGGCGTGCGCCGGCCCGCCGTCCCCAGCGGGGCCGCCGTCGACAGACGAGCCGCGGTGAGCGGAGGAGCCCCGGCCTACGGGTGAACCTCTGTCCACAGGTGGGGATGTCCACAGGCCGGGCTCTGTCCACAGGTGTGGGTGCCCGTGGGCGATAGCGGACACAATGGGAGGCGTGAGTCACACCAGCCTGTCACCGTTGCCCTCGTCCGATCACGCCGACACCACCGCCCGGCTGCGGAGCGCCCTCCTCGGGGCCTCCTTCACCGCGGACGGTCTCCTCGACCTGCTCGGTGCCCCCGCGTACGCCGCGCTGGCGCGCAGCGAGACCGTGCCCGCGCTCCGGGCGACCCGCGGAGACACACCGCTGGAGACGCTCGTCCGGCTGTTCCTGCTGCAGCAGCCCGTGCCGTACGCGCGTGTGGCGGAGGTGCTGCCCGTCGAGGACGCCCTGGAGAGCGGCTGGCTGACCCGGACGGGCGGGGACGAGGTCGTGGCGAGCGTCGACATCCGGCCCTACGGCGGGCCCGATGGCGAGGACTGGTTCATCGTGTCCGACCTCGGCTGCGCCGTCGGGGGAGCGGGCGGCATCGGGAGCCGGGACGAAGAGGTCGTCCTCGGAGTGGGAGGCGCCTCGACGACCCTCGCCGGCATCACCGTGCGCCGGCCCGTCGACTCCGCGCTCGATCTCGGCACGGGCTCCGGGATCCAGGCCCTGCACATCGCGCAGCACGCCACGCGCGTGACGGCGACCGATCTGAACCCCCGTGCCCTGCGCATCGCCGCGCTCACCCTCGCGCTCTCCGGCGCACCGGCCGCGGACCTGCGCCAGGGCTCCCTCTTCGAGCCGATCCGCGCGGACGAGACGTACGACCTCATCGTCTCGAACCCGCCCTTCGTGATCTCGCCGGGCGCCCGGCTGACGTACCGCGACGGCGGAATGGGCGGCGACGATCTGTGCCGCACGCTCGTCCAGGAGGCGGGGGACCGGCTGAACGAAGGCGGGTACGCCCAGTTCCTGGCCAACTGGCAGCACGTGGAGGGCGAGGACTGGCAGGACCGGCTGCGTTCCTGGGTGCCGCGCGGCTGCGACGCGTGGATCGTGCAGCGCGAGGTGCAGGACGTCACGCAGTACGCGGAGCTGTGGCTGCGCGACTCGGGCGACCACCGGGCCGACCCGGCCGACTACCAGGCGCGGTACGACGCGTGGCTGGACGAGTTCGAGGCCCGCAAGGTGAAGGCCGTCGGCTTCGGATGGATCACCCTGCGCAGGACGACGGAGGCCGAGCCGTCGGTCACGGTGGAGGAGTGGCCGCACTCCGTCGAGCAGCCGCTCGGCGAGGCCGTACGGGAGCACTTCGACCGGGTCGACTATCTGAGACGGAACGACGACGCGGGCCTGCTCGCCGGTCACTTCAGACTGGTGGCGGAGGTCGTGCAGGAGCAGGTCGGGCTGCCCGGCGCCGAGGACCCGGAGCATGTGGTGCTGCGTCAGCACCGCGGCATGCGCAGGGCCACCAAGGTGGACACGGTCGGCGCGGGCTTCGCCGGCGTGTGCGACGGCACACTGAGCGCGGGCCGGATCCTCGACGCCATCGCCCAACTGGTCGGCGAGGACCCGGTATTGCTGCGGGACCGCACGCCCGCTCAGATCCGTCTGCTGGTCGAGCAGGGATTCCTGGAGCCGGTCGAATAAACGGGGGGTTCGCTGTCGGCCGCCCGAGAGGGGAAACCGGCCAACCTCCGGGCGGCCTCACCGGCGCCGCAATCGCCCGCAGCAGTTACCCGGCGTAACTGTCCGGCCCGGACGGATACGGGCCGGACAGCCGATATGAATGGCCGGCCCGTATGACGGATATGGATGGGCGGACGGATGCCGACGCCGACGCGGACACGGACTCCGGTCACGGCAAAGGCGTCCGTGGAAAGGACGAGAAAAGAGACGAGGGCGAGGAGGAAAGGGACCGGCTGCGAGGGAGGGCGACTCCGTGGCGGCGGGTCGAGGCGGGATCGAGGGGAGCCGGGAGCGGGCGGAGCGCCGCGCGGAGGCTGCCGGCCATCGGCGGGACGGGGCGGGAACGACGGATTCGCCACAGTCGGGGGCGTGGGAGGCCCCGTCCGCGGACGCCGGACGGCGGGGTGGATCCCGGCGTCGGGTGCTGCGTGAGGGGCCCATGGGGCACCGGTTGCCTGGTGTTCACCGTGGGTTCGTACGCCCGCTGCCGGGGCGTGTCAGCGTCCCGAGCCTGGGGACCCGGGGTGAGAGGACAGAGCCATGGAAAGCGGGCCGGCGATCTTCGCGGGGATGGTGTTCGCCCTGTTCGGAGGCGGAATCCTGGCCTGGGCGGTGGTCCGGGTACGGCAGGGCGAGCCGGTCGCCCACGGTGTGAACCGCGTCGCATCGGCGACCCTCGCGAGCGTCGCCGGAAGCGGGGCACTGGTGCTCGCCGTGTGGTGCTTCACGCGCCTGTGAGACCGCGCGTGAGCAGCACGCCTCGGGTAACTGGGAAGTTACCCTCCGGATAGGCCCGGAAGAGCGGGTCGACACTCCGGGCGGCAGGAATGGCGGTAGTCGGGTTACCGTTCGAGTGGCCGTTGCGGGCTTTTCCCGTTTGACACGGGGGCGGGATGTACCGTCACACTCCGCAGCGTCAGCATGACCCGACCTCTCGGGAGCCAGGCCCCGAGGAGATTCCGCGTCGACCGGAGAGAAGAGCGAAGTTGTCCCCGACCAGCGACACCGCACACGGCGGCCGCCGACTCGTCATCGTCGAGTCGCCTGCCAAGGCGAAGACGATCAAGGGCTACCTCGGCCCCGGATATGTCGTCGAAGCGAGCGTCGGGCACATCCGCGACCTCCCCAACGGCGCCGCGGAGGTGCCTGAGAAGTACACCGGCGAGGTCCGCCGCCTCGGTGTGGACGTCGAACACGACTTCCAGCCGATCTATGTGGTCAACGCCGACAAGAAGGCTCAGGTCAAGAAGCTCAAGGACCTGCTGAAGGACTCCGACGAACTCTTCCTCGCCACCGATGAGGACCGCGAGGGCGAGGCCATCGCGTGGCACCTCCTGGAGGTCCTGAAGCCCAAGGTTCCCGTCCACCGGATGGTCTTCCACGAGATCACCAAGGACGCTATCCGCAGCGCCGTCGCCAACCCGCGCGAGCTGAACAAGCGCATGGTCGACGCGCAGGAGACCCGACGCATCCTCGACCGTCTCTACGGCTACGAGGTCTCGCCGGTCCTGTGGAAGAAGGTCATGCCGCGCCTGTCGGCCGGCCGTGTCCAGTCCGTGGCGACCCGGCTCGTCGTCGAGCGGGAGCGCGAGCGCATCGCGTTCCGTTCCGCCGAGTACTGGGACCTGACCGGCACCTTCGGCACCGGCCGCACCGGTGACGCGAGCGACCCGTCCACCCTCGTCGCGCGGCTGACCGCCGTCGACGGCAAGCGCGTCGCCCAGGGCCGCGACTTCGACTCGCTCGGCCAGATCAAGGGCGCGAACACGCTCCACCTGGACGAGACGAACGCCCGCGCGCTCGCCGCCGCCCTGGCGGACACGAACTTCGCGGTCCGCTCGGTCGAGTCCAAGCCCTACCGCCGCTCGCCGTACGCCCCGTTCCGTACGACGACGCTCCAGCAGGAGGCCTCGCGCAAGCTCGGCTTCGGCGCGAAGGCGACCATGCAGGTGGCGCAGAAGCTGTACGAGAACGGCTTCATCACCTATATGCGTACGGACTCCACGACCCTGTCGGACACGGCCGTCACGGCCGCCCGCGCCCAGGTCACCCAGCTCTACGGCGCCGACTACCTGCCGGCCCAGCCGCGTACGTACGCCGGAAAGGTCAAGAACGCGCAGGAGGCGCACGAGGCGATCCGCCCCTCGGGTGATCGTTTCCGCACCCCCGCCGAGACCGGACTGACCGGCGACCAGTTCAAGCTGTACGAGCTGATCTGGAAGCGCACCGTCGCCTCCCAGATGAAGGACGCGGTCGGCAACTCCGTGACCGTGAAGATCGCGGGCACGTCCGCCGACGGCCGGGACGCCGAGTTCAGCGCGTCCGGCAAGACGATCACCTTCCACGGCTTCCTGAAGGCGTACGTCGAGGGCGCGGACGACCCGAACGCCGAGCTCGACGACCGTGAGCGCCGTCTGCCGCAGGTCGGCGAGGGCGACCCGCTGTCCGCCGAGCAGATCACGGTGGACGGCCACGCCACCAAGCCGCCGGCCCGCTACACCGAGGCCTCCCTGGTCAAGGAGCTCGAAGAGCGCGAGATCGGCCGTCCGTCGACGTACGCGTCGATCATCGGCACGATCCTCGACCGCGGCTACGTCTTCAAGAAGGGGACGGCCCTGGTGCCCTCCTTCCTGTCGTTCGCCGTGGTCAACCTCCTGGAGAAGCACTTCGGGCGGCTCGTCGACTACGACTTCACCGCCAAGATGGAGGACGACCTCGACCGCATCGCCCGCGGTGAGGCGCAGGCCGTGCCGTGGCTCAGGCGCTTCTACTTCGGCGAGGGCGACGCGGCCGGCGCCGCCGAGGCCGGCAACGGCGACGGCGACCACCTGGGCGGTCTCAAGGAGCTCGTCACCGACCTGGGCGCCATCGACGCCCGCGAGGTCTCCTCGTTCCCGGTCGGCAACTCCATCGTGCTGCGCGTCGGCCGCTACGGCCCGTACGTCGAGCGCGGGGAGAAGGACGACGAGAACCACCAGCGCGCCGACGTCCCCGAGGACCTGGCCCCGGACGAGCTGACCGTCGAACTCGCCGAGGAACTGCTCGCCAAGCCGAGCGGTGACTTCGAGCTCGGCGCCGACCCGCAGACGGGTCACCAGATCATCGCCAGGGACGGCCGCTACGGCCCGTACGTCACCGAGGTGCTCCCCGAGGGGACCCCGAAGACGGGCAAGAACGCCGTCAAGCCGCGTACGGCGTCGCTGTTCAAGTCGATGGCGCTGGACACGGTGACCCTGGACGACGCCCTCAAGCTGATGTCCCTGCCGCGCGTCGTCGGCACGGACGCCGAAGGTGTCGAGATCACCGCGCAGAACGGCCGCTACGGTCCGTACCTGAAGAAGGGCACGGACTCGCGCTCGCTCACCGCCGAGGACCAGCTCTTCACCATCACGCTGGAAGAGGCGCTGGAGATCTACTCCCAGCCCAAGCAGCGGGGCCGCGCGGCCGCCAAGCCGCCGCTGAAGGAACTGGGCACCGACCCGGTCAGCGAGAAGCCCGTCGTGGTCAAGGACGGCCGCTTCGGTCCGTACGTCACCGACGGCGAGACGAACGCGACCCTGCGCTCCGGCGACAGCGTCGAGGACATCACGCCGGAGCGCGGCTACGAGCTGCTCGCCGAGAAGCGTGCCAAGGGTCCGGCCAAGAAGACCGCGAAGAAGACGGCGGCCAAGAAGGCGCCCGCGAAGAAGGCGCCGGCCAAGAAGACCGCCGCCAAGAAGACGACGGCTTCGAAGACGACGGCGGCCAAGAAGGCGCCCGCCAAGAAGACCGCCGCGAAGAAGACGGCTGCCTCGGAAGGCTGAGCCGACGGGGCCGATCCGTCGGTCCAGGTGACGTGACGGAAAAGCGGACGCCCCTACACCATTTCGTGTAGGGGCGTCCGTATGTTCGGGCAGCACCTCGGGGAGTCAGTGGGTCCGGATAGGCTTGCAGGATGACGCGAGCCGAGCAGCCAACGGCCCACAATTGGGCCCCCGACGAAGCCCTGGTCGCGGATTCGCGCGAGCGTGCCGTCCGCGCACTGCTGAGGCAACCGCAGTTGAAGCGGTTGTGGAGCGCACACCTCGTGGGAGGTGTCGCGGACGTCCTGTCCCTGCTTGTCCTGGTCGTCCTCGCGCTCCAGGCGGCGATCTCCGAGGGCTCCTTCGGTGGCGGCGCCCGCGGGGCCGCCCTCGCCGTGGCGGCCGTCTTCGGGGCGCGCGTCCTCGCGACGCTGCTCTTCGGAGCCGTGCTCCTTGGACCCCTCACATCGCTCACGTCGCACGAGGGACCGCTCGACCGGCGCTGGACCATGCTCGTGGCCGACGGCCTGCGGGCCGCGCTCCTGATCGTCGCGCCCCTGTTCATCGACTGGACCCCGGACAACGCGCTCGCGGTGCTCCTGGTCATCGTCTTCGTGTCCGGGGTCGCCGAGCGGTTCTGGACGGTGTGCCGGGAGAGCGCGGCACCCGCGCTGCTGCCCGCGCCGCCGCTGGAGGGCGCCACCGTGCGCCCGCTGCCGGACCACATGGACGCCCTGCGGCGGCTGTCCCTGCGCACCGCGTTCGTCGCGGTGCCGATCGCGGCCCTCGCCCTGGTCGCCGTCTCCCTCGTCAGCAACATGCTGGGCGCCGGGATCGACTGGTTCCACCTGCACCAGGTGGCGCTCGCCTCGTACGTGGCGGCCGGACTGTTCGCGGCCTCGCTGTCCGTGATCACCTTCCTCGAACTGCCCGACGCGCGCACCCCGCGCGCGCGGTCGCCGCTCGAAGGACTGCGCCGCCCGAAGACGGGCACCGCGGGCGACAAGGGCCGCACGGGCGCGATCCCGCTCCTCGTGCCGGCCTGCGCCGCCGTCGCCGGGGCGATCGCGGCCGCCGTCGCCGTCGCCGTGCTGGACGCCATCGACCTGGGCGGCGGACCGGTGACGTACGGACTGCTGGTGCTGGCGCTGACCGGCGGCGTCGTCGCCGGTATCCGCACGGCCCCCTCCCTGCTCCCGTCGCTGTCGCGGCGCCGGCTGCTCGCCCTCGCGATCGCCTTCACCGGCATCACGCTGCTGGCCGCGGGCCTCGTCCCGGACGTCACCACCGTGCTGCTGATCCTCGCCTTCGCCGGCGTGGGCGCCGGTGTCGCCGCCAACACCGGACACGCGCTGCTCGACCAGGAGACCGAGGACCACCGGCGGGCCCGCACCACCGAGCACCTGCACGCGGTCGTACGGGTCTTCGTCGCGGTCGGCGCGATCGTGGCGCCCCTGGTGGCCGCGGCGATCGGCCCGCACCGGCTGGAAAGCGGCAAGTTCGTGTTCGCGCACGGCGGCGCCGCCTTCACCCTGATGCTGGTCGGCGCGCTCCTGCTGCCGGTCGCGGCCCTCGTGCTCGCCAAGGTCGACGACCGTTCCGGCGTGCCGCTGCGCAAGGACCTGCTCGACGCCCTGCGCGGTGGCGACGACCCGGCGCAGGTGCCCGCCACCAGCGGCTTCTTCATCGCCCTGGAGGGCGGCGACGGAGCCGGCAAGTCCACCCAGGCCCAGGCCCTCGCCGACTGGATCCGCGCCAAGGGCCACGAGGTCGTCGTGACCCGTGAGCCGGGCGCCACGCCCGTCGGCAAGCGGCTGCGCTCGATCCTCCTCGACGTGTCGTCCGCGGGCCTCTCGCACCGCGCCGAGGCCCTGCTGTACGCCGCCGACCGCGCGGAGCACGTCGACACGGTCGTACGTCCCGCGCTGGAGCGGGGCGCCATCGTCATCTCCGACCGCTACATCGACTCGTCCGTGGCCTACCAGGGCGCGGGCCGCGATCTGTCCCCCACGGAGATCGCCCGGATCAACCGCTGGGCGACGGACGGGCTCGTACCGCATCTGACCGTCCTGCTGGACGTGTCGCCGGAAGCCGCCCGCGAGCGGTTCACCGAGGCGCCCGACCGGCTGGAGTCGGAGCCGGTCGAGTTCCACGCGCGCGTGCGGTCCGGTTTCCTGACGCTCGCCGCCGCCGACCCGGGGCGCTACCTGGTCGTCGACGCCGCGCAGGAGCCCGAGGCCGTCACCACCGTCGTACGGCACCGGCTCGACGTGATGCTGCCCCTCTCCGAGGCCGAGGTGAAGGCCCAGGAGGAGGCGCGCAGGGCTGCCGAGGAGGAGGCCCGGCGCAAGGCCGAGGAAGAGGCCGCCCGCAAGGCGGAGGAGGAACGCCTGGAGCGTGAGCGCCAGGCCCAGCTCGCGAAGCTGCGCGCCGAGGAGGAGGAGCGCAAGCAGCGCGAGCTGGAGGAGGCCCAGCGGCGGGAGGCCGAGCGCCAGGCGGAGGAGGCCCGGCAGCGCGCCGAGGAGGCCCGCCGCCGCGCCGAGGAGGAGCGGCTCCGGCTTCTCGCCGAGGAGGAGGCGCGCGCCGCGGAGCAGGAGCGGGCCCGCAGGCAGGCCGAGGAGGAGGCGCGGCTGCGCGCCGAGGCCGAGGAACGCCGTCTGGAGAAGCAGCGGAAGGCCGAGGAGGCGCTGCTGCGGGCCGAGGAGGCCCGGCGGCTCGCCGCGGAGGCCGCCGCCGCTTCGGCGGCCGCGGCGGCTTCGACCGAGGCCGCGGTGTCGAGTGCCGGGACGGCCCCGAAGCCGGCCGGTCCGACGGGTTCGCAGTCCACATCCGGGAAGGTGGCCGAGGCCGGTGAGGCCCCGACGCGCTCGGCGACTCCGCCGGCGTCCCCCGCCGCTCCCTCGAAGCCTTCCTGGGCCGCGGTGTCGTCCGGGGCCGCGGCGCTTTCCGCGCCGGACAACCAGCCGACGGTGCCGACGCCGGTCGTGACCGACCCGAGGGCGGCCGACGAGACCGCCGTGCTTCCGCCCGTACGACCCGGTGGTGAGAGCCGCTCGGGCGGTCGTCCGGGGTCCGGCTCGGACGTCGAGGACACGGCCACGCTGCCCAAGCCGCCAATTCCCGGCGGTGCGGCGGACGAGACGGCGGTGCTGCCGGCCGTCTCCCCCGACCCGGGTGCGGCCGACGAGACGGCCGTTCTTCCGCCGGTACGGGACAGGGGTGCGGGGAGCCGGGGCGACGCGCCGTCCGGGAACCCGACGGACCGGATGCCCCGGGGCTTCTTCCGCGACGAGCGGCCGGCGGCGGGGCCCGAGGGTCCCTCCGACCGCACGCGGGAACTGCCGCAGGTGGACGAGACGGGCGCTCCGCGCCGCAGGCCCCGCCCCGACTGGGCCGAGGAGACCCCGCTCGACGACCTCCCGACCCTGGCGGACGAACTGCTGGGCCCGCGCGACGAGGAGGACGACTGGGACGAGGGCCCGGGCCGCGGGCGGGGCGGGCGGCGACGCTAGGCGGGTCGGCGGGTCTGTGATCAGGCGGGTCGCCGGTGGGCGGTCTGCCGGTCGCCGGGTCTGCGTTCGGCGGGTCTGGCTGGTCCGGTCGGTCCGATGGGTCCTTCGGTCCGCCCGCCGGTGAGTCCGGTGGTCGGCCGTCGGCGGGTCCGGCGGGTTTCGTCCGCGGCCCTGGTGCTTCGGTGTGTGGCCCCGGCGGGCCGGTGGTCCGGCGGGTGGCCTCGGTGGGGCCGGTGGTCCGGTGGGTGGTCCCCGTTGTCAGTGGCGACCCGCACAATGGACGACGCGAGGCAAAGTGCGACGGAAGGGGCGGAGCCCATGCCTGTGTGGGACGACCTGGTGGGCCAGGAGAAGGTGAGCGAGCAGCTCGCCGCCGCGGCCCGGGACGCCGACGCCCTCGTCACGGCCGTCGCCGCGCAAGCCACGCTCCCCGAGGCGTCCAAGATGACGCACGCCTGGCTGTTCACGGGCCCGCCCGGCTCGGGCCGCTCCACGGCCGCGCGCGCCTTCGCGGCCGCGTTGCAGTGCGTGAGCCCTGACCGCGCGCTCGGCGGGATCCCCGGCTGCGGGTTCTGCGACGGCTGTCATACGAGCCTGGTCGGCACCCACGCCGACGTGCAGATCGTCCGTACCGACCTGCTCTCCATCGGCGTCAAGGAGACCCGCGACCTGGTCCGCCGCGCCCAGCTCTCCCCGGCCGGCGGGCGCTGGCAGGTCATCGTCCTCGAGGACGCGGACCGTCTCACGGAGGGTGCGGGCAACGTCCTGCTCAAGGCCGTCGAGGAGCCCGCTCCCCGCACGGTCTGGCTGCTGTGCGCGCCGTCCATCGAGGACGTGCTGCCCACCATCCGCTCCCGCTGCAGGCTGCTCACGCTGCGTACCCCGCCGGTCGATGCCGTCGCCGACATCCTCGTCCGCCGTGACGGCATCGAGCCCGCCGTGGCGGCGGCCGCCGCGCGCGCGACGCAGGGCCACATCGGGCGGGCCCGCCGCCTGGCGACGGACCCGAGCGCCCGTCAGCGCCGGGCCGCCGTCCTCAAGCTCCCGCTGCGGGTCGACGACGTCGGCGGCTGTCTCAAGGCGGCCCAGGAACTGATCGACACGGCGGCGGAGGACGCGAAGCAGCTCGCCGAGGAGGTCGACGTCAAGGAGACCGAGGACCTGAAGGCGGCGCTCGGCGCGGCGCAGGGCGGACGGATGCCCAGGGGCACGGCGGGCGTGATGAAGGAGCTGGAGGACCGGCAGAAGCGTCGAAGAACCCGTACGCAGCGCGACAGCCTGGACCTCGCCCTGATCGACCTCACCGGCTTCTACCGCGACGTCCTGGCCCTTCAGCTCGGCTCCCGCCTGGCCATCGCCAACGTGGAGTCGGAGGACGCGCTGGAGCGGTTGGCCCGCGGCAGCTCGCCGGAGTCGACGCTGCGCCGCATCGACGCGATCGCCGCGTGCCGCGAGGCACTCGACCGGAACGTCGCTCCGCTGCTGGCGGTGGAGGCGATGACGCTGGCGCTCCGCGCGGGCTGATCCCGGCGCGCCGACCCGACTCGAGACGGGGGAGATCCGTCCGGGTCCGGCCGTCGCGGTGGGCGGGGAGCGATCCGCTCGGTGTAGACCTGGGTAGGAAAGCGACCTGCCTGGCTCGTGTCGGGCGACCGGTGAACGTAACCGGTGGCTGGTTGACCGGGTCACTCGTACGAGCCGCTTCCGCGACTGGAGGTGATCCTGTGATCGCACACGGTTACGCTCGCGAGATGCACATGAGGCGCACCACACGGCCGACCCGACCCCTCCGTGCGAGCGGCGTGCTGCTGGCCGCCGCGGCGCTGATGCTCTCCGCCTGCTCCTCGGGAAGTTCCACGACGACCGCCGCGACGACCCAGGCGGTGCTCACCGCGCTGCCGAGCGCCACACCGTCGGCGCTGGCGCCGTACTACGGGCAGAAGCTGAACTGGCGCAGTTGCGGGGTTCCCGGATTCGAGTGCGCCACGATGAAGGCGCCGCTCGACTACGCGAAGCCCGGCTCCGGCGACGTGCGGCTGGCGGTCTCCCGCAAGAAGGCCACGGGGCCGGGCAAGCGGCTCGGTTCGCTGCTGGTCAATCCGGGAGGGCCGGGAGGATCGGCCGTCGGCTACCTCCAGTCGTACGCCGGGATCGGCTATCCGGCGGACGTCCGTGCCCGCTACGACATGGTGGCGGTCGACCCGCGGGGAGTGGCCCGCAGCGAGCCGGTCGAATGCCTCAACGGGCGCGCGATGGACGCGTACACCCAGACGGACACGACACCGGACGACCGCCGGGAGACGGATCAGCTCGTCGAGGCCTTCAAGAAGTTCGCCGAGGGCTGCGGGGCGCACTCGCCCGAGCTGCTGCGGCACGTCTCCACGGTCGAGGCGGCCCGTGACATGGACATTCTGCGGGCCGTGCTGGGCGACGAGAAGCTGACGTACGTGGGGGCGTCGTACGGGACGCTTCTGGGGGCGACGTACGCGGGCCTGTACCCGGACCGGGTGGGCCGGCTGGTGCTGGACGGCGCGCTGGATCCCTCCCTGGACGCGCGCAAGCTCAACGAGGAGCAGACGGCCGGGTTCGAGACGGCGTTCCAGTCCTTCGCGAAGGACTGCGTGCGGCACAGCGACTGTCCGCTCGGTGACGCGGGTACGAGCCCGGACGAGGTGGGCCGGAACCTGAAGGCGTTCTTCCGGCAACTGGACAAGCAGCCCATCCCGACGGGGGACCCGGACGGCCGCAAGCTCGGGGAGGCGCTGGCGACGACCGGTGTGATCGCGGCGATGTACGACGAGACGGCCTGGCCGCAGCTCCGTGACGCGCTCACGTCCGCGATGAAGAACGACGACGGCGCGGGTCTGCTGGCCCTTTCCGACAGCTACTACGAGCGGGACGCCGACGGCCGGTACGCGAACCTGATGTCCGCCAACGCCGCCGTGAACTGTCTCGACCTGCCGGCGGCCTTCTCCGGCCCGGACCAGGTCGAGCAGTCGCTGCCCGCCTTCGAGAAGGCGTCCCCGGTCTTCGGCGAGGGTCTGGCCTGGGCCTCGCTGAACTGTGCGTACTGGCCGGTCAAGAACACCGGCGAGCCGCACCGCATCGAGGCGAAGGGGGCGGCGCCGATTCTCGTCGTCGGCACCACCCGGGACCCGGCGACCCCGTACCCCTGGGCGCAGTCCCTCGCCTCCCAGCTCTCCTCCGGCAAGCTCCTGACCTACGTCGGCGACGGCCACACCGCCTACGGGCGCGGCAGCACCTGCATCGACTCCGCGGTCAACCGCTACCTCCTCCAGGGCACCCCTCCCGAGAAGGGAAAGCGCTGCTCATAGCCCCTCCGAGCCCCTGCGGAACCCCCACACCGGGCCGTGTACGGAGCACCCCCGGAAACTGTGTAGACTTACCGACGTTGCTGATCGCACCATAGGTGTGGACAGCGCGCCGCCTTAGCTCAGATGGCCAGAGCAACGCACTCGTAATGCGTAGGTCTCGGGTTCGAATCCCGAAGGCGGCTCTGTGGAAGCCCCAGGACTCACTCGCCGTGACCTGGGGCTTTTGCTTTTTTCGGATCCGGCGACGGGGCCCGGTTAGCTGGAGAGGGTTCCTGAATCCCTCAGGGCGTTTCCCTTTCTCCTTTCTCCGGCGTGGCGCCCGCGTGATCACGTTCGTCGGGAGCGTCGTACAACCGTCTGGTGCCACGTGGTGTCTGACGCGGCGGAACCGCTGTTCCCAGTTGTTCGCCCGTACGCCTCCGTCGCTTCACCGCAAGGGACTCCCCGTGCCTCGATCCGTTGCCGACCGCGCCCGCCCGCTCCGCAGGACCTCCGCCATGGTCGGTGCCGTCGCCCTGACCGCCCTGGCCCTGGCCGCGGCGCCCGCCTCGGCCGACAACACCCGGCCCGGTCTGGTGCTGGGTCTCTTGAAGCCGGTCACGGGCGTGAAGCCCGGCGGCAGCTTCGAGCTGCCGGGCGCCTTCGCGAACAAGGGCACCGAGACACTCGACAAGGTCTGGCTGACCTACGACTTCAGCCGCGGACTGACCCACCAGGAACTGCCTTCCAACTGTGAACGCTCTCGTGGGGAGAAGCCGGGAGCCCCCGCGGTCCCCGTCGACGAAGAAGGGCTCCCGGGCAAGTACTTCGTGGCCTGCGAGTTCGATCAGGAGGTGAAGCCCGGTGCCGTCTACGCGCCGGAGAAGCCGTTGTCGCTGGATGTCCTCGGCCACGCGCTGTACGAGCACCTTGCGGTGACGATCAGCGACTATGACCCGGTCATGTCCGAGAACGGCCCTGTCGACGACGTGTCCGGGACCGGACCCGCCGTGAATCTGGTCGAGCTGCCCTCGACCACTCCGCTGGGCGGGATCGGGCCGGCCAAGAACCCCGCCTACGACTATGCCGGTGTGCCGGTGACGGCGGTGAACACGGCGGACTTCCAGGTGGCGGCGCAAGTGACGGACCGCGACAGGCAGTTCGTCACGCTGGAGGCGAAGTTCACCAACGCGGGACCGGCCTGGGTGATGCCTGACAACGGCGAGAGCGGCGCGGTGACCCATGTCCTGGTCAAGATGCCCGCGGGAACGACCGTGACCCTGAAGGCCGATGGCTGCAAGAAGGTCGACGCAGGCAGTTACAGCTGCGTTCCGAGCAGCTACTACTGGGCCAACGAGAACAGCACTTACACCTTCCCGTTCCACCTGCGCATCGTGAAGGCAGTTGTCGGGGCCAAGGGTTCGGTGGCCCTGGAGGCGAAGGAGCGCCCGTTCGACAAGAACAAGAAGAACGACACGGCCGTGTTCCTCCTCGGGACCGCCGGCAACGGTTCGACGGGCGGCACCGGTTCGACGGGCGGCACCGGTTCCACGGGCGGCGGCTCCGCGGGCGGCACCGGTTCCACAGGTGACTCCGGCTCGACATCCTCCACCGGGGGCTCCTCAACGGCCGGCTCCGGCACCGCGTCCACGGGCGGCTCGGGGTCCGTGGGCGGTTCCGTGGCGGCAGGCTCGGAGAGCTCCTCGGGTACCGGTGGCGGCCTGGCGAACACCGGCGCCGGCTCCACGCTCCCCCTCGCGGGCGTGGCCGCCGCGGCCCTGGCCGCCGGTGCGGGCACGGTCGTGCTGACCCGCCGACGAGCGCCCCGGCGCTGACAGCCGAGCCCTCCCTTTCCGGCACCGGTGGATCGTGCGGGGCAAGGGGCGTCTCGCGTGCGGCGCATGGCGGGAGTGTCGGTCCCGCTCCGCCTCGCGTCCGGCTGCGGATCAGTTCTTGGGCGAACTAGGAATGCAGGACGTAGTCCTCGCCGCCGTACAGAGACTCGTAGTGGATCTCGATGCGGAGCCGTCGCACAACGAGATCGCCGAAGTCATCGTCGTGATCGCGGTCGAAGGGCGCGAGTCTCAGCAGGAAGACGCTCTGCCCCGTGAGGAGCACGGTTCCGCCGGGCAGCGCGTACTTCTGCACACCGTCTCGCGTCCGATCCAGAACGCGATCGAAGATCGGCCGGGTCCAAGCTCCGATGTGCTCGCCATCGAGGTAGACCAACGTGTGGGTCACGATGGCTGGTCCAAGCCCGGCATTGATGAGTTCGATCCCCGCTTGGTGAGCGACGCCGTCCTTGATCTGCCGCTGCTGGAGAAGCGGACGCACCGAGTGCTTGTTGTGTATCACGCTCAGTCTCGACTGGACTATGGATACATAGAGCGAACCCAACGCGATCAAGGTAGCTGCCGCAGCGGTCACCGACTCTGCACTCACCGCGCCCCCAAGGTGTGCCGCCTGCTACGCAGCCTTACCCGACTGCGAGCTGCGTCACCCCACTTGAGCCCTCCAATCGGAGCGGATCGCGATGGCCGGCCGGCGGTCGTGCGATGTTGTGACGGGCGCTGCCCAGCCTGGCTGGTCGGCTTGGCCGCGCGTTGCCTATGACCCATGGTCGACGGGTGGGCCCAGGGCGTGCTGCCCCTGGGCCTCGGACGCATCGTTCTCGTCTCAGGCCGCCGACATCCCCGTCCAGCTCACCCCCGACAGTGCCATCCGTTCCACCCGGCGGGCCTGGTTCAGGCCGCCGGCGTCGACGTAGGTGAAGGGGGTGGCGGAGCACAGGCGCAGGAACGTGCGTTTCGCCTCCGTGTCGTCGGAGATCACCTGGATGTCGGGGGCGGCCGGGTCCGGGCATCCGTCGAACGCCTCCCACCACACGTTCTTGAAGGCGCCGACCAGCCGCGCCCCGGGGAACGCCGCGGCGAGATCCTCGGTGCCGCCGACCGCCCAGGGGCCCACGAAGTCGATGTGCCCGCCGGTGAACGGGTTGGTGACGTCCACCAGGATCTTCCCCCACAGCCCCGCCCGCCAGGGCCTGAGCTGCTGCACCGCTCCCTGAACGCCGAGGAAGGCGGGGACGATCACCGAGGACCGCGCGACCACCTCCTCGCAACTCCCGCCGGACACGATCGCCCCGCCCCCGCCCCCGCCGCTCACTGTCGCGCGGCTTCCGTCGGCGCCCGGGCCCACGTGTACCTCGTGTCCCGCCCGGGCGAACATCGTCGCCAGGGTGGCGGCGATCGTGCCCGTTCCCAGCACTCCGATCTTCATGGCCTTGCTCCCCCTTCCCCCGTACGCGTCCCCCCGGACGCGGGTCATGTCGTGCGTGTCAGCACCAGGCTGACGTTGTGTCCGCCGAAGCCGAAGGAGTTGGCGAGTGCCGCGTCCCACCGGCCCGTGCGGTTGGTGCCGTTGACCACGTCCAGCCGGACGGCCGGGTCGGGGTCGTCCAGGTTGCGGGTGGCGGGGACCACCCCGTGGTGGAGCGCGAGCAGCGCGGACATCGCGCCGAACGCGCCCGAGGCGCCGAGCATGTGACCGGTCATCGACTTCGTCGCGGTCACCACGGGATGTTCGCCCAGCGCCTTGGCCACCGCCTCGGCCTCGGCGAGGTCGCCGCCGGGGGTCGAGGTGGCGTGGGCGTGCACATGGCCGACGTCGCGGGCTTCCAGTCCCGCGTCCCGCAGGGCCGCCCGCATCGCGAGGACCTGCCCCTCGGTGTCGGACGCCGAGATGTGCCGGGCGCTGGAGCCCACGGCCGCGCCGGCCACCGTGCCGTAGACCCGGGCGCTCCGGGCGCGGGCGAACTCGGCGCGTTCGAGGACCATGACCGCGGCGCCCTCGGCCATCACGAAGCCCGAGCGGGCCGCGTCGAACGGCCGGGACACCGCGGCCGGGTCCCCCTCCTGCCGCGACAGCGCCTTCATCTGCGCGAACGCCGCCGTGATGAAGGGATGCAGACTGGCCTCGGTGCCCCCGGCCACCACGACGTCGGCGCGGTCCAGCCGGATCAGGTCCAGGGCCAGCGCGATCGCCTCGGCGCCCGAGGCACAGGCGCTGACCGGGGCGCGGGCCCCCGCCCGCGCCCCCAGATCGATGCTGACCCAGGCCGCCGGTCCGTTCGGCATCAGCATGGGGACGGCGAACGAGGACAGTTTCCGCATGCCCGCCCGCTCGTACAGGTCGTCCTGTCCGAGCGCGCTCAGGATGCCCCCGATCCCGGTGCCGACGACCACGGCGAGGCGTTCCGGTTCCACCGGGGGCCGGCCCGCGTCCTGGAAGGCCTCGCGGGCCGCCGCCACGGCCAGTTGCTCCCCGCGGTCGAGCTTGCGGGCCTGGACCCGGCCGAGTATCTCGACCGGGTCCGCGGTCACCGTCCCGGCGATCCGCACCGGCAGATCCTCGGGCCAGTCCTCGCGCTCCTCGTCCAGGCGCCGTACTCCGGACCGCCCGTCGAGCAGGGCCTGCCACGCGTCGGGCGCGTTCGCGCCGAGCGGTGTCAGGGCGCCCAGCCCGGTCACGACCGCGCCGTGCTCCCGGCCTCCGGCCGACGTCACGTCACGTCCGCCTCTGCGTCGGCGCGGTCGACCGGGCCCCGGAAGGTCAGGGCCACGTTGTGGCCGCCGAACCCGGCGGAGTTCTTCACCGCGACGTTCTGCTCGGGGCCCAGCTTGAGCGGACTGCCGTGCACGACGTCGACCGAGAGGCCCTCGTCGAGGCGGGTGAAGTTGCGGGTCGGCGGCACCAGGCCGTGGTAGAGCGAGAGGATCGTGGTGATCGACTCGATCGCGCCCGCCGCGCCGAGGCTGTGCCCGGTCATCGACTTGTTCGCGGTCAGCGCGGGACCCTGCTCCGCGTCCCCGAACACCGCCCGCACCGCGCGGGCCTCGGACGAGTCGCCGGGCCCGGTCGCCGTGCCGTTGGCGTTGAAGAGCGCGACGTCCGCGGGTGTCACACCCGCGTCCTTCAGCGAGGAGCGGACGGCGGCGACGGTGCCGGTGCCGTTCGGCTCCGGCTGCACGATGTGGTACGCGTCCGACGATATGCCCACGCCGGCGAGCTCGGCGTAGATCCGGGCGCCACGCTCACGGGCGTGCCGCTCGGACTCGAGGACGAGGATGCCGGCACCCTCGCCCAGGACCATCCCGTCGCGGTCCGCGTCGAACGGGCGGCAGGCGGACGCGGCGTCGTCGACCCGCTGCGACAGCGCCCGCATGGCCGCGAACGAGGACAGGACCAGCGGGTGCAGCGGGGCCTCCGCGCCGCCCGCCACCACGATGTCCGCGTCCCCGGCCCGGATCAGTTCGGCCGCCGTGACCAGCGCCTGGGTGCCGGAGGAGCAGGCGTTCACCGTCGCGTGCACGCCGAGGCGCGCGTTCACCAGCAGGGCGACGGCCGCCGCGGAGCCGTTGCCCATGGACATCGGCACGGTCATGGGGGGTACGCGTCGCCAGCCCCGCGTCTTCAGCGCCTCCCAGCCGTCGATGATCGACGTCATGTCGCCGAGCGCGGCCGAGACCACCACGGCCACCCGGTGCGGGGCCGTGGGCGCGTCGTCGAGTCCGGCGTCGGCCCACGCCTCCGCCGCGGCCTTCACCGCGAACTGGGCGGACCGGCTCAGCCGCCGGCGCTGCTGGTGCTCCAGACCGAGACCGGGGTCCGCCTTCGACCGGCCGCCGAGCAGCGGCGGAAGGTCCTTGGCCCAGGACTCCTCGTCCAGCAGACCTAAGCCGCTCTCGCCGCGCAGCATGGCGTCCCAGGTGCCGGCCACGTCCTCGCCGAGCGCGGTGATCTCCCCGAGCCCGGTGACGACGACCTTCGTGGGCTCGTCCTGACGGGCCTTTTCGTGATGTGTGTTCATCGGTTGCGTGCTCCCTGTCCGAGCTGTGCCGCGAGCTTTCCGGAGTCCTTCTTCACCGAGTTGACGAGCACCTTCCGGAGCAGGGTCTTCGGCATGATCCCGAAGTAGTCCCCGGGTTCCACCTCGAACGTCCAGTGCACGGTGGTGGTCCCGTCCTCGTTCTCTTCGTAGTCGTAGGTGCCGACGTAGTGGAACGGACCGTCGAGGGTGTGGAACTTCGAGCGCCGGCCCGGCTCGAACTCGCTTATCTCGACGGTGAATTCCATCCGCTTGCCGATGAGCTGGAAGGTGATCTCGTAGCGGCCGCCGGGCCGCGGCTCCCCGTCGAGCAGCTTCACGTCCACGCACGCCGCCTGCCAGACGGGGTCCTGCGCGGGGTCGGAGATCTGCGCGAACGCCTCCTTGGGCGTCACCGGGAGGCGGAACGCGTACTCGGCCTTGACCGTTTCAGTGGTCGCCATCGTCGGTGGCTCCTTCCATGTGGGGTGCGATCGCCCGTGCGGCGGTCTCGGCGTGCGGCGGATACATCACCGAGTTGTGGTCCCCGGGGACGTCCATGACGTTCAGTGATCCCTTGATCAGGGCCTCCCAGCCGAGCTTGGGCCCGTACTCGGCGGGCTCGTCGGCCGCGCGCAGCAGGACCAGGTCCAGCTCGGCGGGCTCGGGCAGGTAGGTCTGCAGGGCGATGCCGTTGGCGAGGTAGGCCTCGAAGTAGCGCAGGATCTGCGCGCGGTCGGCGTCCTCGGCGAGGACGCCGATGGCGGCGGCCCGTTCGAGGATGTGGTCGAACGCGGCGTCACCGCCGAGGGCCCGCAGATGGTCCGCGGGGATGTCGAGCGTCTTCCCGGCGGGCACGGCGAGGTCCCGGGCGAACCAGGAGAGGATCGTCGAGTCGTCCGCGGACTCCGGGATGTTCTCCTCGATCGGCGCCCGGCTGTCGATGCCGATCAGGAACTCGATCTCCTCGCCCTCGGCACGGAGTTGGCAGGCCACCTCGTAGCCGATGACTCCGCCGAAGCACCAGCCGCCGAGGGCGTACGGGCCGGCCGGCTGGATCTCCCTGAGGTACTCGATGTAGCGGGTGGCCATGGCCTCCACGCTGATCTCCGCCTCGCCCTCGTTCTGGATGCCGGGGGCCTCGATGGCCAGGACCGGCCTGCCCGGCGGGAGGTGGTGGGTCAGCTCGACGTAGCAGAACACGGTGCCGCCGAAGGGGTGGAACAGGAAGACGGGCCGCTCGCCCGCCGTTCCCTCGCGCAGGGTGACGACCGGGGTGCGCGAGGTCCCCTGGCCGCCGGACCGCACGATGGCGGCCAGTTCGGCGATGGTGCCCTGGCGCAGCATGTCGGAGATCGGGACGTCCACGTCCCACTCGGTGCGGATGGCCGCGCTGAGCCGGACGGCGAGCAGCGAGTGGCCCCCCACGTCGAAGAAGTTGTCGTGGATGCCGACCTGGGAGATCCCGAGGATCTCGGTCCACATCCGCGCCAGGACGATCTCCGTGGCGTCGCGCGGCTGCTCGAATCCGGCGCCCGGAGTGACGACGGGCTCCGGCAGCCGGTTCCGGTCGATCTTCTTGTTGGCGGTCAGGGGCAGTTCGTCGAGGACCATGACGATGCCGGGCACCATGTACGGCGGGAGCGACACCGAGGCGGCCGACTTGACGTCCGCCGTCCGCAGCTCGGTCCCGGGCTCGGCGACCAGATAGGCGACGAGCCGGTCGTCGCGGACCACGACGACGGCCGCGGAGACGCCGTCCACCGCTCCGAGGACGGCCTCGACCTCGGAGAGCTCGATGCGGTAGCCGCGCAGCTTGACCTGGTTGTCCAGGCGGCCGTGGTGCAGCAGCCGGCCGTCGCTCGTCCAGCGGGCCCGGTCACCGGTGCGGTAGAGACGCCGGTCGGGGGCGGCGGGCAGTCCGGTGACGAACCGCTCCGCGGTCAGCTCCGGGCGGTCCCAGTAGCCGAGGGCGAGGCCGTCGCCGCCGATCCACAGTTCACCGGGGACCCCCGGCTCGACGCCACGGCCCTGCGGGTCGAGGACGTGGAGCTGGGTGTTGGCGAGGGGCGCGCCGATGTCGATGCCGGAGGAGGGTTCCACCCGGCCCGAGGTTGACCACACGGTCGTCTCGGTCGGCCCGTACACGTTGCGCAGGCTCGCGACCCGCTCGGCCAGGAACTCGGCCAGGTCCAGCGGGAGTTCCTCTCCGCCGCACAGGACGTTGAGGCGGGCTTCGCCCTTCCAGCCGGCGTCGCGCAGCATGCGCCAGGAGGTGGGGGTGGCCTGCATCCAGGTGGCGCCGGAGTCCTCGATGCGGGCCGCGAGGGCGGCACCGTCGCCGGCGGTCGTGCTGTCGCACACGATGACCCGGCCACCGGCGACCAGGGGCATGTACAGCTCCAGGCCGGCGATGTCGAAGGAGATCGTGGTGACGGCGAGGAGGCTGTCCGACGCGGTGAATCCGGTGTCGTCCCGCATCGCGAGGAGCAGGTTCGTCAGAGCGCGATGGGGGATCGCCACACCCTTGGGGCGTCCGGTGGAGCCCGAGGTGTAGAGGATGTACGCCAGGTCGGAGGGACCGGCCGCGGGATCGGAGGCGGTGGCGACCGCCGCGGCCCCGCCGTCGGCCTCCGCCGCCGCTTGTCCCGCACCGGCCCCGTCCGCCCCGGCCCCGTCCGCACCGGCCCCGTCCGTGCCGACGCCGTGCACCCCCGCGGCCAGGTCGTCCAGTTCCAGTACCGGCAGGCCGGGCAGGCGGCTGTCGCGCAGGTCGCTCTGGCTGATCAGGAGCCGGGCACGGGAGTCCTCGGCCATGTACGTCAGCCGCTCGACGGGGAGCTTCGGGTCGAGCGGGACGTACGCGGCGCCTACCTCCAGCACCGCGAGCAGCGAGGCCACGAGCGGTGCGCCGCGCTCTGCCATGACCGCGATCCGGTCGCCCGGCGCGACGCCGGCCGTCCGCAGGGCGGTCGCGGTCCGCTCGACCTCGTCCAGGAGCCGCGCGTAGCTCCACTCCTCGCCGTCGGCGGTCAGCGCGGCCGCGTCGGGCGTCCGCGCGGCCCGGTCCCGGAAGAGCTCCGGCAGCCGGGCCTCCGGGATCTCCCGCTCGGGTCCGGTGCCCCAGGCGGCGAGCCGGGCCCGCTGCCGCTCGTCGCCGCGCACCAGGTCGCGCAGGGGCTCGTCCGGGCGGGTGACCAGGCTCTCCACCGTGGTGACGAAGGTGGCGGCGAGTTCCCGGGCGGTGCCCGCGCCGAAGATGTCCGTGTTGTAGCGCAGGACGCCCGCGAAGGCCCCCTCGCGTTCCGCGCCCATCTCGATCCACAGATCGGTCTGGCCCTCCTGCTGCGGCAGCGGGTAGGGCCGCAGGGTGGCGCCGGCGACGTCCAGCTCGCCGCCGGGGCCCGGCTCCAGCAGGAAGAACGCGTCCATGTCGGAGAGGAACGGCAGCCGGTCCCAGGCGAAGCCCGCCTGGTACAGCGGGGTGCGGCTCGGGTCCCGCGGCGGGGCGAGCTCCCGTACCAGCCAGGGGAAGGGCAGTTCCTGCGCCCGCATGGCTTCGAGCACGCGCTCGCGCGAGGCCGTGAGCAGCCGGCGGTACGTCGACTCCTCGTCGACCTCGCCCCGTACGACGACGGTGTTGACGAAGTTGCCGAGGGCGTCGCGGAACCTGCGGTGCAGCCGGCCCGAGGTCGGGGTGCCGACGACGATGTCCGACTGGCCGCTCAGCCGGCTCAGCAGCACGAAGTACGCCGACAGCAGCACGGTGTACGGCGTCGCGGAGGTCTCCCGCGCCAGTCGGCGTACCGCTTCGGTCGTGGCGGCGGACAGCGCGAACGGGGCCGAGCCGCCGTCGTAGGACGGCGCGGGCGGGCGCGGCCGGTCGCCGTACAGGTCCAGATGGGTCGGCGCGTCGCCCAGCCGCTTCTCCTCGCCGTCGCGCAGCGTCCGCGCCTTCTCGCCGGCCAGGAAGGACTGCTGCTGGTCGGCGTACGCGGCGAAGGCGGCGCCGTCGAGGGCGAACCGGCCCGGCGTCCCCTCCAGGCGGCTGCGGACCTCGGAGAGGAGCAGGGCCAGTGACCAGAAGTCGGCCGCGATGTGATGCATCACGAGGGTGAACACCCAGGTGTGCTCGCCGGTGCGGTAGAGGTGCACGCGCCACAGCGGCGGCCGGGACAGGTCGAACGGGGTCCGGCTGTCGGTCCGGACGAGGTCCCGCAGCTCCTGCGGGTCCGTCCCCCGTGCGTCGGTGAGGCGGATGTCGAGCGGCACGGCGTCCCGCACGAACTGCTCGGGGCCCTCCGGGCCGGCCCGGAAGCCGGTCCGGAGGGCGTCGTGATCACGGGTCAGGCCGTCGAGGATGTCCCGGGCCCGGACGCCGAGTTCGGCGTCGGCGGTGACCTCGGCGCCGAACACGATGTGGTACGCGGAGCACCCCGGGTCGGTCTCGTGGATGAACCACAGGCCGGCCTGCTGGGCGTTGACGGGACGCACGGAGTCGACCGGATCCGCCGGAGCCGTGGAGCCTGCCGGAGCCGTCGTGTCGGCCGTCGTGTCGGCCGTAGTCGTCGGAGGCGCTGTCGTCATCGCGTGCCGTCCATGGCGGCGGAGACGGGCTGGTTGTTCATCAGCTTCCACAGGGCCTCGGACAGGGTGTCCACCGTCGGGTGGTCCCAGAGCAGGTCCACGGGCAGGTCGGAGAGGCCGCAGACGTCCTCGATCTCCATGCCGACGGTCAGCGCCGCCATGGAGTCCAGGCCGTAGTCGGTGAAGGGCCGGTCGGTCTCCAGCTCGGCGGCCGGGACTCCCGCCTCGGTGGCCACGGCCTCGAGGAGGACCCTCTTCACTTCTTCGATCGTCATGTCGGTCGTGCTCATCGCAGATCGGTACCTTCCGGTGTTCGGTGGTGGTGGGGGGTTGTCAGGCGGCGTTCGACTCGTCGCCCCGGCCGGCCTCGCGCGCGCCGGGCGAGGCCATGCGCATGCGGCGGATCGAGAAGAACTCGTCGGTGGCGTACTGGGAGTTGAGCTGGGCGAAGAGCCGGTGGGCGGTCTCGGGGTCGAGTTCGCCGGTCTCGTACTGGTGGATCTGGCGGCGGGCCAGCGCGGCCTGGAGCCATTCGCCGCCGGCGAAGAACTCGTCGAGGTGGTCCCGGTTGAAGAGCCACACGCCGAGAGCGGCGACCTTGGCGTGCAGGGCGCTCAGTTCCTCCGCGATCCTGATCAGCCGGGGCGGGGTGGACTTGGCGGAGGCCGTCGGCTGGGCGGGCAGTGCGGCGCCCGACTGCCGTACCTCCTGGACCCGTGCGAGCAGCGCGTCGAGTTCCCGGCTCAGTTCCCCGGCCCGGCCGCGCAGGTCGGCGAGCCGGTCCGCGTCGCAGCCGGCGGACGGCGACAGCTCGCCGAGGCGGGTGATCAGCGCGGGCAGGCTCGCGAACGTGGCGTCCCTGCCGCGCCCGAACACGCTCACCCGGTGCGGCTCGAAGGCGGGCAGTTCGGCCCGCAGGTCGTACAGCGCCCGCCAGTCCTCGTCCGGGGTGTGCCCCTGCGCCTTGGCCAGGGCGGGCAGTTGGAGCGCGAGGCTGTCCAGGCAGACCGGCTCGCTGCCGTCGAAGACCGATACGACGGCGCCGTCGCGGAGCATCTTCTGGAAGGTGCCCACGTGTTCGGCGGCGCGCATGAAGTACCGGGCGCCCAGGGTGCGGGCCAGGGCCTTGCTGTTGAAGTCGACCAGGCGGGCCACCTGCACCTTGGCCAGGTTCGCCCAGATGCTGAACTGCTCGGTGTACAGGTGCAGTCCGCGCATCGCGACGAGGCTCTCGCACTCCGCGACGAGCAGGTTCAGGTAGGCGTTGGCGAGGGATTCGGTGACGTACGGGATCTCGGTGGCGGGTCCGTCGTAGAGGATCCGCTCCGACAGGAACCCGGTCACGGTCCGCAGCATGGTGTCGCCCGTGCCGAGCGACAGGCCGGTGCAGAAGGTCCGGGTGATCAGGAGGCCGCGCAGGGCCAGTTCGAGTCCCTCGCCCTCGGCGCCCAGCCGGGCCGAGGCGTCCACCCGGGCGCCGTCGAAGGCGATTCCGCTGATGTCGCAGCCGCGCAGACCGTAGGTCGGGACGCGGGGGACGCCGGACACCTCGCCGGAGACGATCTGTGACCGGTCCACGAGGAACATGGACTGCTGCCGCTTGGCCGGCGTGGTCTCGTCGCCGGTGATGCCGAGCAGCACCACGTGGGTGGAGGTCCGGCCCCGGTTGATCGGCCACTTCTCGCCGGTCAGGACGTACTGTCCGCCGTCCGGGGTGGCCGTGAACCGGTTGGCGGCCAGGTCGGCGCCGTGCTCCGGCTCGGAGTAGGCCAGACAGGGCACGACCCCGCCGGCGAGGACCGTGGCCGCGTGCTTCTCCTGCTGTTCGGCGTCCCCGCCGACCCAGGCGAGCATCATCCAGACCTGGGTGCTCTCGCTCACCGCGACGTTCATGTCCCGGCGGGCGATGACCCTGGTCAGCATGAGGATGTCCTCGGCGGCCCGGAGATCGCCGCCCAGTCGTTCCGGAACGAAATAACGGTTGAATCCGAAAGCACGGACCCGTTCGATTCCCGCGGACGGAAGTTCGTCGCGTTCGTCGAGCTCCAGTGCCCCCGCGAAAGATAAGGAGTTCCGCTCCACCGCGGGGTCGCCGAGCCAGTCCTCCAGGGCTTCGGCGAGGGCGGTGCTTGATTGTTTCATCGAGCTTTTCCATTCCATGCTGGAGAGGACAGCGGCGTCGAAAGGCAGCCCTGTCCGAAAAACGGCCGTGGTGATGGAGAGGTGCGTGACAAAGCGGCACAGGGCGCGACGCGCGTAGCGCGGCGCAGTGCGCGGTGTCAGACCTTTGAAGTCGGATGAGGTCGGATCAGTGATGGATGCCGTGCCGGTGCCGGCAGGCGGGTGAAGGACGCCGAACCGGCCGAACAGGCCGGTGTGGGACGCCGGACCAGTGATTTCAGGCCGGTTGTGTCAGACCGGCACTGTGGCACCAGTGGTGCGGGATCGGCGCGTAGAGGCGCGCGTTCCCCGGCGTCAGCGTTGTCCGCTACAGCATCTGATCGAAAAATTAACCATTTCTATTTTCCCCCGTCGCGCGAAGCGCTCTTGTTTTCCTCGTGTCTGGCTCGAGTCGCTGTGAGCGATGTTCTGGCCAGGCAATTCAGGAGCCTAGCAGGCGCGCCACAACGCCCTATGTGATGCGAGACACAGGCGACACCCGGCCGCCTCGATCGAATGGCCGACTCCGCACGTGATCATCAATTGTCTGACCTCGTCCATTCCCGGAGAATGGCTGATTCCATTTCGGGGACCCGGACCGTGATGGTCCGTTCGATTTTGCATCGACGTAACGTGCGGCATCGCGGGGCCGATTGCGGACGGATGAATTCCTCCCGCTCCGGAATCTGTCCTTCCCGTGGCCGCCGCCGAGGGGCGCGGGGCCCCGGTCGCCGGGATCCCGCCAGGGGGAGGGGTTACCCGCGGAAGAATCGTTGTATCTTCGATGGTGGAGACTGCCACGATCGAAGGAGTCGGCTCATGGTGCGCAGCGGTAACGCCGAGCAGCACGGGGCGTCCCCCCGGAAGGACTTCCTCATCGCCGAGCGGCCCGGCTATCTGCTCCACAAGGCAGGGCTGGTGCTGGTGGAGGATGTGGAGAAGGCGCTGGCCGGGGTCGGCATGCGCATCCGCGATTTCTTCGTGCTGGCCGCGCTGGCGGGCGGGCCCGAGCTCTCGCAGCAGGACCTCAGCCGGCTGCTCAACCTCGATCCGACCACCGTCGTGACGGTGATCGACGAGATGGAGCGCAACGGGCACGTCGAGCGCCGGCGCAATCCGGCCGACCGGCGGCGCTACAACCTGATCCTCACGGATTCCGGCCGTGCGGCGCTCGCGACCGCGGACCGGGTGGCCACGGAGGTCGAGTCGGGCTTCTTCGGCGCACTCGCGGAGGACGAGCGCGAGGCGCTGCGCAAGACGCTGGGCATCCTCATGGCGGGCCGCTGGCCCGCCTCGGTCTGCTCCGACTGACACCCGTTTTCCACTCGCCCGCGCTTTCTCCCCGCGGGAGCCCGCGAAGCCCACAGAGCCCCAGGAAGCCCGCGGCGCCGTTTCGACGGCGCCGCGGGCTTCTGCCGTATCGGGCGACGCGACGGTGGCGGCGGCACCGGCCACGTCCACGGGATCGGCGGCGCCCACGTCGGCTTCCGTTTCGCCCGGTGTGCCGTTTCGCCGCCGCCTCGGGCTCCCGTCGCGCACCGGCGGCCGTCACCGCGGGTGACCGCACTCCGGTGAAGGGCTGGTCGGTCCTCGGCGGACGCGCCCGCCGCTACCGAACGTCACGAACGTTGACGTATGGCTTTCCAATCATCTAGATTTCCATCATCTAAGGATCCTGCTGATTGGAAGGTTCTCCCATGTCCGCAGAACGCGCTCCGTCGCCCACGAGGTGGTGGACACTCGGGATCGTCGCGTTGGGCTCGTTCATGCTGATGCTCGATCTGAGCGTGGTCTCCATCGCGCTTCCGCAGATCCATCGCTCCCTGGGCGGCAGCTTCGCCGACCTCCAGTGGGTGTTCGACGCCTACGCCCTCACGCTGGCGATCTTCCTGGTGGCGGCGGGATCGCTCGCCGACCGGATCGGCCGCAAGAAGGTCTTCCAGGTCGGCTTCGCCATCTTCACCATCGCCTCCCTGGCCTGTGGACTGGCCGACGGATCCGGCCAGTTGAGCTGGTTCCGTGCCGTCCAGGGTGTCGGCGCCGCCATCATGTTCGCGGTCGGTCCCGCCATGCTCAGCCACGAGTTCCACGGCAAGGAGCGGGCGACCGCCTTCACCGCGTTCGGTGCCGCCGTCGGTCTCGCCGTCGCCACCGGCCCGCTCATCGGCGGCTCGCTGATCAACGCGCTGTCCTGGCGCTGGATCTTCTACATCAACGTGCCGGTCGGCGTGCTCGCCCTGCTCGTCGGCGCGCTGCGCGTCCGTGAGTCGCTCAACAAGCGGGCCCACCCCACCGACTGGACCGGTCTGGCCACCTTCAGCGTCGCGCTCGGAGCACTGGTCTTCGCCACCATCCGCGGGCCCGTGGAGGGCTGGACCAGCGGCACCACGCTCGGTCTGTACGCCGCCAGCGCGCTCTTCCTGGTCCTCTTCGTGGTCATCGAGCGCCGCCTGGGCGAGCGCGCCCTGATCGACCCGGCGTTCTTCCGCAGCCCCACCTTCGTGGGCATCTCCCTCGTCGCCATGATCGGCAACGCCGGAGCGCTGCCGTCGGTGTTCTTCGAGACCAGCTACCTGGAGAACATGCTGCACGTGGACGCCTGGGGCACGGGCCTCAGGTTCCTGCCGCTGACCGGCGCGATGTTCGTCGCCGGAGCGCTCGGCGGCGGGCTCATCGGCAAGGTCCCCTTCCGGATCCTGCTGGGCGGCTCCACCGCGGTCATGGCCGTCGGCATCCTGTTCCTGAACCTCACCAAGGCCGACTCGTCCTGGACCGTGCTCGTCCCGGCGCTGGTCATCTCCGGCTTCGGCATGGGCGCCTTCAACCCGGCCCGTGCGGCGCTGGCCATCGGCGTCACCGAACCGGCCAAGGCCGGTGTCGCCTCCGGCATCAACGAGACGTTCCAGCAGGTCGGTATCGCGGTCGGTATCGCCGGCGTCGGCGCGTACTTCCAGCACAGCGTGGCCGACGACTTCACGTCCTCGGCGGTCGGCAAGCAGATGGGCGATGGCGCCGCCGAGGAGGCCGCGCACGGCATCAGCGCCGGCTCGCTCGACGCCGTCGCCCAGGCCGCGGGACCGCTGCGCGACAAGGTGCTGGCCACCGGGCAGGACGCGTTCATGAGCGCCTTCCACGGCGCCATGACCCTGAGCGCGATCCTCGGGTTCGTCGCCGCGGTCATCGGCTTCACGATGCTGCGTACGAAGGACCTCCACGCCAGCGCGCTGTCGACCATCCCGCCGGACGTCGACGAGGACGGCGAAGTCCTCTCCGACGGTTCGACGGACGTCGCGGTGGGCGCGTCGGCCTGACGCCACCGCCCCTCAGCACCGCCCCGGTGGTCACTTCCCCCGCGCCACCGGGGCGGCTCACCGTTCTCCCGACCCGCGCCCCCGCGCGGGTCGGTCGCCGTTCCGGTCGCCGTCGGTCACACGCCGTTCCGGTCGCCGTCGGTCACACGCCGTTCCGGTCGCGGGCGGGAGCGGGCGTCCCGGTCGCCCGTGGGTCAGTGGGAGTCCCGGTCGTGGGACGAGACCGGGATCGTCTCCTTGCGGAAGTAGGCGGGGCGGAACGCGCTGTACGCGAACATCAGGATCGCTCCGAGGAGCAGCGCGCCGACGCCGGTGACGAACACGCCGCCGAGCTGCCGGTGCGGCGGGAAGGGCAGGGTCCACGAGGTGCTGCCGTAGTCGGCGGCCGCGTACACGATGCAGGCGTTGATGAAGAAGTACAGCAGCATCAGACCGCCGAGGCCCGGCATGATCCCGCGGGTCCACAGGTCGTGCGCGCTGCGCGTGAGGACCTTGCGGTAGTACCAGACACAGGCGAAGCCCGTGAGCCCGTAGTAGAAGGCGATCATCAGCCCGACCGAGCCGATGGAGTCGGCCAGGACGTTCTCGCTCACCCGCGTCAGCATCACGTAGAAGACGATCGAGGCGATCCCCATGCCCACGGTGGACCAGGTCGGGGTGAGGAACCGGGGGTGGATGCGGGAGAAGCGCTGCGGGATGGCCTTGAACGCGGCCATGGACAGCGTCGTGCGCGCGGTCGGCAGGATGGTCGTCTGGGTCGAGGCCGCCGCCGAGGTGAGGACCATGACGATCAGGAGTTTGGTGGCGACCGTGCCCCAGCCCCCGGAGCCGAAGACCTCGGCGCCGAGACTGGAGAGGACGTCTCCGGAGTTGTCCGGGTTGCCCAGCCCGATGCCCTTGTCGCCGACCCCGGCGAAGGCCTGCGCGGACGTGGTGACCAGGACGTAGACGAGCAGCAGGATGACGGTCGAGATGACGGCCGCGCGGCCGGGGGTGCGGTCGCGGTCGACGGTCTCCTCGTTCACGGACACCGCGGTGTCCCAGCCCCAGTAGATGAACACGCCGGCGAGGATGCTCTTGGTCAGGTCGTCGAACGAGTTGATCTCGAAGGGGTTGAACCACGACCACGAGATCTCCGACGAGACGTTCGGCGCCGTCCCGCCGTACACCTTGACCAGCGCGGTGATCGACAGCAGGAACAGCACCACGATCTCGATCGTGAGCAGCGCCTTCTGCAGGTTGGCCGAGAGTTCGATGCCGATGTAGCAGATCAGGGTCATCAGGGCGATCCACAGGACGCCGACGAAGGTGACCCAGAAGGTGTCCTGCGCCAGCCCGTCCGCGCCGATGAGCTGGAAGCCGTACGCGCCGGCGATCTGCGCCAGATTGGCCATCACGATGATGTCGGCCGCGACGATGCCCCAGCCGCCCAGCCAGCCGGTACGGGGGCCGAAGGCGCGGGCCGCCCAGGTGAACGTGGTGCCGCAGTCGGGGTCGGCCCGGTTCAGCTCCTTGTAGCCGTAGGCGATCAGGAACATCGGGACGAACGCGAGGATGACCACGATCGGCGACTGGAAGCCCACGATCCCGACGATGACGCCGAGGGTCGCCGCGAGGCTGTAGGCGGGGGCCGTGGAGGCCAGCCCGATCACCGTGCTGGAGAACAGACCCAGGGCGCCGCCCTTGAGGCCCTTGTCCGTGGAGCCCGGGCCCAGCGGTGGCAGGGGCGCGGGCGGCGGCGGGACGGATGGTGAGCTCATGGCGCCCTCCGGAACCTGGTGGCGCCCGCCGGGGGTGGACCGGGCGCACGCTGTCCCCGGCCCGCGAGCTCTGGGCATCCCGGGAATCACCGGGGACGTCCGGGGGACCGGGCCGCTCTCACCAGCATGAACCCGCTCGCCGACAACCGGTAGTCGAGCGTGCCCCGGACGGCTGTCACCCCCGCGCCGCCCCGTTCGTCGCGCCTGCGCCGCCCCCTTCGCGCTCCCGTGCGTCATCGCGTACGTCGGAGGTCGGCGGCGCCGCGTGCGCGGGTGGGCCCGGGAACGCGGGCCGGCCGGGCCGGGCGGTGTCATCCTGCGGGGATGACGGGATCCAGCGCGGCGGGCGGCGGGTACTCCGGTACGCCGCTCGCCCGGAAGATCGGCATCAAGGCGGGCCACCGGGTGCGGCTGGTCCATGCTCCGCCCGGCTGGGAGATTCCCGGGCTGCCGGAGGACTGCGAGGTCGCGGAGAGCGGCCCGGAAGGGGCGGACGTCACCCTCGCCTTCTTCCGGGAGCACGCCGGACTGGCGGCGCGGGCGGCCGGACTGGCCGGCGACCTCGCGGACGAGTCCATGCTGTGGATCGCCTGGCCCCGCCGCGCTGCCGGACACCGCAGCGACATCGCGGAGAACGATCTGCGGGACCTCTTCCTGCCGCTCGGACTCGTCGACGTGAAGGTGGCGGCCCTGGGGGAGGACTGGTCGGGACTGAAATTCGTCCGCCGCAAGGAGAACCGGCGTTCCTGATCACGTACTTATGGGCGTAGATCAGGACGTACGTACGGCGGACCTGACGGCGTACTTGAGGGGTCATCCCGGTGAACGACTAGCATCGCGGCACAGTTGTCGGCCGGGATGGGGTGGGTGTCGTGTCGCAGGCGGAGGAGGGGCCACGGATCGCCGTTGCCGTGGTGACCATGGGCAACCGGCCCGTCGAGGTCGACGCGCTGCTCACCTCCGTGGCCAAGCAGGACGTGGCCCCCACCCGGATCGTGATCGTCGGCAACGGCTGCCCGCTGCCCGAGTTCGCCGAACGCCTCGGTCTGCCGGGCGAGGTGACCACCGTCGAGCTGGACGACAACCTCGGCTGCCCCGGCGGCCGGAACGTCGGACTGGGCAGGCTGCGTGAGTTCGGGGACGTGGACGTGGTCGTCGAACTCGACGACGACGGGCTCCTCGTCGACGGCGACGTGCTGCGCAAGGTGCGCGACCTGTACGCCGCCCGGCCGCGGCTCGGCATCGTCGGCTTCCGCATCGCCGACGAGAACGGGGAGACGCAGCGCCGCCACGTGCCGAGGGTCGGCGCCAAGGACCCGATGCGCGGCGGACCGGTCACCGGCTTCCTCGGCGGCGGCCACGCGCTGTCCATGCCGATGCTCGCCGAGACCGGGGACTGGCCGGCCGAGTTCTTCTTCGCGCACGAGGAGACCGACCTCGCCTGGCGGGCCATCGACGCGGGCTGGACCGTGCTGTACGAGCCCGAACTGCTGCTCCAGCACCCCAAGACCTCGCCCGCCCGGCACGCCATCTACTACCGCGTGACCGCCCGCAACCGGGTCTGGCTGACCCGCCGCCGGCTGCCCCTGGCGCTGATCCCCGTGCACCTGGGCATCTGGATCGTGCTCACGCTCCTGCGGACCCGGTCGGTCGGCGGGCTGCGGGCCTGGTTCGGCGGCTTCGCGGAGGGGCTGCGGCGGCCCGGCGGAGAGCGGCGCCCGATGCGATGGAGGACGGTCTGGCGCCTCACCCGCCTGGGGCGCCCGCCGGTCATCTGAGTCCGCGGGTCGTCTGAACATGCCGGTCGTCTGAGCCTGCGGGTCTTCTGAGCCAGAGGGGCCTCTGAGGCCGAGGGGCCTCTGAGCTCGGGGTCGACGGCCGGTTCGTCACAGGAGCCGGCCGTCGCCGTCCCGGGCCGCTCGTCGGCCGGGGTGGCACCGCTTGCCGTCCCGGGTGGGGCGGTGTGGCGTTCGGAGTGGGGCGGTGTGGTGTTCGGGGTGGTTCGGCCCGCCGTCCGGTGGCACGGCTTGTCCGCGCCGCCGTCCGGTGGCACGGCTTGTCCGCCGGAGTGGCACGGCCCGCCGTCCGGAGGCATGGTTTGTCGGCCGGATCGGCGCGGCCTGTCGTCCGGGCGGTTCACCGGACGGGTACGGACGGAGGCCCCGGTCGATCACCTCGACGACCGGGGCCTCTGACGTCCCCGGATCCGGCCGCGGCGGCGACACTCCCCCGAGTTACGCGTAGTACGCGCGCACCGTCGGGCCAGATCCGATGGCTTGATCACATCAGCCTGCGCCAACGGATCGCTAACATATGGCCAACGGTTCCCTCGGGGACGATCACTTGACCGGCGCGAACTCGTCCTGGGAGGGCGCGAAACCGCCGTGGTGCGCGGCCGGCGCGGCCGGGCGGAAAGGCAATGGGCGGCGTGATGCGGAACGGGCTGCGGTTCGGGCTGCTGGGGCCGCCGGTCCTGTACGACGCCGATGGCGAGGTCGTCTCGATCGGCAGCCGGAAGATGCGTGCCCTGCTGGCCGCGCTGCTCCTCGAACCGGGCCGGGTCGTCTCCGTGGGCGCGCTCAAGGACGCGCTGTGGGGCGGGGCGCCGCCCGCCTCCGCCCAGGCGTCCCTCCAGAACCACGTGACCCGGCTGCGCCGCCTCCTCGACGATCCGGAACGGCTGCGCTCGGTGTCGCCCGGGTACGTCCTGCGCGTCGGCGAGGGCGAGTTGGACGTCCGCGTCTTCGAGCGGAACGCCACCGCCGCGCGGGACGCGCACGCCGAGCGCGACTGGGAGCGGGCGCTGCGGCACGCCACCGACGCGCTCGCGCTGTGGCGTGGCACCCCGCTGGGCGGCCTGCCGCCCGAGACCGGCGGACGCGCCTTCGCGCAGCGGCTGGAGGAGGGCCGGCTGCTCGTCCTGGAGTGGGGGTACGAGGCGGAGCTGTGCCTCGATCCGACGGCGTCCCGGCTCGACCGGCTGGCCCCGGAGCTGGCCGCCCGCACGGCCGAGCATCCGCTCCGCGAGTCGTTCCACCGGCTGCTGATGCTGGTGCTGCACCGCACCGGGCGCCAGGCCGAGGCCCTCGCCGTCCACCGTGACCTGCGGGCCCGCCTGCTCGACGAGCTCGGCATCGAGCCCGGGCCGGCCGTGCGCAGGGCCCACCTGGAGATCCTGCGGGACTACGACCGGGTTCCGGACGGGCCCCGGGAGGGTGCCGGGGGTCCGTCCGGGATCGGGAGCGGCGGGGAGGGCAACGCCTGGATCCCGGGCGTGGGAGCGGACCGGAGAAGGGGCGGCGACCGACGACGGGGCGACGACCGGGACCGGGACCGCCGGGCGGCCGGCACGGCCGACCGGAGCCGCGATCGGGCCGAGAACGGCGGCGACGAGGGCAGGGGCAGGGCTGACGACGGCCACGACGGCGGGAGCGCCGGCCGAGAGCGGAACGACGGTCGCCGCGAGGGCGCCGGCCGCGACGGGAACGTCGGAGGGGACGGGAACGTCGGAGGCGATGGAAGTGCCGGCCGGAACGGCGGTGTCGGCGACGACGGTGGCCGGAATCGGAGCGGCGGCCGGAACGGCGGTGTCGGCGATGACGGTGGCCGGAATCCGAGCACCGACCGGAACATCGGTGTGGGCGACGACAGTGGCCGGAACCGGAGCACCGACCGGGGCGGCGACGGCGGCCGGGACGGTGACGCCGACCGCTCCGCGACCGTGGTCCGCGAGCGGGCCGCGGGGCGGGACGGCGGCGCCGACGCCGCCGGGAGCTTCGACCGGGATACCGGCGTCGGCCGGGTTGCCGCCACCGATGGAGACGGTGGCGGTGCGGAGCCCGGGAGTGGCTCCGTCCGGGGTGAGCGGGGCGTGGCCGCGCCGCCCCGGCCCGCTCAACTCCCGCCGCCCCCGGCTCACTTCACCGGACGCGAAGACGTCCGCGACCGCCTGTTCCGGGTCCTGGACCCGGAGAACTTCCCCCGTCGCACGCACCCCGAGGCCGAGGACCCGGCACACCCGGTCGGCCACCCCGGCGCACCCGGGGGCGCACCCGGCGCCGAAGCATCCGCAGACGCGTTCGCCGGTGCATCCGCCCGTGCGTCCGGACACCCCGGGGCCACGGAGACCGCCGGCGCACAGGGCCGCCCGCGCGTCGCGGTGATCAGCGGCATGGCGGGCGTCGGCAAGAGCGCGCTCGCGCTGCACGTCGCGCACGGACTGCGGGAACGATTCGCCGACGGCCAGTTGTACGTCAACCTGCACGGCGCCACCCCCGGCATGACCCCGCTCACCGCAGGTCAGGCGCTGGCCGCGCTCCTCCGCGACCTCGGCACGGAACCCCGCCGCATCCCCGAACACCCGGACGCCGCGGCGGCGTTGCTCCGGTCGATGCTCGCGCCCACCCGCACCCTCATGGTGCTGGACGACGCGGCGCACGCCGCCCAGGTGCGCCCGCTGCTGCCGGCCGGCACCGGCTGCGCGGTGATCGTGACGAGCCGCTCGCCGCTCACCGCCCTGGACGGCGCCGACCGTTTCCCGCTCGCACCCCTGACCGACGAGGACAGCGCGGCCCTGCTCCGCGCGGTCTCCGGCCGCCAGGACGGGCTCGACGGAGGCCACCCTCTCGTCGAACTCACCGGCCGGCTGCCGTTGGCCCTCCGGGTCGTGGCGGCCCGTCTCGCGGCCCGCCGAGCGCTGACCCCCGATGTCCTGGCCGGTCAACTGGCCGCCACGGAAGGCCGGTTGCACCATCTGGAGTACGACGACCTGAGCGTGCGCCGTTCGCTCGCCGTGGCGCACGACGCGCTGCGCGCCTCCGAGCGCGAGGCCGACCGGGACGCGGCGCTCGCCCTGTGCCGTATCGGCGCGCTCGACCTGCCCGCGTACGGAGCCGCCCTCGTCGCCCGCCTCACCGGAACCGACGAACGCCGGGCCGAGGCGGCGCTCGACCGCCTCGTGGACGTGGCCCTCCTCGAGGAGACCGCGTACGGGCGGTACGCGCCGCACGATCTCGTACGGGACTTCGCCCGGGAGATCGCGGGCGCGGCGGAGTGCGTCCTCGCGACAGCGACGGCCGCAGCCGCGGCACCCATGGCCGACGACGCCGGCGCCGAGACCCACGCCACCACCGGCCCGGATCCCGTGACGACCGGGACCGAACCGCTCGGCCACGACACCGTCGTCGCCGAGCGTGCCCTGCGCTGGTACGCCGGTGTCGCCGCCCGCGCCCTGGAGGCGATTCTGGAACCCGGCCTCGACAGGGAGGACCGGAGCAGGCCGACCGCCTCGCAGCCGGCCGGGCACGCGGCCGACGTGGCGGCCACACCCCCGTTCTGTTCCGGGCGGGAGGCCTTCGCCTGGGGCGACACGGAACTGGCGAACGTGGTCGCGCTCGCCGAGCGGCACGCGCACGCCTCGCCGTACTTCCCCCTGCTGGCCCGCCTGCTCAACCCGTACGTGCAACGCAGCGGCCGGGTCGCCGAGTTGGAGGTCCTGCAGCGGGCCGCGCTGGACGCGGCGCGCCTGCTCGGCGACGAGGCCGCCGAGGCGTACGCGCTCGGCGACCTCGGTGGCCTGCACTTCATGACGGGCCGCGTGGGCGAGGCCCTCACCCTGAACGACGAGGCGCTCGCGATCTGGAGCCGCCTCGGCGTGCGTTCCTGCCAGCGGCGGGCCCTGAACAACCGGGGCATGCTCCTCGAATCCCTGGGCCGTCACGCCGAGTCCGGTGAGGCACTGCTCCAGAGTCTTCAGTTCTCGCGGGAGCTGGGCGACCCGCACATGGAGGCCATCACCTACAGCCACCTCGGCAACCTGTACGAGCACACCGACCCGCGGGCCGCCATCGACCACCACAAGCGCAGTCTCGCGATCGGCGACGCCGTGCAGGACGTGATCATCCGGCACTCGGCGCACTGCAACATCGGCTATGCCCACCTCACGCTCGGCGAACCGGCCGCCGCCGTACCGCACTTCGAGGAGAGTCTGCGCATCCTCGGCGGTCACGGCGACTGGCACGGCGAGTCACAGACCAGGCTCGGCCTGGTGCGGGCCCTGCGCGGTGTCGGCCACGGGGAACGCGCCGCGCGCGAGTGCGATCTGCTGCGGTGCCGCGCCGACCGCCGTGCCGACCGGTACACCGGAGGCCTCGCCCGTCACCAGGCGGGACTGCTGCTGTGGGAACGCGGCGACGCCGAGGCGGCCTACGCGGAGTGGACGTCGGCTCTGGAGGCCCTGGCGGAGACGGACAGCCCGGTGACGGGCGAACTGCGGAACCTGCTGGCGGCCGGAGCGGCCGGAGCGGCCGAATCTGTCGGAGCTTCCGGAACCGGCAGAGCAGGCGGAGTCGCCGGAGCAGGCAGTGGGGCCGGAGTGGACCGAGCGATGGGCGGCGTGGTGGTGGCGGGCGGGGCGTGAGGTCGGCCGGTGTCTCGGCAGGCTCAGGCGTCCTGGACCGTCCGGCGACGGGCGGACCGCGTCACTTCGCGTCCGCGTAGCACCGTACGACCGCCGTCGTGAACGGGAAGCGCACCGGCGTCTGCCCGAACGTGAGGCGGCCCGCCAGTTCGGCCGCCTCACGGATGGCGGCCACCACGGTGTCGGCCTCCTCGGCCGGGCAGTGCACCATCACCTCGTCGTGCTGGAAGAAGACCAGTTCGGCGGCGAGCCCGGAGCAGGTGCGGCGCAGTGCCGCCAGCATCAGCAGGGCCCAGTCGGCCGCGCTGCCCTGCACGACGAAGTTGCGGGCGAACCGCCCGCGGGCACGGGAGTTGGAGGACGCGTACCCCGGCACCCAGCCCTCCTCGGAGGGGGACTCCACGGGTTCGTCCTGCGGGATGCCCGCCTCGTCCCCGCCGCCGTCGCCCGACCCGGCGGCCGGAGGGCAGGTCCGCCCCAGCCAGGTCCGCACCAGCCGCCCCTCCTCGCCCGCGCGGGCCGCGTCGTCCACGTACGCGACCGCCTTGGGGAAACGGCGGCGGAGCAGGGCGAGGTTCTTCAGGCCGTCGCCGGAGGTCTGGCCGTAGACGGCGCCGAGCACGGCGAGTTTGGCCTGCTCCCGGTCGCCGGAGAACGCCCGGTCCGACACCGACTGATAGAGGTCGCTCTCCCGGCCCGCCACCTCCATCAGGCCGGGATCGCGGGAGATGGCGGCGAGGACGCGCGGCTCCATCTGGTCGGCGTCGGCGACGACCAGCCGCCAGCCGGGGTCGGCGACGACGGCACGCCGGATCACCTTGGGGATCTGGAGCGCGCCGCCGCCGTTGGTCACCCAGCGTCCGGTGACCGTCCCGCCCGGCAGGTACTCGGGCCGGAACCGTCCGTCGCGCACCCAGTCCTGGAGCCAGGACCAGCCGTGGGCGACCCAGATCCGATACAGCTTCTTGTACTCGAGGAGCGGCTTCACGGCCGGATGGTCGATCGACTCGATCTCCCACCGCCGGGTGGACTTGACCTTGATCCCTGCCTGCGCGAACGCCTTGACGACATCGGCCGGCAGGTCGGGTCTGACCCGTCGTCCGAACGCGGCGGACACCTCGTCGGTGAGCTCGGCCAGGCGCCGGGGCTCACCGCCGCCGGTGTACCGCTCGCCGAGCAGTTCGTGCAGCACGTCCCGGTGGACGTCCGCGCTCCACGGCAGCCCGGCCTGGTTCATCTCGGCGGCGACCAGCATCCCCGCGGACTCGGCGGCCGTCAGCAGCCGCATCCGGTCCGGGTGCGCGGCCGCGTCGTGCCGGCGCTGCTGGTCGGCGTAGACCGCGAGGAGATCGGTCAGCGGCACGTGCACCGGGCGGGGTTCGAAGAGGGAGGACTGCGAACCGGGTTCGGCGGAGCGCTGCGGCGGGTCGGGCGGCACGGGGCCGCCGCGCAGTCTCGCCAGCGCGGCGGCCGCCGACCGGGGCTCACCGAGCCGCCCCTCGTGTCCGAGCAGCAGGGTCTCGGCGGCCTCCATGTCGTAGCACCGCTCCACTCGCACCCCCGTGGCGAGCAGACGCGGATAGACATCGGCCGTCGACCGCCACACCCACCGGCTCACGTCCGGCCGGGTCCGTACGGCCTCCGCGAGGTCCGCCTCCCGGCGGACCTCTCCCGCGGGCAGCCCGTCCGGGCCGAGGGCGGCGAGCTCCACGCCACCGTCCTCGGCCGGCGCGAGAGCCCAGCGCTCGGTCATGCCTCCGAGTCTCGCAGGAGGGTCTGACAACGCCCCTCCGACCAGGCTGTATCGACTCCGACCAGGCTGTACCGACCGGCCGTCTGCCGGCGTTGCCGAGGCTGCCCTTCGGGCATCCCCGCCGGGCGGCGCTCCGAAGGGGATGCCCATACGCGACGGCTGCCGCTAGGACGCGCCCTCCGCCTCCGCCTCTGCCGCCGACCTCGCCTCCGCCTCCGTCTTCTCCTTCACCAGCTCGGTGATCATGCGTCCGATGTGCGCCTCGGTCGCCGTCTTGTCGACGCCCGCGCCGCTGAGCACGCCCTCGCCGTTCTCGAACTCCAGCAGGGCGAGCAGGATGTGTTCGGTGCCGACGTAGTTGTGGCCGAGGCGGAGGGCCTCGCGGAACGTGAGCTCCAGGACCTTCTTGGCGGCCGGTCCGTACGGGACCAGTTCGGGGACCTCGTCGGCCGCCGGCGGCAGCGCGGCCAGGGCCGCCTCGTGGACGGCGTCCAGGGAGACCCCCTGCGCGGTGATGGCCCGGGCGCCGAGCGCGTCGGGTTCGCTGAGGAGGCCGAGGACGAGGTGCTCGGGCAGCCCCTCGGTCCCGCCCAGGGCCTTGCACCGCTCGTGCGCGACCATGACGGCCTTCCTGGCCCGTTCGGTGTAGCGGCCGAAACCCTGGCTGGGGTCGAGGTCCGCCTCCGCCTTGGGCACGAACCGCTTCTGCGCGGCCTGACGGGTGACGCCCATGCTCCGGCCGATGTCCGTCCAGGAGGCCCCGGAACGTCGTGCCTGGTCCACGAAGTGCCCGATGAGATGGTCGGCCACCTCGCCCAGGTGATCCGCCGCGATCACCGCGTCCTGGAGCTGGTCGAGTGCGTCGCTGTGCACCTTCTTGATGGCCTCGATCAGGTCGTCGAGACGCACGGATGCCTTGCCGGGAGGATTCGTCGTCATGTGTCAACGGTAGGTTGACAGTCCTGAGGTGTCAACCCGAAGTTGACAGTCGATGGGTGCGGCGCTCGTGCCGTTTCCGGCACTCCGATGCGGACGGCCGACGCTCTGTCCACAGGGTGTGGACGAGTCCCCGGCCGCGGTGCCGAGGCGGACACCGGCCCCCGGTCCGCCCGTGACACGATCGTGGGATGAGTACGTCCAGCACCGTGGAGCGCGCCTTCGCGGCCGCCCTCTACGCCGACACCGACACGGCGCTCGACACGGGAGCCTCCGCGCTCGCGGCCGACCCCGCCTCCGACGCCGAACTCGCCCGGCGCGGCGAGGAGTTCGTGGCGGCGGCCTGGCGGCGCGGCTGGCAGCCCGCCGACGTCGTACGGATCGTGCGGCGCGACCTGGACGACGTACACGTACGCCTGGTGATCTCCTCGATCCTCGGGCAGCGGGAGGGCGACCGCGAGCCCCGGGGCGCACGCTGGGCGGCCCAGCTCGACGAGCTGGGGGCCGAACCCCACGACCTCCGGACCGACCGTTTCTCACGTGCCACCGCGATCCTGGAGCTCTACCGCCTGCTCCTGCGCCTGCCCACCATCGAGCCCCTGGACCCGCCCCGGGCGCCGGGGACGGCCGCCGCCCCGCAGGAGACGCGCATGCTCACCCGCATCCGCGCCCTGCTGGCGAAGGCGGAGGCGACCGGGTTCCCGGAGGAGGCCGAGGCGCTGAGCGCGAAGGCGCAGGAGCTGATGGCGCGGCACACCATCGACGAGGCGCTCCTGGCGGCCCGGACCCACGCGAAGGATGCGCCGGGCGCCTGCCGTGTCGGCGTCGAGCCCCCGTACGAGACGGCCAAGGCGGTGCTCCTGGACGCGGTCGCGGGGGCGAACCGCTGCCGGGCCGTGTGGAACGACGCCCTGTGCTTCTCGACCGTCGTCGGCTTCGAACCCGACCTGGAAGCCGTCGAGCTCCTCTACACCTCGCTCCTCGTGCAGGCCACGGCGGCGATGACGAAGGCGGAGGCGGCGCAGCGGGCGGGCGGCCGCAAGCGCACGAAGACGTTCCGGCAGTCGTTCCTGGCCGCGTACGCGCACCGGATCGGCGACCGGCTCGCGTCGGTCGCCGAGGAGCAGGTGAACGCCACGGGGACGGAGGGGGAGCTGCTGCCGGTCCTGGCGGCCCGTGACGTGGCCGTCGCCGACCACCTGGACCACATGTTCCCGGAGACGGTGACGACCAGGATGCGCGGGATCACCGACGAGGCCGGCTGGCACGAGGGCGCCGCTGCGGCGGACCGCGCCCAGGTCAGGGGCCGGCGCCCGCTCCCTTAGGGCGCCCGTTCCCTTAGGGCGCCCGTTCCCTTGGGGTCGGGCCGGGGCCGCCGACGGAGGCCGTGCGCTCACGCGGTGGGCCGAGCCCGCTGACGGGCTCGCGCGCCCCGCGAAGCAGTCCAGCGGTGCGTCCTTGCTTAGGAATGCAGCAGCCCTACGGTGCGTGCGTCAGTCGCCCGCGTGCTGGAACGGTGTCACGGAGGCGTTCGGCTCGCTCGCCGATCCCTTCCCGGCGAGCGGTCCGTACGACCACGGGAAGCTCTGCGTGGTGTCGGCGCCGGGCAGGCTGATCTTCAGCGTCTTCGCGGCGAGGGTCTTGGCGTCGCCCTCCGCGCCCCGTACGTAGGTGATCGTGAAGGTCGCGGTGTCGCCCTTGGCGAGGGTCAGCGCCTCCGGCGCCGCGGACTTGTCCGCCGCGATGTCCGCGGAGGTCCCGCCCGCTTCCACGCCGAGTCCGGGGAAGCCCTTCAGGGTGCACCGGCCGCCCTTGTTGGTGAGGGTGACGGGGATGTTGCCCGTGTCCCCGGCGGCCGTGGCGGCGTTCGCGGGGCCGACCTGGATCGCGGTGTCACCGATGGCACAGGCCGCGGCGGTCGACTGCTTCGCCGAGCCGGCCGTGGCACCGGACTTCTCGGAACTGCCGGTGCTGCCGGAGCCGCCGCCGTCGCATGAGGTCAGGGCGAGGGCCGCCGCGAGGACGGTGACGGCGATGGGCAGAGCGCGCATGGGTTCCCCTGGAAGTCGTGACGATGTGCATGGATCATCACGCACCCGGGTCCACCGAGGTTGCGCACCCCTCACTGTTCACCCGCAAGGGAACGGTATCGCCCGATATTGTCCGCGGACGTTCCCGCCATGTCGGGTCCGCTGACGTTCCTGTGTCGCCGAGGGCGGCCGCCGCGATCCCCTGGGGCTCACGGCGATGCCGTCGACCGCCCGGGGATCAGGAGCCCAGGCTCGCCGTCGGCAGGCCCGTGGGCAGCTTTCCGCCCTGGCTCTTGGTGTACGTCTCCTTGCCGACGGCGCCCTCCCAGGTGACCGTCAGGGTCGTACCGGTGACGGAGTCGACCATGCCGACGGCACGCTTCTTGCTGCCGTCCGTGCAGGCCAGGCGGATCATCTGCATGCTCGCCTCGTCGGACGAGGTGCCGCTGCACACCGTGCCGCCCGTCGCGAAGAGGCCGGCCTGCTTGCCGTTGATCATGAGAACGACGGCCTTGCCGTCCGCGGTCGTGAGCCAGCTCCCCTGGAGCTTGCCGCCCGCCGTGGACGTGCTCCCGGAGCCGCCGCCCGTACCGGCGCCGTCCGTCGCGGACGCGCTCGGGGTCGCCGACGGGTCTCCGGAGTCGTCGCCCCCGCTGCTGCAGCCGGTCAGCACGGCCGCCGCCGCCAGCCCCACGGCCGCTGCCGCGAGACGCGCGTGGCGGGACGGGAAGGTCGCCGTAGTCACTGAAGCCCCCAAGGGTGGGATGGATGCGGGTCGCCCGGACGATCGCAGCAAGCTATCAGGAGGTCCGGAGGGCCCCTCCGAGGACGCGATAGGTAGGAGATTCCCTACGATTGACTCGTAGGGAATCTCCTACCTATTCTGTGGCCATGAACATCATTCACGCCTCCTTCGTCACGCTTCCCGTCGCCGACCAGGACCGGGCCCTTCGCTTCTATCGGGACGTTCTCGGATTCGAGGTCACCGCCGACCTGGACATGCCGCCCGGCCGGTGGCTCCAGGTCGCGCCGAAGGGAGCGCAGACCGTCTTCACGCTCTCGGGCCCCGGGATGGGGGGTTTCACGCCCGGCGAGGCCCGGGGGATCATGTTGGTGACGACCGATGTCGACGCCGACAGCGCGCGGCTCGCCGCCGCCGGTGTCACGGTGGAGGGTCCCGACGACCTTCCCTGGGGCCGTATGGCCTCGTTCCGGGACCCCGACGGCAACGGTCTGATGCTGATCACGGAGAAGGCCCTGGAGTCGGCCTCGGAGTAGAGGGAAGGACACTGAACGCGCCATGACGGGGATCGGGGTCGGACCGGGGGCCACGGCCGGAGTGCGCGCCGAACCGGGGGAGTCCCCTGGTGCCCCCGCCGGAGCCGATCCGACCACCGGCACCGACTCGTCCGCCGCGGCCGGTGTCTCCGCCGGAGCCGACTCGCCTGTCGGGACCGGCCGACCCGCCGGAGCCGACTCGCCTGCCGGGACCGGCCGACCCACCGGAGCCGATGCTCCGGTCGGAGCCGGTGATCGCGCCGGAGCCGACTCGCACGCCGCACGTGAGGACCAGCTCTTCGCGGCGCTCGCCAACTCCACCCGTCGTGAGGTGCTCCGGCTGCTGCGTGAGCGGGGCCCCCAGCCCGTCCAGGCCCTGGCCGATCATTTCGCCATGCGGCGCCCCAGCCTCTCGGAACACCTCAAGGTGCTCCGGGAGGCCGGACTCGTGTCCGAGGAACGCGCCGGCCGGCAGCGCATCTACCGCCTGGAGGCGGCCCCGCTCGCCGACGTCCAGGGCTGGCTCCATCCGTACGAGCGGTTCTGGCGCGACAGGCTGAAGGGCCTCGGAGCCCTCCTGGACCGCATGCCCGACGATGCCGAGACATGACCTCCGACCCGCACGACCCGAACCCCGACCCGCACGACCCGAACCCCGACCCGCACGACCCGAACCCCGACCCGCAGGGCGCCGGCGCCGATCCCGCCCCCGGTGATGACGACCTCACGACCATCCGCGTCGCCCAGTTCCTGCCGCATCCGCCGGCCAAGGTCTGGCGGGCCCTCACCGAGCCCGGGCTGCTCGCGCAGTGGCAGATGCCGGGTTCCGAGAACTTCCGGCTCGAGGTCGGCCACCGGTACACGCTGACCGCCGTCCCGCGGCCCAACGCGAACTTCTCCGGCACCGTCGACGTGCGCGTTCTCGCCTTCGAGCCCGAGCGGATGCTGAGCGTCGGCTGGGCCGACGCGCACGCCCGGCGGCCGGCGGACTGGACCATTACCTGGACACTGGAACAGGAAGGGCGCGGTACGCGTCTCTTCCTAGTACACGCGGGATTCGATCCGGACGATCCCGCCCAGATGATGGCGCGGAAGATCATGGACGGGGGCTGGAGGTCGCATGTGATGCGATCTCTGGGGAATGCGCTGGACCGGATGTAGGCCCGCACCCACTCCGGTGAGGTGCGGACCGTAGTCAGGCGTACGACAACCGGTAGTCAAGGGCCGGTAAAAGCTGTAACCGCAGGACCACCCCGCGTGCACGTGCATCTGCCCATGCATCTGCACATGAACAGAGCTATGATCCGAGTCAGTTGACTACTGCATCTATGGCCACCTCAGCCACTGCACGACCGGGGAGCGACCTGTGGACCACGACGTGTTCGACGTGGATGACGTGTACGACGGTATGGCTGAATTCGTGTACAACGGCATGGCCGCGACCGAGCTCGACGGCGTCGCCTGGCAGAAGAGCCGGCACAGCAACTCACAGGGTTCCTGCGTGGAGTTCGCGCGGCTGCCCGGCGGTGACGTGGCCGTGCGGAACTCGCGGTTCCCCGAGGGGCCCGCGCTCGTCTACACGCGCGCCGAGATCGAAGCCATGCTCCTGGGCATCAAGGACGGCGAGTTCGACCACCTGATCGCGGGCTGACAGCCGTGATCCCGAACCGTCCCGAACCGATGGGTCGCCGAGAGCCGGCGAGGGTACGGGCGGCGTAAACCGAGGGTGAACCTCACTCTGCGTTCAGTAACGCGCGTAGAACCGCGGCGCCAAAAGGCGCCGCGGTTGCTATTCGGGGGAGAGCGCGGCCGTGTCCGGCTGTGCTCCCAGCCGGAACAGCGCCCAGACGACCTTGCCGCTGAGCGTTCCGGCGAGCGGGTGCCAGCCCCAGCTGTCGGAGAACGAGTCGACCAGGAAGAGGCCGCGCCCCGACTCCGCCGCGAAGTCTTCCGAGTCGCCGGCGACCGGACTCTCGTGGCTGGGGTCGCGCACCGCGCACACCAGTCGTGAGGTCCACCTCATCAAGTGCAGCCGTACGGGCGGCCCTTGGTCGTCCTTGCGGGGCGTGTCCGCGGGCAGCGCGTGCCGCAGGGCGTTGGTGACGAGCTCGGAGACCACGAGGCAGACATCGTCGAAACGGTCGCCGATCTCCCACTGGTCCAACGTGCCGCGGGTGAACTGCCGGGCCTCGCGCACCGCTTCGTAGCGGGCGGGCAAGGCGCACGAGGCGGCGCTGGACACGGCCGCGGGATCGAGAGGCGGAAGTCCCTGCCGTAAGGGTTCGAGCATGGTCGATCCATTCGTCCCCATGCGAGGCACTCCCGGGTGTTCGCGGTCGTTGCGATGCAGCGGTGGCGCGGGGACCATGGTTCCGAATGCGTACAGCAGATGCAAGGGCAGATGCACGTGCACGCGCCCGAATTGGGCCTTCCTCTGCTACTTCTTGGTCATTTCTTCCTTCACCTTATTCTCAGCAGTCGACGCTTCACTGATCCTTTTCTGTGCTTCTGCTTTGGCTGCTTTCCGTTTCCGTAACTGAACGAGTACTGCTTGAAGTGTTTTAGTGGCAGACTGCGGCGTCTGGAAGACGGTTGGGGAGGCTGACGAACGTGAGCGCTGGTGAGTCGAGCGGCTCGGTGGTGCGGCGCATGCTGCTGGGGTCACATCTGCGGCGCCTGCGTGAGGCGCGTGGCATCACCCGTGAAGCGGCCGGCTACTCGATCCGCGCCTCCGAATCGAAGATCAGCCGTATGGAGTTGGGAAGGGTGAGCTTCAAGACCCGCGACGTCGAGGATCTGCTGACGCTCTACGGCATCGCGGACGAGGCCGAGCGCACCTCCCTGGTCTCGCTCGCCAAGGAGGCCAACGTCGCGGGCTGGTGGCACAGTTACTCCGACGTCCTGCCGAGCTGGTTCCCCACCTATGTCGGTCTGGAAGGCGCGGCCCACCTGATCCGGGTGTACGAGGTGCAGTTCGTGCACGGCCTGCTCCAGACCGAGGCGTACGCGCACGCCGTCGTCCGGCGCGGGATGAAGGGCGCCTCCGCCGCCGACGTCGACCGGCGTGTGGCCCTGCGCCTGGAGCGCCAGAAGTACCTCGTCTCCGAGAACGCCCCCGAGTTCCACATCGTCCTCGACGAGGCCGCGCTGCGCCGCCCTTACGGCGACCGCGAGGTGATGCGCGGACAGCTCCAGCACCTGATCGACGTCTCCGAGCGGCCCAATGTGCGGCTCCAGGTCATGCCGTTCAGCTTCGGCGGCCACTCGGGCGAGAGCGGCGCGTTCACCATCCTGAGCTTCCCCGAGTCCGATCTGTCGGACGTCGTCTATCTGGAGCAGCTCACCAGCGCGCTCTATCTGGACAAGCGCGAGGACGTCAACCAGTACGAGGGCGCGCTCAAGCAGCTCCAGCAGGACAGCCCCGGGCCGGCCGAGAGCCGTGATCTGCTGCGCGGGCTGCTCCAGCTCTCCTGACCTTCCCAGGAGCAGCCGCGGACTTCTCTGGTCTCCTTCAACTCCCTTGAAACACAAGTACGATGACATGTGATCAGACCGTGATCGGATGTCTGCTGACCCGGGCCAAGGACTGTCTCGGCAGCACAGGGATTGAGGGAGCACATGTCGTCCTACTTCACCGACCTGGCCCAGCAGTACATCGACGGCGAGTGGCGCCCGGGCACAGGCTCCTGGGACATCATCGATTTCAACCCGTACGACGGCGAGAAGCTGGCGTCGATCACGATAGCCACGGTCGAAGAGGTCGATGACGCCTATCGCGCGGCCGAGCGCGCCCAGAAGAAGTGGGGCGCGACCAACGCGTACGCGCGCCGCGCGGTCTTCGAGAAGGCGCTCGCGATCATCGACGAGCGCGAGGAGGAGATCACCGATGTGATCATCGCCGAGCTCGGTGGCACCCGCCTCAAGGCGGCCTTCGAGCTGCACCTCGTGCGGGAGTTCCTGCGGGAGTCGGTCCAGCTCGCGCTGCGCCCCGAGGGGAAGATCATCCCCTCGCCGGTCGACGGCAAGGAGAACCGCCTCTACCGCGTCCCCGTCGGTGTCGTCGGCGTCATCAGCCCCTTCAACTTCCCCTTCCTGCTGTCGGTGAAGTCCGTCGCCCCCGCGCTCGCGCTCGGCAACGGCGTGGTCCTGAAGCCGCACCAGAACACCCCGATCGTCGGCGGCTCGCTGGTTGCGAAGATCTTCGAGGACGCGGGCCTGCCCGGCGGCCTCCTCAACGTCGTCATCACCGACATCGCCGAGATCGGCGACGCCTTCATCGAGCACCCGGTCCCGAAGGTCATCTCCTTCACCGGCTCCGACAAGGTCGGCCGGCACGTCGCCACGGTCTGCGCCGCGAACTTCAAGCGCTCGGTGCTCGAACTGGGCGGCAACAGCGCCCTGGTGGTCCTGGAGGACGCGGACATCGACTACGCGGTCGACGCGGCGGTCTTCAGCCGTTACGTCCACCAGGGTCAGGTCTGCATGGCCGCCAACCGCGTGCTCGTGGACCGCTCGATCGAGGCCGAGTTCACCGAGAAGTTCGTCGCCAAGGTCAGGACGCTGAAGGCCGGTGACCCGAGGGACCCGCAGACGGTCATCGGCCCGGTCATCAACTCCTCCCAGGCCGACGCGCTGGCGAACGTCGTCGAGCAGGCGCTCGCCGAGGGCGCCACCGCCCTGGTGCACGGCACCACCACGGACAACCTGGTCGAGCCCTCCGTCCTGACCGGTGTCCCCGCCGGCTCGGACCTGCTGCGCCAGGAGGTCTTCGGCCCGGTCGTCTTCCTCGTCCCGTTCGACGGGGAGGAGGACGCGGTGCGGATCGTCAACGACACCCCGTACGGCCTCTCGGGCGCCGTCCACACGGCTGACATCGAGCGCGGCGTGAACTTCGCCAAGCAGATCGACACCGGCATGTTCCACGTCAACGACGGCACCGTCCACGACGAACCCCTCGTCCCCTTCGGCGGCGAGAAGCACTCCGGCATCGGCCGCCTGAACGGCGAGACGACGGTTGACTCCTTCACCACGACGAAGTGGATCTCGGTGCAGCACGGGCGGAGCCGCTTCCCCTTCTGAGCCGCCTTCGCGTGATCCTCCAGCGTGCCCGGACCCTTGCGGACAGGAACTGACCGCAAGGGTCCGTAGCGTCGTCGGTGTCAGTCGGAAGGACCCGATGAAAGGCGGCCGGTCATGGTCACGCATGTGCGAGCGGAAGAGCGGGGCGACGAGCGCGGGGCGCTGCTCGCGTTCATCGAGGAGCAGCGCGGCGGCATCCGCCGGTCGCTTCTCGGGCTGACGGAGGAGCAGGCCGCGAGCCGGCCGAGCGCCAGCGAACTGTCCCTGGGCGGGCTGCTCAAGCATGTTGTCGAGGTCGAGCAGGGCTGGATCGCCCGGGCTAAGGGCGAGCCGCCGGCCGTCCGGCGGGACGAGTCGAACTGGCACGAGTGCTTCGTCCTCGCCGACGGCGAGACGGTCGCCTCGCAGCTCGCGTACTGGGAGAAGGTCGCCGCCGAGACGGAGGCCTTCCTGCGCTCGGTGCCGAGCCTCGACGACACCTTCGCCCTCCCGCCGGACCCCTGGTTCCCGCCCGAGGGCCGCGTGTCGATGCGCTGGCTGGCCCTCCACCTGATCCGCGAGACGGCCCGGCACGCCGGGCACGCGGACATCATCCGCGAGTCCCTGGACGGCAAGACGGCCTTCGAACTCGTGGCACTGGAGCAGGGCTCCACCTGGGGCTGACCGCACCACCCCTAGGCTGGACGGCATGTCAGCGATCCGTCTCCTCGTGCTCGGCGCGGTCCGCCAGCACGGGCGGGCCCACGGCTATCAGGTGCGCAACGACCTGGAGTACTGGGGCGCGCACGAGTGGTCCAACGCCAAGCCCGGCTCGATCTATCACGCGCTCAAGCAGATGGCCAAGCAAGGACTGCTGCGCGCCCACGAGATCGCGCCGTCCACCGCCGGCGGGCCGCCGCGCACCGAGTACGAGATCACGCCCGCGGGGACCGAGGAGTACCTGGCGCTGCTGCGCGAGTCCCTGACGTCCTACGACCAGAAGATGGACGTCCGCTCGGCGGGCATCGGCTTCATCGTCGACCTGCCGAGGGACGAGGCGGTGGCCCTGCTGAAGGAGCGGATCCGCGGGATCGAGCAGTGGCGTACGGCCGTCACCGAGCACTACGTGCCCGAGGACGGCCCCGCCCAGCTCGGGCACATCGGCGAGATCATGGACCTCTGGGTCCACTCGGCCGACGCCGACGCGGCGTGGACCCGCGGCCTGATCGCCCGCGTCGAGGGCGGCGCCTACACCTTCGCCGGGGAGGGCGAACCGTTCGTCGGGGTTCTCCGCGACGACCAGGAGAACCCGTACGCGACGGGGGAGAGGCATCCGGAGGACGCGTCCTGACCCCGCCGGCTCCGTGACTCCACCGGGCCGCTAATCAAGTTTGACTAACGCCTGGGCCGGGCTTAACCTCCCTTCTCGTGGACTGGTAGTCAAGTTTGATTACCGAATCGGGGACCGGCTGTGGACCGGCTCGGAAGCGGGCCGGAACGGAGGGAGCGGGATGACCGAAGCGATCGTCGTCGAAGGCGTACGCAAGCGGTACGGGGACCATCACGCGCTGGACGGACTGGACCTGTGCGCGGGGCACGGCACGGTGCACGCGCTGCTCGGCCCCAACGGGGCGGGCAAGACGACTCTGGTCCGGGTCCTGTCGACGCTGCTGCGCCCGGACGGTGGCCGGGTGGAGGTCGCCGGGTACGACGTGGTGCGCGAGGCCCGCCGGGTGCGGTCGCGCATCGGCCTGCTCGGCCAGCACGCCGCGCTCGACGAGGAGCTCGGTGGCGGGCAGAACCTGGAGATGTTCGGACGCCTTCATCATCTGGGCTCCCGCGCCGCTCGGACGCGGGCCGGCGAACTCATGGAGCGCTTCGGCCTGGGCGCCACCGGCCGCAAGGCCGTCCGCACGTACAGCGGCGGCATGCGGCGCCGCCTGGACCTGGCCGCGTCGCTCATCACCGACCCCGAGGTCCTGTTCCTGGACGAGCCGACGACCGGGCTCGACCCGCGCGGCCGGGCGGAGGTGTGGGCGGCGGTGCGCTCCCTGGTCGGCGGCGGCACGACGGTGCTGCTCACCACGCAATACCTGGAGGAGGCCGATCAGCTCGCCGACCGTATCTCGGTCGTCGACCGCGGGCGGGTCATCGCGGACGGCACGGCCGACGAACTGAAGTCCCGGACGGGCGGCGACCGCATCGACGTGGTGCTGCGTGACGCGGGCCTGCTGGGCGCCGCCGTGACCCTGTTGCCGTTCGCGGGCGAGGGGGTCTCGGTCGACGCGGACCGCCGGCTGCTCAGCGCTCCGGTCGCCGACCGCATGGCGGCCCTCGCCGCGGTCGTGCGCGCCCTTGAGGAGGCCGGGATCGAGGCGGAGGACATCGCGCTGCGGCGCCCGACGCTGGACGAGGTGTTCCTGCACCTCACCGGGGAGACATCGCGTACCAAGGAGGCCGTGTGAACACGACGTACGACACCTTCCGCGCAGGGAATCGGACATCCAGGCGGCCGGCGGGCCCTGGCGGGCTGCGCGAACCCGGCGCGGTAGCAGGGTTGTTCTCCGACTGCTGGACGATGACCCGCCGCGAATTCGCCCGCTGGGCACGGCAGCCCGTCCAGGCGGCGGTCGGCCTGGTGTTCCCCGTGATGCTGCTCCTGATGTTCGGTTACCTGGTCGGTGGCGGCCGGGACGTCGAGGGCGACTACGTCGGGTACCTGGTGCCGGGCATGCTCACCCTGACCATGGCGTTCGGCCTTGAGGGCACGATGCTGGCCGTCACCCAGGACCTCGGCAAGGGCGTCATCGACCGCTTCCGTTCCCTGCCGATGGCGAACGGGGCCGTCCTCGTGGGCCGTTCGGCCGCCGACATGGTTCAGTCCGCGGTGAGCCTGGCCGTGCTGACCGGGGTCGGGTACGCGCTCGGCTGGCGTCCCGACAGCACCCCCGGGGCGTTCCTCGGAGCGATGGGGCTGCTTCTGCTCCTCCGCTTCGCCATGCTGTGGATCGGTATCCACCTGGCGATGGTGGCCGGCAAGCCGGAGCTGGTGCAGGCCGTGCAGATTCTGGTGTGGCCCGTCGGCTTCCTGTCCAACGTCTTCGCCTCCCCCGACTCCATGCCGGGCTGGCTGGGCACGGTGGTCGGCTGGAACCCCATGTCCCAGACGGCCACGGCCGTCCGCGATCTGTTCGGCGGACCGGGCGGCGAACCGAGCCACATCGGCGCCGCGATCCTGTGGCCACTGGCCCTGCTCGCCGTCTTCTTCCCGCTGGCGGTACGGCGCTTCGCCCGCCTGAGCCGCTGACGGAACGACCCGGGGCGGGGCCGCCGGGCTGCCTGGGACCCACCGGTCCCGGGTGGCCCGGCCCGGAGCCGGCGGCCGGGGAAGGTGGGCCGGGCCGGCCCTCAGTGGTGGAAGGCCGTCGCCGCCTCCTTGTCGTGGGTCAGGGGGTGGGGCTGGCGGCGCAGTTCGGGGAGCAGCCGGGTCAGGTCCTCGATGAAGAGGTCGGCGAGGTCGGACGAGAAGCCGTTGCGGCACACCACGCGCAGCACGGACAGGTCCTCGCGGTTCTCGGGGAAGGTGTACGCGGGCAGCAGCCAGCCGGTCTCCCGCATTCTGCGGGACACGTCGAACACGTCGAACGCCGTGACCTCGGGCGCCGTCGTGAAGGCGAAGACCGGCAGTTCGTCCCCTCGGGTGATGAGCCGGAAGTCGCCCAGGCAGTCCACGCGTTCGGCGAGGGCGCGTGCCACGTCCCGGGTCGTCTGCTGCACGGCTCTGTAGCCCTCCCGGCCCAGCCGCAGGAACGTGTAGTACTGCGCGACGACCTGCGCGCCGGGGCGGGAGAAGTTGAGCGCGAAGGTCGGCATGTCACCGCCCAGGTAGTTCACCCGGAAGACCAGTTCCTCCGGCAGCTCGGCCGCCGTCCGCCACAGCGCCCAGCCGACGCCGGGGTAGACCAGGCCGTACTTGTGGCCCGAGGTGTTGATCGACGAGACCCTCGGCAGCCGGAAGTCCCAGACCAGGTCCTCGTCCAGGAACGGCGCGATCATCGCGCCGGACGCGCCGTCGACGTGGACCGGGATGTCGAGTCCGGTGCGCTCCTGGAGCCGGTCCAGGGCCGCGCACAGCTCCTCGATCGGTTCGTAGGACCCGTCGAAGGTGGAGCCGAGGATGCCGACCACCCCGATCGTGTTCTCGTCGCACAGCGCGGCCGCCGCTTCCGGGTCGAGGTGGAACCGGTCGCCCTCCATGGGGATCTGGCGGGCCTCGACCTCCCAGAAGTTGCAGAACTTCTCCCAGCACACCTGGACGTTCACGCCCATGACGAGGTTGGGCCGGGCGCCCGGGTAGCGGTCCGCGTTGCGCTGGGTCCAGCGCCGCTTCAGCGCCATGCCGGCGAGCATGCACGCCTCGCTCGACCCGGTCGTGGAGCAGCCCACCGTGGCCGACGGATCCGGCGCGTTCCACAGGTCGGCGAGCATCGACACACAGCGCCGCTCCAGTTCGGCCGTCCGGGGGTACTCGTCCTTGTCGATCATGTTCTTGTCCCGGCACTCCGCCATCAGGACGCCCGCCTGCGGTTCCATCCAGGTGGTGACGAAGGTGGCGAGGTTCAGCCGGGAGTTCCCGTCCAGCATGAGCTCGTCGTGGACGAGCTGGAGCGCGGTCGTCGGCGGCAGCGGGCCGTCCGGGAGGCGGTGCTTGGGCGGCGCCTGGACCATGCCGCTGACCGGGTTGGCCTCGCCGTAGAAGGGGTTGACGGAGTGGGGGTGGGCATCGGGCTTCTGCTGGCCCTGGTGGAGCGGCACGGGCTTCTCCCAACGGTCTGCGGGACGGGCGTCCCATTTGTTCATCGGATGAGGGCGCCCCGGCGGTTCACCGGACCGCGCTTCCGTCCTTGCGCAGTTGCATCTGCGGCCGCCCGGTCACCAGCAGCCAGGCGGGCAGGGAGGCGATGCAGAGGAGGGCGATGATCGACGGCGAGGACACCAGGACCGCGGCCGTGAACAGGCTCACCCAGCCCTGCCGGGTGGTCGCGAGAAGCGTGCCCAGGACCCCCGCGGCCAGTCCCAGCGACGGCTCGACCGCCGGCACCAGCGCGTGGGCGCACAGGCCGAACGAGGCGCCGATGAAGACGGCGGGGAAGATCCGGCCGCCACGGAATCCGCAGGACGCCGCGACGACGAGCGCGGCCAGCTTCACCACGGCCATGAGGGCGAACCGGCCCGCCGACCAGCCGTCCGGGTCGTGGGCGATCTCGGCGACCTGGTCCAGGCCCTTGAACAGCGTCAGCGGCCCGCCCAGGCAGCCCAGCAGGCCGAGGACGAGCCCGCCGACGGGCAGGGCGGCCATGGGATGGCGCAGGAGGGAGAAGGCCTTGTGCACGTAGGGGAAGGCGTAGACCCCGGCCAGGCCGAGCACGGCCGCGGCCGAGGCGACGACCACCGCGGACAGCACATCGGCCCAGCCAGGGCTGCCGAGCGGGGGCAGACCCAGGTCGAAACTCGCGTGTCCCAGCAGCGCCGTCGTGATCGAGCCCACCGAGGCGGCCGTCAGCGGCGCGAAGAGGTTGTCCCACAGCATGCCCCTGACCTGCCGTCCGGCGAGCGCCTCGGAGATGACGAGCGCCGCGGCGACGGGGGTGCCGAACAGGGCGCCGATGGTCCCCGCCTCGGCCAGCATCATCCACAGCTCCCCGGGGGCCGCGGGCGCGAACCGGCGGCCCGCCCAGAACGCCAGCGCGACGTTGGTGGCGATGATCGGGTTCTCGGGACCGAGGCTCGGACCGCCCGCCAGCATCAGCATGGTCGCCACCAGCAGCCCGGGAAGGATGTAGAGGGCCATCGGTTCCGCCTGGAGCCCCACCGTGGCCGGATCGGGGCCCGCGTGCCCCGGGGCCTTCCACACCACCAGACCGACCAGGATGCCGGTGGTGGTGAGCATGACGATCATCCAGAGCGAGGAGTATCCGCCGATGCCGAGAGCGTCCGGCAGGTCGGTCCAGAGCACGTCCTTGAGCCGGTCGGCGAGCTTGCTCACCCCGACGTAGAGGAGGCTCGAGATCGCGCCGACGACCACGGCCGGAAGGAACAGCGGCAGCAGCGTCCGTGCGGGCGTCGCCCGGGCGGGGGCCGGTCCCGGGGGAGCCGCTTCGTGGGTCACGGGCTCACCCTAAGCGCGCGAATCGGACATAACATCCCGAGCGTCGCCACCGACCCGGCCGGGCCCGGCACTTCGGGCTTGCACCTCACGTCACGTCAGGCCCCATCGTGAAGGGCGTACCGAGGAAGGAGCGGAAGTGGGTTACTCAGTGGGCCAGGTCGCCGGATTCGCCGGAGTCACGGTGCGCACGCTGCACCACTACGACGAGATCGGTCTGCTCGCGCCGGGGGAACGCAGTCACGCGGGCCACCGGCGCTACAGCGACGCCGATCTCGACCGGCTGCAGCAGATCCTGTTCTACCGGGAGCTCGGCTTCCCGCTCGACGAGGTCGCCGCCCTGCTCGACGACCCGGAGGCGGACCCGCGCGCGCACCTGCGCCGCCAGCACGAGCTGCTGACCGCCCGGATCGAGAAGCTGCAGAAGATGGCCGCGGCCGTGGAGCACGCCATGGAGGCACGCACGATGGGCATCAACCTCACCCCCGAGGAGAAGTTCGAGGTCTTCGGCGACAAGGACCCCGAGGAGCACGCCGAGGAGGCCGAACGCCGCTGGGGCGGCACGGAGACGTACGCCGAGTCGCAGCGCCGCACCGCCCGCTACACCAAGGACGACTGGAAGCGCATGCAGGCCGAGGTGGCCTCCTGGGGTGAGCGCTACGACGCCCTGATGGCGGACGGGGAGCGGCCGGACGGCACGCGGGCCATGGACATGGCCGAGGAACACCGGCAGCACATCACCAAGTGGTTCTACACCTGCACGTACGAGATCCACCGGGGTCTCGGCGAGATGCACGTCGCGGACGAACGGTTCAAGGCGTTCTACGACTCCATGCGGCCGGGGCTGGCCGAGCACCTGAGGGACGCGATCACGGCGAACGCGGCCCGGCACCCCGGGGAGGCCTGACCGGTAAGGGGCGTCCGCCACTGCGGGCGCCCCTTACGCGCGCGCGTCGCGTGCCTCTCACCGAGACGTGCCCCTGACCGGGTGGGCCTGCCGCCCCCTGACCGGTGGGCGGCCCGTGCCGATGCCGGGCGTCGCGCGCTGCGCCTACTCCTTCACCAGGACCACGGCCGTGCCGTAGGCGCAGACCTCCGTGCCCACGTCCGCCGCCTCGGAGACGTCGAAGCGGAACATGAGCACGCCGTTGGCGCCACGCGCGCGTGCCTGCTCGACGAGCCGTTCCATGGCCTGGTTGCGGGTCTCCACCAGCGTCTTGGTGAGCCCCTTGAGCTCACCGCCGATCATCGACTTCAGGCCCGCGCCGATCTGGCTGCCCAGATGCCGTGAGCGGACCGTGAGTCCGAAGACCTCGCCGATGACCTGCTCGACGCGGTGGCCGGGAACGTCGTTCGTCGTCACGACCATGACGTCCGCGTGGGGACCCTGGCCGCCGCCGTATTCATCGATGCCCATGGTCCACAGCTTTGTCCCAGTCGTCGCACAGTGCATCCTGGAGTCACGGGTGGAACCTGGCGTCGACACATTGCGTTGATAGCTTTGGCCGGCCGTACAGGACCGCCGTACCTCCCTTCACCCCTCAGGAGCCCGGACCCGTGATGACGCTTGCCCTCGGTCCCAGTTGGCTTGATCCGAACACGCTCCTGGACAATTTCGGCATCTGGGGCCTGCTGCTGGTGGTGTTCGCGGAGTCCGGCCTGCTCATCGGCTTCTTCCTGCCGGGTGACTCGCTGCTGTTCACCTGCGGTCTGCTGATCGCCACGGACGCCATGGACTTCCCGCTGTGGGCGGCGGTCCCGCTGATCTGTCTCGCCGCGATCCTCGGCGACCAGGCGGGCTACCTCTTCGGCAAGAAGGTCGGCCCCTCGCTGTTCACCCGCCCGGACTCCCGCCTGTTCAAGCAGGAGAACGTGGTCAAGGCCAACGAGTTCTTCGAGAAGTACGGTCCCAAGTCCCTGGTGCTGGCCCGCTTCGTGCCCGTCGTGCGCACGTTCACGCCGATCATCGCGGGCGTCAGCGGCATGCGGTACCGCCCGTTCCTCACCTTCAACGTCATCGGCGGCGTCCTGTGGGGCGCGGGCGTCACGCTGCTCGGTTCCTGGCTCGGCAAGATCGAGTTCGTCAACAAGCACATCGAACTGATCCTGATCCTGATCGTGTTCGTCTCGGTGGTCCCGATCATCATCGAGTTCCTGCGCGCCCGCTCCCAGGCCAAGAAGAACCCGCCGCAGGCCGAGGAGCCGCAGGACTTCCAGGAGCCCTTCCCGGCCCCCTCCGAGGCCGCCCGCACCCGCCCCGCCGCGCCCGTCATGGACGACGCGACCAGGCCGCTGCGCGTCCCGCCGGTCCACGAGGGCCAGGACTCGCCGTACGGCGGCGGCCACCAGGCCCGTCCCTACGGCGACGAGGGCCACGGCCGGTCGTACGGCCACCAGGGCCAGGACCAGTCGTACGGCCATCAGGGTCAGGACCAGTCGTACGGGAACCAGGGTCAGGGCCAGTCGTCGTACGGGAACCAGGGCCAGTCGTACGGCGACCAGGGCCAGGGCCGCCCCTATGGGAACCCGGGGCAGGGCTACGGCCGGCAGGGCGACCCGTACCCGGCCCAGCAGCAGTACCAGCAGCCCCAGCACCCGCAGCCGTCCCAGCACCAGCCCCGGCCGCCCCAGCAGTACCAGCCCCAGCCCCAGCAGCCGTACGGCTCGGACCAGGGCTACGGCTACGACCAGCAGCAGTACGACCAGGGCTACCAGCAGGGCTACGACCAGGGCCAGGCCAACCCCCAGCAACACCCCCAGGGCCACCCCCGCCGTCCGTACGACGCCGACCAGTACCCCTACGGCCAGGGCCCCGCGCAGAACTGAGGCACCCGCCCGGTCCTCCCCGGACCGGGCCTCCGCCCGGCGCGGGCCGCCGGGACGCGCCCTCAGAACCCGCGTGTCCGCTTGGCGGCCCGCCGGCCGCCGGCGGAGCCGCCCGGCAGACGCAGGAACAGCCGCGAGATCTCCGACCCCAGGTTCACGCCGATCGCGATGGCCATGGCGAGGGCCGCGGCCTTGGTGAGCGACACCAGTCCCTTGTCGACGTTGTTCTGCGCGATCGACAGCAGTCCGAAGTAGGTCGCCGAACCGGGCAGCAGCGGCCCGATGGCGGCCGTCGTGTAGGGCAGCGCCGAAGCGAACCGGTAGCGCGAGAGCAACTGCCCGAAGAGGCCCACCAGGCCCGCGGCGACGGCCGTGGAGGCCACCGGCGATATCCCGCCCGCGTAGTGCATCGCCCCGTACACCGACCAGGCCACGCCCCCGTTGAGGGTCACCGCCAGGACAGTGGAACGTTCCTGCTGGAGCAGGATCGCGAAGGTGAGCGACAGCAGCATCGACGCGGCGATCTGGAGCAGCGGCCGCTCCGAGATGTTCAGCGCCGCGTCCGGGTTGAGCTGCGCGCCCAGCTTCACGCCGAAATAGAGCACCACCAGGACGCCGACGACGATGCCCACGAAGAAGTACATGACTTCGAGCAGGCGCGCGGACGCGGTGATGTAGAAGCCGGTCAGCCCGTCCTGCACCCCGGCGACGAGCGCCCGTCCCGGCAGCAGCGCGAAGAGACCACCGGTGATGACGGCGGACGCCTTCACGTCGACGTGCGCCACTGTGAGCGCCACCCCTATCGCGGCGGGCGGCATCGCGGCGGCCGTGAACTGGTAGAACTCCGGCAGTCCGCGTCCCGCGCACAGCCAGGCCAGCCGGTCGCCGAGCATCGCGCCGAGCGCGGCGGCGACGAACACGATCGCGTCACCGCCGACGAGCACCGAGGCCGCGCCGGCCAGCAGCCCTCCGGAGGCCGTCAGCACCCAGCCTGGATAGGGGTGCCGGTTGCGCCGCATCTCCGCGAGGCGCCTGTAGGCCTCCTCCAGCGGGATCGCGGTCTCCGGGTCGCTGAGGTCGTCGACGAGCCGGTAGACGGCCGCCAGGCGGGTGTAGTCGGTGCCCCGGCGGCGTACGGTCCGTGACGCGGTCACCGGGTCGTCCACCAGGGACGGCTGGTGCGAGATCGACAGCAGGGTGAAGGTGACGTTCGGCTCGCAGCGGTCGAGGCCGTAGGAGCGGCACACGGCGAACATCGCCGTCTCCACGTCCTCGGCGCCCTCGCCGCCCGCCAGGAGCAGCTCGCCGATGCGCAGGGTCAGGTCGAGGACGCGCGGGACGGCGGGCCCCGACTCGTCCTCCTTGTGCACGGGCTCGGGCGCGGGCCGCTCGGTCACCGGCATGCGCAGCATCGTGCGCATGCGGTCCTGCCAGGGCGCGTCCTTGGTCAGGCTGACCATGGGGATCCCGGTCGCGGGCGTGAACGCGGGAGGTGCCTGCCGGGCGCTGTAGGTGCGCGGTGTGCTGAACGCCGAGCCCTCGTGCCCGGGCCCGGCGGACTGCGGCGCGTCGAGGCCCTGGGGGAGCGCGAACTCCGATGTCGTCGAGGATTCGTCCTCGGCCGCCACCGGTCCCGGCGACGCCACACCCGCGGGCGGGCTGAAAGCACTCCTCGCCTCGTCCGAGTGCGGCTTGCGGTCTTCCGCTTCCGGGTCCGCCACCAACTCCAGCCTCGCCTTTCCCGTCTGTGTGGCTGTTCTTCTTGCCTTCCGTATGCCTCAGTATGCGTACGGACACACGAACGGGCCGCGTGACCCCTGGGGGTGACGCGGCCCGTTCGGAAGAGCGCGGAGGTCGGAGACCGCCCGCGAAGGGCGGTGACCCCGCCCTCGGGGGTCAGTGACCGCCCTGGTCCTTGAAGCGCTTGTAGGACCGCTCGATCTCGGCCTCGGCGTCCGCGCGGCCGACCCAGTCGGCGCCCTCGACGGACTTGCCGGGCTCCAGGTCCTTGTAGACCTCGAAGAAGTGCTGGATCTCCAGGCGGTCGAACTCCGACACGTGGTGGATGTCGCGCAGGTGCTCCACGCGCGGGTCGTGCGCGGGGACGCACAGCAGCTTGTCGTCGCCGCCGGCCTCGTCCGTCATACGGAACATGCCGATCGCGCGGCACTGGATGAGGCAGCCCGGGAAGGTCGGCTCGTCCAGGATGACCAGCGCGTCCAGCGGGTCGCCGTCCTCGCCGAGGGTGTTCTCGACGAAGCCGTAGTCGGCCGGGTAGCTGGTCGAGGTGAAGAGTCGACGGTCCAGACGGATCCGACCGGTCTCGTGGTCCACCTCGTACTTGTTCCGTGAACCCTTCGGAATCTCGATCGTGACGTCGAACTCCACCGGTGGCTCCTCCATGATCAGCACATAGTTCTGGTGATTAAGTGTCCCTCACGCAGGTGGGTGATCGCGAAAGGGGCTGGTGGTCGTGCCAGAGCTGAGGGCTTGGCGGGCCGCGAGACCGCATGTGGTGCGGGTCGCGCGGATGGTGAGACCGCATGTGGCGCGGGTCACCCAAGCCGTCCGGCCGCGTGCCGGGCGACTGACGACACCGCAGCTCACAGCCGTTGCCGCGACCGCCGGCCTGGCACTCGCGGCCGGGGCGGTGACCGTGGCCGGTCCCTGGGACTCCACCGGTCAGCGTACGGCCGAGCGGGACTGGGCCGCATCGCGGGCGCCGGAGGGTGGCACACATCACGCACGTACGTCCGGTACGCACCGGACGTCCCCCCGGCCCGCTCCCAGCGCCGCCTCCGTCCTCGCCGGGCTCGGCGGCCGGGCGGGCACCGGGCCCGCGCCCACCGGGAAGGCCCTCGCGGGCGTCCTCGACCCGCTGCTGTCCAACCCCGTCCTCGGCTCGGTACGCACCGCCGTCGTGATCGACGTGGCGACGGGCGAGCGGCTGTACGGCAAGGGCGCCGAGCAGGTCCAGACGCCGGCCTCCACCACGAAGATCGCCACCGCCGTCGCCGCCCTCACGGCGCTGGGGCCCGACCACCGCATCCAGACGCGTGCGGTGCTGGAGCCCGACACCAAGGAGGTCGTGCTCGTCGGCGGCGGCGACCCCACCCTGACCGCCCGCAAGCCCACGGACGGCTGGGCCGACCTGAGCACCCTCGCGGAGAAGACGGCCACCGCCCTGAAGGCCCGTCACATGGACCACGTGACGCTCTCCTACGACACCTCGCTGTACTCGGGCCCCGACCTTCACCCCATCGGGGTCAACGACAACATCGCGAAGGTCACCCCGCTGATGGTCGACGAGGGCCGCCTCGACCGCTCGACCAGCGGGACGGCCAGGCGTGCCCCGGACCCGGCCGCGGACGCCGCGCGGACGTTCGCCGACCTGCTGCACGACCACGGTGTCACCGCGACCGCGCCCGGCCCCTCGAAGGCGACGAGCCGCTCCCAGGCCCTCGCCTCCGTCTCCTCGCCGCCGCTGTCCGCCCTGGTCGAGCGGATGCTGACCAACAGTGACAACGACATCGCCGAGGCCCTGGCCCGCCAGGTCGCCCTCGCCTCCGGCGAGAAGGCCAGCTTCGACGGCGACGCGAAGGCGATCCGCACCCAGCTCCAGAAGGCCGGACTCCCGCTGGCCGGGGCGCGGTTCGCGGACGGCAGCGGCCTGAACCGCGCCGACCGGCTCTCCGCCGACCTGCTCGCGGCCCTGCTGGCCAAGGCCGGCGACCCGGCCCACCCCGAGCTCCGTCCGGTCCTCACCGGCCTGCCCGTCGCCGGCTTCACGGGCACCCTCAGCACCCGGTACACCGACGCCCCCACCGCCACCGGGGTCGTCCGCGCGAAGACGGGCACGCTGACCGGGGTCAACACCCTCGCCGGCACCGTCGTCGACAAGGACGGCCGTCTGCTGGCCTTCGCGTTCCTGACCTCCGACGCCGTCAACCCCCCGAACACCCTGGAGGCGCGGGCCGCGTTGGACCACGCGGCGACGGCACTGGTGGCGTGCGGCTGCCGGTAGCGCCGACCGGACCGGGACCCGACCGCACCGAGACCGGCCGACCGCACCGGAACTCGACCGCACCGGAACCCGGTCGCAGCGGGATCCGACCGCACCGGGATCCGGCCGACCGCACCGGAACCCGGCCGCAGCGGAACCCGGCCGACCCGCCCGAGACGCGGGCCCGGACCGGGACGCGGCCCCTTCCCGCCCTCAGGGCCCGGGAATCGGGCCCCTCCCGGCCCCTGGCGAACCAGAGGCACCACCGGCCCCTCGGCCGGGACGCGGACGGCGCCGGACCCTCACCGCAGCGGGACCCGCTCACGTACGGTTGACGCATGACGAGCATCGGTGGTGCTGCATCTACTGGGATGGTCGACTGGAATCTCGCGGTGGCGACCGCGACCCGGCTCGTACGGCCGGGCCCCGAGGTGAGCCGCGACGAGGCCCGGGCCATCGTGGCCGAGCTGCGCCGACACGCCAAGGCCTCGGAGGAACACGTCAGGGGCTTCACCCGCATGGGTGATGACGTCCTTCACGACACCCCCGTCCTCGTCGTCGACCGCCCCGGCTGGGTCCGGGCGAACGTCGCCGGGTTCCGGGAGATCCTCAAGCCCCTGCTGGACAAGATGCAGGAGCGGCGCGGGAGCAGCCCGGGCGGAGCCGTCCTCGGCGCCGTCGGCGGCAAGGTCACCGGCGTCGAACTGGGCATGCTGCTGTCCTTCCTGTCGTCGAGGGTCCTCGGCCAGTACGAGACGTTCGCGCCCGCGACCCGGGACCTGCCCGCGGGGGCGCCCTCCGCCTCCGGCAAGGGCGGCGGCCGGCTCCTTCTGGTCGCCCCGAACATCGTGCACGTGGAGCGCGAACTCGACGTCCAGCCCCACGACTTCCGCCTGTGGGTGTGCCTCCACGAGGAGACGCACCGCACCCAGTTCTCGGCCGTGCCCTGGCTGCGCGACCACCTGGAGGGCGAAATCCAGTCGTTCTTGGCGGAGACCGAGGTCGACCCCATGACCGTCCTGGAGCGCATCAGGGAGGCCGCCCAGTCGCTCTCCGGCTCCCGCCCCGACACCGAGGAGGACGACGGCGGGCGTTCCCTCGTGGAAATCGTGCAGACGCCCGCCCAGCGCGAGATCCTCGGCCGGCTCACCGCCGTGATGTCCCTCCTGGAAGGACACGCCGACTTCGTGATGGACGGCGTCGGGCCCGCCGTGGTCCCCTCCGTCGCCGAGATCCGCGAGAAGTTCCAGCAGCGCCGCGCCAAGGGGGCCTCCCGCCTCGACATGGCCCTGCGCAAACTGCTGGGCCTGGACGCCAAGCTCAGGCAGTACCGGGACGGCGAGCGGTTCGTACGGGCCGTTGTCGAGGAGGTCGGCATGGACGGCTTCAACCGTGTGTGGACCTCTCCGAACACGCTCCCGACCAAGGCGGAGATCGCCAAACCGGCGGACTGGGTCGCGCGGGTGCACCGCAAGGCGGAGTCGTGAACCCTACGGGACGGTCGTGAAACGAATCCGGCCGATGGCAGGCAAACGCTCCTGCTATCACCCGTCCGAGGGACCGTGGAGCATGGGTAGGCGTGCAATGCTCGGGGAACGCCCCGGTTCTGTCACCATCTACACACTCTGAGTGACAGATCCCCGGGCTCACCCCCCGAAAACTTCATGAAGGGAACCGGACATGGGTCCCCATCCTGCGGTCGCAGCGATACGCCTGGCGGTCCGCCGCGTACTCCACGACATCCTGACCGAGCAACCGCCCGCCCACGACACCCGGCGCACGCCCGCGCGCGGTGCCGCGCGCCCCTGCGCGCCCGACGCGGAACGCGTCCCCGCCCCCGGGACGCGGCGCAGCGTCGCCGTGCCCGCGCGCGCCGCGCACGACCAGGCCCACACGAGCTCCCGGCCCCGGCCGGGCGAGGACGTCCCCCCGGCGCCGCTCGTGCTCGTCGCCTGCTCCGGCGGCGCCGACTCCATGGCGCTCGCCTCCGCCCTCGCCTTCGAAGCCCCCAAACTCGGCATCCGCGCCGGTGGCATCACCGTCGACCACGGTCTGCAGCCCGGCTCCGGGCTGCGCGCCGACGAGGTCGTGCTGCGGCTCACCGAGCTCGGGCTCGCCCCGGCCGAGTCGATCGCCGTCACCGTCGGCCGCGACGGAGGCCCCGAGGCCGCCGCCCGCGACGCCCGCTACGCCGCCCTGGACTCGGCCGCGGAGCGCCACGGCGCCACCGCGATCCTCCTCGGCCACACCCGCGACGACCAGGCCGAGACGGTCCTGCTCGGCCTCGCCCGCGGCTCCGGCATCCGCTCCCTCTCCGGTATGGCCGCGGTCTCGGGGGCCGACGGCCGCTACCGCCGTCCCTTCCTGCACCTGGACCGGCAGACCGCCCGCAAGGCGTGCATGGTCCAGTCGCTGCCCGTCTGGGACGACCCGCACAACGCCGATCCGGCCTACACCCGCTCCCGGCTCCGCCACGAGGGTCTGCCCGCCCTCGAGAAGGCGCTCGGCAAAGGAGTCGTCGAGGCCCTCGCCCGTACGGCCCAGCTCTCCCGGGACGACGCCGACGCGCTCGACGCCTGGGCCAGTCAGGCGGAGGCGTCCGTACGGGACGCGGCAGGCCTCCTGGAGTGCGCCAAGCTCTACGCCCTGCCGCCCGCCGTACGCCGCCGGATCCTGCGCCGCGCGGCCATCGAGGCGGGCGCTCCGGCCGGTTCGCTGTTCGCCCGGCACATCGAGGAGATCGACCGGCTGATCACCGGATGGCGCGGCCAGGGGGCCATCAATCTCCCGGGCAAAGTCGTCGCCCAGCGCCAGGGTGGCAGACTGGTGATTCGGCAAGGCTGAATCCGGACCCCGCACCGGGGCCGCTCACGCGGCTCCCCGGGACCCCTCGACTCGGGGCGCGGTCGGTCCGAACGGCCGCGCGGGCGTGCCGAAGGGGACCGTCGCCGGTTACATGGCGCCCTGTAGGTGACGAGCCCAAAAAAGTGGGACGGACGACCGAAAGTGATGCGGGTGGACGCGAAAGACATGGGCACCGACCTCAAGTCGGTGCTCATCACCAAGGAAGAGATCGACGCGAAGCTGGCTGAGCTGGCCGCGAAGATCGACGCGGAGTACGCGGGCAAGGACCTGCTGATCGTCGGAGTGCTCAAGGGTGCCGTGATGGTCATGGCGGACCTCGCGCGTGCGCTGTCCACCCCCGTCACCATGGACTGGATGGCCGTGTCGTCGTACGGCGCCGGCACCCAGTCCTCCGGCGTGGTGCGGATCCTCAAGGACCTCGACACCGACATCAAGGGCAAGCACGTCCTGATCGTCGAGGACATCATCGACTCCGGGCTGACCCTGTCCTGGCTGATCTCCAACCTCGGCTCGCGCGAGCCCGCCTCGCTCAAGGTGTGCACGCTGCTGCGCAAGCCGGACGCGGCCAAGGTCGCGATCGACGTCGAGTGGGTCGGCTTCGACATCCCGAACGAGTTCGTCATCGGCTACGGCCTGGACTATGCCGAGAAGTACCGCAACCTCCCGTTCGTCGGTACGCTCGCGCCTCACGTCTACGGCGGCTGAGCGTCCTCTCCCTGAGGGCCGCTCAGTCCTGGTAGGACGATCGGGAACCCCAGCGGGTTTCCCGCCGTTGGAGCATGCGTGGACAGGATTGCCAGCAGTCCCCTGCGGCTTCGGGTGACAATGCTGGGGTACCGTCCGAAGAACAGTCTTTATCAAACTCACTATGGCAGGAGGGACGGGGCGGCACCGCTCCGTATGGATGGACGTGAAGCGATACTTCCGTGGGCCGGTCATGTGGATCGTGCTGGCCGTCCTTGCCGTGGTCGTGTTGATGCAGGTCGTCGGTTCGTCCGGCGGCTACAAGACGGTGGACACCGGCCAGGTCGTCCAGGCGATCAATGACAACAAGGTCGAGTCAGCCAAGATCACCACTGGCGACGAGCAGGTCATCAAGGTCTCGCTGAAGGACGGCGAGAAGGTTGACGGCAGCTCGAAGATCCAGGCGAGCTACATCGGCGACCAGGGCGTGGCCCTGGCCAACACCCTGCAGGACAAGTACCAGAACAAGCAGATCCCCGACGGCTACACGGTCTCGCCGACCAAGCAGAACGCCTTCGTCGGGATCCTGCTCTCCCTGCTCCCCTTCGTCCTCATCGTCGTCGTCTTCCTGTTCCTGATGAACCAGATGCAGGGCGGCGGCTCCCGGGTCATGAACTTCGGGAAGTCCAAGGCGAAGCTCATCACCAAGGACACCCCGAAGACGACGTTCTCGGACGTCGCGGGCTCGGACGAGGCCGTCGAGGAGCTCCAGGAGATCAAGGAGTTCCTCCAGGAGCCGGCGAAGTTCCAGGCCGTCGGCGCGAAGATCCCCAAGGGCGTCCTGCTCTACGGGCCTCCCGGTACGGGCAAGACCCTCCTCGCACGCGCCGTCGCGGGCGAAGCGGGCGTTCCCTTCTACTCGATCTCGGGTTCCGACTTCGTCGAGATGTTCGTCGGTGTCGGTGCCTCCCGAGTCCGTGACCTGTTCGAGCAGGCCAAGGCGAACGCTCCGGCGATCGTCTTCGTCGACGAGATCGACGCGGTCGGCCGCCACCGCGGCGCCGGCCTCGGCGGCGGTCACGACGAGCGCGAGCAGACGCTGAACCAGCTCCTCGTCGAGATGGACGGCTTCGACGTGAAGGGCGGCGTCATCCTGATCGCCGCCACGAACCGGCCCGACATCCTCGACCCGGCCCTCCTGCGCCCCGGCCGCTTCGACCGCCAGATCGCGGTCGACCGCCCGGACATGCAGGGCCGTCTGGAGATCCTCAAGGTCCACCAGAAGGGCAAGCCGGTCGCTCCGAACGTCGACCTGTCCGCGGTGGCCCGCCGGACTCCGGGCTTCACCGGTGCCGACCTGGCGAACGTGCTGAACGAAGCTGCGCTGCTCACCGCGCGCAGCAACCAGAAGCTCATCGACAACGGCATGCTGGACGAGGCGATCGACCGTGTGGTCGCGGGCCCGCAGAAGCGGACCCGGATCATGTCGGACAAGGAGAAGAAGATCACCGCGTACCACGAGGGCGGACACGCCCTGGTCGCGGCGGCTTCCCCGAACTCCGACCCGGTCCACAAGATCACGATCCTGTCGCGCGGCCGTGCCCTCGGCTACACGATGGTCCTGCCGGACGAGGACAAGTACTCCACCACGCGCAACGAGATGCTGGACCAGCTCGCGTACATGCTGGGCGGCCGCGCTGCCGAGGAGCTCGTCTTCCACGACCCGACCACCGGTGCCGCGAACGACATCGAGAAGGCCACGGCCACCGCTCGCGCGATGGTCACGCAGTACGGCATGACCGAGCGCCTCGGCGCGATCAAGTTCGGCGGCGACAACACCGAGCCCTTCCTGGGCCGGGAGATGTCGCACCCGCGCGACTACTCGGAAGAGGTCGCCGCGCTCGTCGACGAAGAGGTCAAGAAGCTCATCGAGAACGCGCACAACGAGGCCTGGGAGATCCTGGTCGAGAACCGTGACGTGCTCGACCAGCTCGTGCTGCAGTTGCTGGAGAAGGAGACGCTGAGCAAGGAGCAGATCGCCGAGGTCTTCGCTCCCATCGTGAAGCGCCCGGCCCGCCCCGCGTGGACCGGCTCCTCCCGTCGCACCCCGTCCACCCGCCCGCCGGTGCTCTCCCCCAAGGAGCTGTCGCTGACGAACGGGGCGAACGGTTCGACGGCGGCCATCGCCACCGCCACGGAGTCCGTCCCGGCCACGGAGACGGCCCCGGAGGACCGCACGGAGAGCTGAGCCCGCTCGGCTCCGGGCGGCCTCACCAGGCCCGGAATGGATGCCGCGCCCCCCAGGTTCTAGCCTGGGGGGCGCGGCATTTTCGTGTGCCCGCACCTTTTGGACGCGTCGAGGCACGCACAGGCTCCACAGGAACGAGGACCAGATGACCGACCCCGTGACGCTGGACGGCGAGGGCGTGATCGGTGAGTTCGACGAGAAGCGCGCGGAGAACGCCGTACGCGAGCTGCTGATCGCGGTCGGCGAGGACCCGGACCGCGAGGGCCTGCGGGAGACGCCGGCGCGGGTAGCGCGGGCGTACAAGGAGATATTCGCGGGCCTGGTCCAGCGACCCGAGGACGTGCTGACGACGACGTTCGACCTGGGCCACGACGAGATGGTCCTGGTGAAGGACATCGAGGTGTTCAGCACGTGTGAACACCATCTCGTCCCGTTCAGGGGGGTCGCTCACGTGGGCTACATCCCGTCCACGAGCGGCAAGATCACCGGCCTGTCGAAGCTGGCCCGTCTCGTCGACGTCTACGCCCGGCGCCCCCAGGTCCAGGAGCGGCTGACGACGCAGATCGCCGACTCCCTGATGGAGATCCTGGAGCCGCGCGGTGTGATCGTGGTCGTCGAGTGCGAGCACATGTGCATGTCCATGCGGGGCATCCGCAAGCCCGGCGCGAAGACCATCACGTCGGCCGTGCGCGGACAACTGCGGGACGCCGCGACCCGCAACGAGGCGATGAGCCTCATCATGGCCCGCTAGATCCCGCTAGATCCCGCTAGATCCCGCTAGATCCCGCTAGATCCCGCTGGATCTGGCTGGATCCCGCTGGAGCCACCCTGGGGCGGCATCGCCCGGCTACGCCACCGGGGCGGTGCCGCCGTGGTGTTCGTCGTCGTCCTCCGGGAGCTTGCAGACGCGCTCCAGGAAGAAGGCGGCCGCTATCACTCCGATTCCGGCGAGGACGGAGAAGCCGGCGTAGATGGCCTGGTCGCGGCGGGCGGGGACCTCCAGGGATTCCAGGAGGAACACGCCGGTGCCGCCGTACATGCCCGCGACCAGGGCGGCCACCAGGGCGCTCGCCTGGCCGAAGACGACCGCGCGGGCGGCCATCAGCGGGTCGACGCCCTTGGCGCCGGGGCGGCGCTCGCGCTGGGCCTTGAGCCGGGAGCGCAGCGACAGGGCCGTCGCGAGGAGGACGATCGCGATCAGGGCGAGGACGATGGGGGCGGCCAGCGGGACCCGGGGCAGCGTGCCCACCGCGTTCCACAGGCGGGCGCCCGCCCAGGACAGCACTCCGGCCACCACGAAAACGGCAGCCAGTGTCCTGATCCGCAGCTCTTTCACGTTGCCCCTTCGATAGCCGCGTACGGCCGGGGCCCCGTGTCGGGCCGGCCAGTGGTCGTCTTGACCTTAACGACTACTCGGGCAGCCGGAGTTCCAGGTCGCCGCGGGCGGCGACGCCCTCGCGGGTGAGGGAGTCGAGGAGCCCGGCGACGGCGCCGCGGCCGGGGAGCTGCGCCTCGGGATCCACGTCGTGCCAGGGGGCGAGGACGAAGGCCCGCTCGTGCGCGCGGGGGTGAGGGAGGGTCAGGACCGGGTCGTCGGAGACGACATCGGCGTACGCGACGATGTCCACGTCGATCGTGCGCGGGCCCCAGCGCTCGTCCCGTACGCGGTGGAAGGCCTCCTCGACGGCGTGCGCCCGCTCCAGGAGCGAGGACGGCGGGAGGGTGGTCCTGAGCACCACGACCGCGTTGAAGTACGAGGGCTGGCTGCCCGGCTCGACACCCCACGGCTCGGTCTCGTAGACCGGGGAGACGGCCTTGACCCGGACGCCGGGGGTGTCCTCCAGGGCGTCGACGGCGCCCTGGAGGTTCTCCAGACGGTTGCCCAGGTTCGAGCCGAGGGAGATCACCGCGCGCTTGGGGTTGCTCAGCGTGGTGTCGGCGGCGTCGACCTGTTCGACCACGGAGGCGGGCACCGGCTGGACGGTCGGGTCGCTCTGACCCTCGGTGAAGGACGTGGTCATACTCGGCTCCGGATGATCGTGACGGTCACGTCGTCGAAGGGGACCGTGATCGGCGCGTCCGGTTTGTGGACGCAGACCTCGACCTCCTGGACGCCTTCGTGCTTGAGACACGTCTGGGCGATGCGCTCGGCGAGCGTCTCGATGAGGTCGACCGGATCGCCCTCGACGACGGCGACGACCTCCTCCGCCACGACGCCGTAGTGCACGGTCTTCGCCAGGTCGTCGTCGGCCGCGGCCGGGCGGGTGTCCAGGCCCAGCGTCAGGTCCACGATGAAGGTCTGGCCCTCCTCGCGCTCCTTCTCGAAGACGCCGTGGTGCCCGCGAGCCTTGAGGCCGCGCAGCGCGACACGATCCACGCGAATCACTCCTGCAATTGTCGGTGAGGGCCGTCGTACGCCGAGTGGGATCGGCACACCGGCCTCGAACGAATCTACCTGCGGGCACCGACAACGCTCACCCATCGGGGCGGGCGTCCCGGTGAAGGCCACGAGGCTTCACCGGGCGTTTCCCCTGGGGAACGCGGCGGCTCACGGGTTGGTAGCCGCCCCTACCCCGGACCGGGGATTCCAATCACCTCTCCGTCCCGGGAGCGCCCCATCCCACTCAACCGGCGGATTCCTCGTCCTCTTCCTCCCCGGACTCGGCCAGTACGGGGGAGGCGTGGTGGGACCAGAGTTTCCAGCCTTCGGCCGTGCGGCGGAACACGTTCGTGGCGACGACGAGCTGGCCCACCAGCGGGCCGAGCTCACCGCCCTCGTCGGGTGCGGGACCGCCGCTGAGGATGTTCTCGGTACAGGTCACCAGGGCCGTGTCGCCGGACACGGACACGCGCACGTCGGTGAGGAAGAACTGGATGTACTCCGTGTTCGCCATGATCAGCGCGTACGAGCGGAGCACCTCGCCGCGGCCGTTCAGGACGGGCCAGCCCGGGTGGACGCAGGACACGACCGCGCCCTCGCCCTCGAAGTCGTCGTCGGAGGTGTCCAGCGGGGCGAGCCACAGCGAGGTCAGTTCCTCGAAGTCGCCCCGTTCCATCGCCTCGTAGTACGCCGTGTTGGCGAGTTCGACCTGTTCGACGTCGGTACGGGGTGTGCTCACCGGGCTCCCTCTGCGGCCGGAGAGTCCGCGGTGTCCGTGCCGGCGCCGGTCCGCGCGCCCTCGACGGCGCGGGCGACCCGAACGGCGTCGGCGGTGGCCCGTACCTCGTGCACACGGACCGCCCACGCGCCCTGCTGGGCGGCTATCGCCGAGACGGCGGCGGTGGCGGCGTCGCGCTCGCGCGCGGGCGGCGGGGCGCCCTCGGGGCCGGCCAGGACACGGCCGAGGAAACGCTTGCGGGAGGCGGCGACCAGCAGGGGGTGGCCGAGCGCGCGGAGACGGTCGAGGTGGGCCAGGAGGGCCAGGTCGTGCTCGGGGTCCTTGGAGAAGCCGAGTCCGGGGTCGACGACGACGCGGTCGGGGGCGATGCCGCCCGCCAGGACGGCCTCCACGCGCGCGTGGAGTTCGTCGAGGACTTCGGTGACGACGTTCCCGTACGTGCCCTGGACGTTCCCGCCGGCCAGGAAGCCGCGCCAGTGCATGACCACGAAGGGGGCGCCCGCGGCCGCCACGGCCGGGATCATCGCGGGGTCGGCGAGACCGCCGCTCACGTCGTTCACGAGGGCGGCGCCCGCGGCGAGCGATTGCTCGGCGACGGAGGCGCGCATCGTGTCCACCGAGACGGTGACGCCCTCGGAGGCGAGGCCGCGCACGACGGGGATGACCCGCTTGAGCTCCTCGGCCTCGTCCACGCGCGTGGCTCCGGGGCGGGTGGACTCGCCGCCCACGTCCACGAGGTCGGCGCCCTCGGCGACCAGGCCGAGGCCGTGCTTGACCGCGGCCGTCGTGTCGAACCAGCGGCCGCCGTCGGAGAAGGAATCGGGGGTGACGTTCACGACCCCCATGACCGCGCAGCGGTCCCACGTCGGCAGTCCCGCGACTCGGCCGCGCCCGCGCTCAATACTCATACGTCCAGCCTAGGCCTCCCGGCGGAGGCGTCATCGCCCTGTGATGTGACCCGTCGCCTCCGCCGGTCCCGGTGCGGACGGCTACACCGCCCTGACCCCTCGTTCCGGCACCGCGTGGGCGCAGGGGCGCGGGGCCGGCGGCCGGCGGCGCAGGAGGCGGGGCAGGGCGAGATTCACGAAGCCCTCGGCCTGCATGGCGGCGAAGCCGATGCGCGGGAGGTCCCGGGAGGAGGCGTAGACCACGAAGCGCGGCTCCCAGCGCGGACGGAACTTGGCGTTGAACTTGTACAGCGACTCGATCTGGAACCAGCGCGACAGGAACACGAGCAGTCCCCGCCAGGCACGCAGCACCGGCCCCGCGCCGATCTTCTCGCCGCGCGCGAGCGCCGAGCGGAACATCGCGAAGTTGAGCGAGATCCGCTCGATGCCGAGCCGGGGCGCGGCCTGGAGCGCCGCCACGATGAGGAGCTCGTTCATGCCGGGGTCGGCGGAGCGGTCGCGGCGCATGAGGTCGAGGGACACGCCGTCCGCGCCCCACGGGACGAAGTGCAGGACGGCCTTCAGGTCGCCGTACGGGCCGGGGGTCTCGTCGGCCTTGTGCGCGGTGGCGATCAGGCAGTCGCCGTCGGACGGGTCACCGATACGGCCGAGCGCCATGGAGAAGCCGCGTTCGGTGTCGGTGCCGCGCCAGTCCTCCGCCGCGCGCCGTATCCGTTCCAGCTCGCCTTCGCCGAGGTCACGGATGCGCCGTACCCGGGTCTCGTAGCCGGCGCGTTCGATGCGTTTGACCATCTGGCGCACGTTGCGCATCGCGCGCCCGGACAGGGAGAAATCCGCGACGTCCACCACCGCCTCGTCCCCGAGTTCGAGGGCGTCGAGGCCGGTCTCACGCGTCCACACCTCGCCGCCCGTCTCGGAGCAGCCCATGACGGCGGGCGTCCAGGAGTGCGCCCTCGCCTCGTCCATGAAGCGCTCGATCGCGCCGGGCCAGGCCTCCACGTCGCCGATGGGGTCGCCGCTGGCGAGCATCACCCCGGAGACGACCCGGTAGGTGACCGCCGCCTTGCCGCTGGGCGAGAAGACGACCCCCTTGTCGCGGCGCAGCGCGAAGTGGCCGAGGGAGTCGCGGCCGCCGTGCCGCTCCAGGAGGGCGCGCAGCCGGGCCTCGTCGTCCTCCGTGAGGCGGGCGGCGGGGTGTTCGGGGCGGAAGGCGAGGTAGACGGTGGTGACGGCGGTGAGCCAGCCGAGCGCGCCGAGGGAGAAGGCGACGGTCCAGGAGGTGGGTCCCGCGTAGTCGACGGGGCCCTCGAAGCCGACCAGGCCGTACAGGACGTGACTGATGCGGTCGGCCAGGCTCGGGTCGCCGATCATGCGGTCTTCGTGGACGCTGACGATGACGAGTCCGAGGACGAGGGAACCGGCGCCCATGAGAACGAAGTTGGCCAGCGCGCGCCAGCGGCTGCGTGGATCGGGCAGCGCGGCGAACTCGTCGCGGTGGCGCAGCAGCGGCAGGAGCAGCGCGGCCGAGATGACGACGCCGATCACCGAGTGGCGGTACGCGAACTGCGCGGCGGCGCCCGCGGGCAGCAGCAGCACCGCGGCGCGCCACGCCCGGCGCTTGCGGCGCCGCAGCCCGTGGGCGAGCAGCAGCAGGAGCACGCCGGCGCTGAGCGACAGCGCCGCGGCGAAGGGCCCGAACGAGCCGGGCAGCACCTCGGCGAGGGCGTGCATACGGCTGTGACGGAAGCGCGGGAAGACGCCCGCGGCGACGTCCAGGAGACCCACGAGCGTGCAGGCCCTGGCGATCAGGGCGGGGACGGCCTCCGGGCTCGGACCGCGCAACACGCGCCGCGTCCGGCCGCTCCGGCCCGGAACCCCACCCGACAATTCCCCATCTACCCTGACAGACATCGCATCCCGTGGTTCCGCGAGAGACCTTGAATCCGGTGCCATTCCGGCATCCGGCGACATTGCGCCCTCTAGGACGGTGTCTTGGGGAGACAGGTTCACTCCCTTCCGGAAAGCCGGTTCAAAAGGCAAGGAAAGTCCAGGGCAAGGCCTCGCCAATGGGCGGGACGGACCCGGACGGAAAGCGCAGGCGGTGCACCCCATGGGTCTCACGAGCAACAAGATGCTGGCTTTGGTGGTCGTGCTCGCCGTACTGCTTTTCGTCGGCACGGTGTGGTGGTGGCCCCGCCTCTCCCGGCGTACCTGGCGGTCCGTCAGCGGGCGTGTCGGGCTGTTGCTGGCCACCCAGGTGATGCTGTTCGCCTCCGTCGGACTGTCCGTCAACCAGGCGTTCGGGTTCTACGCGAGCTGGGCGGATCTCCTCGGGCGCGAGAGGGGCGAGGGCGTGGTCGTCGACCACGACGGTGCCAACGGGCCGGGCGGCGGCCCCCTCCAGGTCGTGGACACCGAGCAGGTGGCCGTCTCGGGCGGCGCGCGGCCGCGGACCGGCGGCCAGATCCAGAAGATCGACATCGTCGGCCGTACGACCCGGATCGCCACACCGGCGTACGTGTACCTGCCGCCGGAGTACTTCCAGCCGCGCTACCGCACCCGTACGTTCCCGGCGGTCACCGTGCTGACCGGGTACCCCGGCACGGCCAAGGCGCTCATCAAGGCGCTCCACTTCCCGCAGACGGCGAATCGTTTGGTCAAGGAGGGCAGGACCCAGCCGATGATCCTCGTGATGCTGCGGCCGACCGTCGCTCCGCCGCGGGACACCGAGTGCGTGGACATCCCCGGCGGGCCGCAGACCGAGTCCTTCTTCGCCAAGGACCTGCCCGAGGCGGTGTCGGCGCATTACCGGGTGGGCGGAAATCCCCGGAGCTGGGGCATCATCGGCGACTCCACGGGCGGGTACTGCGCGCTGAAACTCGCCGTCCACCACCCCGGGGTGTACGCGGCGGGCGCCGGCCTCTCGCCGTACTACAAGGCGCCGATCGACCGGACCACGGGTGACCTCTTCCGGGGCGACAAGGCCCTGCGCGACAGCGCCGATCTGCGCTGGTACCTGAAGAACAAGCCCGCCCCGGACACCTCGCTCCTCGTCACCAGCAGCAAGGCGGGTGAATCCAACTACAAGGCGACGCTCGACTTCATAGACCTCGTGAAATCCAGGAACCCCACCAGGATCTCGTCGATCATCCTCGAGAGCGGCGGCCACAACTTCAACACCTGGCGGAGGGAGATCCCGGGTGCTCTCCAGTGGCTCAGCGGACGGCTGAGCGACCGCTGAGCCCTGCCGGACACGAGGTCCGAGCGACCGGCGGGCCCCGCCGGACACGACGTCCCAGCGACAGCCGGGCCCCGCCGGACCGGCCGGGACGCGCCCCGGGGCGTCCCGGGACCAATTGGGTCGTCCGGCACCCGGAAATGCCGTTCCCGGAGGAATGCCGCCTCCCGGTGATGACGATTCGGGAACTGTCCGGAGCCCGTGGAATTGATCGCGGAGCCGGTGCGATCGGGGGGCGGGACGGGCTTTGTGGGACAAGCGGTGTGCCCTGTAGGTGCCTGGTACAGGACAAAGCCTGCGGGGACACTGGGTTTTTACCGGGCGGGGCACCAAGATTCGCCTACGCGCGGTAAGTTTCTGGCCATGCCACGTGGACGCCACCGCCATTCCCCGCCCTTGCACAGGGTGCTGCCTTCTTCGGCGATCGCCGGTGTGTCGCTCGTCTGCGCCATAGGCCCCTGGCTGTTCACGGACGCGTTCGCGCTCCGTGTCCTGGCCGCCGGTGCCGCGGCGACGGCGGTCGTCAGCGCGGTCGTCCTGCGCCAATGGGACACCGCGGCGGGCAAACGTGTCGCCGACCTCACGCGCGCGCGGGCGAGCGACGAGTGGCGTCACGAGGAGCGCGTCGCCGAACTGGAGACGGACCTCGAGGAGTCGCGCGAACTGCGCGCCAAGCTGGAGCAGAAGCTGCGCGCCAAGCGCACCGAGCTGGCCGGCCTGCGCAACGAGCACGCGGCGCTGCTGCGGCGGTACGCCACGGCCGAGACCGAGCGGGCCACCGCCCTGGAGGGTCGCCGGCAGCTCGCCATAGAGGCTTCGGTACCCGCCCGTGCCCTGCCTGCCGCGCGGACGGCTCCGGACGAGATCGACGCCGTCGACGCCATCGACACCGTCGAGGCCGCCGACACCATCGAGTCCGCCGAGACCCAGGACCCCTCCGGCACGCCGGACCCGGGCGCCACGCCGGACGCCACTCCGGTCTCCGGAGACACCGCGGACACCGCTGACTCCTCCGGAACGGCGGACGCGCCGGACACGACCGGGACGGCCGAGGCGCCCGACGCCTCCGGCGAACCGGACGCGTCCGAGGGCCCGGCATCGGGCGAGGCGTCCGAGGACCCGGCGCCGTCCGACGGTTCCGGGGGCGGAGTGGCCGCGAGCGGGTCGGACGCGCCGGTGAGCGGGTCGGACGCCATCGAGGCCTTCATCGCGCCCGACGACGACGCGGTCTCCGAGACGGAGGACGACGAGGACGACGCGAAGGCGGAGGCGGGTGCCAGGGCCGACGAGTCTCCCGAGGTCTTCTCCCCGGCCGGTTCGTCGCTCTTCCTGCGGGCCGGAGCGGCCTTGAACCGGACAGTGGGCGAGGCCCCGGAGGGCACCGGGACCGGGACGGCGTCGACGTCCGTGGCGCTCGCGCTGCCGGACGCGGACCGCGAAGCCGCCGCCCCCGGAACCGCCTCGGCCGAGGTCCCCGAGACCCGCACCGCGACCGCCAGGTCCCTGAACGACGTGCCCGCTCCCGGCGGCTCCGCGCTCGACGCGGCCGTCAAGCGGGACGCGGCGGCGAAGCGCGCTGCGATGCAGAAGGGCGCGGCCGCCACGAAGGACCTCGTCGCGACGAGGGACCGGGTGGCCGAGCGGGACACGGCCGCGAACGGCGAGGCCGCCCCGAAGAGCGCTCCGGCCACCGGGACGGGTCCCTCCGCGGACTCCGTCGCGGAAGCGGGTGGGGCGCAGGGGAAGCCCGAGGCGGCCCGCGAGCACCAGCGCGCGGCCGCCGACGCCGAGTCGTCGTCCACCGTGCCCGACAGGGCCCGCCGGGCCGTGACGGCGCCTCCGGCGCGCGCGGCGCTTCCGCCCGCCAGGTCGGCCCAGCGCTCCGGGCACTTCACCGTGCCGACCGCGGTGGCCGTCGTCCCGCAGCCCGCGCCGGTGCGGCGCCCCTCGGTCGAGGGAGGGTTCGACTTCTTCGGTACGCAGAAGGAGGCGTCCGAGGCCGCCGCCGTGGAGGCCGTGCAGAACGAGGACCTCGCCGACGTGGTCGGTCAGGAGGCGCTCGCCGAGCACGAGGCCGAGGCCGGCGCGGCCGGGACCCGGTCCGCGGGCCAGACTCCGGAGGGCGCCGACCGCCAGGTCATCGACCTGACCGAGCACGACGAGACCGAGCACATCGACATGACGGGGCTGCGGAGCGCGGCCTCCTGACCGGCGGGGCCGCCGAGCGGGCGTGACCGGGGCATTGCAGGCACGAGCGGGTGAGGGCGGTGGCACGAAGCCACCGCCCTCACCCGATTCCGCTCCCTGGGCCCGGCGGGCCTCAGGCCATCCAGCGGTCCGGCCGGGCCTCCCGGCGTCCCGTGCGGGACCGGTCGGCCTGCGCCTGGAGGAGGGCCCGCGCCTCGTCGGCGTCCCGCAGCCGCGCCGTCACCGTCCTGCCGGCGCCGGCGTCGATGTGGACGTCGGCGAGCCCCTTGAAGCGCTCCCAGGGCCCCTGCGTCAGCCGGACGCTCTGCGCCTTGGCGTGCGGGACCAGGTGCAGGCGGCGCCGCAGCAGCCCGCGGCGCGCCGCGAACACGGAGCCGGTGACGGCGAGTCCGTACCCGCGCCACCAGAACGGCACGCACCACCCGGCCCGCCGCGGCGGCCGGTCCAGGGCCGCGGGCACGGTCACTCCGGGCAGCACGACGGCGATCACGGCCTCGGCGACCTCGCGGGGAGCGACGGGCACGAGGACCGTGTTCGACGACCCGGCCACGTCCAGCTCCACACGCACCCATCGGCCGCGCCACAGCAGGGGTTCGACGATCCGCACGGTCTGCACGCGTCCGGGCGGCACGGTCTCGTGCGTACGGTCCAGGAGGCCGTGGTCGATGCGCAGGCCGTCGGGCGACTCGCCCACCGTCCAGTCGTACTCGCCGACGAACCGTCCCACGCTGACGCCTCCCGCCGCGCCGAGCAGGGGCAGTCCGGTCGCGAGGACCGTCCAGGCGCTGTGCGTGGCGAGCCACAGCAGCGTCGGCACGACGAGCGCGGCGGCCAGGGAGGCCCAGGTGGCGCCGGTGAGCAGCAGGGAGGCGGCGAGGACGGCGGGCGGTACGTGCAGCAGCCGCCGGACCGGCGCCTCGCCGACCTCGTGCGCGGACTCCGGCGCGAACCCGGCCGCGCGGGCGAGGAGTTCGGCACGCAGCCGCCGCGCCTCACCCTCGCCCAGATAGGCGAGTTCGTCCTTCTTGTCCGCTCCGACGACGTCGAGCTTGAGCTTGGCGACCCCCGCGACCCGGGCCAGCAGCGGCTGGGTGATGTCGACGGCCTGGAGCCGTTCGAGCCGGATGTGCGCGGTGCGGCGGAACAACAGGCCGGTGCGGATGCGCAGTTCGGTGCCGGTCACCGCGAAGTGGGTGAACCACCAGCTCAGGAAGCCGTACAGGGCGGCGCCCGGCACGACCACCGCGAGCCCAAGGAGCAGCGCGGTCGTCGTGAGCCGGGAGATCTGCTCCTGCGCCTGGCCCGGGTCGTGGACGGCCCAGCCGGCGAGGACCGCGACCGGGGCCCAGGCCCGCCGGAACGGGGTCACGGGGTGCAGCCGCCGCTCGGACAGCGGCTCCGCCTCCGGTACGGACGCGCCGTCGCCCGGTGCGCCCGGCGTGCCGGGGAGTGCTCCGGAGGCGGCCGACGGGGGCCCCGAGGAGTCCGGGGAGGCCGTGCTCACAGGCCCGCCGATCGTGCCTCGCCCAGTTCGGTGAGCCGGTCCCGCAGCCGCTCGGCCTCGGCCGGGTCCAGCCCCGGGATGCACGCGTCGGTGGCCGCGGCGGCCGTGTGGAGCTGCACGCTGGCGAGCCCGAAGTGACGTTCCAGCGGCCCGGAGGTCACCTCGACGAGCTGCATGCGCCCGTACGGCACCACGGTCTCCTCACGCCACAGCACGCCTCGGCTGATCAGCAGGTCGTCCGCGCGCTCCGCGTACCGCCAGGAGCGCCAGTTGCGCCCCAGCATGCGCCAGCCCCACGCGACGAGGGCGAGCGGCAGCAGGGCGAAGGCCGCCCAGCCAGGACCGGCGAACAGGGCGAGGAGCAGTCCGACGGCGATCGCCAGGAGCCCCAGCCACACCACAAGCAACAGCCGTCGCATCCGCAGCAGCCCCGGAGGCAGTCCGGTCCAGACCGGCTCCCCCGGGGCGCTCTCCTCGGTCCGCGCGCTCCCCGTCTCCATGCGGCAAGCGTACGTACGAGAGACTGTGGCCATGACTCCCACGACGGAGACCGTGGTCGGCATCGGCGGCGCTGCCGAGAGCACCGACATGGTGCTCAACATCGGCCCCCAGCACCCCTCGACCCATGGCGTGCTGCGACTGCGGCTCGTACTCGACGGTGAGCGGATCCAGCACGCGGAGCCGGTCATCGGCTACATGCACCGCGGCGCCGAGAAGCTCTTCGAGGCGCGCGACTACCGCCAGATCATCATGCTCGCCAACCGCCACGACTGGCTGTCGGCCTTCTCGAACGAGCTGGGCGTCGTCCTCGCCGTGGAGCGGATGCTCGGCATGGAGGTCCCCGCGCGCGCGGTATGGATGCGCACGCTGCTCGCGGAGCTCAACCGGGTCCTCAACCACCTGATGTTCCTCGGCTCCTATCCGCTGGAGCTGGGCGGGATCACCCCGATCTTCTACGCCTTCACGGAGCGCGAGGAGCTCCAGCACGTCATGGAGGAGATCTCCGGCGGGCGCATGCACTACATGTTCAACCGCGTCGGCGGCCTCAAGGAGGACCTCCCGGCCGGATGGACGACACGCGCGCGTGCCTGCGTCGCCGCTCTGCGCACGCGGATGGGCGTCTACGACGACCTGGTGCTCGGCAACGAGATCTTCCGGGGTCGGACCCGCGGGGTGGGCGCCCTCGCGCCCGAGGCCGTGCACGCGTACGGGGTGAGCGGCCCCATCGCGCGGGCCTCCGGCGTCGACTTCGACCTGCGCCGCGACGAGCCCTACCTCGCCTACGGGGAGCTCCAGGACACCCTGAAGGTCGTCACGCGCGAGGAGGGCGACTGCCTGGCCCGCTTCGAGTGCCTCCTGGAACAGACGCACAACTCCCTGGACCTCGTGGACGCCTGTCTGGACCGGCTGGCCGAGCTGCCGCCCGGCCCGGTCAACCAGCGCCTGCCGAAGGTCCTGAAGGCGCCCGAGGGCCACACCTACGCCTGGACCGAGAACCCCCTCGGCATCAACGGCTACTACCTCGTCAGCAAGGGCGAGAAGACCCCCTACCGGCTGAAGCTGCGCTCCGCGTCCTTCAACAACATCCAGGCGCTCACCGAACTGCTGCCCGGGACGCTCGTCGCCGACATGGTGGCGATCCTCGGGTCACTGTTCTTCGTGGTCGGGGACATCGACAAGTAGGGCCTCGCGCAGGACCGCGTCGGGGGAGTCCCGGAGCCCGTCGGGGAAGCCGACGGGCCGGAGCAGCCAGCCGAAGTCGCCCAGCCCGCCCGGCGCGGTGAGTTCCGCCGCCTGCCCGGCGCCCGCGAGGGCGCGCACATAGCCGGCGGGGTCCGTCGACGCGAGGGCGAGCGGGGGGCGGGCGCCGCTCACGCCCAGCGCGCGCAGCGCCGCGCGCTGGGTCACCACGCGGCCCCCGGGCGCCGCGCACGCATCGAGCGCCACGTGCGCGGTGAGGTCGCACGAGCCGTCCGGCACCGGTGCCGTCTCCCGTCCGTCCCGGAAGCCGGTGAGGGTCCCGAAGGGCGGCCGTCCGCTCGCGAAGTGCGCGTAGTCGACGGCGACGGCGAGTCCCCGGTCGAGCGCCGCCACGGCGGAGGCCCAGGCGAGATCCCGGGGGAGCCCGATCTCCGCACGCGCGCCCTCGGCGGGCGCGAGGGGCGCCCCGGGAGCCGCTCCCGCCCCTGGTGGGTGCGGCGCTTCCCGTACGCGCTCGGGGGCCGGTTCCGCCCCCGAGGCGGGCCCGTCGTCGGGAACGGGCCACCACCACGTGCGCAGCCAGCGGGCGTCCTCCCCGGTGACCGGCTCCCCGAGGCGTTCGGTCCCGTCGGCGCGGACCAGGACCCGCCGTGCCGCTCCGTCCGGGCCGATCTCGGCGACGTCCACGGGCACGTTGTCGAGCCACTCGTTGGCGAACAGCAGCCCGGTGACGCCCCGCGGCGGCTCGCCGAGCCACGAGATCCGCCGGTCGAGGCCCTCCGGCCGGTCCGCCCGCTCGACGGCGTACGCGCGCACACGGCCGGCCACGTCGGCGGGGAGCGCGGCGAGGACGCCGCTCACCAGCTCGCCGCGGCCGGCCGCCATGTCCACGAAGGCCAGCGGGTCCGGGCGGCCGAGCGCCGCGTCGAGGCGGCACAGCAGCCGCGCCACGGCGCCCGCGAACAGCGGGGAGGCGTGCACCGAGGTCCGGAAATGCCCCGCGGGTCCCTCGGGGCGGCGATAGAAGCCGCGGGGCCCGTACAGGGCCTCCTCCGCCGCCTCGCGCCACCCACGCCACTCACCCGCAGCCGCACCGTCCACCGGGCCAGGCTAGGCCACGCCCCAGGCTCTCCCGGGCCGCTTCCCGGTGCCCCGGAGCGGGGGGCATCCACCTTGGGGAGTACGAGGAGCGGTCCCGGATCGGTCCTCCGGTTGACCCGGGCACACCGAACGCCTCCCTACTCTGGGTTACGTGCAGCGCCTCTATGACCTTCTCCGCAGGTACCCGACATGGGTCGACACCTTCTGGGCCGTCGCCCTGCTCGGGATCTCCTGGGTGAGCATCAGCAATGTCAACGGCGCCGCGGAAGGGCCGTCGTCGACCGCCGTGGCGCTCCCGATCGCCTTCGCGCTGAGCGCGGTCGTCGCGCTGCGCCGCCGCATGCCCGAGAAGATGCTGCTCCTGGCCGTGGCCGCGGGCCTCGCCCAGCTCGTCCTGGACGTCCCCTCGGCGCCCGAGGACTTCGCGATGCTGGTGATCATCTACACGGTCGCCGCCAACGGAGCCCGCTGGGCCTCCCGGCTCGCGCTGATCGGCGGCCTGTGCGCGGGCACGCTCGCGCAGCTCCGCTGGCCCACCGAGTCCAGCGGGCCGGGCGGCGTCTTCATCGCCATCTTCCAGACCGTGCCGTTCGCGCTCGCCTGGGTGCTCGGCGACTCGATCCGCACCCGCCGCGCCTACCTGGCGCAACTGGAGGAGCGGGCCGCCCGGCTGGAGAAGGAGCGCGAGGCGCAGGCCAAGGTCGCGGTCGCCGCCGAACGCGCCCGGATCGCACGCGAGCTGCACGACGTCGTCGCGCACAACGTCTCGGTGATGGTGGTTCAGGCCGACGGCGCCGCATACGTCATGGACACCGCCCCGGAGCAGGCCAGGAAGGCGCTGGAGACCATCTCGGGGACCGGCAGGCAGGCCCTCGCCGAGATGCGCCGACTGCTCGGCGTGCTGCGCACGGGCGAGCACCAGGAGGTCGGCGAGTACGTGCCCCAGCCCGACGTCGAGCAGCTCGACGACCTCATCGAGCAGTGCCGCACCTCGGGCCTGCCCGTCGACTTCAAGGTGGAGGGCACCCCGCGCCCGCTGCCCAGCGGGGTGGAGCTCACGGCGTACCGCATCGTCCAGGAGGCGCTCACCAACACCCGCAAGCACGGAGGCCCGAACGCGGGCGCCAGCGTGCGTCTGGTCTACTTCGACGACGGCCTCGGGCTGCTCGTCGAGGACGACGGCAAGGGAGCGCCCCACGAGCTGTACGAGGAGGGCGGCGCCGACGGACAGGGCCACGGACTGATCGGCATGAGGGAGCGCGTCGGCATGGTCGGCGGCACCCTGGACGCGGGGCCGCGCCCCGGCGGGGGCTTCCGCATCAGCGCCCTGCTGCCGCTCAAAGCGGCCCACTGACACCTGTACACACCCGGTCCGAGGACCGGCCCCGACTTAGTGAAAGGCCCCCGATGGCGATCCGCGTGATGCTCGTCGACGACCAGGTGCTGCTGCGCACCGGCTTCCGGATGGTGCTCGCCGCCCAGCCGGACATGGAGGTCGTGGCCGAGGCGGGCGACGGCGTCGAGGCCCTGCAGGTGCTGGCCGCCACCGAGGTCGACGTGGTCCTCATGGACGTACGCATGCCGAAGCTCGACGGCGTGGAGACCACCCGCCGCATCTGCTCGGACCCGAACCCGCCGAAGGTCCTGATCCTGACCACCTTCGACCTCGACGAGTACGCGTTCTCCGGACTGAAGGCGGGCGCCTCCGGCTTCATGCTCAAGGACGTGCCCCCGGGTGAGCTGCTCGCCGCCATCCGTTCCGTGCACAGCGGCGACGCCGTGGTCGCGCCGTCCACCACCCGGCGGCTGCTCGACCGGTTCGCGCCGCTGCTGCCCAACGCGGGCAAGGAGCCCCAGCACAAGGGCCTTGAACGGCTCACCGAGCGCGAGCGCGAGGTCATGATCCTCGTCGCGCAGGGCCTGTCCAACGGGGAGATCGCGGCCCGCCTGGTCCTCTCGGAGGCCACCGTGAAGACCCACGTCGGGCGCATCCTCACCAAGCTGGGACTGCGGGACCGGGTCCAGGTGGTCGTCCTCGCCTACGAGACGGGCCTCGTCCGGGCGGGCGGCCTCGGCTGACGTGCGAAGCCGCGGCCTGCCGGCCGGGCGCGGCACGGAGACGTGACCGGGACGTGACCGGCGCGCACTAGGGTCAGCCCATGCTTCTGTGGATCAACGGGCCCTTCGGGGGCGGCAAGACACAGACCGCACACGAGATCCGGCGCCGGCTGCCCGGCAGCGTCATCTGCGATCCGGAACACGCCGGTTTCGGCCTGCACCGGATGCTCCCGCCCGAACTCCGGGGAGATTTCCAGGACTTGGTGTCCTGGCGGCAGGGTGTGGTCGAGGTGCTCGACCTCGCGCTCGGCCAACGGGACGGTGTGGTCATCGCCCCCATGACGGTCACGGACCCCGGGTACTTCGCGGAGACGGTCGGGCGGCTGCGTGAACGGGGCCACGACGTACGGCACTTCACGCTGCTGGCCGAGCGCGAGACCGTCCTGCGGCGGCTGCGCGAACGCGGCTTCGGGCACTTCGTGGGCCAAGTCGCCGGGAAGGACGCCCCGTTGCGGCGCGAGAGCTGGGCGGTGGGGCGGCTCGACCACTGCCTGGAGCGGCTGCGCGAGCCGGAGTTCGCCGAGCACCTGTGGACCGACGAGACGTCGGTCGCCAGGACCGCCGAGCGCATCGCGGTCCTGGCGGGGCTGACCCTCGCTCCGAACCGCGACGGCGCCCTGCGCGGACGCCTGCGCCGCGCGCGGACGAGCGTGCGCCACATCCGCTTCGACTGACCGCCCCTGGGCCCCGCCACCCTCGTCTCTCGCCCCCTCCGCCCCTACCCTCCCCCAAGGTCTCGGCTTCGCTCGACCAGGGGGACCCCCATCGCACCCGGGGCTCCGCCCCAGACCCCGCTCCTCAAACGCCGGAGGGGCTGGATTTTGCCCGTCGCCACTAACGGCCACGTCTCCGTCCAACGGCGACGGGCTGATGCATCGGCACGGCCCCGACCCACGCACCGGTGTCAGCCGGCCCCCGCGGCGCGCCTCAGCGCAGGATCCCCTCCAGGAAGTCGCTCCCCAGCCGGGCCACCACGCCGACGTCGAGCTGGTGCAGCACATAGCGGCCGCGCCGCCGGGTGGTGATCAGACCCGCCTTCTTGAGCACGCTCAGGTGCCGGGATATCTCCGGCGCGGTCATGCCGTGCACCTGGGCGAGCTCGCCGGTGGTGTACGCGCTGCGGGCCAGATGCCGGCAGATGCGCATCCGGACCGGGTGCGACAGGGCGGCCATCCGCAGGGTGAGCTGCTCGACGGAGGGCGGGGCGGCGAGCTCCGGGGAGCTGACCGGGTAGTGCAGCACCGGCTGCCACTGATAGCGGTGCAGCACCATCAGGTGCGGCCGCCCGAGGCTGGTGGGGACCAGCAGCAGACCGCCGTCCGCCGTGACCGTGGTGCTCCCCTCGGTCAGCTTGTCCACGGTGATGATCCGCGCCGCCTCGTCCAGGGACAGCGCGGAGGAGACGGAGGCCAGCGCCTCGGACAGGCCCTTGTGCCGCAGCAGATCCGTCTTGTGCCGGGCCTCCGCGGCCAGCGGGTGGCGCAGCCGGGCCCAGGTCTCCGCGAAGAACGCCTCGTCGCAGTCCTCCAGGAACTGCCGCAGCCAGGCCCGCACACCCGGCGGGTCCATCAGCAGCCGCTCCGTGAACCGGGTCTGCTGCGGCCCCCGCGAGGCGGCCAGATCCACGGCGCGGCGCTGCACCTCGGGGTCGGAGAGGGCGTGCGGCCCCTCGGTGCCGTACGCCAGCGCGCAGGTGAACTCCAGGGCCGCGTCCACGAACTGCTCGTCGGTGAGCTTGTCCAGCAGGTCCAGGTCCTCGGCCAGGGTCCCGCCCGGCACCGAGGCGCCGCCCGGGACGCCCGCGCACGGCAGGAACAGGTCCGAGAACGTCGTGCGCCACAGGAAGTCCGCCTCGCACATGCGGTCCGCGAGGTGGGCGTCGAGCCCGGCGGTCACTCCCGTCGTCCAGCCCTGCAGCCCGGGGTGGTGCCCGGGCTCCGCCAGCGCGTGCAGCGCCATCCCCAGCTCGGCCAGCGGCGACGGCACGACGGCGACCCGCTCCGGCCGCAGGCCGCCGACGTCGATGCGCACGCTCATGTCCCCATGGTGCACCCCGCCACCGACAGCGGCCGCCGTCGATTGACGACGGCCGTCAATCAAGGCGACAGCCGCTGTGATCAGGCGCAACCTGGGACGACCGGGGCAGTCAGCACGGGGCCCTCGGACCCCATCCCTCTCCCGAGAGGCGGTCGGCCATGAGCATCACCCAGCAGTACATCCTGGACAGCTACCGGTCCTCACAGCACGGGGACGCCCCGCCTCCGGCGCCCGGCAGCCACGACTGGGAGACCGCGCGGGAGGTGCGCGAGAACCGCCGGTTCCGGGCCGTCATGGCCGGACGTCCGGCCCGTGGGCGGCTGCGCGGAGCCCTGGGCCGTTGGCTGCACGGCGGACACGGCCGGCCGGCCCGCTGAGCCCCGCCCGGCCTCCCGCACCCGGAGCCATGACCGCCCGGCCTCCCGGCCCCGGAGCCGTGACCGCCAGAGGTCCCGGCCCGCGAGGAGCCCGAGAAGCCCGAGAGGCCCCGCCCGCTCCGCCCGCTCCCGGACTACGAGCCGTTCCGGTCCGGCAGCCGCTCCACGAACGTGCGGACCGCCGCCTTCACGTCGTCCGCCGTCCACTCCAGGGCCGGTTCGGCCACGGTGACCTCGGTGTACGCCAGTCCCGGGCCGCCCGGGTTCCAGCCCTGGGCGAACAGGCCGGTCTTCGTCTCCTCGACCTGCCGCAGCGCCGCGTCCCCGAGGACGTCGGGGTCGTACGGCAGCCAGATCTGGAACTGGTGGGTGTGCGGCTCCTCCGGGTGGACACGGACCCAGGGGACCCCCGCCTCCGTGAAGCCCTCGCGCAGCGCTCCGGCCACCACGCGCGCGTGGGCGACGTACTCGGGCAGCCGGGGCAGCTCCCGCTCCAGGCCGATCAGCGCCGACAGGACGGTCGGGAACTGCTGGATGATCATGCCGCCGTACCGGTGCCGCCAGGTCTTCGCCTCGTCCACGAGCGTCCTCGGCCCCGCGACGGCGGCACCGCCGAAACCGCCGAGCGACTTGTAGAACGAGACGTACGTGCTGTCGGCGAGGCCGGCGATGTCCGCCAGGGGGCGGCCGAAGTGCGGGGTGCACTCCCACAGCCGGGCCCCGTCGATGTGCACCACCGCGTCCCGCTCCCGGGCCGCCTCCACGACCTCGGTGAGCTCCTCCCAGGTGGGCAGGACGAAACCGGCGTCCCGGAGCGGCAGTTCCAGCAGCAGCGCGCCGAACGGCTCGGGGAAGTCCCGAACCTCCTCGGCGGTCGGCAGCCGGGGCTCGTTCGTCACACGGACCGGGCGCAGGCCGCTGACCTGGCTGAAGGCCTGCCGTTCATGGACTTCCGGGTGGCTGAGCCCGTGCAGGGCCACGGTCGGGTTCCCGGTCCGGCCCGCCCAGCAGCGCAGCACGACCTGCTGGGCCATGGTCCCGGTCGGGAAGAAGACCGCCGCCTCCGCGCCCAGCAGCTCGGCGACCCGCTCCTCCAGGGTCTCGACGAGGCCGCCGCCGTACATGTCGACCCGCTCGTCGAGGTCGCACACCTCACCGGCGCCCTCGTTCAGCCAGGCCAGGCGCTCGCGGAGCGACAACTGGTAGCCCGGCCGCCAGAGCACCCGCCCGGCCGCCTTCCAGGCCGCCACGCGCCGCTCGAACCGCTCCTCGGGAGACATCCCCGCCCCCTCCCCGCCCTGTCCCGCAGGGTCCGCCCCGCCCCGCTCCGCGGGGTCCGTACCGCCTCGTGCCGACGTATCGCTCATCCCACGATCATGGCCCGCGCGGGCCCGGCCGGTCACCTCGAATTCCGCACGCCGGTGACCTGTGGAAATCCCGTTCACCCGGTCAGGGTCCGCACCGGTGTCGCGGCGCGCGGAAACCCACAGCCTGTGGACGGCCGGACTCCCGTCGGACCAATCGCGTTAACATGACGAGAAATCGTCCGGTACCCCGAGCGGACTGGAACGGAAGGCCGCCGTCGCGTGAGTACGTATCCCCAGCCAGAGCCCAAGGACCGCCCCGCGCGGCTGACCGTCGGCGTCGTCGGCGCCGGCCGCGTCGGACCCGCGCTCGCCGCCGCGCTCCAGCTCGCCGGACACCGCCCGGTGGCCGTCTCCGGCGTCTCCGACGCCTCCAGGCGGCGGGCTGCACAGCTCCTGCCGGACGTCCCGCTGGTGTCCCCGGCCGAGGTCCTCCAGCGCGCCGACCTCGTCCTGCTGACCGTCCCCGACGACGCGCTCCCCGGCCTCGTCGAAGGACTCGCCGAGACGGGCGCCGTGCGCCCGGGACAGCTCCTGGTGCACACCTCCGGACGGTACGGCGCGCGCGTGCTCGACCCGGCCCTCAGGGCGGGCGCCCTGCCGCTCGCCCTGCACCCCGCGATGACGTTCACGGGCACCGCGGTGGACGTCCAGCGGCTCGCCGGATGCTCCTTCGGCGTCACCGCCCCCGACCAGCTCCGGCTGGCCGCCGAGGCCCTCGTGATCGAGATGGGCGGCGAGCCCGAGTGGATCGCCGAGGAGTCCCGCCCGCTCTACCACGCGGCCCTCGCGCTCGGCGCCAACCACCTGGTGACCCTGGTCGCCGAGTCGATGGAACTCCTGCGCACCGCGGGCGTCGAAGCCCCCGACCGCATGCTCGGCCCGCTCCTCGGCGCCGCCCTGGACAACGCGCTCAGGTCGGGCGACGCCGCCCTGACCGGCCCCGTCGCGCGCGGAGACGCCGGCACGGTCGCCGCGCACGTCGCCGAACTGCGCCGGCACGCCCCGGGGACCGTCGCCGGCTATCTGGCGATGGCCCGTGCGACCGCCGACCGCGCGCTCGCCCACGGACTGCTCAAGCCGGAACTCGCCGAGGACCTCCTGGGGGTACTCGCCGCCGGGACGGACGCGACCCAGGGGACCGAGGGAGACACCCGATGACCACCGCCCTGCTGCGCACCGCCGGCGAACTGTCCGCGCGGGCCCGGACCGGCCGCAGAGCCGTCGTGATGACCATGGGCGCCCTCCACGAGGGCCACGCCACCTTGATCCGTACCGCCCGCGAGATCGCGGGGGAGACGGGCGAGGTGGTCGTCACCGTCTTCGTGAACCCCCTCCAGTTCGGGCAGGGCGAGGACCTCGACCGCTACCCGCGCACCCTCGACGCCGACCTGAAGCTCGCCGAACAGGCGGGCGCGGACGTCGTGTTCGCCCCCTCCGTCGACGAGGTCTACCCCGGCGGCGAACCCCAGGTCCGGATCTCCGCGGGACCCATGGGCGAACGCCTGGAGGGCTCCGTACGGCCCGGCCACTTCGACGGCATGCTCACCGTCGTCGCCAAACTGCTGCACCTGACCCGGCCCGACGTGGCCCTGTTCGGCCAGAAGGACGCCCAGCAGCTCGCCCTGATCCGGCGCATGGCACGCGACCTGAACTTCGGCGTCGAGATCACCGGTGTTCCCACCGTGCGCGAGGAGGACGGGCTCGCCCTCTCCAGCCGCAACCGCTACCTCTCGGCCGAGGAGCGGCGCACCGCGCTCGCCCTCTCGCAGGCCCTGTTCGCCGGCCGCGACCGGCACGCAGCCCAGGAGGCACTGCGCGCGCGTGCCCTGGAGGTGCCCGCCACGCGCGAGCGCGCCGAGGCCCTCAGCGCCATAGGCGAGTCCCGGGCGGCGGCCGACGCGCACGCGGTCGCCAAGGCCGTGCCCGGCTGGCCCGGCGGTGTCCGCTCGGCCGCCCGCCTCGTCCTGGACGAGGCGGCCCGTCTGCGGCCGCCGCTGGTCCTGGACTATCTCGCGCTCGTCGACCCGGACGACTTCACCGAGGTCCCGGACGACTTCACCGGCGAGGCGGTCCTCGCCGTCGCCGCCCGGGTCGGGACGACCCGCCTGATCGACAACATCCCCCTCACCTTCGGAGCCGCCTCGTGACCGGCAAAGGCACAGGTTCAGACACCGCCACTGGCACCGGCATACGCCTGCACGCGCCCGCCCCGGGCTGGGCCCTGACCGCGGACGTCGTGGTCGTCGGCTCCGGCGTCGCCGGGCTCACCGCCGCGCTGCGCTGCGAGGCCGCGGGGCTGCGGACCGTCGTGGTCACCAAGGCCCGCCTGGACGACGGCTCGACCCGCTGGGCACAGGGCGGCATCGCCGCCGCTCTCGGCGAGGGCGACACCCCCGAGCAGCACCTGGACGACACCCTGGTCGCGGGCGCGGGCCTGTGCGACGAGGAGGCCGTGCGCATCCTCGTCACCGAGGGTCCCGACGCGGTCCGCCGGCTCATCGCGACCGGCGCCCACTTCGACGAGTCCTCCGAGGGCGCCCTCGAACTCACCCGCGAGGGCGGCCACCACCGCCGCCGCATCGCGCACGCGGGCGGTGACGCGACCGGCGCCGAGATCTCCCGGGCCCTCGTCGAGGCGGTCCGCGCGCGCGGTCTGCGCACGGTCGAGAACGCGCTCGTCCTCGACCTCCTGACGGACGCCGAGGGCCGCACCGCGGGCGTGACCCTGCACGTCATGGGAGAGGGCCAGCACGACGGCGTGGGTGCCGTCCACGCCCCCGCCGTGGTCCTCGCGACCGGCGGCATGGGCCAGGTGTACTCCGCGACCACCAACCCGTCCGTCTCCACGGGCGATGGAGTGGCCCTCGCCCTGCGCGCGGGCGCCGAGGTCTCCGACCTCGAATTCGTCCAGTTCCACCCGACCGTCCTCTTCCTCGGCGCCGACGCGGAGGGCCAGCAGCCGCTGGTCTCCGAGGCGGTACGCGGCGAGGGCGCGCACCTGGTCGACGCCGACGGCGTGCGCTTCATGGTGGGACAGCACGAGCTCGCCGAACTGGCGCCCCGGGACATCGTCGCCAAGGGCATCACGCGCCGCATGCTGGAGCAGGACGCCGAGCACATGTTCCTCGACGCCCGGCACTTCGGCGCCGCCATGTGGGAGCACCGCTTCCCCACGATCCTCGCCGCCTGCCGCGCCCACGGCATCGACCCGGTGACCGAGCCCGTCCCGGTCGCCCCGGCCGCCCACTACGCCTCCGGCGGCGTCCGCACCGACGCCCGGGGCCGCACCACCGTCCCCGGCCTGTACGCGTGCGGCGAGGTCGCCTGCACGGGCGTCCACGGCGCGAACCGGCTCGCCTCCAACTCGCTGCTGGAGGGCCTCGTCTACGCCGAGCGGATCGCCGCGGACATCGCGGCGAGCCACGCCGAGGACGGTCTGCACGCGCGCGTGCCCCAGCCGGTCCCGCACCCCGAGACGCCCGCGCACCCGTTGCTCGCCCCCGAGACCCGCTTCGCGATCCAGCGGATCATGACGGGCGGCGCCGGTGTGCTGCGCTCCGCCGAGTCCCTCGCGGCCGCCGCCGAGCAGCTCCAGCGGCTGCACACCGACGCGCGGGACGCCCTGGACGAGAACGGCAAGACCGCCGAGCCGGGCGTCGACACCTGGGAGGCCACCAACCTGCTGTGCGTGGCCCGCGTCCTGGTCGCCGCCGCGCTGCTGCGCGAGGAGACCCGAGGGTGCCACTGGCGGGAGGACCACGCCGACCGTGACGACGACCAGTGGCGCCGCCACATCGTCGTACGGCTGAATCCCGACCGGACCCTCGCCGTCCGCACCACCGATACCGCAGACTTCCCCCCGACATCCCGGCAGCCCCACCCGGCGCCCCCGTCCCGTCCCCAGGAGCAGTGACCGAAGTGAGCACCCACGACCTTCCCCTCGCCGAGAGCGGCGGCTGCGGCGACGGCTGCGGCTGCGGCGCAGACATGGACGAGGCGTACATGGAGTGCGGCCTCGATCCCGCTCTGGCCCAGCTCCTGGCCGACGCCGGTCTCGACCCGCTGGAGGTCGAGGACATCGCGAACGTGGCGATCCAGGAGGACCTCGACCACGGTGTGGACGTGACGACCGTCGCGACCATCCCCGAGGACGCCGTCTCCACCGCCGACTTCACGGCCCGGGACGCGGGCGTCGTCGCGGGCCTGCGCGTCGCCGAGGCCGTCCTGTCGGTGGTCTGCACCGACGAGTTCGAGGTCGAGCGGCACGTCGACGACGGCGACAGCGTCGAGGCCGGCCAGAAGCTGCTGAGCGTCACCACGCGCACCCGCGACCTGCTGACGGCCGAGCGCAGCGCCCTCAACCTCCTGTGCCGGCTGTCCGGCATCGCGACCGCCACGCGCGCGTGGGCGGACGCGCTGGAGGGCACCGAGACGCGGGTGCGGGACACCCGCAAGACCACGCCGGGCCTGCGTTCCCTGGAGAAGTTCGCGGTGCGCTGCGGCGGTGGCGTCAACCACCGCATGTCGCTGTCCGACGCGGCGCTGGTCAAGGACAACCACGTGGTCGCCGCGGGCGGTGTGGCCGAGGCCTTCAAGGCCGTACGGGAGATGTTCCCGGAGGTCCCCGTCGAGGTCGAGGTCGACACCCTGCACCAGTTGCGCGACGTCGTCGACGCGGGCGCCGACCTGATCCTGCTGGACAACTTCACGCCGGTCGAGTGCGAGGAGGCGGTCGCCCTCGTCGCCGGCCGCGCCCTGCTGGAGGCGTCCGGCCGGCTCACCCTCGCCAACGCCGAGGCGTACGCGAAGACCGGCGTCGACTTCCTGGCGGTGGGGGCGCTCACGCACTCCTCCCCGATCCTCGACATCGGCCTCGACCTGCGAGCGGCGGAGTAACCCCGGCATGCTGCTGACCATCGACGTGGGCAACACCCACACGGTCCTCGGCCTCTTCGACGGGGAGGAGATCGTCGAGCACTGGCGCATCTCCACCGACTCGCGCCGCACCGCCGACGAACTCGCCGTGCTGCTGCAGGGCCTCATGGGCATGCACCCGCTGCTCGGCGAGGAGCTCGGCGACGGCATCGACGGCATCGCGATCTGCGCGACCGTGCCGTCCGTGCTGCACGAGCTGCGCGAGGTGACGCGGCGCTACTACGGCGACGTCCCCGCCGTCCTGGTCGAACCCGGCGTCAAGACGGGCGTGCCGATCCTCACGGACAACCCGAAGGAGGTCGGCGCCGACCGGATCATCAACGCCGTGGCGGCCGTCGAGCTGTACGGGGGCCCGGCGATCGTCGTCGACTTCGGTACGGCGACCACCTTCGACGCGGTCAGCGCGCGCGGCGAGTACATCGGCGGCGTCATCGCTCCCGGCATCGAGATCTCCGTCGAGGCGCTCGGCGTCAAGGGCGCGCAGCTCCGCAAGATCGAGGTGGCCCGGCCGCGCGCGGTGATCGGCAAGAACACCGTCGAGGCGATGCAGTCCGGCATCATCTACGGGTTCGCGGGCCAGGTCGACGGGGTCGTGAACCGGATGGCGCGCGAGCTCGCCGACGATCCCGAGGACGTCACCGTCATCGCGACCGGCGGACTGGCTCCGATGGTCCTCGGCGAGTCCTCGGTGATCGACGAGCACGAGCCGTGGCTGACGCTGATCGGGCTGCGTCTGGTGTACGAGCGGAACGTCTCGCGCATGTGACCTCGGCCCGCCTCGCCGTGGGCGGCCGGGCGGCCGGGCAGTCGGTACCGAAGGGGCTCCGCGTTCGCGGGGCCCCTTCGGGCGTTCCCGGGCCGACACCGGACGCCCGAGGCCCGACCCCCGCTAACCGGCGAAGGCAGGACGCGCCACATTTCTTCCGCTATGCGGATTTTGTCTGATTAGCACGTATCGTCGCCCCATGCCCACGCCCTACGGATCCCACGGCGGCATGGCGTTCGGTGCGGAGGAGCTGCGTGTGCTCCGTCGTGCCCTCGCCCTCGCCCTGCACCCCAGCCCCGTCTCGGCCGAGGACGTCCAGGACTTCCTCCGCCTCGCCGAGTCCCTCGACGAGGCGGCCCACGAGGGGGCCAGGCTCCGGGCCTTCCTGCGGGCCGACCTCGCCCGCTACCGGGCCGCCCTGCCGGGCACCGCCGCCGGCTATCTGGCCCTTCTGGAGGAGGTCCTCGCCTCCGGATACCGGCCGAACCCCGACGACCTCGCCGCGCTCCGCGCACTGCGCGGCAATCCCGTCGCGGCGGCTCTCCTGGAGCGCTGCCGGGTCCTCGCCGAGCAGGACGTGCGCGCCCGGCTCGCGGGCCGCGCGGTCACCTCGGTGCCCCCGTCCCGCACCCGTCTGCTGGCCCTTCCCGGCGGCCGCGCCGCCGAGGAGCCCGACCGGAGGCCCGAGCCGAGACCGCAGCCCCAGCCGCCGGTCCGCTCCCCCCGCCCGGACCGCCCGATCCCCACCCCCGGCGAGGTCTTCCCGCCCCGCCGCAAGCCCGGCCCCCCTCCGGCCGACCCGCCGCAGCAGCTCGCGGCGGGCTAGCGGCGGCCACCGGACCCCGGCCGAGCCCGGAACGGCGCCCCCTGGCTACTCTGGGGGCATGGACTACGTCTCCGCGCTCGTGCCCCCGGTAGTGATGGCCGTGTTCTTCATCGGGCTCATCGTGACGATCGTGAAGAGTCAGGGCGGGGCCAACAAGGCCAAGGAGGACGGGGTCGTCGACGCCGCCCTCGCGCGCGTGGAGGCCGCTCAGCAGGCCTCGGCCCCCAAGGACGCCGGGGCCTGAGCCCCGGGCGGCCCCGCGCGGCTCGGCCCGGCTCCCCTCGGAGCGGGCCCGACCCCGGCGGGCCGCGGCGTCACCGGCGTACGACTCGGACGTTTCCTGCGTCCTTCGAGTCGTACGCCCTTTTTGTTGCCCCTCTCCCACTATTGTTCTGAACTGTGCCTCGCCCATTGGGAGAACTCGAAGACGCGGTCATGACGCGGGTGTGGAAGTGGAACCGCCCGGTGACCGTTCGGGAAGTCCTGGAAGACCTTCAACAGGAACGGTCCATCGCGTACACCACGGTGATGACCGTTTTGGACAATCTCCATCAGAAGGGCTGGGTGCGCCGCGAGGCGGAAGGCCGGGCCTATCGATATGAGGCGGTGTCCACCCGGGCCGCCTACTCGGCGGCCCTGATGAACGACGCCTGGTCGCAGAGCGACAACCCCGCGGCCGCTCTCGTCGCCTTCTTCGGGATGATGAGCGAGGAACAGCGCGTGGCCCTCAGTGATGCCGTACGCATGGTGCAAGGACCCGAACCCCGGGCCCCCGAAGCCGCCGAAAGGCCACCGGCACCCGAGCCCTCCGAGGAGAACCCCGCCGCTGACGGGGACGCCTCCGGGCGATAGCGTCCGCTCATGTCAGCAGAGCATCCCGCGGAGGTTCCGGCAGAGCTTCCGGCGGACCATCCCGAAGCCAGCGCAAAAGCCGTCACCGTCCGCCGGGCCAGGACCGGCGATGTCGCGGCCGTACGCCGACTCCTCGACGCGAACGTGCGCCGCCGTATCCTGCTCGACAAACCCACGGTCACCCTTTACGAGGACATCCAGGAGTTCTGGGTCGCGGAACGCGACGACAACGCCGAGGTGGTCGGCTGCGGCGCCCTCCACGTGATGTGGGAAGACCTCGCGGAAGTCCGCACTCTCGCGGTGAACCCCACGGTCAAGGGCCTGGGCGTCGGTCATCAGTTGCTGGAGAAGTTGCTCCAGACCGCCCGCTGGCTCGGTGTTCGACGGGTTTTCTGTCTGACCTTCGAAGTCGGCTTCTTCGCGAAGCACGGCTTCGTGGAGATCGGTGAGACACCCGTCGACACCGATGTGTACGCCGAGCTCCTTCGTTCCTATGACGAGGGCGTCGCGGAGTTCCTCGGTCTCGAACGAGTGAAACCGAACACCTTGGGCAACAGCCGGATGCTTCTGCATCTGTGATCGCGACCGGCTATTCCGGCGGAGTGCGTTGCCCACGTTCCCTATGTCCGAAACGCGCACGTTTCCGTGCGGGCGGAGTCCCATGAGTCTTCGCCAGGGGTTTGTGTTTTTCCAGCAAAAGCGGTTTGCTTTCCGACGTACTGCAGTACTGCATATAACAAGGGACGGCGAAACGGCGGACGCCGCGAGGCCCTCCTTGCCCTGAAGTTATCGATGAAAGGAAATCCGGTGGCACAGAAGGTTCAGGTCCTTCTTGTCGACGACCTCGACGGTGGCGAGGCGGACGAGACCGTGACGTTCGCGCTGGACGGCAAGACGTACGAAATCGATCTCACGACCGCCAATGCGGACAAGCTCCGTGGCCTTCTCGACCCCTACGTCAAGGGTGGCCGTCGTACCGGAGGCCGTGCTTCGGGCGGACGCGGAAAGGCCCGCGTCGCTGCCGCCGGCGGCAGCCAGGACACCGCGCAGATCCGCGCCTGGGCAAAGGAGAACGGCCTCGAGGTCAACGACCGCGGCCGTGTTCCCGCGTCCATTCGCGAGGCCTACGAGAAGGCCAACGGCTGAGCGCACGCTCGCCGCAGCCTCAAGCGGTGGCAGTGCGTCGCCATCGTCTGCACCAGTCGTACGAGATCGGGGGCGCCCCCAACGCCCCCGCCGACGGCCCCGCCGCCCAGCGCCGACAGCGTCGGCAACGCCGGTTCCACCGCGCGTCCGGGCTCCGGGGGCCGCAGCCACCGGGCGGCCCCCCGCGGGCCGATCCCCGTTTCCGGACCGGCCGTGGGCGGGGGAGCCTCGACGCTTCCGCCCGCGCCGATCGCCGTGAGATCCAGCGCGAGCGCGCCCCACTCCAGCCAGTCGAGCAGCCCCGGCAGCTCCTCCGCGCTCCCCGCGGCCACCAGCAGCCGCATCCGCTCCCCGTGCAGAACCACCGGGGACGCCGGCTCCAGATGCCGCAGCGCCGGGAATCCCGCCTCCGCCGGCACCTCCAGGACGTCGAAGCGCAGCCCCGTGACCAGCCGTACCGGCGCCCCGGGCACTGCCGCCCAGCCCAGTTCGTTCTCGTACCACTGGCACACCGGATCGACGGGACCACCCGGATCGGACGGCCGACGGGGGACAGGGACGGTGGGAACCATGCAAGAAGCAACAGCCGGAAGACCTCCGGAGTTACGCTGGGTATTTCCGTGAACGCGCAGAGTTCCTGAAAAAGGGGCGTGCGGGAGCGTTCCGGCGGGCATGGGTGTTCGCCCGTAGCGGAGGGAACCGGTGCGCGCGGCATGGACTGTCAGTGCGCGCGGGTAAGACATGCCTAGTGGGAGGGGCGACACGCAGGGCCTTGGCATCTCACGTTCGCCATCGGCGTACAGCGGGAGAGGGTATCTGCCTGGCCTGCGGGAACATCGTCTCGCACCATCAGGTTGGAGCAGATGTCGGCGTTCGGGGTCAGGAGGCCAAGGACGGTGTCGGCAGTTGGAATGAGCGGTCCCCGCTTGCGGGACTAAGCTGCGGAAGGACAGGGAGGGGAGCGTCCCCTTACTGCCTGACCGCTCTGAGGAGCGATTAACGATGTTCGAGAGGTTCACCGACCGCGCGCGGCGGGTTGTCGTCCTGGCTCAGGAAGAAGCCCGGATGCTCAACCACAACTACATCGGCACCGAGCACATCCTCCTGGGCCTGATCCACGAGGGTGAGGGTGTCGCCGCTAAGGCCCTGGAGAGCCTCGGGATTTCGCTCGAGGCGGTCCGCCAGCAGGTGGAGGAGATCATCGGGCAGGGGCAGCAGGCCCCGTCCGGGCACATCCCCTTCACCCCCCGTGCCAAGAAGGTCCTGGAGCTCTCGCTCCGCGAGGCCCTTCAGCTGGGCCACAACTACATCGGCACGGAGCACATCCTGCTCGGCCTGATCCGTGAGGGCGAGGGCGTCGCCGCCCAGGTCCTGGTCAAGCTGGGCGCAGACCTCAACCGGGTGCGGCAGCAGGTGATCCAGCTCCTGTCCGGTTACCAGGGCAAGGAGACCGCCACCGCCGGCGGTCCTGCCGAGGGCACCCCCTCCACGTCCCTGGTCCTCGACCAGTTCGGCCGGAACCTCACCCAGGCCGCTCGTGAGTCCAAGCTCGACCCGGTCATCGGGCGCGAGAAGGAGATCGAGCGGGTCATGCAGGTGCTGTCCCGCCGTACGAAGAACAACCCGGTGCTCATCGGCGAGCCCGGCGTCGGCAAGACCGCCGTCGTCGAGGGACTCGCCCAGGCCATCGTCAAGGGCGAGGTGCCCGAGACCCTCAAGGACAAGCACCTCTACACCCTGGACCTCGGCGCGCTGGTCGCCGGCTCCCGCTACCGCGGTGACTTCGAGGAGCGCCTGAAGAAGGTCCTCAAGGAGATCCGCACCCGCGGCGACATCATCCTGTTCATCGACGAGCTGCACACGCTGGTCGGTGCGGGTGCCGCCGAGGGCGCCATCGACGCCGCTTCGATCCTGAAGCCTATGCTGGCCCGCGGTGAGCTCCAGACCATCGGCGCCACCACGCTGGACGAGTACCGCAAGCACCTCGAGAAGGACGCGGCCCTCGAGCGCCGCTTCCAGCCGATCCAGGTGGCGGAGCCTTCCCTCCCCCACACGATCGAGATCCTCAAGGGCCTGCGCGACCGGTACGAGGCCCACCACCGCGTGTCCATCACGGACGAGGCCCTGGTGCAGGCGGCGACGCTCGCCGACCGGTACATCTCGGACCGCTTCCTGCCCGACAAGGCGATCGACCTGATCGACGAGGCGGGCTCCCGGATGCGCATCCGCCGGATGACCGCACCGCCGGACCTCCGCGAGTTCGACGAGAAGATCGCGGGCGTGCGCCGCGACAAGGAGTCGGCCATCGACTCCCAGGACTTCGAGAAGGCGGCCTCCCTCCGCGACAAGGAGAAGCAGCTGCTGGCGGCGAAGGCCAAGCGCGAGAAGGAGTGGAAGGCCGGCGACATGGACGTCGTGGCCGAGGTCGACGGCGAGCTCATCGCCGAGGTCCTCGCCACCGCCACCGGCATCCCGGTCTTCAAGCTGACCGAGGAGGAGTCCTCGCGTCTGCTGCGCATGGAGGACGAGCTCCACAAGCGGGTCATCGGCCAGAAGGACGCCATCAAGGCGCTCTCGCAGGCGATCCGCCGTACGCGAGCGGGTCTGAAGGACCCGAAGCGTCCCGGTGGTTCCTTCATCTTCGCCGGCCCCTCGGGTGTCGGTAAGACGGAGCTGTCGAAGACCCTCGCGGAGTTCCTCTTCGGCGACGAGGACGCGCTGATCTCCCTCGACATGTCGGAGTTCAGCGAGAAGCACACGGTCTCGCGTCTCTTCGGTTCGCCCCCCGGCTACGTGGGCTACGAAGAGGGCGGCCAGCTCACCGAGAAGGTCCGCCGCAAGCCGTTCTCCGTCGTCCTCTTCGACGAGGTCGAGAAGGCCCACCCGGACATCTTCAACTCGCTGCTGCAGATCCTGGAGGACGGTCGTCTGACCGACTCCCAGGGCCGGGTCGTGGACTTCAAGAACACGGTCATCATCATGACGACCAACCTCGGCACCCGGGACATCTCCAAGGGCTTCAACCTCGGCTTCGCGGCCGTGGGCGACGTCAAGACGAACTACGACCGGATGAAGGCCAAGGTCAACGAGGAGCTGAAGCAGCACTTCCGCCCCGAGTTCCTGAACCGTGTCGACGACACGGTGGTCTTCCACCAGCTCACCGAGGAAGACATCATCCAGATCGTCGACCTCATGATCGCCAAGGTGGACGAGCGGCTGAAGGACCGGGACATGGGCATCGAGCTCAGCCCGACCGCCAAGTCGCTGCTCGCGAAGAAGGGCTACGACCCCGTGCTGGGCGCCCGGCCGCTGCGCCGGACCATCCAGCGCGAGATCGAGGACGTCCTCTCGGAGAAGATCCTCTTCGGCGAGCTGCGTCCCGGCCACATCGTGGTCGTCGACACGGAGGGCGAGGGCGAGGCCAAGACCTTCACCTTCCGGGGTGAGGAGAAGTCGGCGCTCCCCGACGTCCCGCCGATCGAGCAGGCCGCCGGCGGTGCCGGTCCCAACCTGAGCAAGGAGGCGTGACCTCCGGGTCCGCCTGAGAAGGGGCTGCCCCGGGACTTCGGTCCCGGGGCAGCCCCTTTTCCCGTCTTTCCCGTCCTTCCCGTCCGGGAGGAGTAACGGATCGCGGCGGGCAGGCCTCACAGCACGTTGTGGGTCGTGGTCGTCGTGTGCCGGCCCGGCAACTGCTCCGCCAGCCGTCCCGGAACGGTGCCGGTGTCCGAATTGAGGACGAAATTGACCGTCCGCAGATTCGGCAGCAGGGCCCTCAGCCCGGACAGGTCCTCGTTCCCCGCCGGCTTCCGCAGCTCCAGGTGCTCCACCGAGGGCAGCGGAGGCGCCGAGGCGAGGGACTCCAGGGCGGCCCGGTGGATCCGCAGCTCCCGGAGCCCCGGCAGCGCCGCGGCCTCGGCCCAGTCGTCCGGACCGAGCTCTCCGGGCACCCGGCTCAGCCACAGCGTGTGCAGCGACCGCCAGTGGCCGAGCCCCCGCAGCCCGGTCTCCCGCAGGACGTCCAGTCCGAAGGAGAGGACCTCCAGCGCCGAGTCCAGGGGCAGCGCATCGCTCAGGGACCGGCCCGCGAGCCGGTGTCCCACGTTCAGCTCCCGCAGCGACGTCAGCGCGGCCAGACCGTCCGGCGGCGGGGTCCGTCCCTGGTGGGACAGCATCGACAGCGTCCGCAGCGGCAGCTCCCGCAGGGGCGCGACGCTGTCGACCTCCGTGCACTGGTCGAGGCTGAGCTGTTCCAGCAGCGGCTGGGCGGCCAGGAAGTCCAGGTCCCGCAGACGGTCGTTGTACCGCAGCGCCAGATGGGTCACCCGGCCGGGCGGAAGGCAGGAGCGCAGCTCCGCCGAGCCGATGTCCCCGACGACCTGAAGCCTGGGCCGCCCGCCCAGTTCCCGCAGCACATGGAGCTGGGCGGCCGAGTGCGCGGTGAAGTACAGGCCCGCCGGGTCCAGGGCGGCGATGACCTCGGCCCCGTACCGCTCGGCGTCGAACCGGTGCCATGCCCAGGTGAGCTGGGCCCGCACCGACAGCGCCGGATGGGAGCGGAAGCGCGCCAGGACGGGTACGGCCGCGTCGGTGCCGATCAGGGAGGCGGTGATCACCACTCCCCGGGCCTCGTCGTCGGTCAGTCCCTCCGGTCCCGGCAGCAGTTCCAGGACGAGGGGGCCGGCCTCGGCCAGGGCGCGGGCCTCCGCCGCCGTCCTCGGCGGGATGAGCGTGGCCGCGTCGCCCTCCACGGCGGCCCGTACCTCGGGCGCGAGCTGCGTGGCGTGCTCCAGCGAGGCGAGGGCCAGCAGCCGTACACGGGTCGCCGCCGCGCCGTCGAGCCCCGCCGCGGCGGCGGTCATCGAGCCGAGCAGTTCGGCCCGCTCCCGGGGCCGGGCGTGGGCGACGGCCATCCGGACCACGTCGGCCCACTGGGACTCCCCGGCGTTGCGCACCAGGAGTCCGAAGTCCCCGTCCTCCACGGCGGCCTTGGCGCCCAGGTAGTCCTGGAAGGTGCGGTGGACGAACTCCACGGTCCCCGGGGCGGGTTCACGCAGCAGGCCGCTGCGTACGACGAGATGGCGCAGGATCCGCGCGGCGTCGCCCTGGCCGGCGGCGGCCGGGAGCGAGGGCAGGACGTCGGCGACGATGCGTTCGGCGCGGTCCCGGTCCATCTCCGACCGGTTGTTGCGGATGAGCCAGTAGGCGAGCCGCTGCAGAAGCTGGATCTGCGGGAGTTCGGTGAGATGGACGCCGTCGTGACCGCCTCCGGCGGCGAACATGTCGCGCTCCTCGTCACGGCGCGAGAGCAGCATGGAGAGCGCGGCGTCGTACAACTCCTGTCTGCCGTGCGGCAGATAGCCCCGCCGGTCGCGGTGCAGCGCGCAGATCAGACCGCACATCAGGGGATTGGTGGCGAGGCGGCCGAGGTCCGGCTTGGTGCGCACGGCGTCGAGGAGGGAGAGCTCGTAGCCGTCGAGGCGGTCCGTGTCGGGCGCGTCCGGGCGTGCCGCGGCGTGCCAGCGGCGGATGAAGGCGGCCACGTCGTCGCCGGTCATGGGGGAGAGGACGAGTTCGGTGAATCCGTCGGGAGTGAGCCAGTCCTCGCGTACGGCCGAGGGGCGGGACGTCACGAGCCACTGGTTGCCGGGGTAGGCGTCGAGGAGCTCGCGCAGCCAGCGGCGGGTGTGTTCGCGGTCACGCTCGGGGATCTCGTCGAGCCCGTCGACGAGGAGCAGGGCGCGGCCGTGGCGGAGCACCCTGTCGCTCCAGCCGTCCGGCTGGGTCGCGTGGAAGGGGATCCGGACGGCGGACAGGAAGGCGTCGGGGGCCGGCAGGCCGTCGGGACGCCGGACGAGGGTGCGCAGCGGGAGGACGAAGGGGATGCGGTCGCCCCGCTCCCCGCGCGCCGCGGTGACCGCGAGCCACTGCACCAGCGTGGTCTTGCCGGAGCCGGCCACACCGCGCAGGAGGACGAGGTCCTGCTCCGCGAGGGCCTGTTCGGCGGGCAGCGAGGCGCCGGCGGCGATGTGGACGCCCTCCGCGGCGGCGGACTCCTCGTCCTCCAGGGGGCGCAGGGCCTGGAGGCTGAGGTAGGCGGCGTCCAGCGGCCAGCGCTCCGGGGAGTCGACGAGGTCGATGCCGTAGATGGTGAGGTGGCCGTGCCGGGTGGCTACATGGGCGAGATAGCGCTGCTCGAAGGCCTGGTCGGTGCCGCCCGTGAGGGGGGTTCGGGCGATCAGTTCGTCCACTTTGGCGATGAGCTCGCGCTGTCTGCGGCTCTGCTCCACGAGCGTGCGGGGGACGAACGTCGAGCGCTGGGTGAAGAAGTGCAGGATGTGGAGGCAGGCGGTGTCGAGCAGCCCCTCGTGGAACAGGGCCGCGTCCAGGGACAGGTCCCGTGCGGGGTCCCCGGCTGCCGCGCGCAGCCGCAGGGCGAGCGCCCGGTGGCCGAGTTCCACCGCCTGGACGTCCGTCATGGTGAGGTCGCCCAGGGCGTGCAGCGTCCGGCCGAGGGCATGGACGACGGCCTGTTCCTCGTCGGCGGGGAAGGGCCGCTCGCCGCCGCGCAGCGCCCGGGCGACCAGGGCGGCCGAGAGAGCGGCCAGTTCCCTGTCCCCGACGGCCCGCTTCTCGCCCTTGAAGGAGACCAGCGCCGAGATCCGTACGGGCTTGTCCACGAGCCCCGCTCCCGGCCCCTCGGCCACGAAGAGCTTCCTGACCAGCGGCGCGGCCACGCTCGAGGCCAGGCGCGTGCCGACGGTTACTGGGTCCATGACGTTCCCCCCGAGAGCGTTGGGCCGGAAGGACAACCGTAGGGTCCGGCGGCCGATCGGCACAGCACTGCCGAGGGGTGCCCGTGGAGGGGCCGGCGACGGCTCAAGACCCTTGAAAACAGGGGCAGGCGGGGTAGCCCGCGTCACATTCCGGGGGGTCCGGAGGCGGGGCCCCGGTGACATGGCGCACAGGCGTTTTGTCCGGTACTAGGTTGAATAGTGGATATGCGAAAACGGACAAAAAGGACCTTTGGCCCGGGGTGGACGGGACTGTCGGCAGGGCACCCCGAGGGGTGGGCCGCAGGCGGGTTTGGCAAGGGATGTGCAGGGCTGAAGTGGGGTTAAACCCTGTTTTCGGGGCCAAAGGGACAAGATCCCTCGCCGGATGTCCGAGGTGTCAAGGTTCGGGAAGTTTTGGGATGAAGTACTACTTCGGACCGTAGATGGGGGGTTTGAGTGCGGCTGGGGGCGCGGGTTACCAATGAATGGCCAACACGGCAGCGAGCAGTCCGCCGGAGTTGTTGTTCAGTCCCTTGTCCCCGTCTCCACGAGGTTTTCATGTCGAAGCGCGTCACGTCCCGCAAGTCCCTTATGTCCCTGGCTCGCACTCGGACGGCTGTTCTGGCCGTCGGCCTGGGCGCCTCGGTCGTACTGGGCGCAGGGGTCGCGACCGCCGCCGAAGCGGGCGTCAGCAGCAGCGCCACCGTCACCGCGGCCAACGCCGTCCACACCCAGGCCGCCGCTCAGGCCAAGGCCGCCGCCGCGAAGAAGGCCGCCGTCACCAAGGCCGCCGTCGCGAAGAAGGCCGCCGCGAAGAAGAAGGCCGCCTCCTGGGTCGACCCGGTCGCGAAGTACTCCCTGTCCGCCAGCTTCAACCAGGCCGGCGGCATGTGGGCCCACAAGCACTCCGGCCAGGACTTCGCCGTGCCGCAGGGCACCAACGTCATGGCCGCCCACGGCGGCACCGTCGTCAAGGCGGGCCCCAACGGCGCCGGTGACGGTCCGGCGTACGGCAACGCCATCGTCATCAAGCACGCCAACGGCACGTACTCGCAGTACGCCCACCTGTCGCGCATCGACGTGCGCATCGGCCAGGTCGTCTCCACCGGCCAGCACATAGCCCTGTCCGGCAACACCGGTAACTCCAGCGGCCCGCACCTGCACTTCGAGATCCGTACGACCCCGAACTACGGTTCCGCGATCAACCCCGTGGCGTTCCTGCACACCATGGGCGTCAAGGTCTGACCCGCCTGACGGGCGCCGGGTCGTCCCGGCGCCAGGGCCTGTCCGACAGGCCCTAGGAGGCCCCGCCCCCGTGGGCCTGTGTCACCAGATCGATAGCGACCTCCAGGACCGCCTTGCGCTTGTCCTCGGGGTCGCCTTCGACTTCCTTGAGCACGAACATCCCGGCGTGCATCGTGAAGAGCGCGCTGATGCAGCGGACCTGGTCGGTCAGCGGAGCCTCGGGCTCCTTGATGATCTCCAGCATGCTGATCATGCGGTCCTTGAAGGTCTCGCCGATGCTCAGCTCGCGTACCGTCGCCTGGTTCTCCTGCATGAAGCGGAACAGCGGGGACGCGCCGCCGAGGGCCTCGCTGTAGCGGCGCAGCACCTCCTGCTTGGTCTCCAGGCTGTGCGGCTGCTGCCTGCCCCATTCGATCAGCTCGTCGAGCGGCCGCGTCAGATCCTGGAAGATACTGATCAGGATCTCTTCCTTGGTCTTGAAGTGGTAGTAGAGCGCCGCCTTCGTGACGTCCAGGTGCTCGGCGATCTCGCGCAGCGAGGTCTTCTCGTAGCCGTGCTCGGAGAAGAGTTCGAGGGCTACGTCCTGGATGCGCTGCCGGGTGTCGCCTCGGCGCTGCCGCTTGATGCCGTCCATGGTGCCGCCCATCCTCGTCTCCCTCGCCCTGCTTGGAAACTTACCTGTCGACCGGCAGGTAAAACTAGTCCAACTTACTTGACGCCCGGCTAGTTAGAGGGCTATTTTCCCGGATGTGATGAGCTTGCCGGTCGGCAAGTAAGTAGCCGGACCGACGGCGGAAGTACTCAGGGGAGTGGGAACGATGGCGGACATGACGAAGGCGGCCGAACCGGCCGACGAGCAGACCGGGAAACCGGCCGAGGGCGAGAAGCAACAGCGCAGCGTGCGCGTGGTCCTGCTCGCGCTGATGCTCACCATGATGCTGGCGATGCTCGACAACATGATCGTCGGCACGGCCATGCCGACCATCGTGGGCGAGCTCGGCGGACTCGAACACCTCTCCTGGGTCGTGACGGCGTACACCCTCGCCACCGCGGCCTCCACCCCGATCTGGGGCAAGCTCGGCGACATGTACGGCCGCAAGGGCTCCTTCATGACGTCGATCGTGATCTTCCTGATCGGCTCCGCGCTGAGCGGCATGGCCCAGAACATGGGCGAGCTGATCGGCTTCCGGGCCATCCAGGGTCTCGGCGCCGGCGGTCTCATGGTCGGTGTCATGGCGATCATCGGTGACCTGATCCCGCCCCGTGAGCGCGGCAAGTACCAGGGCATGATGGCCGGCATCATGGCGCTGGCGATGATCGGCGGTCCGCTGATCGGCGGCACGATCACCGACAACTGGGGCTGGCGCTGGTCCTTCTACATCAACCTGCCGCTCGGCGCGGTCGCGCTCGCCGCGATCAGCATCGTCCTGCACCTGCCGAAGAAGCGGTCCGAGACGCGCATCGACTACCTCGGCGCCGCGCTGCTCACCATCGGCATCACCTCCATCGTCCTCGTCACCACCTGGGGCGGCACGGAGTACGCCTGGTCGTCCGCGCGGATCATGGAGCTCATCGGCCTCGGCGTCGCCGCACTGGTCGGGTTCGTCTTCTGGCAGACCAAGGCCGCCGAGCCGATCGTGCCGCTGCACATCTTCCGCAGCCGCAACTTCACCCTGATGTCGATCATCGGTTTCGTCACCGGCTTCGCCATGTTCGGCGCCACGCTGTTCCTGCCGCTGTACCAGCAGGCGGTGCAGGGCGCGTCCGCGACCAACTCCGGTCTGCTCCTGCTGCCCATGCTCGGCGCGATGCTCGTGACGTCGATGGTCGCCGGCCGGGTCACCACCGCCACCGGCCGCTACAAGATCTTCCCCGTCATCGGCGGTGTGCTGATGGTGATCGGCCTCTACCTGCTGTCGACGATGGACACGGACACCACCCGTTTCATGTCCGGCGTCGACATGGCCGTCCTCGGCCTGGGCATGGGCTGCCTGATGCAGGTCACCATGCTGGTCGCGCAGAACAGCGTGGAGATGAAGGACATGGGCGTCGCGTCCTCCTCCACCACCCTGTTCCGTACGCTCGGCTCGTCGTTCGGTGTCGCCGTCATGGGCGCGCTGTTCAACCACCGCGTGCAGGACGTCATGGCCGCGAAGGCCGGCGCCCTGGGCTCGAAGATCACCGAGCAGTCGGCACAGCTCGACGCGGCGAGCCTGGCGAAGCTGCCGGCTCCGGTCCGCGAGGCCTACCAGCACGCGGTGTCGGCCGGTACGCACTCGGCCTTCCTGCTGGGCGCGGCGGTCGCCGTGATCGTGATGGTCTCGTCGGTGTTCGTCAAGGAGGTCGCCCTCAAGGGGGCGGGCGCGCCCAAGCCCGGCGAGGGCGGCACGCCGGAGGACGCACCCCAGGTCCAGCTCGCCGAGCCGGTCTGACCTGAACGCGGGGCCGGCCCTCCCGGCTCCTGAACTCCTCACACCGAAGGCCCCCGGCGCTGTCCGCCCCGGGGGCCTTCTCCCGTGCCCGGCGAGGGGCGTCCGGGGAGGGTCGTCCGCCGAGTCGCGGCAGGCCGAGGCCGCGGCAGGCCGTCCGGCCGCGACGCCTACTTCCCGGACATCGGCAGCACCGGATAGCTCCCGGTGCTCGTCGGCGCGTGCTCCGGCAGCCACAGCACCGCGACGGCACCCTCCGCGGGCACACCCTCCGGAGCCCCGGCGGGCCGTACGTTGCGGAACGTCAGCCGCGCACCGAGCACCCGGGCCTGGCCCGCGGCGATGGTGAGCCCCAGCCCGTGGCCGTCGCCCGCCCGGTCGGTACTGCCGGTACGGAACCGGCTCGGCCCCTCGGCCAGGAGCTTCTCGGGGAAACCCGGGCCGTGGTCGCGGACGCGGATGACCCGCCCCTCGACCGTGACCTCGATCGGCGGCCTGCCGTGCCGGGCCGCGTTCGCCAGCAGATTGAGCAGGACGCGCTCCAGCCGGCGCGGGTCCGTCGTGACCTCCGACTCGTGCACCACCCGCACCTCGACATCCGCCCCCTTGGCGGCCATCCGCCGGGCCACGAACTCGCCGAGCAGGATGTCCTGCAGCTCGGCCCGCTCGGAGGCCCCGTCGAGCCGGGCGACCTCCAGGACGTCCTCGACGAGCGTACGCATGGCCTGCGCGCGGTCCCGTACGAGCTCGGTGGGCCGCCCGGGCGGCAGCAGCTCGGCCGCCGTGAGCAGCCCGGTCACCGGAGTGCGCAGTTCATGGGCGATGTCGGCGGTCACCCGGCGCTCGGCCTCCAGACGCTGCTGGAGCGCGTCGGCCATGGCGTCCACCGCCCGCGCCAGATCATCGGTCTCGTCGAGCACGACACCGCCGATCGCGTCCCGCACCCGGACGTCCGGCTCACCCTTGGCGACCCGGTTCGCCGCGGCCGCCGCCTTGCGCAGCCGGCGCGAGAGCTGCCCGCCGATCAGCACGCCCAGCGCGCTGCCGCCGAGGACGACCGCGATCGAGCCGATGATCAGCGCCTGGTCGAGGTCCTTCATCACGTCCGCGTTGCGGTCCGTGAAGCGCTCGTGCCAGGACAGCACCTGGCCGTTCCTGAGCGGGACCGCGGCCCAGATGTCCGGCACGCCGTTCGAGCTGTCCGAGACGTAGGTCGCCCGCCGCCCCTCCGAGACCTTCGCCAGCAGATCCGCCGGAATCGCGGCATCGTCTATCTTGGCGCCGAACGGCGGCGGCCGGCCCGGCCCGTACATGCGCTCGGCGAGCTGGATGCGCTCATCCGCGAGGTCGCGCGAGTTGTCCAGCATCGAGACGCGGGCCGCGTTGTGCACGACCAGGCTCAGCGCGACCGCGACCAGCGCGCCGACCAGGGCGATCGCCGTGCTGAGCTTCCAGCGGATGCCCGTACGGATGCTCGTACCCGAATCCGCGCACCGGTCGATCCCTATGCCGATGCCCCGGCCACCCGCCCTGCCCCGTCCCCGGCGCCCACCGGTGCCCCCGCCGAGGACCTCGCCCCCGCCGGCACCCGCTCCCTCGCGCCAACCCGTGCCCACGCCACCCCCCGCTTCCGTACGCCCGCCCGGAACCGGAACCCGCCCAGCGGCCGAGGGCCGCCCCGGAGCGGAACGCTGAAACATCCCCCGCATGCCGTGCTCAGGCCTTCAACTTGTAGCCGAAGCCGCGGACCGTCTCGATACGGTCCTGGCCGATCTTCGTCCGCAGCCGCTGCACATGGACGTCGACCACCCGGGTGTCCCCGCCCCAGCCGTAGTCCCACACCCGCTCCAGCAGCTTGTCGCGGCTCAGCACCGTCCCCGGCGCGGACGAGAACTCCAGGAGCAGCCGCATCTCGGTGGGCGTCAGCGCCACCGGCGTACCGCCCCGGGTCACCTCCATGCCCTCGGTGTCGACCTCCAGCTCACCGAAGACGAGGACCCCGCCCTCCACCGGCGCCCCGTCGGCCGCCGCGCCCGCGCCGCCGCTCGCGTGCCCGAACCGCCGCAGCACCGCCCGGATCCGGGCGACCAGCACGGCGCCGTCGAAGGGCTTGGTCACGTAGTCGTCGGCGCCGGCCTCCAGGCCGAGCACGACGTCGATCGAGTCGGCGCGCGCGGACAGCATGATGACCGGCACGGTCGACTCGTCGCGGATACGACGGCACAGCGACACACCGTCGAGCCCGGGGACCATCACGTCCAGCAGGGCGATGTCGGGACGGTCGGCGCGGAACGCCTCCAGGCCCGAGAGCCCGTCGGGCATGGCCGTGACCGCGAAGCCGTCGCGCTCCAGGGCGAGTTGTGTGGCCTCGCGGATGACGTCGTCGTCCTCGACGAACAGGACGTGGGTCTGCTCTGCCATCCGGCTGCTCCGCGTTCTCAGTTCGCGTCCGGGGCGGGCGAACCGGAGCCGCCCACCGCGTTGCTGTAGTCGTTGTGGATCCTGGACTGCTCGACGAAGCGTGTCGAGGTCCAGCGGTAGGTGATCACTTCTTCGCTCGACGGGTACGACACCGGGTCGCCCTTCTCGTAGAGCTGCTGGGTGACCACGAGATCACCCCGGTCGATCTCGGCGTAGACCGGAGGCTCCTCCGCCTTGAAGACGTTCTCGTACCGGCCGTTCTCCTCGCGATAGACGTAACTGCCGACACCCACGGCGTCGGCACAGGTCATCACGTTGATCACGATGTCGTTCGAGGCCCCGCCGGTCAGGTCGCCGTACGACACGTCGACCGGGTACTCGTCGGCGACGCACGGCTTCAGATCACGCTTGACCGCCGCGCTGACCACCGGGTCGTTCTTGACGAGCTTGACCGCGTCCACACGCTGGGGGGCCTTGGACGGCGTCCCGGACACGACGGGCTTGATGCTGCCCTTGGCCACCGCGTCGCTGCCCGCCGGGCCCTCGTCGCGGGCACCGGTGCCGCCCGTGGCGCACGCGGTCATGAAAAGGCCGAGGGCGGCGAGCCCGGCCGCCGCCGAACTCCCCGCCTTCAGGGCCGTTCTGGCCCGGGCTCCTAGGCCGCGCAACGCTCCCGCTCCTCACGTTCGAGCGCGCGTGCGTCCAGGTCGCGGCTCTCCAGCTCCTCGCGGAGCCGGGCCAGCGCCCGGTGCAGTGTGCTCTTGACCGTTCCGGCCGACATGCCGAGCGCGGCGGCCGTCTCCTCCGTGGACATCTGCTCCCAGTGTCGCAGCACCACGACACTGCGCTGCTTGGGTGCCAGCACCTTCATGATGTCCATCAGCAGCGCGCGGTCCGCGTGCTGCTCGGTGGCGTCCTCCACGGACGCGTCCGGCAGTTGCTCCGTGGGCACCTCTTCGAGCTTGCGGGCTCGCCACCACTCGGTCCGCGTGTTGATCATCACGCGGCGCAGGTAGGCGTCGGCGAGACGCTTGTCCGCGATGCCCTCCCAGCGGCCGTACGTCCGCACGAGCGCCGTCTGGAGCAGGTCCTGGGCGTCGACCGGGTCGGGGACCAGGCGGCGGGCACTGCGCAGCAGCGCGTCCTGCCGGGTTCGGACGTACTCCTCGAATTCGAGCACCTCGCCCTGCGCCATGATCAACCGCCTCCGTCCCCGTTTCCGACCTGCCCGCTGCCGGTTCTCCGTTGCCTGCGCACCGCCGCCGCCTCTGGTCCGGCGGCACTGCTGCGGTACGGCACTGAAGCTACGGAGGCGTTGTCACGGGGTTGTCCGAGACAGCCTGCGGCCAGCACTCGGCTGTCCGTCGGTTGTGTAACGGCTGTAGGTACGGGGTAAAGGAGGAGGGCTCTTTGCGCCGGTTGGTCCGGTTATCGGCTCTGTCTCAGGTGAGGGGCAGCCGATACAGACCGCCGGGGAGCGGTTCGACCAGTCCGTCGGCGACGAGCCCGTCGAGGGCGCGGCCCCGCTGCACCGGCTCGTCCCACACCCGGTCCAGCGCGGTCTGCGGGACCGGCACATGCGCCTCCCGCAGGACGGCCAGCAGCTTGCCGCGCACCTGGCGGTCCGTGCCCGCGTACGTCTGCCCCTTGCGCGGCGGCCCGTCGTGCTCGGGCTTGCCGGCCAGCCGCCAGGCGCACTGCGCGGCGATCGGGCAGCGGTGGCACGTCTCGTTCTTCGCCGTGCAGACCAGCGCGCCGAGCTCCATCGAGGCGGCGGCCCAGCGCGCCGCGGTGCTCTCGCTCTCGGGCAGCAGGGCGCGGGCGAGCCTGCGCTCGGCGGCCGTGGTGGCGTTCGGCGGGTACTGCACCCCGGTGACGGCCCGGGCGAAGACCCTGCGGACGTTCGTGTCCAGGACGGGATGGCGCTGGCCGTACGCGAACGACGCGACCGCCGCCGCCGTGTACTCCCCGATGCCGGGCAGCGCCAGCAACTGCGCGTGATCCGTCGGTACGTCGCCGCCGTGCCGTTCCGTTATGGCCACCGCGGCGCCGTGCAGCCGCAGGGCGCGGCGCGGGTAGCCGAGCCGCCCCCAGGCCCGGACCGCCTCCCCGGGCGCGTCCTTCGCCAGATCGGCGGGGCGGGGCCAGCGCGCCAGCCACTGCTCGTACACGGGCAGGACGCGGTTGACCGGGGTCTGCTGGAGCATGAACTCGCTGACCATCACCGCCCAGGCGCCAGCATCGGGATGCCGCCAGGGCAGATCGCGGGCGTGCTCGTCGAACCAGGCGATGACGGGGGTGTGGAGGTCCTCGCCGGGGGCGTTGCGGATGGGCCCGGTGGGCTTGATGGGTGCAGTCATGGCGATGTCGATCCTGCCATGCGGCGGTGACGATGCGGGGACGACGCCGGGGGCGGGCGGTGGTGAAACACCGCACCCGGTCACCGTCGCGGCGCCGGAACGGATGTCCGCCGGGATGATGATCCGGAAAAGTTGGTGCGGGGGCGGCGGGTGGGGCCTGCGGCGCCCCCGATCTCTCGTACAGTTTGCGCCGTGGGATCTCTGCGCAATCCGGTCGGGCCGCTACCCTCCACCATCTACTGGCGTCGGAGGGCCGTTCTGCTGTCCGTACTAGGGCTGTTGGCGATCCTCACCGTCTGGGTCGTCGGCACCGGAGGCGGTGGCGGCCACAACGGCGCCGGCGGTTCGAACGGCAAGAACCCCGCCTCCTCGATCACGCCGGGTCCCTCCGGTTCGGGCCCCGCGATCAGCCAACACCCGGGCGGCCGCGACGAGTCGAGCGGCGGCGGTGACGGCGGCGCGAGCGGCGGCGACAGCGGCGGGGCGTCCGGCGGCGGGTCCGGTGACGGCTCGGGCGACGGTTCGGGCGACGGCTCGGGCGGATCCGGCGGGAGCGCCGGCGGCGGTTCCGACGACGGATCCAAGAACGGCGGCGAGGCGGCCGACCGGCTCCCGGCCGGTTCCACCGTCCCCAACTGCGCTCCGGCGAACGTCAAGTTGACGCTCAAGAGCGTGCGCAACACCTACGCGCCCGGCGAGCAGCCCGAGATCCAGATCGTCGCCAGGAACAGCTCGGGCAGCGAGTGCAAGGTCGATGTCGGCCCGAAGAACGCGGTGCTGACGATCACTCAGGCGGGCAGCGACAAGGACATCTGGGCCTCGGACGACTGCCCCAAGGACACCGCCGGCTACTTCCTGCGCGTGCCGGCCGGCGGACAGGCCGTCCACACGGTGAAGTGGGACCGCAGGCCCGGCGCCCCCGCGTGCGCGACGCCCCCTTCGGGGTCGGCCCCCGCGGGCACCTACCTGGTCGAGGCGAAGGCCCCCGGGCTGGGGAAGGCGCAGACGTCGTTCGTCCTGTCCAAGGACTGAGCACTCCCGCCTGACGGGAGGGCCCTGACGGGAGGGCCCCGACGGGAGCGGGCCCGGCGAGCGTGGGCCCCGACGAGAACGGGCCCCGGTGAACCGGGGCCCGGATCCCCTGACGACACCGCCGGAGACGACCGCTCCAGGGCCTGGAAGCCTCGCTCCAGGGCCTGGAAGCCTCGCTGAAGGATCCGGACGTCGATCTAGACGTACCGCTCCAGGATCGAGGACTCCGCGAGACGGGACAGGCCCTCGCGGACGCTGCGGGCTCGCGCCTCGCCCACGCCGTCGACCGTCTGGAGGTCGTCCACGCTGGCGGCGAGCAGCTTCTGGAGCCCGCCGAAGTGCTCCACGAGCCGGTCGATGATCGCGCCGGGCAGCCGCGGCACCTTGGCGAGGAGACGGAAACCGCGCGGGGAGACCGCGGAGTCGAGCGCCTCGGGGGAGCCGGTGTAACCCAACGCCTTCGCCACCGTGGACAGTTCGAGGAGCTCGGCGTGACTGAGCGCGTCCAGCTCGGACAGCGCCTCGTCGACCGTGCGGGAACGCTTGGCGGTCGGCTCGGGCACGTAGTCCCGGACGACCAGCTCGCGGTCGGGCTCCACGCCGGCGATCAGCTCGTCGAGCTGGAGGGTCAGCAGCCGTCCGTCCGTGCCCAGTTCCACGACGTACTCGGCGATCTCGGTGGCGATGCGGCGCACCATCTCCAGACGCTGGGCGACCGCGGAGACGTCCCGGACCGTGACGAGGTCCTCGATCTCCAGCGCCGACAGCGTCCCCGCGACCTCGTCCAGCCGGAGCTTGTACCGCTCCAGGGTGGCCAGGGCCTGGTTGGCGCGGGAGAGGATCGCGGCCGAGTCCTCCAGCACGCGGCGGTGACCGTCCACGTACAGGGCGATCAGCCGCATCGACTGGGAGACCGAGACGACGGGGAAGCCGACCTGCTTGCTCACCCGGTCCGCGGTGCGGTGCCGGGTGCCCGTCTCCTCCGTCGGGATCGTCGGGTCGGGCACGAGCTGCACGCCCGCCCGGAGGATTTTGGTGATGTCCTTGTCGAGCACGATGCCGCCGTCGAGCTTGCACAGCTCGCGCAGCCGGGTCGCGGTGAACTCGACGTCCAGGACGAATCCGCCCGTGCACATCGCTTCGACGGTCTTGTCGGAGCCGAGCACGATGAGTCCGCCCGTGTTGCCCCGGAGGATCCGCTCCAGCCCGTCGCGCAGTGCCGTGCCGGGTGCCACGGCGCTCAGTGAGGCGCGCATCAGGCCATCGGCACCGGAGCTCCCGCCGGACTTTCCGGGAGCTGCTGCCCGGTCGTTGGCTGCCACTGCACTCCTCCGGTCGCAGGTTTTCGGTCGCCCTCGTTTCGTACGGACGGGCGAGACCAGGGCAAAGTCTACCGGCGCTGCTCCTCGTCCCGTGGGGCCTCTCTGCGACGCGAGCGCGGAAGGACACTCAGAGCCGCGCCGATGTCGGCCACTTCCAGGACCTTCATACCGGCCGGGACCTTGCCGGGATCGGTCGGTACGAGGGCGTGGGTGAAGCCCAGACGGTGGGCTTCGGCCAGCCGGCGCTGGACGCCCGTGACCCGCCTGACCTCGCCCGCGAGCCCCACCTCGCCGATCGCCACGAGGTTCTTGGGGAGAGGCACGTCACTCGCGGCGGACGCCAGCGCCAGCGCGACGGCGAGGTCCGCGGCGGGCTCGGTGAGCTTCACCCCGCCGACCGTCGCCGAGTAGATGTCCCGCTTGCCCAGGGCGCTGATCCGGCCCCGCTGCTCCAGGACGGCGAGCATCATCGAGACGCGGGAGGTCTCCAGACCCGAGGTCGTCCGGCGCGGGGAGGGGATCTGGGAGTCCACCGTGAGCGCCTGGACCTCGGCGACCAGCGGACGGCGGCCTTCGAGGGTGACGGTCAGACAGGTGCCCGGGACGGGCTCGGCGCGGCGTGTCAGGAAGAGCCCCGACGGGTCGGCGAGCCCCGTGATGCCTTCGTCGTGCAGCTCGAAACAGCCGACCTCGTCCGTCGTCCCGTAGCGGTTCTTGACCCCTCGGACGAGCCTGAGGCGGGCGTGCCGGTCGCCCTCGAAGGACAGGACGACGTCCACGAGGTGTTCCAGCAGCCGCGGACCGGCGATCGCGCCGTCCTTGGTGACGTGGCCCACGAGCAGGGTGGACATGCCGCGCTCCTTGGAGGCGCGGATGAGCGCGCCCGCCACCTCGCGGACCTGGGCCATGCCGCCGGGCGCGCCGTCGATCTCGGGGGAGGCGACGGTCTGCACGGAGTCCAGGACGAGCAGCGACGGCTTCACCGCGTCCAAGTGTCCGAGGACGGCCGACAGATCGGTCTCCGCGGCGAGATAGAGGTGGTCGTCGATCGCCTTGATGCGGTCCGCGCGCAGCCGCACCTGGCTCGCCGACTCCTCGCCCGTCACGTACAGGGTGCGGTGTTCGTCACTCGCCGACTTCGCGGCCACGTCCAGCAGCAGCGTCGACTTGCCGACGCCGGGCTCGCCCGCGACGAGGACGACGGCTCCGGGCACCAGACCCCCGCCCAGGACGCGGTCCAGCTCGGGCACGCCGGTGCTGCGGGCGGTGGCCTGACGGCCGTCGACCTGCCCGATCGGCACCGCGGAGGTGGTGACGCGGCCGGGTGCCGTCGTCCGGACGGCGGGCGCGCCGTACTCCTCGACCGTCCCCCATGCCTGGCATTCGGCGCAACGGCCGAGCCATTTGGCCGTCTGCCAGCCGCACTCGGTGCAGCGGTAGGACGGTCGGTCCTTCGCGGTTTTCGTACGGGCAGCCATGACCGAACCGTAGCCGTAGCCACTGACAACCCGGCACGCGCCGGTACGAACCCACCGGGCCCCCGGTTCCGGGGCCCAGCCCTGCCCCTGCGCCCGGTCCCGGCCCCTGCCGCCGTTTCCGGCCCAGGCCCCTGTTCCCGGCCTCTGTCCCTGCCCCGCCCTTGCCCTGCCCTGGCCCTGCCCCGGTCTCCGCCACGGCCGCGCCCCCGCCTCCGGCCCCGTCCGGTGCCCGCTCGCGCGACCCGTGCCGCGAGCCCCCGTGCCCCCGTCCCACCCCCGCGCGACCGGTCCTCGCCCGGGCCCCGCGCCGTCCGATCTGCCATGGACTGCCATCGCCGCCGGTGACGGCCCAGGCCAGGGGTCGGGGGTTCCTGTCCCCTTATGAGGGATCGTTTCACCCGTACGGATTAAATGTGCTCAAGGGGGAGGAAGGGCCCGGCCCCGGGCACCTACGGTCGCACGGGTGATGAGCAGCAGTCCGGAGACCTCCACGCACACCACCGGCGCACACCGGGCGCACGGAGCCGCGCGCAAGCGGACGGCCGTGCCCCGGGGCGCGACCCCCCGCACCCTGGTCCAGCGTCCCCCCGCGCGGTACGAGCCCTATCTGGACGGCCTGTTCACCTACTGCCTGTCCGTGCTGTGCGACCACGACGCGGCCACCGCCGCCCTGGGGGACGCCCTCGCGCTCGCCGAACGGCGCGGCCCTCGCGGCCCCGAGGCCGCGGGCGACCGCAGGGCCTGGCTCTACGCGCTCGCCCGCTGGTCCTGTCTGCGCAAACTCACGGAAGCCCGGCGCAAGCGCCAGGCGGCACACGCCTCCGGGCGGCACACACCCCGCCGGAGCACCCCTCAAGGAGCGGTGGGCGGGGCCCGTGAAGGGGCCGCCCCGGACGCGGCGCACAAGGCCGCCGCCGACCGGCGCGCGGCCGAGGTGCTGAGCGCCGCTCCCGTGCCCGAGGAGGTCCAGGACCACCGCCGCCGCGAACTGTCCCTGCTGGCCTGGCCGGAGGCCGCCGGGACCACCCCGGAGCAGCGCGAGGCGCTCGAACTCGCGGTGCGCCACCAGCTCGCCGCCCACGAGGTCGCCGCCGTCCTCGGCATGGACCTCACCGTGGCGCGCGAACTGCTGGCCTCCGCGGCCTGCGAGGTCGAACGCACCCGGGCGGCCCTCGCCGTCGTGGAGACCGGTGCCTGCCCCAGCGTCGCCCGGCTCACCGGCGACAGCAGGCTCGTGCTGAGCACCACCCTGCGCGGCGAACTGGTCCGGCACGTCGACGACTGCCCGCGCTGCCGCCGCACCGCCGAACGCGCGGTCCCCGGCGCCTGGCCCGGCACCAGCGTCACGCCCGCGGCGCTTCCCGTGCTCCAGGCCCCGCAGGCGGCCCTGTGCACCGCGATGGCGCACGCCCCCCGCGCGCGGAGCAGCGCGCCGCGCTTCGACCGGCGCGGCTTTCCGATGGACCCCAAGGACCACGCCGCCCGAAGAGACCGTCTGCGCGCGCGGGCGGTCACGACGACGATCGTCGCCACCGTGGTCGCCGCACCCGTTCTCGCCCTCTGGGCCGCCTACCGCGGCGCGCCCCTGGCAGGCGAGGGCGTGGACGGCCGCCCGGCCAGCACGAGCGAGGCCCAGGACTCCGAGGGCATGGACGGCGGTCGGTCCGGCGGCTACGAGAACGCCGGGAACGCGAGCGCGGGACCCGGCGCCCGCTCCGCCGCGGGCGGCGGGTCCTCGGACGTGTCCGTCGAGGTCGTCAGCGCCCGCGGGACGACCCCGGGACATCTGGCGGTGGCGGCCGCGACCAGCGGCGACACGACCCTGGTCAAGCTGACCGCGTCCGGCAGCTCGCCGGTCCGCTGGTCCGCGCGCACCGGCGCGGCCTGGCTCTACCTCAGCCAGTCCTCGGGAACCCTCGATCCGGGCGAGTCGCTGACGGTCAAGGTGTACGTCGACCACCTCCGCGAACCGGCGGGCCACTGGACCGCGCGGGTGGCGATCGCCCCGGCGGGCGCGGTGGTCACGATCACCGGGTACGGCAAGGCGGGCGCGTCCCATCCCGGCGGGAAACCGGACCCCGCGGCGAGCACCCCGACCCCCTCGGGGCCGGGTTCCACGCCCGCCGCCACCCCCAGCCAGGACCCGTCACCGACTCCGACCGACCCGACACCGACGGACACCGCCACCGACACGTCCTCCCCGGACCCGGGAACCTCCTCGCCGCCGCCGGGCGACGGCGGCGACCCGGGAACGGGCACGCAGTAGCGCCCGCGCCCACGGGGCGTGGCGCCGGGCCGCTCAGTCCACCGGATCCGCGGGGTGCGGGGCCAGCAGCGGGAGCTGCGAGGCCAGCCGCTCCTCGCAGAGCTGCGCCAGGCGGTCGTATCCCGCCTGTCCCATCAGCTCGACCAGCTCCGGACGGTACGAGACGTACACCGGGTCGCCGGCGCCGTGTGCCGAGGTCGCCGACGTGCACCACCAGTGCAGGTCGTGGCCGCCCGGTCCCCAGCCGCGGCGGTCGTACTCGCCGATGGAGACCTGGAGCACCCGGGTGTCGTCGGGCCGGTCGATCCACTCGTACGTGCGCCGTACCGGGAGCTGCCAGCAGACGTCCGGCTTGGTCTCCAGGGGCTCGCGTCCCTCCTTGACGGCCAGGATGTGCAGCGAGCAGCCCGCGCCACCGGAGAAGCCGGGACGGTTCTGGAAGATGCAGGAGCCCTCGTACGGGCGGGTCTGACGTTCGCCGTCCTCGTCCTTGGACACCCAGCCCGTCTCCGTGCCCACGTCGTGGTGCTGCCAGATCTCCGGCGTGAGCCGGGCCACGTGCTCGGCCACCCGCTTCTCGTCGTCCTCGTCGGAGAAGTGCGCGCCCAGCGTGCAGCAGCCGTCGTCGGCACGGCCCGCCTGGATGCCCTGGCAGCCGCTCCCGAAGATGCAGTTCCACCGGGAGGTCAGCCAGGTCAGATCGCACCGGAAGACCTGCTCGTCGTCGGCGGGATCGGGGAACTCCACCCACGCGCGAGCGAAGTCCAGCCCCTTCTCGTCGCTCTTCTCGGGCTTCCTGGACTTGGCGGCCTTCACCTGCGCGGAGCTTGCGGCCGATTTGTCTGACTTCGCCTTTTTCGTCTTTGACACGCGTCCAGGGTAAGTCGCTTCGGACCGCTCCGGGGACGCTCCCGTGCCCGTCCGCAGGTCACCGTTCGACGTGGGCTTTCGCCCCGCCCCACGTGAACGGCGGTGCTGGCAGTAGCGTTCCGTACATGAGACTCGGTGTCCTCGACGTGGGTTCGAACACGGTGCATCTGCTGGTGGTGGACGCCCACCCCGGCGCCCGGCCGCTTCCCGCGCACTCGCACAAGGCCGATTTGCGGCTCGCCCAACTGCTCGACGAGAACGGCGCGATCGACCCCGAAGGCGTCGACAAGCTGATCGAGACCGTCCAGGACGCCCTGGAGGCCGCCGAGGACAAGGGTGTCGAGGCCCTGCTCCCGTTCGCCACGTCCGCCGTGCGCGAGGCCGGCAACGCCGACGAGGTTCTCGCCCGGGTCAAGGCCGAGACCGACGTCGACCTCCAGGTCCTCACCGGCGCCGAGGAGGCACGGCTCACCTTCCTGGCGGCCCGGCGCTGGTTCGGCTGGTCCGCCGGCAAGCTGCTCGTCCTCGACATCGGGGGCGGCTCGCTGGAGATCGCGTACGGCATGGACGAGGAACCGGACGCGGCCGTGTCGCTGCCGCTCGGCGCCGGCCGGCTCACCGCGGGCTGGCTGCCCACCGACCCCGCGGACCCGGCGGCCGTGCGGGCGCTGCGCCGGCATGTGCGGGCCCAGATCGCGCGGACGGTCGGGGAGTTCAGCCGCTTCGGCGCCCCGGACCACGTGGTCGCCACCTCCAAGACGTTCAAGCAGCTCGCCCGGATGGCTGGTGCCGCCCGCTCCACCGAGGGCCTGTATGTCCAGCGCGAGCTCAAGCGCCGCTCGCTGGAGGACTGGGTCCCGCGCCTCGCCTCCATGACGGCCGACGAACGCGCCGAACTGCCGGGCGTCTCCCCGGGCCGCTCCGGCCAGCTCCTCGCCGGCGCCCTGGTCGCCGAGGCCGCCATGGACCTCTTCGGCGTGGAAACCCTGGAAATCTGCCCCTGGGCCCTGAGAGAGGGCGTCATCCTGCGCCGCCTGGACCAGATGGCATCGGAGTAGAGGGGGAGGGGCGGGGGAGGCACCCCCGAAGGGGGCGCGGGGAACGGCGCGCCCAGCCCCCAGCAAGGGAAGCCCGCCGAGACCCCGGCCCCTACGGCGACGGGCCCCGACCCGCAGGGCCCCTGGGAACGCCCCAGGGGCAGACGGCCCCGCAAGGGGCGCGGGGAACGGCGCGCCCAGCCCCCAGCAAGGGAAGCCCGCCCACCGACACAAGCGCCAACGGCGAGAGAGCGCCCCCCGGAAGGGAAAGCCGCCCACCGACACAAGCGCCAACGGCGCCAGGGCGGCCCCGGCAGGGAAAGCCGCCCACCACCACAAGCCCCAACAGCCCCAGAGCGCCCCCCAGAACGCCCGGCAGGGCCGTGGCATCGATCACAGGCGCACCCGGCCCCAGCCCCCCACACCCACCACCAAGTGCCGACCTCCACCCCCGGCCGGACGCCGGAGCGTCCCAGGCAGGCAGCCCGGAACGCCCCCCGACCGGGGTCCCGGGACACCCCCGCCGGGGCCGGACAGGAGCCCCTCGGCCAAGCTCGCGACCCCCGCCCAACCGCCGGAGGCACCCCGTACGCTGTCCCTCGTGGCAGAACCAGTCGTGCGGATCCCGGATGCGAAGGTCGCGCTGTCCACGGCGTCCGTCTACCCGGAGTCGACGGCGACGGCCTTCGAGATCGCCGCGCGCCTCGGCTACGACGGCGTCGAGGTCATGGTGTGGACCGACCCCGTCAGTCAGGACATCGACGCGCTGCGCCGCCTGAGCGACTACCACCGGATGCCGATCCTCGCCGTCCACGCCCCCTGCCTGCTGATCACCCAGCGGGTCTGGTCCACCGACCCGTGGACCAAGCTCCAGCGCGCCAGGGCCGCCGCCGAGAAGCTGGGCGCGAGCACCGTCGTGGTCCACCCCCCGTTCCGCTGGCAGCGCCAGTACTCCCGTGACTTCGTCACCGGCATCTGGCGCATGGCCGACGAGACGGACGTGCGGTTCGCCGTCGAGAACATGTACCCGTGGCGCTACCGCGACCGCGAGATGCTCGCGTACGCCCCCGACTGGGACGTGACGAAGGACGACTACCGCCACTTCACGATCGACCTCAGCCACACCGCGACCGCCCGCACCGACGCCCTGCAGATGATCGACCGCATGGGCGACCGCCTCGGACACGTCCACCTCGCCGACGGCAACGGATCCAGCAAGGACGAACACCTGGTCCCCGGCCGCGGCACCCAGCCCTGCGCCGAACTCCTGGACCGCCTCGCGCTCTCCGGCTTCGACGGCCACGTCGTCATCGAGGTCAACACCCGCCGGGCGATGTCCAGCGCGGAGCGCGAGGCCGACCTCGCCGAGGCCCTCGCCTTCACCCGCCTCCACCTCGCCTCGGCCGTGAAGGTCCCCCGCGGATGACGGACGCCGCCCCCCGCCGCGGCCGGGGACGCCCCACCCGTACCCAGACCGAGGCGGGCCCCGCCACCCGCGACCGCATCCTCGAGGCCGCCCGCGAGGAGTTCTCCGAGCGCGGCTACGAGAAGACGTCGATCCGCGGCATCGCCAAGTCCGCCGGCGTGGACCCGGCCCTCGTGCACCACTACTTCGGCACCAAGGAACAGGTCTTCGAGGCGGCCATCGAGATCGCCGTCGCCCCCGCGCTCGACGCACCCGAGAAGATCGTCGACGGCCCCCTCGACGGCGTCGGCGAACGCCTGACCCGCTTCGTCCTCGGCATCTGGGAGAACCCCACGAGCCGTACCCCGCTGCTCGCGATCGTCCGCTCGGCGGTGAACAACGACACCGCGGCCGCCGTCTTCCGCCGCCTGGTCGCCGCCCAGCTCCTGCGCCGCGTCGCGGCCGGGCTCGACGTCCCGGACGCCGAGCTGCGCGCGGAACTCGCGGCGGCCCAGCTCGTCGGGGTCGCGATGCTGCGCTACGTCATCAAGGTCGAGCCGCTGGCCTCGGCGGACCTGGAGCGCGTCGTGGGCAGAGTGGCGCCCGTGGTGCAGGGACACCTGACGAACCCATGAGCGAGTGAGGCGTCCGGCACGGCGACCTCACCTCGGCGGACGCCGCCGACCTGCGCGGACGCCCCACCGGGACGGCCGCTGAGCGAGACGTATGTCCCGGGATGCGGACGGCCTGTCCGGATCCTGGAGCACCGGCGTACGCTCGACTTCAGTCTTAACTCTCCGAAGGAGCGAGCGACGATGCCCGAGCTGAGGTCCCGCACAGTCACCCACGGCCGCAACATGGCGGGCGCACGCGCCCTTATGCGCGCCTCCGGTGTACCCGGCGCGGACATCGGACGGAAGCCGATCATCGCGGTCGCCAACTCCTTCACGGAGTTCGTGCCGGGACACACCCACCTCCAGCCCGTCGGCCGGATCGTCAGCGAGGCCATCACGGCCGCCGGCGGCATCGCCCGCGAGTTCAACACGATCGCCGTCGACGACGGCATCGCGATGGGCCACGGCGGCATGCTGTACTCGCTGCCCTCCCGCGACCTGATCGCGGACTCCGTGGAGTACATGGTCGAGGCCCACTGCGCCGACGCCCTGATCTGCATCTCGAACTGCGACAAGATCACGCCCGGCATGCTCATGGCCGCCCTGCGCCTGAACATCCCGACGGTCTTCGTCTCCGGCGGCCCGATGGAGTCCGGCCGCGCCACCCTGGTCGACGGCACGGTCCGCACGCTCGACCTGGTCGACGCGATCTCCGACGCCGTGAACGACAAGATCTCGGACGAGGACATCCTCCGTATCGAGGAGAACGCCTGTCCGACCTGCGGCTCCTGTTCCGGCATGTTCACCGCCAACTCGATGAACTGCCTGACCGAGGCCATCGGCCTGAGCCTGCCCGGCAACGGCTCGGTCCTCGCCACCCACACCGCCCGCAAGGGCCTGTACGAGGACGCGGCCCGCACGGTCGTCGACATCACGCGCCGCTACTACGACCAGGACGACGAGTCGGTCCTGCCGCGCAACATCGCCACCCACGCGGCCTTCGAGAACGCCATGGCCCTCGACATCGCCATGGGCGGCTCCACCAACACGATCCTGCACCTGCTGGCCGCCGCCCAGGAGGCCGGTGTCCCGTTCGGCCTGGACGAGATCAACGAGGTCTCGCGCCGCGTGCCGTGCCTCGCCAAGGTCGCCCCGAACGTCGCCAAGGACCGCACGTACTACATGGAGGACGTGCACCGCGCCGGCGGCATCCCCGCCCTCCTCGGCGAACTGCACCGCGCGGGCCTGCTCAACGAGGACGTCCACTCCGTCCACAGCCCGTCCCTCTCCGACTGGCTCAAGACCTGGGACGTGCGCGCCGGCTCCCCGTCCCCCGAGGCGATCGAGCTCTGGTACGCGGCCCCGGGTGGCGTCCGCTCCTCCGAGGCCTTCTCCCAGTCCGAGCGCTGGGCGGCGCTCGACGAGGACGCCGAGGGCGGCTGCATCCGCTCCGCCGAGCACGCCTACTCCAAGGACGGCGGCCTCGCGGTCCTCAAGGGCAACCTCGCCGTCGACGGCTGCGTCGTGAAGACGGCCGGCGTCGACGAGTCCATCTGGACCTTCGAGGGCCCGGCGGTCGTCTGCGAGTCGCAGGACGAGGCAGTCGACAAGATCCTCAAGAAGCAGATCACGCACGGCGACGTCGTCGTCATCCGCTACGAGGGTCCCAAGGGCGGCCCCGGTATGCAGGAGATGCTCTACCCGACCTCGTTCCTCAAGGGCCGCGGCCTCGGCAAGACCTGCGCCCTGATCACCGACGGCCGCTTCTCCGGCGGAACTTCGGGCCTGTCGATCGGCCACGCCTCCCCGGAGGCCGCGTCCGGCGGCACCATCGCCCTCGTCCGGGACGGCGACCGCATCCGCATCGACATCCCCAACCGCTCGATCGAACTGCTCGTGACCGACGAGGAGTTGGCGACCCGCCGCGAGGCCCTGAACGGCGTCTACGCCCCCGCGAACCGCGAGCGCAAGGTCAGCGCCGCCCTGCGCGCCTACGCCGCGATGGCGACGAGCGCCGACAAGGGCGCGGTGCGCGACGTCTCGAAGCTGGGCTAGCCCGCCCGGCCCGGGCCGGTGAATCTGCGCGAAGGGGCCGTCCCTGCCGGGGCGGCCCCTTCCCGTCTCACCAGCCCGAGGGATCCCGCCCGTCGACGGCGAAGAGGGTGCCGTCGGGGGAGGTGGCGTAGATCTTGCCGCCGCCCGGGAGCGGGGCGGGGAGCGTGCTGACGAGTGAGCCGCGCCGGTCGTCGAGGCGGGCCTTCGTCTGTCCGAGCAGGACGCCCTTGTCCGTGTCCACCGCGATGAGGCGGCCGTCCACGGCGCTGAGGTAGAGACGGTGGCCGGAGACGACGGGCGCCGACGCCTTGGTCACGGACGTCTCCACTCGCCAGAGCTGCTTGGAGGTACGGGTGTCCACGGCGACCAGCGAACCGTCGTTGCCCAGCAGGTAGGCGGTGTCCCCCCGGAGCACCGTCTGCGCCTGCGCCTGCGGGACGCGCAGCGCGGTCCGGTGGAGCGTGCGGGTCGCCACGTTGTAGCGCAGGACCGCGTCGGTGTACAGGTCGACCGAGACCGTGGTGAACCACAGGTTCCCGTCGCGGGCGGCCACCAGGTCCAGCCTCCCCTCGACGCTGCGCCGCCACTTCACGGCCCCGGTCCGCGGATCCACGGCGGCCACCCGCGTCCCCGTCCCGGCGGGGGGTGCCACGGCATAGGCCAACCCGTCGCCGTACGTGTGGAACTGGGGCACGGTCATCCCCGGGATGGCATGCCGCCACTTCTCCTTGCCCGTGGCGGCGTCCAGGGCCGTGACCTTGGAGTCGGATCCGGTGAGCAGGACCACGCTGGCGACCGGGACGAACCCGCCCGTGAAGCGGGAGACGTCACGGCTCCAGCGCGTGGCACCCGTGGCGGGATCCAGTGCGGTCAGCCGGAGCCCGTTCTCGCTGCCGACCAGCAGGAGTCCCCCGGAGAGGACCGGAGCCGGGGTGCTGTACGCGCTCGCCTCGCCCGGGTCGTTCCGCGACCACAGCACCTTGCCGTCGTCCGGATCGACAGCGGCCGCCAGGACACCCGGCCGGACGCAGAGCAGCGCCTTCGGCGTGTACGCGCACTGCGGCTGTCCGCCCGATTTCGTGCCGGAGCCCCTCAGGTCGCGTTCCCACGGCCGGAAGGCGCTCTTGGCGGCGGACGCGGCCGACTGCCGCGGTTCGGGGTCCTGCGGGCCACCGCGCAGACCGGGGACGGTGAGCACGCCGACGGCCGCCGCGGCGACGGCCAGGGCGGCCGCCGGAAGCCGCCAGCGCCGGCCGGGCCGCTTCCGCCCGGCCAGGTGGGTCGGGTCCTCGGACCTCTCCCGTCGCCCCGGCTCCACCGGCCGTACCTGGGGGGCGGGCCGCGCGGACTCCCCGTTGGCGACGCGCTGTTCGGGGATGAACGCCCGGGTGTCGTACGACGCCGAGACCGAACGCAGCGCCGTCATCAGCTCGTCCGGAGTGGGCCGGTCCTCCGGCTCCTTGGCGAGGCACCGCCCGACCAGCTCGACCAGCTCGTCCGGCACGCCGGTCAAGTCGGGTTCGTCGTGGACGACCTGATACGCGACCAGATACGGACTGTCCGAGTCGAAGGGCCCGCTCCCGGTGGCCGCGTGCACGATCACCGACCCGAGCGCGAACACGTCCGCGGCCGGCCCGACATGCCGCGGCCTGCTGAACTGCTCCGGCGCCATGAACGGCGGCGTGCCGATCAACTTCCCCGTCTCGGTGCGGAGTTCGCTGTCGGAGGGACGCGAGATGCCGAAGTCGATGACCTTCGGCCCGTCATCCGCCAGCAGGACGTTGCTGGGCTTGAGATCACGGTGGACGACGCCCGCCCGGTGGATGTCCCGCAGGGCCTCGGCGAGTCCGGCCATCAGATGGCGCAGCCGGGCGGTGGACATCGCCCCGTTCCGCTTCACGTGCTCGGCGAGCGTCGGTCCCGGGATGAACAGGGTTGCCATCCACGGGCGTTCGGCCTCGGGGTCGGCGTCCACGACGGGTGCGGTGAAGGCGCCGCTGACCCGGCGCGCGGCCGCGACCTCCTGACGGAACCGCCCCCGGAACTCGGGGTCTTGGGAGAACTCGGCGTGTACGACCTTGACGGCCAGCCGCAACCCGGAGGCGGACCGCGCCAGATGCACGATTCCCATGCCACCGGAGCCGAGTCTGGACTCCAGCAGATACTGGCCGGCGTAGCGCGGATGTTCCGCTTCCGATTCCGTACCAGTGCTGCGCTGTGGCGGCATCACTCACCCCCGTGGGTTCGACCGCATGCGCGACGCGCAGAGCCTAGTCGATCCTTCGTGCGAAACCCCGGCGGCTTGCTAGCCTCTGCGCGCGTCATGAATGTGGCGCGAACCAAACAATGGGGGAGATCGAAATGGCCACGGAAGAGACAGCCGTCAAGGACGCGCCGGACGCCGCGGAAGCCGAGCCGCTGGCCGCGCAGGCGCTCCGTACGTACCCGCTCGCACCGGGTCACAACGTCAACGTCCGAAGCGGCCCCGGGACCCACTTCAGCATCGTCCGCACCCTCGCCGCGGGTTCGCGGGTCCCGATCTACTGCCAGTGCCCCGGGGAGTCCGTCGCCGGCCCCTACGGCACGAGCTCGATCTGGGACAACATCTCGAACGGCCAGTTCGTGTCGGACGCGTACGTCCAGACGGGCACCGACGGCTACGTCGCCCCGAAGTGCTCCTGACGGACACCTCGGCCGCCGGAGCCATGACCGGGGCGATAATCGTCGTGTGAGTGAAAAGACCAGCACGGGAACCAGCCCCGCCAAGGGCACCGGCACCAGCGAGGGAACCGGATCCGGCACCCCCGCGGGCCCCCGGCCCGAGCCCCTGCGCTTCTTCGGGACGACCTGGGTGGAGCACGACGGCGGCTACACCGGCCGAAGGATCGGCGTGGCCGTCGGCTCCCTCGCCGCCGCGGTGGCCGCCTGCTTCGTGCTCCGCTTCGCCTACCAGGGCCTGGCCATCGCGGACGTGGGCACGCTCGTGATGGTGCTGGTCGTCGTGATGTTCGCGGTGTGCACCGCGCTCGCGTTCGGCCACACCTGGGAGTCCTTCTCCAAGCGCCCCGACCCCGAGCGCCAGGCCAAGCTGCGCGGCCTCCTCACCATCGGCTTCGTAGGCTCCCTCCTCGCCTACTTCTTCCGCTCCCTCTCCGAGGCCCCGGGCGAGAAGCTCCACCGCGAGGAGTACGAGACGGCCAGGGAGCAATACCTCCGCCGCACCACGCGCCGCGCAGGCAACCCCGCGAAGAAGCGCCGCCGCACCTGACGGCACCCGCGCCCGGGACCCGGCGCCAGTACCGGGACCGTCCCCCACGCCGCACCGGCGCCCGGAGACGCCCGGAGACGCCCGGATCCGGCACGGCCCCCACGCCGCACCCGCAGTCGGCGACGCACGGGAGGGGACGTGCCGGTACATCAAATGCCCGCAGGCCGGACGGATCGACACCCACCCGCACCGCTCGACCCCGCTGAGATCCGTTCGGATGCGGGCGGATGTACCGGCGCGGCCCCGACCCCCCACCGGACCGCCCCGCGAACACCAGCGAGAGCGCCGGCGCACGGCCCGCCCCCCAGGGCCCGCCCCCAGGGCCCGCCCCCACGGGCCGGCACCGCGCACCCAGGGCGCCGCAAAAAACCCCTACCCCGGCCCCGCACGACCCGCGATCATGCCCTCATGACGCCCTCCCCGCACACCGAGCGCGCCCACTCCTTCAACGCCGCCGCGGCCCAGTACGCCGCCAACCGCCCCTCGTACCCGCCCGCCCTCTTCGACGCCGTCGAGGCACTCGCGGGCCGGTCCCTGAGCGGCGCCAAGGCCGCCGACGTAGGCGCGGGCACCGGCATCTCGACGGGCCTCCTGCACGGCCGCGGCGCGGACGTCCTCGCCGTGGAGCCCGGCCCCGGCATGGCCGCGGAGTTCCGACGCGTCCACCCTGGTCTCCCGATCGTGCGGGGCAGCGGCGACGCCCTGCCCCTCGCCGCCGCCTCAATGGACTTCCTCACCTACGCCCAGTCCTGGCACTGGACCGAACCGAGCCGCTCGGTTCCGGAGGCGCTGCGCGTCCTGCGCCCCGGCGGCGCACTGGCCCTGTGGTGGAACACCGAGGACCCGACCGTCCCGTGGATCGAGGCGGCGGCCCGCAGAGCCGAGCGCTTCCTCGGCCTGGACGAGAAGGACCGGAAGGCGGAGAAGAGCCCCGCCTCCACCCGCCCCGCCCACTCCCTGGCCGCCGACCCCACCGGCACCCTCTCCTTCGCCCACCGCCAGGTCCGCTGGAGCCGGCGCGTCCCGGTGGACACCCGCCTCGCCAACATCGGCAGCCACTCGCAGTTCCTGGTCCTCGGCGAGGAAGCCACCAGCACGTTCTTCGCCGAGGAACGGAACCACCTCCTCCAGGCCTTCCCGGAGGGGTTCGTGGAGGAGGCCTACGTCGTGGAGCTGCTGGTGGCGATCCGCTCGTGACCCCGCCCGGCGGCCCACGCGTCGAGGGCCGTCGCACACGCGTGGTCCACGTGCCGCAGTCCGCCCAGCTCCAGCCGTACGACCCGGTCGTGCGGCAACGCCTCCAAGGCGTCCAGCAGCTTCGGCAGCCGCAGGAAGGTGGCGTTGCCGACGACCCGTACGACCATTCCCGCGGCCCCCCGGTCCTCGGTCTCCACGTGCACATGGCTGATGTCCCAGGCGGTCTTGGCCACGGCGAGCGCGAGCCCGACCAGCACCCCCTCGAACAGGTTCCCGACCACGATCGCCACCGCGGTCACCGCGAGGACGACCACCTCACCGCGATGCCCGCGCCACAGCGTCCGCAGCTCCCGCACCGGCACGAGCTTGCACCCCGCGTGCACCAGCAGCGCCGCGAGCGCCGCCACCGGGATCAGCCCGAGCACCGCGGGCACCACGGCCGTGAAGAGCAGCAGCCACACCCCGTGCAGCACCCGCGACGCCTTGGTCTGCGCCCCGGCGTGCACGTTGGCCGCGCTCCGCACGATCACGGCGGTCATGGGCAGCGCCCCGAGGATCCCGCACACGGTGTTCCCGGCGCCCTGCGCGATGAGCTCGCGGTCGTAGTCGGTGCGCGGTCCCCGGTGCAGCCGGTCCACCGCCGCCGCGCTGAAGAGCGACTCCGCGGAGGCGATCAGCGCGAACGCCAGCACGGTCCCGATCACCCCCACGTCCGAGAGCCGGCCCAGATCATCGACCGACGGCGTCCGCACGGCGTCGAACAGCCCCTGGACCTCGACGCGTCGCACGGCGAGATCGAAGACCCCGGTCACGGCCGAGGCGAGCCCCACCGCGAGGAGCGGCGCCGGCACCATCCGCGCACCCCGCCGCCAGCGCGGCCACAGCAGCAGTACGGCGACGGTGGCGCCCCCGACGGCCAGCGCCACGGGATCGGCGGCACCGGCCAGCGACACCAGACCGGCGATCTTCCCGAGCCCGCCGGAGGGCGCGGCCGCGTCGCCCATGGCGTACACCTGACCGGCGATCAGCACGAGTCCGATCCCGGCGAGCATCCCGTGCACGACGGCCACGGACACGGCCCGGAACCACCGGCCGAGCCGCAGCACCCCGAGCCCGAGCTGCACGAGACCGGCGCCGAGCACCAGCACGCCCAGCGCCTGGACCCCGTACGACTGCACGGCCTCGTACACCAGGACGGTCAGCCCGGCCGCGGGCCCGCTCACCTGCAGACTGCTTCCGGGCAGCGCCCCGGCGACCAGCCCACCGACGATGCCGGTCACCAGCCCCAGCTCGGCGGGCACACCGGACGCCATGGCGACCCCGACGCACAGGGGGAGCGCCACCAGAAAGACGACGAGGGACGCGAACAGATCGGCTTTGCGCAACACGACAGCACCTCCGGTCGACAGCGGGAGATGCGTGGGTGCCGTGCCGGGGGAGGGCACGGCGGACCCGGCGACCCGGCACGGAGCCGTTTCGCACAGTGAAATCCATTGTCAGGTAAGCCCGTTGATCGCGCAGCCCCTCCGGGCCGCTGTCACGCGAACGCGGGAGCGCGCGGTTCGGCGACGCCGCGGACGATCTCCGTCCGTTCGCGCCGACGCACGCTGACGTGCGCCGACGCACGCCCGCGCCGCCCGGCGCCCGCCCGCAGGGCGAGGACCGCGAGGCCGACCGCGCACGCCCGCGCCGCCCGCCCGAGGACGAGGACCGCGAGGCCGACCGCGCACGCCCGCGCCACCCGCCGCCCGCCCGCAGGGCGAGAACCGCAAGGCCGATCGCCGGGCCGGCCGCACGACCGACCGCACGACCGACGGCACGACCGACCGCAACGCCCTTGACCGGCGCACCTCACGAGAGGAATATTCATCACGCGATGATTATTCGTCCGCGTCCGCCCCACCCCACAGGAACCCCCGTGCCTCTTTCCCCGCCCGCCGTCCGCGCCGAAGGCCTCACGGTCGTCCGCGGCACCCGCACCGTCCTGCACGGTCTCGACTTCACCGTCCCGCGCGGCCAGATCACCGGCCTGCTCGGCCCCTCCGGCTGCGGCAAATCCACCCTCATGCGCGCGACGGTCGGCACCCAGGCCAAGGTCGGCGGCACCCTCGAAGTCCTCGGCCGCCCCGCCGGCGACGCCGCACTCCGCTCCCGCATCGGCTACGTCACCCAGGCGCCCTCCGTCTACGACGACCTGAGTGTCCGCCAGAACCTCGCCTACTTCGCCGCGATCCTCGACCCGGGCCGGGCCGCCGCCGAACGCCGTCACCAGGACGTCACCCGCGTCATCGACGACGTCGACCTCGCCTCCCACGCCGACTCCCTCGCCGGCAACCTCTCGGGCGGCCAGCGCAGCCGCGTCTCCCTCGCCGTCGCCCTCCTCGGCGCCCCGGAACTCCTCGTCCTCGACGAACCGACCGTCGGCCTCGACCCCGTCCTGCGCCGCGACCTGTGGAACCTCTTCCACTCCATCGCGGAGGAACGCGGCACGACCCTCCTCATCTCCTCCCACGTCATGGACGAGGCCGAGCGCTGCCACCGGCTCCTCCTGATGCGCGAGGGCGGACTCCTCGCCGACGACACCCCCGACGCCCTCCGCGAACGCACCGGCTCGGACACCGTCGAAGCCGCCTTCCTCCACCTCGTCGACGAGGCGGTCGCCGCCGCGCGCGAACCCGCGCCGACCACGACCGAGAAGTCCCCGGCCGCGCAGTCCCCGGCCACCGGCCCCGACTCCCGCGAGGAGACCGTCCGATGAGTTCCACCGCGGCCACGAGCCCCACCCCGCACCCCACCCCCACGGGCCCCGGGACGCCGGAGGAACCCGCACCGGCGTCCCGCCCGAGCGCGCTCAACCTCTCCCGCACCACGGCCACCGCGGCCCGCGCCCTGCGCCAACTGCGGCACGACCCGCGCACCATCGCGCTGATGATCCTCGTCCCCTGCGTGATGCTGGTCCTGCTCCGCTACGTCTTCGACGGCAGCCCGGGCACCTTCGACTCCATCGGCGCGTCCCTCCTCGGGATCTTCCCGATGATCACGATGTTCCTGGTGACCTCGATCGCGACCCTGCGCGAGCGCACCTCCGGCACCCTCGAACGCCTCCTCGCCATGCCCCTGGGCAAGGGCGACCTGATCGCCGGATACGCCCTCGCCTTCGGCGCGATCGCCATCGTCCAGTCCACCCTGGCCACCGGACTCGCGGTCGGGTTCCTCGGCCTGGACGTCACGGGCTCCCCCTGGCTGCTCCTGCTGGTCGCCCTCCTCGACGCCCTGCTCGGAACGGCCCTCGGCCTCTTCGTCTCGGCGTTCGCCGCCTCCGAGTTCCAGGCCGTCCAGTTCATGCCGGCGGTGATCTTCCCGCAGCTCCTCCTGTGCGGCCTGTTCACCCCGCGCTCGAACATGCACCCCGTCCTGGAGGCCATCTCCGACGTCCTGCCGATGTCGTACGCCGTCGACGCCATGAACGAGGTCCTCCACCACACCGACATGACCGCGACCTTCGTACGCGACGCGCTGATCGTCGCCGGGAGCGCGCTGCTGGTCCTGGGACTCGGAGCGGCGACCCTGCGGCGCAGGACTCCCTAGGGCGTGTCCGAACGGGCGGACGGACCGAGGTGCCGTCCGCCCACCGGACATCCCACCCGCCCCCGTGAACCCGGTGGGAGGATGAACGCGGACGACTCAACCCCCGGAGGGCACCCGCAACCATGCCTCAGAAAGTCGCAGTCCTCGGCACCGGCAAGATCGGCGAAGCCCTGCTCAGCGGAATGATCCGAGCCGGCTGGGCCCCCACCGACCTCCTGGTCACCGCCCGCCGCCCGGAGCGGGCCAGGGAACTCCAGGAACGCCACGGCGTCACCCCGGTCGGCAACGCGGAAGCGGCGAAGACCGCCGACACCCTGATCCTCACGGTCAAACCGCAGGACATGGGCGCCCTCCTCGACGAACTCGCCCCGCACATCCCCGCCGACCGGCTGATCATCAGCGGCGCGGCGGGCATCCCGACCTCCTTCTTCGAGGAGCGCCTGGCCCCCGGCACCCCCGTCGTCCGCGTCATGACGAACACGCCCGCCCTCGTCGACGAGGCCATGTCCGTCATCTCGGCCGGCAGCCACGCCACGGCCGCGCACGTGGCGTACGCCGAGGAGGTCTTCGGCGCGGTCGGGAAGACGCTCCTCGTCCCCGAGTCGCAGCAGGACGCCTGCACCGCCCTGTCCGGTTCGGGTCCCGCGTACTTCTTCTATCTCGTCGAGGCCATGACGGACGCGGGCATCCTGCTCGGCCTGCCCCGCGACAAGGCGCACGACCTGATCGTCCAGTCCGCGATCGGCGCAGCCGTGATGCTCCGCGACAGCGGCGAGCACCCGGTGAAGCTCCGCGAGAACGTCACCTCTCCCGCGGGCACCACGATCAACGCCATCCGCGAACTCGAGAACCACGGCGTACGCGCCGCACTCATCGCGGCACTGGAAGCGGCCCGCGACCGCAGCCGCGAACTCGCCTCCGGAAACGGCTGACACCCGCCCCGCTCCGACAGGCCCCCGGCACCGAGCCGTCCTCGGCGCCGGGGTCCGACCAGGAGCCGAGGACGACCGCCGGTCCGGCTATCCGGCCGAGGGCGCCAGCAGCCCGATGGCCTCGTACGCCGAATCCACCGTCGGCCGGGCCATCTCCCTGGCCCGCCGCGCGCCCTCCCGCAACACCCCCTCCACATGGGCGGGATCCGCGCACAACTCCTTGTGCCGCTCCTGCACGGGCCTGAGGAGTTCGACCACCGCGTCGGCGGTGTCCTTCTTCAACGCCCCGTACGACGCGTACCCGCCGCTCAGGACTTCGGGGTCGCCGCCCTCGCACGCGGCGAGGATCTCCAGCAGATTCGAGACCCCGGGCCGGGTCTCCGGGTCGTAGGCGACGTCCTGCCCGCTGTCCGTCACCGCGCGCATGATCTTCTTCCGTACGGCGTCCGGCTCGTCGAGCAGATAGACGACACCGGGTCCGACGTCATCGCTCTTCCCCATCTTCGACGTCGGCTCCTGAAGGTTCATGACGCGCGCCGCGACCTGCGGCCGGGTGGCCCGAGGCACCGTGAACGTGTGCCCGTAGCGCTGGTTGAACCGCATCGCCAGATCCCGGGTCAGCTCGACGTGCTGCGTCTGGTCGTCCCCGACCGGCACCTCGTCGCTCCCGTACGCCAGGATGTCGGCCGCCATGAGCACGGGATACGTCAGCAGTGACAGCCGCACGCTCCCGCCGCGTTTCCGCTCCTGGGCCGCCTTCTCCTTGTACTGGATCATGCGCCGCATCTCGCCGTCGGTCGCGACGCACTCCAGCACGTACGACAACCGCGCGTGCTCGTCCACATGACTCTGTACGAAGACGGTGCACAGCTCGGGATCGAGTCCCGAAGCCAGCAACAAGCTGGCCGCCTGTCGGGTGAGCCTGCGGACGCGCCCCGGATCGTGGTCCACGGTCAGCGCGTGCAGGTCGACGATGCAGAACAGGGCCTCGGCCCGGTGCTGGTCGACCTCGGCCCAGCGGCGCACGGCGCCCAGATAGTTCCCCAGCGTCAGATGCCCGGTCGGCTTGACCCCACTGAAGATCCGCGTCATCTCACAACCTCCTGGTCGAGGCTGCCGCGTCCGCCGGCCGGCTCCCCAGGAGGGGCAACGAAAAACGGCCGCCGAGGCGGCGGCCGTTGAGTACATACGTGTGTACGGCCGCCGTCAGGCGGCCCACCACTGCTGGGCGCACGTACGTGTAGTCATGCACGTCAGCGTACGCCTCGGAGGGCCCGTCCGGACCTCGGTTGACACGACCCGGGCCCATCCGTAGTGTTCTCCGAGTTGTCCGACGTGAGCGTCGACTCCGGTCGGTCCCCGGACAGCCATTCCGCACCAGCATCCAACGATCGACGACTCGTCGTCGCCTCGTTTTCATGCGTGTTTGCGAAATGAGGATTCCGCGTTCGAAAGAGCGCCACCCCGATTAGCTCGGGAGCCGCGAATCCGCTAATGTCTCACTCGTCGGAACGGCCCAACAGCCGCGAGGACAAACCCCGCTGACTGGGAGTCAGGCCCGAAAGGTTCTGATAGAGTCGGACTCGCCGGAAAGGGAAACGCGAAAGCGAGAACCTGGAAAGCGCCGAGGAAATCGGATACGGAAACGGTCTGATAGAGTCGGAAACGCAAGACCGAAGGGAAGCGCCCGGAGGAAAGCCCGAGAGGGTGAGTACAAAG
>NZ_JBVHTL010000006.1:0-278487 GCF_055565895.1 Streptomyces sp. NPDC028298
CTGCAGGGGGGACCCTGTGGGAGAGTAGGACGCCGCCGAACAAATTGTGAGAAGACCCCCGGACCGGGGATACCGGTCCGGGGGTTTTCTGCGTTCAAGAACAGTTCTCAAAGGTTCTCAAAGGTTCTCAACAGTTCTCATGGGAATCTCAACAGCTCTCATGGGAAAGGGGGCGGTCTCCATCAGGAGACCGCCCCCTTTTCTTTTTTGGTGCGGTTACTTCAGGCGGGAGGACGCGACGATCGAGACCACGTGTGCCGGCACGAGCAGCCACACGATCGCCGTCACGGCGACGGTCGCGATGCGCGTGGCGGTCAGGTCGCCGAGCGCCAGGTCGACGACCGCGGTGACGAGCAGCAGGATGGTGCACTCGATGCCGTTGACCAGGCGGTGCAGGCCCACGGCCGAGGCCAGCCGGCGGACCTGGGCGAGGCCGCTGGAGCGCGGGACGACGGACGCGTCGGTCGCCTTCTCCATGCCGCTGTCGGAGCGGGCCACGTGCACGAGGTCGGAGGACGACTTCAGGAGCAGCACACCGATCGCCGCGGCCAGTCCGGCCACCAGGTAGAGATCGAGGCCGAGTTGGGCGGCGCGGATGCCCATGCCCACCATCACGGCGGCATCGGCGAGGTAGGCGCCGAGGCGGTCGAGGTAGACGCCGAGCGGGCTGAACTGGCGGCGCCAGCGCGCGACTTCGCCGTCCACGCAGTCGAGCAGCAGATAGAGCTGCATGAAGACGACGGAGAGGACGGCGCCGCCGAGGCCCGGCAGGATCAGGGCGACTCCCGAGAGCATCCCCGCGAAGACCATGATCACGGTGATCTGGTTCGGCGAGATGCGGGTGTCGACGAGATGGCGGGTCACGCGAAGGGAGAGGGACCTCATGTAGAGGCGTCCGGCCCAGTGCTCCGCCCGGCTGTCCAACTTGCCCGTGGGGTGGATGACGTTGCGGAGTTCCTCTAGTTGGACTTTGGCCATGCGGTGTTCTCCCTGGAGGGCTTGCGCGTGATCGGATCGGTCGGCTCACAATGCCGTACAGGGAAGAGCATGACGGTGGCCGGGCCGGCGCTGATCGGCAGGGTGGATATCGGATGAGCCCGGCCGTGTGCGCGTACTACGGTGACTGCCATGAACTCGGTTGCCCACGTGATCCGTTCCATACGTTCCGACGAGTGGCCGCAGGTGAAGGAGCTCAGGCTCGACGCCCTGCGGGACCCCGTCGCGCACCTCGCGTTCCTGGAGACCTACGAGGACGCGGTGACCCAGCCGGACGGCTTCTGGCAGGACCGGGCGGCCGGGGCCGCTGTCGACGCCACCGCGCGGCAGCAGATCGTCGCCGTGGGCGAGGACGGGGTGTGGGCCGGGTCCGTGACCGTCCTCGTCGAGGAGGCCGGGGTGCAGGACGCGTTCGGGGACGTGCCCGAGCGCACCCAGGGTCATCTGGTGGGGGTGTACGTACGGCCCGAGTACCGGGGGAGCGTGGCCGGTGTGACCCGGGGGCTCTTCGACGCCGCTCTTGCGTGGTCCTGGGAGGCCGGGCTCGACCGCGTGCGGCTGTTCGTGCACGAGAAGAACGGTCGTGCCGAGGCGTTCTACCGGAAGGCGGGTTTCCTGCCCACCGGGCGGACGACCCCCATGCCGGGGGACACCGGCGAGCTGGAGCTCGAGTTCGTCATCGAGCGGGGGTAGGGCGGGCGGCCCGTCCGTATCAGCCGCGTATCCGTATCAGCCCCCGAATCCGCATCAGCCCCGAATCAGCATCAGCTACGTATCCGGTCCGGTGTCGGGGGCGGGCTCCGGACCGTTCAGACCGGAAGCTCGTACTGCGGCCAGCGGGAGCGGAGTTGTTCGCGGGACCGGACGAGCGCCAGGGTCGGCAGACCGCGGGCCGGGCCCGTGGTCAGCAGGTCGGGGAGCTGGGGGAGCGGGGCCACGGCCGCGATGTCGTCCAGGACGAGCGTGAGTGGTGGGTCGAGCCGACCGGAGGATGACCGTTCGGCCATGCGCCGGCCACGCTCGACCACGCTTGAGGCGAGGGCCGTCAGGAGAGGCATGGCGCCGGGGCCGGCCTTGGGGTCCTCGAGGGGTTCACCGATCATATAAAGCGTGCCCCCTTCATTGACGAAGGAATCCAAGGCGAGGCTGTCACTTCGGTTCGGAGTGCAGGATTCTCGGATGTTGACCGTGCCGAGCGCCGACAGCGCACGTGCCGTCAGCTCCTGGGCGATGTCACGGCGTTCGGGATGCGAGACGAGCGCGGCCTCGAGTTCCCCGGCGGTGCCGGACGCCGCCCTGGGATGCGTCCGCAGGGCTCGTACGGCGTCCTGCACCTGTGAGCCCTGGGCCCAGCGGTGGACGTGGCGGATGGCCTTGCCCTCCACCGCGGCGGCGTGCAGATAGCACCGCATGAGCGTCTCGGCGACGTCGGCCATCGCCTGGTCGGCCTTGGCGGAGGGGCGTACCGGGGCGAGGAGGGCGGCCGCTCTGGCCGCCGCCGTCTCCTTGTCCTCGCACCCTGCCGACGGGGACCAGTGCAGCCGGGCCGGGGTGTCGCAGAGGTGGGCGGGGTCGTAGAGGAGGACGGGGCCCAGTTTGGCGCGGGCGTCCTTGGTCTCCGACCAGATGCGCGGGGCGGAGGTGATGACGAGGACCGGGCCCTCGGCGTCGCGGACGGCCTGGGCGGCGGTGAGGTGACGTGTTTCGGCGGGGGCGAGGACGACCGCGCGCGCGGACGTCCACGCCGGTCCCGGCTGCGGTGCCGCGGCGACGGCCGGGGCTACGGCGGCTTCGGCGGCGATGGTGTCGAGGCCGCCCAGGTGCTCGTGGGCCGGCGCGCCCGCGGGTTCGGGCACCTGCGGGGGCGTCCCGTCCGGCGCGGCCGCCCTGGGGGCCGTCTCCAGGGGCTGTGCGGGCAGTGGCCGCTGTTCCGTCCTGGCCGGGGGTACCACCGGATCGGGCGCTTCCGCAGTTGTCCTGGACGCCCTGGACGCGCGCTTGGACGCCTTGGGCTCCAGGCCCTGCGCTCGTCGTCGTGCTCGTCCGGCGCGCCACCGTGCCAGGGTGCCCATCACGAACACGGTGAGGACCAGCAGGACCATCAACTGGCCGATGAACAGGCCCCAGAAGAGGCCGTAGCCCGACAGCTGGGCGGGCGGAGTGTCGGGCCAGGCGTCGGCGATGTCGTGCGGCTCGCCGATCAGGTGGCGCATGGCCAGGGGCGTACGGGTGAAGGTGATGGCGTCCGGCCAGGCGCCGCGGGAGAACCAGCCCGCGAGGCCTGTCGCCGACCACACCATCAGGGTCATGCCGAGCAGGAAGCCCAGCACCCCGATCAGCAGGCCGTCCGGAATGCCGCCCGCCCCCTCGTGCCGGGGGCCGTGGCGGTCGTCGCGCTGGTCGGGGTACGGGCTCATCACGCCACCGTGGACTCGGTGGAGCCGTCGAGATCGCTGAGGTGCTGTTCCATGAAGGCGGCCGCCCGTTCCTCGGCCTCCAGTTCGGCGGCGCGCATGGCGTCGTCGGAGAGCAGGTCCGCGGAGGACTCCGTCATCGCGCGGTCGGTGAAGACCAGCGGGCGTTCCGTCTCGGTGATCAGGTGTTTGACCACCTGGACGTTGCCGTTGACGTCCCAGACCGCGATGCCCGGGGTCAGCGTCGGGATGATCTCGACCGCCCAGCGGGGCAGGCCGAGGACCCGGCCCGTGGACCGGGCCTCGTCCGCCTTCTGCGCGTAGATGGTCCGTGTCGAGGCCATCTTCAGGATCGCGGCGGCCTCCTTGGCCGCCGCTCCGTCGACGACGTCCGACAGGTGGTGGACCACCGCCACGAAGGACAGGCCGAGGCGGCGCCCGAACTTCAAGAGCCGCTGGAAGAGCTGGGCCACGAAGGGGCTGTTGATGATGTGCCAGGCCTCTTCCACCAGGAAGATGCGCTTCTTGCGGTCGGGCCGGATCCAGGTGTGCTCCAGCCACACACCGACGATCGCCATCAGGATCGGCATGGCGATGGAGTTCCGGTCGATGTGCGACAGGTCGAAGACGATGAGCGGGGCGTCCAGGTCGATGCCGACCGTCGTCGGGCCGTCGAACATGCCCCTGAGGTCACCGTCGACGAGCCGGTCCAGCACCAGGGCGACGTCCAGGCCCCAGGCTCGTACGTCGTCTATGGCGACGTTCATCGCCTCGGCGGACTCCGGTTCGGGGTGGCGGAGCTGCTCGACGATGTCCGTGAGCACCGGCTGGCGCTCGACGATCGTCTCGTTGACGTAGGCGTGCGCGACCTTCAGGGCGAAGCCGGACCGCTCGTCGAGGCCGTGGCCCATCGCGACCTCGATGATCGTGCGCAGCAGGGCGAGCTGCCCCGTCGTCGTGATCGAGGGGTCGAGCGGGTTGAGCCGGATGCCCATGTCCAGGGCGGCCGTGGGGTCGAGCCGGATGGGAGTTATCCCCAGCTCCTGCGCGATGAGGTTCCATTCGCCGACGCCGTCCTCGCCCTGGGCGTCGAGGACGACGACCTGGCGGTCCCGGAAGCGCAACTGCCGCAGGACGTACGTCTTCTCCAGGGCCGACTTGCCGTTGCCGGACTCGCCGAGGACCAGCCAGTGCGGGGCGGGGAGCTGCTGCCCGTAGAGCTGGAAGGGGTCGTAGATGTAGCCCTTGCCGGAGTAGACCTCGCGGCCGATGATGACGCCCGAGTCGCCGAGACCCGGTGCGGCGGTGGGCAGGTAGACCGCCTGCGCCTGGCCCGTGGACGTGCGTACGGGCAGGCGGGTCGTCTCGACCTTGCCGAAGAGGAAGGACGTGAAGGCGTCCGTCGCGGCGGACAGCGGATCCCGCATCAGTGCATCAGCCCCTACCTGCGGATTCCGGTGGCGAACGGCAGTGTGTTGACGAAGGCACGGTGGTGCTCGCGGTCGCACCACTCCAGTTTCAGATACGACTTGCCGGCCGAGGCGCGGATGGTGCGCTTGTCGCGCGCGAGGGCCTCGGGGTTGCGGGAGGAGACGGTGATGTAGCCGACGAGGTTGACGCCCGCGGCGCCGCTCGCGAGGTCCTCGCCGCGCTGGTCGAGGCGGTTGTGCGAGGCGATGTCGCGCGGGTCGACGGTCCGGTTCATCTTGGCGGCGCGGCTGGCCTCGGCCTCGTCGTTCGTCTTCTCGGTCAGCATGCGCTCGATGGCGATCTCGGTGGGTTCGAGGTCCATGGTCACGGCGACCGTGCGGATGACGTCCGGGGTGTGGACGAGGAGCGGGGCGAGGAAGTTGACGCCGACCGGGGTCATCGGCCACTCCTTCACCCAGGCCGTGGCGTGGCACCAGGGCGCGCGGGTGGAGGACTCGCGGGTCTTCGCCTGGAGGTACGTCGGCTCCATCGCGTCCAGTTCGGCCGGCCAGGCGTTGCGCCTGGTCATGGCCTGGATGTGGTCGATGGGGTGGTCGGGGTCGTACATCGAGTGCACGAGGGAGGCGAGCCGTCCCTGGCCGAGCGGCTGCCGTACGCGGATGTCGGCTTCCTGGAGCCGGGAGCAGATGTCGGTGAGCTCGCGGGCCATGACGACGGCGAGTCCGGCGTCCCGGTCGACCTTGCGTCCGCCCTGCGGCCGGGCCGCACGGGCCATGGCCTGGCCCTCGGCGGCGAGTTCCCGCGAGTAGTGCATGCAGGCGACGAGGTAGGCGCGGTGCTGCTCGCTGCTCGTGGACACCATCGACTGGAGCTGGTCGTACGACTGCTGGAGCCAGCCGGGGGCGCGCTCGTCGCCGCGTACGGAGACGTCCTTGGCGTGGGCGTCCGGGTCGGCGGGGAGGGTGCGGGCGAGCATCTGGAGGCGGGTGACGAAGCCGTCGCCGTTCGCCACGTGCTTGAGCAGCGTGCCGAAGCGGTCGACGAGGGCCTCCTGGTCCTCGCTGTCGCGCAGGCCGACGCCCGGGCCCTCGATCTCGATGGCGGCGGTGACGGTCCGGCGGTCGGCGTGGAGCAGGACGGCGATCTCGTCGGGTCCGAAGGGGGCGGCGAGCCAGGCGATGCGCCCGATGCCGGGCGGCGGTCCGATCTCGACCTCCCTGCCGTCGAGGTGGACGCCGGCCTCCATCACCTGGCTGCGGTAGGCAGTTCCCTGGCGCAGGGTCCGCTTGTAGCTGCGGTTGATCTCGAACCACTTGTAGAACGTGCGCCGCTTGTACGGGACGTACACCGCGGCGAGCGCGAGCAGCGGGAAGCCCATGAGCAGCACGATCCGCAGGGACAGCACCGGGACGAGCAGGCCGCACATCATGCCGAGGAACGCGCCGCCGATGATGAGCGCGATCTCGCCGGACTCGCGGTTCCGGCCGACGATCGCGTTCGGCCGGGCGCGGCCGATCAGATATGTACGGCGGGGCGTGACCGGATGGGACAGGTGGGACTCGGTCGTCAACGCCCTTCACCTCCCGTGCGGTTGCTGTTGCGGGTGTTGCTTGCGTGCGGGGTGTTGATCGCGCTGCTGCGCGGCGGTGGTGCGGCGGAGGGGACGGATCCGCCGCCTCCGTTCGGCGTGCGGCTGCTGTGCGCGGCCACACCGCCGGACGCGGGGTTGGCGGGGCGGGGCTGGCTGTTGCCGCCTCCGCCTCCGCCGCCGTTGTTGTCGGCGCGGGAGCTGTGGGTCTTGATGCCCTGGGCGACCAGGGTGGCCGGCGAGCTGATGACGGCGGCGGCCTTGCCCTCGGCGCCCTGCATGATGCGGTTGTTGCGGGAGCCGGCGATCTCGTCGCCGAAGCCGGGGACGAAGCGGTAGATCATCGCGCTGGCGAAGATGGCGAGCAGGATGATGGCGAGTCCGGAGACGACGGCGGAGAACGCGTCGGGGCCGTTGTCGGAGCTGAGGGCGCCGGCGAGGCCGAGCACGATGACGATGACCGGTTTCACCAGGATGACCGCGATCATGATGCCCGCCCAGCGGCGGACGTGGCCCCACAGGTTCTTGTCGACGAGGCCCGCGTAGACGACGGTGCCGAGGAGGGCGCCGACGTAGAGCAGGGCGGCCCGGATGACCAGCTCCAGCCAGAGGATTCCGGCGGCCAGGATCGAGACCATCGAGACGACGATGAGCATGATCGGGCCGCCGCCGATGTTGCCGCCCTTGTCGAGGGCGCCGGAGAACGTTCCGAAGAAGGCGTCCGTCTGGTTGCCGGTGGTCTTGGCGAGCACCTCGGTCACGCCGTCCGTCGCGGAGACGACCGTGTAGAGGATGAGCGGGGTGAACGCGGAGGCCAGCACGGTCAGCCAGAGGAAGCCGATCGCCTCGGACAGGGCCGTGCCGAGGGGGACACCCCGTACGGCCCGCTTCGCCACGGCCAGCAGCCACAGGAGCAGGGTGAGGATCGTGGAGGCCGCGAAGACGACGGCGTACTGCTGGAGGAACTTGGGGTTCGTGAAGTCGACGTTGGCGGTGTCGTTCACGGCCGCGGAGAGTTTGTTGATGGTCCAGGAGGCGGCGTCGGCGCAGCCGTTCGCGAGGGAGGAGAGGGGGTCGAGGGTGGAGGTACCGGGGTCGGTGGTGAGGCCGGATTTGCCGGAGCCCTTGGTTCCGGATTCGCAGTAGTTCCGGGCGGGGCCGTGAATGAGACTGCAGTGGTTGTCGCTCCGCGAGGGGGCCGGCGACGGCGTGGGCGCGGCGACCGCTCTCGTGGCCAGCAGCACCGCCGAGGCCTGTACGGCCCCGATGACCGCGGTCAGTTTGAGTACGCGGTGGTTAGCGGGCATACGTGAACCCTCCGTACTCCTCGACGGCCTTCGCGATGTCGTCGGCGCCGGCGGCGCGGTCGTCCCCCGGGACGGGCGCGGGGCCGTCCTTCTGGGAGTGCGAGACGATCTTCCAGTCGCCACCGGTCCACTCCAGCTTCATGGTGATGGTGAACCAACTGCTGGTGACCGGGTTGGTCGAGTTGTCTCCGGCGAGACCGAGAAGGCCTCCGCACCAGACCTCGACGGTCGCCGCGTTCTCCGAGGACTGGGTGGTCTTGGTCCCGATGGGACTCGTGCGCGAGACGAAGGTGAAGCCCTGCGGAGCCGAGCCGTCCTCGTTCAGGCCCACGTTCTTGTTGAACTGCGGCGTGTACGCCTGGTCCAGTGTCGCCTCGAACTCGGACACCTTGGCGGGTGTGATCACGGTCGCGAGGATCTGGTCCCGCCTGGACTTCTCGAACATGTCGGCCGAGCCCAGCGCCACCGCGTAGTTCGCGGCCGCGCTCTGTGCGCCCTCCGGTGTGTGGGGGAAGCCCGACGGGATGCCGGCGGACTTCGTCGTCACCGGGTGGTTGCCGGAGGCGGCCGTCGGGGACGTCTTCGCCTTGTCGCCGCTGCCGTCGCCCGACGAGGCCGCGTCGTCCCCGCGGTTCGCGAAGGCGATCGCGGCGATGAGCAGGACGACGACACCGACGACCGTGACCAGGCTCCGCGAGGAGGATCCGCGTCCGCGCCGCGCGCCGCCATAGACGTCGCCCGGACGGTCGGGCAGGCGGGTACGGGTCTGGCCGGAGCCGCCGTACCCCCCGTCCTCGCCGCGCGGGCCGTCGCCGTACCCGGGTTCGTCACCGAGACTCATGCCGCGTACGCCCCCTCAATCTCTCGCTGAACCACGTAGTACGACGGTAGCCGTGCTGGTTCCCGCGCGGGCGCGGTGTGGTGACTGGACATCAGGGAGTTGCAACCTCAGCCGGTGGGCACGACGGACGGATGGATCGGAGGACGAGAATCCGGGCGCGCCCGGCCGGGTACTGGCGGCACGCCGGTGCGGCATGGCCGTGCCGGGCTACACGGCCATGCCGTACACGATGGTGAAGAGCGTGCCGAGGGATCCGATGATGAAGACCCCGGTGAGCCCGGCGATGATGAGTCCCTTGCCCTGTTCGGCGCTGAAGGTGTCGCGGAGCGCGGTCGCGCCGATGCGCTGTTTGGCCGCACCCCAGATCGCGATGCCGAGGCAGAGCAGGATGGCCACCGCCATCACCACCTCGACCATCACCTTGGCTTCGTTGCCCAGGCTGCCGAAGGGGCCCCAGTCCGGGGCGATTCCGCCGATGATTGTGTTGATGTCGCCCTTGTCGGCTGCGAAAAGCATGTAAGTCACCGCCCCTAGTGGGTAGTTCTGCACCCCCTGCCACTGCGCGCAGAGGTCGGGCCCATTCTCGCCGACAATGACGCCTTCGTATGTCGACTTGACGTCATTGGTTGGCGGGATTCGTGCGAATTCCTTGTCACCGGCGTACGCGGGACCCTCGCGGGAGGCGTACGGCGGTGTACGAGAGTCGTATCGTCACTCTGTGTATCACGGGTGGTCACGCCGGGCAATGAAGCGGAAGCGAAACCTGGCGCGTGGTTCCGTCGTTGTCCCCTTCTGTGCCTCGCGCGCGGGGGGACGGCGGGGAGATATTCGAACGGACGCGGTTGCGGGGAGGGGCTTCTGACGGTGCGTCGCGCCGGTGTTCCCCGGGTCGCCGGGGCCCTGCGGGGTGGACGCACGGAACGGGCCGCGGCTGGTTACCGCGGCCCGTTCCGCCGGGTGGTGCCGGGGAACCCCACGTCTCCCGGCGTCCGCCCTACTCCGGAGGCCGGCCGGTGAACGCGGTGACCGCCTCCGGGGTGCCCCGGCGGGTCGGGCCGTCGTGGCCCGGAGTCGCGGTGGCGACGTGGCCCGTGCCCAGGTGGCCGGTGCCGCCGAACGTGTTCCGGCCGATCGTGATGCCTTACGGGTCGTGCGCCGCGGCGCCGGTGGCCGGGCGAGCCCGCGGACGACCATCCCTTGTTGAGTACGTGACAACAAGAGGCTCGTGGAAGCCTTGCTCGCGCATTGCCGAACGCGGCGGGCGCGTGACCCTCCCATGGCTCACGGATGGCCGATGGCTGACGGCCGCTTGACCCGACTCACAGCTTTTTCAGGGGAATTGCACGGGTGGCGGCGTCACGTCGTGCGGCCCGAGGCCGTCCTGCAGCCCCTCGACGAAGTGGTCGAACTCGCCCGCCCGGACCCCCAGCACGAACGCGTCCCACTTCCTGCGCGTGGTCGTCACGACGTTCTCCGGATCGCCGGTCTCCCTGATGTAGACCAAGTCGTCGTCGCCGAAGGCGAGTTCGATCCAGGGGCCCGGGCCGGTCGCGTCCTCGGGCGCGGCACGGGTCCAGTCGAGGCCGGCGGGGAGGTCAGTCACGGTCGTGCTCCTCGGACTTCCGCCGGACGGGCGTGGGCATCGCGGACTCCAACTCCCCTGTGTGATCGGAGACGTTCACGGCCACCGTATCGCCGACCCGGAGCCGTGGCCTCCGGCTCCCCTGGGATCGGGTGGTGCCAGGGGATCGCCGGGTGATCCGGGTGGTGCCGGAGGATCGCCGGGGGATCGCCGGGTGGTCCGGGTGGTCCTTGTTCCGGGCGACGGTTCGTCCCGCGCGGGCTTCTCTCCGTCTGTCCTCTCGCCACTCCGGTGTCTGGCTGCTCCGGTGTCTCGTCGCTCCGGCGCCGATGGGAGTACCTGGCGCGGACTCCATGGCGCTCGCGGCGGCCCGGACCGGAGGGCCGGGAGGGGGCGTCGTGGCTGGTGGGGCGCGGTGGCCGGGCGGGGGCGGCGTTCACAGGTGATACTCGGACTGGTCCGAGGTTTTTCTCACCCGCTTGCGGCAAGGTGAGGGGCGATGAAGAGCATCCGCATCACCCGTCTCCCGGAGACCCGGCGGCCGGTCCTGCTCGGTGCGGCCCTGGTGCTGCTCGCGGTGACGTCCTCGTCCGTCGCCGCGGCCGACGACGGCCCCGGGCCGTTCGGCGTCACCGTCCGGGCCGCCGACAACGGCCGGAGTGCCCGCGTGGGCGCCCTGTTCCACGGGAGCGCCGCGAGCAAGGGCGCCGGCGGGCACTTCTGCACCGCCTCCGTCGTGCACAGCGAGGGGCGCGATCTGGTCGTCACGGCCGCCCACTGCCTGGACGGCGAGGCGGAACTGTCCTTCGCGCCCGGCTACCGCGACGGCAAGGCGCCCCACGGGTTCTGGGACGTCGAGGGCGTGTTCCTCCCCGACGGTTGGAAGAAGGACCAGGACGAGGACAGCGACGTCGCCTTCGCCGTGCTCGCCACCCGCGACGGCGAGGGCGTCGAGGACGCCGTCGGCGGCGGGAACGCCTTCGCCGCGCACCGCGCCACCGGGGCCACCGCCGTCACCGTCACCGGATACCCCGGCTCCCTCGACGCCCCCGTCACCTGCACCGACAAGCCCACCGCGCACAGCCGTACGCAGCAGCGCGTCGCCTGCCCCGCCTTCGCCGGCGGGACCAGCGGCAGCCCCTGGGTGAACGGGGACGGGGCGGTCGTCGGCGTCATCGGCGGCCACGAACAGGGCGGGGACACCGACGACGTCTCGTACAGCCCCGTGTTCGGCACCGAGGCCGAGAACCTGTACCACGTGGCCGCCCTGGCCGGTTGACGCCGCTCCGACGGGACGAACCGCTCCGTCCGTGCGCGTGACACCCCTCTCCCGCAGGGGCCCGCCTCTACACTGACGTCGGCGGACTCCTGGGCGGCGAGGGGCGGTTGACGGTGCGTAAGGCCTGGATCGTGGCGACCGCGGCCGTGGGCGCGGGGATGGGCTTCGTGATGGTCCTCGTCGTCGGGGTCTACCTGGTCGCCGGGAACCTCGCGGGCGGCATCGGCGGCGGTTCGGTCGGGCTCGCCAAGGGCGCTGTGCCCGCCGCGTACCAGTCCCTCGTACAGAAGTGGGGCAATCTCTGCGGCGCGATCAATCCCGCCCTGCTCGCCGCGCAGCTCTATCAGGAGAGCGGATTCAATCCCAACGCGAAGAGTCCGGCACAGGCGGAAGGGATAGCGCAATTCATTCCGGGGACGTGGGCCACGCACGGCGTCGACGGCGACGGGGACGGCGTCCGTGACGTCTGGAACCCGAATGACGCGATTCCGTCGGCCGCCTCGTACGACTGCGAGCTCGCTTCCTATGTGAAGAACGCTCCGGGAAACGTCACCGAGAACATGCTCGCCGCCTACAACGCGGGCGCCTACGCGGTCATCAAGTACGGGGGCGTGCCGCCGTACGCGGAGACCCGGAACTATGTGAAGACGATCACCACGCTGGCGAAGAGCTTCGCCGCTCCCGTCACCCGTGTGGACCCCTCGAAGCAGGCCGCGGGGGCCATCACGTACGCGCAGAAGAAGCTCGGCACCCCCTACCTGTGGGGTGGCAACGGCACGGCTGACCAGGGCGGACGGTTCGACTGCTCGGGTCTGACCAAGGCCTCGTACGAGAGTGTCGGGGTGAGCCTGCCGCGGGTGGCCAACGACCAGTACAACGCGGGGCCGCATCCCAAGCGGGACGAACTGCTGCCCGGGGACCTGGTCTTCTTCTCCGACGACCTCACCAACTCCCGCGCCATCCGGCACGTGGGTATCTATGTGGGCGGCGGATACATGATCGACGCTCCCCGGCCGGGTGCCGTCATCCGGTTCGACCCCGTCGACACGCCCGACTATTTCGGGGCCACACGGGTGACCGAGGATGGCGCGAAAGCATTGCCCACTTCGGTATGAATCCACCCTCTGATCTGCGGAGATATCTCTCTTCGATAACGTGTGCGTGATCATTCCGTGGAGGGTGGAACGTATTGGAGGGGACCGTGCGTTCCTGTTGACGTAGAGAACCGATCTACAACCACGGGGGTGGACGGAGCGGCGCGCGAAAGGGCGCGGTCGCGGGAATGACGACGAAGGGGCCGCAGCGCCATGGCGCAACTCGCCGAATCCGGTTCGAACCCCGACGTCGACCTGCTCTACGGCATCAATGGCCTGGCCAAGCACACGCCGCACTGGGTCGACCGGGCCATGGAGTTCGTCGGCGAGTGGGGTCTCCTGCTCGCGATGGTCCTGCTGGTCGTGTGGTGCTGGTCGAGCGTGCGGCGGCGGGGCGGCTCCGACGCGGCGGCGACCGTGGCCGCACTCGTCTGGGCCCCGCTCGCGGCCGGTGTCGCCCTCCTCGTGAACGTCCCGATAAGGGGTTTCGTGGAGCGTCCGCGCCCCTTCGTGGACCACCAGGGCCTGGACGTCCTCGTGGGCGGCAAGACCGACTTCTCCTTCGTCAGCGACCACGCGACCATCACCATGGCGATGGGTGTCGGACTCTTCGTCGCGAACCGGAAGTTCGGGCTCGCCGGGATCGCGCTGGCCCTGCTCGAAGGGTTCTGCCGGGTCTTCATGGGCGTGCACTACCCGACGGACGTCGTCGGCGGATTCGCGCTCGGTACGGCCGTCGTCCTGCTGCTGTCGCCGCTCGCCATGGCCCTGCTCACGCCGGTCATGAAGGCCGTCGAGGCGGCGCCGCGCGCGGGCCTTCTGATCCGGGCGCGCGGCGCCGTGCCCGCCGGGCGGGAGACGCTGATCCCGGGGGCGCGGGCCGAGCACTCGGAGGAGCGGGATCTCGCCGCGTAGGGGCTCGCTGGGGCGGGTGCCTGATCCGGTTGATCCGGCTGATCCGGCTGATCCGTCTGATCCGGTTGATCTGGCTGACCTGTCCGGCCCGGTGAACCCGTGTGGTGGTGGGCCGCCGGGCCCGTGCTGCGGCCCGTGGTGGTCTCAGAGGGCCTGCGGGAACGAGAAGAAGCGGTTCGGGTCGTACTGGTGCTTCAGGGCCGCGAGGCGCGTGGCCGCGTCTCCGTAGTACGCCTTGCGCCAGTTCGTCAGCGTCGCGTCCGTGTAGTTCTGGTAGGCCGCGCCCGAGGCGTACCGGGTCATCGCGTTGTGGGCGCCCGTCAGCCAGGACTGGGCGGTGGTGCCGGAGGTGCCCGCCCGCCAGGAGACGATGTACTGCGCCAGCATCCGCGAGCGGCGGTGCACGAACGCGGTGGACGTCGGCGCCACGCGGTTGACCGCGCCGCCCAGCGCGGTGAGGGCGATGCTGCCCGCGCCGCCGCCGCGGACCCCGGAGATCTGGTTCAGGAGCGTCTGGACGCCGGCCGCCGAGATCGAGCGGTCGAAGAAGTCCGAGCGGGCCGCGTACGTCTCCCGGCCGAGGGCGCCCTGCGGGCTGCGGCCCGGCGTGGAACCCGGCAGATGGCACTGGGCGTCGGCGGAGAACGACGAGCAGCCCGCGTACACCTCCATCGACTCCTCGTACGAGCGCCGCTTGAGGGAGACGCTGCGCGCGGGGGAGCCGATCCGGTCCGCCAGCCGGTCCACCGCGTTCTGGAGCTCGCCGTAGGTGCCGAGGGAGAAGGCGGCTATGGAGACGGTGGGGGTGCCGCCGGCCGCGTTGGACAGGTGGCAGGACGACCAGATCTCGTCCGGCTGGCTCGGGCCCCACTCCTGCCAGGCCTTCACCACCGCGGCGGCCTTGGCCCACGGCCAGGTCATGTACGCCGAGACGGCCTGCGGCGCGGGGTGGGTCTTGAAGCGGAGCTCGGTGACGACGCCGAAGTTGCCGTTGCCGGCGCCGCGCAGTGCCCAGAACAGGTCCTTGTTCTCGGTCGCGTTCGCGGTGAGCTGCTTGCCGTCGGCGGTGATCAGCGTCGCCTGCGTGAGGCTGTCGCAGGTCAGTCCGTACGCCCGGGACACCACGCCGTGGCCGCCGCCCAGGGTCAGGCCGGAGACGCCGACGGTGGGGCAGGAGCCGGCGGGGATGGTGACGCCCTTCGCGGCCAGCGCCCGGTAGACGTCGATCAGCTTGGAACCGGCGCCGACCACCGCCTCGTTCGCCGAGGCGCGGATCTTGTTCAGCTTGGAGACGTCGATGATCAGGCGGCCGTCGCCGGAGGACCAACCCGCGTAGGAGTGGCCGCCGTTGCGGATCGAGACCTTCACGCCGTGGGCGCGGGCGTAGTCCATCGTGGTGCGGATGTCGTCGGCGTGCGCGACGTAGGCGACGGCGGCGGGCTTCAGGTTGTCGAAGCGGGTGTTGTAGAGCTGGTGGGAGGTGGTCCAGCTCCGGTCGCCGGGGCGGATCAGGGAGCCGTCCAGTTGGCGCGACAGCGCGGTCCAGTTGGCGGCTGCCGCGTCGGCCGCGGTCGCCGTGCGTATGCCGCTGGTGTCGGCCGCCCCGGCCGTGGCGTTCGTGGACCCGCCCTTGCCGTCGGCGTGCGTGCCGCCCTTGCCGCTGCCGCTGCACGCGGACGTTGCCGCCGTCGCGAGGACGGCCGTGGTGCCGCCGATGAACGAACGCCGTTGCATGTGTGCCTCCCGTGGGTTCCGTGGAACGAGACGGGCCCCCGGGTCCGGGGGTTCCGCACGGCTGTGTCGCAGAACGGCTACAGCACTGCGCATCCCAGCACGGTGGGGTTCGGGTGATGGCGGCGGGGTGGCCGAGACCGGTGGGGGCGGGTTCGGTCCGGCTGGGACCGGTGGGGGCGGTTCCGGTCCGGTGGGGGGTCGGGGCCGTGCCGGTGCATCAGCCCGTCGCCGTTGGGTGAGGAGTGACCGTCGGTGGCGACGGCCATTGATGTACCGGCACGGCCCCTTCCGCCGGACGCCGACTGCGGGTGCGTCGTGGTGGCTACGGGCATCGCCGTACCGGCACGGCCCCTCGCGGATCCCGGCTGCGGGTCCAGGGTCCAGACGGTTCCAGCCCCGGCCCGCCGAAGCTTCCAGCCCCGGCCGGCGAAAGTTCAGCCCCTCCGGCGATTGAGGAGCGGGGTCTGGGGCGGAGCCCCAGGTTCGGGTCGGGTAGGGGCGGAGGGGGCGAGGAAAGGCTGGGCGGTGCGCCGGTTCAGGGGGTCATGGCCAGGGCGTGGGTCGCGGCGTCCGTGCGGGCCTGGCTTCTGGCGCGGCGGGCCGGGCCGCGCCAGCCGCAGGTGCAGCGGGCCAGACAGAAGGGGCCTTGCTCGACCGTGGTCGTCCGATGACCGGGGTCGGGGTCCGTCTCGTCCAGATGCTCCACACCGACAACGTTACCCAAGGCAAGTGAACGGATTCCCGTCGCGTGACGGGTGCCTCCACCTGTCGTTAACCGGACGACGGGATGGCCCGGGACGGACCGGCTGGGGGTCGGTGGACGATGGTGGCGCAGCAGCAGGAACGCGCGCGGGTCCTGGTCGCGTTCGTCGCGGCGGGACTCATGGTCTGTGGCACCGGATGCTCGGGCGGCGGGGCGGCCGCGGAGGACGTCCGCAGCGGTCCCGGCACCGTGGACACGCTGCGCCGGGCGGTGGCCGCCCTGGAGCGCGCCGGCAGCGCGAAGGCCAGTACGTCGATGGAGATGGCCACCGGCGGGACCCGGGTCACCATCCGCGGGCAGGGCGTGTACGACTTCAGGAAGCAGACGGGGCGGCTGAAGGTGTTGCTGCCGCAGGACCCGGCGGGCGCGGCCGAGCACCGGCCGATCACCGAACTCCTCGCTCCGGGCGCTCTGTTCATGAAGAACCGGGGGGCCGGTGTGCCCGCCGACAAATGGGTGCGGGTGGAGACGGCCGGTCTCACGGACGGCAACCTCGTCACGGGCGGCGCCACCGACCCGTACGCCGCGGCCGAACTGCTGCGCGGCGCGCGGTCGGTGACCTATGTGGGGAAGACCGAGGTCGCCGGGGTCCCCGTACGGCACTATCGCGGGACCGCCGACCTCGGCACCGCGGCGCGGGACGCCTCGACGGGGCAGCGGCCGGCGCTGAGGGCGGCCGCGAAGGGGTTCGCCACCACCGCCGTGCCCTTCGACGCCTACCTCGACGACCAGGGGCGGCTGCGCAAGGTCCGGCACCGGTTCAGCTTCGTCAACGGGCAGCGCAAGGGCACCGTGGCCGTCGCCTCGACGCTCCTGCTGTACGACTTCGGCAGCCCCGCCGTCGTACGGCTGCCGGATTCCTCCGACATCTACGCCGGGAAGATCGCGGAGTAGTGGCTTCCGGGGGGATGGGCAAGAGCATCCGGAGCCGTAGCTTCAGAGGAGGGCTGGAAATGGCCCTTCCGTGCCATGCGCGGTGCGTAGGCCGCTCCCTACTCTAGGAAGTCGGTTACGGCAGGAAGAGGTGATGTTCGTGGCTCCGGTCGGCGGTGCGGCAGTTCAGGACCACGTGGCCCTCGCCGAGATCGACCTGTGCGGTGAGCTGATCATCGCGGCCTCCGCGGCGCACGAGGACCGCCTCAGCCTGGAGAGCATCGACGCGGTCCTGAAAGTGGCCGAAGAGCGCGCTCCCGTGCAGCGGGGCGGGGAGGACTAGTCCTTTCCGGCCCCGTCCCGGTGGCCGAGGCGCGCACGTCGCGGATGTCACATGCGTCGTATCTCTCACGTTTCGCGCACTTCGCGAGGCCGCGGCGGCCGGCTCAGGTGCGCAGCAGGCGGCCGATCGCCTTCGTCGCCTCGTCGACCTTCGCGTCGATCTCGTCGCCGCCCTTGACGGCCGCGTCCGCCACGCAGTGCCGCAGGTGCTCCTCCAGGAGCTGGAGGGCGAAGGACTGGAGCGCCTTGGTGGAGGCGGACACCTGGGTGAGTATGTCGATGCAGTAGACGTCCTCGTCGACCATCCGCTGCAGGCCCCGGATCTGGCCCTCGATGCGGCGCAGCCGCTTCAGGTGCTCGTCCTTCTGCTGGTGGTAGCCGTGGATGCCGCGGTCGTGATCGGTCACGGTCTGCTGCGGGTCTCCGGAGGGCGCCGTCGCGCCGGCCTCGGTGGTCGTCATCGCGTCCTCCTGTGGATCCGATCGGCGATCCTGTCTGAAACGCCACTTACATATACCCCTGGTGGGTATATCGTACCGAACTTTGCTGGGTATGGAGCCCTTGCCCGGCGCCGGTACCGGACCCCGTGCCGATCGCTGTGCCTGATGGGCGACACTGGGTGGCGGCCCGTTAGCCGTGGCCGGATGATGCGCCTAGCATCAGCCTGACCGAAACCGAAGCACCCCGAGGACCCCAACGTGCGCTTTCGTCTGACCCCCAGGGAGACGAGCTTCTACGACATGTTCTCCGCATCCGCGGACAACATCGTCACGGGCTCGAAACTCCTGATGGAACTGCTCGGGGCGGACACTTCCGCTCGGGCCGAGATCGCAGAGCGTATGCGGGCCGCGGAACACGCCGGTGACGACGCGACACACGCGATCTTCCACCAGCTGAACTCCTCCTTCATCACGCCCTTCGACCGCGAGGACATCTACAACCTCGCCTCCTCCCTCGACGACATCATGGACTTCATGGAGGAGGCCGTCGATCTCGTCGTCCTCTACAACGTCGAGGAACTCCCCAAGGGCGTCGAGCAGCAGATCGAGGTCCTGGCGCGTGCCGCCGAGCTGACCGCCGAGGCCATGCCCAATCTGCGGACCATGGACAACCTCACGGAGTACTGGATCGAGGTCAACCGTCTGGAGAACCAGGCCGACCAGATCCACCGCAAGCTGTTGGCCCACCTCTTCAACGGCAAGTACGACGCCATCGAGGTGCTGAAGCTCAAGCAGATCGTGGACGTGCTGGAGGAAGCGGCCGACGCGTTCGAGCACGTGGCGAACACGGTGGAGACCATCGCCGTCAAGGAGTCCTGACCCGTTCATGGACACCTTTGCTTTGATCGTGACCATCGGGGTCGCGCTCGGTTTCACGTACACGAACGGCTTCCACGACTCGGCGAACGCCATCGCCACGTCCGTGTCCACGCGTGCCCTGACGCCGCGGGCCGCGCTCGCCATGGCCGCGGTGATGAACCTCGCCGGCGCGTTCCTCGGCAGCGGGGTCGCCAAGACCGTCAGTGAGGGGCTGATCCAGACGCCCGAGGGCTCGAAGGGGATGGGCATCCTCTTCGCGGCGCTCGTCGGCGCTATCACCTGGAACCTGATCACCTGGTACTTCGGTCTGCCCTCCTCTTCCTCGCACGCCCTGTTCGGCGGCATGGTCGGGGCGGCCCTGGCCGGCGGTACGACGGTCTACTGGAGCGGGCTGGTCGACAAGGTCATCATCCCGATGTTCCTGTCGCCGGTCGTCGGTCTGCTCGTCGGCTATCTCGTGATGGCCTTGATCATGTGGCTGTTCCGGCGGTCCAACCCGCACAAGACCAAGCGCGGTTTCCGTATCGCGCAGACGGTGTCCGCGGCCGGCATGGCGCTCGGGCACGGTCTCCAGGACGCCCAGAAGACGATGGGTGTCGTGGTGATGGCGCTGGTCATCGCCGGCGAGCAGAGCGCGAACGACCCGATTCCGGTCTGGGTGAAGATCGTCTGTGCGGCGATGCTGTCGCTGGGGACGTACGCCGGTGGCTGGCGCATCATGCGGACGCTCGGGCGGAAGATCATCGAGCTCGATCCGCCGCAGGGGTTCGCAGCGGAGACCACCGGCGCCTCGATCATGTTCGCGACCGCCTACCTCTTCAAGGCGCCGATCTCCACGACCCACGTCATCACCTCGGCGATCATGGGTGTCGGGGCGACGAAGCGGGTGAACGCCGTGCGGTGGGGTGTCGCCAAGAACATCGTCCTCGGCTGGTTCATCACCATGCCGGCCGCCGCTCTCGTGGCCGCGGCCAGCTTCTGGGTCGTGAATCTGGCGTTCCTGTAGAAGTGCGAGTACGACGCCGCCGGTGTCCGGCGGTGTGCGGGGCCGGTCCTTCGGGGCCGGCCCCCTTCGTCTTTCCGCCCAGGTGACATGGCGGCGGCCATCTGCGCGCGGTGGCGATCTGTGCCCGGGGACCGGCCCGGCCCCCGGGGTTCCGCCGGCCTCTGGGGGCTCCGCCCCCAGACCCCCGGTTTCCCGCCCGCCCACCCGTCTCGGTCCGCTGGGAAGGGACCCGCAGGGAACGCGAACGGGCCCGCCCCCGGGAGCCAGGGGCGGGCCCTTCTCGTCCTCGCGGTGGCACCGCCATGCAGCACCGCGAGGGGTTTCGGGAGGCGGTCCGATCAGCCGAAGCGACCGGAGATGTAGTCCTCCGTGGCCTGGACGGACGGGTTGGAGAAGATCCGCTCCGTGTCGTCGATCTCGATGAGGCGGCCGGGCTGGCCCACCGCGGAGAGGTTGAAGAACGCCGTGCGGTCGGAGACGCGGGCGGCCTGCTGCATGTTGTGCGTCACGATGACGATCGTGAAGCGCTCCTTCAGCTCACCGATCAGGTCCTCGATGGCGAGGGTGGAGATCGGGTCCAGGGCCGAGCAGGGCTCGTCCATGAGGAGGACCTGCGGCTCGACCGCGATGGCCCGCGCGATGCACAGACGCTGCTGCTGACCGCCGGACAGGCCGGACCCGGGCTTGTTCAGCCGGTCCTTGACCTCGTTCCAGAGGTTCGCGCCCTTGAGGGACCGCTCGACGATGTCGTTGAGCTCGGACTTCTTGTAGGAGCCGTTGAGCTTCAGACCCGCCGCCACGTTGTCGAAGATCGACATGGTGGGGAAGGGGTTGGGGCGCTGGAAGACCATGCCGATGGTGCGGCGCACGGCGACGGGGTCTATGCCGTTCCCGTACAGGTCCTCGTCGTCGAGCAGCACCTTGCCCTCGACGCGGCCACCGGGGGTGACCTCGTGCATGCGGTTCAGGGTGCGCAGGAAGGTCGACTTTCCGCAGCCGGAGGGGCCGATGAAGGCCGTCACGGAGCGGGGCTCGACCGTCATGGAGATGTCTTCGATCGCCTTGTGGGCGCTGTAGTAGGCGGTCAGACCGCTTACGTCGATTCGCTTGGCCATGTCAGTCACTGCTTCTTTCGAAAGGATCGGATCGCTGATCGGCCGCGTCAGCGGCCCGTCTTGGGTGCCTTCCAGCGCGCGATGGCGCGGGCACCCATGTTGAGGATCATGACGAACAGGATGAGGGCGAGCGCCGCTGCCCAGGCCCTGTCGGTGGACGCCGTGGTTCCGGCCGCGTACTGCTGGTAGATGTACAGCGGCAGCGACGCCTGGGGACCGTCGAACGGGTTGTTGTTGATGAACCCGGTGCCCCACACGAGCAGCAGCACGGGAGCGGTCTCACCGGTGATGCGCGCGACGGCGAGCATCACGCCCGTGGTGATGCCGCCGATGGACGTCGGCAGGACCACCTTGAGGATGGTGCGCCACTTCGGGATGCCGAGCGCGAGGGAGGCCTCGCGCAGCTCGTTCGGGACGAGCTTGAGCATCTCCTCGGTGGAGCGGACCACCACGGGCATCATCAGGATCGACAGGGCCATCGCGCCGGCGAAGCCGGAGTAGCCCATGCCCAGGATCAGGATCCAGAAGCTGAGGACGAACAGACCGGCGACGATCGACGGGATGCCCGTCATGACGTCGACGAAGAAGGTGACGGCCTTGGCGAGCTTGCCGCGGCCGTACTCGACGAGGTAGATCGCGGTGAGCACACCGATCGGCACGGCGATGAGCGAGGCGATGCCCACCTGCTCCAGGGTGCCGATGATCGCGTGGTAGATACCGCCGCCGGTCTCGGCGTCGGCGACCACGCCCATGGAGTGGCTCAGGAAGTAGGTGTCGAAGACCTTCACACCGCGCTTGAGCGTCTCCCAGATCAGGGAGACGAGCGGGACGACGGCGACGATGAAGCAGACCCACACCAGGCTGGTGGCGACCCGGTCCTTGGCCTGGCGGCGGCCCTCGACGCGCGCGGCGACGACGTACGTACCGAGGACGAAGAGGATCGCGGCGATCAGGCCCCACTGGATCTTGCTGTCGAGGCCGGCGGCGAAGGAGATGCCCACTCCGACCGCGATGGATCCGACCGCGAGGGCCCAGGGGGACCACTTGGGAAGGCTGCCGCCGCGCAGGGAGCTGGCGTGCTTGCGGGTGACGGGTGCGTTGCTCATGCGTTGGCCCCCGAGTACTCCTTGCGGCGGTTGATGATCAGACGCGCCGCGCCGTTGACCAGCAGGGTGATCACGAACAGGACCAGACCCGAGGCGATCAGGGCGTCCTGGCCGAACTCGTTGGCCTCGTTGAACTTGGCCGCGATGTTCTGCGCGAACGTGCCGCCGCCGGGATCGAGCAGGCTGGCCTGGATGTCGAAGCTCGGGGACAGCACGGTGGCGACGGCCATCGTCTCGCCGAGCGCGCGGCCGAGGCCGAGCATCGAGGCGGAGATCACGCCGGAGCGGCCGAAGGGCAGCACCGACATGCGGATGACCTCCCAGCGCGTGGCGCCGAGAGCGAGTGCGGCTTCCTGGTGCATCTGCGGAGCCTGGCGGAAGACCTCACGGCTCACGTTCGTGATGATCGGAAGGATCATGATCGCGAGCAGGATGCCGACGGTGAGCATGGAGCGGGGCGCGCCGTCCTGCCAGGTGAAGATGCCGGTCCAGCCGAAGTAGGTGTCGAGCCAGCCGAACAGCCCGACCATGTGCGGTACGAGGACGATGGCGCCCCAGAGGCCGTACACGATGGAGGGGACGGCGGCGAGCAGGTCGATCACGTACGCGATGGGTCCGCCGAGCTTGCGCGGCGCGTAGTGCGTGATGAACAGGGCGATGCCGACCGCTACCGGGACCGCGAGGGCCATGGCGATGATCGCGGAGACCACCGTGCCGAAGGCCAGCACCGCGATGCCGAAGACCGGCGGTACCAGGTTGGGGTTCCACTCGAAGGTGGTGAGGAAGTTGCCCTCGTTCTTGCTGAGCGCGAGGGAGGCGCGGTAGGTGAGGAAGACCGCGATGGCGGCCATGATCACCAGGAGGAGGATGCCGGAACCGCGCGAGAGACCGAGGAAGACGCGGTCTCCGGGGCGGGTGGCACCACGGGCGGCGCGCTTGCGCGTGGCGCCCGAAGATCGTGGGGTGGGGGGAGGTGCTTCAGTGTTCCGTGTCGATATGTCCATCATGAGTCTCCGGTCTGCGGAGCCGGTTCGAGTACCGGCTCCAGGCGGCGGTGCACCGGACGGTGCGGCCCGCCTCGGCGAGGCGGGCCGCACACTCGGGTCAGCTCAGGTTCGAGACGGTGCTGCGAACCTTGGTGATGATCTCGGCGGGGATCGGGGCGTACTGGGCGGCGGTGAGCTGGTTCTGGCCGTCCTCGCTCGCGATGTAGGTGAGGAACGCCTTCGTGGCGGCCAGGGTGTCGGCCTTGTTGCCCTTCTCGCAGACGATCTCGTAGGTGACGAGCGTGAGCGGGTAGGCGCCCTCGGCGGTCGGCTTGTAGTTCAGCTCGAGCGCGAGGTCGTTGCCCGTGCCGACGACCTTGGCGCTGGAGATGGCCTTGGTGGCGTTCTCGACGGAGGCCTTGACCGGGGTGGCCGCGTCCGTCTTGAGGTCGACGGTCTTGATGCCGTCGGCGGCGTAGGAGAGCTCGAAGTACGAGATCGCGCCGGGGGTCTGCTTCACCTGCTGGGCGAGGCCGGACGAACCCTGGGCGGACTGGCCGCCCTTGGCCTGCCACGCCTTGCCGCCGGAGTAGTTCCAGTCGGAGGGGGCGGTGGCCTTGAGGTACTTGGTGAAGTTGTCCGTGGTGCCGGACTCGTCCGAGCGGTGGAACGCCTGGATCTTGGTGCTGGGGAGCTTCGCGTCGGGGTTCAGCTTCTTGATGGCGGCGTCGTCCCACGTCTTGATCTTGCCGTCGAAGATCTTGGCGATCGTCGCGGGGTCCAGGACGAGGTTGTCGACACCGTCGACGTTGTAGCCGAGCGCGATGGGGCCACCGACCATGGGCAGGTCGACCGCGGCGTTGTTGTTGCAGACCTTCTTGGCGGCCGTGGCCTCTTCGGGCTTGAGCGGCGAGTCCGAACCGGCGAACGCGGTCTGGCCCTGCGTGAACGCGGTGACGCCGGCGCCCGAACCGGTCGGGTTGTAGTTGATCTGGACGTCCTTGCAGGCGGCCGTGAAGGCCTTGACCCAGGCGTCGATCGCGTTCTTCTGCGCGGAGGAGCCGGAGGCCTGCAGCTGACCCTTGGCGTCGTCACACTTGATGGCGCTGTTGTTGCTGGCCGAGGCCGAGCTGCCGCCACCGCTGGTGTTGCCGGTGTCGTCAGAACCGCACGCCGTGAGGGCCAGGGCGCCAGAGACGGCGAGAGCACCGAGGGTGAGGGCCCGCCGGTTCATGCGCTGAAGCTTCACTTCGGGAGTTCCTTCCAGGAGCCGCCGTCAGGTGGCGGCGTGCGATGTCTGTGTACTGCGGTCCGTAGCGATGAGAAGAGTTCGCCCTGAGGCGTCCTTCGCACCGCGTAAGGCCGAAATTAAGCAGATCAGGTGAAGGCGCCGAAGGCCGTAAGTGAACGGGGGGTGAACCCCTGACGGCGGTGCGGTGAGGTCACGGAACGCTCACGTCGAGGACACGGCTGTGTCCCGGCCGAGGGGGCCGGAAGGGAAACTCCAGGTAATCGAACGGGTGCGGTCGCGACGCGTGGAGCCCATGTTCCCGTCATAGCTCATTCGCCCCGGTTTCCTCATGAGCAACAGCGAAGGGCGCGCCGACTACGGTGAGTGTCCGCCGTCGGCTCCCCGGGCTCGATGTCGCCCATGGACGTGCGCCGTGCCGGAAGCCCGGGCGGCGCCTCTCCTTTCCAGGGGAACACGTCAGGCCAGGTGCAGCGCGTCCAGCAGCGCGTCGACCAGATCGCGGTCGCGGGGCTGGGTGAGGCGGTGGCGTGCGGCGGTGGGGGAGAGCCAGAGGACGCGGTCGACCTCGTCGTTCGGGGCGAAGCGGCCGTCGGCGGCCTCGGCGGCCCAGTAACGGACCTCCTTGGGGCGCCCGCCGACGTCGTAGCGGAGGGTGGGGAGCACGGCACCGGGGACGGCGCCGTAACCCGTCTCCTCCTCGACCTCGCGCAGCGCGCCGGCCAGGAACTCCTCGTCCCGCTTCAGCTTGCCCTTCGGGTGCGACCAGTCGTCGTACTTGGGCCGGTGGACGAGGCAGATCTGCAGCGCTGAGTCGACCGGGGAGCGGCGCCACAGGACGCAGCCCGCCGCGTGGATGGTGTCGTCGGCCATGGGGCCTCCCTCAGGGGGTGCGTACGGCTTCCTTCTGCCATGCCTGCTGGAAGGCGAACCGTGCCGCCTCCACCTCGTGGCGCTGGTCGGCGTGCAGCACGCCGAGCGCGTACGCCGTCGCCGGCGCGATCCGCGGAGTGCGCGCCGCCGAGGCGGCGGCCGAGGCCGCCTCCGCCGCGTCCCGGTGCCGGTTCAGCGCCGTGCCCGCGCCGAGCAGGCGTACGTCGACGGGGCACTCGCCCCGGTGCAGCACCTCACCGGCGTAGCGGTGCAGCCGCAGCAGCAGCCGGACCTGGTGCCAGGGCGCGTCCTGCGGCTGGGGCGCGGTGTCGGCGGAGAGGCCGTGCACGAGGGCTTCCGCGTTGTAGGGACGGCCCGCGACGACCAGCGGCAGCGCGCTGACGGCGTCGGCCAGCCGTTCCTGGGCCGCGGTGGCCAGCGGACGCAGATCGGCGTTGTCCGCGGCCGGGGCCAGCGGAACCTCGCTGGCCAGCACGGCGACGCTGTCGGCGACGGCGTGGAAGCGGGAGGAACCCAGTGCCTGGAGGGCCGCCGAGTGGGCGCGGGTGCGGGCGAGCGTGAGCTGGCGGTCGAGGAGCGCGCCCGCCTTCGCGGCGCCGACGGTGAGACTGCCGGTCTTGGGGGCCGCGGCCGGGGCCCGGCCCGTCTGGCCGGGCACGGTGGCCGTGCCGGAGAGCCGGTTCAGCGCGCCGATCAGCCGTTCCAGGCGCGCGGCGTAGGCGTGTTCGCGCGCCAGGGTGCCCGAGAGCCAGGCCAGTTCGGGGCGCATCCCCTCCGACCAGTCCGGGTCGAGGAGCGGTCGGAAGGTGTGCAGGCTGCCGCTGATGCGGCGCGCGGAGTGGCGCAGGGAGCGCGCCGCGTCGCCGGGCTCCCCTCCTCCGCTCGCCGCGCCCCCGGTTTCCCGGTGCTGGCGCAGTGAGCGGAGGAATTCCGTGGCCTGGGCCCGCAGATAGCCCGCGAGGGCGTCACCGATCGGGGTGTCTCCCTCGCCGAGGGAGGCCGTTTCGGCCACGGAACCGGTGGGGGGATCAAGGTGCTGCTGTGCCACGCCGGCGCCTCCGGGCGTCTATGAGCATCTCCTGGACGTTCCGCAGGGGTTGTCCCTCCGCGTCGGTCGCGTGGCGGATCCACTCGCCGTCGGGGCCGAGGTGCCAGGAGGCCGTGGTGTCGGACATGCCGGTCTCCAGCAGCCGGTTCAGGGCTGCGCGGTGAGCCGGGTCGGTGACCCTGACCAGGGCCTCGATCCGCCGGTCGAGGTTGCGGTGCATCATGTCGGCGCTGCCGATCCACACCTCGGGTTCGCCTCCGTTGCCGAAGGTGAAGACCCGGGAGTGCTCCAGGAAGCGGCCGAGGACGGAACGGACCCGTATGTTCTCGGACAGGTCCGGGACGCCGGGGCGGACGGCGCATATCCCGCGCACCCAGACGTCGACCGGGACACCGGCCTGGGAGGCGCGGTACAGCGCGTCGATGAGCGCCTCGTCCACCATCGAGTTCACCTTGATGCGGACGAAGGCGGGGCGCCCGGCCTTGTGGTGCTGTACTTCCTTGTTGATCCGCGCGACCAGGCCGTCGCGCAGCGACTTGGGCGCGACGAGCAGACGGCGGTAGGTCTCGCGGCGCGAGTAGCCCGAGAGCCGGTTGAAGAGGTCCGAGAGGTCCGCGCCGACCTGGGGATCGGCGGTGAGCAGTCCGAGGTCCTCGTAGAGCCGGGCGGTCTTCGGGTGGTAGTTGCCGGTGCCGACGTGGGAGTAGCGGCGCAGGGTCTCACCCTCCTGCCGGACCACGAGCGACAGCTTGCAGTGGGTCTTCAGGCCGACGAGGCCGTACACGACGTGGCAGCCGGACTCCTCGAGCTTGCGGGCCCACTTGATGTTGGCCTGCTCGTCGAAGCGCGCCTTGATCTCGACCAGGACGAGGACCTGCTTGCCGGACTCGGCCGCGTCTATCAGCGCGTCCACGATCGGGGAGTCACCGGAGGTGCGGTAGAGCGTCTGCTTGATGGCGAGCACGTCGGGGTCGGCGGCGGCCTGTTCCAGGAAGGCCTGCACCGAGGTGGAGAAGGAGTCGTACGGGTGGTGCAGCAGGACGTCGCGCTCGCGCAGCGCGGCGAAGATGTCGGGCGGCGAGGCCGACTCGACCTCGGCGAGGTCGCGGTGGGTGCCCGCGATGAACTTGGGGTACTTCAGCTCGGGCCGGTCCAGGGAGCCGATGCCGAAGAGGCCGGTGAGGTCGAGGGGACCCGGCAGCGGGTACACCTCGGCCTCGGAGATCTTCAGTTCGCGTACGAGGAGATCCAGGACGTAGCGGTCGATGGACTCCTCGACCTCCAGGCGCACCGGCGGGCCGAAGCGGCGCCGCATGAGCTCCTTCTCCAGCGCCTGCAGGAGGTTCTCGGCGTCGTCCTCCTCGACCTCCAGGTCCTCGTTGCGGGTGAGCCGGAAGGTGTGGTGCTCGAGGACCTCCATGCCCGGGAAGAGCTCCTCCAGGTGGGCCGCGATCACGTCCTCGATGGGGACGTAGCGGTTCGGGGAGGCCTCCAGGAAGCGGGAGAGCAGCGGCGGGACCTTGACGCGCGCGAAGTGACGGTGGCCGCTGACCGGGTTCCGTACGACGACGGCGAGGTTCAGGGACAGGCCGGAGATGTACGGGAAGGGGTGCGCGGGGTCGACCGCCAGCGGGGTCAGGACCGGGAAGATCTGGTGCCGGAAGAGAGTGAACAGGCGGGCCTGCTCCTTCTCGGTCAGCTCGCTCCAGCGGACGAGGTGGATGCCCTCCTCCGCGAGCGCGGGGGCGACGTCCTCCTGGTAGCAGGCGGCGTGGCGGGCCATGAGTTCGCGGGAGCGGGCCCAGATCATCTCCAGGACCTCGCGGGGCTGGAGGCCCGAGGCGGACTTGGTGGCGACACCGGTGGCGATGCGGCGCTTGAGGCCGGCCACGCGGACCATGAAGAACTCGTCCAGGTTGCTGGCGAAGATCGCCAGGAAGTTGGCGCGCTCCAGCAGGGGCGTGTTCGGGTCCTCGGCGAGTTCCAGGACGCGCTCGTTGAAGGCGAGCCAGCTCCGCTCGCGGTCCAGGAACCGCCCCTGGGGCAGCATGATCCCGTCCTGCTCCAGGTCCTCGTACGCGTCGAGGTCGGCGTCGAGATCGGGCTCCAGGTCGGACACGTTCGCCGCGACGGTGTGCGGGCGGTGGGCGGCGATGGAGCCGACGGAGGGCTGCGGGTGCTGCACGGGTGCCTGGGCGCTTCGCTGGTTCATGGACCCATTCTTCCGTGCCGAGGGCGAGACCGGCGCGTCGGAGAGGGCGGGCGTCAGCGCGCTGATGCGGAGAATCCCGTTCCGCTTCGCTGGCGTACGCTGACTCCGCGTCGACGGGGAGGGCTCGTTCTCCGGCGCGGGAGAAGGCTCGGGCACGGCGGGCTGCATTGCTCGAGCGTCGCAAGGTCACCTGAATCGATGGTTACGGCGACATGACGTGCGGGATATCTGGGGGAGGCTCCCGGACGTCTGCATGTCCGGGAGCCGTGTACACACCCACCCGCGTCGCGTGCGCGTCCGCCGGCGCCGCCTCCGGTCGCGGATGCCGTGCCCCCTCGGTCGCGGATGCGTGCTACCGACGGTTACGTGAGCCGTCGGCGCAGCAGCGCGAAGGCCGCGGCGACCGCGAGCCCCGCGACGGCCAGGAGCAGGCCGCTCTCCACGAGCTGGAGGGGCCAGTAGTGGGACTGAGGCTGGTAGGTGCTCCAGAAGTCGGTCCACGGACCCCGCCTGATGCACGCCTCGAGGGCGGAACCGTCGGTCCCGACGCAGGCCAGGCTGGTGTTCACCCGCTCGCCGTCGGCGGTGACGGAACCGTGTTCGAGGAGCATGGAGCCGTACGGCACATGCAGTGCGGCCCGTCCGGTGGTCGTCACGGCGGGCCACAGGCTCATCCGGAACCCGTCCAGCACCTCGTGCAGGACGACGGCCGCTGCGAGGGCGGCCGCTGCGGCGGGCAGGGCCCTGCGCAGGACCAGGCCGGCGAGCGCCCCGAGGGCGAGGCCCGCGAGGGCGTACGCGACGGCCACCGGCCCGGAGGAGATGAAGACGTTCGCGTTGAACCAGCCGCCGGACAGGTCCCCTCGCCCGGCACGGCGGGTCCAGTTGCCGAGCAGGACCGCCAGCGTGGTGCCCGCCGTCAGCAGGACCGCGGGGACGGCGAGCCTGGTGGCGAGCCAGCGCGCCGGGGTGACGGACTGGGTCCACGCCAGCCGCGCCGTGCCGCTCTCCAGCTCGCGGCCGGTCAGCGCGGCACCCGCCCAGACCGCGACCGCGTACATCTGGAACGTGACGCAGGCGGAGACCAGGGCGAGGCCGGTGGCGTAGGTCCTGGCCGTCGTGGTCCACCGGGCGGTTCCGCAGTCCATCGGGAACGGGTCCGACGCGTCGCAGCCGCCGACGATCGCGCGGGCGTCGGGGCCGACGGCGAGCAGCCAGATCAGGGCCGCCACGGCGGCGAGCAGGGCGGCGCCCCAGACGTACAGGGCCGTGCGGTGCAGGCGCAGCACGGTCCAGGTCAGGCCGGACGGGCGGTACGGGGCCGGGCGTCGCCCGGTCAGGGTGCTCATGAGGTCGACACCCTCCGCACGAGGGCGAAGGCGGCGGCGACCAGGATCGCGGTGGCGGCGAGCAGGACGCCGGTCTCCAGGAGCTGGCGGGGCCAGTAGTCGGGGGAGGGGAGGTAGGTGCGGGTGAAGTGGACGATGTCGTGCCGGGCGAGGCAGGCGTGGCTCTCGTAGCAGCCCGGGTCGGGGATCTCCGCCCCCGTGGAGGTGATCGCCCGGCTGTGTACGGACAGTTCGGGCTGCTGGTAACTGCCCTGGAAGGGCCAGGAGTTGGCGCGGAACGCGATGACCGCGTACTGCGTGAGACCCGCGACGGCCAGGGCGGGCAGGGTGCGGCGCAGGGCGAGACCGGCGACGGCGCCGACGGCCAGTCCGAGGAGCGGGGCGGCGACGGTGGCCGGGCCGATGGAGAAGTAGACGGCGCGCGGTCCGATGCCGGCCAGCAGGAGATTGGCGTGGGCCGACCACAGCATCCGGTACAGCACGACCAGCAGGCCCGTGCCCGCGGCGACGAGCAGCGCGGGAACCGCCAGTTTGGCGGCGAGCCAGCGGGCCGGGGTGACGGACTGGGTCCAGGCCAGGCGCGCGGTGCCGTTCTCCAGTTCGCGGGCGGTCAGGGAGCCGGCCGCGAAGACGGCGACGGCGAACGAGGCGATGTTCAGCAGGGAGGCCGGGTCGTAGAAGAGGTCGTTGTAGACGCCCGAGAACGTGGAGCCGATGATGCCGCCCGTCCAGGCGTCCTTCTGCACGCCCGCGTAGCCGAACGTGTCGAGCAGGTGCTCGGTGTGGCCGGCGCCGGGGCCGTACAGCCACAGCAGGAGTCCGGCGGTGAGCACGACGAAGCCGGTCCAGATCCACAGGGCGGTGCGGTGCAGCCGCAGGACCGTCCAGACCAGGCCGCGCGGCGCGGGCAGGGCGCGGCGGGCGGGGGCCGCCTGGGCGAGGGCGCTCATCGGGTCACCGCCACGGGGGCCGCGGTGGTGCCGGGGGTGAGCAGCGCGGGGGTCCGGGGGGACCGCAGATGGGCGAGGAGCAGTTCCTCCAGGGAGGGGCGTTCGGCCTGCCACTGTTCGTCCACCGGTCCTTCGTTGCGTATCAGCGCGGTGATGCCGCGGCCGGCGGGGCGGGACTCGACGACGAGGTGCGGGGCGAGGTCGGCGGGGGTGCCGCGTCCGGTGACCACGGTGTGCGCGAGGAGCAGGTCGTCCAGGCCGCCGCCGAGCCGGACGCGTCCGGCGCCCAGGAGCAGCAGGTGGTCGCAGGCGTCGGCCAGTTCGGTGACGATGTGCGAGGACACCAGCACGGTGGTGCCGTGTTCGGCTGCGTCGGCCATGAGGGTGCCCAGCAGTTCGTGGCGGGCCAGCGGGTCCAGGTCGGCCATCGGTTCGTCCAGCAGCATCAGTTCGGGCCGTTTGCCCAGCGCGAGGGCCAGCGCCACGCGGGTCCGCTGGCCGCCGGACAGGGCCCGGACCTTGGTGCCCGGGTCGAGCGAGCCCTGCTCCACGATCGAGGCGGCGTGCGCGGCGTCCCAGCGGGCCGGGTTGAGTTCGGCGCCCAGGCGCAGCGTCTCGGCGATCGTGAGCTGGGGGTGCAGGGGCTTGTCCTGGGCGAGGTAGGCGATGCGCTCGCGTGCCTCGGCCGGGCTCGTGCCGAGCACGGTGAGCGTGCCGGCGGCGGGGCGCAGCAGCCCGGCCAGGGTCGCCAGCAGCGTCGACTTGCCCGCGCCGTTGGGGCCGACGAGGGCGCTGACCCGCCCGGCCGGGAGGCGGAAGGAGCAGTCGTCCAGGGCCGCGGCGGCGCGCCGGCCGCGGCGCACGGTGAGGCCGTGCGTCTCGACGGCGACGGTGGATCGGGTGGTGCTGGTGGAACTCACTGGTCCCCCTTCGGGAAGTGTGCGTCCAGTACGGAGCCGAACAGGGCTGCCACGTCCTCGCGGTCGAGGCCGGCGGCGCGGGCGTCGCGGGCCCAGGCCTCCAGTTCCTCGCGCAGGGGCGAGTCCGCGGGGGCGGCGCCGAGCGTCCTGCGGACGAAGGTGCCGAGGCCGCGCCTGGCCTCGACCAGCCCTTCGCGCTCCAGTTCGCGGTAGGCCTTCAGGACGGTGTTCGGATTGATGGCGGTGGCTTCGACGACCTCGCGGGCCGTGGGGAGCTTGTCGCCCGGTTCGAGGAGGCCGAGCCGGAGGGCCTGCTTCGTCTGCTGGACGATCTGGAGGTAGGTGGCGACGCCACTGCGCCGGTCGATGCGGTACACGACCACTCGGACAACCACCCTTTCACTAATTGAGTAGTGAAAGGGTGATGCAAGGGGGAGCCCGCCGTCAAGTTCCGGGCCCGCCGGGCGGGCCGCTCCGGCCGTGGATCAGGGTGTTCACCAGGCACGCGAAGGCTTTCGAAAATTTCCGGCCGAGGTGTGAACCGATCGGCGGGGCTCGTCCGATGAGGGGATGTGAGGGAAACGAGAAGCGACGGAGAGCTGCTGCGGGCCATCGCGGCGGACGGGGACCGTCGCGCCTTCGAAGAGCTGTACCGGCGGTACGCGCCATGGCTGACCGCGCGGCTGCGCGGCCGGTGCGCCGACGCCGGGATCGTCGACGACGTCGTCCAGGAGACCTTCCTCGCCGTGTGGCGCGGCACCGCCCGCTACCGCGAGGAGGGCGACCCGGCCGGCTGGCTGTGGCGCATCGGCTCGCGGCGCCTCGTCGACTCGATGCGCGGTGACGGCGCCCGCGGCCGGCTCCGCAACGCGCTGGCCCGCCTCCGGCACCGCGACGAGGCCTCCGCGGAGGAGCGCGTGCTGGCGGGCGTCGAACACGGCGATCTGGCGGGCGCGCTGACCAGACTCTCGCCCGAACTCCGGGCGGTGCTCCAGGCCACCGTGATCGACGGACTCAGCACCAGGGAAGCGGCCGTCCTGCTCGGTATCCCGCCGGGCACGGTCAAGACGCGGGCACTGCGTGCGCGCAAGCAGTTGCGGGAGGCGTTGGCATGAGCGACGACCGTCACGGAAGCGATGGCACTGAGATGAGCGGTGACAGCCGTACGACCTGGCACGTGCCGGAGGACGACCTCCAGGCCTATGTGCGGGGCGAGTTGGCGGCGCCCCGCCTGTGGTCCGCCGACACCCACCTCGCCGCGTGCGCGCGCTGCCGGGAGACCCTGGCCGCGATCAGCGACCCCGTCGCCCTGGACGCCGGATGGGAACGGCTCGACGCCGAACTCGACGCCCCGCGGCCGGGCCCGGTGGAGTGGCTCCTCGTCCGGCTCGGCGTCGCCGACCACACGGCACGGCTGCTGACCGCCTCCCCCGCCCTGCGCCGCTCCTGGCTGGGCGCGATCGGCTCCCTGCTGGCCATGACCGTGGTCGCGGCCGACGCGGTGCGGGCCGGAGCGACCCCCACCCTCTTCCTGGCCCTCGCGCCGCTGCTCCCGCTCGCCGGGGTCGCGGTGTCCTACGGCCCCGGGATCGACCCGACGTACGAGATGGCGGTGGTCTCCCCGCTGCACGGCTTCCGGCTCCTGATGATCCGCACGGTCGCGGTCCTGACCGTGTGCCTGGGGTTCAGCGGCCTCGCCACCCTCGCCCTCCCCTCCTACGGACTGCACGCCCTGGCCTGGCTGCTGCCCGCCCTCGCCCTCACCGCGACCGGACTCGCGCTCACCTCCCGGCTCGGCCCCGTCCTCGCCCCCTGCCTGGTCGGCGGCGGCTGGATCGCCCTGCTGCTCGTGGCCCGGGCGACCACGGAACCCGACTCCACGCTCGCCCCGTTCACCGCGGCCGGGCAGGGCGTCTCCGGGGCCGTCGCGGCACTGGCCGCCGTACTCCTCTATCTCGCACGGGACCGGTTCGACGCGTCGCGCCTCCCGTTCACCGACTTCACCGACAGGAACGCAGCATGATCCCCACCGTCTCCGCCTCCGGGCTGAGCCTCCGCTTCGGCGGGACGCTCGCGCTCGACGACGTCTCCCTCCGCCTCCGAGAAGGGGTCACCGGACTCCTCGGCCCCAACGGCGCGGGAAAGACCACCCTGTTGCGGGTGCTCGCCACCGCCGTGCCCGCCGACCGGGGCTCCTTCACCGTCCTCGGCCACGACCCGGCGGGCACCGCCGGACGCCTCGACGTGCGGCGCGCACTGGGTTACCTCCCGCAGACGCCCGGATTCCACCAGGACTTCTCGGCCTTCGAGTTCGTCGACTACGTGGCCATCCTCAAGGAGCAGACCGACCGCGGGGCCCGGCACCGCGAGGTCCGCCGTGTCCTGGACTCCGTCGGCCTGTCCGATGTGCGCGGCAAGCGCATCAAGCGGCTCTCCGGCGGTATGCGGCAGCGCGTCGCGCTCGCCGCCGCCCTGGTCGGTGACCCCGGCTTCCTCGTCCTGGACGAACCGACCGTCGGGCTCGACCCGGAACAGCGCATGCGCTTCCGGGAACTGATCGCACAGGCGGGAGAAGGCCGCACCGTCCTGCTCTCCACCCACCAGACCGAGGACGTCGCGATGCTCTGCCACCGCGTGATCGTCATGGACGCCGGCCGCATCCGCTTCGAGGGCACCCCCGCGGAGCTGACCGAGCGGGCGGCCGGGCGGGTGTGGAGCAGCACGGAGCGCGATCCGTCGGCCCGCGCCGGATGGCGCACGGGCACGGGTGCCTTCCGCAACGTCGGTGATCCGCCCGAGGGCGCCGACCTCCTCGAACCGACCCTGGAGGACGGCTACTTGCTCACGCTCGACGCCCGGACCGCGGAGGTGGCGGCATGAGCACCACCGACATGGTCACGAGGACGGCCCCCACGGGGGTGGAGCCGTCCGCCGAGGCCCGGGTGTCCCGGCCGGCCGCCGTCCTGGCACTCGCCCGCTTCGAAGCACGCGAACTGCTGCTCCAGATCCCGGTCCTGCTCTTCCTCGCACTGTATGTGGGCTATGCCGGCTGGAGGTTGTTCCTCGGCGGCGACGGCATGGACGACTTCCCGGTCCTCCAGGACACCGACAGAGCCACCCAGCCGACACCCATGCTGCTGGCCGTCGCCGTGTTCATCTGCGTCAACCGCGCCGTGCTGCGCTCCCGCCGGCAGTCCACCGACCAGCACTTCGACATCCTGCCCATGGAGCACTGGCGGCGTACGGTGGCGCACGCGCTGTCCGTCCTGCCCCTCGGCGCGATCACGGCGCTCGTCGTCGGCTTCCAGTTCACCTGGGCGGCGCTGAAGCCGGGCGCCGTCGGCCACGGCTCACTCGCCGAACTGGCCGTGGGCCCGCTGACGGTCCTGCTGGCCGGTGTCCTCGGCGTCCTGCTCGCCCGGGTGATACCGGTCGGGTTCGTCGCCCCGCCCTTCGTGATCGGCGCGTTCGTCCTCACCACCCTGGTCTCCGCGGCCACCCAGGGAAAGCACTGGGTGAGCTGGCTCGGACCGGTCGTCGTGGAAGAGGGCGCCGACCCCTTCCCCTCCGCACTGCTGGGCCGCCCGGCCGCCTGGCACGCGCTCTATCTGACGGGCCTCGTGGTCCTGCTGCTCTGCGTCGCCGTGCTGGTGAGCGGCGGCCGGACGAGGCTGGTCACGTCGCTGACGGCTCTCGCCCTCACCGCGACGGCCGTCGGCGTGGCCGGGCAGTCCCCGGGCGATCCGGCCTCGCTGATCGCGGCCCGCACCCAGGCCTCCGTGAGCCCGCAGAAGGAACAGACCTGTGTCCGCCACGGACGGTCCACGTACTGCGCCTTCCCCGAGTGGACCGGCCGCATCGCCGACTGGGCCGAGGCGGTCGACCGCATCCAGTCCCGTGCGGGCGGTTCCGCCCGAGGCGAGCGGCTGACCGTGCGCCAGAAGATCGACGCCCGCTACGGCCTGCAGGGCGATGCCGCGATCGAGCCCTCCTCGACGCCCGGACACGTCACGGTCGGCACGAAGTGGGGCGGCAACCGCCTTCCCGAGTTCGCGGTCGGTGTCGCCTCGGTCCTGGTCACGGGCACAGAGAAGGAGGCCGGACAGATGTGCGACGCCCGCGCGGTGACCACGATGTGGCTGGCGCTGAGCACCCAGCCGGACCCGATGCAGTCCCTGCGTGACGTCCGGCTCGACGACAGCATCGCGGGCTCCGCGATCGCGCTGGCCCCCACCAGCCCCGTCTCCATGTCGGCCCAGCAGACCGCCGTGGTGCGCCAACTGCTCCAGAAGCCGCACTACACGGTCGCCGCGAAGGTCAAGGCGCACTGGACGGAACTGACGTCCGCGAAGACGTCCACGGCACGGGTGGCCGAGCTGCTCGGCGTGAGGGCCGAAGGCAAGGGGACCTCGGCGGACTCGGGGAGCGGATCGTGCGAGTAGCGACCACGAGGAGCGGGGCTCTTGCCGACCGTCTCACGCAGGTCACCGGGCCCCCGTCCGCGCACGTCGTGGCCCGCGCCCTGGTCCGCCCGGTGTGGCGCGGTCTGCCCCGGTGGGCCGTGATGACGGGCGCCGTCCTCGGACTGGTGCTGGCCGGATCCTCCCGGACGGTCTCCGGGGAACCGGACCCGTGGCTGTGTCTCACCCTGCTGCGGGCCGCCTCCCTCGCCTTCGGCCTGGGATTGGCGTTCCTGTTCGACGACCCGGCCCGGCACACCACGGCCACGGTGCCGACCAGACGCCCGGTGCGGACCGGGCTGCGGCTGGTGCTCGTCGTCCCGTTCATGGCGGCGTGCTGGACGGCGGCGCTGTTCCTCGTACCCGCCGAGGGCCGGCCCCCGATGGGCGCGATCACCCTGGAGGCGGCCGCCGTCATGACCCTCGCCCTGACCGCCGGGCTCCTCGCCGTGCGGCACTCGGGGGCCACCGACCCGGGGATCGGGATATCCGCCGGGCTGGTGGGCGCCTTCTTCGGCGCCGCCGTACTGCTTCCCTCGCGCTGGGAGCTCTTCGTCGCTCCGTCCGACCCGCACTGGGACGACGCGCACCGACGATGGGCGGCCGTCCTGGTCGTGCTGGTGCTGGTGGGAGCCTGCTCCCTGGGCGAGCCCCTGCGCCGCCGGAGAACCGTCCTCGCCCGCCGCTGACTCCGTCTCGGCGACGGCCCGCCGCCGGCTCCGGTCTCGCGACGGCGCCCGCGGCGCGGGCTCAGGACTCCGTTCGGTACATCAGGTCCGTCTCGTGGGTGACGAAGCCGAGACGCTCGTAGACGCTGACCGCCGCCTTGTTGTCGGCGTCGACGTAGAGCATCGCGGTGGGCAGGGCCTGTGCGGCGAGGTGGCGCAGTCCGATCGTGGTCAGCGCCTTGCCGAGTCCGCCGCCCTGGGCCCCGGGCCGCACGCCGAGGACGTACACCTCGCCCAAGCCCTCCTCGGCGTGGACCTTGGTCCAGTGGAAGCCGACGAGTTCGTCGCCGCGGAAGGCGAGGAAGAAGCCGGCGGGGTCGAACCACGGTTCGGCGATCCGGTCGTCCAGGTCGCGCTGGGTGAGGGAGCCCTGCTCGGGGTGGTGGGCGAAGGCGGCGGCGTTCACGGCGAGCCAGGCGGCGTCGTCCTCGCCCGGTACGAAGCTCCGGACGGTGACCCCCTCCGGCAGCTTCGGCTCGGGCAGGTCGAGGGAGTCCAACGGGCGGCGCATCTGGCGCAGTTCGCGGAAAAGGGTGAGGCCCAGGACCTGGGCGAGATGCCGGGCGGCGGAGTGACCGCCGTGCGCCCACACCCGCAGCCGCTTCCCGGACTCGTTGAGCATCGCCGAGCCGAGCGCCCGCCCGTGCCCGTGCCCCCGGTGCGCCGGATGGACGACCAGTTCGGCGGCCGGGGCCTCGACCGGGTCGGTGTCCTCGAGCTGTGCGTAGCCGACCAGTTCGGCGCCGACGGTCAGCAGCAGATGCCGGACGCCCTCACGGCTTCCGCCCTTGAGCTGGAGCCGCCCCTGCTCGGACACGGCCTGCTGTCCATCGGTGTGAGCGGCCTCCACGAGCAGCCGGAGCACGTCCTCGGCCTGGGCCGGGGAGAGCGCTGAGTAGGTCTCGATGGAGCGGGAGAGGGAGAAGGGCGCCGCGTCGTCGCTGGTCATGGATACGAGGGTACGGCCCGGCGATCGGGGGACAAGGAGTTGGGCGACGCGGACACGGATCGTGGCGGGCGGGGGCCCGGCGGGGAGGGTGGATCGTGCCTCGGCGGGGGAGTCCGGGAGCGGGCTTCCCGGGTTCGCGGAAGGAGGGCGAGGGGGTGGGGCGGGAGCCGCGGTGACGTGGTTTTCGGCTCGCGGTGCGGTGATGGCAATCAGTCCGTAACCCCTAACCCCCTTTCGCGCTACGCGCGTTGATTCTAAAGTGCGTGCAAAGCCACGGCTGTTCATCAGCCCGCCCACGGTCCGCACGGGCCCCAGGGCACGCATCATCCGCTCGGTTCACGTACGACGCACCGGGCACGTACGACCTGCTCGGCTCATGTGCGACGCACGGGGCACGCACCATCCGCTCGGCGCACGCACCGCACACCGCTTCGGCCATTTCACCGTTCTCCAGGGGGAACCATGCCGCCCACGATCCGGTCCAGACGTACTCATCGCCTCCTCGCGGCCGCCGCCGGTCTCGCCACCCTCGGGGCGCTGGCCGCCGCGATCCCGGCGAGTGCGCACCAGGACGAGGCGACGCCGTCGCACCACCACGGCAGCGGCCGCTACCAGGACGTCCAGCTCCTGTCCTTCAACGACCTGCACGGCAATCTGGAGCCGCCGACCGGTTCCTCGGGCCGGGTCACGGAGCTGCAGGCGGACGGCACGACGAAGACCATCGACGCGGGTGGTGTCGAGTACCTGGCCACGCATCTGCGCAACGCCCGCAAGGGCAACAAGTACTCGATCACGGCGGCCGCCGGTGACATGGTCGGCGCCTCCCCGCTGATCTCCGGTCTCTTCCACGACGAGCCGACGATCGAGGCGCTCAACGGCCTCGACCTGGACGTCACTTCGGTCGGCAACCACGAGTTCGACGAGGGCGCCAAGGAACTGGCCCGGCTCCAGAAGGGCGGCTGCCACCCGGTGGACGGCTGCGCCGGCGGCAAGAAGTTCACCGGCGCCGACTTCCCCTACCTCGCGGCGAACGTCACCGACGAGAAGACCGGCAAGCCGATCCTCAAGCCCTACTGGGTGTGGAAGAAGAACGGCGTCAAGGTCGGCTTCATCGGCGTGACGCTGGAGGGCACGCCGAACATCGTGTCGGCCGAGGGCGTCAAGGGCCTGAAGTTCGGCGACGAGGTCGAGACGATCAACAAGTACGCCAAGGAGCTCCAGCGCCAGGGCGTGAAGTCGATCGTCGCGCTGATCCACGAGGGCGGCGCGCCCGCGTCGACGGCGTACAACTACGACTGCGACAGCCCCGGCGCCGGTGACGGCATCTCCGGGCCGATCGTCGACATCGCGAAGAACGTCACGCCGGCCGTGGACGCGCTGATCACCGGTCACACCCACCAGGCGTACGCGTGCACCATCCCCGACCCGGCGGGCCGGCCCCGCATGGTCACCTCGGCCTCCTCCTTCGGCCGGCTGTACACGGACACGACGCTGACGTACGACCGCTGGACCGGCGACATCGCCCGTACGGCGGTGAAGTCCGCGAACCACGTGGTCACGCGTGATGTCGCGAAGGCCGCCGACATGACGTCGCTGGTCACCAAGTGGAAGGCCCTCTCCGCGCCGGTCGCCTCGCGGCCCATCGGCTACATCGCGGGCGACATCGGCAACACCGGCACCGAGTCCCAGGCCGGCGACCTGATCGCCGACGCGCAGCTCGCGTACGCCAAGTCCGTCGACCCCGAGGCCGACCTCGCGGTGATGAACCCGGGCGGCATCCGCGCCGGACTCACCTACACCGCGAGCGGTACCGAGGGAGACGGGGTGGTGACCTTCGGGGAGGCGTACACGGTCCAGCCGTTCGCCAACACCGTCAACCTGGTCGACCTGACCGGCGCACAGGTGATCACCGCGCTCCAGCAGCAGGTCAGCGGCGCCAACGAGGCCTCCCCGAAGATCCTCCAGATCTCCAAGGGCCTCACCTACACCCTCGACCTGACCAAGACCGGCGCGGCGCGTGTCGTCGCCGACTCGGTCAAGCTCGACGGCACGGCGATCGACCCGGCGGCCACCTACCGCGTCGCGATGAACTCCTTCCTCGCGGGCGGCGGCGACGGATTCGCCGAGCTCGGCAAGGGCGGCAACGTCCGTGTCGGCGGCGACGACCTGGCGGCCCTGGAGACCTACCTGACGGCCAACTCCTCGGCCGCGACGCCGTACCCGGTCCCGGCGGCGGACCGGATCACGGTCCTGAAGTAGCCGGAGGCGCGCGACCGGGCCGGCGGACGACCGCCGGACCGGTCCCGCGCCCGCACCGCGTCACATCGCACCGCATACGAGCGAGCCCCCACCCGAGGCCGGGTGGGGGCTCGCCCGCGTCAGGAGCAGGCTGGAGGAGCAGGCTGGAGGAGCAGGACCGAGGAGCAGGACCGAGGAGCAGGACCGAGCAGGTCAGCGGGTGTCGGGCGGGGCGGTCGGGGCTCCCGGAAGCCGGACGGCCGCGATCGTGCCGCCGCCCTCCGCGGGGTTCAGCGTCACCTCGCCCCCGCACTGCTGGACCGTGCGGGCCACGATGGACAGGCCGAGACCCGAGCCGGGCAGGGCCCGGGCGTCCGGGGAACGCCAGAAGCGGTCGAAGACGTGCGGGAGTTCGTCACCGGGGATGCCGGGGCCGTGGTCGCGCACGGTCAGCTCGCCGTCCTTCAGCCGGACGTCGATCGTGCCGCCCGCGGGGCTGAACTTCACGGCGTTGTCGAGGATGTTCACGATCGCCCGCTCCAGGGCGGAGGGCTCCGCCCGGACGAACCAGGGCTCCAGCTCGGCCGTGATCGTGAGCTCCGGGCCGCGCAGCCGGGCCCGGCGCAGGGCCGCTTCCACGGTGTCCTGCAGGGCCACGACCTCCACCCGGTCGGCCGTGGGGCCCGCCTCCGAGCGCGACAGCGTCTGGAGGTCGCCGATCAGCGCCGCCAGTTCGGTCATCTGCGCCGTCACCGAGGCGAGCAGCGCCTTGCGGTCCGCCGGGGGGATCGGGCGGCCCGTCTCCTCGCTCCGGGTGAGGAGTTCGATGTTCGTCCGCAGGGAGGTGAGGGGGGTCCGCAGTTCGTGTCCGGCGTCGGCGATGAGCTGCTGCTGCAGGTCGCGTGAGCTCGCGAGGGAGGCGGTCATCGAGTTGAAGGACCGGGAGAGCCGGGCGATCTCGTCGTCGCTGTCCCCGTCCACGGGGATGCGGATGGTCAGGTCTTCGGTGCGGGCGACGTGTTCGACGGCCTCGGTGAGTTCGTCCACCGGCCGAAGCCCGGCCCGCGCGACCCAGAGCCCGGCCGCTCCGGCACCGACCACTCCGATGCCGCCGACGAGCAGGAGGACGAGGGCGAGGTCGTTGAGGGTCTTCTGGGTGTCCTGAAGAGATACGCCGACTGTGAGCGCCACGTCCGGGTAGAGCTGGGCGCCGGGGCCGAACCCGATCACCAGGGGTGAGGTCATGACTCGGACATCGTCGCCACTCGTGTCAGTGGTGTTGTGGAACGTCTGTGTGCCCTGATCAGGGTTCGCTGCGACGCCCTTGTCCTGTTCCGTGGTCTTCACGACACCGGCGGAGTCGCTGAACACGCATGCCGTGCCGTTCGGCTTGACCACCTGTACGTAGTAGTCCCTGGGGCGCATGGCATCGGAAGTGCCTGCCACGGTCTTCGGGCAGGATGCGAGCAGCGCCGTGATCTGAGGTTCGGTCAACCTGAAGTGTGCGTCATCAAGCTGAGTGTCGACCTGCTCGTACAACTTCCCCTGGACGATGAACCAGCACGTCACCGAGACCGCCGCCACCGCGAAGGCCACCGCGGCCGCCACCAGGAGGGCCAGCCGGGAGCGCAACGGCAGTGAGGTGAAGCGTGGCATCACTCCGCGCCACCGGATCGCAGCACGTACCCCACGCCCCGCACCGTGTGGACCAGGCGCGGCTCTCCGCCCGCCTCCGTCTTGCGGCGCAGGTACATGACGTACACGTCGAGGGAGTTCGACGACGGTTCGAAGTCGAAGCCCCAGACGGCCTTCAGGATCTGCTCGCGGGTGAGGACCTGGCGCGGGTGGGCCAGGAACATCTCCAGCAGGGTGAACTCGGTGCGGGTCAGCTCCACCGGCCGCCCCGCACGGGTGACCTCGCGCGTCGACAGGTCCATGCGCAGGTCGCCGAAGGTCAGCGCGTCGTCCTCGACGACGGCGCCGGCGGCTGTCGCGTACGAGCTGCGCCGCAGCAACGCGCGGATACGGGCGAAGAGTTCGTCGAGCTCGAAGGGCTTGACGAGGTAGTCGTCCGCCCCGGCGTCCAGCCCGGTGACGCGGTCGCCGACCGTGTCCCGGGCCGTCAGCATGAGGATGGGCGTGGTGGTGCCCGCGCCGCGCATCCGGCGGGCCGCGGTGAGGCCGTCCATGCGCGGCATCTGGATGTCGAGGACGACGAGGTCGGGCTGGTAGGCCGTCGCCTTCTCCAGGGCGTCCGCGCCATCGACCGCGACCTCGGTGTCGTATCCCTCGAAGGCGAGGCTGCGCCTGAGTGCGTCGCGCACGGCCGGCTCGTCGTCGACGATCAGGATGCGCTGGGTGTCACGGTCGCCTTCGGCGGAGCTCATGGGCGTCGGGTTCCTCGGGTGGTATGAGTGGTGATCCGGTGCTTTCAGCCTTGCACGTTCCTGGCCGTGCCGGAATGGATCAGCTGCGCACGGTGCGGCGGCGGGCGGAGGTCCGGCCCCGGGCGGGCCGGGACACGGCGGAGGCCAGTTCGGGGGCACGCCGGACGGGCGGGTGCAGTTCGCGGGCGATTGCCAGGGCGAGGCCGAGTGCGGCGGCGTCGCCCGCGGCGGCGGTGTGCTGGACGCTCTTGATCATCATGGTGACCTCCCGGCTAGCTGTCGGAACCGCCGGCCCGCAGCGTGGCCAGGTCGGACTTGACGGTGTTGATCGGGATGGCGAAGCCGAGGCCGACGCTGCCCGCGCTCGACGAGGAGGACGAGGAGTCCGAAGCGGCCGAGTACATCGCGGAGTTGATGCCGACGATGTTGCCGTTCATGTCGATGAGGGCGCCGCCGGAGTTGCCCGGGTTGAGCGAGGCGTCGGTCTGCAGGGCCTTGTACGTCGTCGTGGAGGAGCCGGTGTCGCCGTTGAACTGCCGGCCGCCGAACTCGAACGGCCACTGGCCGTTGCCGCCGTCCTGCTGCTGGCTCTGGCTCTGGCTCTCGTCGGTCGAGACGGTCACGTCCCGGTCGAGGGCGGAGACGATGCCGCTGGTGACGGTGCCGGTCAGGCCCTCGGGGGAGCCGATGGCCACGACCTGGTCGCCGACCTGGACGCCGTCGGAGTTGCCGAGTGTCGCGGGCTTCAGGCCGGAGGGCGCGTGGTCCAGCTTGATCAGCGCGAGGTCCTTCTTGCTGTCGGTGCCCACCACGGTGGCGGCGTACGACTTGCCGTCGTCGAGCTGCACCTTGATCTCGGAGGCGCCCGAGACGACGTGGTTGTTGGTGATGATCTCGCCGCCGGTCGTGATGATCACGCCCGAGCCGGTGGACGAGCCCGCGTTCGAGGTCGCGCCGATCTCGACGATGCTCGGGCTGACCGCCTTGGCGACGCCGGAGACGGTGCCGCGCTGGCTGGTGGGCACCACGTTGGCGCTGGTGGTGCTGGAGGTGGCGACGGTGTCGTTGCCGGTCAGCTCCTGGAAGGCGTACGCGGTGCCGCCGCCGATCGCCGCGGCGACGATCGCCACGGCGGCGAGGAGGGCGAACGGACCCTTGGCGCGCCGCTTTCCGGCCGGGCTCGCGGGGGGCTCGGTGTGGCCGGGGGCCACGGTGGCGAACGCGGCGGTGGTGCCGGCGGGGTCGTGCTCGGGGTGGCCGGCGTACGGGCCGGCCGGGTGACCCCCGCCGCCGTGGCCGGAGCCGGAGCCGGAGCCCGGCCACACCGTGGTGCCCGGCTCGACGTGGACCGGCCCGGCCGGGTCGTACGCCGGGGGCGGGGGCCACTCGGGGTTCACGGGGGAGGAGGGGTGCGACGGCTGCTCCGGGTACGCGGACCCGTGGTGGTCGCCCTGGGGGTACTCGCCGCTACGGCGGAAGCTCTCGGTCATGAAAAAAGACTGTCCCCCGATCATGAGAGCTCCCTGAGTGGCCTCTGAGAAGCCCGACAGAACCTCGTATGCCCGATATAAAGACGCTTTCTGTGAGCCGGCCGGGAGACGCCTGCGGGCACCGTGAGAACGGTCTGTGCGCGCTCGCCGGATGTTTTCGCCGTCGCCGGGTCACTCGCCGGATGCGTCCGCCGTCGTCCGCGCCGCGCCCGGCGAATGGTGTCTCCGCGGCCGTACAGACAGCGCTTCCGGCGTGTGCCCGGTCGCGCACCGTGCGTGGTTCCGTCCCCTTCCGGTGAACGGCGGGTTGCGCGTCGGCGATGTCCGGGAACGCCGGGGGCGAACACTTCTCCGACCCCTGTGAAGGCCGTGTGCCCAGAGATCGGTGAGGCCTACGATTCCCGGGCCGGAGGGGGGCTCCGCGGTTACGCCCGATGTCGATGCAAGCGATTGCCGTCGACGGTCGGGCCGGTGCGTCGTACGCCCTTCTCGGGCCACTGACGAGAGATGTACGCACCCACACCCAGGAGTCCTTAGTGATACCTGCTCTGCGCGCCCGTTGGAGACGCCCCGCCACGGCGTTGCCGACGGCCGCTCTCGCGCTGGCGCTGACCTGCGCCGGCGCCATCGCGGCACAGCCCGCCTCCGCGGCCGGTGACCCGGCCGGACTGCCCGACGCGAGCGTCGCCCAGTCCACGGCGGCGCCCGCGCCGACCGCCTCCGACAAGGAGCTGCGCCACCGCGTCGTCGAGGCCGCCAAGACCCAGGCGACCCCCGGCACGGCGCCCAAGAAGACGCCGTTCATCATCGGCGGCAGCGAGACGACGATCTCCTCCGCGCCGTGGATGGTCCAGCTCTCCTACTACGACAGTGCGGCGGGGACCGGCTACTTCTGCGGCGGCACCCTCGTCGCCCCGAACAAGGTCCTGACCGCGGCCCACTGTGTCGCGGGTCTGGACTGGGTGGACAACGGCGCGGTCGTCGCCGGTGCCACCGGTCTGCTCGACACCACCAACGGCACCGTCGCGGGCGTCTACCGCCAGTGGAACCACCCGCACTTCGACGGCTCGACCCTCCAGAACGACGTCGCGGTCCTCACCCTGGACCGTCCGCTGGAGCAGCAGTGGGCGAAGCTGTCGGCCGCGGGCGACAGCGCCTCGTACAAGGCCGGCAACTCCGCCACCGTCTACGGCTGGGGCCTGACCTCGGGCGCCGCGGACGCCGACCTGTCGGCGAACCTGCGCAAGGTCACCCTGCCGCTGGTGTCGGACTCGACCTGCAACAGCGCGATGAACACCGTCCTCGGCGAGGACGACTTCATCGAGGGCTCGATGTTCTGCGCGGGCACCCCGGCGACCGGCGTCGACGAGGGCACCAAGAGCCCGTGCAACGGTGACTCCGGTGGCCCGGTGATGTTCGGTGGCAAGATCATCGGCATCGTCTCGTGGGGCGTCTCCGGCTGCACCGCCAAGGGCGCCTACCCGGTGTTCACCAAGGTGTCCTCGTACACCTGGGCGGCCCAGCCGCGCATCGACGACGCCGACCTGACCTTCGACGGCCGCGCCGACCTGCTGGAGCGCACGCCGTCCGGCGGTCTGTTCGAGCAGGACAGCAAGGGCACCTCGCTGGCCGCCCGCGCCTACCAGGGCAACGGCTGGCAGAACGCGAGCTGGGTCCTCCAGGCCGATCTGGACCGGGACTTCTACCAGGACCTGATCATGCGGGACAAGGGCGACGGCAAGCTCTACCGCAGCTACATGAACCACAGCTCGGGCGAGTTCGAGTGGATGCAGATCAGCTCGGTGTGGGGCGGCTACAAGTCGTACGCCATCCCCGGCGACCTGACCGGCGACTCGCGCCCCGACCTGGTCGCGGTGGACTCCGACGGTTCGGTCTACCTCTACCCGGGCAAGGGCACCGGCCAGTTCTACGGCCGCGTCAAGATCGTCGACAGGGCGTGGAAGAACGTCAAGATCTTCGGTCACGGCGACCTGTCCGGCGACGGCCGCGCCGACCTGCTGGTCCGCAACAGCTCGGGCGTCCTGTACCTCTACCGGGGCACGCAGGTCGAGAAGACCCCGTTCTCGGCGCGCATCCAGGCTCGTACGGGCTGGAACTTCACCTCGTACGTGGCCAACGGCGACGTGACCGGTGACGGCATCGCGGACGTCATCGCCCGCGACTCGGGCGGCACGCTGTGGCTCTACCCGGGCACCAACAAGGCCTCCAGCAGCCTCTTCGGCACCCGCAAGAGCCTCGGCACCGGCTTCAACCAGTACAACCTGCTGTTCTAGGCCTATAGCTCCAGAGGCCTGCCGGGCCCCTTCGGCCCGCACCCGCACACAGAGATCCCCGCGTCCCGTCAGGGCCGCGGGGATCTCTGTGTGCGGGTGGAGAAGGCGTGGGGCGGGGCGGTGGCCGCGGACGGCCGCCGCCCGGGGGCGGGCTACTCGCAGCCGCAGGACTGCCGTACCACCAGGCGCGAGGGGAACAGCTTCAGCCGCTCGCGGCGGGAGCCGGGCACTCGCAGTCCGTCGTCCAGGACGAGGTCCACGGCCGCGCGGGCCATCGCCGAGCGGTCCGATGCGATCGTTGTCAGAGGGGGGTCGGTCAGAGCCGCTTCCTTGACGTCGTCGAACCCGGCGACCGCGAGCTGTCCCGGCACGTCGATGCGCAGCTCGCGCGCCGCGCGCAGGACACCGATCGCCTGGTCGTCCGTGGAGCAGAAGATGGCCGGCGGCCGGTGCGGTCCCGCGAGCAGCTCCAGGCCGACCTTGTAGGCGTCGTAGCGGTTGTACGGGGCCTCGAAGAGGCGTCCCTCGGTCGGCTTGCCGGCCTCCTGCATGGCGCGCCGCCAGCCCTCGACGTGGTCGGAGACGGGGTCGCCGACGGCGGGGGTCTCGGCCGTACCGCCCAGACAGGCCACGTACTCGTAGCCGTGCTCCAGGAGGTGCCGGGTGGCGAGCTGGGCGCCCCCTATGTCGTCGGTGACGACGGCGACGTCGTCGATCGCCTCGGGGCGCTCGTGCAGCAGCACCACGCGGGCGTCCCAGGCGTCGATCTCGGCGGCCGCGTGGTCGTTCAGCGCGTGGCTGACGAGGATCAGCCCGGAGACCCGCATGCCGAGGAAGGCGCGCAGATAGTGGACCTCGCGCTCGGCGATGTAGTCGGAGTTGCCGACCAGGACCATTTTCCCGCGCTCGGCGGCGGCCTGTTCGACCGCGTGCGCCATCTCCCCGAAGAAGGGCTGGCGCGCGTCCGGCACGATCAGGCCTATGAGCTCCGTCCGCCGCGAGGCCATGGCCTGGGCGACCCGGTCGGGCCGGTACCCCAGCTCCTTGATCGCGGCGAGAACGCGCTCGCGCGTGGCCGGGGCAACCGGCCGGGGTCCGTTGTTGATGACATAGCTGACGACGGCGGTGGAAGTACCCGCCAGTCGCGCCACATCATCCCTAGTCACCTTGGCCACGCGCGGAGTCTACGCGGATGGACCTACCTCTGGGCAGGGCGTACGGCAGCTTCCTGGGGCTGCTCGGCGGCCTGCGTGGGAGCGGTCCCGTCCGGGCGCGCCGTCTCGTCCGCATCATCCGGCTTTGGCTGGGCCGCCTTGGCCTTCGCGGTGTCCGCGGCGCGCTCCACCTTCTCCGGCGTAACGAATCGATAACCGACGTTCCGGACGGTTCCGATCAGCGACTCGTGCTCGGGACCGAGCTTCGCGCGCAGACGGCGTACGTGGACGTCGACCGTGCGCGTACCGCCGAAGTAGTCGTAGCCCCAGACCTCCTGGAGGAGCTGGGCGCGGGTGAAGACGCGGCCCGGGTGCTGCGCGAGGTACTTCAGGAGCTCGAACTCCTTGAAGGTGAGGTCGAGGACCCGGCCCTTGAGCTTGGCGCTGTAGGTCGCCTCGTCCACGGAGAGATCGCCGTTGCGGATCTCCATCGGGGAGTCGTCGTTGACGATCTGCTGGCGGCCCATCGCGAGCCGCAGCCGTGCCTCGACCTCGGCGGGACCCGCCGTGTCGAGCAGTACGTCGTCGATGCCCCAGTCGGCCGTGACGGCCGCGAGGCCGCCCTCGGTCACGACGAGGACGAGCGGACAGCCGGGTCCCGTGGAGCGCAGCAACTGGCACAGGCTGCGGACCTGGGGAAGGTCGCGTCGTCCGTCGATCAGGATGACGTCGGCACCGGGGGTGTCGACGAGGGCCGGGCCCTCCGCCGGAGCCACGCGCACGTTGTGCAGCAGCAGGCCGAGCGCGGGAAGCACCTCCGTCGACGGCTGGAGGGCGTTGGTCAGGAGCAGGAGAGAGCTCATCGAGCCTCACCCACCCGGGTCGTCCTGCCTTCGTGCACGGTTCGCTCGCCCATAACGTCTGGTTCCTCCTCGGTCCCTGCGAGGACGTTTGCGGCACTGCCCTGTACATGACGGCTCCCGCGCCTCCGGGATCCGCCGCGCCTTCGCGGCCCGTACACCTGCGGTTTCCCGCTTCGTATACAACGCTTCTGAAAGCACAAAAGGACCCGGGGGCTACTCTGCCCGAGTCCTCATGCCCAGCAGAATAGCCCACATGAGCCCAGGTCCGGCAGGTCACATGACGCGTTCGTTCAAGAGTCCACGCCTTGAGACGGCGGCGCGCACCCCTCTGCGGAGGTTTCTGCGTACGGCCGACGGGGTGGACATCGACGCGGCCTACGACCCCGGAACGGAGTCGTCCGGTGACCTTGCGTTCATCGTCGCACACGGATTCACGGGCGATCTGGACCGTCCGCACGTCCGCCGGGCGGCCGGCGTCCTCGCCCGCGGCGGGGCGGTGGTCACCTTCTCCTTCCGCGGCCACGGCGGATCGGGCGGCCGTTCCACCGTCGGCGACCGCGAGGTCCTCGATCTGGCGGCCGCCGTCGCCTGGGCGCGGGAACTCGGGCACACCAGGATCGTGACGGTCGGCTTCTCGATGGGCGGCTCGGTGGTGCTGCGGCACGCGGCGCTCTACGGGGAGAAGGGTCCGCAGGCCGCGGGCGGTGAACCGGCGGCAGCCCGGGAGCACGAGGGGCGCGCGCAGGCGCGTACGGACGCGGTGGTCTCGGTGAGCGCGCCGGCCCGCTGGTACTACCGGGGTACGGCCCCCATGCGGCGGGTGCACTGGCTGGTGACCCGTCCGGAGGGCCGGATCGTGGGCCGCGTCGGTCTGCGGACCCGGATCCATCACCGTGACTGGGATCCGGTGCCGGCGTCCCCGGTCGAGTGCGTCCCGCACATCGCCCCGACCCCGCTCCTCATCGTCCACGGCGACCGGGACGGCTATTTCCCGGTCGACCACCCGCGCATGCTGGCCGAGGCCTCCGCCGGGCACGCCGAGCTGTGGCTGGAGCACGGCATGGGCCACGCGGAGAACGCCGCCCCCGACGCCCTGCTGGCCCGCATCCGCGACTGGGCCGCCGCCCACGTGGCCTAGCCTGGCGGGGTTCACGCAAACAGGTGCGCGGACACCACACACCAGATCGCTGATTGAGGAACGAGATGGCAAAGGGCACGGTGCGTTACTGGGCCGCCGCCAAGGCCGCTGCAGGCGTCGGCGACGAGCCGTACGACGCCGGCACGCTCGCCGAGGCACTCGACGCGGCCCGCGAACGACACCCCGGCGAATTCGTCCACGTCCTGCGGCGATGCTCGTTCCTGATCGACGGTGATCCCGTGGGGACCCGCGGGCATGAGACGGTACGGCTGGCCGAGGGCGGCACGGTCGAGGTGCTCCCGCCGTTCGCAGGAGGGTGAGCGAGACGATGAGCAACCAGCCGTACGAGGGTCGCCGCGAGGCGTACGACCCCTATCAGCAAGCACAGCAGCACCAGTCCCAGGAGCCCCAGCAGCACGCCGACTGGCCGCAGCACACCCAGCAGTGGGAGGGGCGGACCTGGGAGACGCAGGCACAGGCCCCGGTCCAGGAGGCCGACACCTCCTACCTGCCCCCGTCGCAGGGGTACCAGGGCTTCGGCGAGCCCCAGGGGTACGGCGCCGCGGGAGCGACCCTGCCCCCCGAGGCCCCGGCGCAGCCGTGGAACCCGGCCCACGCGCCGGCCGGCGGCCCGGGAGACCCCTCCCGCCCCGGCGGGACCGCGCGGGACGGCGGGACCCTGCCCGAGAACGCCGACGGGACCGACGTCGCCTACGGGCCCGCCACGGTCACCGGCCAGAGCCGGATCACCGACGCGCAGCGCGCCCGCGCCGAGGGACGGTCGCCGATCATCGAGCCCGGGATCCAGCCGGCCGCGCTGACCGCGCTGCTCGCGCTGCTGCTCTCCGGGACGGCGGCGATCGGGGAGTACGCGCTCGTCGTACCGCTCGTCCTGCTCCAGGCCGTCACCGCGGCCGGCTGGTTCCGGCTGAACGGGATGTGGCCCGCCCGGCAGGGCATCGCGCTGGCCTTCCTGGGCGCGGTGACCGCCGACGTGGCGCTGCTCGCCGCCGGCCGGGAGAACGCGCCCGCCGCGATCCTCGGCACCCTCGGCGTGTGGGTCCTGCTGACCCTCGTGCTCCAGCTCCGCAGCCACGCCGACCCGGACACCCGCATGTACGGCCTGATGGCGACCGTCGTCTCCGCGGCGCTGGCGATCATCGCGGCCGGTCATCTGGCCGCCGAGCCGGACGCCGTCACGGTGGGCGCGGCCGCGGTGGCCGTCGCGATCCTGGCCCGCGCGCTGCCGCTGCCCACGGCGGCCTCCGTGGTCGTCGCGCTGCTGGCCGCCACCGGCGCCGGCATCGCGGTCGGCGGGATGACGGACCTGGGCACGCACGGCGCCTTCCTCGGTCTCGGCGCGGGCGTGTGCGCGCTGATCGGCCACCGGGTGGCGAGCTACGACTACCCCTCCCGCTTCGTCCACTTCACCGCGGGCGTGGCGCTGCCGCTGGCCGCGGCCGCCCCGGCGGTCTACCTGCTGGGCCGCGCCCTGGGCTGACCGGCGGAGCGGGCGGCCGTCCGCGGTCCTGGGGCCGCGCCGATTCGTCACAGGTGATCGACAACTACCTTGAAGGGCCCCCGAATCGGGGGCCCTTCGGGGTTAGGCTCGCGTCCGGTGGCCACTCGGCCGTCCAGACGGGGCCGTCCCAGGTAGGGGAACAACGAGCATGCGCGCACTGCGAATAACCCTGGTTCTGTTAGTCGTTCTCGGCGGACTGTTCGTACTGGCCGACCGGGTGGCGGTCTGGTTCGCGGAGGACGAGGCGGCGGGCCGCATCAAGACCAGCGAGGGCCTCGCGTCCACTCCCGACGTGTCCATCGGGGGCTTCCCGTTCCTCACCCAGGTCGCCTCGGGCGAACTCGACGATGTGAAGGTCGGCATCAAGGACTACCAGGCGTCCACGGGCGGGACGGGCGCCTCCGCGGGCACGATCCGCATCGACGACCTCAACGCCGAGATGCACGGTGTCGCCTTCAGCGGCGACTACAGCTCCGCCACCGCCGGCAGCGCCACCGGCACCGCGTCGATCTCGTACGCCGAACTGCTGAAGGCCGCCAAGCCCGAGCCCCTGGACGTCGGGTTCGGCATCAAGACCCAGGTCACGGGCCTCTCCGACGGCGGCAACGGCAAGGTCAAGGTCGCCGTGAAGCTGACCGTCCCCGGCTCCAAGGCGTCCAAGACCCTCTCGGTGCTCAGCTCCGTGTCCGTCTCCGGCGACACCGTGAAGGTGCACGCCGATTCCCTGCCCAAGCTGGGCGTCCAGCTCGCCGAGGGCCGGATCCGCTCGATCACCGACTTCGAGCAGAAGATCGAACAGCTTCCCGGCGGGATCAAGCTGGACAAGGTCGAGGCGGCTCACGACGGGGTCGAGATCTCGGTGAAGGGTTCGGACGTCCGGCTGGTCGGGTAGTCGGTAGGAGGCCTGAACGGACCGGTGATGAACCCGGCCGGACCCGTGACGGGACCCGGCCGGGCCGGTCGTGGTCTCGGCGCGAGGGGTGCTGTCCGAAAGGCGAGACGGCCCCGTCCGTACCGCAGATGGCGGGCGGTGCGGTGACCGGCGGAGCCCTCCGGAATCCGTGCGGGACGGGCCCCGACGGCATGTTCGTTTCACAGTGCGGACGATCGCGTCTCAATATCCGACACACCGGTGACATGCCCGCCTGTCCGTCCCTACGATCGGACCCATGAAGCGACAGGCGGATCTCACGAAGCGGCGGGCAGTAGACCTGTGCCGCGTCGCCGCCATGCTCTGTCGCACCTTCTGAGCGGAAGCGTTCCCGTCTTCCGCGAGCCGGGCCCCTGGACCTCTCTTGTCCGGGCCACCATTGCGCCGCGCAGCCCTCACCGGCATGCAGCACCGCACCGCGCAGCCTCTCCATCGCACCACCCCGCCGCAACTGCCCCGGAGGAGAACGAGCATGAGCCGCAGCGACGTCCTGGTAGACGCCGAATGGGTCCAGGACCACCTGGACGACCCGAACGTGGCGGTCGTCGAGGTCGACGAGGACACGTCGGCGTACGAGAAGAACCACATCAAGAACGCCATCCGGATCGACTGGACGAAGGACCTCCAGGACCCGGTCCGCCGTGACTTCATCGACCAGGAGGGCTTCGAGAAGCTCCTCTCGGCCAAGGGCATCGGCAACGACACCCTGGTCGTCCTCTACGGCGGCAACAACAACTGGTTCGCGTCCTACGCCTACTGGTACTTCAAGCTCTACGGCCACGAGAACGTGAAGCTGCTCGACGGCGGCCGCAAGAAGTGGGAGCTCGACTCCCGCGACCTGGTCGACGGCTCGCAGGTTCCCGACCGCGCCGCCACCTCGTACAAGGCCAAGGCCCAGAACACGGCCATCCGCGCCTTCCGCGACGACGTCGTCGCCGCGATCGGCTCGCAGAACCTGGTCGACGTCCGGTCGCCCGACGAGTTCAGCGGCAAGCTGCTCGCCCCGGCGCACCTTCCGCAGGAGCAGTCGCAGCGTCCGGGCCACGTCCCGAGCGCCCGCAACATCCCGTGGTCGAAGAACGCCAACGACGACGGCACCTTCAAGTCGGACGACGAGCTCAAGGAGCTCTACGCCGCCGAGCAGGTCGACCTCGCCAAGGACACGATCGCCTACTGCCGCATCGGTGAGCGTTCCGCGCTCACCTGGTTCGTGCTGCACGAGCTCCTCGGTGTGCAGAACGTCAAGAACTACGACGGCTCGTGGACCGAGTACGGCTCCCTCGTCGGCGTGCCGATCGAGCTCGGCGCCAACAAGTAACCCCCAAGGCCTGAAGGACGGAATCGAAATATGTGTGGAGCGAAGGCCGGCGGCCCCGACGCCTCGACGATCAAGCCCGGTGAGACCACCATCCAGGGTCAGGTGACCCGCGACGGCGAGCCGGTGACGGGCTACGTCCGTCTGCTGGACTCGACCGGCGAGTTCACCGCGGAGGTCCCCACCTCCGCGACGGGCCAGTTCCGCTTCTACGCGGCCGAGGGCACCTGGACCGTCCGCGCGCTGGTGCCCGGTGGCACCGCCGACCGCACGGTCGTCGCCCAGACGGGCGGCCTCGCCGAGGTCGCGATCGCCGTCTGAACGGCGGACCGCCGTCCATGACGGCAGTCGACTGAACGGCCGAAGGGCCGCACCCCCGGGGGTTGGACGCTTACCGGATCGGGGTGCGGCCCTTCGGCTCGTCCGCTTCCGGGCCCGCCCGGCTCGTCCGCCGCCTCCGGGCCCGTCCGGCACTGCGCCGGACGGGTTGTCCGGGCCTACGCTGGTGGTATGTACGCGCGCAGGCGGCATCAGTACTTCGCCATGATGGGGACGTGCATCGTGCTGTTCGTCCTCGCGTGGTCGGTCGTACGGCTGTGGTCGGTTCCCGCGGCCGTCGCCATGTGCGTGGTGGCCATGCTGATTCCTCCGGTGGCCGCGATGGTGGCCAACCGGCGGGGGCCCGAGGACCGATGGTGGGACGATCCGTCCGGGGACCCGAAGTCCGACGAGTGGTGGGACGAACTGGACGGCAAGAAGCGGCGGCAGCAGTAGGAAGCAGCAGGAGCGGAAAAGGCGTCTATGTCGCGTACGAGGCTGTCCACCGTGGTGCTCGACGCACCCGACGCCCATGAACTCGCCGACTTCTACCGGAGGCTGCTCGGGTACGAGGTGCGGTCGGAGGAGCCCGACTGGGTGCTCATCGGGCCGCCGTTCGAGGGGATCGGGCTCGCCTTCGAGACCGAGCCGCTCTACACGCCGCCGGTGTGGCCCGCGGGCCCCGGCGACCAGCGGATGATGCTGCACATCGACATCGAGGTCGACGACCTCGCCGAGGAGACCGCCCGCGCCGTGGAACAGGGCGCCCGGCTCGCCGAGCACCAGCCACAGGACGACGTACGGGTGCTCTTCGACCCGGCGGGCCACCCCTTCTGCCTCTGGGTGGACACGCGCACGCGACGTCGGCGGGGCTGACGGCACGGGCGAGCGGGTCGGCGGCGGCCCGCGACGGCGGCCGCCGGCGGGAGCGCCCGCTCCGGGAGCCGGGCGGCGGTCAGTAGACCAGCGCCTGCGTCCCGTCCGTCATCGCCTCCTGCACGAACACCTGCGCACCCGCGATCCGCACGCCCTCCAGGACGTCCTTCTCCGTGATGTCGCGCCGGGCCGCGCACTGGGTGCACAGGGTGATGCGCCCGGCCGCCAGGATCGAGTCGATCAGATCGGGCATCGGTGCCGCGTGCGGCAGCTCGAACTCCGCGGCGCGGCCCGGCAGCGCGAACCACGAGGACTCGCCGGTCAGCCAGAGGGAGACCTCGACGCCACTGGCCACGGCCACCGCGGCGACGGTGAACGCCTGTGAGCAGCGCTCCGGGGCGTCGGCCCCCGCCGTCACCTTGATCACGAGCTTGTTCGCCATGGCCGCCATCGTAGTCCGAATCGTGATCAACGCCGGTGCAACCCCGTGTGGGGGCCATGGGTCTCCTGTGCGCGGATATGGAATCCGTGCTTCACCTTCTGTGGGGGGACGTCTTGGTAGTACCCGAAGGATCCGAATCACCGGAAAGACCGAGCGTGTCCGATGGCGCGCCGATTGTCGATCCGGCTACGACGGCGGACGCTCCGTCAGGGCCCAGGCCCCGCCGACGCGGTCGTACGACTCTGCTCATCGTCACGGCCGCCGTGCTCGGCCTCGTCGCCGGTACCTGCACCGGATTCGTGGTCCAGGCCCACCGCGAGCCGACCCGGCTGCCCTCGCTGTCGCAGCCGGTGCTGAACCAGGCGAAGGGTCCCGGCCCCGAGCCCCTGTCCGCGGCCCAGGACCACCGTGTCAAGACGAACGGCGACCTCCGCAAGCTGCTGATCAGCCGGCCGAAGGGCGCGAAGAGCGCCGACTGGGTGGGCAACGACGGCTGGATGGACCTGACGGACTACGCGGAGTCCTACAAGAAGCCGGCCGAGATCTTCCCCGACCTCATCAACGACCAGTTCCGCCGCGCGGCCGTCGTCGGCTGGCAGCAGGGCAGCACGTACACCGTGGAGATCCGCCTGGTGCAGTTCCGCCAGGAGGAGAGCCTGAAGGCCGCCGAGGACAGCGAGAACAACTACTACTGGGCGGAGAAGAAGGGCGGCACCCGCAGTTGGTCCGTCCCCGGCACCGGTGACGGTATGGCGTACGTCCACACCCGTCCCGAGACGAAGCCGGGCTATCTCCCCGTGTACTCGGCGGAGGCGCACGCCTGGCGCGGCGACATCGCCATGGAGATCTGGGTCTACGACACCCGGCCGATCTCCAAGGACAAGATCATGGATCTGGCCAAGCGGCAGGTGGGACGACTGTGAGCGAGAACCCGACCGAGAACCCCACCGAGGTCCCTGCCGAGGTCCGCGCCGAGGGTGACACCGGGAACCCCGCGCAGGGCGTCTCCGAGATCCCGGCCGAGACTTCCGTCGAAGCCCAGGCCGAGGCCCCCGTCGAAGCCTCCGCCGAGTCTCCCGTCACCTCCGCCGAGCCCCCGGCCGAGACTTCCACCGAGACCCCGGCCGAGACCCCCGCCGATGCCCCCGCGCCGGGCTCCGACCCCGCTCAGGGCGTCGCCGAGTCCTCCGGTGAGGCCGTCGACGTGGCCGTCGGCGAGGTCGTCGCGCCCAGGAAGCGGCTGCGTGCCCGCCGTGTCGTCGCCGTCTCCGGTGCCGTCCTGCTCGTCGCCGCCGTCGTCGGCGGGGTCGGCTGGACCTCCGCGACCGTGAACGCCGCCGACCGCGATCCCGGGGCGCCCACCTGGCGTTTCCCGAAGCCCGCGAAGGCCAAGGACCAGGAGGCGAAGTCCGCCAAGGGCCTCGCCGGCATGCTCCTGCCCTTCGACAAGGCCTACACGCCCGGTCCCGACCTCGGCGAGTTCGGCAACGACGCCGAGCTGAACGGCCGTCAGGCCACCGCGCTGCGCAAGGAGTCCCTCCGCGACCTGCCCCGCACCCAGCGGCGGCGGCTGGAGAAGGAGATCGACGAAGAGCACATCAAGGGTGTGGTCATGCGCAGTTACGCCAGCGCGGACTCGTACGCGGTCTACAAGAAGCAGACCTTCACCGCGAGCATCACGCTGTCCCAGATGGAGAACCAGCGGACCGTGCGGGAGATCTCCAAGTCGCACAACGCGCTGCTCGAATCGCTCGGCATCTTCCGCAAGGGCCCGAAGATCGAGGGCCACAAGAACGCCGGGTGCTTCCTGCCGCCCAAGGACAAGACCGAGAAGCTCGACATGATGTTCTGCTCCGCGTACGTGGGCGACGTCCTGGTGAGCGCCACCGTTTCCGGCATCAAGCCGCTCGACGGCCCGACCGTCACGCGCTTCCTGGCCGCCCAGCTCGACCGGATCACGGACCCGGGGGAGGCCGTATGACCGAGAACCTTGCCACGCCCGACGCCCCGGAGGCGCCCGTGGAAACCGCAGCGGAGGCAGCCGTGGAAGCGGCACCGAACGCTTCGCCGCACGTAGCCCCGGAAGCAGCCCCGAAGGCATCCGTGGAAGCGTCGCCGGAAGCCGTCGTGGATGCAGCCACGCAGACAGCGACGGAAACAGTCCCGGAAACAGTCCCGGAGGCGGCGCCGGCAGCAGCCGGGGAAGCGCCCGCCGAGCCGCTCGTGGCGGCACCCCGGGTCAAGAAGGACCGCCGGATCCTTCGTGCCGTGCTGCGCTGGACCGCGGCCACCGTGGTGTTCGCGACGGTCGGCGCAGCCGCCGCGTACGGCATCACCGACATGCGGCGCACCGACGTCCCGGGCCTCGCCACCGCGTCCGACGGGCGCTGGAACTACCCCGAGATCCAGTTGCCCCCGCTGCCGTCGGGCAGCCCGAGGGCCTTCGCCGAGACGAACAAGGCGAACGTCCACTACGCCGACCTGCGCAAGCTCCTGCTGCCCGTTCCCGAGGGCGCGAAGGCCGACAAGGACCTGCGCGGTACGGACGGCTGGCTGGCGAAGAAGGACTTCCTCGACGCGTACGCCTCGAAGGACGACCGCGATCACGTCGGCCGGCTGCTGACCGACTACGCCCTGCGGCACATCGCGGCACGCGGCTGGACCAGCCCGGACGGCACCCACACCCGGATCTATCTGCTCCGGTTCGACTCCGCCACCATCGTGGACACGCTCCAGCAGGACGAGCTCACGAGCTGGGACAGCCCGAACTTCGCGCTGCGGGGCGCTGCCGACGTGCACAGCGACGAGAGCCTCCCGCAGTCCACCCAGGTGGAGAACGTCCCCCACTACGTGTACGAGGAGGCCAAGCCGTACGGCGCCGAGCAGGTCAGGCAGGCGTACCTGGTGGCCGGGGACACCCTCGCCCTGGTCGTGCAGTCCCGCAAGGGCGGCGCGCGGAAGATCCCCTTCCAGCAGACCGTCGTCCTGCAGAGCCAACTCCTCGGCTGAGCGCGACGGGTCCGGAGGGACCCACCTGGAAGAGAAGGCCGGGCCCCAGCCGCGTAAGCTGGGGCCCGGCCTTTTGTGTACTCCCCCATCTCGGCTGTGCCCGAGCGGGGACCCGTTCCGCTCATCGAGGAGCACCCCGTGGAGATCTTCTTCGAAACCCTGCTGGCCCTGGTCTGCGTCGGCGTGCTCGCCTTCGCCGCGCTGACCGTGAAGAAGCTGTACCAGGGCCAGCGCTGACCCCCACCAAGGAACTGTTCAGCTCATGATCGAGATCCCGTCGGACCTCCACAAGGACCTGGTCCCCCTTGTCTTCCTGCTCGGCGACTGGGCCGGAGTCGGTGTCCACGACTTCCCCGGCTCCGAGAAGTGCAACTTCGGGCAGGAGGTCAGCTTCACGCACGACGGGCGGGACTTCCTCGAATACCGCTCGCACAGCTGGGTGCTCGACGAGAACGGCGAGAAGGTCCGGCCGCTGGAGACGGAGACCGGCTTCTGGCGCGTCGACGCCGACCGCAAGGTCGAGGTCGTGATGACCCGCGACGACGGCGTCGTCGAGATCTGGTACGGCGAGATCGCCGACAAGAAGCCGCAGATCGACCTGGTCACCGACGCCGTGGCCCGTACGGCCGCCTCCGGCCCCTACAGCGGCGGCAAGCGCCTGTACGGCTACGTGAACAGCGACCTCATGTGGGTCGGCGAGAAGCAGACCCCCGAGGTCGAGCTGCGCCCCTACATGTCCGGCCACCTGAAGAAGGTCGTCACCCCGGAGGACGTCGAGCGCTGGGCCAAGGCCCTGCCCGACGACATGCCGGACGACGGGATCGCCTTCTTCAAGTAGGACCCCGCCGCGCGCTCCCGGGCCGCCCTGCCGTTCCCCAGGGCGGCCTCCACGGGAATGGTCCTAGACTTCCAGTGTGGTGAGCACCGATTGGAAGAGCGACCTCAGGCAGCGCGGCTACCGGCTGACGCCTCAGCGCCAGCTTGTCCTCGAAGCAGTGGACACCCTGGAGCACGCGACCCCCGACGACATCCTCGGCGAAGTGAGGAAGACGGCGTCGGGGGTCAACATTTCCACGGTCTACCGGACCCTGGAGCTCCTGGAGGAGCTCGGGCTGGTCAGCCACGCCCATCTGGGACACGGCGCCCCGACCTACCACCTGGCCGACCGGCACCACCACATCCACCTCGTCTGCCGCGACTGCTCGAACGTCATCGAGGCCGACGTCTCGGTCGCCGCCGAGTTCACCGCCAAGCTCCGGGAATCCTTCGGCTTCGAGACGGAGATGAAGCACTTCGCCATCTTCGGCCGCTGCAAGGACTGCCAGGACCTGCAGAAGTGACAGAAATAAAATCGGCGACCGCTCCGTCGTAGTGTGTATGTCCATGAAGAGTTCCCTCCTGGCCCTGCCCGGCGCCGTTCCCGCCGAAGGCGTGGACGAAGGCGTCGCCGCCCACTACGGCGACCTGTTCCGTGAGCAGCGCGCCCTCGCCGACGGCGTCGGCTTCGTGGACCTCTCGCACCGCGGTGTCGTCACGGTCACCGGGGACGACCGGCTGGTCTGGCTGCACCTGCTGCTCACCCAGCACGTCACCGACCTCCCGGCCGGCCAGGCCACCGAGGCGCTGATCCTCTCCGCGAACGGCCACATCGAGCACGCGCTGTACCTCGTGGACGACGGCACGACGGTGTGGATGCACACGGAGCCCGACACCCAGGACGCGCTGATCGCCTACCTGGAGTCGATGAAGTTCTTCTACCGCGTCGAAGTCGCCGACCGCACCGCCGACTTCGCGGTCGTCGAGCTGCCCGCCGGTTCGATCGCCGAGGTCCCCGAGGGCGTCGTCGTCCGCGAGACGCCGTACGGCCGTGATCTCTTCCTGCCGCGCGCGGACCTGGAGTCCTTCGCGGAGAAGGCCGGACCGCCCGCCGGACTCCTCGCCCACGAGGCCCTGCGCGTCGAGCAGCACCGGCCCCGCCTCGGCTTCGAGACCGACCACCGCACCATCCCGCACGAGCTGGGCTGGATCGGCACCGCCGTGCACCTCCAGAAGGGCTGCTACCGCGGCCAGGAGACGGTCGCCCGCGTCCAGAACCTGGGCAAGCCCCCGCGCCGCCTGGTCTTCCTCCACCTCGACGGCAGCGAGGTCGTCCTGCCCCCGCACGGCACGGAGCTGCGCCTCGCGGGCGAGGACCCCGCAGGCCGCACGATCGGCTTCATCACCACGTCCGTACGCCACCACGAACTCGGTCCGATCGCCCTGGCCCTCGTGAAGCGCAACGTGCCGGTGGACGCCCCGCTGATGGCGGACTCGACGGCGGCGGCACAGGAGGTCGTGGTCGAGCCGTAGGGCTCACATCTCCAGAAGGACGGTGAACGGGCCGTCGTTCGTCAGCGAGACGCGCATCTGGGCGCCGAACCGGCCCGTGGCCACCGTGGCGCCCAGCTCGCGGAGCCGGGCGACCACCTCGTCGACCAGGGGCTCGGCCACATCGCCGGGGGCGGCCGCGTTCCACGTGGGGCGGCGGCCCTTGCGGGCGTCGCCGTACAGCGTGAACTGGCTGATGACGAGCAGCGGCGCGTCGACGTCGGAGCAGGACCGTTCGTCGGTCAGCATCCGCAGCGACCAGAGCTTGCGGGCGAGTTGGGCCGCCTTCTCCTTGGTGTCCTCGTGGGTGACCCCGACCAGGACGCACAGGCCCTCGCCGCTGATCTCGCCGACCGTCTCGCCGTCCACGACGACGCTCGCGCCGTCCACTCTCTGCACCACCGCACGCATGCGGACCATGATGCCGTGTCATGGCTGCGTCGTGCCGTGCGGGCCCTTCGCGTGATTTTCCGGGGTAACCAACCCGCCATCTGGGGCCGATCGGGTCACTCGGTCACATAGCGGCCATCTGGGGTGGCACCATGCGGGGTGTTGCGGTCCGGCCGTTGGGCGGACCGCGCCGGTCGAGGGGACGGTTGAGGTACATGAGCACATCGAGGACCGGGCGGACCGGAGCCGTGTCATTGACCCGTACGAGCGCACGGGCAGAGGCGATGACGGCCCGGACGCCGGTGCAGCGCACCGACAGCGGCCCGCTGGCGGCCGATCCGGCCCCGGCCGGCATCGCCGTGCTCCGCCTGCCCGAACTGCGGACACTGCGCCGGGACGCCCAGCGGGACGAGGCCGACCTCAGCTACGTCCGGCGGCTGCTCCAGGGGCGCATCGACATCCTGCGCGCGGAGCTCGCCCGCCGCGGGGAGCACCGGATGCCCGCTCCCGCCTCCGGGCACCTCGCGTCCGTGGACGGCGGGAAGCCCTCGGTCGTGGAGCGGCTCTCGGAGATCCTGACGGACGCGCCGGCCCGGTACCGCTCCTCGGCCCGCCACGTCACCGTCGGCACCCCGCACGGCGAGGAGTACCGGGCACTGGCCGCCGACATGCTCGCCGAGGTGGAGCTGTCGGACCTGGAGGCCCGCACGGACGACGAGCTGGGCGCCGGGCTCGGCCGTCTCGTCCGGTACGAGCGGCAGGTGTCCGGGCGGCGCCAGCAGCTCCAGCGCACGGCCGACGATTGCAGCGCCGAGATCGCCCGCAGGTACCGTGAAGGGGAAGCACAAGTAGACGACCTGCTCATGTGACGTGGCGGCCCCGGCGATCCCGGGGCCGAGGGGCGCGCCGGCATCCAGGAGGCGCGCTTCCGCTCCGCGCGGGCGAGGGCGCCGTCCGGGGCACGACCCGGCCGCCGCCTTCGGAGCGGGTCCCCGTTCCCGGAAGGCCACCGCCGATGTCCGCAGCTCCCCGCACGCCCGAAGGCCCGCCCATATCCGACGGCACCCCGGGCACACCGGGTGAGCCCGGTGCACCCGGCGTCCCGAGCACGCCCCGTACGGCTCGTACACCCGGCTCGGCTCCCGGTCCCGAGGGGAGCCCCCGGTCCGGCACGTCCGGTGCGAGCGGCGGGTCCGGGGCGCTCCCGGTGCTCGCCGAGGTCGTGCGTTCCGGCTTCGCCGAGGGGCACCACCGCGGCAGCCTGGTCGTCCTGGCCGCGGACGGGACGGTCGAGCTGGCGCTCGGCGACGTGACGGCCCCGGTCTTCCCGCGTTCGTCCAACAAGCCGATGCAGGCCGCGGGCATCCTGCGCGCGGGCCTGGACCTGGCCGGGGAGCGTCTGGCCCTGGCCGCCGCGAGCCACTCCGGCGAGGTCTTCCACCGTGATCTGGTCCAGAAGATGCTCGTCGAGCACGGGCTGGACGCCGGACAGCTCCAGTGCCCGCCGGACCTGCCGCTGGACGCCGTCGAGGCCGAGACGTACCTCGCCTCCGGCGCCGTCCGCGACCGGGTCACCATGAACTGCTCCGGCAAGCACACGGCGATGCTGGCGGTGTGCGCGCTGCGCGGCTGGTCCACCGAGTCCTACCTCGACCCCGGGCACCCCCTCCAGCAGCTCATCCACACCGTGGTCGAGGAGGCCGCCGGGGAGCGCGTCGCGGCGGTCGGCACGGACGGCTGCGGGGCACCCCTGATGGCCATCACCCTCACGGGTCTCGCCCGCGCCTTCCGCTCCTTCGTGCTCGCGGCCCCCGGCTCCGCCGAGCGCCGGGTGGCCGACGCCATGCGCGCCCACCCCGAGTACGTCGCCGGCACCCGCCGCCCCGACACGTGGCTGATGCGCGAGGTCCCGGGCGCCCTGTCCAAGATGGGCGCCGAGGCCGTCCAGGCGGTCGCGCTGCCCGACGGCCGCGCCCTGGCCTTCAAGATCGACGACGGCGGGGGCCGTGCCCTGGGCCCCGTCCTGGCCCGCGGCCTGGACCTGCTGGGCGTGACCGGCCCGGTGGTGACACGGATCGGCGCGGCCCCCCTGCTCGGCGGCGGCCGCGAGGTGGGGGAGATCCGGGCGGCATTCTGACCCGGGCTCCGGGCGGCTTTCCGACGCGGGATCCGTGCGGCTCTCCGCCCCGGGATCCCGGGGGCTTTCCGCCCTGGGATCCGTGTGGGCCCTCGTGACCCCGGGATCCCGGGTGGGGGCCGCCGGGACCGGCCGCGAGGGGCGCCGCGAGGGGCCGTGCGGCTTTCCGGCCCGGGCCGGAAGGCTTTCCGCCCTGGGATCCGCGCGGCTTTCCGCCCCGGGATCCGCGCGGCTCTCTGCCCCGGGATCCCGGGGGCCTTCCGGCCCGGGATCCGTGTGGGCCCTCGTGACCCGGGATCCCGGGTGGGGACCGCCGGGACCGGCCGCGCGGGGTCGCGCGGAAATCCGCGCGACACCCCGGCCGGGGTCCGCCTAGCGTGGCTCCATGACCCCGCACGAAGCTCTCGCCGCCCAGGACGCCCAAGCCGTCGCAGATGCCGGAGACACCGGAGGCGCCGGAGGCGCGGACGCCGGCGGTACGGGCGCGGCCGCCGACGTGATCGACGTACGGCCGATCGCCGCCCCCGACCTCCGCGACTGGCTGCGCGCCGTGAAGACGGGGTTCCTTCAGGAGCCGGCCGTCTCGGACGAGGACGTCGAGAACCGCCGGACGGCGTTCATCCTGGGCAGGACCCTGGGCGCCTTCGACGGCTCCCGCTGTGTGGCGACGTTCCGGTCGTTCCCGCAGGAGGTCACCGCGGTCGGCGGTGCGGTCGTCCCCGCGGACGCCATCTCGAACGTGACCGTGACCCCCACGCACCGCCGCCGGGGCCTGCTCACCCGCATGATGGCGGCCGACCTGGCGGCGGCGAGGGAGCGGGGCGACGTCGTCGCGACGCTCATCGCGGCCGAGTACCCGATCTACGGCCGGTTCGGCTTCGGCCCGGCTACCACCTCCACCGAGTGGACGGTGGACGTGCCGCGCACCGGTCTCGACCCGCGCTGGGCGGGCCCGGCCGACGGCGGCCGTATCGACCTCCTGGACGCCGACGACGTCCGCAAGGCGGGACCCGAGCTGCACGAGCGGGTCCGGCGCGGCCGGCCAGGAATGATCAACCGCGACGCCCGCTGGTGGCAGATGAACACCGGCCTGCTGCGCTTCGCCGGCTTCCCCTGGAAGGAACCGTTCTACGCCGCCTACCGCTCGGCGTCGGGCGAGATCGAGGGACTTGTCTCCTACACCGCCGACGACGACTGGGGAGACTCCAACCAGCCCCACAACACGGCGGAGGTGAAGTGGCTGCTCGCGGCGACGCCGGCGGCCGAGCGTGCCCTGTGGAGCTACCTCTGCTCGATCGACTGGATCACCCGGGTCAAGACCGGCCGCCGCGCCCCCGACGACCTGCTGCCGCAGTTCCTGCCCGACCCGCGCGGCGCCCGTGTCACCAGCCACACGGACTGGCTCTGGGTGCGGATCCTGGACGTCGTACGGGCCCTGGAGGCGCGGACGTACGGCACCGCCGGGACGCTCGTGCTGGACGTGAGGGACGAGGGCGGACCGGACGGAGGCCGCTTCCGGCTCCGGGCCGCCCCGGACGGCACGGCGACCTGCGAGCCGGTGACCGAGGAGGCGGACCTGTCGCTGTCCATCGCCGATCTGGCCACGCTGTGGCTCGGGGACGAGTCCGCGGTGCGGCTCGCGGCGCTGGGCCGGGTCCGGGAACGGCAAGAGGGCGCCGCCGCTCTGGCCGACGCCCTGCTGCGGACGTCCAGGCGACCGTGGTGCCCGGACATCTTCTGAACGGTCGCTGTCTGTAAGGGCGTTCTCCTTCCGTGCGGGTGGCGGGCGGCTGCCGATCCGTAGCGATTCAGTTGTGTGGTGCTGACTGACCGTGCTCCCGGCTCCCCTCCGGAAGGGAGCGCGGTCAGCCGGACTGGCGGACGGTGTCGTCCGTTCAGCCGGACTGGGCGAGCAGCATCACGAGGATCACGGCCCCGATGCCGCTGACGGTGGTGTTCCGGGCCTTGAGCCCGACGGACAGCGCGACGAACGCGATGATGCCCATCGGCCCGTACTCCCACTGGATGAGTTGCTCGAATCCGATGGCCAGGGCGGCGACGGCGAGGGCGACGAGCGGCATGACGGTCCCTCCTTGGGGACGGGGAGGCGGACCCCCGCTGAGGACCGTCCGCCCCGGCCACCCGGCGTCCGGGTGGAACTTCGGCGGCCAACCCTCCGGAAGTTTGACCATGTTGTGCAAGTTGGCGACCAACTCATCCTTAGTTATCTCCGGGTTGGGACGACTCATAACCACCTATCCGGCAACTGCCCAAAGATGGCGGGAAGTTGTAGGGTTCTGGTTGTGGAGCCGAAGCATGCCGTCGTCAACGGACGGAACAGGTCACCACGGCCGCCGAGGTCACACCGCGAGGTGGCCGACGAGCTGCGCAGCCGGATCAGGTCCGGTGAGCTGCGGGCCGGCGAGCGCATGCCGACCCAGGCCAGACTGGCCGACGAGTTCGGCGTCGAGCGCGGCGCGGTGCGCCAGGCGCTGCGCATCCTGCAGTCGGAGCACCTGCTCGTCAACGTGTCCAAGGGGAGCCCGGCGACGGTCGCGGACCACCCCGAGAGGGCTCTGACCGGGCCACAGGCGTGGCCGCAGTCGACCATGGTGGCGCTCGCCCCGCGGATCACGGCGGCCTTCGAGGTCCCGCACGTGGCGGTCGACGCGCTGTGTCTGACCGCGGTGTCGCTCACCCTCGCGATGGGCGAGCCGTTGCGCGAGATTCACGCGGGACGCCTAAAACCGGCCAGGGTCGACGTCCGGGTGCTGCTTCCCAGCCGCGACATCGACCTCGCGTTTCCCACGCCGGTCGACGGCCTGGCGGACGACCGGCCGCGGCGTCGCTGGCTGGCCCAGCGCAACGCCCAGGTGCAGGTGCTGCGGCACAATCTGCTGGCGCTGCGGACCACACACGGCGTCGACGTGCGGGTTTCCTTCCGCGCGCTGCCCTTCACACCGCCCGTGAAGCTCTACCTGCTCAACGAGGCGGAGGCGCTCTTCGCGTACTACACGCTGGCGCGGCGGGGCGAGGAGATCGACCACGAGTACCTGGAGACGTACGACGCCGAGGGCACGCAGTCGATGCTGTTCCCGTTCAGGCGGGGGGTGGGACTGCGGGACACCACGTTCGTGGAACAGTCCCACCTCTGGTTCGACGCGCTGTGGGAGACGATCAGTTCGGAACCGCTGATCACGAACTGACGGCCGGTCCCGCCACCAGCAGGGCCAGGACGACGGCTCCGATGGAGCTGCACGTGGGGTTCTTCGCCTTGATCCCGATGGTGAGCAGCAGCAGACCGACGATGCCCGTCGGTCCGTACTGCCATTGGACGAGTTGCTCGAAGCCGACGACGAAGACGGCGGAGAGGAGGGCGATGGCGGGCATGGTGGTTCCTCCTGCTTCTCTTCGGTGACCTGCTCGGGGTGCTGGGTGCCGTGGATGGGTGAGAGGAGGCAAAACTTCCGCCATCTTGGCCAAGTTGGTAACCAACTCTGGTTAGGTTGTCCCCACTTGGTAAGTGTCCATAAACAACTTTCGAGTAACTCCCCAAAGATGGGAGAGAGTTGTACCGTTTGGTCGTGACTCAGGAGAACGTTGTGGTGAGTGACAGCAGCAGAAGGCTTTCGCCGCAGGAGATCGCCGAGGTCCTGCGGGAGCGCATCCGCACTGGCGAGCTGAAGGCCGGAGACCGTCTGCCCACCCAGGCGGAGCTGGCCGACGAGTTCGGCGTCGAGCGCGGCACGGTCCGCCTCGCCCTGCGCGAACTCCAGGAGGGCGGCCTGCTCAGCAACGTCAGCAAGGGCAGTCCACCCCGGATCGCGCAGGTCGCTCCCACCCGCAACGGACCGCAGCCGACCATGGTGGGCCTGGCCCCGCGTCTCGCCGAGGCGTTCTCCGTCCCCCATGTGCGGATCGACGCGGCCTGTCTCACCGCGGAGACGCTGATGCTGGCGCTCAGCGAGCCGGTGCGGCAGATCCACGACGGCAGGATCCGCCCGGAGCGCATCGACTTCCGGATCCTGCTGCCCAGCCGCGAGATCAACCTGGCGTTCCCCATCTCCGTCGACGACCGCGGTGACGACGACCCGGTCCACCGGCGCTGGCTGGAGCAGCGCAACGCCCAGGGCCACGTCCTGCGCCACAACCTCCATGCCCTGCGCTCCTCGCACGGCATCGACGTCCATGTGACCTTCCGGGCCCTGCCCTTCACACCGCCCGTGAAGCTGTACCTGCTCAACGGGACGGAGGCGCTGATCGCCTACTACATGATCGCCAGGCGGGAGGAGGAGATCTCGGACGACGAGACGCTGGACATGTACGACGCCCTGGGCACGGAGTCCTTGCTCTTCTCCTTCGAGAAGCGGTCGGGCGCGCGGGACACCGCGTTCGTGGACGAGTCCCAGAAGTGGTTCAACGCCCTCTGGGAAACCATCACCACCGACCTGAAACTCAACTAGTGACTTCTGATACGACGCAGACTGATGCGGTGGCGACTCAGACGGAGAACCTGCGGGACACGATCACCCGGGCGCGCTTCGTGCTCTTCGACTTCGACGGGCCGATCTGCCGGCTGTACGCGGGGCACGCCGCCGAGACGGTGGCAAGGGATCTGGTCGACTGGCTCGAACGACAGGGGATGCGCGGGCTGTTGACCCCGGAGGAGAGCAGACACCCCGATCCGCTCGAGGTCCTGCACGCGGTCGACCGGCGGCGTCCGCGCAGCGACCTGGTGGCCGAGCTGGAGGCACGGTTCACCCAGCAGGAACTCAAGGCGGTGCCCAAGGCCTGGCCCACCGAGTACGCCGACGCGGTGATACGGACCTGGACGGCCGTCGGTGCCCGGCTGGCGGTCACCACCAACAACTCGCCCCGCACGGCCGCCCGTTACCTGGAGGGCCGCGGCCTGGCCGAATGCTTCGCGCCCCACATCTACGGCCGCACCCAGGATCTGCGCCACCTCAAACCGGACCCCGACTGTCTCAACCGGGCCCTGAAGGCCTTCGGCGCGGAGCCGTCGAAGGCACTCATGATCGGCGACGCCCCCTCGGACCTGTACGCGGCCCAGCGGGCCGGGGTCCCGTTCCTCGGCTACGCGCGTCACGAGGACAAGGAGAAGCAGCTCCGGGACGCCGGGGCCGAGCATGTGGTGACGTCGATGAAGACGGTGCTGCGGGCTTTGTGGGGTCAGCACTGAGCGCGTGCGCTGTGCCCCGACCGTGTGAACCGGAAAGAGGTCGCATCGTGGCCCACGGTGGCGTACTCGCTGCTCAGCGGCCGCTTTCCGGATCCGGCTCGTCCGTCCGCTCGGCGGATCAGCGGTATGTGCAGCGGGTCTTCTGGAACTATGCCCATTTACGAGGAGCTGAGGAGTACGTTTCTCTCCTCTTTTCTCATCGGTTTGCGGTCACGTGAGAGCGGTCAATGGCACCCGAATCGGCTTCTTTGGCTTGGCGACGAGCCGTTGAGGTGAGTGGCGACGAGGCAGCGGTCGAAGGACCACTCCACGGCTACCACCACGAGACGTATGTCGTTCCGCTGCCGGGCGAACAGGTCCGCTGGAAGTGCCGGGAGCCGAGACCCGGGCTGCTGTGGTTCGACCGGCGCTGTTTCGCGTCCGAGGAGGAAGTACTCGGTGCGCTGCAGGGGCGCATCGCGGGCATCCCCGACCTCATCGCGGTGGCCCCCACCCGCCTCCAGCGGTTCATCGAGGGTGAGACGCTGGGGGCGCGGTACGGATCCGGCGGCCGGATCCCCTCGTCCCTCTTCGGACAAATCGTTTCCCTTTTCGGGCAGTTGGCCCTCGTGAAGCCGGATTCCCTGGCCGCGGAACGGACATGCACGTCAGACGACCGGGCGGCCGAAGGTGATACCGCCGGGTTTTTGGAGCGGCTCGTCCTGTTCACGGAGAGGCGGGTGTACCAGCGGAATATGCACAGGTTCGACGGCCTGTTCCGCGACCTCAATCTGCGCCCCGCTTCCTTCAGGAATCTTCGGCGGCATGTGTCGGGACTGACCCCGCGCCCTTTCTGTCTGCTGCACGCCGATCTGCACCGCGAGAATTTCGTGGTCGACGGAGCCGGCCGGCTCTGGACGATCGACTGGGAACTGGCGATGTTCGGCGACCCGCTCTACGACCTGGCCACCCACCTCTACCTGATGCGGTATCCAGATGACCAGGAACGCCGGATGGCCGAGCGGTGGTGCGAGACCGTCGAGGGCGTCGCCCCCGGCAGCTCGGCAGGCTGGGAGACGGACCTGCCCAAGCTGCTCGCCTACAAGCGGGCGCAGTCCGTCTTCACCGACGTCATCCGGACGGCTCTGTCGCTGACTGAGGAGCCGGAGGTCGACGAGCGTCTCCTGGTCCGCGCGGGCGGCGGCCTGCAGCAGGTGCTGCACGCCGCGACGGAACCGCTGGGGATCGAGTCGCCGACCGTGGAGGACGTCACGACCTCGCTCGAGAAGTGGTACTTCAAGAGCTACACGCCGGTCGGCGGCAAGCGCCGGCCATGACTCGGTCACCGGCCCCCGCCCCTGCGTAGGCTCGTGACCATGAGTGACACCGGACTGCGTGAACGCAAGAGGCGACGGATGTACCAGTCCGTCTCCGACACCGCCATCGGCCTCTTCCTGGAGAAGGGGTTCGACGCCGTGTCCGTCGCCGAGGTCGCGGCCGCCGCCGAGATCTCCAAGCCGACGCTGTTCCGGTACTTCCCGTCCAAGGAGGACCTGGTCCTGCACCGGTTCGCGGACCACGAGACCGAGGCCGCGCGGGTCGTCGAGGAGGGCCGGGCGGCCGGGCGGTCCGCGATCGACGCGCTCCGCGAGCACTTCCTGGACGGTCTGCGCCGGGAGGACCCCGTCACCGGGCTCAACGAGCATCCCGGCACCCTCGCCTTCCACCGGCTGCTCTACGGGACGCCCTCGCTGGTGGCGCGGATGTACGGGTACCTGGAGCGGTCCGAGGCCGCGCTCGCCGACGCCCTCGCCGAGCCGCTGGGCGCCGGACTCGACGCGCGGCTCGCGGCCGGACAGATCACGGCCGTGCGCCGCATCCTCGCCGAGGACAACCTGCGGCGGATCGCGGAGGGGGAGCGGGTGGCGGCCGTACGGCCGGACGCGGTGGCGGCGGCCGAGCGGGCCTTCGCGCAGCTCGCGGCCGCGTTTCCCGGGCTGGCGGCCCGTCCGGCTCACGCGAGCCGGTGACCGCCCCATGGTCGTGCCTGAGTTAAAAATGTTACTCGGTTACGTTATTCCGGTACCCTGGATGGAATGACGCACCCCGACCCCGCCCGACGGCCTGCCCCGGACCTGCCGCCCGCCCGTTCGCTGACCCGCTCCCTCGCCCGCGAACGCGCCTTCCACGACACCTGTCGCGCCGCCCTCGCCGCGATGGTCGACGGCGCCGAGGAACAGGTCGTCGCGGGCGAGGACGTCTCCGCCTCCGGGGCCGACGCCGAAGTGCTCGGGTACGGGCTGCGCAGCCGGGCCAAGGAGATGCGGGAGCTGCCCCAAGGCCCCCTGTTCTTCGGCCGGCTGGACTTCCAGGACTCCGTGGCGGCCGCCGGCGATCACGCCGGGCAGAGCTACCACATCGGGCGGCTGCGGATCAGGGAGCACCCCGCCGCCCCGCCCCTCGTCGTCGACTGGCGGGCCCCCGTCTCGCGCGCCTTCTACCAGGCCGGCGCCCGCGACCCCCAGGGCGTCGCCGTCCGCCGCCGGTTCGGCTGGGCCCCCGGCAGCCGCGGCGACTCCGCCGACCTCACGGGTCTCGAGGACGAGCCCATCGGGATGGAGCGGCAGTCATCAGGCCCGGCCCGTCAGGAGCCGGCCGGCGCCGGGAGCGCGGAGGACGGGGCCGCCCGGGGAGGCTCGATCCTCACCGAGGAGATCGAGCGCCCCCGCGTCGGCCCCATGCGGGACATCGCCGCCACCATCCAGCCCGAACAGGACGATCTCGTACGGGCCGATCCGGCGGCCTCGGTCTGCGTGCAGGGCGCCCCGGGCACCGGCAAGACGGCCGTCGGCCTGCACCGGGCCGCCTATCTCCTCTACACGCATCCCCAGCGCGTCCGGCGCGGCGGACTGCTGATCCTCGGCCCCAACCGCACCTTCCTGTCGTACATCGCCGAGGTCCTGCCCGCGCTCGGCGAGACCGGCGTGCGCCAGTCGACCGTCGGCGAGGAGATCGCCCGCCGTCCGGTGACCGGGGAGGACGGCGAACGTGCCGCGGCCGTCAAGCACGACGCCCGGATGGCGCGGGTGCTGCACCGGGCGCTGTACGGGAACATCGGCGTGCCGGACGACGACCTCGCGGTGCCGGACGGCACCTACCGCTGGCGGGTCCCCGTCGCCGTACTGCGCCGCATCGTGGACGACGTACGAGCCGAGGAACCGCCGTACGACGTGGGGCGGGAGCGGGTGCGGACGCGGGTCGTGCGTCATGTGCGGCAGAAGGCCGAACTGCGGTCCGGTCCGCAGACGAACGCCTGGGCGCAGCGGATCTCGCGGGCCCGGCCGGTCGGCGCGTACGTCGACGCGGTCTGGCCGAAGGTGCGCCCCGAGGAACTGCTCGCCCGGCTGCTCACCGACGCCGAGGCGCTGGAGCGGGTGGCCGAGGGGATCCTCGACGCCGAGGAGCGGAAGGCGCTCCTGTGGGCGAAGCCGCCCCGGTCGTGGAAGTCGGCGCGCTGGTCGGCCGCCGATCTCGTCCTCCTCGACGAGATCGCCGGGCTGATCGAACACCCCGAGGGATACGGCCACTTGGTGATCGACGAGGCGCAGGACCTGTCGCCGATGGAGTGCCGGGCCATCGCGCGGCGGGCCTCCTTCGGGTCGCTGACCGTGCTCGGGGACCTCGCGCAGGGCACGACCCCCTGGGCGGCCCGGGAGTGGGGCGAGCTCCTGGCCCACCTGGGCAAGCCGGATGCCGCCGTCGTCCCGCTGACGGTCGGGTTCCGGTGCCCGGGGCGGTCGTCGAACTCGCCAACCAGGTGCTCGGCCGTCTGGACGTGGACGTCCCTGCGGCCCGGTCCCTGCGCAGGGATGGCGAGTTGAGGATCCGGCCGGCCGCCGACCTCTCGGCCGAGACGGTCGCGGCCGTACGGGAGGCGCTCGCGCACGAGGGGTCCATCGGGGTCATTGCCGCGGACGCGGATGTCGCGCAGGTGCGGGAAGCGCTGTGCGCCGCCGGGATGGACGTCGCCGGAGTCGACGAACTCGGCGCCCGGATCGCCGTGCTGCCCGCGAGTCTGGCCAAGGGTCTGGAGTACGACCACGTGGTGGCCGTGGAACCGGCGGCGATGGCGGAGGCCGAGGCACGGGGCCTGCACCGGCTCTACGTGGTGCTGACCCGCGCGGTGTCCCGCCTGGACGTGATCCACACCCGCCCGCTGCCCTGGTGACCCCGGCTGCGATGCCGCCGTCGTGATCGACCGACGGGCCGCACCTCTGTGGCGAGGCGCACTTTTGCAAGCGGGTGCTTGCAATAGTTAGCGAGGATGGGGCAAGGTGGAGTCATGGCATCGCTCAACGTCGGCAATCTCGGTGAGTACCTGCGGGAACAACGGCGCACCGCGCAGTTGTCGCTGCGGCAGCTCGCCGACGCCGCCGGGGTGTCCAATCCGTATCTGAGCCAGATCGAGCGCGGGCTGCGCAAGCCGAGCGCGGAGGTGCTCCAGCAGGTCGCCAAGGCCCTGCGGATCTCCGCCGAGACGCTGTACGTGCGCGCCGGCATCCTCGACGCCGAGAGGGACCGGGACGAGGTGGAGACACGTGCCGTCATCCTCGCCGATCCCACGCTGAACGAGCGGCAGAAGCAGGTGCTGCTCCAGATCTACGAGTCCTTCCGCAAGGAGAACGGATTCGAGATCGCGCCGGCGGACGAGACCGGTCACGGCGACGAGGTGCCCGGCACCGACGCACCCGAGGCTCAGGACATACCGGACGCCCAGCCTTCACAGGACAGCGCAGTCCGCGGCCCCCGCACGGCCGACGGCAGCGATGCCGGTCCGCAGCAGAGCGCGAGCTGACCGCATGCGGATCACCAAAACCCTCAGCTGATAGCGATTACGGGAGGACCATCGTCATGGCCATCACCGACGACATCCGCAAGGCCGCCACGGACCCGACCCCGCTCTACTTCCTCGCCGGCACCGCCGACCTGGCCGTTCAGCAGGCGAAGAAGGTCCCCGGCATCGTGGAGCAGATCCGCGCCGAGGCCCCGGGCCGGATCGACACCGTGAAGAACATCGACCCCAACGCCGTGCAGGAGAAGGCCACCGCCCGCGCCAAGGTGGCGCAGGAGAACCTGCAGGCCAAGGTGACGGAGATCCTCAGCACCCTCGACACCGACCTGAAGAAGCTCGGCGAGTCCGCCCAGGACCTCGCCCTGCGCGGTGTCGGCGTCGCCGCCGAGTACGCCGTCAAGGCGCGCGAGACGTACGAGAAGGTCGCCGAGCACGGCGAGCAGACCGTGCGGACCTGGCGCGGCGAGGCCGCCGAGGAGATCGAGGACTTCGCCATCGTCGTCGAGCCGAAGGCCGAGCCGGTCGAGGTCAAGGAAGAGGTGAAGCCGGCGGTCGCCGCCGAGGACTCCGCCTCGAAGAAGACCCCGGCGAAGAAGGCCTCCGTGCGCAAGCCGGTCGCCAAGAAGACCACTCCGCCCGCGAAGTAGCCGAGCGGAGCACCACGATTCCGCCGTGCGCGGACGGGCCGGGCACTCTCCGAGTTCCCGGCCCGTTCTCCGGGTACGGTGGCCGTAGAGACGACTCGAACCGGGCGGTGGACATTGTGCTGATGACGGCATTCGGCGGTCTGATGTGGCTGATCTTCACAGCCATGCTCGTGCTCGCCGTGATGGCGCTGGTGCTGGCCGCGATCGCCCGCGAGGACGCCTACCGCGCCGCGGACAAGCAGAACAAGGTGTTCTGGCTGATCATCCTCGGCATCACCGTGGCGGTGAACCTGCTGGTGCCGATGCTCTTCCTCCAGCTCGCGGGTCTGGTCGCCACGATCGTCTTCTTCGTCGACGTGCGCCCCGCGCTGCGCCAGGTCTCCGGCGGAGGCCGCCGAGGCGGCAGCAGCAGCGACGGCCCGTACGGCCCGTACAACGGCGGCAGGTAACCCTCCCGCCTCCGGAAGCCATTCTCCGGAACCTCAGGCCCCTACGCCCCTCCGTCCCGGACCCCGCCCCCACCGGACCGACACCGCGACAGCCGGCGTAGCGGCAGGCTAGGGCGCCCGGTCCAGCAGCAGCACCGCCACGTCGTCCGCCAACTCCCCACCGTTGAGTTCGCGCGCCTCGTTCACCGTCGCCCGCAGCAGGTCCTCCCCCTGGAGCCCCGTGGCAAGCTGCCGCCGGACCATGTCCACCATGCCGTCCAGGCCCAGGCGTTCCTTGCCCACACCGGTGTGACCCTCGATCAGGCCGTCGGTGTAGAGCATCAGGCTCCACGCGGCACCCAGCTCGACCTGCATCCGCGGCCAGCGGGCGTTCGGCAGCAGACCGAGCGCGGGTCCGTTGTTGTCGTACGGCAGCAGTTCGGCGGGCCGCCCCGGACGGGCGATCAGCGGGGACGGGTGACCGGCCAGGCAGAGCCCGGCCCGGCGCCCGTCCGGCGCGATGTCCACCGTGCACAGCGTCGCGAAGATCTCGTCGTTCTCGCGCTCGTGCTCCAGGACCTGCTGCAACGTGGACAGCAGCTCGTCACCGCACAGCCCCGCGAACGTCAGCGCGCGCCAGGCGATACGCAGCTCCACGCCGAGTGCCGCCTCGTCGGGCCCGTGCCCGCAGACGTCGCCGATCATCGCGTGCACCGTGCCGTCGGACGTGCGCACGGTGTCGTAGAAGTCGCCGCCGAGCAGCGCGCGGGAGCGTCCCGGGCGGTAGCGCGCGGCGAACCGCAGAGGGGAGCCCTCCAGCAGCGGCGTCGGCAGCAGCCCGCGCTCCAGGCGGGCGTTCTCCTGAGCGCGGAGCTTGGACTCGGTGAGCCGGCGTTCGGCCTTGTCGGAACGTTTCCGCTCCACCGCGTACCGGATCGCGCGGCTCAGCAGCCGGCTGTCCAGCTCGTCACGGAAGAGATAGTCCTGGGCGCCGACACGCACCGCCTCCGTGCCGCGCTCGGCGTCACCGGACGCGGTGAGCGCGAGGACGGCGTGGCCGGGCGCGAGCTGCAGGACGTGCTTGAGCGTCGCCAGCTCGTCGGCGCTCTCCGCCGCCCGGCCCGGCGCGGGCAGCGCGAGGTCGAGCAGGATGCAGTGGACGTCGTCGGTGAGGAGCCGCTCGGCCTCGGTGAGGTTGCGGGCGGTGCGGACCCGGACCGGCTTGCCGGTCGCGTCGAGCATCTCGGGCACGCCGAGCGAACCTGCCGGGTCGTCCTCGATGACCAGGAGGGTCAGCTGGCCGGTGCCGGGGTTCGGGGTCGTGGTGCGGGCTTCCGGTGTCGTGCCGGCGGGGCCGCCGGTGATGTCGCCGGACGGGCCGCCGGGTGAGAACACGGCTTGAGCCTGACCACTTTCCACGGCCGGGATCGCTCTCTGCCGCGGTACGGGTACGGGCATCGTCTGGGTTCCTTCCCTCCCCCCGAGGGCGTGGTGGGCGAAGGACCTCGACCCACCGACGGGGACCATAGCGCCCGCCGGTGCCGCAGCGGAATGGCCGACGGCGGCCCGCCGGGCAAAGGGCCACCGTCATATGCCGCATCCCGTAACGCATTTGGACAGGACGCGGTCCCACCGGGGATGACGAAGGTCACGTCCCCGGGTTCGGGTGGCCGGGGCAACCGTGCGGTGGGTCACGTGCGGTGGGTCACGCGGAGCCGTGCCCCCACGAACCCGGGACGGACCACCGCCAGGTCGTCACGTCGCCAAGCCGTCCTGCCATGACGCCATCACGCCATCACGAGTGACCCCGTACCTCTTTCGTGGCGTCGGCGCCCGACGAAGGAGCGTCCCCGTCCGGCCGTACGACGCCCAGGATCCGCATCGAACCCGCGCCGGTGATCGTCACCGTGCGCCCGGGGCGCGGGGCGTGCACGATCGCGCCGTCCCCTATGTACATCCCGACATGGCTGGCGTCGTCGAAGTAGATGATCAGGTCGCCGGGGCGCATGTCCTTGATGTCGACGTGCTTGAGCTGGCGCCACTGCTCCTGCGAGGTGCGGGGGATGGGATGCCCGGCGGCCGCCCAGGCCTGCGAGGTGAGCCCCGAGCAGTCGAACGTCTTCGGACCCTCGGCGCCCCACTCATACGGCTTGCCGATCTGGTCGGTCGCGTACTTCACGGCCTTCTTGCCCTGTTCGGACGCGTCGCTCTTGATGTCGGCGAGGACGCCGGAGCTCAGCCAGGCCGACTGCGCCTGGTGGGCGGCCTCCTCCTCCAGCTTCGCGAGCCGCTCCTTCTCCTTCTTCTCCAGCCGGGACTCCAGCTTCTCGGCGTCGGAGATCCGCTGCTTGATCTTCTTCTGGGCCTCGGCCCTGTCCTCGCGGTCGGCCTCCAGCTTCCGCCACTGCGCGGAGGCGTCCTTCGCGTACTGCCGCAAGTCCTGCTGGGTGCGCGCCATCTCGTCCAGCAGTCCCTTGGTGGCGTGCTCGCCCTGCCGCACCCGGCCGGCGCCGTCCAGGAACTCCTGCGGGTCGTCGCTCAGCCACAGCCGGGCCTCGGGCGGCAGCCCGCCGCCGCGGTACTGAGCGCGGGCCGCGGCACCCGCGCGATCCTTCAACGCGTCCAGTTTCGCCTGCTGCTTGACGATCTGCCGGGCCAGCCCGACGATCTCGGCGGACTGCTTCTGGGTCTTCTCCTCGGCGGCGTTGTACGCGTCCGTGGCGACCGCCGCTTCGTGGTAGAGCTTGTCGAGCTTCTTGCGGACCGCTTCAAGGTCCTTGTTGCTCACGGGTGTCGGGGTGGCCGCGGAGGTCCTGGTCGGCGCCGGTTTCGGTGCCGGGCTCGCGTAGGCCGTCCCTGACGGCGCCAGCACCACGCAGGCGCACGCGCAGGCCAGGGCCACGGCCGCCGTGGTCAGACTCCACTTGCCGGATCCCATCTCCGCCCCCCACCTGATTTACCGTCAGTAACTTACGGACGCCTGAGGGATCGTGCCATGTCGGCGCGCAATGCGACAGAGCCGGGCAAGAACTCCCTTCCCTCGCGCGCGAGGCAGGCAGGAACTCCCTTCCCCGGAGCCCGCGTCGGCATGACGATCTCACCCTCCCGCCTGTGTGACGTGCGACTCACCGAGATCGTTCCCCTCAGGCCACCCACTGGTCGCCTCCCGGTCGCCGGACCCCCACGCTCCGTCAGGCGCGGGGCGCCAACGCCTCCCAGCGCACCGTCACTTCTCCCTGGCGCCAGCGGGCGGGTCCGTCCACGACCGGCCAGTCGGCCGTCAGATCGCGGACCGTGCGTATCCAGCGCTGTCTCGCGCCGTACGCGGCGTACGGCGCGGCGGCCGCCCACGCGCGGTCGAAGTCGCGCAGGAACGCGTGCACGGGCTCGCCCGGCACGTTGCGGTGGATGAGGGCCTTGGGCAGCCGCTCGGCCAGGTCGGACGGGCGGTCCAGGGAGCCGAGCCGGGTGGCGAAGGTGACCGTGCGCGGGCCGTCCGGGCCGAGGGCGACCCAGACGTGCCGGCGGCCGATCTCGTCGCAGGTGCCCTCGACGAGCAGCCCGCCCCGGGAGCCGGGGCCGGCGGGCGCGAGCCGTGCGCAGAGCCGCCGCCAGACCTCGGCGACCTGCTCCTCGTCGTACTGGCGCAGCACGTTGGCCGCCCGGATCAGATGCGGCCGGCCCGGCACCGGCACCTCGAAGCCGCCGTGCCGGAAGGCGAGGCCCTCGCGTTCGTACGGGCGGGCGGCGGCGACCCGCGCCGGTTCGATCTCGACGCCGAAGACGTGGGTGCGGGGGGCGGCGGTGCGCAGCCGGGCCAGCAGTTCGACCGCGGTCCACGGCGCGGCGCCGTAGCCGAGGTCCACGGCCACCGGCTCCGCTGCCCGGCGGAGTTCGGCGCCGTGCGTGGCCGCGATCCAGCGGTCCATGCGGCGCAGGCGGTTGGGGTTCGTCGTCCCGCGCGTCACCGTGCCCACGACGGGGGTGCTCCCGCTCGAGCGGAGCCGAGAGTGGGGGAGGGGCGCTGGGCGGGCTGTCATGCGTACGAGACTAGGCGCCCGGCAGCGGCCCGGGTGACCCTGTGGACAACCGGCGGCCACCCCCCACCCCGCTGTGGAAAACCCTGCCGGACCCGGCCCGAGGTGGGCCTTGGACGGCCGGTGCGACGGCCCGGCGACGGGCCAGTGCGGCGGCCGGGCGACTGCCGGTGCGGCAGCGAGTGCGGAGACCAGGGGCGGACGGACCGGGGAAGCAGACGCACCCCGCGATCGAACGGTTGAGCGACCAGGGGTAATGATTCGGCAAAGGGGAAATGGAGCGGACCCGTCCGGCGTTCCACCTCCTGGAGGGCGTGAACACGTCCTCCGACCGGCATGCCCGCAGCAAGGAGGATCGCCACGTGAGCCAGTACGTGAGCAGGCTCGGGCGTCGCTCCCCGGCGACTTCCTCGCGGCTCAGGCTGCACCGCAGGCCCCGGCGCGTGGCGATGCTCTCCGTGCACACCTCGCCCCTGCACCAGCCCGGCACGGGCGACGCGGGCGGCATGAACGTGTACATCGTCGAGCTCGCCCAGCGGCTGGCCGCGATCAACATCGAGGTCGAGATCTTCACGCGGGCGACCACCGGAGCGCTCCCGCCGGCCGTCGAGCTGGCTCCCGGTGTCCTCGTCCGGCACGTCGACGCGGGCCCCTACGAAGGCCTCGCCAAGGAAGACCTCCCCGCGCAGCTCTGCGCCTTCACCCACGGCGTCATGCAGGCCTGGGCCGGTCACCGCCCCGGCTACTACGACCTCGTGCACTCGCACTACTGGCTCTCCGGCCACGTCGGCTGGCTGGCCGCCGAACGCTGGGGCGCCCCCCTGGTCCACGCGATGCACACCATGGCCAAGGTCAAGAACGCGGCGCTGGCCGAGGGCGACACCCCCGAGCCCGCCGCGCGTGTCATCGGCGAGACCCAGATCGTGCGCGCCGCCGACCGCCTCATCGCGAACACCGCCGAGGAGGCGGACGAACTCGTACGCCACTACGGCGCGGACGCCGGCCACGTCGCCGTCGTCCACCCCGGGGTCAACCTCGACCGCTTCCGTCCCGCCGACGGCCGTGCCGCCGCCCGCGCGCGGCTCGGCCTCCCGCAGGACGCCCTGATCCCCCTCTTCGCGGGCCGCATACAGCCCCTCAAGGCCCCCGACGTGCTGCTGCGCGCGGTCGCCGTGCTGCTCGACGAGCGGCCCGAGCTGCGCCGCCGGATCGTCGTCCCCGTGGTGGGCGGCCCGAGCGGCAGCGGGCTCGCCAAGCCCGAAGGGCTCCAGAAGCTGGCCGCGCGCCTGGGCATCGCCGACGTCGTACGGTTCCGCCCGCCCGTCGGGCAGGACCAGCTAGCGGACTGGTTCCGGGCCGCGAGCGTGCTGGTCATGCCCTCGTACAGCGAGTCCTTCGGGCTGGTCGCCATCGAGGCGCAGGCGGCCGGTACGCCGGTGCTCGCGGCCGAGGTCGGAGGCCTGCCGGTGGCCGTGCGCCACCGGGAGACCGGTTTCCTCGTGCAGGGTCACCATCCCGCCGACTACGCGCGCGTGCTGCGCGAATTCGCCGACGACGAGACCCTCGTGGCCAAGATGGGCGCCGCCGCGGCACGTCACGCGGAGCGCTTCGGCTGGGACACCGCGGCGGCGGCGACGGCGGACGTGTACACGGCGGCGACCCAGGACCACCGGCGCCGCCTGCGCGCCCACCACGCCTGACGCGCCTGCCGGTCCCGACGTGCGGACTCACCGTCCCGTGGCGTCCACCGATCCCGAAGCGCGGACCCCTCGTCTCGTCACGCCTCCGTGCCCGACGCGTCTCCCCGTGACCTGGTCACGTACGCTCGCCGCATGGCTGACGCAGCGTCGATCATCGAGCAGGTCCTCACCGAGGCCGAGCTGGAGTGGGAGAGTCCCGGCGCGGGCTCGTACGTCGTGAAACTGCCCGGCACCCGCAAGCTGTCGACGACGGTCTCGCTGATCGTCGGCAAGCACTCGCTGTCGCTGAACGCGTTCGTGATCCGCCACCCCGACGAGAACCACGAAGCGGTCCACCGCTGGCTGCTGGAGCGCAATCTCAAGCTCTACGGGGTCGCCTACGCGGTCGATCCCCTCGGAGACGTGTACCTGGTCGGCAAGCTGCCGCTGACCGCCGTGACCCCGGAGGAGGTCGACCGTCTCCTCGGGTCCGTCCTCGAAGCCGCCGACGGCTCCTTCAACACCCTCCTGGAACTCGGTTTCGCCTCCGCGATCCGCAAGGAGTACGCCTGGCGGGTGTCGCGCGGCGAGTCGACGCGCAACCTCGAAGCGTTCACGCATCTGACTCGGAAGCCTGCTCCCTGACGCTCGACGTTCGGTAGCTCCGCCCGGATTCACCCTCCGCCAACAAGCCTGTGCAGGACCCTTTCCCCACCCGGGGTCCCCGTGGCATGCTCACCGCCGACGCAGATCTGAACGTCGTTCACATCCATGAAATGCACGCGGAAACGGGAAGCGCATGGAAGGGCGGACGGGCATGAACAGCAGGCACGGGAACACGGGGATGACCAGGCGGACCCTGCTCGGCGGCGCCACGGCCGTGGCGGCCACCGCCGTCACCGGCACGACGGCCGCCGCGGCGGCACCGGGGACCGCCGGGCCGGCCCTGCCGCCCGCCCGGGGCACGGGCACCGCCCCGTCAGGCGGCGCGCCGGGCACCTCCGCCCGGTCCGGGGAAGTGCCGGCGCTCTGGCGGGAGTTCGTCCGCACCCCGTTCACCCATCCGCAGATCCCGTACGTCGGCAGGTCGGGCGCGTACCGAGGGGCCGCCCGGCTGCCCCGCCGGCCCGTCGTGACCGACATCCGCGACCACGGCGCCGTCGCCGCCGACGGCACGACGGACTGCGCCCCCGCGATCAACCGTGCCATCGCCGCCGCCGGAAGGGCCGGCGGTGGCACGGTCACCATCCCTCCCGGGACGTTCCGCATCGACGACCTGATCCGCATCGGCCACTCGAACGTGGTCCTCCGGGGCGCCGGCAGCGGCCGTACGACGCTGTACGCGACCAGGAACCTCACCGAACTGATCGGTGCCTACGGATCACGGTACGGCGGCGACAAGTCGTCCTGGTCCTGGGCCGGTGGCCTCATCTGGCTGGCGCCCACCGCCCGTTGGGACTCCCTCGTCGCCGCCGTCAAGGCGAAGGCGTGGCCCTTCGAGGGCTGGACCGGCAACACGCGCGACGCCTGGCGCACCCTCACGACCGTCGAGCCCGCGCGGCAGGGGTCGTGGACGGTGACCGTCGCGGACGCCTCCGCACTGCGCCCCGGGTCGCTCGTCCTGCTGCGCCTCGCCGACGACGCCGGTCACACGCTCCTGGAGCACATGTCCGGCGGCGGACCGGGACCGGAGGCGTACTTCTGGGACGACAAGACCAAGCTGACCTCGTACGTCCCCTACGAGTGGCCCGTCCGCGTCGCCCATGTGCGCGGCCGCAGGGTGACACTCGAACGCCCCCTCCCGCTCGACGTACGCCCGGAGTGGGACCCCCGGCTGACCACGCACGTCGAGGAGCTGACCGGCTCGGGGGTGGAGGGGCTCACCCTGGAGGCCGTGGAGACTCCGCAGTCCCCGCACCTCCTCGACAAGGGCTACAACGGAGTCGTCCTTCAGTGCGCCTACGACTGCTGGGTGGATGACGTCACGGTCCGCCACGTCGACAACGGATTCGGGCTCGTCGCCGCCTCCGCCTGCACCCTGCGCCGTACGACCGTCGCCGGACGCGGCTCGCACCACCCGTACTTCTGCCGCGAGGGCTCGCACGACAACCTGATCGAGCATTTCACCGTCGAGGAGCGCACCGTTCCCGCGCCCGCCGGAACCCAACTGCACGGCATCAACGTCGAGGGCCTGTCCTCGTACAACGTCTGGTCGCGCGGCGACATGCGCATGGGCACGTTCGACTCCCACCGCGGACTGCCCTTCGCGAACGTCCGCACCGACATCACCGTCGACAACGACGGCCGGCACGGCGGCGACGCCTCGGCGGGACCGCTCTTCGGGGCGCGCTTCACCCACTGGAACATCCGGGTCACCAACGGCCGGGCCGGTCTCATGAAGATCGACGGCCTCGCCCCCTACAGCGCCACCGTCGGCGTCAACGAGGTCACCGAGTTCGACCAGATCGACGTACCCGACTTCGCCGGCGACCTGCATGCCCGGCTGGAGCTGTACGGGACGACCGACGTCGTACGGCCGCGCAATCTCTACGAGGCCCAGCGGGACCACTAGGGCGTGGGGCTCCGGGGTCGGCGCGGCGGCCCCCGGCTCACGATCGCGCATACCGTCGCCGTCGCACGCGCGGACCCGTCCCGTCACGACCGCGCGTACCGCCCCGGAGTCACCCCCACCAACCGCCGGAAATGACGGGTGAGATGGGACTGGTCGTAGAAGCCGGTCAGCGCGGCCACCTCGCCCGGGGGGCGTCCGTCGAGGAGCAGGCGGCGGGCGCGGTCCACGCGGCGGGACATCAGGTACTGGTGCGGGGCGATGCCGAACGCGCCGCTGAACGCCCGGACCAGGTGCGCCGGGTGGGCGTTCACGAGCCGCGCGGCCTCGTCCAAGGCGATGCCCTCCACCACCCGCTCGTCGAGGAGTTCGCGCAGCCGGCGGGCGAGCGGACGGTCGGCGGGCGGGAGTCCCGGCGCCGACCGGGGGAGGAGCAGCCCGCGCAGCCGGTCCGAGATCAGCGTCAGCCTGCTGTCGGCCTCCAGCTCGTCGCCGGGGCGTGCGAGCGCCGTGTGCACCTGGGCGACCCGGGCCCGCAGTACGGGATCCGCGAGATCGGGGCCGTCCACCGCGGGGCCGATGAGGTCGTCGGCGAGGCGTGAGCCGTCGAGGTAGAGGACCCGCTTGCGGAATCCGCGCGCGGTGGCGGGCGCGCCGTTGTGCGGGATGTGCGGCGGCAGCAGGGTCACCGTGTCGCGCGGGGTGCCGTGCTCGTGCCGGTCGAGGTCGTAGCGGACGGCTCCGTCGTCGACGATCAGCAGGGTCCAGGCCTCGTGCACGTGCATCGGGTACGCGTACTCGGTGTAGTGCGCGTGAAAGACCTCGACGATGCCCGGGACGCCGGGGCGCCAGGCGGACGTCTCACGCTGGGGGGCCATGCAAAGAACGTACAAGACGAGGGGGTACGAGGCTCGGCAGTCTTCTCGCATGAGCAGCGAGACCGACACGAACCCGTCCGGCGGGGCCGACATGAACCCGTCCGCCGGGGCCGACATGAACCCGTCCGGCGGAACCGGGACGAACGCATCCGGTGGGACCGACGTGACCCCGTCCGGCGCCGGCGGCGCGAGCTTTCCGGACGCGGCGCCCGTGCGCTTCGACACCAAGATCACCGTCGTCCTGCGGGACGACCTCGAGCCCTGGCAGCGGCTCAACGTGACCGCCTTCCTCGTCAGCGGCCTGGGGACGGTCGTCCCCGAGGTGATCGGGGAGCCGTACGAGGACGCCGACGCGGTCTCCTACCTGCCGATGTTCCGGCAGCCGGTGCTGGTCCTCGAAGCCTCGAAGGAGACGCTGACCGCTGCCCACGGCCGGGCGCTGTCCCGGGCACTGCCGCGGGCGGTCTTCACCTCGGACCTCTTCGCCACGGGCAACGACCGGGACAACCGCGCGGCCGTACGAGCGGTGCCGACCGGCGGGCTCGACCTGGTGGGACTCGCGGTGTACGGGCCGCGGAACGCGGTGGACAAGGTGGTGAAGGGGGCGCGGATGCACCCGTGAGGTGCGGACGCATCCGCGCGGAGGACTTCTGGGCCGGAGTGCTTCGACGCGGGCCGGCTCTCGGACCGGGGCTCCGGCAGGGGTTCGGACCGTCTCTCTGACCGGGGCTCCGGCCGGGGTTCGGACCGACTCTCGGACCAGTTCTGGGACTGGGGTTCGGACCGGCTCTCGGACCAGCGCTCGGAACGGGGTCCGGGCCGGCTCTCGGATCAGCTCTGGGACCGGGGTTCGGACCGGCTCGGACGAGGGTTCGGGCCGGGGCTCAGGCGGAGGTGACCCCGGCCGCGGCTCCGGTTCCGGCGCCCTGGGCCGGCTCCCGCACGGAGCCGGGCAGCGACTCCCGTACCGATTCCAGCACTGCCTCCCGTACCGGGTCCTGGGCGGAGTCGGGGACCGAACCGGCCTCCCGGACGGACTCCTCCGCCGGGAGCCGCCGCATGAGCAGCCCGTATCCGAGACCGGCCGCCGTGCCGACCACCGCGCACAGGCCCCACAACCAAGGCGCGCCGAAGCGGTCGATGACGACACCGGACATGACCGGGGCGATGAGCGAGGCCAGCGCCCAGGAGAGGGTGTACATGCCCTGGTAGCGGCCACGCCCGTGGACGGGGGAGAGGCGGACGACGAGACCGGTCTGCGTCGGGGCGTTGACGATCTCGGCGAGCGTCCACACGCAGACGGTGAGGGTGAAGACCCCGACCGACCCGGCGAAGGCGGTGAGCCCGAACCCGTATCCGGCGAGCAGCGACGAGACGACGAGCAGCGACTTGGGGTCCCGGTGCTCGATGAAACGGCCCACGGGGATCTGGAGCGCGACGATCATGAAGCCGTTGACGGCGATCGCCGTGCCGTAGTCGGCCGGGGTGAATCCGGCCCGGCCCATGGCGACCGGCAGTCCGACGGAGCCCTGCTGGAAGACCAGGGCGACGAGGAACGACAGCCCGACCACGCTCATGAACCGGCCGTCGCGCAGCACGGTCCCGAGTCCGACCGGGGCCTCCGCCTCCTTGGCGGCCTGCACCGGCTTGGACTCCGGGAGCTTCGCGAAGACGACGATCGCGCAGACGAGGGTCATGGCCGCCTCGATGACGAAGCCCGCGAGGTAGCTGTACTCGGCGATGAAGCCGGCGCCCATGGAGGAGACGGCGAAGCCGAGGTTGATGGCCCAGTAGTTGAGCGAGAAGGCGCGGACGCGGTCCTCGGGCCGGACGATGTCGGCCATCATCGCCTGCACGGCGGGCCGGGAGGCGTTGCTGGCCATCCCGACGAGGAAGGCGACGGCGGCGATGGCCATGGGGTCGTGCATGAAGCCGAGCAGGGCGACCGAGGCGGCCGTCGACACCTGCGCGACCAGCAGCGTGGGGCGCCGTCCGAAACGGTCGGTCATGACACCCGCGACCAGCGAGGAGATGACACCGCCGAGGCCGTGCAGGGAGGCGACCAGGCCCGCGTACGAGGCGGAGTAGCCGCGGTCGAGGGTCAGATACAGGGCCATGAAGGTGGCGACGAAGGCCCCGAGCCGGTTGACGAGTGTGCTCGTCCACAGCCACCAGAACTCGCGGGGGAGCCCTGAGACGGTCTCTCGGACGGCACGTCTCATGACGGCGGCAGGCATGGATCCCCCACGGATGTAAGCGGCTCGGGCGGTGAGCACAACTTACGAGCCGCCGGCCTCCGAGAGCCACTCAATTAACAGATGCCGTCAACTGACGGTCTCCGGAGTGGGCGAGGGACGGCCGTCCGGGGGCTCCGGTGTCCGACTGATGGCCGAGGGCGCGAGCGGTCGCGGGGTTCGATTACGCTCGGAGCCATGGCCGACGCACCGTACAAGCTGATCCTCCTCCGCCACGGCGAGAGCGAATGGAACGCGAAGAATCTGTTCACCGGTTGGGTGGACGTCAACCTCAACGAGAAGGGCGAGAAGGAGGCAGTCCGCGGCGGTGAGCTGCTCAAGGACGCCGGCCTGCTGCCCGACGTGGTCCACACCTCGCTCCAGAAGCGCGCGATCCGCACCGCGCAGCTCGCGCTGGAGGCCGCGGACCGTCACTGGATCCCGGTCCACCGGAGCTGGCGCCTGAACGAGCGTCACTACGGCGCCCTCCAGGGCAAGGACAAGGCCCAGACGCTCGCCGAGTTCGGCGAGGAGCAGTTCATGCTGTGGCGCCGCTCGTACGACACCCCGCCGCCGGCGCTCGACCGCGACGCCGAGTACTCCCAGTTCGACGACGCGCGCTACGCGGCCCTGCCGCCCGAGCTGCGCCCCCAGACGGAATGCCTCAAGGACGTCGTCGTCCGCATGCTCCCGTACTGGTTCGACGGCATCGTCCCGGACCTGCTGACCGGCCGTACGGTCCTGGTCGCGGCCCACGGCAACTCGCTGCGCGCCCTGGTCAAGCACCTCGACGGCATCTCCGACGCCGACATCGCGGGCCTGAACATCCCCACCGGCATCCCCCTCTCCTACGAGCTGGACGCCGACTTCAAGCCCCTGAACCCGGGCGGCACCTACCTCGACCCGGACGCGGCAGCGGCGGCGATCGAGGCGGTCAAGAACCAGGGCAAGAAGAAGTAAGACGAACTGATCAAGCCCCCTGCCTGCGGGTTCTCCGCTGGTAGGGGGCTTGTTGCTGTGCTGGGGCCGTCTGGGGGCTGACTCGCTCACGGCCTGGCTCGGTCGCTACTGTCCAGAGGCCATCGTGTGAACGGCCGGGCACAAGGACGTCGGACAAGGGAGCCTCGTGACGGAGCTCATAGACCATCTTGAGAGCCGCCTCGGGCGCATGCTCGGGGCCTGGTCCCCGCCCCCAGGAGCTGCGCCAGGCACTCCTCAGGTCGCACACTTTCGTGACGGCAAGATCCCGGGCGCGCAGGCGTTCGCCACGATCGGCCTCTCTCGTATCCCGTTGTGGCAGCCGACCACGGACCGCCACTTCCACCTGGAACTCCTGACCTGCGAGTACGCCAACCGCTCGGAAGGCTATGGGCACTTCCCGGACGTACTGGACTACGTCGCGGGGCGGCTGGTGGCGAGCGGCGAGGCGATATTGCGCGGTGACGTCGTCCCGCTTCCCGTACCGCTGCCCGGCGGAACCATGACAGCCCTCTACGCAGCCTTGCCTGTTTACTTCGACGAGGACTTCTTCTCGGTCACTGTGGAGAACGGCAGCGATGTCGCTGTCGTCTGGCTGATCCCCATCACCACATCGGAGACCGCCTACATCCGCAACGAGGGCTGGGGAGCCTTCGAAAACGCGCTGAGCCGCCAGGACCCCGACCTTCTCGATTCCAATCGTCCCGAACTCGACCTATAGCACCGCCCAAGGTCTGACCAACGCGCCGGCCCTCAAGCGCCCCAGCCCCTCACGCACGTCAGCGCCCGTAAAGCCCCCAATGTGGCGTGGTGTGGAGCCAGTCGGTGAGGGTGGTGAAGTCGGTGTCGGTCAGGCCCTTGGATGCGGGGACGTGGTGCAGCAAGTAGGGGGGATCGTGCTGTGCTGCCACCCATAGGTGGTCCACGGGGCCGATCTCGTCGTCGATCCAGATGAAGGGGCGGCCCTCGGCCCGTTCGACGATCGGGCGGGTCTTCCAGTGCAGGCCCCGGGGACCCGGCTCGGGGGTCTCGGGCCACTCCAGCACGGGGAGCCGGGGCAGTCCGATCGCCGGGCCCACCGATTCGTTCGCCTCCTCCATCCACGTCGTGGCCCACACCAGATCGCATCCCAGCGCCATCAGACGGGGGCCCACGGTCGGGTCGAGCCGGCTCAGCAGTGGGTTCTCCCCGTCCGGGAGTGCTTCGTAGCCGGCGTCGGAGGTTGTGGGGCGGAGCGGAGATGTGCCGAACGGGATCAAAGGGCCGTCGACGTCCAGGAAGAGGAGGGGGCGTTCCATCGGTGCCTGGCTCCTTTCCGTACCGCCGGGGTGGCGGGTGCCATCCCCGGCGGTGCAGTCAATCGGCCCAGCGGGCAGCCCCGCAACCGGTCAGTCCGTCAGGCGTAGGGCCGTTCGTGCCTCCTGGCCCTGCCAGCCGGACTCGGTGCGCCATACGACGTGTACTCCGAAGGCCTCCCGGATCGCTTCGGGAGCCCAGTCGTCCGTGGGCGGTTCGGACAGGACCAGGTACCGGGTGTCCGCGGTGCGGGTCTCCACCCGGTCGAGTTCCATGAGGCGGGCGGCTCCCGCGCGCAACTGCGGGTAGCCGGAACGGTCGGCGCCGAGCACCTCGTAGCGGACGAAGCCTTCCGGGCCCTCCAGGGTCGCGTCCGAGACCCTGGAGTCCGAGGGGCGAAGCCCCGCTCGCAGGAGCGCAGCCTTCAGTTCGTAGCGCACGGCCTCGTGCGTGTTGCAGTCCCGGTCGGTCTGAGCCTCGACGTCCAGTCGCCGTGTGAGTGCCTCGCTCCACGCCGTCCCTCCCTCGGACGGGGCGGGCTCGATCTCCAGGAGGGCGGCAGTGTTCATGGGGGCGGTGTCCTTCGGTTCGAATGTGCTGCGCGGGTCGGTGGGTGGTGGCGGAGTGAGCGGCCCGATCGGCCCGATCGGCGTGACTGGCCGGATCGGCGTGACCGGCGTGATCGTCACGGGGGGTGTTTTGGCGGTGGTGGTGGCGGTGTCCGTGTCCGCGTCCGCGTTCGTTTCCGTTTCCGCGTTCGTCTCAGTCGGCATTTCGGTCGGCATTTCCGTTTGCGTTCCCGTCTCGGTCTGGGGGAGGGGCTCGGTGGGCGTTCCCGTTTCCGGGCCGGTGTGGAGCCGATGGCGGAGTTCGTCCCGGGCCCGGTCGAGGACGTCGGTCCACTGGCGGAACGCCGGGTCCTCCGTCAGGGCGGCCCGCAGGCCGGGAGCGTCCGACGCGATCGCCTGCCGGGTGTGCTGGGCGAGGTCCGCCAGCTCGCTCAGCCGGTCGCGGTCGGCGGACCCCAGCAGACGCCAGACGCTCAGCCAGTCGACCCGGTCGCGTCTCAGACACCGGGCGGCCATGCCCTTCAGCTCGGAGAGCAGCGCCGTCGCCTCCGGCGGGGGCGGACCGTCCCCGTGGGCGATGTCCCGCAGGACGCCGAGCGCGGCCTCGTAACGGGGCGCCATGCGGGAGGAGATGGGGCGGCGGCCGAAGTCGCCGGCCGAGACCAGGCTCAACTGGCCCTCGTTCCGGGTCACCCAGCCCTCCAGCCGGGAACCGGTGGCCGGGGTGGGCTCGCCGTGGCGCGGGACGAGGAGGACGGTTCGCTCGGTGGCGGGCGCGAGGACCTTCACCTTGAGATGGGAGCCGGGGCCGGGACCGAGCACCCGTACCTCGACGGGCGTGCCCACCGGCAGATCGTCGCCGGCGGAGCCGTTCGCGCCGGACGCGTCGGCGTCGGAACCACCGGGTGGGGTCCCGTTCGGCGACTGCGTCCCCGTGGGCGCCAAGTAGGCGTACCCGGAGCTGACGTCACCGGCCCCGTCGTCGTCCGGCCTACCCAGTTCCGGCGGCAGCGGTGTCGTGTGGAGGACCGTCAGCGTCTGGGTGCTGCGGGACAGGGCGACGTACAACTGGCGCAGCCCGACCGGACCTTGGTCGGCCATGGCCGTGGGCTCCAGCACCAGGACGTGGTCGAACTCCATGCCCTTGGCCTGGGCGGCGGGGAGCACGGACACGGTCCGCAGGGTCTCCTCGGTCATGCCGTCCACGAGGTCGACGCGCCGCCGGACCTCCTCCATCCAGCCGGAGTCGTCGGGGACGACGACGGCGATCGACCTGGGGGTGCGGCCGTCGTTCGTGCCCGCGAGGAGCGCCGTACGGGTCGCCGCCTCGTCCAGCAGTTCCCACGGGGTGGTGGGGACGAGTCGTACGGCGCCGTCGCCTGCCCTTCGTACGGCCGTGGGGTAGGGAAGGGACGGGGCGATGGCCCGGGCCAGGGGTGCCACGAACTCCATGATCTCCGCGGGGACGCGGTAGCTGGTGTTCAGCTCGGCCACGCGCCAGTCGCCCTGGCCGGACAGAATCCCGCCCAGCCGTTTCCAACTGGTGTAGGAGTGCGGTCCGGTGGCCTGGGCCAGATCGCCGAGCACGGTCATCGAGCCGGTCGGACACCGCCTGCGCAGCGACCTCGCCTGCATCGGGGTGAGGTCCTGCGCCTCGTCGACCACGATGTGCCGGTACCGCCGGGGACTCTCGCCCGCGATGAGGAAGCGCAGCTCTTCGAGGCAGACCAAGTCGTCGGTCGTCCAGGGTTCTTCGGCCGCGCTGTCGGCCTTCGGCCGCTGCAAGGAGGCCTGTTCGCCCTGATCGAGGATCCCCTCGGCGCACTCGCGCAGTCTGGTGGGGGAGTTGAGCAGACCGCGCAGGGCCTCCTCGGCGCTCAGCGCGGGCCAGATCCGGTCCACGAGGGTGATGACCTGCCGGTTGCGCTCCAGCTCACGGCGTACCGTCGCGTCCCTGCTGCGGTGCGGGGCGATGCCCACGAGCTCACCCAGCAGCCGGTCCACCAGCAGGGTGCGGAACCGGTCCCGGCGCGCACGGTGGCCCTCGGCTCCCTCGCGGGCGTCCATCAGGAGACCGAGCACGTCCGAGCGCGCCAGACGCAGCGAGGTGCCACCCACGACGACGACGAAGGCCGGTTCGTCCTGGGCGTGGGAGGGGGCGGAGACGACGGTGTCGAGGGCCTCGGGACGGCACTCGCTCTCCACGCGCCTGCGCAGCACGGCCGCCATGCGTTCGTCGGACTTCACCAGCCGGGCGGCGGGGGAGTCCGTGCCCCGGACCTCGCCTTCCCAGAGGCGGGCGAGCTGTACGGCGGTGACGTTCCGGGTGCCGAGGGTCGGCAGTACGCGCCCCACGTACTCCAGGAAGTTCCGGTGCGGGCCCACGACGAGGATGTCCTGCGCGCGGAAGTGGTCGTTGTTGACAAGCCAGGTCACCCGGTGCAGACCCACCGCGGACTTACCGGTGCCGGGGCCGCCCTGGATGACGAGGATGTCCGAGGGGGAACCGGTGACCAGGGCCATCTGGTCGCGCCTGATCGTCTCGACGATGTCGCGCATCCGGCCGCTGCGGGAGCGGCGCAGCTCCCGCAGCAGGAACTCGTCGACCGGCTGCGGCTTCTGACGGCGTCGGCCGGGGGGCTGCCGCTGTGCCGGGATCGTCCGCGGCCGTGCGTGGCGGCCGCCGGCGGGCGGGGCGGTCGTGCCGTCCGCGTCCTCCGGGGATTCCTCGCCGTCCAGGGCGTCGGTGGTGTCAGGGGCGTCGGTGGTGTCAGTGGTGTCCAGGAAGGCGGAACCTTCGAGGGCTTCGGAGGGTCCGGGGGTTCCCGCAAGGTCCAGGGCCTCGAACGGCCCGGACTCGTCCGTGAAGGCCGCCGGCAGGACGCCCTCCCGCCCGGCACCCGACGCGCCGGGGTACGGCCCCGCGGCCGGGCCGATCTCGTCCATGAAGTCCTCGACCAGGCGCCCGGCGCAGCGCAACTGGCGTCTCAGGAGGACGTCACCCGGTGTCTCCGGCCGGGCGTTGTACCAGCTCACGGCGATCGGGTTCGTCCAGGAGACGACCACCTGATCGCGGGTCTCGGTGTCGAAGACATGGCGTCGTCCGATGTAGAACGTCTCCGGCTCGGCGTCGCCCGCCTCCTGGACGTCGACACGGCTGATGACCAGGGCCTCGCCGCCGAGTCCGCCGTACTCCTCCGCGGTGGTCGCCGCCTTCTCGCGGACCGCGATGCCGTCCTTGGCGCTCGCGGAGGCCGAGGCCGCCGACGGCGACGTCATCTCAGCGAGCCTGGCCTCGTAGCAGTCGTAGGCGCGGTCGACGGCCTTCTGTTCGATGGCGATGACCGCGTTCCGTGGTGTCGTGCTCACGTGTGTCCCCTCCTGGCGACGCCCTTCGCGCCGCCGCGGGCCAGGGCCCGCCTCCCCTGTCTCAGAGGTAGCAGAGTTCGCCGGTCAGACCACGGTCAATCGGACAACAGCACCACAATCGAGCAGATATCGGTCGGGGCCGAACGTATCCGGTCCTTGCGTGTACGTGTTCGTGCGGTGGCCGGAGGCCGGGATCGAGCGGCGGGGCCGGCTGTGGACAGGGGCGAGGGGAGTTGCCCGGCAAGGACGAAGGGCCCCGTCGTGGTGACGGGGCCCTTCGGGACGTACGTACGTGCGTGATCAGCCGCACTGGCAGGGATTGCCCGACTGGCAGCCGCAGCCGCAGCCTGAGCCGCAGCCGCAGGCGCCGAACAAAGGGAGGTTCTTGATCTCGGCGGGCTGTTGGGTGTCGCGGTCCTGGGTCGGGTCGGGCGTGCTGGGGGATTCGGCCATGGGTCCCTCCTTCAGGCACGAAGACGTCCGGCGCACACCGCGCCGCACGGCTTCCGTCGCCCATCTCATGCCCAGCCCGGTGGGCGCATCAACGGCGCACTGAGGCGTCTCACGCGCCCAGGGCGCGAATCCCGCGCGGGGCGGACCACCACGAGGTCGCGCTGCCCCACCCACGCGGCGGAGCCGAACCCCGCCCAAGCGGCGGAGCCGAACCCCGCCCAAGCGGCGGAGCCGAGGCCCCGCCCAAGCGGCGGAGCCGAACCCCGCTTCCGCGGTGGAGCCGAACCCCGCTTCCGCGGTGGAGCTGAAGCCCCGCCCACGCCGCGGAGCCGAAATCCCGCCTCCGCGGCGGAGCCGACGCCATGCGCATGCGGCTGATCTGAGGCCCCGTCCCCCCGTGGCTGGGCCGAAACCCCGCCCACGAGGATGAGCCGACGCCCTGCGCACGCGGCGGAAGCTGAGCCCCGCCCCCGCGGCGGAGCCGAAACCCGCCCCCGCGGCGGAACCGACGCCCCGGAACGTGGCCGAGCCCGGTCGCTCCCTCGTTGGGAGCGGCCGGGCCCGTCAGACTTCTCTCCATGGCCGGTTCCGGCCGGATTCAGGCCTGGTTCCCGCCCGGCAGGGCTATGCGCCCTCCACCCCCGTGACCGGCTGGATGTCCGCCTGGAGCTCGTCCGCGTGCTCTCCGGTGACCAGGTACACGACGCGCTTGGCGACCGACACGGCGTGGTCGGCGAAGCGCTCGTAGTAGCGGCCGAGGAGGGTCACGTCGACCGCGGTCTCGATGCCGTGCTGCCACTTGTCGTCCAGCAGGTGCTGGAAGAGCGTGCGGTGCAGCATGTCCATGTCGTCGTCGTCCTGCTCGAGCTGCATCGCCAGGTCGACGTCCTTGGTGATGATGACCTCGGCGGCCTTGGCCATCAGGCGCTGGGCGAGCTGGCCCATCTCCAGGATCGTGGCGTGCAGGTCGTGCGGGACCGCGCGGTCGGGGAAGCGCAGCCGGGCCAGCTTGGCCACGTGCTGGGCGAGGTCCCCGGAGCGCTCCAGGTCGGCCGACATCCGCAGCGACGTCACGACGATACGGAGATCCGTCGCCACCGGCTGCTGGCGGGCCAGCAGGGCTATCGCGCGGGCCTCGAGCTCGTGCTGGAGATCGTCGACCTTCTGGTCGGCGGCGATCACGCTCTCGGCCAGCTTCAGGTCGGAGTCGAGGATGGCCGTCGTGGCGCGCCCGATCGCCGACCCGACGAGCCGGGCCATCTCGACCAGGCCGTCGCCGATCGAGTCAAGTTCCTCGTGATACGCGTCACGCATGTGGTCGTCCCTCTCGTACGTCAGCTTTCGGGGTCCGGGGTCCGGGACCTGCCTGTTCCGGCCGCCGGCCGGCCGCCGGAGGGACCCTGGAACCCCACGCTCCCACGTTCGGGCCCGTACGCGTCCGTTTCCGACATCTCAAGTGAATCAGTACTGGCTCCTGGGTGAACTCTGGGCGACGAGTGTTCGAGCTCGCACTCGGATGGCTGTGGCCAGGAGCTACGCCATGCCTAACCTGGGTGCATGGACGTGAACGCGGCGGTCGCCGCAGCGGCAGCGATCGCCGGAGTGCTCACCGGTGTCATCGCCATGCTGGCGTTCCGCTGGAGCGAGCGCGACCAGAAACGCCCGACCCGCACTTCCCTGCACACGGACGCCGTGCTTCCGCCCGGCGTCGACACCGTGCTCTCCGTGCTCAGGTCGTCCGCGGTCGTACTCGACGAAGCGGACGCCGTGGTCAAGGCCAGCTCGGCGGCGTACGCCCTCGGACTGGTGCGCGGCGGCAAGCTCGCCGTCGAACCGATGCTCCACATGGCGCGTGACACCCGTCGTGACGGGGAGATACGTCAGGTGGAGCTGGACCTGCCGAGAAGGGGCACGGGACGGGGAGAGGCCCTCGCCGTCTCGGCGAGAGTGGCTCCCCTCGGATCCAGGCTCGTCCTCCTTCTCGTGGAGGACCTGACGGAGGCGCGCCGCATCGAGGCCGTGCGGCGGGACTTCGTGGCGAACGTCAGCCATGAACTGAAGACTCCCGTCGGAGCGCTCTCCCTTCTCTCCGAGGCCGTCATGGACGCGTCGGACGACCCGGAGGCCGTCGAGCGCTTCGCCGGACGCATGCAGATAGAGGCCACCCGGCTCACCAACCTCGTGCAGGAGCTCATCGACCTGTCGAGGGTCCAGAACGACGATCCTCTCGAGGACGCCGAACCGGTCCGGGTCGACGAGCTGGTCGCCGAGGCGATCGACCGCTGCCGCCACCAGGCCGGTGCGAAGCAGATCACCATGGCCGCCGGCGGCACCGCCGACCTCAGCCTGTGGGGGAACCGGGGCCAGCTCGCCGCCGCCCTCGGCAACCTCGTCGAGAACGCCGTCAACTACTCGCCCGCCCGCACCCGCGTCGGCATAGCCGCCCGCCGGGTGACCGCACCCGGTGGCGAGCACATCGAGATCGCCGTGACCGACCAGGGCATCGGCATCTCGGACAAGGACAAGGAGCGCATCTTCGAGCGCTTCTACCGTGTCGATCCGGCCCGCTCCCGTGCCACCGGCGGTACGGGCCTCGGATTGGCGATCGTCAAGCACGTGGCCGCCTCGCACGGCGGGGAGGTCACGGTGTGGAGCTCCGAGGGTCAGGGCTCCACGTTCACCCTGCGGCTGCCGGAGGCGAGTGCGGCCCGCGACCGTGTCACCACCGATCACCACATGCCCGGACTCGACGAAGAGGACGAGACCGGGCAGCCCGACGGGACGACCACCGTCACATCCCCGTACGAACCGCTTCCTGCCCCGGAGGTCCTTCCGTGACCCGTGTGCTCGTCGTCGAGGACGAGGAGTCGTTCTCCGACGCCCTGTCGTACATGCTTCGCAAGGAGGGCTTCGAGGTCGCCATCGCGACCACCGGGCCCGACGGACTGGACGAGTTCGAGCGCAACGGCGCCGACCTCGTCCTCCTCGACCTGATGCTGCCGGGGCTGCCCGGCACGGAGGTCTGCCGTCAGCTGCGCGGCCGCTCCAACGTCCCGGTGATCATGGTCACCGCCAAGGACAGCGAGATCGACAAGGTGGTCGGACTCGAAATAGGAGCCGACGACTACGTCACCAAGCCCTTCTCCTCCCGTGAGCTGGTCGCCCGTATCCGGGCCGTCCTGCGGCGTCGCGGGGAGCCGGAGGAGGTCGCCCCGGCCGCCCTGGAGGCCGGTCCCGTCCGGATGGACGTCGACCGTCACGTCGTCACCGTCTCCGGCGGCAAGGTCGACCTCCCGCTGAAGGAGTTCGACCTCCTGGAGATGCTGCTGCGCAACGCGGGCCGCGTGCTGACCCGCATGCAGCTCATCGACCGGGTCTGGGGTGCCGACTACGTCGGTGACACCAAGACCCTCGACGTCCACGTCAAGCGCCTGCGCGCGAAGATCGAGCCCGACCCGGGCGCGCCCCGCTACCTGGTGACGGTCCGCGGCCTCGGCTACAAGTTCGAGCCGTAGACCGGCCTCGCCACAGGGCGGTACGACACGGCAGTACGCCGAAGGGCGGGACCCCCGGAGTGGGGGTCCCGCCCTTCGGCGTACTGGACTTCCGCGCGCGTGCTGGACTGCCGTGTGCGTACGGCCGCGGTGGGCGCCGGCCGGGTACGGGGCCGGGGACCGGCCGCGTCTAGCGTGCGGCCGGTGTCACTGGCCGGCGGACGCCGACGCGGTGGCCGTCGCGCTCGACGACGCGCTCGTGCCGGCCTGGCCCGCCTCGGAGGCGGACGCGGACGTGGACGGGGAGCCCGTGGCCGACTCGGACGGCGAGGTGGCCGGGGCCGAGGAGGTGGCCGGCGCGGAGGGGATGTCGCTCGGGCCCCAGTCGGAGAAGTAGCTCTCGGCCGGGACGACGTAGGCGCCCAGGCTCACGTCACCGGTCTCGCTGAAGGCGAAGGTCACCTTCTGGACGCTGCCGTTCAGGACGGTCTGGGAGGGGCTGGACAGCACCGCGGAGGCGTTGCCCTTGCCGCCGAGGACGATCGAGCCGCCGGCCGGGACGGTCAGCTTGCTCTTGCCGTCGGCGGCCTTGAGCTGGGCGGTGCCCTCGCCCTCGACCTTGATCGAGTCCACGGTCTGGGCGCTGGTGCCGTTGTTGTACAGCGTCGCGGAGACCACGGCCGGGCCGGTGGCCTTCACGTCGGGCTGGGTGATCACGAGGGCGTTCTGGACCTTGATCACGCCCACGGAGGTGGCCGCGTTGTCCGGCTTGATCTCGTTCGTCTGGGCGTCGGTGCCGGCGCCGCACGCGGCGAGCGAGGCGATCGAGAAGGCGATGACGGCGGCGGCGAGAGAGCCGCGTCGAAGGCTGCTGCTCACGGCGGCGGCAACTCCTTGAACGTGGGCGAAGCAGGGCGACCTCTGTGTAAAGCCGCCCTAAGGGTCTGTCAGCGGCCTTAGGTTACCGATCCGTTCCCGCCCGACCGCACCCGACCCTCCCCAAGCCCCCGACTTTGCTCACCCGGGTGAAACAACGGGGCGGGGTCGGGGCGGCCGGCGCCGGGTCCGGGGGCTCTCCGGGTCCGGCTCGGCTGCCCGGAGCGGGGGTCTGTCCGGTGGGCGTCCGCGGGTGGCGCTCCGGTCCGGTGGGGGGCGGGGCCGTGCCGGTGCATCAGCCCGTCGTTGTTGGACGGAGACGTGACCGTTGGTGGCGACGGGCATCGATGGACCGGCACGGCCCCTTCCGCCGGATGCCGACTGCTGGTGTGCCGTGGCGGGGGTGGACAGGGTGTGGGGGTGGGCTTCTGTGCGACCCGTGTGCGCCTCCGGACCGCCGTCCGACACGCCGTGCGCCGGTGTGCGCCCACCCCTTTGTCGTGCGCGCCGGTCCGTCATTCACATAAGTTCCGCGGACTTAGGCTTGCGCATTTCGAGGAATGAATGCCCGGCTCTCCGGGAAAAGGATCACCGTGTCATCAGGGGCGTCGAGTACGTGATCATCGTTCGCCTTGATCAATTCCGGATTCGTCTCGTACTCGGCTCCGTCCATCGAACGGAGTAGCGGAACTCGCGCTCTTGGAGCAGGACAAAACGGGATGTTCGGACCCTGGCGACGGGCTCCGGGTGTGTGTAACGTACGCGTTTCACTCCGCATGGACAGCCGCTCCCACCTGCGAATACCCTCTTCCGCTCGCCCCTCGCAGCACGTTCCTGTTGCGGTTGTCAAGCCCCGAGATATGCCCTGACCTGCGAAAACGCCATTCAGAAGACGCCGTTTCCGTGTTACTCTGGATAGCCACGGAAGGGGTACCTGTCACATGACGTTCAAGGTTGGCGACACCGTGGTCTATCCCCATCACGGGGCCGCGCTGATCGAGGCCATCGAAACTCGCCAGATCAAAGGCGTGGACAAGACCTACTTGGTGCTGAAGGTCGCCCAGGGTGACCTGACGGTACGTGTGCCAGCGGACAATGCGGAGTTCGTCGGCGTGCGTGATGTGGTCGGTCAGGACGGGCTGGACCGGGTCTTCGAGGTGCTGCGTGCGCCGTACGCCGAGGAGCCCACGAACTGGTCGCGTCGCTACAAGGCAAATCTGGAGAAGCTCGCCTCCGGCGATGTCATCAAGGTCGCGGAAGTCGTGCGTGACCTGTGGCGTCGTGAGCGCGAGCGCGGACTCTCCGCAGGTGAGAAGCGCATGCTCGCCAAGGCGCGCCAGATCCTGGTGAGCGAGCTCGCCCTCGCGGAGAACACCAACGAGGACAAGGCCGAGGCCCTGCTCGACGAGGTTCTCGCGTCCTGACGCCGGCTCAGTCGCCGAGACGCGAGCCGTCTTGACGTACGCCCAAGCCCGCGCAGAAGCGCAATGAAAATGCCGCGGTGCCCGATGACGCAATTACCGTATTGCTGTCGCCGGGCGCTGCGGCATGTTCGTACCCGCACCCAATCGGTAAACCGGCCGTTCACCCGGCATCGGCTTTCCCGCGGTATACCGGCGTATCCGATACTTGGGATGCCTGGCCGGGCAGTCGACTTGACCGGATGTCACGGAAGGGTCCGGTCAAGGCGTCGCGCCCGGTGCTCCCCCAGCTCCCCGAGCAGGGGGTACCCCCAGGCCATACCCATCCCGGTCGAGCACACAAACCTGACAGGAACCGATGTCTGACGTTTCGCTCCCTTCGCCGCCGGAGGCCCGTACCGCCGCCGTGATCCCGGCCGCCGGACGAGGTGTGCGCCTCGGTCCGGGCGCCCCCAAGGCGCTCCGCGCGCTGAACGGCACGCCCATGCTCATCCACGCCGTCCGCGCGATGGCCGCCTCGCGTGCCGTCTCGCTGGTCGTCGTCGTGGCTCCGCCGGACGGCACGGCCGAGGTCAAGACGCTGCTCGACGCGCACGCGCTGCCCGAGCGCACCGACTTCCTGGTCGTCCCGGGCGGTGACAGCCGCCAGGAGTCCGTGAAGTACGGCCTCGACGCGCTGCCCCCCGGCGTCGACATCGTCCTGGTGCACGACGCGGCCCGGCCGCTCGTCCCCGTCGACACGGTGGACGCCGTGATCGAGGCCGTACGGGACGGCGCTCCCGCCGTCGTACCGGCGCTGCCGCTCGCCGACACCGTCAAGGAGGTCGAGCCCGCGGCCGTCGCCGGGGAGACCGAGCCGGTCGTGGCCACCCCGGAGCGGGCCCGGCTGCGTGCCGTCCAGACGCCCCAGGGCTTCGACCGCGAGACGCTGCTGCGGGCCCACGAGACCGTCACCGACGACGTGACCGACGACGCGAGCATGGTCGAGCAGTTGGGCGTGCGGGTCGTGGTGGTGCCGGGCCACGAGGAGGCGTTCAAGGTGACGCGCCCGCTGGACCTGGTGCTGGCGGAGGCCGTTCTGGCGCGGCGGAGGCTCAACGATGGGTTCTGAGACACCGGAGGCGATGGCCGTACCGGAGCCGGGTCGGGCCGCGGTCCAGGGTCTGGTGCTCCCGCTGGTCGGGATCGGCACCGACATCCACGCCTTCGAGGAAGGCCGGGAGCTGTGGTGCGCCGGCCTGAAGTGGGAGGGGCAGGGGCCCGGGCTCGCCGGGCACTCGGACGCCGACGTCGTCGCGCACGCCGCGTGCAACGCGCTCTTCTCGGCCGCGGGCCTCGGTGACCTCGGTGCCCACTTCGGCACCGGGCGCCCGGAGTGGTCCGGGGCGCCGGGGGTCGTGCTGCTGACGGAGGCGGCGCGGATCGTCCGCGAGGCCGGTTTCGTCGTCGGCAACGTCGCGGTCCAGGTCGTCGGCCCCCGCCCGAAGATCGGCAAGCGGCGGGACGAGGCCCAGAAGATCCTGTCCGACGCGGTGGGCGCGCCGGTCTCGGTGTCGGGCGCCACGACGGACGGCCTCGGTTTCCCCGGCCGCGACGAGGGTCTGATGGCGATCGCCACGGCACTGGTCGTACGAGCGGACCGAACAAGTCGTACGAGCTGACCGAACGGGTCGTACGAGCCGACCGGAACGGACGCGGGCACCGGCTGTCCGGGCGGCGGGAGACACTGCCCGTCCGGACCGTCGGAAGCACCGGTTCGCCCGGCGTCCGGGCCGCCTTGGAGCAGGCCGGCCCGGAGGACCCGCGCACCGGCCCTCGGCGGCCCGGAGTACCGGCCTCCGGAGCGCCGGAAGCCCCCGGTGGTCCCCCCGACGCTCCCCCCTGCACCCCCTGGCTCCCCCGTTTGTCACGAATACGTGGCCATGCTGGGGGAAGGGGCGCGGGGCACTGCCCGGGGCCCACTACCCTGGAGTGGTGACTATTCGCCTGTACGACACCAGCGCCCGGCAGATCCGTGACTTCACCCCGCTCGTGCCGGGTTGCGTCTCGATCTACCTCTGTGGCGCGACCGTGCAGGCCGCACCGCACATCGGGCACATCCGCTCGGGCCTCAACTTCGACATCATGCGCCGCTGGTTCGCGTACCGCGGCTACGACGTGACGTTCATCAGGAACGTCACGGACATCGACGACAAGATCATCGCCAAGTCGGCCGCCCAGGGCCGCCCCTGGTGGGCCATCGGCTACGAGAACGAGCGTGCCTTCAACGAGGGTTACGACGCGCTCGGCTGCCTGCCGCCCACGTACGAGCCCCGGGCGACCGGTCATGTCCCCGAGATGATCGAGATGATGCAGGGTCTCATCGAGCGCGGTCACGCCTACGAGGCCGACGGGAACGTCTACTTCGACGTGCGCTCGTACGACGGCTATCTGGAGCTCTCCAACCAGGAGCTCGAGAACCTGCTCCAGCCCTCGGGCGAGGGCGAGACCGGCAAGCGCGACCCGCGTGACTTCGCCATGTGGAAGTCCGTGAAGCCGGGCGAGCCGAGCTGGGAGACGCCCTGGGGCCGCGGCCGTCCGGGCTGGCACCTGGAGTGCTCCGCGATGGCCCACAAGTACCTGGGCAGCGCCTTCGACATCCACGGCGGCGGGATCGACCTGATCTTCCCGCACCACGAGAACGAGATCGCGCAGGCCAAGGCCTTCGGGGACGAGTTCGCGAAGTACTGGGTGCACAACGCCTGGGTCACCCTGAGCGGCGAGAAGATGTCGAAGTCCCTCGGGAACTCGGTCCTCGTGTCCACGATGACCAAGGTGTGGCGTCCCATCGTGCTGCGCTACTACCTCGGCACCCCGCACTACCGCTCGATGATCGAGTACAGCGAAGGCGCCCTGCGCGACGCCGAGTCGGCGTTCGCGCGCATCGAGGGCTTCGTGCAGCGCGTCGTCGAGAAGGCGGGAGGCGTCGTCGAGCCGGCCGCCGAGGTGCCGCCCGCGTTCGCCGAGGCGATGGACGACGACCTGGGCGTCCCCCAGGCGCTGGCCATCGTGCACACGACGGTCCGCCAGGGGAACTCCGCCCTGGCCGCCGACGACAAGGAAGCCGCCGTGGCGCGCCTCGCCGAGGTGCGGGCCATGCTCGGCGTCCTCGGACTCGACCCGCTCGACCCGCAGTGGGCCGAGGACGGGGACCGCGGCGACGATCTGCACGGTGTCGTCGACACGCTCGTCCACCTGGTCCTCGACCAGCGCGAGGCCGCCCGCGGCCGCAAGGACTGGGCCGCCGCGGACGCCATCCGCGACCAGCTCAACCAGTCCGGCCTGGTCATCGAGGACAGCCCGCAGGGGCCGCGCTGGACGCTCGGACCGCGCTGACGGCCCGCTCCGGCGACCCCGGCCGACCCCCGGTCGGCCTTGATCGATTGTGCCGCCCGGACCTCCGGGCGGCACACTGCATATACGTACACACGCACGTCTCACACAGACAGGTAGGTCATGGCTGCTAACAACCGCCGCATGTCCGGCAAGAAGGGCGCGCAGGTCGGCAGTGGCGGCCAGCGGCGCCGGGGCCTGGAGGGCAAGGGTCCGACCCCGCCCGCCGAGATGCGCAAGGGTCACAAGAAGAACCGCATCGCGGGCGCCAAGGCGAAGCAGGCCGTCCGCCGCCCCGCGCCGCGCGGCCGCGGCGGCAAGGGCACGTCCGAGATGGTCGTCGGCCGCAACCCCGTCGTCGAGGCGCTGCGCGAGGGCGTCCCCGCGACGACGCTCTACGTCCAGCAGTTCATCGACAACGACGAGCGGGTCCGCGAGGCGCTCCAGCTCGTCGCCGAGCGCGGCGGCATCCACCTGATGGAGGCCCCGCGTCCCGAGCTGGACCGCATGACCAACGGGCTCAACCACCAGGGTCTCGTCCTCCAGGTCCCGCCGTACGAGTACGCGCACCCCGAGGACCTCGCCGCCGCCGCGTACGACGAGGGCCAGGACCCGCTGATCGTCGCCCTCGACGGTGTGACCGACCCGCGCAACCTCGGAGCGGTCGTCCGTTCCGCCTCCGCCTTCGGCGGCCACGGTGTCGTCGTGCCCGAGCGGCGCGCGGCCGGCATGACCGCCGGTGCCTGGAAGACGTCGGCCGGTGCCGCCGCCCGTACGCCTGTCGCGCGCGCCGCGAACCTGACGCGCGCCCTGGAGTCGTACAAGAAGGCCGGTCTCGTGGTGGTCGGTCTGGCCGCCGACGGCGAGGTCGAGGTCGGTGAACTGGAGGCCCTGGGCGGCCCGGTGGTCATCGTCGTCGGCAGCGAGGGCAAGGGTCTGTCCCGGCTCGTCGGCGAGACCTGCGACTTCCGGGTGCGGATTCCGATGCCCGGTGGCGCGGAGTCGCTGAACGCCGGTGTGGCGGCGGGAGTTGTGCTGTACGAGGCGGCGCGCCGCCGCGCCTGAACGGACGTCCGGGTGGTCACCCTCGCGGGGTGATCGGGGTGTCCTGAACGATCTTGACGCGGTCCGGACAGTTCCGCGTGGTCAAAGCAGTGTCCTAACCACACGTCACTCGGTTAGATGAGTGTGGACACCAGAACACCCCGCACACCCACGGGGGACCGCTCGTCGGGATTCGACGACGTTCCCGCGCTGAGCATGGTGAAGGTGCCGAGCGATCCGGCGCAGGTCATCGTCAACCATGCGAGCTTCCGCGTCCAGTTGGCGGGTGCGTCACGGGGCCAGTCCCCGCGCATCGCGCGGCACTTGGGCTCTCCCGGCGCCGGGGCGCCGGGCCGAGCGGGCGGGGCCGGTCCGGCCGGCGGGGCCCGCCGCCGCGCGCCCGTCGTCTGGAGCGGGAAGTCCGCGCCGGACGACACCGGCGCCCACCGCCTGCTCCAGGCCGTACGGAGCGCGGGCGTCCCCCACGGCTCCACCGGGCCGACTGCGGACGCCGGTTCGACGCAGGTCATCCCGCGCATCGGCGAACAGCCCGGCTACGCGGGCGATCTGACCGTCGACACGGTCGAGACGCCCCTCGTCGGCAGCCAGCGCTCCCCCCTCGGCGAGGAGCAGCGACTGCTGCCCCAGATGCGCAGCGTGGGCAGCGCCTACGACGAACCCCGGTACGGCGGCCCGCCCTACGGCGAACACGCTTACACGGACGGCGACTTCGGGGACGGCGACTTCGGGGACGAGGACGGCTTCGAGGACGAGGAACGCTTCGAGGAGACGACCCGCCCGGCCTCCGGCAGGCGGCGCGGCTCCGACTCGGTCCGGCACGCCTATCATCCCGGGCGCCGGATGAACCTCGGCGTCGTGCTGCTCCCGCTGCGCGTCTTCCTCGGATTCATCTCCGTCTACGCCGGCATGGGCAAGCTCTGCGACCCCGTCTACTTCGACGGCGGCAAGCGCGGCTCCATGGTGAAGTGGCTCAACACGCTGCATCCGTGGGAAGTCGCCGAGCCGCTGCGGCAGTTCGCGCTGCATCACCCCATCGGCTCCGGACTCGTCATCGCCTTCTTCCAGGTCATCGTCGGCGTCCTGACCGTCCTCGGGCTGTGGCAGCGGGTGGCGGCCGTGGTCGGCGCCATGCTGTCGGCGGCGCTCATCGTCACCGTGAGCTGGAAGACGGTGCCCGTGTACGACACGCCGGACATCATCTACCTCGCCGCCTGGTCCCCGCTGATCATCGCGGGTGCCCCGGTCTACTCCGCCGACGGACGGCTCGCCGGCGAGGCCTGGCGGACGCTCGGTCCGCGCGCCGACATCTGGGACCTGCGCGCCCGTGTGCTGCGGCGGGGCGCGCTGCTCACGGCCGTCGTCGTCGGCCTGACCCTGCTCATCGGTTCGCTCCTCGGCGGTGCCGTCCGCGACTCCAGCCGGATCGTGGTTCCCGGTCCCGGCGAGGCCCCGCGCAACGAACTGCCCGGCTCCCCGCTCCCCGAGACGCCCGGTGAACGGCACCGGAAGGCCACCCCCTCGGCCTCCGAGCCGCCGACCCACAGCAGCTCCGCGACCCCGTCGCAGTCGGCCGGCACGCCGGGCGCCACCCGGCAGACCGACCCGGCCGGCGGCGGGCAGCAGCCCAGTCAGACCCAGGGCAGCGGCCAGGCCCCGCCCGAGCAGTCCTCGCCGGTCGACCGGGCGCCGAGCACCAGCGCCGGTCCTTCCAGCAGCGGCGGCACGGCGACCGGTGGCGGCGGCGGCACCGGCGGCACGGGAGGCACGGGCACCGGGAGCGGCACCTCCACCGGCGGCAGCTCGTCCACGGGCCAGCCGGGTCTGGTGGGCGGCCTGCTGGGCTGACGCCCCACCGCCCCCACGCCGCCCGCACGACCGGGCGCGACGACGGCAGGGCCCCGCACAGGGATGTGCGGGGCCCTGCCGTCGTGCGTTGTCGGGGTGGTGCCGTCGTGAGGGCGTGCGTGGTGTCGTCGTGCGGGCGTGCCAGGACGGTCTCGCGGGACCGTGCGCGTGCGCCGGGCTCCGCCTCGTGGCGCCGTGCGCGGGGCCCAGTGCCTGCCTCGTGGAGCCGTGCGCAGGGCCCGGTGCCTGCCTCGTGGAGCCGTGCGGGGGCTTCTAGCGGCCCAGGGCCGCGAGTTCCTTCGCCGCCTCCGTGAGGTCCTTGGCGGTGTCGATGGCGCGCCAGTAGGCGCCCTGCGGGATCGGGAAGCCCGACAGCCGGCGCTCGCGGGCCAGGCGGGGGAAGGTGGTGCGCTCGTGGTCGCCGCGCTCGGGGAGCATGTCGGTGAACTCGGGCGAGAAGACGTAGACGCCCGCGTTGATCTCGAACGTGGAGGGCGGCGCCTCGATGAAGTCGGTGATGTGACCGAAGCCGTCCGTCTTGACGGCGCCCCACGGGATGCGCGGACGGGCCAGCGCGAGGGTGGCGACGGCGTCGCGCTCGGCGTGGAAGTCCGCCATGTCGCGCAGCGAGAAACGGGTCCAGATGTCACCGTTCGTCGCGTACCAGGGCAGGTCGGGGTGCGGCAGGTGCGCGGCCGCGTACTTGAGGCCGCCACCGCGGCCCAGGGGCTCCGTCTCGACGACGGTCGTGACGTTGAGCGGGAGGTCGGCCGAGTCCAGCCACTTCTGGAGGACGTCGGCGAGGTGACCGCACGAGACGACGACGTCGGTGACGCCCTCTTCGGCGAGCCAGGTGAGCTGATGGCCGATGATCGGTGTCCCGGTGCCGGGAATCTCGACCATCGGCTTGGGCCGGTCGTCGGTGTAGGGACGCAGCCGGGAACCCTGGCCGCCGGCCAGGACGACGGCTTGCACGGGGCGCGACGCGGCGTTCGGATCGGTCATGTCCGAACTGTACGTGGCGCCCCGCACGCGCTTTCCCGCGGCAACCGTTCCTTAACAGGCTGTTACCGGGCGGCCCCGAACCGGTGCGTGCCGGCCGGTCCGGAACCGGTGCGTGGCGGCCGGTGTGTCCCGGCCTGTGCTTGCTAGAGATGGCCGGCCGCGACCCCCGAGGCGAACGCCGTGTCGCACACGGGCCGGGCGAAGGACTGGGCGCGCGTCGGCCCGTACGCGCGGACGGCGGCACGGCCGAGGGCGCGGGCGATGGAGACGCAGTGCTTCGCGAGCGACGGGCGGCCGTTCACCGCCTGCTGGAGGTGGGTGAGGGCCACGCCCGGGTCCTTCTCCTGGAGTTCCAGGAGCAGCTTGTCGCGCAGGACGTCCTGCGGGGCGCGGGAGACGGCTCGCGTCGAGACCTCCTCGGAGGACGCGGTGAGCACCGAGCTCGAAGGGTTCCCCGACCAGTTGACTTGGGTGACCGCGAGCGTCCCGGAGAGCACCAGGACTACGGGCAGAACGAGGGCGAGGGTCCGGCCGATCTGGCGGGCGGGGCCACGGCCACGCCGGGGCCGCTGGTTAGTGGTGGAGTGCTTCACGCGAGTGAGGGTAGCGCGGGGTGATGATTTGGCGACATTTAGTCACCGGTTCGGGGGACGAGGAAGTTGGTATTTCGGGGTAGCGGGTTGACGGACGGCTACCGTACGGCGATCGAAATGCCCGGTCTGCCGGGGTATTTGTCGACAACGAAGAGGGCCCCGCGGTCGGCCGCGGGGCCCTCTTCGTCAACTTGGGTGAATTCAACCCTTACGGGGGTGAGTTCTTCCGCCCGGATGACGCGGACGTCAGTCGGACAGGCGCTCGCCCGTCGAGGTGGAGAACACGTGGATCTCGCCCGGACGCGGCACGACGTGCAGCGTGGCGCCCTTGTCCGGGACGGCGCGGCCGCTGACGCGGACGACGAGGTCCTTGTGCTCGTCGCCGACCTTGGCGGAGCCGTAGACGTAGCCGTCGGCGCCGAGCTCCTCGACGACGTTCACGGAGACGGCGAGACCGGCCGGGGCGTCCTCGGTGTCCTTGGAGAGCGACTTGGCGGCCTCGCCGTTGTGCTCGACGACGTCGAAGTGCTCGGGGCGCACGCCGACGGTGACCGTGCGGTCGCCCTTGTCCGCGGCGGCCTGGAGGGCCTCACGGTTGACCGGGACGACGCTGTTGCCGAACTTCACGCCGCCGTCGGTGATCGGGACCTCGACCAGGTTCATGGCCGGGGAGCCGATGAAGCCGGCGACGAAGAGGTTGGCCGGGCGGTCGTACATGTTGCGCGGCGAGTCGACCTGCTGGAGCAGACCGTCCTTGAGCACGGCCACGCGGTCGCCCATGGTCATGGCCTCGACCTGGTCGTGGGTGACGTACACCGTGGTGATGCCGAGGCGGCGCTGCAGCGAGGCGATCTGCGTACGGGTGGAGACGCGGAGCTTGGCGTCGAGGTTCGACAGCGGCTCGTCCATGAGGAAGACCTGGGGCTCGCGCACGATGGCGCGGCCCATGGCGACACGCTGGCGCTGACCGCCGGAGAGGGCCTTCGGCTTGCGGCCGAGGTACTCGGTGAGGTCGAGGATCTTCGCCGCGTCCTCGACCTTCTGGCGGATCTCGGCCTTGTTGACGCCGGCGATCTTGAGCGCGAAGCCCATGTTGTCGGCGACGGTCATGTGCGGGTACAGCGCGTAGTTCTGGAACACCATCGCGATGTCCCGGTCCTTGGGCGGCAGGTGCGTGACGTCGCGGTCGCCGATGCGGATGGCGCCGCCGTTGACGTCCTCGAGCCCCGCGAGCATGCGGAGCGAGGTGGACTTGCCGCAGCCGGACGGACCGACGAGGACGAGGAACTCGCCGTCGGCGATCTCGATGTCCAGGCCGTCGACGGCGGGCTTCTCGGAACCCGGGTAGATCCGGGTCGCCTTGTCGAACGAGACAGTGGCCATGGTGATGGGCCCCCTTCACCGGCAGGAACGTGCCGGACGATCCGTTGTAAAGGTGGTGATCCACTATGGAAACGCCCATAGTGGTGTAGTCCAGATGAGTGAACCGGGTCAGGACGCTACCTGGCGTTCATGTGTTCTGTCAGCACCTGGACGCCGATGAAGTTCGCGGAAACTCTCGACAGCCCCCCGCGGCGACCTGGGTACACTGCACGGGCACGCACGCCCCGGGCGCGCGTCAGGCCTCCTTAGCTCAGATGGCCAGAGCAACGCACTTGTAATGCGTAGGTCGTCGGTTCGAATCCGACAGGGGGCTCAGTGGAAGGCCCAGCTCAGACGCGTCTGAGCTGGGCTTTTGCGTGCAGTGACGGTGCCGTGTGGGTCGCGTGGTTGACCGAGGGTCTCAGTTGTGGCCTCAGTGGGGACGCATTGCGGGCCCGCAGGTGTCGCCAGTCCGGCGCCGCGCCTTGTCAATGTCAAAGATCTCAACGGCCATGGAACGCGGCACGAGCGTTTCGACGACGTCCAGCGCCCGGGATTTCCCGGACCCCGGTTCGGGGGAGAGGAAGGCGAGGCGGGGGCCGCCCTTGGCGTAGGTGGGAGTCGCTGCTCGGAGGGGGTGGCGGCGGACTGTGGGCAGGTGTGGACGTAGGGCGCGGAGGCTGTAAAGATCACGCGGGCGTCCGTCCTGGATGCGGCACTCGGAGAGGACCCATGGCCATCTACCTCGCAGCACTCTTTGCCCTGTGTGCTCTGGTGGCCGCCGTCGGCGGCATCGCGGCGCTCGCTTTTGGCTGGGTGCTTCCCAACGTCCGGCCGGGCGTGCGGTACAAGCGCGCCTACGGCGTGGGAACGCTGGTGTTTGCCGTCGGCCTGTCCTTGATGGCGTTCGGCGAGCTGGCGTCCCACGATCTGATGCATCAGGCGGTACGAACAGTCGGCGTCCTGTTCCTGGCTCTCAGCATCAGCCTGATCCGGTCGAGCAAGCGTCCCGCGGGCGCAGACCTGGGAGCCCAGGGTTAGCGGCGTGGGCAGGATCGTGCTGCAAAACGTGGTGGGTGGCTTCATCTTGTCCGTGCTGGGTGCACTGGGGTGGATGCTGCTCGCTCAGGCGCCGACCTGGAGCGCAGCAGGGAAAGCCTTCGGCATGGAGTTCGTCGCCCTCGCAGTCGTAGGGACGGCCCGGGGCTTGTTGCTTTCCCGAATCGGGCGGCGGGCTCCCGGCGGTCGTGGTTAGGGAGCGTTGCTCTCGTCCCGGTCAGCCGTGGAACTGGCTGCTTGATGACGGCCTTTCGGATGTTGACCGTGCTGCCCTTGCCGCCGCTGATCGCGCGGGCCGGGGTGCGCAGGGCGAGGACGATGACGGCGATCCAGACGAGTGCTCTGCCGCTGATTCCGGCGGCGGCGCTGACGATCTCGCCTACGCCGTAGCCGATGCCGGCCGCGAGGGCGCCGCCCCGTAGGGCGCTTCTTCCGGATCATGGTTCGGACGGACTTCGAAGCTGTTGCCCGCACATATATTGGCGAGATGGACGAAGCCGAGGCGAGCGGTCAGGTGTGGAGGGACGAGGTCCGAGCGCGTCCGACAGCTGAGCAGGATCGGGACGCCCTGGCCCGGCTTGTCGAGGTGGACGCAGACTCTTTCGAGGTTGAGCTGTACGAGCACGCTGCAGATCCCCAGGTGCTTTCGATTGATCGCGCCCAGAGGTCTCGTGCTGGGCAATACGCCCGGCATGTGAAGCGACTTCGAGATCGTCAGCAGTGCCAAGGAAGTTGAGCAGTAGCCTTCGGATCATCCGATCGTTTGCCAGGTGTGTCGTTGACTGACGCCCAGTGGGCGAGGATCGAGCCGCTGCTGCCGGATCGGCCCGGCACGCCGTGGATGGATCTGCCGGAGCACTTCGGTTCCTGGAAGGGCGCCCACAATCGCCTGCGGAAGCCATCGTCCGCGCTCACCAGCACGCTGCTGGGGCCCGTCAAAAGGGGCCCCGCTCGGCGAGCCGGAGCATCATGCCCTCGGACGGTCCCGCGGCGGCCTGACTACGAAGATCCACCTGCCGCGGACAGCCGCTGCCGACCGCTTGCCTTCGTCCTCCCGCCCGGCCAGGCCGGCGACGCACCCACATTTCCTGAGGTCATGGCCCGCTTGTGGGTGCCCCGGCCGACCGGCAGGCCCAAGACCACGCCGGAAGCGGTCTCGGCCGACGAGGCGTACGCCTCCCGCGCGATCCGGACCCACCTTCGCCGTCGCGGGATCCGGGCGGTGATCCCACAGCCCTCCGACCAGATCGCCAACCGCAAGAAGTGAGGCCGTTCCGGCGGTCGCCCACCAGCCTTCGACCGAGACGTCTACAAGCAGCGCAACACCGTCGAGCGGTGGGTCAACAAGCTCAAGCAGTGGCGCGGCCTGGCCATCCGCTACGACAAGACCGCCACCATCTACCTCGCTGGACTCCACATCGCCGCCATCGTCATCCGGTCGGACAGATGATCCGAAAGAAACGGCCTAGGACCACCGATCCACCCGGAAGTTCTCGCGGGCCGTGAACGCCACACAGGCACCGACGGAGGCGACGCAGCTCGCGAACGAGAGCAGGTCACGCTGCGAGTCCTCGACGGCCACCTCGTACTGGGCCTTGGTCAACGCGACTTCCCTGGAATGATGGTTGCGGCCGTACTCGGCCCAGTACCGGTCGCCATAAGACTTCGGGCTGGACAGGTCCGGGTCGCCGTGGGCCAACGACAGGACGAACGAGGCGACGGCCGTCAGCACCAGCCCGAGGAGCACCCGACGCAGGGGCCGCGGCAGCTCGTCCCGGAAGACCGACCACAGATCGTCCTCCACGTCGTTCAGCTGCAGCCGCACGACGATGGCCACCGGTACGAGGACGACGACCCCGACCAAGACCGCCGCCGCCCACCCCATGCCGTCCACCGGTGACGGGCCCGGCAGCCAGGTGACTGCGACGAACAGCAGCAGGGTGAGGGCGAGCGCCGCCGCGAAGATGCTGTGCACCCTGAAAGATCCACTCACGCCCCGGAGGGTCGCACACCCGTCCGAGCCCCGCCGCCCCTTTTCTTCAAGCCGCTGCTCGTCGGCGCCGCTGTGTCGGGTCGGCGCAGAGCGGGCGGTCGCGGGCGCGGCTGCGGCAACCGTCTCCGACGGCTTCCGCATTCAGGCCTGGGCGTTCCTTCCCGTCAATCGTTCTGCGGATACGTGTGGACGTTCCTGGTCCAAGATCCGACAGGGGGCTCAGTGGGAAGCCCAGCTCGGATCTTGTCCGAGCTGGGCTTTCGCGTTCCAGGGGCCTGGGGCCCGGTGGGTCCCCGATGTCCTGGGTGGGTTCCGGGTGGGTGGGGCCGGGGTCAGAGGGTGAACTTGACCGCTTCCAGCCAGCGGTCGTTCTCCAGGGCGCCGCCGAAGACGTAGCCGGGGCGGGCGTCGGCGCAGCCCTGGGCGCCCCAGTCGAAGCCGTGGACCTTGGCCGTCTGGCAGACGCGGCCGCTGCCGATGTTGATGGCGAAACCCGACATCCGGGGCGCGCTCTTCTTCGTGCTGCCGATGTAGTTGTTCCTGCCGTCGGCGATCACGGCCGTCCACCGCGGCTCCCACGTGCCCCGGCCGTCGGTCGAGGCGAGGTCGTGGACGAAGGCGTTGGCGGCCGAGCCGCCGCCCCCGGACACCGCGATGTTCAGCGCCTTGATCGGGTTGTTCCGGCCCGAGGTGCCGGCCATCGTGCCGTCGCACACGGGCTTCTGCCAGCCCTGCCCGGAGACGTAGGCGCGATAGCAGATGTGCCGTCCCGAGGGATCGTTGCGGGCGAGCCGGTTCACGGCGGTGGCGGCGGTGTCCTGCGCGGGCCGCGCGGTCACCGTGGCCCGCGGCGGCCTGGCGGTCACCGTGACGACGGGCCCGGCGCCCTTCCCCTCGTCCTTCGTGCCGCCGGACCCCTTGGATCCTTTCTTCGCGCCCTTCGACTCCTTCGGTCCGGGCGACGGTGACGTCGAGGGGCTCGGCGGCGGGACGCTCGCCGTCGAGGTGGAGACCGGCCCCGACCTCTCCGCCTGCGGGCTCGCGCTCGTCTCGCCGGTCGACCGGGCGGCTTCGGTACGGCCCCCGCCGTCGTCCGACCCGCCGCTGCCCAGCATCACCAGCGGGACGATGACGAGCGCGGCCGCCACGAGGGCCACCGGCCCGACGACCAGCGGTCTGTGCAGCAGGCCCGGGCCCCGGTACTCGTCGTCCGACTGGCGCGACCCGGCCCGGCGGACGAGCCGCGAGGCGGGTGTGCCGAATCCGGCCTCCCGGTTCGAGGCCGCGGCGAATCCGGGGGCCTCGCCGGCAGGGTCCAGGTCCAGGTCCAGGTCCGAGCCCGCGTCCGTGGGCGGCTCCGGGTCCGCGTCCGCCTCCCGGTCCGAGGCGGGGAGCGGGGGTGGGGGCGGGGGCGGTGTCAGCGACTCCCGTCGGCGCTGCTGCTCCAGCGTGTACGCCTCCACGTCGAAGTCGTCGTCGTCCTCGTCCTCGTCCTCGTCGTCGTCCTCGCGGTTGTCGCGGTTCTCGTCCTCGTCCTCGGCGTACGCGTCGTACGCGAGGGCGTTCTCCTCGTCTCCGTCCTCGTCGTGGGCGAGGCCGCTCGGCCCGGGCTTCTCCGCGTTCTCGGCGGTCGGCCGCTCCTCGGCGGTCGGCGGGGGCGGTGGTTCCTCTCGCTGGTCCACGAGCGTGCTCGAACCGTCCGGGGCCACCTCGACGTGCGCCACGTACCCCGCGGACGGGTCCGAGATCGTGGCGGACACGGTGGTGCCGCGGTCCCGCGCGTACCCGTGCAGCGCGTCGAGGATCGCGGCGTCGACCGTCACCCCGTCGGCCGACGGTACGGGCTCACCGTCGATGGCGGCCGAACCGTCACCGGAGATGACCACCGTGAAGCAGGGGTCCGGCTCGCCGGGCACGGCGGGGACGTCCTCCGAGGGCGGTCCGGGTGTCTGTTCGCCACGGCTCATGGCGCTTCCTTCCTGACGTGCCCGACCGCGTACCTGCCGGCCGGGCCCGTCGCGTCGGGTCCTCGTAGCGCAACGGGCGCCGCCGGGGAACGGTTCAAATCCCGGCCGGCGCGATACGGAAGCGGAAGGGTGTGTGGCCGCTTGCACACGCTCAACACCCCTAAGCGGAAAGGGGTGTTCAGTAGAGTGCGGAGAGTGAACGCCTACGAGGAATCCGTGCGCTTCGCCGTGCTGGGGCCGGTCCGGGCATGGCGCGGGGAACGCGAGGTGGACGTCGGTGCCCCGCAGCAGCGGGCGGTACTGGCGGCACTGCTCCTGCGCCGGGGGCGCCCCGTCATGCTCGGCGAACTCCTGGACGCCGTCTGGGGCGAGGAGCCGCCGACGGCCGCCGTGTCGGTCGTACGGACCTATGTGTCACGTCTGCGTAAGGGGCTGGAACCGGAACGTGACGCCACCGCCGCCCCCCGTGTGATCGTCTCCGTCGGCGACGGATACGCGCTCCGGATCCCCGAAGGCGCCCTGGATCTGGGGGTGTTCGAGAGACGGGTCGCCGAGGCCAGGAAGCTGCGGGCCGCCGGTGACCCGTCCGCGGCGGCCGACCTGCTGCGCGCCGCGCTCGGCGGCTGGCAGGGGGCGGCGCTGGCGGGGGTGCCGGGACCGCTCGCCGAGTCCGAGGGTTCCCGGCTGGGCGAGCAGCGGCTGACCGCGCTGGAACTGCGGCTGGACGTCGACGTCGAACTCGGACGTCACGGCGAGGTGATCGCCGAACTGGCCGCGCTGGCGGGGAAGTTCCCGCTGCGGGAAGGGCTGTGCCGGCTGCTCATGCTGGCGCTGTACCGGTCCGGGCGGCAGGCCGAGGCGCTGGCCGCCTATCGGGCGACGCGTGGCACCCTCGTGTCCGAGCTGGGCATCGAGCCCGGCGCGTCGCTGAAGGACCTGCACGAACGCATCCTGGCCGCCGACCCGTCCCTGGACGCCGGTCCGCCGATGGGTGTCGGTCCGCCCGTGGGCGCAGGTGCGGCTCCGGGTGCCGGTGGGTCTCCGGGTGCCGGCGAATCTCCGGGGGTCGGTCCGCCGTCGGGCCCCGGGTCGTCCGAGGGCGGCGGTGCTCCGCCGGAACCCGGTCCCTCCTCCGTGGCGCGGACTCCCGAACCCGCGGGTCCCCGGCCGGAGCGCGCGGCACGGACGGCCCCGCCGAACGGGGTGCAGGCGGCGATCCCGGCTCAACTGCCCGCGGATCTGCCGACGTTCGCGGGCCGGGAGGCGGAACTCGAACGTGTGAGGGCCCTGTTGCCGGGCGTGGGTGAGACTCCGACCGCCGTGGTGATCGGCGCGATCGGCGGCATGGCGGGTATCGGCAAGACCACCCTGGCCGTGCACTGGGCCCACGAGATGGCCGCCCGCTTCCCCGACGGGCAGCTCTACGTCAACCTGCGCGGCTTCGACCCGACCGGTGTGGTGATGACACCGGACGACGCCATCCGCACCTTCCTCGACGCCCTCGGCGTCCCCCCGATGCGGATCCCCGCCGGTCTCGACGCCCAGGCGGCGCTCTACCGCAGCATGCTCGCCCAGCGCCGGATCCTCGTCCTGCTGGACAACGCCCGTGACACCGAGCAGGTCCGCCCGCTGCTGCCCGGCGCTCCGGGCTGCCTGGTCATCGTCACCAGCCGCAACCAGCTCACCGGTCTGGTCGCGGCGGAGGGCGCGTACCCGCTGACCCTGGACCAGCTCACCCCCGCCGAGTCGTACGACCTTCTGGCGCGCCGCCTCGGCACCGTCCGTCCGGCGGCCGAACCGCGGGCGGTGGACGAGATCATCACGCGGTGCGCCCGGCTGCCGCTGGCGCTGTCCATCGTCGCCGCCCACGCCGCCGCGCACCCCGGCTTCCCGCTCAGCGCGATCGTCGACGAACTGCGCGAGAGTCACGGGAGCCTGGACGCCTTCACCGGGGGCGATGACATCACCACGGACGTACGGGCGGTCTTCTCCTGGTCGTACAAGGCGCTGTCCGGCCCGGCCGCGCGGCTGTTCCATCTGCTGAGCCTGCACTCCGGGCCCGACATCTCCGCGCCTGCCGCGGCCGCGCTCGCCGGGCTGCCGGCGCGGGAGGCCCGCGGTCTGCTCGTCGAGCTGACCCGGGCCCATCTGCTCACCGAGCACTTCCCCGGCCGCTACACCCTGCACGACCTGCTGCGCGTGTACGCCGCCGAACGTGTCCAGGCCGAGGAGACACCGCGCGAGCGGGCGACGGCCCTGGAACGGCTGCTCTCCTGGTACCTGCACACCGCGGACGCCGCCTACCCGCACATCACCCCGCGCCGGCGCCCGATCCCCCTGGACCCGCCGCCCCCGCTGTGTCGGCCGCTGGAGTTCACGACGTACGACGAGGCGCTCGGCTGGTGCGAGAAGGAGCGGGGCAACCTGGTCAGCACCGTGCACACGGCCGCCGCGTCGGGACATCCCGGCATCGCCTGGCGGCTGCCCGCCGTCCTGTGGGGGTTCTTCTACCTCCGCAGCCACATGCACGACTGGCTCGACACCGCCCGGGTGGGGCTGGCCGCCGCCCGGGCCGCCGACGACCGCTGGGGCGAGGCCCAGGGGCTCGCGGACGTGGGGGCCGCCCTGCGCAGTTCGGGCCGGCTCGACGAGACGATCGACCATCTGCGGCAGGCGATGGTCGCCTACCGCGATCTGGGGGACCACGACGGCAGAGGCGCCGCGGTGTCCAACCTGGGCGACGCCTATCTGCAGTCCGGGCGGCTCGCCGAGGCCGTCGAGTACACCCGTCGCGGGCTGGTCATCGAGCGGGCCATCGGCGGTGCCTGGGGCGAGGGGATCTCCCTGTGCAACCTGGGCGACGCCTACCAGCGGCAGGGCCGGTTCGAGGAGGCCGTCGACTGCCTGGAGCGGGCCCTGGCCGTGCTGCGCGCGGGCGGCAACCGGTGGGTCGAGGGGGTCACCCTCGACATCCTGGGCACCGCCCATCGGCGTCTGGGGCGGCACGGCGCCGCCGTCGAGTACCACCTCGAGGCGCTCAAGACGCATCGGGACATCGGCAACCGCTGGGGCGAGGGCCACACCCTCGGCAACCTCGGGGACGTCCATCTCGACGCCGACGAACCGGAGGCCGCGCGCGAGGCCTGGCGGCAGGCCCTGGCGATCTTCGTCGAGTTCGACCATCCGGACGCCGAGAAGGTACGCGAACGGCTCGGCCGCCTGGGCGACGTCTCGTCCGACGTCCCGCCCGAGGCCTGGCCCGGCGCCCCGCGCGGCGCCCAAGCCGAGGGGGCCGCCGAACCGGAGCGGACCGCCTGACATACGCCTCCTTCGGTTCCTTCGGTGTCCCAGGTGCCTTGGGCGCCTTCGGGTTCCCTCCGCACAACGGGGTGCGGGGGAGGACGGTTCAACTGCGTCCGGCGGGACGGAACCTCCGGGGTGCGGCGGATGTCAGACGCGTCGCGGTGCGGGCGGGGCGGACGTGTGCTGGCCGGCGGGCGGCAGCGGTCGGAGGGTCCCGGGCCGTGGAGCGGTTCCGTTGTTCCTCGGGGCCGAGGACCGGGAGAGGGCGTCGAGCGAATCGCTCAGGACCTGGTGACCGTCACCGCTGATCGGGGACGCCACGGGGGCGGAACCGAGCGTCGGGGACACCGGGGTGGCCCGGCCGAGCAGGGGTGACACGGGCGTGGCCTGGTCGAGGAGGGATGACACGGGCGTCGCCTGGTCGAGCAGGGGTGACACCGGGGTGGCCTGGCTCAGCAGTGGGGAGACCGGGAGCGCCACGTACGGCACGGGGGAGACCGGGCTCGCCGGGTAGGGCAGCGGGGAGAGCCCGTCCGTCGGGTTTGGCCGCAAGGACGCCTGGCTCGTCGGAGGGGACTCCGGGGTCGAGAGGAACGGCGCGGCCGCCCGACTCGGCAGGTCGAGGTCCGAGGGAGCGACAGCCGGCACCGCCCGATCCCGCGCGGGGTGCTCGCGTTCCGACCGCGCGGCCTCGTCCTCCCGTCGTCCGGCCGGGTCCTGCCCCGAGGGGACGGACGCCGGGGGCGCCTCGCGCGCCAGCTCCCTCTCGTACGCGTTGGTGGCGCAGCGGGCGACGAGCGGCATGCTCTCGGGGGACTTCTCGAACGCCTCGCGGTACTTCCTGTTGTTCCTGACCAGGTCCAGGACCGCGTCCTCGAAGGCCTCGCGCTCGGGCGTCGGCAGCCGGAGGATGCGCTGTTCGAGGAGCGCGAGTCCCGCGTGTACGGGGCCCGCGTGTACGGGTCCCGCCGGGCCGGATCGCTCCCCGCCCCGGCCGAAGGAGCCGTCGCCCGGTCCGCCGCCCGGTCCCTCGACCGGTCTGCCGCCCTGCCCGTGGTCGGCCACGGTTCCCGTGCCGCCGGCAACGGGGCCTTCTCCGCCGGGGGCCGAGCCTCCGGCGCCCGGCGCGGGGCCGCTTCCGCCTCCGCCCGGCGCCGAGCGCGACCCGCCCGTGAAGGTCCGCAGCAGGCGCCGGAGTTCGGCGAGCAGCCGCTCCCACACGGTGTCCGCGTCGGCCGGACCCGTCCCGCCGCGTCCCTGGTTCCGTAGGCCGTACTCGGTTCTGAGCAGGTCACGCGCCAGCCTGGACCGGGAACCGCCGCGGGTCGGCCGGGCCCGGCCCCGGGGAGCCGTGTCGTCGATCGCCACGGTCAGGCCCCGCGCGGTTCGAACCCGCTCGGCAGGGGCAGCAGCCCCGGCGGCAGCGGGGCGTCGGGGAACCAGCGGGCGCCGTCGGCCGGACGCGGCGGGTCCGTACGGTCGTAGCATCCGTGCGCGGCGGGCGCGGACCGGCGGCGTTTCAGCAGGCCCTGACCCGCGAACCGCCGTACGTGGACACTGGACATGCGCGTACCTCCGGACGTCTGGGTCGTACGGCGTCGGCCGGGCGCCGACAGGGGTTCGGAGAGCACAACGGGTGCCGGGCACCGGTCAGTTCAACGGGAGGAACGGCCGTCGGTCCGAGAGTGCTCCGGCCGACGGCCGCCATCCGTTCCGGGCGGCCTACCTCTTGCTGGGACCGCCGGCCTTCTTGTTCCGGTACTGGTCGCCCCTCACCCACGCCCCGAAGCCGCCCCCCTTCTTCGGCGGCTCCTTCGCCTTCTTCCCCGACGAACTGCTCTGCGGGGTTCCGGACGGCGGACTGGGGTTTCTGGGGGCACGGGCCAGGGGCTCTCCGAACTCGGAGGAGGCCGAGCCGGTGCTCGGGGTGTGCTGCTGCGTGTTCGTGTACGAGGGGTGGTACATCTCGGTGTTCGCGACCGGCGACGGCGGGGCGAACGACTCCTCCTGGTCGGGTGACGCGGACAGCGGATAGGAGTAGTGCTGTCCGTCGCCGCCCTGGAGGGAGTAGGTGTAGTGCGGCTGCCCGGTCGTCGGGCCGCCCTGCTGGAGGCCGCCCGGAGGGAAGTGGTCCCCGGTCGTGGGCACCTCCGCCGTCGGGGAGTAGTCGGCTGTCGGGGAGTAGTCCGCCGTCGGCGAGTAGCGCGCGGCGGAGGTTCCGAGGTCGAGGCCGGCCATGCCCTGCGACAACTGGTTGCCGTAGTCCGGCGTGCCGGGCCAGGCGGACGTGCTCGCCCGTCGCTGCTGCTCCTCCTGGAAGGCCGCGAGCTTCTGGTCGAGTGTGTGGGCCGCCTCCGCCTGGGCCTGGAGTTCGGCCCGCACCGCCGCCACGGTCGCGGCCCTGCCCGCCCCTTGCAGCGAGGCGTTGGTGTCCACCCGGGTGAGCTGACGGCTCACCACCTGGGACAAGTCGTTCGGGCTCTCCGTGCCCGCCACCCGTCCTGTCGCGGGGTCCGCCAGGACGACCACCGCGTTGGGGTCGTCGAACGCCTTGTGGAAGGTCTTCAGCGAATGACCGCTCGCCGCGCTCTCCTGGGAGGTCGACGAACTGGCCGAGGACTTGCTCGCGTTGCGCGCCTTCTCCTGGTTGCGCCAGCGGTTCTGTTTGTCCGCGAACTGGGGGTCGTCCGGCGCGGGGATCTGGTCGAAGGAGTTCTGCGAGTGCACGTTGTACGTCGCTCTCGTCTCCAGCGACCACGCCCCCGACTCCTGCGAGTCGTTCCTGATGCCCATCACCTTGACGTGCATGTTGGTGACGAGACCGGCCTCGATCCGCTCCCTCAGGTGGGGCCACTCGTACTTCGTCAGGACGCTGTTGTCCACCCTGCCGCCGAGCATCATCGCCTCGACCGGGCCCCGGGTGCCGTCCACGTAGTGGTTCGACATGTACGTCCACAGGTCGGCCTGGACCTTGGCGTCCGACCAGTTCGCGAACCCGCAGTTCCTGCCGTTGAAGATCTTTCCCGGGGGTGACGTCTCCAGGATGAGACCGCCGGCCTTCGCGGCCTGGCGGGCCGGGTAGTAGGGCTCCGTCTTGCTCCAGAGGTACTTCTTGTCGTAGGTCTCCCGCGCCTTCGCGTCCCGCAGCCGGTCGAAGTCCTTGTGCTTCCGGTTCGCCCGCCACCAGTCCGCCGGGACGTGCAGGGCGTTGAGCCGGTCGAACTGGGCGATCAGGTTGGTCGCCGCGTCGCCCGACCACTGCGCGTCGGGCTTGTACCCCTGGTTGAGCCACTGCCCGTTGAGGTGGAGCCGGTCCATGTAGCCGTTGAAGGCCTGCATGAACGCCGGGTCCTTGTGCAGGTTGTACTTCGTCAGGTCCGCTCTCATGTCCGCTTCGTCGGACCTGAACTTCGCCTCGTCGAAAGCCACCATCGTGAGGTCCTCCTTGCCGGAGCGGCAAGTGCGGTGCCGCTCGCCCGCGTTGTGGCACCGCCGTGCCGAACGATCGTCTTTCCGTTGCGTTCGGCGGTCGTTCTCGGCGGTCGCCGAAGAAGCAACGGACGTCACCGCCGGGCGGTTCAACGCGGCCTCGGCGCGCGGATCCGCCGCGCCCCTGAACCCCGTACCGCACGCGTGCGTTGTGGTGCCGGGATCCGGGTCTCACGCTTCCCGGCTTCCTCGACCACTGTCCGACGCGGCTTCGGCCGCGCATCAGGAAGGAGCGCCATGACGACCCCGACGCATGACGCCGAGCAGGCGGCGCCTCCCGCCCCCAAGTTCATCCTCTACCTGGAGGCGCCCGAGTACGGCCGGGCGCTGCGGCAGCTCACCCTGTGGGTGCACCACGTGCTGCTCCCGGTCTACGGCAGGGAGGTCACCGCCCTGGCTCCCTGGTGTTCGCGCTGGTGGGAGCATCCGGAGGCGGTCGCCCAGCTGCACGGGCTGTGGCTCGCCTGGGGGGAGTTGAGCGACACCGGATCCGAGGCCGGTCTGAGCGGTCCGGCCGGCTGGCACCGGGACTATCTGGCCCCGATCATGCAGAACCTGCGGGACCCGTCCGGGGTGTTCGCCGGCTGCAAGACCGGCTCGCACCGCCCGAAGGAGGTTCCCGCCGTCGACGCCGCCGACCCGTTCGGGCCGTCGGCCGGGCCGTCGCCGGCCGAGGGCTGAGGAGGGCGTCCGGGGGCGGAGCGGGGCGGACGGGCGGGCCCAGGACCGGCGAGTCCGGGGGCCCGGCGCCGACACGGGCGCCGATGCGGGACGGCACAAGGGTGGCACCGGCCGTGGCCCCCGGCGAGGGGCGGACTCCCGCGAGGGGTGGGGACCTCCGCGAGGGGCGGACCCCCGCGAGGGGCGGACCCCCGCGGTCCGCCCCTCGACCCGTGTCCGGGCTTCCCACGTCCGGGCTTCAGGCCCGCCGCCCGCCGGCCTCCGTGCCTCAGGCGTCCGGACGGACCACCCCGAGGATCTCCATCGACGCGGCCGGGGACACGTACACCCAGCGGCCCGGACGAGGAGCCTGGATGATCTTGCCGTCGCCGATGTAGAGGGCGACATGGCTGGCGTCGGCGAAGTAGATGATGAGGTCGCCGGGCCGCATGTCCTCCACGGGGACGCGCTTCAGCCGCCGCCACTGCTCCTCGGAGGTGCGGGGGATGGGGTGGCCCGCGTACAGCCAGGCCTGTGAGGTCAGCCCGGAGCAGTCGTAGGAGTCGGGGCCCTCGGCTCCCCACACGTACGGCTTGCCGAGCTGGCGGGTGGCGAACTCGATCGCCTTCTTGCCGGCGGGGGTCGCCTCCGTGCCGACCTTGTCGAGGACGCCCGAGCCCACCCACTTCGCCTGGGCGGCGTCGGCCTCCTTCTTCTCCAGCGCGGCGATCCGCTCGATCTCCTTCTTCTCCAGCCGCGACTCCAGCTTCTTCGCCTCGTCGATGTGCTTCTCGACCGCCCGGCGCTCGGTGTCCTTGGCGCGGCGGCTCTCCCGCAGGCTCTTCAGGACGTCGGCGGCGTCGTCGCTGCGGGTCTCCAGGTCCTCGCGGGTGGCGGTCAGGGCGGTCAGCACCCCCTGGGTCGCCTGCTGCGCCTGCCGGGCCAAGGAGGCGTTGTCGAGGGCGTGTTCGGGGTTGTCGGAGAGGGCGAACTGCATCTCGGCGGGCAGGCTGTCGCCCCGGTACTGGGCGCGGGCCGCCGCCCCCGCCAGGGAGGTGAGGCGGCCCAGCCGTGTCTCGGCCGCCTCGATCCGGGTCCGCAGCGTGTGCACGCGCTTCTCCTGCTCGGTCACCTTCTCGTCGGCGGCGTCGTACTTGTTCGTGGCCACCTCCGCGTCGTGGTACAGGCGTTTGAGCTCGGCGTGCACCTCGGCGAGGGTGGCGGGCCCGGCCGGATCGGCACCGGCCGGTGGCGCCGTCGTCGCCGCCAGGGCGAGGGCCAGGGTGACGGTCGCCGCCGTCCGGTGGCCGTGGGCGCGCAGGGTCCGTCTCATCTGGGCCGAAGCTCCTTCCAAGGGCGTCGCACGCGGGGTGCGGGGCGGGATCGCCCCCACAACGGGGCGGTGGCGTCCGGTGGTTCAAAGCGCGGGTATGAACCGGTGGGACGCGCGCCCCGTTGTGCGTCCAGGTGCGGTTCGCGGACGAAGGGATCGGTATGGGCGCGGAGTTGGTGCTGCTGGCGCTGTGCACGGGATCCGGGCTCGGATTCCTGACGCTGGCGACACGGTCGGCGCTGGCGGCCCTGCGGCTGTCCCTGCGCGGACTGCGCGTCATGGGTCAGGTGAGGCCCCGGGAGGGTTCGGACCGGCGGTGGGGCGGGCTCGTGGTGTTCTCCGACCACCTGGGGCGGGGGCTCGTCCTCGACCCGGGTTGGCGGGGGCCGCTGTGCGGGCTGCCGCCGGTCGGCGGCCGCGTGCCCGTGGTCTACGCGCGGAACCGGCCCGCCACGGCCCGGCTGTGGACGCTGCGGTACCTGCTGGCGCCGTCGTTCGGATGGTTCCTGTCCTCGACCCTGGCGTTCGGCACGGGCGTCGTGGTCTCGTCGTGAGCGGCCGGAGGGACGAGACGGGCGGCGGGGGCGCTCCGGCCGGTCGGGTCGGTGAGATCGATGTGCTGCGGGGGGCCGCGCTGTTCGGCATCCTGCTCGTCAACGCACAGCTCATGGCGGGCCCTTACACCCCCTTCGGCGGCGGGCCCGGGGCCTCGGCCGTCGACCGGGCGGCGGCGTGGGGTGTGACCGCGACGACCACCGCCTATCAGCTCTTCTCCTTCCTCCTCGGCTACAGCTTCGTCCTCGACCGGCGTGCGGCCCGGCCGTCGGACCCCGCCGCCGGACTCCGTCATCTGCGGCGCACGGCGGGCCTCTTCGGCCTCGGGCTGGCGCACGCCGTGCTGCTGTACCCCGGCGACATCCTGATGACGTACGCCGCGCTCGGGCTGATCCTGTACGGGCTGCGCGACCTCACGCCCCGGGCCGCCGTGCGCCTCGCGGTCGCTCTGGTGGCGGGCCTGGCCGTCCTGCTGCTCGGGTACGGGCTGCTCACCGTCGCCCTCACCGAACCGGTCACGCCGGCCCGGTACGCGCCCCTGGTCGCGGACACCGTGGCCGCCTACCGCGGCGGTCCCTCGTCGGTGATCGGGGCGCATCTGCGCGAGCTGCCCTCGGCACTCGGCGCGAACCTGATGTACGCGCCGGACATGCTGGCGGCGTTCCTCGCGGGACTCGCGGCGGCGAAGTCCGCACTGGTGGAGCGGCGCGGCCGGGACCGGGTGTGGCTGCGGCGGACCCTCACGCGGTGGCTGCCTGCGGGTCTGGCGGGCGGTGTCGTCACCGCCTGCTGCGCGAACGGCCCCCTGGACAGCCGGTGGTTCCTGGTCGGGCACGCGGTGTCGCTGCTGACCGCGCCGGCGCTCACGGTGTCGTACGCGTGCGGAGTGCTCCTCCTGGCCGGCGCCCGGCGCCCGGTGGCGGCCGTGCTCGCCGCCTCCGGGCGCATGGCGCTCAGCCAGTACCTCACCCAGTCGCTCGTCCTCGCCTGTGTGTTCACCGGGTACGGGCTCGGTCTCTACGACCGTGTCGGCACGGCCGCCGTCCTCGCGGGCTGCGTGCTCCTGTACGGCGTCCAACTGGCCCTCGGCGCGCTGCTGATGAGCCGGGTCCGGTACGGGCCCGCCGAACTGGTGCTGCGCACGGTCACGCTGGCGCGACGTCCCGGCCGGGCTCCGGCTTGCTCAGGGTCACACCCGGCAGGGCGCGACCGGCTGCCCGTTCCGTGATCGCCGCCGTCTCCGCCTTCGCCGCCGCCGAGATGGCGCCGGCCCCGGGCTCCTTGTACCAGGGGCGCAGCCGGATCAGGGCGGGCCTGACACCGGTCGCGAGGAGCAGCGCGGTGCCCTTGGGCAGGGCGCGGATCCGGTCGGGCGGCAGGACGGCCTCCTGGCGGTAGGAGTACGAGCGTGACGTGCCGTCCTTGCTGCGCGAGACGCTCGGGGTGCGCACGTCGTGCTGGCCGACGAGGGTGGAGATCTTCTGGACGAAGTCGGCGTCGTCCAGGCCCGCGCCGAGGAGCTTGATGGTGGCCGCGCTCCACAGGGCGTCCATGCCGACCTCCCCCCACACCCGGGCTCCCTGGCGGTAGCTCTGCAGCAGGGTGACGACGTTGATGCCGCGGGAGCCGAAGTGCGAGTACAGGTCGGGGAGGTCGGAGATGCGGCACACGTTCGCCGCTTCGTCGAGGACCGCCGTCAGCGGGGGGTCGAGGCGTCCGCCCATGCGTTCGGCGGCCACGACACCGGCCCGCATCGTGGCGTCCGCGAGGCCCGCGATGACGCCGGCCGCCGAACCGCCCCCGTCCTTGGACAGGAGGTAGAGCGTGTCGTGGCCGAGGACGTGCTCGTCGGGGCGGAACTCGGGAAGGCCGGGGTCGGGGGTGACCCAGGCGAGGATCTCGGGGTCGAGGAGGCAGGAGACGGTCTGCCGGGCGGTCTCGTAGATGCCGTCGCGTGTCTCCACCGCGCCCCGGACCGTGCCCTGCAACTGCTCGGCCATCGCGCCGAGTCCGACCTGGCGGAGCAGGTCGATCGGGGTGCGGTCGGCGGGGTCGGCGAGCCAGGCGAGGAGTTCGGTCAGCGGGGTCCCGCCGCGTGCGGCGGCGAGGAAGAGCGCGGTGAGCGTGTTCTGGGCGGCCGAGATCCAGAAGTCCTTCTTCGCGCTGTCGTCGTTGACGGACGCGACGAAGTGGCCGGCCATCCGGCGGGCGCCCTCGATGGTGTGGCACTCGCCGAGGATGTTCCACCACATCGCGCGCGGGGTGTGGGCGATGCCCTGCGGGTCGAACGTCCAGACCGTGCCCGCCTTCGCGCGTTCGGCGCGGGTGACGGCGTACACGTCGGCCTTGTTGGACGTCAGCAGGACGGCACCCTGGGCGCGCAGCACCCGGGGGACGGCGATGCCGGTCGACTTGCCGGCGCGGGGCGCCATCAGGTCGAGCTCCACGTCCTCGTAACTGCTGCGCAGTTCGGGGCCCTTGGGCTCCAGGTCGCCGAGGAGGTTGCCGGTCTCGTCCGGGTGCACCTGGTCGCGGCCCTTGAGGCCGGGGCGCAGGTCGCGGGCGCGGGCCTCGATGCCCTTCGGGCACATCGCGGCGAGTTCCCGCCGCCCGGCCAGCCCCTTGGGGCGGGCCGAACGGTCCATGAGGAGGCGTACGACGACGGCGACGGGCAGGGTCACCAGCGCGAGCAGCCCGGCCATGCCCGCGTAGACGGCGGCGGCCGGTGCCTCGGGCCACAGGGCGCCCGGCCCGTCGGAGGCGAGGCGGGTGACGGTGGACAGGGCGAACGGCGGGGCGGCCCAGCCGCTGCCGGAGAGCCCGGACCCGAGGGTGCCGCCGGACCAGACGACCGTGAACACCAGCAGGCCGGTGGCGGCGAGGGCGACGACGGCCCACGGCAGCAGGTCGTGCGGGTCGGTCCCGCCGCGGGGGGCGCTCACGCGGTCCACCGCCCGGCCGCCGCCTCGGTGCCGGGAGCGCCGGGACCGCCGGTGGTGCCGGGGAAGCCGTGGACGCCTTCGCGCGCGGCGCGTGCCACCTGTTCGGCGGCGCGGGCGGCGGCCTTCTCGACGGCGTCCTCGTTCGGCGTCCAGCGGGTGTTGGTGTTGTGCAGCCGGCGCTCCGCGTCGGTGATGGCGACCTTGATGGGGATGCCGGGGCGGCCGCCGACCTTGATGAGGAAACGGCCGCGGCCGGGCGGTTCCTCGTTGTCGCCGTTGACGCCCCAGCCGGGCGGCGAGGACCAGGAGGAGACGAGTTCGATCTCGCGCCGGGACAGGCCGACCACCTTGCCCAGGTCCTCCATCTCCGTCTTCGGCAGCCCGGCGCACACCACCATCCCGGCCCGTTCGACGAAGCCGCGGGCCTTGGCGCGGTCGGCGTCGGTGCCGAGGGCCTCGGCGTCCTTGAGCGTGTGGGTGATCTTCGCGTCGCCGAGGCCGAGCGAGCGGTTCAGCCGGGTCAGGGCGTCGATGCGGTCGACGATGCCGGATGCCGCGCGCAGCGGCCGCCACAGCTCGTCGAGGACGGTGAAGAACCAGCGCCTGGGCGCGAGTCCGGCGTCCGCGAGGGCGTGCGAGGCGGCCACCGTGCCGAGGCCGTCCGACCAGGCCGCCAGCATCGCGGCGGCCGTGAGCTGGGTGTCCGCCTCGCCGATGCCGGAGATGTCGATGCACACGGCGGGCGCGTCGGGATCGATCCGGGTGGAGGTCTCGGAGGCGAAGGTGTCGCCGAGCGGGCCGTCGAGGATGCCGAGCAGGGAGCGGTGCAGCGGGTCGACGGCGTCTCGGTAGCGGGCGTCGTCGCCCCGGTCGAGCGTGACCGCGCGCACCCGGGGCGGGCCCTCGGTCAGCACCCGCAGCACGTCGGGCAGCAGCAGCGCCCGTCCCTCGGGGGTCCGTTCGCGCAGATGGTGCAGGACGGCGGAGAGCACGGACTGCTCGTGGTCGTCCATGGGCCGCCCGCGGACGATGGTGATGAGGGCGGCGACCATGTTCAGCACGCGTCCGTGGGCCTCGGCCTTCAGGACCTCTCCGGCCTCGCCGCCGATCTTCACGGCCGCCTCGCCCATGGCCCCGGGGTCGAGGACGTTGATGCCGCCCCGGCCGCGGCCGATGGAGATCACCTGGCCGCCCAGCGCGCGGACGGTGTCGGCGTAGTCGGGCTTGAGGTCGCCGAGGACGAGCGGGACGACGCCGGTCGCGGCGAGCCCGATCAGCATGCGGTTGACCAGGGTGGACTTGCCGAGGCCCGGCATGCCGAGCATGAACAGGGAGGGGTTGGAGATGTAGCGGGCCCGGGTGAACCAGTTCAGCGGGTCGCCGCACACGGTGGCGCCGGTGAACAGGTGCTGCCCGAGCGGGACCCCGGTCATCGGAGATCCGGAACCCGCGGCGAAGGGCCACATGCCGCATGCCTGCACGGTGGTGGCCCGCCACATGGTGGGCGGATCCATGTAGCCGACGCGCCCGCCGCCCACGCCGTACCAGCCGCGGTGCGGCACGAACAGCTCCTTGGGCTTCGCAGCGCCCTTCGCCGCACTTTTCGCCGTGCCCTTGGCAGCGCCCTTCGCACTGCCCTTCGCAGCGCTCTTCTCCGAGCGCTGCGCCGTCCCCCTCCGCGTGGACGGGTCCGTCCCGCTGTCCTCGCGTGCGGAGCGGCCGCCGTCCACGGCCGTGAGCGCCTGCCGCTCCTCGGCCAGCCGGTCGGCCCGCTCGGCCTGCTTCTGCTCACGCCGGCTCACAGCGCCTCCTGGAGTTCGTGCGGGACGAGGGTCTGCTCCCAGGGGAGGATCCCGGCGGGCAGGGTGCAGGTGAACGCCGCCGCCTGCATCCGGTCCGCGGGCCGCATCAGCACCCGGGACGCGGCGGTCAGATTGCGGACGGCGACGCTCGCGTCCGCCAGCTCCTCCAGGCTGTCCACGGTGACGGTCAGCATCAGCGAGAACTCCACGAGCCCCGCGCCCGAGGCCTCCTCCGCGGCGGTCTGCTCGGCCGCCCTCACCTCGGAGGCCGCGCGGGCCTGCACCATGCCCTTGCCGGAGGAGGCCATGAACTGGGCGCTGCGCCGGTCCGCCTCGACGATGCGGGCCGAGGTGGCGGGGTCGATGGGCCGGTAGACCAGGGCGACCCTCTTGCGGCGGGTGCCGGGGGCCGCCTCCAGCATGCCCCGGAGCACCGAGGAGCGGACGGTGCCGCGCGGCGCCAGGGTCAGCAGCCAGGTGCGCGAGACACCGGAGTCGTGCTGGTAGCTGTTCACGGTCTCGACGGCGGCGGCGGGGCCCGCGTCGTCCCACTCCAGGCCGGTTCCGCCCTGCTGGGCGCGGGCGGTGAGGACGTCGGCGGCGACGGCGGGGTCGTAGGCGACCCGGACGACCTCGGCGATCCGCTCGGCCGACAGCGGATAGGCGGCACCCCCGCCGGCCGCGACGAGCCCGCTGAGCAGGCCCGGGATGCGGACGGCGAGATCGGCGATCACGTCGTCCTTCTTGCGCCGCTGGCCCGGCGGGACGCCGTAGGTCAGCGTGACGTAGGTGTGCATCTCGGACGAGGCGCTCGGGTACCGGTCCACGACCTCCTCCATGACCGCGCGGGCGGCCGGCGGGGCGTCGGGGTGGATGCGGGGCAGCACCTCGTGCGCGAGCCGGGTGCCCGGGTCGGGAGCGGTCTCCACGATCACGGTGGCGCCCTTCAGACCGGGTTCGTGCGCCAGCCGGGCCAGCCACTCGCCCCACAGCGCCACCCATACGTCGACCTGGTCCGGGTCGATGAGCGAACCGCCGTCGGGGTCGCAGCCCAGGACGATCGTGTACAGGTTGCGGACCGGGTGGTGCAGCACGCCGAACGGGCGGTCGTAGGCGTCCCGGCCCTCGGTCGCGGTGACCTTGTTGAGCAGGCCCGGCGGCCGGAACCGGCCGCCGGGGCGGGCGGACAGCGGGCCGGAGACGTACAGGTGGGCGCCCTTGGCCTTGCGGCGCCACCACCCGACGCGCAGGGTGACCAACTGGTAGACGTTGCGCCCGTCCTGGGTGCGGATGGCGAGCGGGACCAGGAACACGACGACCGGGACGAGCACGACCAGCGCCGCGTACAGCGAGATCAGCGACGCGAGCAGGGTGATGATGAGCCCGCCGAACACCCCGAAGGTGCCGACGAGTCCGAGCGGTCCGAGCCCCGGCCGTCGTGGCCTGCGCCAGTTTCCGTAGGTCGGATGGATGACGGCTTCCGTGGACATGGGTCCGTTTTCCCTTCGTGAGGTGACGGGGGTCGGGCGCGGCGCGGTGAGACCGCCGGGTTCCCGCGGGGGGAGCGGGAACCCGGCGGCCGTTCAAGGGGGGAGTCGTACGGGAGGGGGCGGGTCAGGCGACGGCGGTCACTTGTTGTGGCCCAGTTCGCCGTCGGCGCCCTCCACGGCGCCGGTCACCGTGGAACTGGCCACCTGTGCCGCGGCGACCGCCGCGAGAACGGCGACCCCCGCGGGTCCGGCGGCCGCGGCCGCGCCGCCCGCCGCGGAGGCACCCGAGGCACCGGCCCGGCCCGCCGCGGCCGCGCCGTTCGCGCCGCTCGCTCCGGACGCGCCCGACTCTCCGCCCGCCCCCGCTGCGCCGGAGGAGCCGCCCGCTCCGGACGAGCCGCCCGAGCCGCCGGATCCGGTCGCCCCGCTCGGGCCCATCTGTCCGCCGCCGCCGGAGGCGCCGCGGCTGCCGCCGAGCTGGACCGCGCCGCTGGCCAGGCTGGAGCCCGCCTGTCCCATGGAGGACATCGGGTTGCCGGTGCCCATGGCGGCGGTCGCGGGCACGATGAGCTTGAGCAGCGCGGGCAGGGCGATGGCGGACAGCAGCATGACGCCGATGCCGGCGATCCGGGTGTTGATGGTGCTGACGTCACCGGTTCCGCTGTTCTTGCCCGAGTTGATCATCGCCATGCCGGCGTTGAGCACGAGGGCGACGGCGGGTTTGTAGAGCAGCCAGGCGATCATCCAGCCGATGTGCTTGCGCCACCAGCCCGAGCCCCAGTCGGTCATCGAGGCGGCGGCGGCCAGCGGGAGGGTGCCCAGCAGCAGCATCATCACGCCGAGCCGGATGTACATCAGCACCGTGTGGACGATCCCGGCGATCAGCAGCAGGAACGCGAGGACCAGCAGCAGGAAGGACTGGATCCCGCTGCCGTCCGAGCAGGCCCCGACGTTGTTCAGCGAGTCCCGTACGGCGTTGTTGAAGAGGTAGTTGGAGTAGCTGTCGCCGACGGCCGCGGCGGCCACGACGACGGTGGTGGCGGCGCCCGAGACGAGCACCACCCGCATGATGCCCTTCAGTGCCGTGCGGCCCGCGTCGCCCTTGCGCTCGATGGCCATGCGGCAGGCGGCGAACAGCAGCGAGCCGACCGCGAGGTAGACCACGATCCACTGCGTGTCGCTGCTGATGTCCTTCGACGTCTGGGTCTGTTCCAGCGTCGGGACGTTGGTGGTCAGCGCCGCGAACACCGCGACCGCGCCCGCGAGGATCGTCTTCGCGATGAGGTCGACGATGGTCCCGATGGGATCACCGAGAAAGCTGAAGAACCCCTTCACCAGGTCGATGACCGGGTTCCCGGACGTGCAGTTCACGTCAAACCCCCCAAAGGATGAAGCCGTTGGTGCTCTGGACGGCCGACACCGGCGAGTGCAGCGAGCCGTTGTCGTCGGCCCGGAGCTTCCAGTCGCCGCCGCTCCAGCGCAGGGAGATGTCGGTCGCCGCGTATCCCTGGGCGCTCTTGAGGAGCAGCCGGACCGTCGCCGCCTTGTCCGTGTACGAGCTCACGGAGAAGCCCACGTACGACGCGACGGCCGTGCCGCTGTTCTGGCTGTCGGTGCTCCGCACGGTGGCCCGCTGGAACTCGAACATGTCGCGTCCCCGGCCGGGCACGACCTGCTGCTCGGTGACGGTGCGCCAGTCCGAGCCGCTCATCTGCGAGGGGATGACGTGGGCGGCCAGCGCGGCCCCGGTGGGCGTGTGCGCGTAGCACCACCACAGGGGTCCCTGGATCAGGGTCGGCCCCGCGGTGGGGGAGACGGGCACCCGCGCGACACCGAGCGTGCGCCAGCCGACGTCCTTGGGCGCCTTGTCGGGCAGCGCCGTGCCGGCGCTGTCGTCGGTACGGCAGCCCCGGGGCCGGCCGTCCTTCGCGGACGGGCCGGCCAGGGGGCCCTCGGTGGCCGCGGCGTTCGCGTGGGCCGCGGTCGTGTCCGGGCCGGACAGCATGGTGACGACGCCGCCCACCACGACCACGACGGCCAGGAATCCGGCCGAAAGCTGCCAACTGCGCTGTTTGTAGTACGGCCCGGATTCCTCGAGCCGGCGCTCCCTGCGCTTGAACATCACGACCGTCCGCCGGGCCTACGCGAAGACGAAGCTGACGAGCGGGCCCGCGGTGGCCACGAGGACACAGCCGCCGAGCACCATCCCGAGCCGGCTCATGTGCTCCGAGCTCTCGCCCCGCTTGACGGACATGGCCATCATCGCGCCGGTGATCAGCACTCCGGCGACACCGGCGGCGGTGCCGGCCCAGGCGGCTATGCCGAGGACCGTGTTGACCTTGGAGGTGAGCTCCCCGGGGGCGTTGGCCGCGGGCTGCGGAACGCCGGCGGCGAGGACGTTGGTGGCTTCGTACAGCAGAGAGGACATGAGGATCTCCGAAGGGTTCGGCGCCCGGCACGAGCGGTGGGCGGGAGGGTGACTTGCTGTGCGCGAAGGTGCGGCGGGGTCAGGGCCCGAGGAGCTGGAGGCTGCCGAGGGCCGCGACGAGCGGACCGGCCGACGTGGCGACCAGGCAGCTCAGGGTCACGAAGAAGACGCCGCGGAAGTGCTCGCCGCCCTCGCCGGGATCGCCGCGGCGGAGCTGGAGCGCCATCTGGATGCCGACGATGATCAGTCCGCCGACACCGCAGGCCGAGGCGCACCAGGCGAGCAGGCCGAGGATCGTGTCGGCCTCCACGGGCGGGGTGTACGCGGCCAGGAAGCGCGCGTCGAGGAGGGGCTGGGTCACGACGCGGCTCCCTCGCCGTGGATGTCGGCGCCCACCAGCCTGGCGAGCGTGGCGAGTTGTCTGGGAACGGACCTGGGGCTGCCGCCGGTGCGCCAGGCGGGTATCCACGGGACGCGGTGCACCCGGGCGACGGAGCGGAGCACGCGGACGCGGCGCAGCAGACCGAGCGGGAGCCGTCCGGGGGCGTCGGCCACGAGGACCACGCCCAGCAGTTCGAGCCCCTGGGGGGCGTCGCCGCCGTCGAGCGCGCCGAGCGCCTGGGAGACGGACCGCAGCCCGCGGGCGCTGGTCCGGCCGACCAGGACGACCCGGCGTGGCTCGCCGCGGGCGGGGTCCGGCCAGCGGGCCCCCACCTCCACCCCGCCGAACAGCTCGGCGAGCGAGGTCGCGCCGGAGCCGCCGTGCGCCTTGACCCAGCCGACCTCGTCGCGGGACGCGGCGCGGGCCACCTTGGGCGCCTTCGGCCGGCCCCAGGCCGGCTCCGCCCCGGAGGCCGGGGCCGTCCGCCGCCCGGCCCCGGTCCGCGCCGGAACGGTCCTGGACCGCGGAGCGGGCTGCACGACGGGCTGGGCCACGGCCTGAGCCGCCGCTTGCGGTACGGGCTGCGGCGCGGCCTGCGGTACGGGCTGAGCCACGGCCCGCGCCACGGCTTGCGGCGCGGCGTGAGCCACGGGCCGCGGCGCGGGCTGCGCGACGGCCTGTGTCCCGGTGTGGGCGACGGGCTGCTGTGCGGCTGCCGTCGACGGGTCGGCGGGGGCCGGTCGTGGTCGCGGTGGTGCCGGTTGCGGGTTCTTCGGACCCCGTACCCATGACCCCGGGCCCGACGGCATCCCCGAAGGAGTGCTCATGAGTGCCCGCCCCCCTCTTCGCTCGTAGATCGGCTGCTCTGGCTCATCTGGTTTCCACTGGTTTGAACTTATTTGCCCCGGGGCCCGTTTGGATCTGTCGAGCCCGTCGGACAGCACAACGGGCCGTGTGGCCGCAGCGGTTCAAGGCGAGGGGAAGAAGGCGGGCGCTCATGAGCCAAGAGAGCGGGGAAGGCGGTTCGTCGACCGCCGTGCGGAACGGGATCATCGCGGGCACCGGCTGCGGCTGCCTGCTGTCACCGCTCGCCCTGGCCGGAACCCTGGTCGTCGTGGTGATCATGGGCGGGTTCGGCGTGCTGCTGGCCCCGCTCATCGCGCTGTACCTGCTGTTCCACGGCGGCGGGGGCGATCCCCCCAGTCAGGACACCGCGGACCAGACCCTCGGCATCTTCCAGGGCGACGGCAAGGGCGAGCTGGACACCTCCACCGTCCCCGCGGACCTGGTGGACCCCATCCAGAAGGCCGGCGAACTGTGCGGGGCCATCGGCCCGATCGTCATCGCCTCTCAGATCGAGAAGGAGTCCGGCTTCAACAGCGCGCTGGTCGGCCCGAACGGCGAACTGGGCCTCTCACAACTGCCGCCCGACCTCTTCAGCACGTACGGCAAGGACGACGACGACAACGGCAAGACCTCGGCCCTGGACGCGAAGGACTCGATCATGGCGCAGGGCCGGTACATGTGCGAACTCGCCAAGCAGGGCCAGCAGATGATCGACGCCGGCCAGGTGAACCAGAGCGACGGGAACGGGACCACCAACACGGTCCTGGACCTCGCGCTGGCCGGCTACGACGTCGGGATGGACGCCGTCCGCGCGGCCAAGGGGGTGCCGCAGACGAACGAGGCCCAAGGCTATGTCCTCGCTGTCCGCGCCCAGTTCGCCAAGTACCAGGGCATCGGCGCCCCTCCCTCGGGTGCCACTCCGGGAGTCACACCCGACCCGGACGCGACCACGACCGGCCCCGCGCCGACCACCACCTGAGCATGAGGAGGACAGCCATGACCCGCTTCGATGTGTACATCTCCGGCGACGGGCTCGCCGAGATCGACGGACACACCCTGGTCCCCGAGCCCGGCCAGTCCGTGCACGAGGCCGTCCTCGACCGCCTTCAGGGGCACGCGGAGGAGCGGGACGGCGCCGTCGTGGCGACGGTGTACGACGGCCCCGGCGCCGCCCGGTTCCTGCTGGAGGTGCTTCCGGACGGGTCGAGCGGCGTCCTGGAACCGGAGGAGGAGGCGCCCGCCGAGCCGGCCGCCGAAGCTCCCGCCCCCGCCGAAGCGCCCGCCCCTGCCGAGGCCGGCGCCGGCGGTCCCGGTGCGCCCGCCGGTCCTGTCGCCCCCGCCGGTCCCGCCGCCACCGCCGGCGCGGACGCCCCCGCCACCGTCGTCGTCCCGGCCCCCGCCGCGGCCACCGCCTCCGCCGTCGCCACCGCGGTCGCCCGGGCCCGCGCCACGGCCGCCGCCCGGGCCGAGATGCCGGACCCGGCCGCCGTCGCGGCCCCCGCCGTCACCACCGAGCTCCCCGCCGACCTCGCCGAACACATCGCCCGCATCAACGCGTCGGCCTCCGACGGGCGGCTCGACGAGGCGTTCGACGACGCGACCGCGCTGCGGGAGAGCCTGACGGGCTCGATGGGCGCCGAGCACCCGTACGCCGTGGAGGCGCGGGCCGTCGAGGCGTACCTCGCGCATCTGCGCGGCGACCACCGGGAGGCCATCGTGCTGGCGCTGGCCGTGGCGCGGATCCGCTGCGGGGCCGGGGACGGCCGGGCGCCCGCGGAGGTGGCGCGGGCGGCGGCGGCCTGGCAGCAGCTCGACGACGACCGGGCCGTCGTGGCCCACGGGCGTGAACTCCTCCACATGTGGGCCATGTTGGACCGGGGCGGCCTGCTGCCTCCCGGCTACGCGGCACTCGTCGCACAGGTCCGCAGACAGGTCGACGCCCTGGAGGCGTACGTCTGACGCGCACGTCTGACGCATACATCTGACGCGTCCATCAGAGAGGTACGGCCGAGCCCGGCCGCCCCGTACGCCTCGCGGCTACCCACGGTCACACCGGCCGTGACCGGCTCGTCCATCGCTTCGTACACCCGACGTCAAACGAACGTGGAACGCCCCTCGCGACACTCCGTTCCCCCGGAGGCCCCGGCTCCGGTCCCCTGACCGGGGCCGGTCCTCCCAAGGAACAGGAGCACTCCATGAACGTCACCGTCATCGGATCGGCGAGCGCGGTCTCGTCCGAGGAGCGCGCGCTGCGCGACCTCTACCTGGAACACGGCCCGGCGCTCTACACGTACGTGCTGCGCATGCTGGGCGGGGACACGCACCGTACCGAGGACGTCATCCAGGAGACGCTGCTGCGCTGCTGGAACAAGCGGAACCTGGTCGACGACGAGGGGATGGCCGTACGACCCTGGATGTTCCGGGTCGCCCGCAACCTTGTCATCGACGGCCACCGGACGCGGATGGCGCGGCCGTTGGAGATAGGCGGCGCCACCTGGCTGAACGAACTGGGCGCCGAGGTGGACGACATCGAGCGGATGCTCTCCTCGATCGTGGTCCAGGAGGCGCTGCGGGCGCTCAGCCCCGCCCACCGTGACGTGATCCGGGCGACGTTCCTGGAGGACCGCACGACGCAGGAGGCGGCGGAGGTCCTGGGCATCCCGCAGGGCACGGTCAAGTCCCGGGTGTACTACGCGCTGCGCGGCTTACGGCTGGCGCTGCGCGAGCACGGCGTCGTGCCGGACGAGAACGGCCATCTGCGCCCCCCGGCCCCCGATCCGGACCCGGCACCGGACCCGGCATCGACACCGAACCCGCCGCCGATGCCGAAGTCCCCTCAAGCCCGAACCCCCCAAGCCCGAACCCCCCAAGCCCGAACCCCTCAAACCCGAACCCCCCAAGCCCGAACCGCGGCCTGAATCCCACCCTGTCTCCCTGTCTCCCTGTCCCACCCGGTCCCCCGGCCCCGTCCGGTCACATCCCGCCGGCTCCGGTTCCCGCCCCCCGGGTCGGTTCGTCCGTTCCGGGAGCGGAGCTGTCCAGGTCGCGCAGGGTCTCGCGGAGGTCCGCGGCCTCCGGGTGGGAGTTCTCCTCCAGCAGGGCCAGCGCCGCGCGCAAGGCGCCGACCGCCGCCTCGCGGTCGCCGGCGGCGAGCCTGGAGTCGGCGATGTGCCGCAGGGTGTCCGCCTCCAGATAGTGGTCGCCGACCTCCCGGTACAACGCCAGCGCGCGCTCGAAGCGTTCGACGGCGGCGCCGTACCGGCCGAGGTGGTGGAGGGCGTAGCCGACACTGTCCTGGGCCGCGGCCTCGCCGAGCGGGTCGCCGGTCTCCTGGTGCAGCGCGACGGCCTTCTCGCAGTACTCCATCGCCTTGTCGTGCTCGCCGAGCAGGATGTACGTCCAGCCGACCTCGTTCAGGACGAGGGCCTCGTTGCCGACGTTGCCCTCGGCCCGGTACAGCTCGCGGGCGTGCGTGTAGTGGTCCAGCGAGACGGTGAACCGGCCCTCCCCGTTGGCCTGGTAGGCGAGACAGCGCCGGGTCCGGGCCTGGCCGGGCCCGTCGCCCGCGGCCCGGAACAGCTCCAGCGCCCGCCCGAGGTCCCGTCGCGCCTCGGCGGAGTGCGCGAACCGGGTGTGGAAGAAGCCCAGGCCGCGCAGGGCGTGCGCCTCGCCGACCCGGTCGCCGACGGCGCGGGCGGCCCGCAGCGCGGCGCTGTTGATCTCCATCAGGTCGTGCCAGAAGCCGAGCCGGTCGAAGTACAGGTCGAGGCCGACGGCGGTGCGCCAGGCGTGGTCCTCGTAGCCGTGGGAGGCGGCGTGCTGGACGACCGCCCGCAGGACGTGCCGCTCGGTGCGGAACCACTGCGTGGCCTGTCTGCGGCCGGTGAACCGGAGCGGGCCGCTGTCCGTTGTGTTCGGCGGCAGGGGCAGGGTCTCGCGGCGCGGGCTGATGATCGCGGAGGCGTGGTGGGTGGTGTGGAGGTAGTGGTCGTGCATGCGCAGCAGCGCGGCGCCGCGCCGTTCCTCGGTGTCCTCGGTGTCGGCCAGTTCGCGGGCGTAGGCGCGCAGCAGGTCGTGGAAGGCGTACCGGCCGGGGGCGTGTTCGCCGAGCAGGCTGGCCCCGGTGAGTTCGGCGAGCAGCGCGCGCACCGGGCGGCTCGGTGCCGCGGCCAGGGCGGCGGCGCAGGCCGTGCCGATGTCGGGTCCCGGGTGGAGGGACAGCAGGCGGAACAGTTCCGCCGCGGCGGGCGGCAGCGCGCGGTACGACCAGGAGAAGACGGCGCGCGCGTCGGTGTGGGCGTCGCCGCCGGTGAACGCGTCCAGGCTTCCGTGGGTCTCGCGGAGTTCGCCCGCGATGTCGGCGAGCCGGAAGCCGGGGTGGTGGGCGGCGCGTGCCGCGACGATGGCGAGGGCCAGCGGCAGCCGGGCGCACAGTCCGACGATGGCCTCGGCGGCCTCCGGTTCGGCGTCCACGCGCGCGGCGCCGATGCGCCGGGTGAGCATGGCGCGGGCCTCGGCGCCGGTCAGCGGGCCCAGGGTGAGCGGGTGGGCGCCGTGTCCGGCGACCAGTCCGGTGAGCCGGCTGCGGCTGGTGACGATGACGAGGCAGCCCGGTGTGCCGGGCAGCAGGGGTCGTACCTGTCCGCTGTCACGGGCGTTGTCCAGCACGATCAGGACGCGTCGGCGGGCGAGGACGCTGCGGTAGAGGGCGGCCTGCGCGTCGAGTCCTTCGGGGACGGCCTGCGGGGCCACGCCGAGGGCGACGAGGAAGGTCTCCAGCGCCTCGGAGGGGTCCATGACGGAGCCGCCCTGGTCGTATCCGCGCAGGTTCACGTAGAGGCTGCCGTCGGGGAAGCGGTGGGCGACGCGGTGCGCCCAGTGCACGGCCAGGGTGGTCTTGCCGGCTCCGGCCATGCCGTTGACGAGGCCGATGACGGCGGTGTCCGGGTGGCCGTCGGCGGGCAGCAGTGCGTCCACCTGGGCGAGTTCGGTGTCGCGGCCGGTGAACAGTGGCAGGTCCGCCGGGAGTTGGGAGGGGTGCACGTCCTCGGCGGCCCGGGGCGGACCGTCCCGGCCGGGGGTCTGGGCGGAGTCGGTGTCCGGGCCGTCTTCGGGGTCCGCGGCGCCGGTGTCCGCGGTGCCGCCGTCCACGGCCGGCACCGGTACCGGCGGTGGCGACAGGTCCGGGTCCCCGGCCAGCAGCCGTGCGTGGGCGGCCCGCAGGGACGGGCCGGGTTCGATGCCGAGCTCGTCCACGAGCGTGCGGCGCGTGTTCGCGTAGACCTGCAGGGCCTCGGCCTGCCGGCCGCAGCGGTACAGGGCCACGAGCAGCAGTTCGCACACGGCCTCGCGCAGCGGCTGTGCCGCGTGCAGCGCCACGAGTTCGGGGAGCACCGCTTCGTGGCGCCCGAGTTCGAGCTCCACGCGGAGCCGGTACTCCAGGGCGGTCAGCCGCCGTTCGGCCAGGCGGACCCGCTCGGTCTCCGCGAACGGCCCGGGAACGCCGGTCAGGGGGGTGCCGTGCCAGGCGGCGAGCGCGGTGTCCAGCAGCCGGGCGGCCCCGCGGCTGTCGCCCCGGGCGCGGTGGCGTTCGGCCAGCGTCAGGTCGTCCTCGAACGCGCCGAGGTCGCTGGTGATCTCCTCGGTCCGCAGGGCGTAGCCGTCGCCCATGGACACCACGAACCGGGGCGGGGCGCCCGGGGTCCGTCCGGGCTCCAGCAGCTTGCGCAGCCGGGACACGTAGGTGCGCAGCACGGGGACGGCGCCGGCCGGCGGGTCGTGCCCCCAGATGCCGTCGACGAGTTCGCCGACGCCGACCGCGCGCCCGCGGCGCAGGAGCAGCGCCGCGAGTACGGCCTTCTGCTGGGGTGGTCCGAGTGCCAGTTCCGTTCCGTCCCGCCAGGCGCGCAACGGGCCCAGTAAGGAAAAACGCAGCACTTCCGCACCATGGGTAACTCTCACGGCACCAGAGAGTAGCGAGCGCCGTTGCGAACACCCGGTCGATTCGGCCATTCCCGGATTCGTGTCGTGTGCGCGCCACATTCACGGTTCGGCCGGAATGCGCCGGCGGCCCGCTCGGCTCGTCCGGAATGTCGATCGCGCAAGGGACACTGCGGTCATGGGTGAATCAGGCCATGCGGGGTGAACGGTTCTTCCACAGGGTGTGGATGTACGTGCGCGGTGCGCCGGGCACGTACATCTGGCTGACGATTCTCTTCATCACCACCGTGGCTCTGCACCACATGTCTCCGGATTTCGAAGAGGACTTCCTGCGGCAGCGCTCGACGAACATCCACGAGCTGTCCAGCAACCCGGTGCGGGTGCTGTTCGCCAGCGCGATGTGGATCGACGGCGGCCACTGGCTGCCGTACGCCGTCCTCTACACCCTCTTCCAGGCGCCCGCCGAACGCTGGCTGGGAACCGCCCGCTGGCTCGCGGTCAACGCGGCCGCACATGTGCTGTCCACGCTGGTCAGCGAGGGTGCCCTGCTCTGGGCGATCGAACACGGAGTGGCACCGCACTCGGCGGTCGACACCCTCGACGTCGGGGTGAGCTACGCCCTGGCCGGGGTGGTCGGCGTGCTCACGTACCGGATCGCGGCACCCTGGCGGTACGCGTATCTCCTGGCCGTCCTGGCGGCGTACGGGATTCCCTTCATGATGGAGCGGACCTTCACCGATCTCGGGCATTTCACCTCCGTCCTCATCGGACTCGCGTGTTATCCGCTGACCAGAGGGCGCGGAAAAGCATGGAATCCGAAGGAGACAGTCGACACCCGGCGGAGTTAGCGTCCCGTCATGAGCAGCTCGGCGAGCAGGGTCGTGAACGGTGGCATCTCCTTCTGGTACGCGGACGACGGTCTGCCCGCGCCGCGGGAGCCGCTGCCCGGCGACGCGACCGCCGACGTCGTCGTGGTCGGCGGCGGCTACACGGGACTGTGGACCGCGTACTACCTGAAGAAGGCGGCCCCCTCCCTTCGGGTCACGGTCCTGGAGCAGAAGTTCTGCGGCTACGGCGCCTCGGGGCGCAACGGCGGCTGGCTCTACAACGGCATCGCGGGCCGCGACCGGTACGCGGCGCTGCACGGCCAGGAGGCGGCCGTACGGCTCCAGCGGGCGATGAACGACACCGTGGACGAGGTCGTCCGGGTCGCCGCCGACGAGGGCATCGAGGCCGACGTCCACCAGGGCGGCGTCCTGGAGGTGGCGTACACGCCCGCCCAGCTCGCGCGGCTCAAGGCCTTCCACGCGCACGAGCTGTCGTTCGGCGAGAAGGACCGCGAGCTGTACGGCGCCGGGGAGACCGCCGAACGCATCCGCGTCGCGGACGCGGTGGGCTCGACCTGGACCCCGCACGGGGCCCGGCTGCACCCGGTGAAGCTGCTCAAGGGCCTGGCCGCCGCCGTCGAGGCGCTCGGCGTCACCATCCACGAGCAGACGCCGGTGACCGAGATCCGCCCCAAGCACGCGGTGACCCCGTACGGCACCGTCCGCGCCCCCTACGTCCTGCGCTGCACCGAGGGCTTCACCGCGAACCTCAAGGGCCAGAAGCGGACCTGGCTGCCGATGAACTCGTCCATGATCGCGACGGAGCCGCTGACGGACGGCCAGTGGGCGGAGATCGGCTGGGAGGGCCGCGAGACGCTCGGCGACATGGCCCACGCGTACATGTACGCCCAGCGCACCGCCGACGGCCGTATCGCGCTCGGCGGCCGCGGGGTCCCGTACCGCTTCGGCTCGCGCACCGACAACGACGGCCGCACCCAGCAGTCCACCATCGACGCCCTGTACGAGATCCTCGTCCGCCTCTTCCCCTCGCTGACCGGCGTCCAGGTCTCCCACGCCTGGTCGGGCGTTCTGGGCGTCCCGCGCGACTGGTGCGCCACCGTCACCCTCGACCGCTCCACGGGTCTCGGCTGGGCCGGCGGCTACGTCGGCTCCGGTGTCGCCACCACCAACCTCGCCGCCCGGACCCTGCGCGACCTCGTCCGGCAGGACTCGGGCGAGGCGGGCGCGACCGGGCTGACCGACCTGCCCTGGGTCGGCCACGAGGTGCGCAAGTGGGAACCGGAGCCCTTCCGCTGGATCGGCGTCCACGGCATGTACGCCACCTACCGCACGGCCGACCGCCGCGAACGGACCACCCACAGCCCGGAGTCGTCCCGGCTGGCCCGGATCGCCGACCGCGTGGCCGGGCGCCACTGACCGCGGCCGTCACCGGTCCCGGCGCCGGTCCGCCGGCCCCCGGCTTCAGCCCACCGACTCCGGGACCGCCGCGCCCGCCGGCGCCGCGTGCCGGGGGGCCTTGGCCGTGACCATGAGGCCCGCGACCAGGCCGGCCATGAGCATGATCCCGGCGGCCCACCAGATGGCCACGGTGTAGCCGTGGACCGTGCCCTCGCGGACGATCAGCGCCTTCTGCGCGGGATCACGGAGATGGGCGGCGATGTAGGCGGTGCTGCTCGTGGTGGCGATGGTGTTCAGCAGCGCCGTGCCGATCGAACCGCCGACCTGCTGCGAAGTGTTGACGGTCGCGGAGGTCACGCCCGCGTCCTGCGGGGCGACCCCGGCCGTGGCGGTGGCGAAGACCGGCATGAAGGTCAGGCCCATGCCCAGGCCCAGCAGGAGCAGACCGGGCAGCAGCTCGCTCGCGTAGTCGGACTCGACGGTGAGCTGGGTGAAGAACAGCATGCCGCCGGCGGCCAGGATCATGCCCGGCACCATCAGCATGCGCGGAGCCACCCGCGGCAGCAGCCGCGCCGAGATCTGCGTCGAGCCGATGATGATGGCGACGGTCAGCGGCAGGAAGGCGAGCCCCGTCTTCAGCGGCGAGTACCGGAGGACGACCTGGAGGTAGTAGGTCATGAACAGGAACACGCCGAACATGCCGATGACGGCGAGTCCCATCGTCAGGAAGCAGCCGGCACGGTTGCGGTCCTTGACGATGTGCAGCGGCAGCAGCGGGCTCGGCGCCCTGCTCTGCCACCACACGAACACCACCAGCAGCGCCACCCCGCCCGCGAGGAGACCCAGCACCAGCGGGTCCGTCCAGCCGCGCGACTCCGCCTCGCTGAACCCGTAGACGATCGCCACGAGCCCGCCGCAGCCCAGCACCGCGCCGGGCACGTCGAGCCGGACGTTCTTGTGGCCCGGCCTGTCGCGCAGCAGTCCGAACGCGCCGAACACCGCGATGACGGCGATGGGGATGTTGACGTACAGGCACCAGCGCCAGTTCAGGTACTCCGTCAGCAGGCCGCCCACGATGAACCCGATCGCCGCGCCCGAGCCCGCCAGTGCCCCGTAGATGCCGAACGCCTTGCCGCGCTCCTTCGGGTCGGTGAAGGTCGTGGTCAGCAGGGACAGCGCCGAGGGCGCGAGCAGGGCGGCGAACGCGCCCTGGAGGGCGCGGGCGCCGAACAGCATGCCGGACGTGGTGGCCGCGCCGCCGAGACCCGACGCCAGCGCGAAGCCGATCAGCCCGATGACGAACGTGCGTTTGCGCCCGACGAGGTCGGCGATGCGGCCGCCGAGCAGCAGCAGTCCGCCGAAGGCCAGCGTGTAGGCCGTGATGACCCACTGCCGGTTGCCGTCGGATATGCCGAGATCGCGTTGAGCGGAGGGAAGCGCGATGTTCACGATCGTCGCGTCCAGCACCACCATGAGCTGGGCCAGCGCGATGATCACCAGCGCCCACCAGCGGTGCGGGTCGGGACCCACGGGCGCTTCTGGTTCACCTGTCCGGGTGACACTCATTCGCCCAGAAGACCATGAAACGGAATGCGTCGCATCTTTGGGCGATTTCGCTTCGCGGGACGCTTCGTGCCGGCTCGTGGTCATGGTTCCAGCACCACCTTTCCGGTCGTGGCCCTGTTCTCCAGGGCCCGGTGCGCCGAGGCGGCCTCGGCCAGGGGGAAGCGGGTGACGGCCGGGACGAGACGCCCGGCGGCGGCCTCGGCCAGGGCCCGCAGTTCCAGGGTCCGTACGGGGTCGGGCCCGCCCGCCTCGCGCATCATCACGGGGCCGAGCACCTGCTCGGACACCCCGTCCACGAGGTACGGGGAACCGCCCCGCAGGCCCGCGCCCGACCAGCCGAAGACGAGATGCCGGCCGCCGGGTCCGAGCAGTCCGACGGCCTCCCGCGCCACGTCGCCGCCGACCCCGTCGAGCACGACCGTCGCCGCCCGGCCGCCGAGCTGCGCGCGGACCTTCCCCGGCCAGCCGGGATCGGTGTAGTCGACGGCCACGTCGGCGCCGTTCGCGCGGGCCAGCGCCACCTTCTCGGGGCCGCCCGCGAGACCCACCACGGTCGCGCCCGCGTGGTGCGCGTACTGCACGAGGAGCGTGCCGATGCCGCCCGCCGCCGCGGGCACGACGACCACGGAGGAGGGGCCGAGGCCGGCGAACTGCACGATCCCCATCGCCGTACGGCCTGTTCCGATCATGGCGACGGCCTCCGCGAAGTCGAGGTTCCCGGGAATGTCGTGGAGGCGCTCGACCTCCGTGACCGCCAGCTCGGCGTAGCCGCCCGGGGCGAAACCGAGATGGGCGACCACGCGTCTGCCGAGCCAGAGCTCCGCGACGCCCTCGCCGAGGGACTCGACGGTTCCGGCGACCTCACGGCCCGGGACGGTCGGCAGGACGGGCTGGGGGGCCGGGCCGCCCCGCATGCCCGCGCGCAGGGCGGTGTCCAGGAGATGGACGCCCGCGGCGGCCACGGCGATCCGGACCTGGCCGGGCCCCGGCTCGGGGTCCTCGGTCCGTTCGAGGACGAGGTTCTCGGCGGGACCGAAGGCGTGCAGTCGGATCGCGTGCATCGGGGGCTCCTCGGGCTGCGGGATCTGCGGGGGTGTGCCGCATGTGCGGATCTGCGGGATCCACGGATCTGCGGGGTCCGCGGATCTGCGGGGTCCGCGGATCTGCGGGGTCACCTCTCCAGGGTTCAACCTCAAGCTCGCTTGAGGTCAAGGCGTTCCCGGATGCCCAGGGCCAGCGACACGGCCTCCATCGCGCTGTTGAAGGACACCTCGGAGAGCACCCCGGGAGCCGCGACCTGGTCGCCCACGAGGTACACGCCGTCCCCCCGGTCGATGCGCGGGCGGTCCCGCCAGGTCGTACCGGGCACGTCGACCGCGCCGGTACGGCCGTCGGCGACGCTCGTACGCCGCCAGGTGACCCGCTCGCGCCAGCCCTCGAAGGCGAGGTCGAGCAACCGCTCGGCCCGCGCCGCACCCTGTGCCCCGGTCTCCCCCGGGGCGATGGGGATCTGCCCCTGGAGGAGCTGCTCGCCGGCCGGGGCGAGGGTGCGGTCCCGGGCGGTGAAGCGCTCGATCCAGCCCGGCGCGTCCAGGTCGGAGACGGCGAACGCGTCCCCGCGGCGGGTGCGCAGCGCCAGGTCGACGAGGGCGGTGCGGCCGCTCGGCCAGGTCAGCGAGTCGTCCTTCAGCAGCCGGCGGGCCGCGTCGAGCGAGGTGGCGACGACGACCGGGCCCCGGCCGGCGGGGACGGTGTCCACCCGGGCCAGCGTCTCCATCCGCACGCCCAGGTTCCACGCCCGCCCGGCCATCCGGTCGATGACGTTGGCCCAGCCGCCCCGGGGGCAGTGCACCTCCGTCGGCACCTTCATGGCCCGGCGCAGCCGCTGCTGCACGAACGCCGCCGACAGCGAACCGGGATCGTGGTGGAAGAGGGCGACGGCCGAGTAGTGGGCCGCGGCCCGCGCGCCCTCCTCCCCGGCCTGTCCGGTCGCCCAGGTCAGGAAGTCGACGTCGGCCGGGGCCCGCTGGCAGGAGCGCCGCAGCAGCTTCAGCATCGCGAAGGGCGGGGTGCGGCGCAGCACGTCCTTGTGCCGCAGCCGCAGCCGGGCGGCCTCCAGCGGCGGGATCGGGGCGAGCGCTCCGATCAGGTCCCGCTGCGCGAGCCAGGTCCAGTGCGGGCCCGCGCTGTAGAGGGCGTGCGGTCCCTGGTTCGTCCGGTACGGCCCCTCGGCGGTCCGGGCCCGTCCGCCGAGGGTGTGGTGGGCCTCGTACACGGTGACCTCGGCGCCCGCCTCGGCGGCGGTGATGGCGGCGGTGAGTCCGGCGAAGCCGCCGCCGATGACGGTGATGCGGTGCATGGCTGGAGGTCTCCTCTGCTCGGGGCCGGCTGTCGCGCCCGGGGGCGCGGCGGTGCTGTGACGACAGGCCTTTCCGTGAGTACGACGGGACGCGGCCCCGGAATGTGACATGCGAGGCGTTCTCGCAGGCCGGGGCGCCCGCCGTCACGGTCCGGCGCCCGTTGTCGGTGGGGGCGGGCAGGATGGGGGCATGGCGAGGAGAGTGGCGGGCGGACGCGGCGGCACGGGCGCGAAGGAGCAGGGGGCGGGGCCGAAGGGGGCACGGCGGCCGGAGCTGCGGCTGCCCCCGCTGGAGCCGTACGACGGCGGGGAGCTGGAGCCTGACGGCGACTACGACGGGCTGGAGTTCCGGGAGGCGGACTTCGCGGGGCAGGACGGCGGGGGAGCCCGCTTCATGGACTGCGCGCTGACGGGCTGCGCGCTGGACGAGACACGGCTGCACCGCGCGCGCGTGCTGGACTCGGTCCTCACCGGCATCCGGGGGGTCGGCACCGATCTCGCGGAGTCGACACTGCGCGACGTCGAGCTGATCGACGCCCGCCTCGGCGGGGTGCAGCTCCACGGCTCGGTCCTGGAACGGGTGGTCGTGCGCGGCGGGAAGATCGACTATCTGAACCTGCGCAAGGCGAGGCTCAAGGACGTCGTCTTCGAGGGCTGTGTCCTGGTCGAGCCGGACTTCGGGGGCGCCCGCCTGGAGCGGGTGGAGTTCGTGGACTGCGTCCTGAAGGGAGCGGACCTGACGGAGGCCACCCTGGTGGACGTGGACCTGCGCGCGGCGGCGGAACTCGACATCGCCCGCGGCGTGGACCGCCTCGCGGGCGCGGTCATCAACACCCACCAACTCCTGGACCTGGCACCGGTGCTGGCGGCGGCGCTGGGGGTCAGGGTGGAGGGCTGAGATCCGCTCTCAGGGCGGGGTCACCCCGGGTAGGGGTCCATCGAGGGAGTCTCCTTGTCCCGGTGGCCGCCCTTGCAGCCCGCGAAGGGGCCGGCGGGGTCGCGCAGCGAGGCCATGACATGGGTGAGGTGGTCGCGGTGCCACAGCGCGGGTCCGCTCATCCCGGCCGCGTGCCCGGTCAGCTCCTGCCAGGTCATCCACAGACCGTAGAACTGGGCCACCGCTTCCGGGTGCCGCCACCAGCTCGCGCACCAGGGCGCCGTCGAGGTGACCTCACGGCCGTACACCGGCAGCAGAAGGTGCCGCACCCACAGGGTCAGCCGGAAAAGGGCGTCGTCCTGTTCCGGCCCTTCCAGATACAGGATGAACGGCGAGGGCCGGGGCGACGGCTCCGGGCGCGGGGCGCCGTCGGCGGCCGGGACGTCCTCGGCGACGGCTTCCTCCTCCGGGGGCCGGAGTTCCCGGCCCGGCCCGGGGGCCTCGGGGGCGCCGGGCAGCGTGCTGTTCTCGTGCATGCGGGGATGTCCTCGGGGCCGGAGCGGAACGGGGAGAGGCGGGGACATCCGGCCGCCGGGACGTCCGTGCAGGGCGTCCCGGGGCCGGCTGTCCGGTCGTTCGCGGCTACTGGGCCAGATTCGTGCGCTGGGTGACGGCCTTCGGCGGCGGCGACGGGAGGGCCGAGGACGTCGCCGCGGGCGCGGTGGAGGTCTCGGCGCCCGGCGACCGCAGGGAGGCCACACTCGATGCCGACGCCAGGGCCGCCGAGGCCGGCGGCACCCGGTTCATGGGGTAGTTGTCCCCGGGCAGGCTCGTGTTGCTGCCGACGCTCGCCTCCGGCGACGCCGTGGTCGGCAGGAAGCCGCCCTGGGTGGCGCGCTGCTGGTAGCTGGTCAGGGAACCGCCGAGGGTGAGCGTCGTTCCCCAGGTCGTGAGCTGCTGCAACTGCTGCCGGGTCCGGTCGGGATCGGCGGCCTGCGCGCTCATCACGGTTCCGCCGATGGTGGCGGCGCTGCCCAGCACGCTGACCACGGCCCGCGTCCGGTTCACGTCGGGGTCGTGGTACGCCTTGTAGGCGGTGATCCCCAGATTGCCGAGCGCCTCGGTCCCGGCCAGATAGGGCGCCGCCGTCTGCAGCCGCTTCGCCGTGTCGCCCTCGGCGTAGACCGAGGCGATCTGGGCGGCGATGGGGAGGGCCTTCGTCGCGAACGAGATGATCGGCTCCGCGTTCGCCACGACCCAGTTCTTCGCTCCCGTGGTGTACTGCCAGATCTTTCCGGACGTGCCCTGGGCCAGGTAGGACGGGGGCCTGCCGACACCCTCCTGGTAGTAGATGCCCTGTTCGCGCTCGGGGTGCGGGCGCTCGGGGAGCTCGGGCATGCCCTCCGGGGCGATGATCGGGACGGGAACGGACGTGCGATCGGTGCCCGCGGTGGCGGCGGGAACGGCCGGGACGCCGACGAAGGGGATCTCGCGGACGCTGTCGACCGACGCGGTCGAATCCTCACCGTCCGAAACCGAGGCGCCCTGCCCCGCCTCCAGGTCGGACCGTCTCTTCTGGGGTGGCATCCGAGATTCCTTCCGTGCGCCGGAGTCGCTCTACGCGCAGCACAACGGACCCGCGGTCCCGTCGGTTCAGGAGACGCGGGGAAAGCGGGCCTGGAGGGTCCAGATGGCCGGGTTTTCGGCGAGGTCCTCGTGCAGGTCGGTGAGGTCCGCGAGCAGGTCGTGCAGGAAGTCGCGGGCCTCGCGGCGGAGCTCGGTGTGGGAGAAGGTCAGCGGCTCCTCGTCGCCCGGCATCCAGTCGGCCTCGATGTCCACCCAGCCGAAGCGGCGCTCGAAGAGCATGCGGTCGGTGGACTCCGTGAAGTCCAGCTCCGCCTGCTGGGGGCGGGAGGCCCGGCTGCCCATCGGGTCGCGGTCGAGCTGCTCCACGATGTCGCACAGCGCCCACGCGAAGTCGAGCACCGGCACCCAGCCCCAGCCCGTGGACACCTCCCGGTCCGTCTTGGTGTCGGCGAGGTACACGTCCCCGCAGAACAGGTCGTGCCGCAGCGCACGGACGTCCGCGCGGCGGTAGTCGGTCTGCGGGGGGTCGGGGAAGCGGTTGGAGAGGGCGTAGCCGATGTCGAGCACGAGGTGATGGTGTCACGCCGGACGCGGTCCACTCCCCGTCCCGGTCGGCGGGAGGGCGGGGCGGCCGGGACGGTCGGGTTCCGGCCCGCCGGGGTCCGGCGGCGGTGGTTTCCGGCCGGAGCCGGGGCACCGGGCCCCCGGGCCGCGCAGCGCACCCCGCGTGAGGCGGAACGGCGGCCTAGGATCGCGGATGTGCCCCGATCCTCCGCCACCGTCCCCTTTGCCCTGGCCCTCGCGCTCGCCGCCGGGCTCACCGCCTGCGGCGGGGACGCCGTGCACGGGAAACCGGGCGCGGCCGGTGTCGGCGACCCGTACTTCCCGAAGATGGGCAACGGCGGGTACGACGTCACCCACTACGGACTCACCCTGTCCTACGACCCCCGGGACAAGCGGCTGACGGGAACCGCCGAGATCACCGCACGGGCCCTGCAGGACCTCAGCGCCTTCCACCTGGACCTGCTGGGTCTGCACGTCTCCGACGTCACCGTCGAGGGCCGCGCCGCCGGCTGGAGCCGGGCGGGCCAGGAACTGACCGTGCGCCCGCACGACGACCTCGACCGGGGAGAGACGTTCAGCACGACCGTCCGCTACTCCGGGATCCCGCGGACGATCACCGACGCCGACGCCTCCAAGGAGGGCTGGCTGCGCACGGCCGACGGCGCCCTCGCCCTTGGGGAACCCACGGGGTCGATGGCCTGGTTCCCCGGCGACCACCACCCCTCCGACAAGGCGGCGTACGACGTCAGGATCACCGTCCCGAAGGGCCTCCAGGCCGTCTCCAACGGCGAGTTGACGAGCGAGTCGACCAAGGACGGCCGGACGACGTACGCCTGGCACACCGCCGAACCGATGGCGAGCTATGTGGCGACCCTCGCGATCGGCCGGTACGACGTCACCCGCTCGACGGCGAAGAACGGCCTGCCGGTCTACGTGGCGGTGGACCCCACCCAGAAACAGGCGAGCGAGAAGGTGCTGGGACGGATCCCCGAGGTCATGGACTGGGAGGAGTACAACTTCGGCCCGTACCCCTTCTCCTCCACCGGGGCCGTCGTGGACCGCCCCGACGACGTGGGCTACGCCCTGGAGACCCAGACCCGCCCCGTCTTCCCCGGCGCCCCCGACACCGCCACCCTGGTCCACGAACTGGCCCACCAGTGGTTCGGCGACTCGGTCACCCCGAAGTCCTGGCGGGACATGTGGCTCAACGAGGGGTTCGCCACCTACGCGGAGTGGCTGTGGCAGGAGGACCACGGCGGCGACTCGGCGGAGAAGATCTTCAACTCCCTCTACCGGGGCGACTACTACGAACCGGTCGACAGCAGCGAGGTCTGGGCCTTCCCGCCCGCGGACCCGCCCGGACCCGCGCAGATCTCCGACCCGCCCGTCTACTACCGCGGCGCGATGGTCCTGCACAAGATCCGTCAACTGGTGGGCGACGACACCTTCTACGACATCGTCCAGGGCTGGGCCGCCACCCGTCGCCACGCGAACGCGGACACGGCCGAGTTCACCGCGTACGTCGAGAAGGCCGCGCCGGACAAGGACTTCAGCGGGATCTGGAGGGACTGGCTGTACGGGAAGGGGAAACCGGCCCACCCGTGAGCGCGCGAGAGGAGCCCCCGGGCGAACCGCGGTCCGGGGGCTCCTCTCGAAGTGCGCCTGCGCGCCGGGCCGTCAGACGCTGACGCCGAAGTCCTGCGCGATGCCCACGAGGCCCGAGGCGTAGCCCTGGCCGACCGCGCGGAACTTCCACTCCGCGCCGTTGCGGTACAGCTCGCCGAAGACCATGGCGGTCTCGGTGGCCGCGTCCTCGGAGAGGTCGTAGCGGGCGATCTCGGTGCCGCCGGCCTGGTTCACGATGCGGATGTAGGCGTTGCGGACCTGGCCGAAGTTCTGCGAGCGGGTCTCCGCGTCGTAGATGGAGACCGGGAAGACGATCTTCTCGACGTCGGCGGGCAGGCCCGCGAGGTTGACGTTGATCGCCTCGTCGTCGCCGGCGCCCTCACCCGTGCGGTTGTCACCGGTGTGGACGATGGTCTGGTCCGGGGTCTGCTTGTTGTTGAAGAACACGAAGTGGGCGTCCGAGTAGACCTTGCCCTGGGGGTTGACCGCGATGGCCGAGGCGTCGAGGTCGAAGTCGGTGCCCGTGGTGGTGCGGACATCCCAGCCGAGGCCCACGGTGACGGCGGTCAGGCCCGGAGCCTCCTTGGTGAGCGAGACGTTGCCACCCTTGGACAGGCTTACAGCCATTGTTGGGAGTCCCTTCCCTCGTGACGTACGGGCTTCGTACTGGGGACGAAGCTACCGTCACCCCTATGAACGCCAAGGGGGGTACCCGAGGTTCCGTCTGTCTTTACCTTTTTTACCGAGACTCACCCCTTCACCCCGGCAGAGGCCGATGTTCACCCCCACAGGCGCCGAAAAGCGGGTGACGCGGACCGGTCGCGCGGGCGACCATGAACACATGTCCGGTCCTTATGTCATCCGCGGCTCCGTCTCCCTGCCCGAGGCCGAGCTCATGTGGCGTTTCTCGCGCTCCGGCGGGCCGGGCGGGCAGCACGTGAACACCAGCGACTCGCAGGTCGAGCTCCGCTTCGACCTCGCCAACACCGAGGCGCTGCCGCCCGTCTGGAAGGACCGTGCCCTCGCGAAGCTGGAGGGCCGTCTCGTCGACGGGGTCGTCAGCGTGCGCTCCTCCGAGCACCGCTCCCAGTGGCGCAACCGCGAGACGGCGGCCGTGCGCCTGGCCTCCCTTCTCGCCGAGGCGACCGCGCCGCCGCCCAAGCCGCGCCGCGCCACCCGTATCCCCCGGGGCATCAACGAACGCCGGCTGCGCGAGAAGAAGGCCCGCTCCGAGACCAAGCGCGGCCGCACGGGCCGCGACTGGGGCTAGGGCCGTTCCCAGCCCGTCGGGCCCGGTCCGGCGGCCTCAGCCGAGCTGCCGGTAGCGGCCCTTGAAGTACGTCAGGGGACCGCCGTCCGCGCTCGGCACCCGGGCCGTCAGGACACGGCCGATGACGAGGGTGTGGTCGCCGGCGGTGATCCGCTGTTCGGTGCTGCACTCCAGGGTGGCCAGGGCGCCGCCCACCAGGAGGGCGCCGGACGCCTCGCCACGGACGTAGGGGATGTCCTCGAAGAGGAGCCGGTCGCTGATGCGGCCCTTCATGGAGAACCGGCCGGCGATGTGGCGCTGGCTCTCCGCGAGCACGGAGACGCCCCACAGCGGCTGCTCGTCGAGCAGGTCGTCCATCCGGGACCCCTCGCGCAGGCTGACCAGGACGAGCGCCGGGTCCAGGGAGACGGACATGAAGGCGGTCGCGGTCATGCCGACGTCCTCGCCGCGCGGCCCGTCCGGGGCCAGCGCGGGCTCGTGGGCGGTCACCAGGACCACACCCGCGGCCAGCCGGGTCATGGCGGCGCGGAACTCGTCGTTGCTCACCCCCTCAGCATGCACGGACGGGGTGGCGGGAAGGGCAGGGGGAGTCGTGAGCACGCCGAAACGCTAGTCTCCGCATCCGGGGCGCCACATCGGACCTCGGTCCGAACCGGGACCTAGGTCCCGGGGCGGAGACGGAGGCCGTACCCTCGTCCCTACTCCTCCGGTGGACACGGGGAGCGCACAGGTTCTGCACAGTCGTCGAATAATGCATTCTGCAAACGCACACCGGAATGCAGAAACTCCACTCAATTGCTCAGGTTCCGCTGTGACTTGAGTCACAGGAGCCATATTTTGTTGACCCTGTGTACCGAGTGGGGAGCGCGCTGTGATTCAGTGGCGGAGGCGTTGAGCGGGGAAGCTACCAAGCAGTACGGCGTGAAGGGGTTCGCGGGGAAGCGCCGGGCAGTCAGCACGGAACCGAAAGAGCACCCAGTACGCCGAAGGAACCCTGGAGTTGCTGCGAGGTCTCGAGGGGAGGGCGAATGGAGACCGAGTCGGAGCCCTACGTCCGTCTTGCGACCCTGAGGCAGCTTCATCAGGTCATGGCGGACATGAACACCGCGCGCAGCCTGGCGGACACGCTGCAGACCGTCGCCGACGGCGTCGTCACCGGGCTCGGCTACGAGCTGGCGTGCGTCAACCTCGTACGCCCCGACGGCGACCTCGTCGTCGCCGCCCTCGCCGGGAACCCGGCCGCCGAAGCCCTCATCACCGGCCGTGTCGGCTCGCGCGCCTCCTGGGACCGCCGGCTCACCATGGGCGAGGCCTGGGGCGACCTGCGGTTCATACCGCACACCGAGGGCTGGGTCCTGGACGAGGACGACGTGCCGCAGTGGTACACCGACGGTCCCGCGCCCCGCTTCGAGGACGAGTGGCACCCCTCCGACCGCCTCTTCGCGCCGCTGTACACCCCGAGCGTCTCCGGCAGCGGCGGCAACGGCGGCGGTAATGGCGGCGGCAACGGCGGTGGGCACGGCGAGCTGATCGGCGTGCTCTCCGTGGACCGGCCGCGCAACGGCCGCAAGCCGGGCGCCTGGGGCCGCGAAGCCCTCCAGATGTACGCCTTCCAGGCCGCCATCGCGATCAGCAATGCCCGTCTACGCGCGAATATGCAGCGCGCCCTGGTCCGCCTGGAACGCGAGCAGCAGGCGCTGCGCGCCAGCGAGGAATCCTTCCGGCAGGCCTTCGAGTACGCCCCCTCCGGCATGGCCATCGCCGAGATGGGCGGCGACCAGCACGGCCGCATCCTGCGCACCAACGACGCCCTGTGCCGGCTCCTGGGCCGGCCCGCCTCCGCGATGCGCCGCTACTCCTTCTCCGACCTCGTCCACCCCGAGGACATCGGCACCCTGCTGCGGACCTCCGCCGAGGGCGGCCGGGCCGAGCTGCGGCTCGGGCGCCGCGACGGCACCTATGTCTGGGTCCACCTGCGCAACTCCGTCGTCGCGGACGCCGCCGACGGCCCGCGCTTCCTGCTCACCCACGTCGAGGACATAGAGGACCGCAAGCGCCGGGAGCTCCAGCTCGCGCACCGCGCCTCGCACGACGCCCTCACCGGCCTGCCCAACTCCGCCGAGCTGCGCTCCCGGCTCGGGGCCCGCCTGTGCCGGCGCCCGGCCTCCCTGCCGCCCGGCGCGGTCGCCTCGCTGGACGCCGCGTACGGCCACGGGGACTTCGCGGACCCGCTGTCCGGCGAGTACGACGACACCGGCCACCCCGCCTACGACGGGAACGGTCACGGCTTCGACTTCCAGGCCGGCGCCGAGGCGTTCGAGGCCTTCGACCACCACGTGCACACCGTCGCCCCCGAGGGCGAGACGGACGACGGCACCAAGGGGCTCGCTGTGCTGTTCTGCGACCTCGACGGCTTCAAGTCGATCAACGACAGGTTCGGGCACAACGCGGGTGACGAGGTTCTCATCGAGGTGGCCCGCCGCCTCACCCACGGGGTCCGGGACGGCGACACGGTGGCCCGGCTCGGCGGGGACGAGTTCGTCGTGCTCGCCGACGGTCTCGGCCGGGCGGACGCCCAGGACCTCGCCGTACGCCTGAGGAACGCGATCATCCCTCCCATCAGGGTCGATGGACGGGCCGTCCGCGTGGGCGCCAGCTTCGGCATCGGCTGGGCCCACTGTGGAATGACGGCGGACGAGGTGTTGAAATCCGCTGACGAGCGGATGTACGTCGAGAAACGTTCTCGTCCCAAACAACACAGGCGTGCGGGATAACACGCAGGTCAGTGCGTCGATGCGGTGAAGGACCCCCGTTTGGCCCAGCGAAACCGGGTAGGCTCGCCATTCATTCGTGTACCGAGTCAGAACCGCACCCGCTGAGGAGACCAAGGGATGACGCCCGGCAACAACGGCGCGAGCACGCCCGAGGAGGACGACCCGTTCGGCTATCTCTACGCCGACGGTCAGGCCAACGGAGCCACGCCGCCCTCTGGCGGCGGGGGCTACGGCTACCCGGGCTCGGTCAACCGGGTGCGGGCGGTCGGCGAGCGCAAGTACGGCCAGCAGACCGCTCAGGGCGGCTACGGACAGCAGGCCCCCACCGCCCCGTACGGCCAGGTGCCGCAGCAGGGCGGCTACGGCCAGCCGAACGCGCACTACGGAGCCCCCGAGACCGTTCCCGGCGGCGCGCAGACCGCGCGGACGCCGATGCCCGGTCACGGTGACGGCGGCGGGCGCGGGAGCGGCCCGAACACCAAGGGTCTGCTCATCGGCGCGATCGCCGTGGTCGCCGCCGTGGTGATCGGCATCGCCATCGCCATGACGGGCGGCGGTGACGACGACAAGGGCAACCAGGCGGACACGACCCCGACGGCTTCCCAGAGCGCCGCTCCGACCCAACAGGAGACGAAGGGCGCGGACGAGCCCAAGGAGCTCCCGAAGGCCGACGCGAAGACGCTGAACCTCGGCACTGGCGTGACGACGGCCTCCGACGTCCAGGGCGCCCAGTCCGACGGTGGGATCTACGTGTCCGGCCTGAACGCCCCGGGCGCCTCGGTGACCTGGACGGTCAACGGCATCCCCGAGGACGGCACCTACACCGTGTTCGCGCGCTACAGCGTGCCCGGCCAGGACGCGTCGATGACGCTCACAGTCAATGGCAAGCCCTTCGGCTCCAAGCTGAGCATGGAGAACTACGCGCACGCCGCCGAGGGCGACTTCGCCAAGGGCTGGACGACGACCTACGCGTGGCCCACCCTCAACAAGGGCACCAACACGATCACCATCTCCTGCGGGGACGGCGACAGCTGCAACGTGCTGCTCGACCAGCTCTCGCTGAAGAAGGGTCAGGTCAAGAAGTAGCCCTTCGGGGCCGAGCCCCGAAGCGGTGTTCCGACCTCGACGACCGCCAAGGTCGGAACACCCTCGGGTCAGATACGTCCGCCTTCGACGCAGAGGACGGCCACCCAGCCCGTCGTACCGTCGATCTTCACCTTGACCCAGTCATTGCCGGACGGGCCCCCGTTCCAGCACCTGTACGAGCCGCCGTCGTTCTCCCGCGTGCACGGGGTCGTGGTGCACGGAACCCTGTAATGAGGATCGGTAACCGTGTGAACGACCCTCGACGAGGTACTGGTGGTGCTTCGGACGGTGAAGTTGTGGCCGTCCTTCATCCAGACTCCCGCCTGATCGGCCGACGCCGCGGAGCTCATGGAGAAGAGGAGTCCCGTCGAGGCCAGGCCGAGAGCCGCGAGTCGCTTGACAGTCGGTGATTTGCGCATGTGTTCCCCCAGCGAAATCCAGATCTTTGGTCGCTGGCGATCATATGTTCTGAAGATGGTGCGTACGCACGGCTGTTGGCCGTGATTGGCCGGTTTCAGGCTGCCGAGCTCTCGCAGGTCACTGCTACTCGCTTCCGCAACGCCTCGTACGTCCCCCGGTCGAACTCGCCTGCCGCGGACGCCCTCACGGTGGCCGCCGACAGGGCCACGGCGCGGGTGAGGCGGTCCGGCCAGGGGAGTTGTTCCACCAGGCCGGAGAGCAGTCCGGCCACCGCGGAGTCGCCCGCGCCGGTCGGGTTGCCGTGTTCCCGGGCGGGCGGGACGGCGCGCCAGCAGCCCTCCGGGGCGACGGCCAGCAGGCCGTGCGGACCCAGCGAGGCGACGACCGCCCGGGCCCCGCGCCGCCTGGCGTCCTGGGTGGCGCGCGACGGTTCGTGGGAACCGGTGAGTTCCGCCAGTTCCTCGGCGTTCGGCTTGACGAGGTCCGGCCGCGCGGCGACCCCGCGCCGCAGCGGCTCCCCGCTGGTGTCCAGCAGTACCGGGACGGCCGACGCGCGCGCGGTGCGTACGAGTTGGGCGTAGGCGCCGACCGGGACGCCCGGGGGCAGGCTGCCGCACAGGGCCACCGCCGAGGCGGAGCGCAGCAGACGCTCGTACGTCTCCTGGAAGGCCGACCATTCGGCGGGGGTTATCGCCGGGCCCGGTTCGTTGAGCTGGGTGGTGTCACCGGTCGTCGTGTCGACCACGGCTATCGTGCGGCGCGTCGCTCCCTCCACCGGGACGAGCGCGTCCACCACCCCGGCCGACTCGGCCAGTTGGTCCCGCACGATGCGGCCGGTGGCACCGCCGGCGAACCCGGTGACCGTCACCTCGTGCCCGAGCGCGGCCAGCACGCGCCCCACGTTCAGGCCCTTGCCGCCGGGGCGTTCGGTCACCTCGCTCACCCGGTGCGAGCCGTGCGGGCGCAGGGACCGCACGCGATAGGTGATGTCGAGAGCGGTGTTCAGTGTGACCGTGAGGATCACCTGGGCCGACCTCCCCCGAAGAGTTCTGTGACGTGGGCGCCGTTCGGACGCCCGCCGGTGTTTCCGGAGGCTCGATCATGCCAAACACAACGGCGGTCGGCCCAGTCCCCCCGGGCCAACCGCCGTAAGCAACAAAGGTATGAATCACCCCAGTTGGGGATCGACCACCCATTCACCGCCGCGCATGACGCCCTTGAGCGCGAAGTCGGCGTCGAGGACCACGAGGTCCGCGTCCTTGCCCGGCTCCAGGGAGCCCACCCGGTCGTACCGGCCCAGCAGGCGGGCGGGGTTGACGGAGAGGGCCGTCACGACGTCCTCGACCGGCAGCCGGTCGACCGTGACGGCGCGCTGGAAGGCGCGGTCGAGGGTGAGGGTGGAGCCGGCGATCGAACCGCCCTCCACGAGGCGGGCGACGCCGTCCGCGACCTCGACCTCCAGCGGGCCGAGCATGTAGCGGCCGTCGCCGAAGCCGGCGGCGTCCATCGCGTCGGTGATGAACGCGACCCGGCCGGGACCCGCGTGATGGAACGCCAGCTCCAGCGAGGCGGGGTGCAGATGCGTGCCGTCGTTGATCAGCTCGACGGTGATCCGCTCGTCCTCCAGGAGGGCGGCGATGGGGCCCGGCGCGCGGTGCCCGAGCGCCGGCATCGCGTTGAACAGGTGGGTCGCCACGGTCGCGCCGGCGTCGATGGCCGCCTTCGTCTGCTCGTACGAGGCGTCGGTGTGCCCGATCGCGGCGATCACCCCGTGCTCGGCGAGCAGCCGTACGGAGTCGAGGCCGCCCGGCAGTTCGGGGGCGAGCGTGACCATGCTGGCCCGGCCGCGCGCCGCGTCGATCAGCTTGCGGACCTCCGCCGGGTCCGGGTCGCGCAGCAGTTCCTCGGAGTGCGCGCCCTTGCGGCACGGCGAGATGAACGGGCCCTCGAAGTGGATGCCGGCGATGTCGCCCTGCTCGGCCAGTTCGGAGAGCATCCCGGCGCGTTCGGCGAGGCCGTGCATGTCGCCGGTGACGGTCGAGGCGACGACGGTCGTGGTGCCGTGCAGCCGGTGGGTGTGGATGCCCCGCAGGACGTCCTCGGCCGTTCCCGAGGTGAAGGACGCGCCGCCGCCGCCGTGGTTGTGGAGGTCGACGAAGCCGGGGACCACCCAGTGGCCGGACAGGTCGGTCACGGTCGCGTCCGCGGGCGCTGCCGCGTGGACTCCGCCGGGCCGCGTCTCGGAGGCACCCGCGGCGGCGATCCGCGAACCGTCGACGATCACGCGGCCGTCGTGCACGATCCCGGTGGGCAGCACCACCCGGGCGCCGGCGAGAACCTTGCTAGGAGCCATCGGGTGGTTACCTCCGGGGAGTCGTAGAAGTGGTGTTCAGGAGGTCCCGGGCGAGGAGCCCGGCACCGAGGCATCCGGCGGTGTCCCCGAGGGCGGCGGGGACGATGGACGGCAGTTTCTGGAAGGTGACACGGCGTTCGACCGCGGCCCGCAGGGGTGTGAACAAGGTTTCCCCCGCCTCCGCGAGCCCGCCACCGATGATCAGGGTGCGCGGGTCCAGGAGGGTGAGCGCGGTGACCAGGCCGTCGGCGAGCGCGTCGACGGCCTCCTGCCACACGGCCAGCGCCCTCGGGTCGCCCGACTCGACGGCCTTGGCGCAGTCCGCCGCGTCCGCGGTGGGGTCGCCCGACGCCTCGGCCCAGGCCTGGCTGACGGCCGCCGCGGAGGCGAACCGCTCCAGACAGCCGCGCTGCCCGCACGGGCACGGGGCCCCGCCGGGCCGTACGACGATGTGGCCGATCTCGCCCGCGAAGCCGTGCGCGCCTTCCTCGACGCCGCCGTTGATGCCGATGGCGCCCGCGATGCCGGTGCCCAGCGGGACGAACAGGAAGCGGTCCGCTCCCCGTCCGGCGCCGATCCGGCCCTCCGCGAGGCCGCCGGTGCGCACGTCGTGCCCGAGCGCGACGGGTACTCCGCCGAGCCGTTCGGCGAGCAGCCGGCGCAGCGGGACGTCGCGCCAGCCGAGGTTGGCGGCGTAGACCGCGATGCCATTCCGCGCGTCCACGATGCCGGGGACGGCGACGCCGGCGGCCAGCGCGCTCTCGCCGAAGTTCTCCTCGCCGTAGGCGCGCAGTTCGGCGGCGAAGTCGAGGATGTCCTCGACGACGGCGTCGGGCCCGCGCTCACGGCCGGTCGCCCGGCGGGCCTGGTGCAGCAGCGCGGGGTGCCCGGAGGCCTGCGGCCGCGGCGCGTCGGGGCGGTCCGGGGAGGGCTCGGCGTCCACCCCGACGAGGGCGGCCTTCATCCCGGTGCCGCCCACATCGAGGGCGATGACGTGTCTCACGGGGGACAGTGTCGCGCTTTACCCCTGGAAAGGTCTAGTCCACTCACGGGATGGAGACCTTGTATCCGCATTCCGAGACATGAGCGGGGCCCTGCCGGTCCCCTGCCGGTCCCCTGGCGGGCCCCTGGCGGGCCCGGGCCCGGCGTCTGTCGGTGCCGGGGACTACCGTGCTGTCCATGGAAGAGCTGCCCGCGCGCGAACGGAGCATCCTCGCCCTGGAGCGCCGCGGCTTCCCCGGCCCCGGCGCCAAGGAGCGCGCCATACGCGAACAACTGGGCCTGGCCCCGGTCCGCTACTACCAGCTCCTGAACGCGCTGCTGAACGACCCGCGAGCCCTCGCGCACGACCCTGTCACGGTGAACCGGCTCCGCCGTGTCCGCGAGTCCCGCCGCGACGAACGCTGAGCACGGGCAGGATCCGGCCCCTCCGGCGTCCGAGGAGCGGGGGGTGCGTCCGGCGTCGCCCGGATAGGGTCGCCCCATGGGCAGCCACCCCGAATCCAAGGACTCCTTGCCGACTCCGGTGACCCCCGCCGGGCGCGACGCTCTGGAAGCGATCCTCACGCGTCCCGCCCGGACGGTCGTCGCACTCGACTTCGACGGAACACTCGCCCCCATCGTCCCCGACCCCGACCGGGCCCGCGCCCACCCCGACGCGGTCCCGGCGCTCGCCGCCCTCGCCCCCAAGGTCGCCTCCGTCGCCGTCGTCACCGGCCGCCCGGCCGGTGTCGCCGTGCGCCACGGAGGCTTCGCCGGCGTGCCGGGGCTGGAGCACCTGGTCGTCCTCGGTCACTACGGCGCCGAGCGCTGGGACGCGGTCAGCGGCACGGTCACCGCGCCCGCTCCGCACCCGGGCGTCGCGGCCGTCCGGGCCGAACTGCCGGGGTTCCTCGACGCGATCGGTGCCTGGCAGGGCACCTGGATCGAGGAGAAGGGCCGCGCGGTCGCCGTGCACACGCGCCGGGCCGCCGATCCGCAGGCCGCGTTCGAGGCGTTGCGGGAGCCGTTGGGCGAGCTCGCCGCGCGGCACGGGCTGATCGTCGAACCGGGGCGCATGGTCCTGGAGCTGCGTCCGCCCGGCATGGACAAGGGGGTCGCCCTGCTGGAGTACGTCCGTGAGGTCGGTGCCGAGGCCGTTCTGTACGCCGGGGACGATCTGGGGGATCTGCCCGCGTTCGGCGCCGTCGACAAGCTGCGCTCCGACGGGGTTCCCGGGCTGCTGGTGTGCAGCGGCAGCTCCGAGGTCGCCGAGCTGGCCGAACGCGCCGACCTGGTGGTCGACGGGCCCGCCGGGGTCGTCCGGATCCTCGCCGCGCTGGCGGCCGCGCTCGACTGACCCGGCCGGCGACCCCCGCGCGGGGCGGGCGGGGCGGGCGGGCCACAAGCCGGTTCTCGCCCCCTCCGCCCCTACCCTTCCCGTACCTGGGGCTCCGCCCCAGACCCCGCTCCTCAATCGCCGGAGGGGCTGAACTTTCGCCGGCCGGGGCTGGAACCGTCTGGACCCTGGACCCGCAGCCGGGATCCGGCGGACAGGAACCCCGACCGCCGCCCGCCCCTCCTCAGCTCTCCAGCGCGTGGAGTTGGTCCAGGAACCACTGGGCCGGGGGAAGGGCGGTGGCCGCGGCGGTCAGGCGTTTGGTGCGTTCGGCGCGTTCGCCCGGCTGCATGGTGAGCGCCTCGTACAGCGCCCGCGCCGTCCCGGTGATGTCGTACGGGTTCACGGAGATCGCGTCCTCGCCCAGTTCCTCGTACGCTCCGGCCTCCCGGGACAGGACCAGCGCACAGCCCTCGTCGGAGACGACCGGGATCTCCTTGGCGACGAGGTTCATGCCGTCCCTGATGGGGTTGACGAGAGCGACGTCGGCGAGCCGGTAGGCGGCGAGCGAGCGCGCGAAGTCGTCCTTCACGTGCAGCACCACCGGGGTCCAGCCGGGCGTTCCGTAGTGCGCGTTGATCTCGTCGGCGAGCCGCTGCACCTCGGCCGTGTAGTCCCGGTAGACGGCGAGGTCCTGCCGCGACGGGTAGGCGAACGCCACGTGGACGACCCGCTCGCGCCACTCCGGGTGGTCGTCGAGGAGCTGCCGGTACGCCAGCAGCCCCCGCACGATGTTCTTGGACAGCTCGGTCCGGTCGACGCGCACGATCGTCCTGCGGTCCGCGCCGATCTCCTCGCGCAGCGCGGCCATCCGTTCCCCGACGTCCGCGCGGTGCGAACGCTCGCGCAGGAACTCGGCGTCCGCGCCGAGGCCGTGCACGCCGACCCGGGTCTCGCGCACCGGCGGCCGGGCGCCGTCCAGGTGCTCGATCGTGCGGGGGGTGCCGCCCGAGGGCGAGCCGGCGCGGTAGCGGCCGGGTTCGGTCGCCTCCGCGCAGCGCGTGAACGCGGTGGCCCACCGCCAGGTCAGGAAGGCGACCCGGTCCGCGCCGAGCATGCCCGCCATCAGCTCCGCGCGGATGTCGTCGGGGAGCATCCGGAAGTAGTCCTCGGGCGCCCACGGGGTGTGGGAGAAGTGACCGATGCGCAGGTCGGGGCGCAGTTCGCGGAGCATCCCGGGCACCAGGCAGAGGTGGTAGTCCTGGACCAGCACGGCCGCGCCCTCGGCCGCCTCCTCGGCCAGCGCCTCGGCGAAGGCGCGGTTGTAGGCCCGGTACGACTCCCACTGGCGCCGGAACTCCGCGTCGAAGACCGGCTCCAGCGGGGTCTGGTAGAGCAGGTGGTGCACGAACCACAGCACGGAGTTGGCGATGCCGTTGTAGGCGGCGGCGTGCGTGTCGGCGTCGATGGCCAGCATCCGTACGCCGTCCTCGTGGACCCCGCGCCGCACGGCCTCCCGGTCGCCGACCCCGAGGGCGGAGCAGACCCAGAGGGCGCCCGCGTCCGGCCCGATCGCCGAGAGTCCGGAGACGAGGCCGCCGCCGCCACGTCTGGCGTGCAGCGAGTCGTCCTCCCGTACCTCGTAGGTGACCGGGCCGCGGTTGGAGGCGACCAGAATCCTGTGGGCACCGTGCGTTGAAGCCATGCCTCGAAACCTAGCCCCGTCTCGAAACGCTCAAACGCGCCCTTCGGCCGTATGCGATCGGCGGCCGTCGGCGCCGGACTACGCGGCTCTGCGCGTCTGGTACTCGGAGATTTCGCTCATCGGCGGCCTTTCCTCCGTGTCCACGGAGTACGTGCGCGGCCGGAAACCGTCGCGGTCGCGCTCGAACTGGGTGAGGGAGGGACGGATCAGGTGTCCGCGCGCCAGCCGGAGCTGCGCGGTGCGGTAGATCGCGGCGGCCATGCGGCCGAGCGCCTGCCCGTCCTGGTGGCGGTGCTTGCGCACCCCGACGTCGACCTGGGCGAGGGCGTCCAGGCCCACCAGGTGCAGGGCGTCGACGAGCATGCCCAGCTCGACGCCGTAGCCGACGGGGAAGGGGAGCTGTTCGAGCAGCGAGCGGCGGGCCGCGTACTCGCCGCCGAGCGGCTGGACGAAGCCCGCGAGCTGCGGCCAGTGCATGTTCAGGAGCGGGCGGGCCATCAGCTCGGTGACCCGGCCGCCCTGCCCGCCGCCGCCGGCCATCGGGCGGTCGTACATGGCCTTGACCAGGTCGACGCCGGGTTCGGTGAGCAGCGGGCCCACGATCCCGGAGACGAAGTCGGACGAGAACTCCTTGAGGTCCGCGTCGACGAAGCAGACGATGTCCCCGCTCGTCACGAGCAGCGACCGCCACAGCACCTCGCCCTTGCCGGGCACGGCCGGGATCCGCGGGAGGATGTCGTCGCGGTGCACGACGCGCGCGCCCGCGGCGGCGGCGACCGCGGCGGTGCGGTCGCTCGAACCGGAGTCGACGACGACGATCTCGTCGACGAGGGGCACCTGCTGCATCAGATCGTGGCGGATGATCGCGACGATCTCGCCGACCGTCTCCTCCTCGTTGAGTGCGGGCAGCACGACACTCACCGTCGATCCGGTGACACGCTTGGCTGCCATGATCCTGTGGAGCGGGCGGTCGGTCGCGGACCAGGAGCGTGTGCTCAGCCAGCTTTCGACTTTACTCAGCACCGTCTGCGGCTCCTCACTGTCTGATCACACGCTCTCATCGGCGTGCCCGCTGCGGCCAGCGGCAGATCGATTGCCGTCGTCTCGCGGTTCGGACGACTATCTCAACTGTCCTGGCCTTCGGTTACAGTCTTGAACAACGCGCATGACCATCGCATGTCCTGGATCGTCGGCGCGTATCGTGTTCAACAGTTCAACAATCAAATACCGCTCATCCAGAGGGGCAGAGGGATACGGCCCGATGAAGCCCCGGCAACCCTCCAGCCGGTCTCGTACCGATCGATGTCGATCGCGTCGCGAGGCTCCCGGCTAGGGAAGGTGCCAAATCCGTCTCACGGCGAAGTGCGCCGTGAGGAAGATGAGGAGAAAGGGCCTCGCCTCCATGGCTGCGCAGACAGTTGCAAGCACCACGAACTCCGCCGACGCGGTAGACCTCGGCCCGGCCGCGGCGCTTTCCTGCCGCGAGTGCGGACACCGCGTCCCGCTCGGCCCGGTCTTCGCCTGCGAGGAGTGTTTCGGCCCGCTGGAGATCGCCTACGACTTCTCGGCCTACGACACCGAAGAGCTCCGCAAGCGCATCGAAGCGGGACCCACGAACATCTGGCGCTACGCGCCGCTCCTGCCCGTCCCCGCGGACGTGGCGGACAAGCCGAACATCAACCCCGGCTGGACCAAGCTCGTCCAGGCCGACAACCTGGCCCGCGAGCTCGGCGTCGACGCCGGGAAGCTCTTCGTCAAGGACGACTCCGGCAACCCGACGCACTCCTTCAAGGACCGCGTCGTCGCCCAGGCCATCGAAGCGGCCCGCGTCTTCGGCTTCACCACCCTCTCCTGCTCCTCCACCGGCAACCTCGCCGGGGCGGTGGGCGCCGCGGCGGCCCGCGCCGGCTTCCGTTCCTGCGTGTTCATCCCGCACGACCTGGAGCAGGGCAAGGTCGTCATGGCCGCGGTCTACGGCGGCGAGCTCGTCGGCATCCAGGGCAACTACGACGACGTGAACCGTTTCTGCTCCGAGCTGATCGGCGACCCGGCCGGCGAGGGCTGGGGCTTCGTCAACGTCAACCTGCGGCCCTACTACGCCGAGGGCTCCAAGACCCTGGCGTACGAGATCTGCGAGCAGCTCGGCTGGAAGCTCCCCGACCAGCTCGTCGTGCCCATCGCCTCCGGCTCCCAGCTCACGAAGATCGACAAGGGGCTCCAGGAGCTGATCAAGCTCGGACTCGTCGAGGACAAGCCGTACAAGATCTTCGGCGCCCAGGCCGAGGGCTGCTCCCCGGTGTCCGTGGCCTACAAGGCCGGTCACGACGTCGTACGGCCGCAGAAGCCGGACACCATCGCCAAGTCGCTCGCCATCGGCAACCCGGCGGACGGCCCGTACGTGCTCGACATCGCCCGGCGCACCGGCGGCGCGGTGGAGGACGTGAACGACGAGCAGATCGTCGACGCGATCAAGCTGCTCGCGCGCACCGAGGGCATCTTCGCGGAGACGGCCGGCGGTGTGACCGTCGGTGTCACCCGCAAGCTCATCGAGAACGGTCTCCTCGACCCGGCCCTCACCACGGTCGTGCTGAACACCGGCGACGGCCTCAAGACCCTGGACGCGGTGGCCTCCGACACCGGGCTGACCGCGACCATCCGCCCGAACCTCGACTCCTTCCGAGAGGCTGGCCTCGCATCATGAGCGTCAACGTCCGCATCCCCACCATCCTGCGCACCTACACCGGTGGTGCCGCCGAGGTGACGGCCGAGGGCGCGACCCTCGCCGAGGTCATCAGCGACCTGGAGAAGAACCACACGGGCATCGCCGCGCGCGTCCTGGACGACCAGGGCAAGCTGCGTCGCTTCGTGAACGTGTACGTCAACGACGACGACGTGCGCTTCGAGCAGGGACTGGAGACGGCGACTCCGGACGGTGTCGGCGTTTCGATCATTCCGGCCGTCGCCGGAGGCTGATCGTTACCCTCGGTAATGCCGAACACAGTGCGTTCACATAATTGCCCCCTCCGTGAGACAAACGGAGGGGGCAATTCTGTTGGGTTGAACGCGCTAGAGTTGGGGAAGTCGCTCCGATTTGGATGTTGGTTTCATGCCGGACGCATATGAGTGACCGTTCTTCGGGCGACAAGAAGTAGCCAAAGTGACTCACCTTTTTGGGCATTTTATGGCATTTGCGGGGCCCGACTTGCCCTGAATCCTTGCGCATTCTCCACATATCATTGATCGGCCATGCCCAGAATTCTCGTCCGATTGACCTGTTGCAGAGGGCAGTTGGACAGATACATTCAGCCGCGGTCGACGCGTTCCGGCGCACACCCCCAACCGTTGGGGGGTGAGGTCTGACCCGGATCCGCGAAGTGTGGATCTGTGCAAGGGCCAGTAATAGGGGAGTTAGGCATGGCTCAGGGCACCGTCAAGTGGTTCAACGCGGAGAAGGGGTACGGCTTCATCGCGGTCGACGGTGGTGCGGACGTCTTCGTGCACTACAGCGCGATTCAGATGGACGGCTACCGCACCCTTGAAGAGGGTCAGCGAGTGGAGTTCGAGATCTCGCAGGGCCAGAAGGGTCCGCAGGCGGACATGGTCAAACTCGCCGTCTGATCGGGCGCGAACGACCACCGACTCAACTCACGCACGAGGGGCCCGCATCCCACCAGGGATGCGGGCCCCTCGTGCGTCTCCGGGGGGCTTCCAGGGGGCTCGCTTCGCGAGCGCACCTTGCTCCCGCCCGTCGCCCGACCGCCACCCCTCGACGAGCTCGCTTCGCGAGCGCACCTTGCACTCGACGGGGTCGAGTGCTAATCATTGGCGTTAGCACTCTCCGAGTGAGAGTGACAGAACTTGGATCGGGCCGGCGAGGCTCGCGGGCCTGTGGGGCAAGGAACCACAGGGCTCGGGGGCCGTCCGTCGCGGGCGCGGGCGCGATCCGGAGCAATCCACCCCGTCCGGGAGGACCACTTCACATGGCCAAGATCATCGCGTTCGACGAGGAGGCACGGCGCGGTCTCGAGCGCGGGATGAACCAGCTCGCCGACGCCGTCAAGGTCACCCTCGGCCCCAAGGGCCGTAACGTCGTCCTCGAGAAGAAGTGGGGCGCGCCCACGATCACCAACGATGGTGTTTCCATCGCCAAGGAGATCGAGCTCGAGGACCCGTACGAGAAGATCGGCGCCGAGCTGGTCAAGGAAGTCGCCAAGAAGACGGACGACGTCGCCGGTGACGGTACGACCACCGCGACCGTCCTCGCCCAGGCGCTCGTCCGCGAGGGCCTGCGCAACGTCGCCGCCGGCGCCAACCCGATGGCCCTCAAGCGCGGTATCGAGAAGGCCGTCGAGGCCGTCTCCGGTGCCCTGCTCGAGCAGGCCAAGGATGTCGAGACCAAGGAGCAGATCGCTTCCACGGCCTCCATCTCCGCCGCCGACACCCAGATCGGCGAGCTCATCGCCGAGGCGATGGACAAGGTCGGCAAGGAAGGCGTCATCACCGTCGAGGAGTCCCAGACCTTCGGTCTGGAGCTGGAGCTCACCGAGGGTATGCGCTTCGACAAGGGCTACATCTCGGCGTACTTCGCCACCGACATGGAGCGTATGGAGGCCGTCCTCGACGACCCGTACATCCTGATCGCGAACTCCAAGATCGCGAACGTGAAGGACCTGCTCCCGCTCCTGGAGAAGGTCATGCAGTCGGGCAAGCCGCTGCTGATCATCGCCGAGGACGTCGAGGGCGAGGCCCTGTCGACCCTGGTCGTGAACAAGATCCGTGGCACCTTCAAGTCCGTCGCCGTCAAGGCCCCGGGCTTCGGTGACCGCCGCAAGGCCATGCTCGGCGACATCGCCATCCTCACGGGCGGCGAGGTCATCTCCGAGGAGGTCGGCCTCAAGCTGGAGAACGCGGGTCTGGACCTGCTGGGCCGCGCCCGCAAGGTCGTCATTACCAAGGACGAGACCACGATCGTCGACGGCTCCGGCTCCGCCGACCAGGTCGCCGGCCGTGTGAACCAGATCCGTGCCGAGATCGAGAACTCGGACTCGGACTACGACCGCGAGAAGCTCCAGGAGCGTCTGGCGAAGCTGGCCGGCGGCGTGGCCGTCATCAAGGCCGGTGCCGCCACCGAGGTCGAGCTCAAGGAGCGCAAGCACCGCATCGAGGACGCCGTTCGCAACGCGAAGGCGGCCGTCGAGGAGGGCATCGTCGCCGGTGGTGGCGTGGCCCTGCTCCAGGCTTCCTCGGTCTTCGAGAAGCTCGAGCTCTCGGGTGACGAGGCGACCGGCGCCAACGCCGTGCGTCTGGCCCTGGAGGCCCCGCTCAAGCAGATCGCCGTCAACGGTGGTCTCGAGGGTGGTGTCATCGTCGAGAAGGTGCGCAACCTTCCCGTCGGCCACGGCCTGAACGCCGCGACCGGTGAGTACGTCGACATGATCGCCGAAGGCATCATCGACCCGGCGAAGGTGACGCGTTCCGCTCTGCAGAACGCCGCCTCCATCGCCGCGCTGTTCCTGACCACCGAGGCCGTCATCGCCGACAAGCCGGAGAAGGCCGCGGCCCCGGCCGGCGGCGGCATGCCGGGCGGTGACATGGACTTCTGATCGACCCCGGTCGATCAACCGTCCTGACGTTCCGAGGGCGGCGCCTTCCCGAGAGGGAGGGTGCCGCCCTCGGGCGTTTCCCGGCCCGCCGCCGGACGTCTCCTCGGGCGGGCCGCCCCGGTACGTGGCCCGGATCACAGGGACGAGTCCCGGGGCGGCGGAATGCCTCGCCCGGTGCGGAGGTTGACGCTGAAGAGCAGTTGATGCATGTGCACATACCGCACGGAATCTCCTGTTTCGCAGACCGCTCGACGTCATACCGACCACCTCTCCGAGGAGCCCCCACGTGACCGCTGACGCCGCGTCCCGCGCCGCCGAGATCCTGTCCCGCCCCGTCTCCATCAACGGCCTGAGCGTCCCGAACCGGATCGCCATGGCCCCGATGACCCGGATGTTCTCGCCGGGCGGCGTACCGGGAGAGGACGTGGTCGGCTACTACTCCCGCCGTGCCGCCGCGGGCGTCGGCCTGATCGTCACCGAGGGCACCTACGTCGGCCACGAGTCGGCCGGACAGAGCGACGCGGTGCCGCGCTTCCACGGCGAGGACCAGCTCGCCGGATGGACGAAGGTCGCCGACGCCGTGCACGCGGCGGGCGGCACGATCGTCCCGCAGCTCTGGCACATCGGCATGGTCCGCAAGGCGGGCGAGCCGCCCTTCGCGGACGCCCCGCCCGTCGGCCCCTCCGGCCTCTACAAGGAGGGCGCGCAGGTCACCGGCAAGAGCATGACCCAGCAGGACCTGGACGACGTCATCGAGGCGTTCGCCAAGGCCGCCGCCGACGCCGAGCGCATCGGCTTCGACGGGGTCGAACTGCACGGCGCCCACGGCTACCTGCTCGACCAGTTCCACTGGGCTGGCACCAACCGCCGCGAGGACGCGTACGGCGGCGACCCGGTGGCCCGTACGAAGTTCTCGGCGGAGATCGTCGCCGCGGTGCGCGCGGCCGTCTCGCCCGAGTTCCCCGTCATCTTCCGCTACTCGCAGTGGAAGCAGCAGGCGTACGACGCCCGCCTCGCGGAGACCCCGGAGGAGCTGGAGGCGATCCTCGCCCCGCTCGCCGCGGCCGGAGTGGACTCCTTCCACGCCTCCACCCGCCGCTACTGGGTGCCCGAGTTCGACGGTTCCGACCTCAACCTCGCCGGCTGGACGAAGAAGCTGACGGGCAAGCCCACCATCACCGTCGGCTCGGTGGGCCTGGACGGCGACTTCATCAAGGCCTTCGTGGGCGAGGGCTCGCCGGTCAAGGGCATCGACGACCTCCTCGACCGCATGGAGCGCGACGAGTTCGACCTCGTCGCCATCGGCCGCGCGCTGCTCCAGGACCCGGAGTGGGCGGCGAAGGTCCTGGCCGGCCGCTTCGACGAGCTCGCGCCGTACGACGCGGCGGCGCTGGGCTCGCTGAGCTGACAGCTTCCCGGAAACGGGGGAACGGGGGAGGGACGGCGCCCGCTGTACGCGGGTGCCGTCCCTTTTTTCAGAGGTGCGCGACGAAGGCACCCCAGGCTGCGGCGCCGAAGGCGACCACCGGGCCGGGGTTCTTGGAGTCCCGCACGGGGATGACGTTGCCTCGGCTGTCGGCGACCTCCAGGCAGTTCCCGCCCTCGCCCCCGCTGTAGCTGGACTTGTGCCAGGTGGCGGTGGTCAGGTCGCTCTCACGGGTGTTGGTCTCCATGCTCGTAATCCTGCGCCACGGACTCGATCAGGGCCAGCGAGTCCGGTGGTGAAAGGGCCGCGGCCTGGAGGAGGTTGAAGGTGAGGTTGTGGCGGGCGACTGTTGCTGGATCGTCCATCAGCTTCCCCATGTCCGGCCCCTCGACGAACGACAGCGGGGGCGCGTCCTCGAACTCCATCAGCTTCAAAGGGCCGGTCATCGACGCATGGGCTCCGGAACTGAACGGCAGTACCTGGGCAATGATCCGGTGTTGGCGAGCCAGGGCCGTGATGCGCAGGAGGGCCGCTGACATCACCCCGCGACCGCCGACCCGGCGCCGGAGTACGGCTTCGTCCAGAACCACCCACAACAACGGCGTTGTTGGATGGTCGATGAGGCGAGCGCGTTCGAGTCGGGCCGTCACCAGAGCCTCGATCTCGTCGCCCTGCGCCGTCGGCTTGTAGGCGCGGAAGATCTCCTCCGCGTACCCCCGGGTCTGCAACAACCCCGGGATCAGCAGCGTCGCATACTCCCTGATCGCCGCCGCCAAGGCTTCCGCCTCCGCGGCTTCCACGAAGTGATCCGGGTACTTCGACCTCGCCAGCGCCCTGCAATTGCGCTCGAAGAAGCCCCTGGTTCCCAGGATCTCGTCTATCCGGACGGCGTATTCGAGCTGGAGGCGGCGGGTGCCCGACTCCAGTTGGCCGATGAAGGAACCGCTGACGAAGAGCGGTTCGCCCAGTTCGGACTGGCTGAGGCCGGCGTTCTCGCGGGCGTGCCGCAACTCCGCGCCGATCATGGCGCGCGGGGAGGAGGAGGGGTCGAGGTCCTTGGGGTGGGGCATGGCGACTTCCCGTCCAACAGGTGGGGTTGTTGGAGCGCCGACTCTGGCCAGGTTACGGGCACGCCGGTCACGCTGGGTGGTGAAAGGGAACACTCAGCGTGGAGGGATCGGTGGGTATGGAGATGACGTCCGGCGAGGAGTACGCGATCGACGTGCGGGACGGACGGCTCGGCCAGGTGATGGGGCGCGAGGGCGGTCTCGTACAACTGCGGCCGCCAGGCGGGGGGATCGAGTGGGACTGTCCGCCCGAGTCCCTCGGGGAGGCTCCGCCGGGCGAGGTGCTGCGGGCCCGGGTGCGGCGGCTCAACGCGGAGGGGCGGCTGCCCTGACCCGGGGAGGGGGCCCGCTTTCGGGCCCCGGCCTGCCTAGAGATTCCCCATGGGCTCGATGTCGACCTTGACCGGGGTGCCCCAGATACGCAGCACTTCGTAGTCGGTGAACTCGTGGACGAGGCGGTAGGCCATGCCGGGGCGGGGGGCCCGGCGTTCGGCGGCGAGGAAGCGCTCGGCCTCCTGGCGGTCGCGGCGGGGGGTGCCGCACAGGAGCCACGTCTGGCCGTTCCAGACCTCCGGGAGCCAGCGCTGCTGGGGCTGGGGGCGGTCGCCGCGCACCCCGTAGCGGGACATCGTGCGGTCGGGCAGCTCGTCCGGGGCGGGCGCCCGGCCGTGCGTGTACGCGTCGTTGACCTCGGTGCGGCGGGCGGTGCGGCGGCGGGTCTCGCACAGCAGACAGCGGTCCGGGGCGCTCTCGTCCACGGGGCCGTTCGGGTGCTCGGAGCAGCGGGTGGTCGGCTTGGCCGTCGTCACCGTCTCGTCGAGCAGGTCCAGGGCCCGCTTCAGGTCCGCCTTGACCTCGTGCAGCTTGGCGTCGGGGGTGTCGGCGTTCAGGGCGTCGCCGTGCTCCCCGAGCAGCCGCAGAGCACGGCCCAGGGCGGTCAGCTGTGCGTGGTTCATGCCCCCAGCGTCGCACGCGCCACCGACAGCGCGGCTACACGGCGGCCTGTTCCGCCCGCCGGGCCGGTGACCGGCCGTCGCGGCCGCTGTCGAGCCCCCCGTCGGGACCGGTGCCGCGGATGCCGCCGAGGCCGAGGAAGTACGTGGCCGCGAAGCCGACGGCGTACCCCGTCAGCAGACCGCCCGCGTAGATCGCCGCGGTGACGGCGAGGCCCCGGTTGCCGGACAGCAGCGGGAACAGGGCCAGCCCGGAGGGGCCGATGGCGGTCGAGCCGACATGATCGCCCAGCATCGAGAAGAAGCCGATGAACGCGCCGCCCGCCGCCCCGCCCGCGCAGGCCGTGACGAAGGGCCGGCCGAGCGGCAGGGACACCCCGTAGATCAGCGGTTCGCCGACGCCGAGGAGACCGGCCGGGAGCGCCGATCTGATGGTCGTGCGGAGCGAGGTGTCGTGGCGCAGCCGGACGTACACCGCGAGGGCCGCGCCGACCTGGCCCGCGCCGGCCATGGCGAGCACGGGCAGCAGGACGGTGTAGCCCTGCTGCTCGATGAGCGTGGTGTGGATGGGGATGAGGGCCTGGTGCAGGCCGAGCATCACCAGGGGGAGGAACAGGGCGCCGAGGACGAGCCCGGCGAAGGCGCCGGTGGTGGAGAGCAGCCAGGCGGCGGCGGTGCCGATGGCGGCGGAGAGCTCACCGGCCGCGTACATCAGCGCGTACAGCGTCACCAGTCCGGTCAGCAGCACGGTGAGGGTGGGGGTGATCAGGACGTCCAGGGTGGGCGGGACCCAGCGGCGGCACCACTTCTCCACGTACGTCCCGAGCAGGGCGGCGGCCAGGGCGCCCAGGACGCCGCCCTGGCCGGGGGCGAGCGTCACCCCGAGGACGGTGACCTTGGCGACCCCCGCGTACACGACGATCGCGGCCACCGCGCCGCCGAGGACGGGGGTGCCGCCGAACACCTTGGCCGTGTTGTGGCCCACGAAGACGGCGATCAGCGCCATGAACCCGGAGGCGATGGCGGTCAGCGCGGGGGTGAGGCCCCTCAGCACGCCGAGGTTGATCAGCAGGCCGTTGAGGCCGGCGATCACTCCGCAGCCGATCAGGGCCGGGATCAGCGGCACGAAGACGTCCGCGATCCGCCGCAGGAACAGTTTGAGCGGGGTGGCGTTGCGCCGGGAGCGGGCGGCCTTCAGTTCGGCGCCGCGCAGCGCGAGCCGGTCCGCGGTGGTCGTGGGTCCGCCGGCGGCCGGTTCCGCGCCGGCCGCCGGTTCCGTGTCGTGCGGGGCGTCCGCCAGCAGGGCCTCGAACGCGGGCGTCACGCGGGCGACCGTGCCGGGGCCCAGGACGATCTGGCAGGAGCCGTCGTGCGTGACGAGGCCGAGGACGGCCGGCAGGGCCCGCAGGCCCTGCTCGTCCATCAGGCCGGGGTTCCGCAGACCCAGCCGGAGCCGGGTCATGCAGTGGGTGACGGTGAGGACGTTCGCGGGACCGCCCACGAGGGGGAGGATCGCCGCTGCTGTGGTGGAGTCGGGGATGCTCACCCCCCGAGCGTGCTGGTCAGCCGGCCGAAGCCGCCAGCGCGGCGCGCAGATGGCCCCCTGACTGCTCCAGAAGGCGGGCGGCGGTGGGACCGTCGACTCCGCCGAGGATCGTCAGGATGGCGTTCTTCACCTCGCCGTCCGTCGCGGCGAGCGCGTGCTCGATCTCCTCGTCGGAGGCCCCGGTGGCGAGCTCGACGATGCGCCGGGAGCGGGCCCGCAGCTTCTCGTTCGAGGCCCGGACGTCGACCATCAGGTTCCCGTACGTCTTGCCGAGCCGGATCATCGTGATCGTCGAGAGCATGTTCAGGACGAGCTTCTGCGCGGTGCCGGACTTCAGCCGGGTCGAGCCCGTGAGCAGTTCGGGGCCGACCACGACCTCGATGCCGTGATCCGCGGCGGAGGCGAGCGCGCTGTCCGCGTTGCACGACAGGCCGATCGTGAGGGCACCCTGTTTGCGGGCGTGCTCGACCGCGCCGACGGCGTACGGGGTGCGGCCCGAGGCGGAGACCCCGACCACGGTGTCGTCGGCCGTCAGCGCGAGTGCGTCCAGGTCGGCCACCGCGAGTTCCGGCGAGTCCTCGGCGCCCTCGATCGAGGTGACCACGGCGTCGGGGCCGCCCGCGATCAGGCCCACGACCCGGGAGGGATCGGTGTTGAACGTGGGCGGGCACTCGGAGGCGTCCAGGATGCCGAGGCGGCCCGCGGTGCCGGCGCCCGCGTAGATGAGGCGGCCGCCGCGGGCCATGCGTTCCGCGATGCCGTCGATCGCGGCGGCGATGCGCGTGAGCTGCGCGGCGACGGCCGCGGGCACCGTCGTGTCCTCGCCGTTCATGATCCGCGCGATCTCCAGCGTGGACAGCCGGTCGATCTCCGACAGTTCGGGGCGGAACGCCTCGGTGGTCAGCGTCTCCAACTCTGCTCGAAGATCGCCGTGGTTGGACATGGAGGTCATGGAGAGGCGGCTCTTTCCGATGAGGTCGTGCGGAGCGGCTACCGGCCGCCGCGCGGGGAGTGGCGGTGCGCGAGGGCCTCGTACGAGGCGGACAGCGCGGGTGCCGCCGTGTCGTAGGTGCGCTGGGCGACCCCGACGAACAGACAGTCCACCACCAGGAGCTGGCTGGTCCGCGACGACATGGCCGCCGGACGCAGCTCGCTCTCACGGGCGGCCGAGGTGGTCAGGACGTGGTCGGCGTACTGCGCGACCGGTCCGCCCGGACGGCCGGTGACCGCCACCGTCGTCGCCCCGTGCTCGAAGGCGACGCGGAGCGGTTCGATGACGTCGCCGGTGGAGCCGGAGTGCGTGACGGCTATCGCCACGTCCTTCGCGCGCAGTTGGACGGCGCTGGTCACCGCGAGGTGCGGGTCGATGTGCGCGAAGGCCATGACCCCGATCCGCATGAGTTTCTGCTGGAGGTCCTGGGCGACCAGCCCGGAGGCGCCGACGCCGTAGACGTCGACGCGGCGGGCGGCGGCGATGGCGGCGACGGCCGCGCCGAGCTGGACGGTGTCGAGCGCGGCGGCGGTGTCGGCGAGGGTCTGCTGCTCGTCGTAGGCGAGCTTGGCGACGACGTCGGCGATCGGGTCGTCGACCGCTATGTCCGCGGTGACGGCGGGGGCCCGGCCCGACTGCTGCTGGGCGGCGAGCCCGGCGAGCGCGAGGCGCAGGTCCCGGTATCCGGGGTAGCCGAGGAGGCGGGCCGTGCGCACGACCGTGGCCTCGCTGGTGCCGGTGAGCTCGGCGAGTCCGGTGACCGTGAGGGCCGCGCATCCGGCCGGGTCACCGGCGACGGCCTCGGCGACCCGCTGCATGCTGCGTGTCATCGAGGGGGCGAGGGTCCGCACCTTGGCCGCGAGGGCCGCGGGGGCGGGGGGTGCCTCACCCGCGAAAATTTCCTTCACGTCATGGGTCACACCATGAAAGATATTTTCCTTTGGGGTGAACGGTCAAGGGTGCGCACAATAGGGACATGAACCCCTCCGGCACCCCCCTCAGCCCTCTGGAGCAGGCGTTGCACGCGGCACGCGCCCGTGTGCTCGCCGACCTGATAGCGGGCCAGGTGGCCGAGGCGGACGTCGTCTCCCTGGTCGAGGACTCGGTGGTGCAGCGCCGCTGGTGGGTCGAGCAGTGGCCGGACGGCGTCGAGTTCGTCGCCGGGCTTGTCGCCCAGGACGTCCAGGACGCGCTCCTTGAGCGGCACGGACGATGGCCGCTGTGCCCGGTGTGCACCTCCGGCGGCCCGCACGCCCTGGACGTCGAGCCCGAACTGGGCCCCGACCCGCACTGGGTGTGCCACGAGGCCGGCGTGAAGATCTCCCCGGTCGGCTCGCTCGGCTCGGCGACCGGCACGAACCCGCCCTCGTGACCGTCTACATCGATCCGCCCACCTGGCCGGGACACGGCCGTGTCTGGTCCCACCTGATCAGCGACGTCTCCTACGACGAACTCCACGCGTTCGCCGAGGAGCTGGGCGCGCCCCCGCGGGCCTTCGAGCGCGACCACTACGACATCCCCTCGCACCGCTACGCCGACGCGGTTGCCGCCGGAGCGGTGCAGGTCAGCAGCCGTGAGGTCGTACGGCTGCTGCACGGCGCTGGGCTGCGCCGCCGCAAGCGCGCGCGGTGAACCGGGCGGGGCCGTTCAGGCCTCGCGGGAGTACAGCCTCAAGGACGTCTCCCAGTCGTGCAGTTCGTGGGCGGCCCGCTCCACCTCCTCGCTCGCCCGGGTGAAACCGGCGCGGGCGATGACCCGTTGCGAGGGGGCGTTGTCCTGCTCGATGGCGGCGAACAGGAGCTTGACGTCGTCGCGGGCGAGGGCGGTCTCCGCCAGGGCGCGCAGGGCCTCGGTGGCGTAGCCCCGGCCGCGGGCGTTCTCCGCGAGGTCGTAGCCCACCTCGGCGCGCCCCTCGTCGTCGGGCACTCCGTGGAAGCCGATCGCGCCGACCGCGCGTCCGTCCTCGCGCCGTACGAGCACGAACATCCCCCACTCCGGCCGGTGCACCCCCTTCTCGTAGGAGCTCGCGACCATCCCCGCGGCATCCCGGGTGCCGTGGAACGGGCCGCCCTCGATCCATTCGAAGCCGCCCGTGCCGCCCTCGCGCAGCTCGGCGGCGGCGGCCGGGGTGACTCCCTGGAGGGTGAGCCGCTCGGTGCCGATCACCAGGTTGTTGTTCCAGCGCCACTCGGTGACCGGTTCGCGGCCGGGCAGGTCGCCGCGCCCGGTGGCCCACAGGAGGGTGTCCCACGGGGCGTCGGGCTCGGGCCGCACGTGCGGGAAGATCCGGGTGAGGACCCAGGCGCACAGCTCGGCCGGCGGCTCGTACGGCAGGCCGAGCCCCTCGGCGATGTCGTATGTGTGCAGCAGGGCCTCGGCGATCCCCATCGCGGCGAAGCCCTCGCGGTTCGCGCTGCGGAACGGGTACGGGTGGAAGGCGCGGACCTCGCGCGGGGTCGTGCGGACGGCGGCGGCGAGCAGGGCGCCGGTCGTCTCGATCACGTCGACGACGCCCGCGTTGTCCGCGCCGTCCTCCATCGTGATCTCGAACGGTACGTAGGCCGTGGTGGCCCGGCCGGCCAACTGTCCGGCGTACGCGATGAGATCACTGGCGATGTGCTCGGCGGTCCGCCGGCAGTCCCACTCCAGGCGTCCCGCCCGTACCCCGTCCCAGTCGTGTCCGGCCGCCGCCCGCAGCAGCGTGGCGCAGCTCGCGACGGCTTCCTCGATCCGGTCCCCACCCGTGTCAGTCATGCGGCCGAGGATAGGTCGGATCGCCCGGCCGGACCTACGGGATTACCCGCCGGACCGCGGTACCGCCTGACGGGGCTGGATTTTCGCGGCCGGAGGGACTGCGGCCCTCCCGCCGGAGGGACTGCGGCCCTCCCGCCGGAGGGGCTGCGGCCTTCCCGCCGGAGGGGCCGGGTCATTCGGTCGTCAGTGTTGTCAGTTCGGTCTCCATGTTCCGGCGGGCCGGAGTGGTCCAGGTGCGCTGGCCGTAGGTGGTCCTGAACAGCGCGGGCAGAGCCAGGAGTTGGCGGAGAACCGCCGCACGGCCCACGCGGAAGGCGTCGTCGGGCACGAACGCGTACTCCTCGCGGACGGCGGCCGTGTAGGCGGCGTACGCGTCCGGGGGCGAGGCCAGGATCGCGAGATCCGCGTCGCACAGGACGGCGCCGTCGGTGTCGTCGTCGGCGGGGTCGTGCGAGACGGTGAGGCGGACGAGCCGGGCGACCTCGGCCGTGCGCTCCGGGGCGACGCCCAGTTCGTCCAGCGCGCGTTCCGCGAGCCGGGCGGACCGCTCCTCGTTCTCCGAGCGGTCCGGGAGGTACACGGCGTCGTGGAACCAGGCCGCCAGGCGCACGGCGGCCGGATCGCCGGCGCGCTCCCCGTGGGCCTCCAGCAGGTCGATGTGGTCGAGGACCGCGAGGAGATGGCCGGTGGTGTGGTACCGGCGCCGGGGTTCGGCCCAGCGGCCCAGCAGGTTCTCCGCGTAGGGCCCCGGCGCGGGGCCGGACCCGTCACCGCCCCGTGCGGCCAGGACGGTGTCCGCCCAGCGCTGCGTCAGGTCCTCGTGGGCCGGGTGGCGGTTGCTCTCTGCTGCCATGCGTCCATTGTCCCCGCCGGACTCCCCGCTGCCGGACTCCCCGTCGTGGTGCCGTCCGTGGTGCTCCCGGCCGCCGGGCCCGTCCGCGAGCGGAAGGTGCGGCGGTAGGCGTCCGGAGGCACGCCCACCGTGCGGTTGAAGTGCCGGCGCAGTGTCGTGGCGGTTCCCATGCCGGTGGCCGCCGCGACGGCGTCGATGCCCGCGTCGGTGGTCTCCAGCAACTCCTGGGCGTGGCGGATCCGTTGGGTCAGCAGCCACTGGAGCGGGGTGGTGCCGGTCACCGACCTGAAGTGGCGGCCGAGCGTGCGTGAGCTCATCCGCGCCCGGCGGGCCAGGTCCTCCACGGTCAGCGGACGGTCCAGCCGCTCGATGACCCAGGGGAACAGCTCGGCGAGCGGGTGGTGGTCGGGGGCGGGCACCGGGGTGCTGACGAACTGGGCCTGGCCGCCGTCCCGGTGCGGGGGCACGACCAGGTTGCGGGCGACGGTGTTGGCGACGGAGGACCCGTGGTCGAGGCGGACGAGGTGCAGGCACAGGTCCATGGCGGCGGCCTTGCCCGCGGAGGTCAGCACGCCGCCGTCGTCCACGTAGAGGACGTCCGGGTCCACCCGTACCCGGGGATGGCGGTCGGCCAGCGCGCGGGTGTGCGCCCAGTGCGTGGTCGCCCGCCTGTCGTCCAGCAGTCCGGCGGCGGCCAGGACGAACGCGCCGGTGCACAGGGACGCCACCCGCGCACCCGCCTCGTGGGCCGCGCGCACCGCGTCGACGAGGTCGGCCGGCGGCTCCCGGTCCACGTCCGCCCAGCCCGGGACGATCACCGTGTCGGCTTCGGGAAGCCGGTCGAAGCCGTGGTCGGGCTCCAGCCGGAACGGGCCGACGCGCACTGCCCTCGGCCCGCAGACCGCGAGGTCGTACCAGGGGACCCGGACGGCGTCCGGCGCGGAGCCGAAGACCTCGCAGGCCAGGCCCAGTTCGAAGTGCAGCATCCCGTCGGTGACGGCCAGCGCGACAGAGGTCATGTCCGGAATTGTATGGGGCGTGTCGTTCCGGACACTCGTGCCGGGCGTCCGCCCTCGCCAGGATGTCCTTACGGATCACGGCAGTTCACTTCGAGTACGGGGGAGGACCCATGAAGTCGGGTCAAGCGGTGACGGTGTTCGGCGCGTACGGGCACACCGGCCGGTTCGTGGTGGCCGAGCTGCTGGAGCGCGGGTTCGTCCCGGTCCTCTCCGGGCGGGACGCCGAGAAGCTGAAGGACCTGGCCACCGAGTGGCCGGGCCTGGACGTCCGCCCGGCCACGGTCGGGGACCCGGCGTCCCTCGACCACGCGCTGACCGGTGCCGTCGCGGTGGTCAACTGCGCCGGACCCTTCGCCACGACGGCCGCCCCCGTGATCGAGGCGGCCCTGCGCGCCGGGATCCCGTACGTGGACGTGGCGGCCGAGATCGAGGCCAACCTGGACACGTTCACGCACTTCGCCGAGCGGGCCGAGGCGGCGGGAGCGGTGATCGTCCCGGCGATGGCGTTCTACGGCGGTCTCGGCGACCTGCTCGTCACCGCCGCGATGGGCGGGTGGACGGCGGCCGACGAGGCCCACGTCGCGTACGGGCTGAGCGGCTGGCACCCCACTCCCGGGACGCGTGCCGCGGGCGCGGTCTCCCGGGAGCGGCGCGGCGGCCGGCGCGTCCGCCACACGAAGGGGCGGCTGGAGTACGTCCACGACACCCCGCCCACCCTGGAGTGGCCGTTCCCCGAACCGACGGGTCCGCGCGCCGTCATCGGGGAGTTCTCGATGGCCGACGTGGTCACCGTGCCCAGCCACCTCGCCGTCCCCGAGGTGCGCACCTACATGACCGTCGAGGCGGCCGGGGAACTGGCGGCCCCGGACACCCCGGCCCCGCGCGCGGCCGACGAGCGCGGACGGTCGGAACAGACCTTCGTCGTCGACGTCGTGGTGCGCTCCGGTGAGGCCGAACGCCGGGCCGTGGCGCGGGGCCGGGACATCTACGCCGTCACCGCGCCGCTCGTGGTGGAGGCCCTCGACCGCATCCTCACCGGACGCACCCGGACGACCGGCGTGGCCTCCGCCGGCGCGATCTTCGACGCCCCGGACTTCCTCCGCGCACTGTCCCCGCACATCTCCGTCGAACTGCGCGGGTAGCGGGCGGACGCGCGCCGAGCCCCCGCGGACGCCGGAATTTCCGGACGGCGCCCCCTAGCGTGGAGTCATGATTCCTCAAGACGCACACGATGTACGGGACCCGGAACTGCCCGGTCTGCTCCTGCGCACCGAGCGCGACGCGCTGATCCCGCTGCTGCGGGCCCGCCCGGAGGACGACTTCTCCCGTCCGACGCCCGGGTGCCCGGCGTGGACGGTGCGGGACGTGCTGGCGCACTGCTCGGCCGTGCTCACCCGGGTCGTCGAGCGCCGTTTCGAACCGGGGGTGTTCGAGCCCGAGTCCAACGACCGCGACATCGCCGAGCGCGCCGACTGGCCGACTGAGCGGGTGATCGACGAGCTGGAACGCGGGATGACCGAGGCGGGCCCGGCGATCGCCCGGACCAGGGGCGCCCTCGACGCGGTCGCGCTCGGCGAGTGGATCCACGCCGGAGACGTGCGCGAGGCGTTCGGTGAACCCGGCGCCTACGAGGGCGAGGGACTTCCGCACGCCCTCGCCCTCCTGGTGCGCCACAGCCGGGAGAGCGGCCGGGTGCCGCTGCACGCCGACGTCGACCAGCTCGACGACCCGCTGCTCCTGGGCGGCGTCCCCGGCGACCGCCCCCCGGCCCGGTACATCGGCGGCGCCGCGACCCTCGTACGGCTCTGCTCGGGCCGGCCGGTCCCGAAGACGACGGTCTACGAGCTGGTGGGGGCGCGGGAGGAGGAGCTCAACCTGTTCGGGTGACCCGGCCGGAGGCCGACTGGGCCCCGGCTATTTGAGATACACGAGCCCGTCGGCCGTGACCGTGGGACGGCCGCCGGTCCCGACGACCACGAGCTTCACCGTGTGCCTGGCGGCGGCGGTCCAGGTCGTCGCCCAGACGGCGTCGCGGTACTTCGTGGTCGTCGACCTCAGGTCCAGGGTGGTGGTCTTCCTGCCGTCCACGTACACGTACACCTGGCCTGAGGTCGCGGCGCGCGAGACCACCAGGGCCGCCGAGCGCCCGGTGAACGTCCAGGTTGGTGACGCGTTCTTCGCGGAGCTGCCGTACGACCCGCCGCCCGGGTACCGTCCACCGAAGCAAGATCAACTACAGCGCCGGACGCGATCTTCTCGCGCCCCCGTCCCCGCCCGCGTACTCTTGGATTGGACTAGACCTATAGCGGCCCAAGGGAAGAGGTCCGATGACTGAGCGGAAGAGCGCGGTCCTGGAGGTGATCGCCCTCGGCGTGGAGGACGCGGTCGCCGCTCAGGCCGGCGGAGCGGACCGGCTGGAGCTGGTCACGGACATGGCGGCCGACGGGCTGACCCCGTCGGTGGAGACCTTCGCCGGGATCCGTGCTTCCGTCGACATCGCGCTGCGCGTGATGCTGCGCCTGTCCGACGGCTTCTCGGCGGGCGGCCCCGCGGGCGTCGACGCACTCGTCCGGGCCGCGGGCGAACTGCGGGCCGCGGGCGCCGACGAGTTCGTGCTCGGCTTCCTCGACGAGCACGGCGGTCCCGACCTGGCCGCCGTGGAGCGGATCGTCGCCGAACTGGACGGCTGCCGCTGGACGTTCCACCGCGCGATCGACCGCGCCGCCGACCGGGACGCCCTGCGCAAGCAGCTCGCGGACCTGCCCGGCCTGGACGCCTATCTGACCGCCGGGTCCCCTGCGGGTGTCGACGACGGGCTCTCCGTCCTCGCCGCCGAGGCCGCCCGCCGCGGTGAGCCGGGGTACGAGCCGCGGATCATGGTCGGCGGCGGACTGCGCCTGGACCATCTGCCGGAGCTGCGCGCGGCGGGCCTCGACGCCTTCCACATCGGCGGCGCCGCACGTCCGGACGGATGGGCGGGGCCGGTCTCCGCGGAGTCGGTACGGCAGTGGCGGACCGCCGTCGACGCGTAGGCGGCCGCTTCTCCGGCCGGAGAGGTCACGGATCCATCTCCGCCTCGTAGTTGTTGTGTTGTGAGAGTCACGCGTCGATCACCGCGCGGCTTTTTGCGTGCATATTTGACCTGCCCCGATCGGCCGGGGCATGACAATCACACGTATGTGCGTGCCGGCGAACGCGGTGCGGCAGCACAGCAGCATCAGGGGGACGGGGCTTCATGCCATCCATACGCAGCCGCACGCTCGCGGGGGCGGCCGCCGTGATCGCGGCCGTCATGATCACCACCACGGCCTGTGACGGCAAGAAGGACGACGAGGGGGCCGCCGCGCGGCCCTCGTCGTCCGCCCAGGCCGACAAGGGCGTCGACACCGGCCAGGACGACGGCTCCGCCTCGCTCGGCGGCTACAAGCTGCCCGACGGCATTCCCACCGAACTCGGCGGCGCCGCCCTGGACAAGTGGAAGAACGGCGGGTGGCAGGACTACAGCGACTGGGCCTCCAAGGCGGAGGACTTCGCCAACCCCTACATCAAGGACTTCTGGTCGCCGGAGAAGATGGCCCGGGCCAAGGCCAGCATCCCCCTCGTCCGGGCGGGCAGCACCAGTTCGGGCTCGGGCAGCGGCGCCACCTCCTACCTGCCCGACGGCAAGGTCACGAAGCAGACCGCCGCCAAGGTCAGGGGCACCTACCACCACTACGCCCCGCCCGTCGGCAAGATGTTCTTCTCCTCGCCCCAGGGCAACATGGTCTGCTCGGCCGCCGTCGTCACCGACCCGGCGCACCCCGGCAAGTCCAACCTGGTGTGGACCGCGGGCCACTGCGTGCACGCGGGCAAGGGCGGCGGCTGGTACCGCAACATCGCCTTCGTCCCCTCGTACAACAACAGCGCGAGCCTGAGCAGCCGTCAGATCACCGACCCGCGCGCCACGTCGGTCTCCCCGTACGGCGTCTGGTGGGCCGACTGGGCCACCACCTCCTCCCAGTGGATGCAGGGCGGCGGCCACACGGGCAACGCGGCCTCCGGCTACGACTACGCCGTGCTCCACGTCAAGCCGGAGAGCGGCGGCAAGTCCCTTCAGGAGCGGCTCGGTTCGGCCCTGCCGGTGTGGTTCGGCGCCCCGGCCGCCAACAAGGTCAAGTCGATGAAGGTCCGCGGCTACCCGGCCGAGTCGCCCTACGACGGCTCGAAGATGTACGACTGCCACGGCGCCACCAAGCGGTTCGTGCTCGCGAGCAACGTCCCCGCCCAGTACATGATCGGCTGCACCATGAACGGCGGCGCGTCCGGCGGCCCCTGGTTCCTGAGCCACGACGGCCGGACCTACCTGGTCTCCAACAACTCCCTGAGCGACCGCAAGACGTTCATCACCGGGCCACGCCTCGGCGAGAACGCCAAGCAGGTCTACCTGGCGACCAGCCGGAAGTTCAAGTAGCCCCACGCGTAAGGCGGTTCACGGCCCCCGGCATCCGTGCCGGGGGCCGTCGGCGTCCGTGCCGGGGCCGCCGGGCGGTCAGCCGAGTTCGGCCGGGAGCGGCGCCGCGTGGGTCACGATCAGCCCTGAGACCGCCCGGGTGAGCGCCACGTACAGGCGGCGCAGACCGGTGCGTTCGTCCGGCTCGCCGTCGACGACGGCACCCGGCTCGTCCAGCACCACGTAGTCGTACTCCAGGCCCTTGGCGAGGGAGGCCGGCACCAGCGTCAGCCGGGTCTCGGCCGTCGTCTCCTCGCCCGGACCGATGTACGTCCGCCCGGCCGCCGTCAGCGCCTCGGCGAGCACCGGGACCCGGGCGTCGGCGGCGATCAGTCCGACCGACCCCTCCCGGTCCAGCAGCTCCTCCACCGCGGCCAGGACGTCGGCGTCCGCCGTACGCGCGCGCACCTCGAAGAAGCCCGGGTTCTCCCGCACCGAGGCGACCGGCGTGAGACCGGGCGCGATGTGCGGCAGCAGCCGGGACGCGTAGGTGATGACGTCCGTGGGGACACGGAAACCCGCGGTCAGCTCCTCGACGACCGCGTCGCCCTTGCCCAGATGTCCGAGGGCCTCCTCCCAGCTCCGGGTCGCCCACGGGGTCGTCCCCTGCGCCAGGTCCCCGAGCATGGTCGCCGACCCCGTCGTGCAGCGCCGGCCCACGGCGCGGTACTGCATCGGGGAGAGGTCCTGCGCCTCGTCCAGCACCACGTGCCCGAGGGAGTGCGTGCGCTGGACCAGATCGGTGGCCTCGTCGATCAGCACGGCGTCGGCGGGCGACCACTTCGCGCTCTTCACGCTGCGCACCGGCTTCGCCCAGAGGATCTCCTTCTGCTCGGCCTCGTCCAGCAGCCCCTCCGCGTGCTCGGCCAGGAACTCCGCGTCGCTCAGCAGCCGCAGCACCAGCTTCGCGGGGTCGACCTGCGGCCACATCGCCTTCACGGCGGCCTTCACGGCGGGGTTGCGGGCGACGGCGTCCTGTACCCGGTCGTCCGGCGCCTCACCGGAGCGCTCCATCTGGACCAGCACGGCGTGCGCGATCCGCTGCGGAAGGGCCTGGTGGGCGGCGCCGTAGCGGATGTCCCGGTCGAGCAGCTCCCGGACGATCTCCTCCAGCTCGTACGCGGGAACGCGCCAGCGCCGCGACCCCCTGACCACCACCACGGGCTCGGTCGGGACGGTCACGTGCGAGCGCACGGCCCGCCGCAGCACCTCGGCCATCCGGGCGTCGCCCTTGATCACGGCCGCCGGGGCGTCGTCGCTCCCGCGCACCTCGACGTGCGCGACGAGGTCGTCGACGGTCGCCTGCTTGACCTCCAGCTCACCGAGCGCGGGGAGGACCTGCTCGATGTAGTGCAGGAAGGACTTGTTCGGCCCGATCACCAGGGTGCCGGTGCGGGCGAGGCGGTCCCGGTGCGCGTACAGCAGATAGGCGACCCGGTGCAGGCCGACGGCGGTCTTCCCGGTGCCGGGACCTCCCTGCACACAGACCGAACCGGACAGCCCGGACCGTACGATCTCGTCCTGCTCGGGCTGGATGGTCGCCACGATGTCGCGCATCGGGCCGACACGCGGGCGCTCGATCTCCTGCTGGAGCAGCTTGCTGGTGGCCGCGGCCTCGGCCGGGTCGGAGAGGTGCTCGTCCTCGTACGCCGTGAGCTCGCCGCCGGTGTAGCCGAACCGCCGGCGCAGCCCGACGTCCATCGGGTCCTTCTTCGAGGCCCGGTAGAACGGCTGCGAGACCGGCGCGCGCCAGTCGATCACCATCGGGTCGCCGTCGGCGTCGTGGACATGCCGTCGCCCGATGTAGAACCGCTCGCCCTCGGCGCCCTCCGCCAGATCGGAGCCCGGGGCGTGCAGATAGTCGAGGCGGCCGAAGAACAGCGGGGTGTGGCTCAGATCGGCGAGGGCCTTGATGCGCTCGGCGATCTGGCGGTGCAGGACCTCGGCGTTCACCCAGTTCGCGGTGACGTCGCGGATGTCGAGGTTCTCCGCGTCCTCGCGCATCGCGCGGAGCGCCGAACGGGACCGGGTGAGGTGGGAGCGTTCGCGGGAGAGGGGATCGTCGGACTCGGAAGGGGCGCCGGACGGACCGTCGGACAGGGTGGACACGGGGAATTGCCTCCGGGAAACCTGCTGTGGGGGTGCTGCGGAAGTGCCGTGGTGCTTCTGGCGGTGCTGCGCGAGTGATGCAGATCGTGAATCGCCACGGATTCCGTCGGGATTCCGCAGGGAATCCCTGCGGAATCCGCGGTGATTCCGGGTGCCGTCCGGTTTCCGGCCGGGCGGCGGCACTCCGTCGAGGGAGGCGGGCAAGAGCGAAGATTCTAGGCGAAGGATGGATGCCGGGGCCAATGGTTTTTTCCGGCGCCCGCGCACCGCGTTCCTCCGGCGCCCCCGGACGTCTCAGGGTCGGGCCCGGGAATCCCTAGGGGGCGGGGTCCGTCGTGAGGTGTACGGCGGAGAGGCCGAGCCGTACCTGAGGGGTGGGCGAGGTTAGGCCCATGGACCGACGCCGTTCGGGTCGGGGTGGCCGCACCATGGAGATATGAGCGCAGCCACTTTCACCCCAGGTCCTGCCCATCCCGGGCCGGTCGCGCGTGGCGCGACGGCCGTCACCTCCATCCAGCACCGCCATCGCCTCGGCGACGCCCTGAAGGCCGTCAAGGTGTTCGGGCGCGCGGCCATCGGAGTCGTCCTGCTCGGCGAGTACGGCGAAGAAGCGGGCGTACGACGCCGCTGAGGTTTCTCCCCGGGCCCACCAGAACTCCGGTCCGGGCCCCTGACAGCGGGCCCGGCCCCGTCGTTCCACCGCCTCGGGGCTCCGCCCCGGGCCCCGCTCCTCAATCGCCGGAGGGGCTGAATCTTCCCCGGCCGGGGCTGGAAGACCGCTACTCGGTGTCTGTCAGTACCTCGTCGGCGTCCATGATCCGGTAGGCGTAGCCCTGTTCCGCCAGGAAGCGCTGGCGGTGGGCCGCGAAGTCCTGGTCGATCGTGTCGCGGGCGACCACGGAGTAGAAGTGGGCCTGGTGGCCGTCGGCCTTCGGGCGCAGGACGCGGCCCAGACGCTGGGCCTCCTCCTGGCGGGAGCCGAAGGTTCCCGAGACCTGGATGGCCACCGTGGCCTCCGGCAGGTCGATGGAGAAGTTCGCGACCTTGGACACGACGAGCACGCTGATCTCGCCCTCACGGAAGGCGTCGAACAGCTTCTCCCGCTGAGCGTTGCTGGTCTCGCCCTTGATCACGGGCGCGTTCAGATGCTCGCCCAGCTCGTCGAGCTGGTCGATGTACTGGCCGATCACCAGGATCTGCTGGCCCGCGAACCTGCGGACCAGCGCCTCGGTCACCTTCCGCTTGGTCGCGGTGGTGGCGCAGAAGCGGTACTTCTCCTCGTTCTCCGCGGTGGCGTACGCGAGCCGTTCGGAGTCGGTGAGGTTCACCCGCACCTCGACGCAGTCGGCCGGCGCGATGTAGCCCTGCGCCTCGATCTCCTTCCAGGGCGCGTCGAACCGCTTGGGCCCGATCAGCGAGAAGACGTCCGACTCGCGCCCGTCCTCGCGTACCAGCGTGGCGGTCAGCCCCAGCCGGCGCCGGGCCTGGAGGTCGGCGGTGAACTTGAACACCGGGGCGGGCAGCAGGTGCACCTCGTCGTAGAGGATCAGCCCCCAGTCGCGGGAGTCGAACAGCTCCAGGTGCGGGTAGACGCCCTTCCGCCGGGTCGTCAGCACCTGGTAGGTGGCGATGGTGACCGGACGGATCTCCTTGCGGGTGCCGCTGTACTCGCCGATCTCGTCCTCGGTCAGCGAGGTCCGCTTCACCAGCTCGTGCTTCCACTGCCGGGCGGAGACCGTGTTGGTGACGAGGATGAGCGTGGTCGCCTTGGCCTCCGCCATCGCACCGGCCCCGACGAGCGTCTTGCCCGCGCCGCAGGGCAGCACGACCACACCGGAGCCGCCGTGCCAGAAGTTCTCCACGGCCTGGCGCTGGTAGGGCCGCAGCGCCCAGCCGGTCTCGTCGAGCTCGATGGCGTGCGCCTCGCCGTCCACGTACCCGGCGAGGTCCTCGGCCGGCCAGCCCAGCTTCAGCAGGGTCTGCTTGATCTGACCGCGCTCGGAGGGGTGCACGGCCACGGTGTCCGGGTCGATCCGGTTGCCGACGAGCGGTGCGATCCGCTTGGAGCGCAGCACCTCCTCGAGGACGGGCCGGTCGGTGGTGGTCAGGACGAGCCCGTGGGCCGGGTGCTTGCTCAGCGTGAGGCGTCCGTAGCGGTCCATCGTCTCGGCGATGTCCACGAGCAGCGCGTGCGGGACCGGATAGCGGCTGAACTCCACCAGCGCGTCCACGACCTGCTCGGCGTCGTGCCCGGCGGCCCGCGCGTTCCACAGGCCGAGCGGGGTCACCCGGTAGGTGTGGATGTGCTCGGGCGCCCGCTCCAGCTCGGCGAAGGGGGCGATGGCCCGACGGCAGGCGTCGGCCAGATCGTGATCGACTTCCAGCAGCAGCGTTTTGTCGGACTGGACGATGAGGGGTCCGTTCACACCCGTCCCTTTCTGCGTGGCGGCACCCGGCGCGGATGCTCGGCCAAACGTCCAGTGTGCCCTACCGGCGGGCGGTCACGGCTGGTCGTCGGCGAGCTCCGCGACCCCCGTGACCCGATGCAGCGGATACGTGCGGACCTCGTCCGCCGTGTGGTCGTACGCCGTCACGAAGCCGCCCTCGACCCGGATGGGGGCGATGACGCGCTGGCTGGCGGCGCCCTCGGCGTTCACGTAGCCGATCCACACCGCCTCGCCCGTCATGACGGCGGCCTGCATGGTCGCGAGGGTCTCGGCGGAGCTGGTGCGGGGCAGGGCGCCGTCACCGGGACGCCCGGCGGCCGGGTCCTCCTTGCGCGGGGCCGTGGAGGCGAGGTCCCCGGCGCGGATCGCGCGGATCGCGGCGCCGAGGAGCGTGGCGTCGGGGACCGGCGGGCCGTCCGGGACGGGCTCGGGCGCCGTGCGCGGCGGGGTGCGGTGGGCGTGCGCCCGGCTGATCAGCACATCGCCCTCCGCCGACTCGGCGGCCGGCGCGAAGCCCATCGTGCGCAGACCGGCGAGGAGCGTCGTCGGGTCGGTCTGCGCGACCAGCACCGTCGGCGCGATCCGCCGCGCCCCGAACTCCTGGGAGCGCTTGTCCGCGAGGATCTCGTTGAGCACCGCCTCGTCGTCGCAGCGGACGTACGCCGAGGCCGCCCCGATCCGCAGATGACCGTGCCGGCGGGCCATGTCGTCGATCAGGTAGGCGAGGGGCTGCGGGACGGGCGTACGGGAGTGGGCGGCGAGGAAGGCGTGCAGGTCGGACGCGGAGCGGCCCGCGTCGAGCGCCCGGCGCACCGAGGCCGGGGTGAAGCGGTAGACCGTGGCCCCGCCCTTGGACTCGACGTCCGCGAGCACCCCGAGCGTGTCCGCCAGCGGACGCTCCAGCGGGCCGGGCGCGACCGCCGTCAGGTCCGCCTGGAGCAGGACGTGGTCGAGCGGCTCGGGCAGCAGCGGCGCGAGGAGCGCGGCGGCCCGGGTCGCCGCCGCGGCCCGCTCGGCGGGGGAGGGCGTCACGGCGGCCGTCACGGCGGAGGCCGCGGGGAGGTGCCGCCTGTGCGCGGGAAGCTTGGCGCCCGGACCGTCCGGCTCCGCCGCCCGCGCGCCCGCGGAGGAGGGCAGGCCCAGCAGCGCCCGCCCCTGGGCGGACAGCGCGCCGCGGCCGGTCACCCCGAGCAGCTCCGCCTCGGAGAGCGTCCAGCGGGCCAGCCGGGCCCGCAGGTCCTCCGGTGAGGGCCGGGTGCCGCGCGAGGGCCGCTCCCAGTACAGCCGGGCCAGGAGCGAGTCCGGGTCGGGGGAGGCGCCCTCGGGAAGTTCGGCGAGCAGGGCGAGGACGCGGTGACGGACCTCGGGTGCCGCGGAGCGGTCGAGGTTCGGGCCGAGCGCCGAGAGCGTACGGTCCTTCGCGTCCCGCCCGCCGACGAGACCGGACGTGCGGGTCGCCGCGAGCCAGGCGGTGGCGAGCCGCGCCCAGCGCTCCGCCGCGGGCAGCTCCAGCCACGCGTCGTACACGGGCGTCGCCGCGTACCGTTCGTCCGCCTCGCCGTCCGAGGCCAGCAGGCCCGCCGCGTAGGCGAGTTCCACCCAGAACGCGGCGACCGGTTCGGGGACGTCGAGCGCCACCGCCGTCCGCTTCAGGTCCCGCACGCTCAGACCACCCGCGCGCAGCACGGCGGGGCCGCCCTCGTGCCAGTCCTTCAGCAACTCCTCGACGGTCGCCAGCGTCGTGTACGCCTGGCCGGCCGCGGCGGCGTCCACAGCCTGTGGACGGTGGGCCGTCGCGGTCCCGACCGCGGGTGCCACCGGTTCGGTCACCCGGTGCGCGCGGCCCGCCCGCAGATGCAGGGCGACCTCCCGGGGCAGCACGACCGTGCCCGGCGCCGTCGGCAGCAGCAGCCCCCGTGCGATCAGCCAGCGCAAGTGCGCCGCGGGTTCGGCCGTCACCTGCCCGTACGGCGGACCCCACACCAGCCGGGACAGCACCTCCACCGCCTCGGCGGGTGCCTCGTCGAGCAGCGCCGACATCCGTCTCCGGTCGTCGAACAGGGCGCTCAGCGAGGCCACCGCCGACACGGAGTCGTGGGTGGACGCCAGCCCCGCCGCGGTCACGATCTCCTGGATGCGCCCCGGCGACATGCCCGCCGTGGCCTCGCCGACCGTCGGCCCGAGCCCCGTGGGGGACGGGTGCTGGGGGGAGGGGGCGAGCAGTTCACGTGCCGTGCGGACGAGCCGGAGCCGGTCGTCGGCCCCCCACAGGAGGGCCTGCTCGCGCAGCGTCCCGAGCGCGTGCGGGAAGGCCGCCGTGACCGCCGGGTCGGCGTCGTCGCCCGCCAGCAGCCCGAGCAGTTCGTCGTACGTCGCCGGTTCCCGCGCCACCGCCAGCGCCTCGGCCGTCTGGAGCGTGAAGCGGTCCAGGCGCTCCAGGGCGCGCACGACCGACGCCCGGGTGCCGGCCCGTGTGGCGAGCTGGGTGAGATCCGTGGGGACGGGGGTGATCAGGTCCGGCCGGGACCGCAGGAGGGCGGACAGCGAGGCGTCGTCCCGCGCGCGGAGTGCTTCCGCCAGGGACCGCGGGGCGGTCGTCTCGGGGCTCATCCTGTCAACGGTAGCGGGTGGCACGCCCGCCGGACCCGGCCCCCGGCCGCCGGACCGCCGGGCAACCACGCGATCCAGGACCTGTCCTCCCATTCCCGCCCACCCCGACACCCCGCCGGCCTCCCGGCGGCGGGCTCTTGGCGTCCGGCGCGCCTCCCGGCGGCGGGCTCCGGCGTCCGGCCCCGTCCCGCCTTCCCCCTCCCGGCTCCGACTCCCGCATCCCCCGGCGACACGGGGTGTCTCGCACGGCAGGCCGAGCCCCGGACCGGACGCTCCCGCGCCGGGGAGAACCGGTACCGTCTCCCCACGGGGTATCCAACGCACGCGCCCCGGAGGGGACTTCGTGGGGATCGAGAGCGACCAGCTTGTCTTCGACTACCTGAGCCGGGTCGGCGACCTGGCCCAGCAGCGCCAGTTGCCGTCGGCCACCCGCATGCGCCTGGTCACGGAACTGCGCGAGGAGATCGGCCGCCGCCGGGCCGGAACCGGCGCCGACACCCCCGCCGCAGTCCGCCGCATCCTCGACCGCCTCGGCACCCCGGACGAGATCGTCGCGGCGGCCGGACGGGGCACGGGCGGCGGGCCGGACACCCCGACCCGGGCCGCCGTGCCCTCCCCGCGCGCCGCCGAACCCGAGGAGCGCCCCAAGGGACTGCGCCGCGTCGTCCCCCGCCCCCGCCCGGCCCAGGAGCGGCCCGCCGAGAGCACCGGCGCCGACGTGCCGTCCCCGCCCCATCTGGCGAGCGCGGCCGAACTGGGCGACAGCGCCACCCGGCCCGACTGGTGGCGCTCCACCGACAGCCCCTTCGGACTCGGCGACAGCGTGCCCGGATTCGTCGGCGGCGTGGAGATCCCCGAACTGCTCAAGCCGCCGCCCGAGGACAAGGACGGCGGTCCCGACAAGGAGACGGGCCCGGCCGAGGAGACGGCGGCACCGGACCCCGAGGACGAGCCGGCCGCCGAGGCCGCCACCGCGCGCCGCCCGCTCCGGCGGCTGCTCCCGCGCCTCGGCGGCTACACCAACCCGCTGCTCCTGCTCGCCGCCGCCCTCCTCGTCGCCGGCGCGGTCCTCGGCAACTGGTTCGCGCTCGGCCTCGGCTGGCTCATCGCCTACGGCTCGCGCCGGCTGAGCCAGGCGGAGTCGAAGTGGGCCGTCCTCGTCCTGCCGGGACTGTCCGCCACGGCCGGCATCCTCTGGCTCTGGGGCCGTTCGGACGGACGGTGGGGCGACCCCGTCGCCGAGGGCCACATGAAGGAGGCGATGGCCGAGACCTGGCCCTTCGTCGTCCGCGGCGCGGCGATCGCCTCGGCCCTGTACCTGGTCTGGCGCTCCCAGCGCAGGCGCTGACGCCCGGCCGCCGCGAAAAGGCGTGGACCGTCCTCCGGGAGGTCTGGGCACAATGGCGCATATGACCTCACCTGCGCTGACCGTCGGCTTCGACCTCGACATGACCCTGATCGACTCCCGCCCCGGGATCCACGCCTGCTTCGAGGCGATGGCGGCACGGACGGGGACGTACATCGACTCCGACCTGGTGGTCACGCGGCTCGGGCCCCCGCTGGAGCAGGAACTCGCCCACTGGTTCCCGGCCGAGGACATAGCGGCGACGGCCGACCTCTACCGCGCGATGTACCCCGAGTACGCGATCACCGGCTCGCTCGCGATGCCCGGCGCCCGCGAGGCCGTCGCGGCGGTCCGGGCGGCGGGCGGCCGCGCGGTCGTCGTGACGGCGAAGTGGGAGCCCAACGCCAGGCTGCACCTGGACCACCTCGGCATCGACGCGGACGACGTCGTCGGCAGCCTGTGGGCCGAACAGAAGGCGGTCGCGCTGCGCGAGCACGGCGCGAGCGTGTACGTCGGCGACCACACCGGCGACGTACGCGGAGCGCGTACGGCCCAGGCGTACAGCGTGGCCGTGGCGACGGGGCCGTGCGACGCGGAGGAACTGCGCGCGGCGGGCGCGGACGTCGTCCTCGGCGATCTCACGGAGTTCCCGGCCTGGCTGGAGAACCACCGCTGAGGGCACGCCGGACCCGGCAACGGCCGGAGACGCCGCTGCCGTGGGGAAAGGCCGCCGTCAGGAACGGGCGGCCCGGGCGCGGCGGCGGCCCTCGGCGGCGGACTGGAGCACGCCCGCGGCGGCCAGCAGGAATCCGACACCCATGAGCATGCTCAAGCCGAACATGTAGAACGGAAAAGGCTTCGTGCCGAGCAACAGCGGGGCCACGGTGACCAGTGTGGCCAACGCTCCGATGAAGAACACGATGGCACCGGCACGGATCAGCCCGTCACCGGCTTCGGCGGAATTCGCTTGGGTTTTGTCACGCACCCCACCAGGGTAGTTCCCTGCGCGAAGGAACAATCCGACGACGTCTTGTCACGAGCCGACGGACCATTAGCCTTGGTACCGGCGGGTCGGCGGACCCGCTGTAGTGCTATCCAGAGGCGTTTAACGGGCAGTTGCCCCTGCAACCACCCGAGCCGTTCCCCGAGAAGTTTCCGACGAGTACGAGGACGAGGACAGACGTGCCCACCGGCAAAGTCAAGTGGTTCAACACCGAGAAGGGCTTCGGCTTTCTCTCCCGTGACGACGGCGGCGACGTCTTCGTCCATTCCTCGGTCCTGCCCGCCGGAGTAGACGCCCTCAAGCCCGGCCAGCGTGTCGAGTTCGGCGTCGTCGCCGGTCAGCGTGGCGATCAGGCCCTCTCGGTGACCCTTCTGGAACCGACCCCGTCGGTCGCGGCCGCCCAGCGTCGCAAACCGGACGAACTGGCGTCCATCGTCCAGGACCTGACGACCCTGCTCGAGAACATCACACCCACCCTCGAACAGGGCCGCTACCCGGAAAAGACCTCCGGAAAGAAGATCGCCGGCCTGCTGCGCGCGGTCGCCGACCAGCTCGACGTGTGATCCCCGGGCGAGGACCTGATCCCCGGGCGAGGACCGGGGATCAGGGAAACGCCAGCGCGTCCGGTCCGAGGGGCGGCACCAGCCCCTCGGCCGCCGCACGGGTGAGCAGTCCGCGGACGGCCGCGTATCCGGGCTCGCCCAGATCGGCCGTGAACTCGTTGACGTACAGGCCGATGTGCTGGTCCGCGACGCCCGGGTCCATCTCCTGGGCGTGCTCCAGGACGTAGGCGCGGGAGGCCTCGGGGTCGTCCCAGGCGGCGCGGACGGAGGCGCGGGCGGCCTCGGCGAGCTCCAGGAGCCGCTCGGCCCCCAGCGACCGCCTGGCGATGATCGCGCCCAGCGGGATCGGCAGCCCGGTGGTCCGCTCCCAGTGCTCGCCCATGTCGGCGAGCTTGTGCAGCCCGTAGTCCTGGTACGTGAAACGCGCCTCGTGGATGACGAGCCCCGCGTCGACCTTCCCGTCCCGCACGGCCGGCATGATCTCGTGGAACGGCATGACCACGATCTCGCCGACCCCGCCGGGAACGGTCTCCGCCGCCCACAGCCGGAACAGCAGGTACGCCGTCGACCGCTCGCTCGGCACGGCGACCGTACGGCCCGTGAGGTCGGTGCCGCCGCCTTCCTTCGTCAGGACCAGCGGACCGCAGCCGCGCCCGAGCGCGCCGCCGCACGGCAGCAGCGCGTAGTCGTCGAGGACGTACGGCAGCACGGCGTACGACACCTTCAGCACGTCGAACTCGCCGCGCTCGGCCATGCCGTTGGTGATGTCGATGTCCGCGAAGGTCACGTCCAGCGCGGGCGCGCCCGGGACGCGGCCGTGCGCCCAGGCGTCGAAGACGAACGTGTCGTTGGGGCAGGGCGAGTAGGCGATCCGCAGGGCTTCGGCGGATTCAGGCAGTGCGCTCATGTGGGTTCCAACTCTCCAGGAGGGGCCCCAGCTTCCCGAATGCCTCGGTGAGGGCCCCGAGGGCTTCGCCGACGCGCCACGCGGCGCGGTCCCGCGGCCCGACGGGATTGGACACCGCGCGGACCTCCAGCACCGGCACGCCGTGCGCGCCGGCCGCCTCGGCCACCCCGAAACCCTCCATCGCCTCGGCGAGGGCGCGCGGGTGCCGGGCGCGCAGTTCGGCGGCGCGTGCCGCGCTGCCGGTCACCGTCGACACGGTGAGGACCGTGCCGGCGCGGGCTCCGGTGACGGCCGCGACCTCTCGTACGAGTGATCTTGGAGGCCGGTGGCTGACGGTCCCGAAGCCGAGCTCGGTGACCGGGAGGAACCCCTCCGGCGTCTCGGCGCCCAGGTCCGCCGCGACGATGTCGTCGGCCACCACGAGCGAGCCCACGGGCGCGCCGGGCTGGAACCCGCCGGCGATCCCCGCGCAGACGACGAGGCCGTAGGGCGCGCCGTCGAGGGCGGCGGCGGTCAGTGCGGCGGAGACGGAGGCGGCGGCGAGGGCGGGGCCGACACCGGCGGCGAGCAGATCGAGCCCGCCGGCCCGGTGGAGCGTCGCCCCCGGAAGCCGTATCTCCCGCGCCGTGCCGGACGACGCCGCGGCCACCGCTTCCCGCTCCACGGAGACGGCGGTGGCCACGAGCACCCTCGGCCCGGCGGCGGCGATCAGTTGTCCGTGTCCTTCTTGAACTTGAACGTCCACAGGCCCTTGACCGTCTTGTCGCCCTCCTTGATGGAGACGAGCGTCGAGGTGCCGGTGGCGCCGTACTGCTGGTTGAAGAAGACGCTGCCCGGAATGGTCATGTACGTCTTCGTGGAGTAGTCGGGCAGAAGCTGCTGCCCGTTCATGAGGATCGTCCAGCCGCTGTCCGCGATCTTCGGGTCCACGCCGAACCGCACGGTCTCGTCCGGGTCGACGGTGATGGACTTGACGTCCTTGGACCGCAGGCAGTCCGTCAGGTCCGCGGTCTTCACGGGGTCGCCGTCGTTGTAGCAGTCGGTCTCGGTGCTCACCGACTTGTCGCCGACCGTGACGGTGGCCAGCGGGGTCGGCTTGTCGCAGGCGGACAGGGCGAGGAGTCCGGCGGAAACGGCGCCGACAGTGGCGACGGCGCGGCGACGGCGCGCAGCGCCTTGTCCATTGGCGGCTCTGCCGCGGGGCAGGGAGGTCATGACCGAAGGCTATCGGGCACGCCCACCGGTGCCCCCACGTGGGGTGCGGCGTGCCGTGTGTGGCCCCCGCGCGGCTCAGGACACCCGGTTGCGGGCCGATCCCCCGCGGCGGGCCACCAGGAGCAGTCCCCGCACGGTCGTCAGCCATCCCACGGCGACGATCCCGGCCGCCACCGAGAGGCCGAGCGGGCCGTTGAGGGGCATCGCGATACCGATGGCTCCGCCGAGCACCCAGGCCATCTGGAGCAGTGTCTCGGAGCGCGCGAACGCCGAATTCCGGACAAGTTCGGGGACGTCGCGCTGGATCAGCGCGTCCAGGGACAGCTTGGCGAGGGCCTGCGCGAAGCCGGCGACCGCCGCGAGGCACGCGATCATCAGGGTGCCGAAGAAGAGCGCCGCCGTGATCGCGGCGGCCACCACGACCGCCACCACCGTGACGATGATGATCTCCGGGGCGCGCTGCTTCAGCCAGGCGCCGACGGCCGTGCCGAGCGCGTTGCCCACGCCCGCCGAGACGACCACCAGGCCGAGCGAGACCGCCGCGCTCTTGCCGGTGAGCGGGTGCTCGCGCAGCAGGAAGGCGAGGAAGAAGATCAGGAAGCCGGACAGGCAGCGCAGCGAGGCGTTGGCGCCGAGCGCGTGGGTGACCGCCGTGCCCACCGTCCGCAGTCCCGGGCGCGGGGGTTTCTTCAGATGCGGACCGTGCAGATGTTCCGCGTCGGCGGCGAGCAGCGCCGTGTCCTCGCCCTTGGCGGAGTCGACCTTGGGCGGCAGCGAGAACGACAGGAAGGTGCCCAGGATGAAGATCGTGAAGGCGCCGTAGAGCGGATAGCGCGCGCCCGCCGACTGGAGCAGGACGGCGATGGGTCCGGCCACACCGGTGGCCAGGAGCCCGCCCAGAGTCACCCGGGAATTGGCCTTGACCAGGGAGAACGTGGGTGGCAGGAGCCGGGGTACGACGGCGCTGCGCACCACGCCGTACGCCTTGGAGGCGACGAGCACGCCGAGCGCGGCGGGATACAGCTCGAAGGTGCCGGTGACGACGGCGCTCGCCAGGATCAGCGCGAGCATCGCCCGGGCGAGCATCGAGCCCGCCATCGCGGCCCGCCGGCCGTGCGGCAGCCGGTCGAGCAGCGGGCCGATCACGGGGGCGAGGACGGCGAAGGGCGCCATGGTGATGCCCAGGTAGAGGGCGACCCTGCTGCGGGCCTCGTCGGTCGGCACGGAGAAGAACACCGTGGACGCCAGCGCCACCGTGATCATGACGTCGCCCGCGCCGTTCACCGCGTGCAGTTCGATCAGTTTCCCGAGGCCCGACTCGCCCGCCCCGTGCGCGTGCGTGGCCTTGCGGATGCCGCGGGCGGTCCGCGACACGGGGAAGTGCAGGGCACGCCCCACCGCACGGACGGATCCGGTCACCCGGCCCGATCCGCCACTCCGGTTGCTCCCCTTGGCGCCACCGACACCGGTTGCTCCCTGGGGTGACCTTGCGGACGCCACTCCGTCATAGTGCCCCGAGTTCGGGGTGCGTAGTGCGGTTACCGCGCGTATGGGGGCCGAGTGGGGCCCATCGGACTGGGCGAGACGGGTGGGTGAGGGGGCGATGTCCGGCGCGCGGGGCCGCGGAGCGGGGGACTCCGGGGGGCGCGCAGCGCCAAAGATCCCGGCGCGGAGGACCGAAGACGGCCGCCGGTGTGGGCCCAGGGGCCGGGAGAAGGTAGCGTGCGTAACGCGCCTGCGGCGATTGTTCTCGGCCGCGCGCCTCTCGGCCATCCCGCAGAATGGATGGCGTAGGTGCGCCCGAGTGCGATCGGGCGCGGACGTCGACGCGGCCCACCGGTCCGCTCCGTCCGCACCCCCGCCGAGGACTGGCGCACCCGTGAGACGGCGTAGGAGAGAAGCGATACCTGTGAGCGCAGCGACAACGCGAAGCCGCACCCCGGACCGTCTGTGCGCCGAGGCCGTCGACCTCGCCCGCGCGGCAGCCGAGGAGGCCGCCTACCCCGGCATCGTGGGCGAGCATCTCGGGATGGTCTCCGAGGGGGACCGCGTTGTCACGCACTACTTCGAGTGCAAGGAACCCGGGTACCGCGGCTGGCGCTGGGCGTCGACCGTGGCCCGCGCCTCCCGGGCGAAGATCGTCACCCTCGACGAGACCGTGCTGCTGCCCGGCACGGACGCGCTGCTGGCCCCGGAGTGGGTGCCGTGGAGCGAGCGGCTGCGCCCCGGTGACATGGGTCCCGGGGACCTGCTCCCCACGGACGCCGAGGATCTCCGGCTGGAGCCGGGCTGGTCCGGCGAGGACGAGCCCGCGCCGAACTCCGCGGTCTCCGAGGACATGGCCGAGCTGGTCGAGGCGGAGGACGCCGAGGTGACCGCGGGCACGCCCGCGCATCTGCCGATGGCTCCGCGCCGGGGCTCGATCGCCTCCGTCGCCGAGGAACTCGGGCTTCGCCGGGCCCGGGTGCTCTCCCGGTACGGGCTGCATGTCGCGGCCGACCGCTGGGAGGACTCGTTCGGCGCCAAGACCGCCATGGCGCAGGCCGCGCCCGCCACGTGCGTGAGCTGTGGCTTCCTGAACCGGATCGGGGGCTCGCTCGGGCAGGCGTTCGGTGTCTGCGCGAACGAGTTCTCGCCCGCGGACGGGCGTGTGGTGTCTCTCGCGTACGGGTGCGGGGGGCACTCCGAGGCCGCCGTCATGCCGACGCCGCCGCGGCCGCCGCTTCCCGTGATCGACGAGACCCAGGTGGACCCCTTCCCGCTCCGCCCGTCCCCCGACTCGGGCTCGGTCCCGTCGACGACGGACGATTCCCAGGCAGAACTGGGCCACTCGTAAACGTCCCCGGGCCCGGGTGACCGGGCCCACCCCTTCCCCTCCCCAACACCCGCCCCGCCCCCCTCGTGCTCGGGGCACGCACCGCCCCGGGCCGGGCGCCCACACCGACCCCGGCACGGCGCCCGCACTGTCCCCGGCCCGGGTGCCGAGGCAAGCCCAAGCCTCTCCTCGCCCCCTCCGCCCCTACCCGTCCCGTACCTGGGGCTCCGCCCCAGACCCCGCTCCTCAAACGCCGGAGGGGCTGAAAATCTCGCCGGCCGGGGCTGAAAGCTGACTGGCCGGGGCTGAAGGTTTTGGCGGGCCAGGGTTGGAGGCTTTGGCGGGCCGGGGCTGAAACTCTCGCGGGCCGGGGCTGAAAGCTTTGACCGGCCGGGGCTGGAAGCTTTGGCGGGTCAGGGTTGGAGGCTTTGGCGGGCGGGGTTGGAACCGTCTGGTCACGCGCCCGCAGTCGGGATCCGGCGTGAGGGGACGTGGCGGTACATCAATGGCCGTCGCCACCGACGGTCACTCCTCACCCAACGGCGACGGGCTGATGCACCGGCACGGCCCCGACCCCCCCACCGGACCGAACCCGGACCGCCCACCGGACCGAACCCGACCCACCCGCCGGTCGACACCGCGACGGGACCCCCGCACGGCGCGCGGTACCTTCAAGCCGCGCGCCGGTGCAGCATTCGCGGTCGCGTCAGGCGAGAGGGAGAGTGAACCCGTGAGTAAGTTCGTGCGGCCGGCTGCCGAGGGTGCGGACCCGTTCGGCACGGCCCGCCTGCGCCGCGGAGTACTGGACGCCTGGGCGGCCAGCCCGGCCAGGTTCCGCGAGGACGCCAACGCCGAGGAGGACCTCGTCCTCGGCGGCTACCGCGACCGCCTCGTCGTGGAACTCGCCCAGAACGCCGCCGACGCCTCCGCCCGCGCCGGCACCCCGGGCCGCCTGCGCCTCACGCTCCGGGACGGCGTCCTGGTGGCGGCCAACACCGGCGCCCCCCTCGACGCCGTCGGCGTCGAGTCCCTCGCCACCCTCAGGGCCTCCGCGAAGCGGGACGCGCACGACACGGCCGTCGGCCGCTTCGGCGTCGGCTTCGCCGCGGTCCTCGCCGTCACCGACGAGCCCGCCGTCGTCGGCCGTCACGGCGGCGTCCGCTGGGCCCTCGCCGAGGCCCGCGACCTCGCCGCCGGCACCGCCGCCGACAGCCCCGGCCTCGGCGACGAGATCCGCCGACGGGACGGCCACGTACCGCTGCTGAGGCTCCCGTTCGCGGCCGAGGGCACCGCCCCGGACCCGTACGACACCGCCGTGATCCTCCCGCTGCGCGACACCGCCGCCGAGGACCTCGCCGAGCGCCTCCTGCGGAACATCGACGACGCCCTCCTCCTGGCCCTCCCCGGCCTGGAGGAAGTGGTCGTGGAGATCGGCGACACCGAGGTCCGCACCCTGCGCCGGACCGCCGCCGAGCACGGCGCCGTCATCGACGACACCCGCGACGGCACCACCCGCTACCGCACGGTCGCGGCGCACGGCCACCTCGACCCCGCCCTGCTCGCCGACCGCCCGGTCGAGGAGCGCCTGCGCCCGCACTGGTCCGTGACCTGGGCCGTCCCGGTGGACACCGAGGGAGCTCCGGGCCGCCCGAGGACCAGCCCCGTCGTGCACGCGCCGACGCCCAGCGACGAAGCCCTCGGCGTGCCCGCGCTCCTCATCGCCTCCTTCCCGCTCGACACCACCCGCCGCCACGCCGCCCCCGGCCCGCTGACGGACTTCCTGGTGGAGCGCGCGGCGGACGCGTACGCCGAACTCCTCGCCGCCTGGCGGCCGGTGGACACCGGGATCATCGACCTGGTGCCCGGCCCGCTCGGCAAGGGCGAGCTCGACGGCGCGCTGCGCCAGGCGATCCTGGACCGGCTGCCGCGCACCGCGTTCCTGCCGCCCGCCGCCCCGCCGGCCCGGCTGCCGGCCGTCGACACCCCCGAGGACTGGCCCGGGAGCAGCTCCGCGGAGGCCCCCGCCGCCCTGCGGCCGCGCGATGCCGAGGTGGTGGAGGGCGCGGGCGCAGAGACCGTCCGGGTGCTCGCCGAGGTGCTGACCGGCCTGCTGCCCGCCGGGCTCGAACGGCGGGTGGAGCTGCGCTCGCTGGGCGTCGCCCGGGTCCCGCTCACCGAGGCCGTGGACCGGCTGGCCGGCCTGGAGAAGGACCCGGAGTGGTGGCACCGCCTGTACGACAGCCTCGCCGGGGTCGACCCGGACCGGCTGTCGGGGCTCTCGGTGCCGCTGGCCGACGGCCGCACGACGATCGGCCCCCGCCAGATCCTGCTGCCCACCCCCGAGGGCTCCCTGGTGGCCCCCGGCACGCTCGCCAGGCTCGGCCTCAAGGTCGCGCACCCCGACGCGGCCCACCCCCTCCTGGAGAAGCTGGGCGCCCTGCCGGCCTCGCCCCGCGCGGTGCTCACGACGCCGCAGGTGCGGGCCGCGGTGGCCGCCTCGCTCGACGACGAGGGCGGCGCGTGGGACGAGGACACCCTGGACGCGGAGGAGCTCGCGGACACCGTCCTCGCGCTGGTCCGTGACGCCGCGCTCGAACCCGGCGACGAGCCCTGGCTGGGCGCGCTCGCGCTGCCGGACGACGAGGGCGAACTCGTGCCCGCCGGTGAACTCGTGCTGCCCGGAAGCGCGTTCGCCGGGATCATGCGCGAGGACGAACTGGCTTCCGTCGACTCCGAGTTGGCAGAGCGCTGGGGAGAGCAGCCGCTCGCCGCCTGTGGCGTGCTCGCGGGCTTCGCCCTGGTGCGCGCCACCGACATCGTGCTCGACCCGGACGAACTGGAGCCGCGCGAGGGGGACTTCGCCGAGCCCGACGACGCGGGTCTGCTGGACGCGGTGGACGTGTGGTGCGAGGACGTCCTGGACCGGCTGCCCGACTCGCCGGTGCCGCCGGTCGCGACCGAGATCGTGGCCGTACGGGACCTGGACCTGGTGGACGACGACCGGTGGCCGCAGGCCCTGGCGCTGCTGGCCAAGCCGCCGCTGCGGGACGCGATCATCCAGCAGGTGCGCGTCCTGCTCCCGGACGGCACGCACGAGATCGTCCGGCCGTACACGGCGTGGTGGCTGCGCGGGCATCCGGTGCTCGACGGGCGCCGTCCGGCCGGTCTGCGGGCGGCCGGCGGGGATCCGCTGCTGCGCGGTCTGTACGACGAGGCCGACGCGACCGGCTTCGACGACGAGCAGGTCCTGCGGGCGCTCGGTGTCCGTACCTCCGTGGCCGCCCTGCTCGACGAGCCGGGCGGTGCGGCCGAGCTGCTCGACCGGCTCGCGGACCCCGGCCGTCCGGTCTCGGGCTCCCAACTGCACGGCCTGTACAGCGCGTTGGCCGACCTCGACCCCGAGCAGGTGACGCTGCCGGACGAGCTGCGGGCGGTCGTGGACGGCGAGGTGCGGGTCGTGGACGCGGCCGACGCGGTGGTCGTGGACTCCCCGGACCTGCTGGCCTTCACCGACGGGGTGCCGCTGCTGCCGGTGCCTCCGGCGCGGGCCGCCGAGCTCGCCGAACTGTTCCAGGTGCGCAGGCTCAGCGAGTCCGTCACCGGCGAGGTGACCTCCGAGGGCACCGAGCACGACGTACCGGGGTCCGTACGGGTCCTGCTGGGCCCGGCGACCCCCGCCTCGTACGTCGAGCACGAGGAGCTCGTGGTGGACGGCACCGAACTCGACTGGCGCCGCACCCGGGACGGGGTCCTGCACGCCTCCACCCTGGAGGGTGTGGCCGCCGGACTCGCCTGGGCGGCGGGCCAGTGGCCGCGCCGCTTCGAGGTGGCCGCGCTGCTGGAGGACCCGTCCCGCACGGAGGAACTGGCCCGGGACCGCTGGTTCGACTGAGGTCGGACCGCTCGGAGTCGGACCGGTCGGGCAGGTCGGGCAGGCCACGCGAGCCACGCGATCCACGCGAGCCGGACAGGTCCCACCCCATTCGGCCGGCACATTTAGCCCGGCCCCCGGAATTCCGGGGGCCGGGCTTTTCTCTGTGTTTCGCCATCCCCGCGTAACGCGAACCTAAAAACTGCGCGTTCTCCACCCCACCCGCACAACCAGCCCCACCCCTCACTAATCTCACCTCTTGAGTCAACAGACTCACCGATCACTTGGGTCCCGCGCAGACGACGAGCCGTGAGGAACGACCATCGCCGGGACCCCCTTTCTCCACTTGGGGAACCCCATGCGCATACGAGCCACCGTGGCCGCCGTGACCGGCGCCCTGGCCCTTTCCGCTCTCGCCGTGCCGGCCGCGCAGGCCGCAGGCAACCCGCTGTCCGGCGTCACCTTCTCCAACGTCGTGATCAACAGCGGCAAGAACATCGTGGTCGGCGCCTCCGCGATGGTCACGGTCAGCGCGAGCTACACCGTGACGCACCCCGCGAGCCTCAGCGCGAGCGCCTTCATGAGCGGTCCGCTCATCTACCGCGGTACCGCGATCTCGGACGAGAACGCGGTCATCCTCGGCGGCGACGAGCCCGGCACCTGCACCGCCTCCTCCTCCACCGTGCTCAAGTGCACGGCCAAGATCCAGTTCCGTCCGGACGCCACCGGCGACCACGACGACCTGGCCAACTCCCACGCCGGTGCCTGGAAGGTCGGCGCGGTCGCCGTCGACAACAGCGATCACTTCAAGTGGCAGAGCGACCTGGGCGCCCAGAAGGTCCAGCGTCTGTCCAAGCTGACGGTCGACGCCGCGCCGGAGCCGGTCAAGAAGGGCAAGACCGTCACGGTCACCGGCGCCCTGACCCGCGCGAACTGGGACAGCCACACGTACCAGGGCTACACGGGCCAGCCGGTGAAGCTGCAGTTCCGCAAGGCGGGCAGCAGCACGTACACCACGCTGAAGACGGTCACGACGGACAGCCACGGCAACCTGAAGACGACCACCACGGCCACCGCCGACGGGTACTTCCGCTACAGCTTCGCGGGCACCACGACCACCCCGGCCGTCAGCGCCGCGGGTGACTACGTCGACGTGCAGTAAAACCTGAAGCAACAGAAATCCCCGGCCCCAGGGCCGGGGATTTCCCTTTTTCCCGATCTCGGCCCGATCTCCGCCCGATCTCCGCCCCGATCTCCATAGGGACCGCGCAAGGATTTCGTTTCCCGCGCAACGGTTCGAGCACTCCGGCGATCCTTCTCGACGAGTCATAAGACTCCGCCATCACTCGGGCCGTCGCCCGGCGACGACTTCCCGTCCGGTCAACGCCGACGTGCGTCAGGCCGTGTCCACGAACGCGCGCGTGCCCGGCACGGGCTGGCAACCGACGCGGCCCGGATCCCCGCCCCCGGACGGGGATCCGGGCCGTTCTCGAAGGCCTGCACGAAAAGTTCACCTGGCGTACAACCTTTTGGGCGCCTCGGCGATCATGTCTTCCGAGTCAACAGACTCCAAGATCATTTGGGCCCCGGGCGACCACGAGCCGTCAGGACCGACCGCCGTCGGGGCCCCTTTCTCCACGTGGGGATCGCATGCGCATACGTGCCACCGTGGCCGCCGTCTCCGGCGCCCTGGCTCTCTCCGCCCTCGCCGTGCCCGCCGCCCAGGCGACGGGTGGTCACTCGTACAGCCACGACGACGTCCAGAAGGCCGCGCAGGCCGCGCGCGCGGCCACCGACGGCAAGTCGGCCTACACCGGCTCCACGGGCGAGGACGGCGAGCCGTACCCGCTGGACGTGACCTTCTCCTCCGTGAAGGTCAACAGCGGCAAGCCGATCGTTGTGGGCACCACCAACAAGGTCACGGTCCCCGTCACCTTCACCGTGACGCACGCCGCCGACGTCGACATCTACGCCGCCGACACCTACATGGACATCGAGCTCTACCGGGGCTCCTACGAAGACCAGGCCAACTGGCTGGTCGGCCCCGACTGGCCGAGCTGCACCGACGTCTCCGCGACGAAGGCGAACTGCAAGAGCAGCATCGAGGTCGACCCGGGCTGGGACCTGGTGGGCAACGAGGACGCCACCACCTGGAAGGCCGACGGCTACATCCTGGACTTCAACGACCAGGACCCGCTGGGTGAGGACATCGACTGGAGCCAGGTCGGCTTCGCCGGTGCCGGCGACCTCGCCACCACCAAGCTCCAGCGCTACTCCAAGCTGACGGTCAACGCCGCGCCGGAGCCGGTGAAGAAGGGCAAGACCGTCACGGTCACGGGCAAGCTGTCCCGCGCCAACTGGGACGACTTCGCCTACCACGGCTACACCGTCCAGCCGGTGCAGCTGCAGTTCCGCAAGAAGACCAGCAGCACCTACACCACGCTCAAGACGATCAAGTCGGACAGCACCGGCAACCTGAAGACGACCACGACGGCCACCGTCGACGGTTACTACCGCTACAGCTTCGCGGGCACCTCGACCACCCCGGCGGTCAACGCCACGGGTGACTACGTCGACGTGCAGTAGTCGATGACGTAAGCCCTACGCGGGGACGCGGCGGTCGACCCACCTCCAGAGGAACTCCAGGACGGCCGCCGCCGTCACCGATATCAGCACCGCGATCCACGGCATCGTCGTGCCGACCAGCTTCAGCGCGAAGAAGTGCTGGAGCCCCGGCACCACGAGCACGAGCAGGAACGCCCCGCCCATCGAGGCGACGAGGCAGACCCGCCACCAGGTGTACGGCCGGGCGATGATCGCGAGCACCCACATCGAGACCAGGAACAGCGTCAGCGTCGCGGCGCTCGTCTCCGCCTCCAGCGAGCCCTCTCCCGTGTAGTAGTGGCGCGCGATCAGGTACATCGCGAAGGTCGCGGTGCCCGCGACCACACCGCCCGGGATCGAGTACCGCATCACCCGCCGCACGAAGTGGGGCTGGGCGCGCTCCTTGTTGGGGGCGAGGGCCAGGAAGAAGGCCGGGACCCCGATCGTGAGGGTCGACAGCAGCGTCAGATGACGCGGCAGGAACGGGTACTCCACCTGCCAGCACACCACCAGTACGGCCAGCAGCACCGAGTAGACCGTCTTGACCAGGAACAGCGTCGCGACCCGGGTGATGTTGCCGATGACCCGGCGGCCCTCCCCGACCACCGAGGGCAGGGTCGAGAAGCTGTTGTTCAGCAGCACGATCTGGGCCACCGCGCGGGTCGCCTCGGACCCGGAGCCCATGCTCACCCCGATGTCGGCGTCCTTCAGCGCCAGGACGTCGTTCACGCCGTCGCCGGTCATCGCCACCGTGTGCCCGCCGGCCTGAAGGGCGCCCACCATGTCCCGCTTCTGCTGCGGGGTGACCCGCCCGAAGACCGTGCCCTTCTCCAGGGACTTGGCCATCTCCTCGCGCTCGTCCGGCAGCCGGCGCGCGTCCACGACCTCGCCGGTGAGCCCCAGCTTTCCGGCGACCGCTCCCACCGACACCGCGTTGTCGCCCGAGATGACCTTGGCCTTGACGTCCTGCTCGGCGAAGTAGCGCAGGGTGTCGGCCGCGTCCGGGCGCAGCCGCTGCTCCAGCACGATCAGCGCGGCGGGCCGTGCGGCCTCCGCCACGGCGGGGTCGTCCAGGTCCTTGGTGGTCCGCGCCAGCAGCAGCACCCGCAGGCCCTCCTCGTTGAGCCGCTCGGTCTCGGCGAGAGCGGCGTCCCCGGGCTGCAGCAGTACGTCGGGGGCGCCGAGCAGCCAGGCGCTCGACTCGCCGTTGCCCTCGCTGAAGCCGGCGCCGCTGTACTTGCGGGCGGAGGAGAAGGGCAGGGACTGGGTGCAGCGCCACTCCTCGTTGTCCGGGTAGGCGGCGATGATCGCCTGGAGGGAGGCGTTCGGCCGCGGATCGGACTCGCCGAGCGCGCCGAGGACCTTGCGCAGATACGACTCGTCGGCGCCCTGGAGCGGGCGCAGCTCGGTGACGTCCATGCCGCCCTCGGTGAGGGTGCCCGTCTTGTCGAGGCAGACGGTGTCGATGCGGGCGAGGCCCTCGATGGCGGGAAGTTCCTGGACGAGGCACTGTTTTCGGCCGAGGCGGATGACGCCGATGGCGAAGGCGACGGAGGTGAGCAGCACCAGGCCCTCCGGGACCATCGGCACGATCCCGCCGACGGTCCGCGCGACGGAGTCCTTGAAGCCGTGCTGCTTGACGACGAGCTGGCTGATGATCAGGCCGATGGCCGTCGGGATCATCATCCACGTCACGTACTTGAGGATCGTGGAGATACCGCTGCGCAGCTCGGAGTGGACGAGCGTGAACCGCGAGGCCTCCTCCGCGAGCTGTGCCGCGTACGCCTCCCGGCCCACCTTCGTCGCGGTGAAGGCGCCGCTGCCGGCCACGACGAAGCTGCCGGACATCACCGCGTCGCCGGCGTGCTTGACCACGGGGTCGGCCTCACCGGTGAGCAGGGACTCGTCGATCTCCAGCCCGTCGGCCTCCGCGCAGGTGCCGTCGACGGCGACCTTGTCGCCCGGCCCGATCTCGATGAGGTCCCCGAGCACGATCTCCGAGGAGCGCACCTCGGCGGCGACCCCGTCCCTGCGGACGGTGGGCTTCACCTCGCCGATCACCGCGAGCGAGTCCAGCGTCTTCTTGGCGCGCCACTCCTGGATGATGCCGATCCCGGTGTTGGCGATGATCACGTAGCCGAACAGGCTGTCCTGGAACGGTGCCACGCACAGCATGACCAGCCAGAGCACGCCGATGATCGCGTTGAAGCGGGTGAACACGTTCGCCCGGACGATCTCGCCCACGGAGCGGCTGCTGCGCACCGGGACGTCGTTCACCTCGCCGCGCGCGACCCGTTCGGCCACCTCGGCGGCCGACAGCCCCTCGGCCCGCCGGGAGGCGGGTAGGGGAACGGGGTGAACGGGATCCAGTCCGGCGCCCGCGTCGGTGTGGGTCATGCCTTCGACGGTACGTGCGGATATGCGGCTTCACCCGCCGAGTGCGCCAAAGTTCCGACCTGGGGAGGACCGGGGGCGGCGGGTCGTGCTGCCGTGGGTGGAGAAGTCCCCTAGTCCGTCACGGGGGTGGCGGGGGAGCCGCCCGCCTGGGCGCGCTTGATCGCGGCGTCACGCTTGCGGACGTACCAGATGCCGATGAGCCCGAGGCCCGCGCCGGCCAGGCAGGTCCACAGCCACCACAGGTGTCCGTGGTCGTCGAACCAGCCGTAGAACGGGAGCTGCACCAGGAAGAGGACGAACCAGAGGATCGTGCCGCCCGTGATGGTGGCGACGACGGGGCCCTCCAGGGGCTCCGGCGCCTCGTGCTTGGGGGTCCACTTCGCCATGTGCACAGCTTACGAGGGTCGGCGACCGGTTGTGTTCGGGCCCCGTCCCCCTTGTGCCACAGGGGTCTACGCGCGGAGATAGCGATTTCTGACTCATATGTTCATACTGAAACGGTCCGAGTCTGGCCAGTTGTATTCGTAGAAAACACCAACAGCGACCTGGGGGAACCTGCTGGTGCACGACCACTGACCAGGCTCGATCACGTCCCGTCCCCCTGCACGTTTGAGGACCCGCATGTCCACCTCGGCCGCCACCAAGGCCCCCGCCCCGCAGCAGCCGGAGTCCCGGCCCGCTCAGGGCGCTCTCGACCGCTTCTTCAACATCTCCGAGCGGGGCTCCAGCCTTCCGCGCGAGATCCGCGGCGGTTTCGCCACCTTCTTCGCGATGGCGTACATCATCGTGCTGAACCCGATCATCCTGGGCAGCGCGAAGGACATGTACGGGCACCACCTCGACAACGGTCAGCTCGTGACCGCGACCGCGCTGACCGCGGCCTTCACCACGCTCCTCATGGGCGTCATCGGCAACGTGCCGATCGCGCTGGCCGCCGGCCTCGGCGTGAACACGGTCGTCGCCCTCCAGCTCGCGCCCCGGATGTCCTGGCCGGACGCCATGGGCATGGTGGTCCTCGCGGGCTTCATCGTGATGCTCCTGGTCGCCACGGGTCTGCGCGAGCGCGTCATGAACGCGGTGCCGCTCGGCCTGCGCAAGGGCATCGCGATCGGGATCGGCCTGTTCATCATGCTGATCGGCCTGGTCGACTCGGGCTTCGTCACCCGCATCCCGGACATCGCCCAGACGACCGTCCCGCTCCAGCTCGGCACGGACGGCCACCTGCACGGCTGGCCCGTCCTGATCTTCATCCTCGGCACCCTGCTGACCCTCGCGCTGATCGTGCGCAAGGTGCCCGGCGCCATCCTCATCTCGATCGTGACCATGACGGTCGCCGCGGTGATCATCAACTCCGTCACCACCATCCCGTCCTGGGGTCTGACCACCCCGAAGTGGCCCGGCAACCCGGTCGCCAGCCCGGACTTCGGCCTGATCGGCCAGTTCAGCCTGTTCGGCGGCTTCAGCAAGGTCGGCGTGCTGACCGGCATCCTCTTCGTCTTCACCGTGCTGCTGTCGTGCTTCTTCGACGCGATGGGCACGATCATGGGCATCAGCGACGAGGCCAAGCTGACGGACGCGCAGGGCAACATGCCCGGCATCAACAAGGTCCTCTTCGTCGACGGCATCGCCGTCGCCGCGGGCGGCGCCTCCTCCTCCTCGGCCACCACGTGCTTCGTGGAGTCCACGGCCGGCGTCGGCGAGGGTGCCCGCACGGGCTTCGCGAACGTGGTCACCGGCGCGCTGTTCGCCGTCGCCCTCTTCCTGACCCCGGTCGCCACGATGGTCCCGTCCCAGGCGGCCACCCCCGCGCTGATCGCGGTCGGCTTCCTGATCATGTCCCACTCGGTCAAGGAGATCGACTGGGCGGACTACACGATCGCCATCCCGGCCTTCGTGACCATGATGATGATGCCGTTCACCTACTCGATCACCAACGGCATCGGGATGGGCTTCATCACCTTCGTCGTGCTGCGCCTGGCGGCGGGCCGGGGTCGTGACATCCCGGTCGCCATGTACGTGGTGTCGGCGGTGTTCACCTTCTACTACCTCATGCCGGCCCTCGGCCTGACCTGAGCGGCATCGGCCGTGCGGGGGGCTCACTGACCCCCGGCGGCGCACACGGGATCAGGTGACCCCGTAGAACTTCTCCGTCTCCTCGACGGCGGTCTGGAACCGCTCGTCGAAGTCGTCGCGAATGAGCGTCCGGACCACATAGTCCTGGACGCTCATTCCGCGTTTCGCGGCATGGTCGCGGAGCCGGTCGAGCAGCTCCCCGTCGATACGCAGGCTGAGCACGCTGGTCCCCATGAAGTCGAGGGTCGCCGCTTCCCGACCGGATTCGGGTCACTTTCCGGAGCCATCTCACTCATATGAGTGATCTCCGCGTCCGATGGCGCGTTTCACGCGGGCCCAGTTGTTCTTTAGCGAGAGTAATGAGTTAAGCTAAAGAACATGCCTGACCTCACCCATGGCGACGACGAGGCCGCCGTGAACGCCTTGCGCTCCGCAGTGATGCGGTTGTCGCGTCGACTCAAGCACCAGAGAGTCGACGAGTCGCTGAGCCCCACCGAGATGTCGGTGCTCGGCACCCTCGCCCGTTGCGGCAGCGCCACGCCCGGCGAGCTCGCCCGCAAGGAACATGTGCAGCCGCCGTCGATGACCCGCATCGTCGCGCTGCTCGAAGCCAAGGGGCTGGTCAGGCTGGAGCCGCACCCCGAGGACCGGCGCCAGAAGGTGGTGACGCAGACCGACAAGGCCGAGGCGATGCTCGAGGAGAGCCGCCGCCGGCGGAACGCGTTCCTGGCCGGACTGGTCGAGGCCCTCGACGAGGACGAATGGGCCAAGCTCCGCGAAGCCGCTCCCGTCCTGGAGAAGCTCGCGCACATCTGACCGACGGCGGCCCTCTCACGCTCCCCGATCCCGGCCCGGATCACCGGTCTCGACTCGGATCAGCGGTCTCGACCGAGATCACTGATCTCGGTCCGGATCACCGGTCTCGTCCCGGATCGGCGATCTCGGTTCCGATCGCCGGTCACGGCCCGGACCACTGGTCACCGACCAGATCGCTGATCTCGGTTCGGATCACCGGTCACGGTCCGGATCACCGATCTCGACTGGGATCACCGATCACGACTGGGATCACCGATCTCGACCGGGATCACCGATCTCGACCGGGATCACCGATCTCGACCGGGATCACTGATCACGGAGCAACGGAGGGTCCGCTCTTCCCCGCAAGCGCCGACGCCCCCCATGACGCCGACGTCCACGATCGCAATGGAGGCGAGCCCTTTTGAGTACGGGATCCGGAGCACACTCCGCCCCCGCACCAGCCACCCCCGATTCCCCGGCCACCCGCGACTCCCCCCGCTCCTCCTCGATGTTCAGCTCGCTGAAGATCCGGAACTACCGCCTGTTCTTCCTGGGCCAGGTCGTCTCCAACACCGGCACCTGGATGCAGCGCATCGCCCAGGACTGGCTGGTGCTCAGCCTCACCGGCTCCTCCGCCGCCGTCGGCATCACCACCGCGCTCCAGTTCCTGCCGATGCTGCTCTTCGGCCTGTACGGCGGTGTTCTCGTCGACCGCCTCCCCAAGCGGCCCACACTCCTGGTGACGCAGACGGCGATGGCCCTCACCGGCCTCGTGCTCGCCTTCCTCACGCTCTCCGGACACGTCCAGGTCTGGCACGTCTACCTCGCCGCGTTCGCCGTCGGCATGGCCACCGTCGTCGACAACCCGGCACGCCAGTCCTTCGTCTCCGAGATGGTCGGCCCCGGGCAGCTCCAGAACGCGGTCAGTCTGAACTCGGCCAACTTCCAGTCCGCGCGGCTGGTCGGCCCCGCCGTCGCGGGTCTGCTGATCACCGGCGTCGGCACCGGCTGGGCCTTCCTGCTGAACGGCGTGTCGTTCGTGGCCCCGCTGGCGAGCCTGCTGCTGATGCGGTCCCGCGAGCTGCACGTCGTCGAGCGGGCGCCGCGCGCCAAGGGCCAGCTCCGCGAAGGCCTCCGCTATGTCGCCGGGCGGCCCGAACTGATCTGGCCGATCGTCCTCGTCGGCTTCATCGGCACCTTCGGCTTCAACTTCCCGGTCTGGCTGTCGGCGTACGCGGACGACATCTTCGACTCGGGCGCCGGGGCGTACAGCCTCTTCAACACGCTGATGGCGCTGGGTTCGCTGGCCGGAGCGCTGCTCGCGGCCCGGCGCGGCACGGCCCGGCTGCGCGTGCTGATCGCGGCGGCGGTGGCCTTCGGCGCGCTGGAGGTGGTGGCCGCCACGGCTCCCACGCTCTGGCTGTTCTCGCTCCTGATGGTCCCGATCGGCATCTTCGGCCTGACGGTGAACGTCACCGCGAACACCTCGGTCCAGATGGCCACCGACCCGGCCATGCGCGGCCGGGTCATGGCGCTGTTCATGATGGTCTTCGTGGGCGGCTCACCGCTCGGCGCGCCGCTGATCGGCTGGGTCACCGACGTCTACGGACCTCGCGTGGGCTTCGCGCTCGGCGGACTGGTCTCGATGGCCGCGGCGACGGCGATCGGTCTGGTCCTGGCCCGTCTCGGCGGGCTGCGGGTCGACCTCGGGTGGCATCACGGCCGCCCCCGGATCCGCTTCGTCCCGCGTGCGCGGAGCGAGGAGCAGCTCGCCACGGTGTGATTCCACCTCGGCACGACCCACCCCGGGTGGGACCAGGAGGTTCGGAGGCGGCCGGCCCGCGTGAAGCGGCCGGCCGCCTCGTCCACTCCGGTGTACCGGACGGCGTTCCCTGGAAGGCTGGGGCCCATGAGACTCTTCGCGGCGGTACTGCCCCCTGCCGGTGCGGTGCGTGAACTGGCCCCGGACGTGGACGCGTTGCGGCGGATGCCGGGAGCGGACGCCTTGCGCTGGACGGGCCGTCCCGGCTGGCACTTCACGCTCGCGTTCTACGGCGAGGTCGCCGACGAGACCGTCCCGGACCTCACGGAGCGGCTGCTGCGGGCCGGCCGGCGCACCGATCCGTTCCCGCTGTCCCTGCGCGGCGGCGGGCACTTCGGCGGGCGGGCCCTGTGGGTGGGTGCGGCGGGGGACGTCGCGGCCATGCGGCTGCTGGCGGACCGGGCGGAGGCGGCGGGCCGCAAGGCGGGCGTCGAGATGGAGGAGCACCGCCGCTACCGTCCGCATCTGACCGTGGCCCGCAGCCGCGACTCCGCGGACTTCAAGCCGTACGTCGCCGCGCTGGACGCGTTCGCGGGAGAACCCTGGACGGTGGGTGAGCTGTGTCTCGTCCGCAGCAACCTGCCGAGGTCGGGAGTGCCCGGTGAGCAGCCCCGATACGAAACGGTGGCCGCGTGCCCGCTGGGGGCGGGCGACGGGGCGGGCCCGGCGGACCGTTAACCTCGTTGACGTGAACCCGAAGACCCGTAACCGGATCATGGCCGGTGTGCTCGTGCTGATGTTCTTCGTCGTGGCCATGGCGGCGGCGGTCAGATAGCGACCGCCACCGCCGCACGCCGGACGCGCGGCGGGGCCGCGAGACGAACGCCCCACGGCCACAGCCACGGCCCTCGCTCCGAGGCCAACGCCCCGCGCCCGCTGCCCCGGCACGAGGCGAACGGGGACGCCCCGGCACGAGGCGAACGCCCGCGATCGCGGCCCCCGCTTCAAGGCGAACGCCCGCTATCGCGGCCCCCGCTTCAAGGCGAACGCCCGGCGGGGACGGCTGCGCTGCGAGGCGAACGCCCCGCGGCCGCGGTCCCGCGACGAGGCGAACGCCCTGCGGGGACGGCCCTGCTACCAGGCGAACGCCTCGGGGGACGGACCCGGGCCCGGGAAGATCTCGTCGAGACCCTCCAGGACGTCCTCCGACAGTTCCAGCTCCACCGCGCGCAGCGCCGACGCGAGCTGTTCCGCGGTGCGCGGGCCCACGATGGGTCCCGTGACGCCGGGACGGGTCAGCAGCCAGGCCAGCGCGGCCTCTCCGGGCTCCAGACCGTGCTTCTCCAGCAGATCCTCGTACGCCTGGATCTGGGCGCGTGCGGCCGTGTCGGCGAGGGCGTCGGCGGCCCGGCCGCTGGCCCGGCGGCCGCCCTCGACCTCCTTCTTGATCACTCCGCCCAGCAGTCCGCCGTGCAGCGGCGACCAGGGGATGACACCGAGGCCGTACTCCTGGGCGGCCGGGATGACCTCCATCTCGGCGCGGCGCTCGGCGAGGTTGTAGAGGCACTGCTCGCTGACCAGGCCGATGGTCCCGCCGCGGCGTGCGGCGATCTCGTTGGCCTGGGCGATCTTGTAACCGGGGAAGTTGCTGGACCCCACGTAGAGGATCTTCCCCTGCTGTACGAGGACGTCGACGGCCTGCCAGATCTCGTCGAAGGGGGTGGACCGGTCGACGTGGTGGAACTGGTAGACGTCGATGTAGTCCGTCTGGAGCCGCTTCAGGCTCGCCTCGACCGCGCGCCGGATGTTCAGGGCGGACAGCTTGTCGTGGTTGGGCCACGGGTCGCCCTCGGCGCCCATGTTCCCGTACACCTTGGTGGCGAGGACGGTCCGGTCCCGGCGGTCGCCGCCCTGGGCGAACCAGTTGCCGATGATCGATTCGGTGCGGCCCTTGTTCTCGCCCCACCCATAGACGTTGGCCGTGTCGAAGTAGTTGATTCCCGCGTCCAGCGCCGCGTCCATGATCGCGTGGCTGTCGGTCTCGTCTGTCTGCGGGCCGAAGTTCATGGTGCCGAGGACGAGCCGGCTGACCTTGAGCCCCGTGCGTCCGAGCTGTGTGTACTTCATGGTTCACCAGCCAACGACGTGGAGTGCGCTCTAGGCAAGAGCGGACCGGGCGACGGCGGGGGAGTGCCGGACGCGGTGGTCAGGCCGGCTGGGCCGCGTACGGCTCGCCCAGGTCCCAGGCCTGGTACATCGCCTCGGCGAAACCCTCCGCGATCTTGTGTTCGCCGCTCGCGTTCGGGTGGGTGCCGTCGTAGGTGTCGAAGGCGATGTCGTACGAGGAGGGCGGGGAGGCGAGCAGCAGCGGGGAGCGCGGTTCGTCGAGGTCGGCGACCGTCTTGGCGAGGAGGTCGTTGAACGCGGCCACCTCGGCGGCGAAGGGCGGGTCGTCCTGGGCGCGGACGTTCGGTATCACCGGGAGCAGGACCATGCGGACGCGCGGGTTCGCGGCGCGGGCCTCGGCGACGAAGGCGCGGACGTTGTCGGCGGTCTGGGCGGCGTTGGTGTAGAAGCCGAGGTCGATGAGGCCGAGCGAGACCAGCAGGACGTCGGCGCGCTGGGCGCGGACCGCCTCGCGGATCAGCGGGGCCATGTGCAGCCAGCCCTCGCCCCAGCCGGCCAGGTGGGCGCGGGGGAACTCCGGGTCCGCGTACTCGTAGGAGTCGGCGGACCCGGTCGCCTGGTCGTAGAGCGTCTCGCGCGGGCCGACGATCTTGAACGGGCCCCCGTACGCCGCGCGCAGGTGCTGCCACATCCGGTAGCGCCACGTGTGTTCGCCCGCGCTACCGATCGTCATGGAGTCGCCGACGGGCATGAACCTGAGCATCCGATCATCATGGACGATCGGCCCAGGCGCCATGGGCCCGGACGGTGTGAGGCTGGACACGCCCGCGCGGGGTCCGCGGCGGTGTGCCGGTGCGGGCGGGGAGCGAGGGCCTGGCGGGGTGCGTCCGGGCGGGCCGCGACGACGTGAACGGGCCGGTGGGATGGCAGGCTTGGGCCATGCGCCGATCCCACTCGTACGTGTCCGGAGCCGCCGCCGGAGCCCTTGCCGGAGCGGCCCTCGTCCTCGCCCTGGCGGCGCCCGCCCTCGCCGACGGAGGGGACGGGGGATTCACCATCAAGGACCCCCGGATCAAGGAGTCCAGCGGCCTCGCCGCCTCACGCATCCACCCGGGCGTCTACTGGACGCACAACGACAGCGACGACGGGCCGTACCTGTACGCGGTCGACAGCCGTACGGGCGAGACCGTCGCCAGGATCACCATGAGCGGGGTGGGCGCGCCCCGGGACGTCGAGGCGATCTCCCTCGGCCCGGACGGCGACCTGTACGTCGGCGACATCGGCGACAACCTCGGCGGCAAGTGGGACCACGTGTGGGTCTACAAGCTCCCCGAGCCGAAGGTGCTCAAGGACCAGACGATCCGCGCCACCCAGTACGTCGTGAAGTACTCGGACGGTCCCCGCAACGCGGAGGCGCTGATGGTGCATCCCAAGACGGGGCGCGTCTACATCGCCGACAAGGACGAGGACGGCGGCCACCTCTACGAAGGTCCCGCCGAGCTCTCCGCCGGCTCGACCAACGTCTTCAAGCCGGTCGCCACGATCGACCTGTGGGTCACGGACGGCGCGTTCTCCCCCGACGGCCGGCAGCTCGCCGTGCGCGGCTACTTCGGCGGCATCGCCTACGCGTGGAACGACGGCCGCATCAAACGCCTCGAGCGCCTGAACGTGCCCCTCCAGGGCCAGGGCGAGTCGATCACCTACACGCCCGACGGATCGAAGCTCATGTACGGCAGCGAGGGCGCGGACAGCCCCGTGGAGCCGGAGGACGCGCCGGGTGCTTCGGGGTCCGGCTCCAACTCGTCCTCCAAGGGGGGCGGTTCGGCCTCCGGGGGCGGGAGCGGGGACGGGATGGGCGGTGAGGTGAAGGTCGGCGCCATCGCGGTCGCGGCCCTGTTCGCCGTGGTGTTCGGCTTCAAGCGGCTGCGCCGCCGCTGAACGCGGCCACCCCGTGGACACGGCCGAGGGGCGCCCGGCGGATGCCGGACGCCCCTCGGCCGTCGTCGTGCGGTTACAGCTTCTCGATCACGTAGTCGATGCAGTGCGTCAGCGCCTCGACGTCCGCGGGGTCGATCGCCGGGAACATGGCGACGCGGAGCTGGTTGCGGCCGAGCTTGCGGTACGGCTCGGTGTCGACGATGCCGTTGGCGCGCAGGGCCTTGGCGACGGCGGCGGCGTCGATCTCGTCGGCGAAGTCGATCGTGCCGATGACCTGCGAGCGCTTGGCCGCGTCGGTCACGAACGGGGTGGCGTACTTGCTGTCCTCGGCCCAGCGGTAGAGGCGGGTCGAGGAGTCCTTCGTACGGGCCGAGGACCAGGCGAGGCCGCCCTGGCCGTTGATCCATTCGAGCTGCTCGTTGAGCAGGAAGATCGTGGCCAGCGCGGGGGTGTTGTACGTCTGGTTCTTGCGGGAGTTGTCGATCGCCGTGGGCAGCGAGAAGAACTCCGGGACGTGCCGGCCGGAGGCGTGGATCCGCTCGGCGCGCTCGATGGCGGCCGGGGAGAACACGCCGATCCACAGGCCGCCGTCGGAGGCGAAGGACTTCTGCGGGGCGAAGTAGTAGACGTCCGTCTCGGCGATGTCGACGGGCAGGCCGCCGGCGCCGGAGGTGGCGTCCACCAGGACGAGGGCGCCCTCGTCGGCGCCCGCGACCCGCTTGATCGGGGCGGCGACACCGGTGGAGGTCTCGTTGTGGGTGAAGGCGTAGACGTCGGCGCCCGCCTCGGCGACCGGCTCGGGGTGCGTGCCCGGGTCGGAGGAGATCACGGTCGGGTCGGCGAGCCACGGGGCGAGCTTGGCGGCCTTCGCGAACTTGGAGGAGAACTCGCCGAACGTGAGGTGCTGCGACTTGTTCTCGATCAGGCCGTGCGTCGCGACGTCCCAGAACGCGGTGGAGCCGCCGTTGCCGAGGACGACCTCGTACCCGTCGGGCAGGGAGAACAGCTCGCGCACGCCCTCGCGCACCTTGCCGACCAGGTTCTTGACCGGGGCCTGGCGGTGGGATGTGCCGAGCAGCGAGGCGCCGGTCGCGGCCAGCGCGTCCAGTGCCTCCGTCCGCACCTTGGAGGGGCCGGCGCCGAATCGTCCGTCGGCGGGCTTGAGGTCAGCGGGGATCTGGATATCAGCCACGCCAGGAGCCTAGCCGTTCGGGGAAACCTCGGTGAAACGTCGTCCGTCGGCTGAGACGGCGCGTGTTGACGGGGCGTGGCGAGGGCGCGACCGCCGGAGGGGCCGTGGGGGCTCCTCCGGCGGCCGTGCCGTCACACCTGGTCAGTTCACTCGGCGGTGAGCCGGACCGGCAGTTCGAACAGGTCGTTCTGCGTCACCACCGGCTTGTTGCGCAGGTCCGACACCGGTACGGCCAGGTCCAGGGACGGGAAGCGCTCGTACAGGGCGGGCAGGGCGACGCCCGCCTCCAGGCGGGACAGGGCCGCGCCGGGGCAGACGTGGGGCCCGTGGCCGAAGGAGATGTGCCGGTTCTTGCCGGTGCGGGTGATGTCGAACTCGCCCGCGGTGGGCCCGTGGGCGTTCTCGTCACGGCCGATCGCGCCGTACGACACGATGAGCGCGTCGCCCGCCGGGATCACCTTGTCGCCGACCGGGACGTCCTCGGTGGCGAAACGGATGAGGACGTGGGAGGTCGGGGTGGCGTAGCGCAGGGTCTCCTCGACGACCGCGGACCAGTCCGCCCCGCCGGACAGGACGAGGGCGCGCTGGTCGGGGTGGGCGGACAGGTTGACGACCGCGTTGACGATGAGGGAGATCGTCGTCTCGTGGCCGGCCGCGACCATGAGCTGGAGGGTGGAGACGATCTCCTCGTCGGTGAGGTGGTCGCCGTCCTCCGAGGCCAGGATCAGCGCGCTGGTCAGGTCGTCGCCCGGCTCGGCCCGCTTGGCCGCCACGGTCTCCGCCATGATCCCGGCGAGCTCGGTGAGGGTCGCGATGACCTCGGCGGGCGGGGTCTGCGTCGAGAAGAACTTCTCGAAGAGCTCCTTCAGACGCGGCAGCCGGGACTCCTCGATGCCCATGAGGTCGGCGATCACGTACATGGGCAGGGGGTAGGCGAAGTCGGCCTTCAGGTCGACGACGTCCCCGGTGAGGTTGTCGAGCAGACTCTCCGTCAGCTTCGCGATCCGCTCCCGCATCTGCTCCACCCGGCGCGGGGTCAGCGCCTGCGCCACCAGGGTGCGCATCCGGCGGTGGTCCGCGCCGTCCACGGTGAGCATGGAGCGGCCGGGGTTGGCGAGGCCGATCAGCGGCCAGTCGGCGGCGATCTCGCCGCGCTGCCAGGCGCCCCAGACGTTGATGTCCTTCACCAGGCGGGGGTCCGTGAGCAGGGCGCGCGCCTCGGCGTGGTGGGTGACGGCCCACACCGGGACTCCGCCGGGCAGTTCGACGGCGGCGAGCGGTCCCGCGGCGCGCAGCGCGGCGCTCTCGCCGTCCAGGTCGGCGACGAAGGGGTCCAGGGCTATGCGGGTCTCTTCGGTACCGGTGGTCATGCGGGGGTGCCTCCAAGGGGCTGGGGTGGGGGTGAAGCGTTTTCCCCCGGGGCATGGGGACAGCCCCGGGCCCCGGCCGGGCGGGGTGCGCCGGCCGGGTGCACAGGGCGTCTCAGAGGACGGGTACGGGCGTGAACCGCACGGGCAGTTCGTTCAGTCCCCGCAGCCACGGGGAGGGGCGCCGGGTGAGCGAGTCGGCGGGTACCGCGAGGTCGATGTCCGGCAGCCGGTCCAGTACGACCTCGATGCCGGTCCGCGCGATGACCTCGGCGACCTCCTGGGCCGGGAACGGGCAGCGGTGCTCGCCGTGGCCGAAGGAGAAGTGGGCGTTGTTGCCGCCGGTGAGCGCGGAACTGTCGGTGCGGACCTGGGGGTCGGAGTTGGCGCCCTGGAGCCCGAGCAGCAGCAGGTCGCCGGAGCGGATCCGGCGGCCGCCGAGCTGGGTGTCGCGGGAGGCCCAGCGCCCGGCCACGTTCTGGGTCGGGGTGTCCTCCCACAGGACCTCGTTCATGGCCTCGGCGACGCTGTGCCGGCCGCCGAACAGGGAGGCGGCGAACCGCTCGTCGGTGAGCATCAGCCGCAGCGAGTTGCCGATCCAGTCGGCCGTCGGCTGGTGGCCGGCGGCCATCATGACCATGAGGTCCTGGACGATCTCCATGGCGTCGAAGCCCGCGGTGTTCGCGAGCATGCGGGAGACGACGTCGTCGGCGGGTGCCTCCGTGCGGTCGGCGATCAACCGCGCCATGGAGGAGGCCAGGTGCTGCTGTCCGGCCAGCGCGCCCTCACGCCCGTTGATCATGTCGTTCAGGGCGGTGACCAGTCCGGGGCCCTGCTCGTCGGAGAAGCCGTAGAGCGTCGCGAGGACTCGTACGGGCAGCAGGGCCGCGTAGTCGCCGATGAGGTCCGTCTCGCCCTTGGGGCAGATCGCGTCGATCAGCTCGTCGGCGAACTTCTCGGCCTGGGACCGCAGTTCGAAGGGGTCGACGGCTTCGAGGGCGTCGCTGATCATCGCGGCGCGCTCGCGGTGGCGCTCGCCGACGGTGTACAGGATGGAGGGCTGCTTGCGGCCGATCATCGGCAGCAGCGGCCAGTCGTCGGGGATGCGCTCCCACTGGCTCCACAGGTCCGAGTCCCGGCTGAAGAGCTGGGGGTCGCCGGTGACCTGGTGCAGTTCGCGGTAGCCGAGCACGAGCCAGGCCGGGATGTCGCCGTCGAGGACGACGGGTACGACCGAGCCGTGGTCGCGCCGCATCTCCCGGTACAGCTCGGCGGGTTCGGTCTGGAACCGCGGTCCGCCGAGGGGGACGGGCGCGGTGGTGGGGGCGGAGGTCACAGCGCGGGCTCCGGTGATTGAAGGGCGCCTTCCGCGGCCGCGGCGCCATGACGGGCGTAGTGGGTCTGGAGGTGCTCGACCAGGGTGATCAGCACCTGCTTGCTGGACTCCCGGGAGCGGGCGTCGCAGTCGAGCAGCGGTACGTGCGGGTCGAGGTCGAGGGCCTCGCGGATCTGCGCCGGGGTGTGCGCGGGCCCGCCGAAGTCGTTGCAGGCCACGATGAAGGGCGTGCCGTGATGCTCCAGCCGGTCGATGGCGTACCAGGACTCGTCGATGCGTCGGGTGTCGACGAGGACGATCGCGCCGAGGGTCCCGGAGAACAGCCGGTCCCACAGGAACCAGAACCGCTCCTGCCCGGGCGCGCCGAACAGGTACAGGATGTTGTGCGTGTCCAGCGTGATGCGGCCGAAGTCGAAGGCGACGGTGGTCGCGGACTTGCCGCGCACCTCGCTGATGTCGTCGACGCTCTCGCCGGCCTGCGTCATCGTCTCCTCGGTGTTGAGGGGACGGATCTCGCTGACCGAGCGGACCAGGGTCGTCTTGCCGACACCGAAGCCGCCCACGATCACGATCTTGAGGCCGTTGTCGGCCGACGCGGACAGGGGCGCACGAGCGTCAGAGGTTACGGAGTCCAACGAGCACCTGCTCCAGGATGTCGGGATCGGGAAGACCGGAGGGAACCGTCGTGTGCGGGTGACGGGCGCTGACCCGGCCGGTGGAGAGCAGGTCGGAGAGCAGGACGCGGGTGATCGACACCGGCAGCCTCAGCTCCGCCGCGATCTCCACGACCGCCGTGGGCCGTTCGCACATCCGCAGGATCGCGGCGTGCTCGGACTGCATGCCCACCGCCGGATCGCACTCGGCGACCACCAGGGTCACGAGGTCGAAGGGGGTGTCCGGGCCGGACCGGGTGCGTCCTCCGGTGAGGGTGTACAGCCGGTCCGGCGCGTCGTCCCTGCCAGGACGGCTCATGACGAGCGGGGCGGCGCGGTCAGGTGCTCGCCGAGCTGTTCCACCAGTTCGCTCATGTTGTGGCCCACCAGTCCGGCGTCGGCGTCCTCGGCGGTGACGACGGCGAGGTGCGCGCCGTCGCCGGCCTCGACGATGAACAGGACGCCGCCGTAGAACTCGGCCATGGCCGAGCGCACGCCGCCGCTGCCGTCGCCGAACTCCACGGAGGCGCCGTGGGACAGCGACTGGATGCCGGCGGCGATGGCGGCGAGCTGGTCGGCCTGGTCGACCGAGAGCTCCGGGGTGCGGCACAGCTTCAGTCCGTCGCGGGAGAGCACGAGCGCGTGCCGTGCGCCCGGGGTGCGCTCGAGGAGGCCCTCGATGAGCCAGGTGAGCTTCTCGTCGGCGGTGATGGTGCCGGTCATGAAGTGGTGTCGCCTTCCGGGAGCGCGTGTGTGGGGGTGGTGGGGGTCGGAGTGGGTGCGGTGGTGGACGCGGACGCGTGGTCCTCGGTCCGTGCCGGTGCTTCCGCCGGGGCGGGTGCGTCGGCAGCGACGGGTCCGGGGGCGCCGGGTGCCGTGCCGCGGACCGCCTGGCGGAAGGTGCCGAAGCGGGCCGCCGGCCGGTTCTTGGGGTCCTCGCCGGTACGGGGTTCGGGGGCGGCCGGGGGTGTGACGTGCGAGCGGCTGCGCTCGGCGTGGGCGAGGGTGCGTCCGCGGCGGCGCTTGGGCAGGCCGCCGGTGGCCGCGAGGCCCTGGTCGTGGCGGGGCGAGTCGTGGGCCGGGACGGGGTCCGGGTCGAGGTCGCCGGGCGCGTGGGCCGCCGCGTACGAGACGGGCGACGCGGGCGACACCGGGTACTCGGCGGATTCCCGGTGCGTACGGGACTCCTGCTCTCCCGTCGCCCGCGGGCCGTCCGGGGACCTCGGCGCGGACGGGTGGCCGTCGACCGCGGCCGGGGCGGCGGGGACGGGCTCGGGTCCGGCGGGCGGCGGGGCCGCGGCGAGGGGGAGGTTCGGCTGCGTGAGGATGTCCTGCGGGATCAGGACGAGGACGCCGGTGCCGCCGCGGGCGGAGGGCCGGAAGGACACCTTCAGGCCGTGCTTGCGGGCCAGCCGGCCGACCACCGCGAGACCGAGGCGGGTGCCGGTGAGGCCGCCGAGCCCGCCCGGGCCCGCCGCCTCCCCGGAGACGGCGCGTTCGGCGCGCCGCAGTTGCACGTCACCCATGACCAGGCCGCTGTCCTCGACGGAGACGATGACGCCCGCCGGGACCTCCTCGACGTACACGTGCACTTCGGCGGTGGGCGGCGAGAAGTTGGCGGCGTTGTCGAGGAGTTCGGCGAGCGCGTGCATGACGCCCTCGGCGGCGTGGCCGGAGACGGCGGCCTCGCTGGCGGAGTGGACGCGCACCCGCTGGTAGCCGCCGATGCGGCCCATGGCGCCGCGCAGGATGGACTCCATGACGATCGGGCGGGCCCAGCGGCGACCCGAGCGGGCGCCGGTCAGGACGGCGACGGAGTCGGCGAGGCGGCCCGCCTGGGCGGTGCGGTGGTCGAGGTGGAGGAGGTCGGCGAGGACGTCCTCGTCGGAGTGCCGCTCCTCCATGGCCCGCAGGTCGGCGAGCATGCCGGTGGACAGCGCCTGCATGCGGGCGGCGGCGTTGGCTGTCGCGGAGATCGCGGCGGCACGGTCGCCGACGGCACGCCGGGTGCGTTCGGAGAGTTCGGCGTTGCGCTCGGTGAGCCGGGCGCGGTCCCCAGTGAGCAGCTCCCGTTCCGCGGCGAACTGTTCGGTGAGGAGGGCGCGTTCGCGCTCGGCCGTCTCGGTCAGACGGGTCCGTTCGCGGGCCGCGGCCTCGGCGGCGCGGGCGCGTTCGCGGGCGGCCTCGTCGGCGAGCCGGGCCCGCTCCTGGCCGAACTCCTCGGCCAGCCGGGCGCGTTCCTGCAGCAGTCGGCCGGTGTCCTTGGTCACGCTGTCGAGGCGCCGGAGGGCGATCCGTCTGGCCTGCACGGCGTGGGCGGCCACCGCGACGGCGACGCACAGCAGTAACGCGGCGGCGCCGGTGCCCCAGGCGAGGGGCACGCGTGCGGGCTCGGGGGCCAGCAGGACGCCGGCCACCACGGCGGCGGCGGCCGGGACGGCGGCGGTCAGAGCGGCTTTCGCCGTGGCGCGGGGGGTGGGTCGTTCGCCGGAGGGCTGGGGCGGGGTCATCAATCGGTCCTCGGTCGTGTTCCTGGGGGGAGAACGTGTCCTCGGTCGTGTCCTCGGTCGGGCCTGGGCGAGAAGCGACACATGATGCTCAACTCGTCGTCACTATATGAGAGTTCGTGATCCGATTGGGAAGCTTCGAAAAGCGGTTTCATGATCGCCCCCGCATATCGGGGCCTTTCGGGTGCGCGGCCGAAGGGCCGGTGCCGAAGCCCGGCGGCATCCTGGAGACATGACGGATCTGGGTGGACGGCCGGAAGGAAACGCGGACGAGGGGCTCGCCGGACGGCTGCGGTCCGAACTGGCGCGGGCCGTGCGCGGCGAGGTCTCCTTCGACGCGACGGCGCGGGCGCTGACCACGATGGACGCGTCCAACTACCGGCGCGTGCCGCTCGGTGTGGTGGCCCCGCGGGACGCCGACGACGTGGCCGCCGCGCTCGCCGCGTGCCGCGCCCACGCGGTGCCGGTCGTGGCGCGCGGCGGCGGCACCTCGATCGCCGGGCAGGCCACGGGCACCGGCGTCGTCCTCGACTTCACCCGGCACATGAACCGGATCCTCGCCGTCGACCCGGAGGCCCGTACGGCCGTCGTCCAGCCCGGCGTCGTACTCGACCGTCTCCAGGAGGCCGCGGCCCCGCACGGCCTGCGTTTCGGCCCCGACCCCTCCACGCACGGCCGCTGCACCCTCGGCGGGATGATCGGCAACAACTCCTGCGGCTCCCACTCGGTCGCCTGGGGCACCACCGCGGACAACGTGCGAGAGCTCACCGTCGTCGGCGCGGGCGGGGACACCCGCCGCCTCGGCCGCGCCTGGCAGGGCGCCCCGGACGGTCTGAAGGCCCTGGTGGAGGGCGAGTTGGCGTTGCTGCGGACCGGTTTTCCCGAGCTGCCCCGGCGGATCTCCGGATACGCCCTCGACGCGCTCCTGCCCGAGCGCGGCGCGGACGTGGCCCGCGCGTTCTGCGGCACCGAGGGCACCTGGGGCCTGCTCACCGAGGCGGTCGTACGCCTGGTCGAGGCGCCTCCGGCGCGGGCGCTGGCCGTCCTCGCCTACCCCGACGAGAGCGCGGCCGCGGACGCCGCGGCCGGCCTGCTCGGGTACGGGCCGCTGACCGTGGAGGGGATGGCCGCCGATCTCGTGCCCGCCGACGCGGGGCTGCCGCGCGGCGGGGCCTGGCTGTTCGTGGAGACCGGCGGCGGATCACCGGCCGAGGCACGCGCGCGTGCGGACACGATCGTGCGGGCCGGTGACGTACGGGACGCCCTGGTGGTCACCGACCCGGCCGGGCAGCGGGCGCTGTGGCGGCTGCGGGAGGACGCGAGCGGCACGGCGACCCGGATGCCCCACGCGGGGGACGACGCCCTGCCCGGCCGGGGGCACGGGCTCGGCGGTGAGGCCTGGCCCGGCTGGGAGGACTGCGCGGTGCCGCCCGCCCGGCTCGGCGCGTACCTCCGCGACTTCCGCGCCCTGCTCGCCGCCCACGGCCTGCACGGCACCCCGTACGGGCACTTCGGCGACGGCTGCATCCACGTCCGGATCGACTTCGACCTGATCTCCCGGGAAGGCGTCACCCGCTTCCGGCGCTTCTCGGAGGAGGCCGCCCGCCTCGTCGTCTCCCACGGCGGCTCTCTGTCCGGCGAACACGGGGACGGGCAGGCCCGCGCGGAACTGCTGCCGGCCATGTACGGCGCCGACCTGGTCCGCCTCTTCGAACGGGCCAAGGACCTCTGGGACCCGAGCGGCCTGCTCAACCCCGGCATGCTCGTCCGCCCGCACCGGCTGGACGAGAACCTGCGCTTCGCGGTGCTGCCGCACCGGCCGGTGGACGTGGAGTTCGGCTATCCGGCGGACGGCGGCGACTTCTCGGCGGCGGTGCGCCGCTGCGTGGGCGTCGCCAAGTGCCGTACGGCAACGGTCCCGGGCGGCGACGAGGTCATGTGCCCCTCCTTCCGGGCCACCGGCGAGGAGGCGCACTCCACGCGCGGCCGGGCCAGGCTGCTGCACGAGATGCTCGCCGGCGAGATCGTCACCGACGGGTGGCGTTCGACGGAGGTCCGTGACGCGCTCGACCTGTGCCTGTCGTGCAAGGGATGCCGGTCCGACTGCCCGGTCGGCGTCGACATGGCCACGTACAAGGCGGAGTTCCTCCACCACCACTACGCCGGCCGCCGCCGTCCCGCCGCGCACTACGCCCTGGGCCGGCTCCCCTTCTGGCTCGCGGCCGTGACCCGCACCCGCTCGGCCCGGCTCGTCAACCTCCTCGTGTCCCTGCCCCCGGTGGCCGCCGCGGCCAAGCGCCTGGCCGGCGTCGCACCCGGACGGGACATCCCGCGGCTGGCCCCGGAGACGTTCAGCCGGTGGTGGTCGGCCCGGTTCCGGGACCGGGCACGGGCCTACGTGCGTGAGCGGCGCCGGGGCGCGGCGGGCGCGGCGGGTGCGGCGGGACGCGAGGGGCGGCCGCCCGGTGCCGGACTGTTCCCGGGGTTCGAGGGCCGGACGGTCCTCCTGTGGCCGGACACCTTCACCGAGCACTTGGAGCCCTCCGTCGGACGGGCCGCCGTACGGGTCCTGGAGGCCGCCGGACTGGCCGTGCTGCTGCCGCCGAGGACGGTGTGGCGCCACGGGCCCGTCGGCGACGGGGTCACCAGGCGCCCCTTCCGGCCGGGCACGCTGCTCCCGCGCCGCCGGCACCGGGTCTGCTGCGGACTGACGTACGTCTCGACCGGCCAGCTCGACCGCGCCCGCGCCGTCCTGCGCCGCACCCTCGACCTCCTGGAGCCCTACCTCTCCATGGACGGCCTCCCGGTCGTCGTGCTGGAGCCGAGCTGCGCCGCGGCCCTGCGCACGGACCTGCCCGAGCTGCTGCCCGGCGACCCGCGCGCGGCCCGGCTGGCGGCCTCGGTGGTGACCTTCGCCGAGGCACTGGAACGGCACGCGCCGCACTGGACCCCGCCCCGCCTGGACCGTCCGGTGGTGGGCCAGACGCACTGTCATCAGCACGCCGTCCTCGGCGACGGGGCCGAACGCCGGCTGCGCGAGGCGGCGGGCCTGACCGGCACCCTGGCCGGCGGCTGCTGCGGGCTCGCGGGCAACTTCGGCTTCGAGAGGGGCCACGAGGAGGTGTCGCGGGCCTGCGCGGAGGAACAGCTCCTGCCGGCGGTCCGGGCGGCAGGCGGCGCCGCCGTGATCCTCGCCGACGGCTTCTCCTGCCGCACCCAGTTGGCCCAGCTCTCCGGCCGCCGGGGCCGCCACCTGGCGGAGGTGCTGGCACGGGCGCTGGACGACGGCCCGCGGAACGAGGGGTCCGCGGCGACTCCGTAAGTACGCTGGCGTCTCACCGGCCGAAGGACTCCGAGGAGCGACCCGCATGACCCTCCGCCTGCAGTCGATCACCCGCGACGAACACCTGGCGTTCGTCCGCTCGCGGCCCTCGGCCAGCCATATGCAGGTGCCGTCCTGGGGGGACGTGAAGCCGGACTGGCGGGCGGAGAGCCTCGGCTGGTTCGACGCGGACGGCCGCCTCCAGGGGGCCGGCCTCGTGCTGCTGCGCCCCCTGCCGAAGGTCAAGCGCTACCTCGCGTATCTGCCCGAGGGTCCCGTCATCGACTGGCACGACCCGGACCTCGCCGAACGCTGGCTGCGGCCGATGGTCGCGCATCTGAAGTCACGCGGCGCGTTCACCGTGAAGATGGGCCCGCCCGTCGTCACGCGCCGCTGGAGCGCGGACACGGTCAAGACGGCCATCGCCGATCCGGCGGCGCGGCGCCTGGGCGAGGTGACGGCCTCCTCGCACGAACCGGGCGCCGCCGAGATCGCCGAGCGGCTGCGGGCCATGGGCTGGCAGCGGACCGAGCCGGGCGGCGAGGACGGCTTCGCGGCAGGCCAGCCCCGCTACGTCTTCCAGGTCCCCTTCGCCGGACGCTCCCTGGAGGACATCCACAAGGGCCTCAACCAGCAGTGGCGCCGCAACATCAAGAAGGCCGACAAGGCCGGCGTCGAGGTGGTCAGGGGCGGATACGACGACCTGCCCGCCTTCTACGAGCTCTACGCGGAGACGGCGGAGCGGGACCGCTTCATCCCGCGCCCGCTGCCCTACTTCCAGCGGATGTGGACCTCGCTGACGGCCGAGGACCCCGACCGCATGCGGCTGTACCTCGCCCGCCACGAGGGCGACGTCCTGGCCGCGGCCACCATGCTGACCGTCGGCAGCCATGTCTGGTACTCCTACGGCGCCTCCACCAGCCGCAAGCGCGAGGTGCAGCCCAACAACGCCATCCAGTGGCGCATGATGTGCGACGCCCACGCGCTGGGCGCCGCCGTGTACGACTTCCGCGGCATCACCGACACCCTCGACGAGAGCGACCACCTCGTCGGACTGCTGCGCTTCAAGGCCGGCGCGGGCGGCGAGGCCGCGGAGTACCTGGGGGAGTGGGACCTCCCCATCAACCGGCTGCTGCACAAGGCGCTCGACGTCTACATGTCCCGTCGCTGAGGAGGGCGTCCCGGTCCCGGTCTCAGCATCCAGGACAGCTACATGAGCGGTTCACACTCCTGACGAAGTCCACTACCCTGGACTCGGTAGTGCATCGTGATGAACACCTGACCGTAGCCAGCCCCCAGGACCGCCCGTGAGCACCCCCAGCGCCACCACCTCGTCGTCCGCGCCCGTTCCCGGGACGGACCACGCCCCTGTGTCCCCGGGCGGCGCGCCCGGCCGTCTCGGTTCCCTCGGGCCCGTCGGGCTGGTGCTGGCCGGAGGGATCTCGGTCCAGTTCGGCGGCGCCCTCGCGGTGACCCTCATGCCCAGGGCCGGCGCGCTCGGCGTGGTCACCCTGCGCCTGCTCGCCGCCGCGGTGATCCTGCTCCTGTTCTGCCGTCCCCGGCTGCGCGGCCACTCGCGCGCCGACTGGGGGACGGTCGCCGTCTTCGGCATCGCCATGGGCGCGATGAACGGTCTCTTCTACGAGTCGGTCGCCCGCATCCCCCTCGGCGCCGCCGTCACCCTGGAGGTGCTCGGCCCCCTCGCCCTGTCGGTGCTGGCCTCCCGCCGCGCGGTCAACGCGGTGTGGGCGGGCCTCGCCCTGTGCGGGGTCTTCCTGCTGGGCGGCGGAGGGTTCGGCTCCCTCGACCCGGTGGGCGCGGCCTTCGCGCTCGGGGCGGGCGCGATGTGGGCGGCGTACATCGTCTTCAGCGCCCGTACGGGCCGCCGGTTCCCGCAGGCCGACGGGCTGGCGCTGGCCATGGCCGTGGCGGCGCTGCTGTTCCTCCCGCTGGGGATCGCCGAGTCCGGCACCCGGCTGCTGGACCCGACCACGGTGGCCCTCGGCTCCGCCGTCGCGGTCCTCTCCTCGGTCCTGCCCTACACCCTCGAACTCCTCGCCCTGCGCCGGCTGCCCGCGTCGACCTTCGCGATCCTGATGAGCCTGGAGCCCGCCATCGCCGCGACAGCGGGCTTCCTCATCCTCGACCAGTCCCTGTCCGCCACCCAGGCGGCCGCGATCGCCCTGGTCATCGGCGCGAGCATGGGCGCGGTCCGCACCCAGGTCGGCCGAGGCAAGGCGACCCTCCCGCTCGACGCCCCCTGACCCGCACGCGTCACGGGGCCTCCGGCCGGGCGGTCCGGCACGGCCGCGGCCCCGCGGTGCGACACCCCGGGCACCCGCACCCCGCCCGGAGCTCCCGGCGCCCCGCCCGCCCGGCGCGCCCCGGGTGCCGAGCGCCCGGGGCAGGCACCCCGGGGCGCGCCCGGTTCAGGAAGTCGACTCCAGCCATTCGGCGAACGCCGGGCCCGCCAGCCGGGCGTCCGCTCCGGGGAGCAGGCCGCCGTTCTCGAACAGGTCCCGCTCCGGGTTGTCCGGGTCGCTCACGGCGATCAGCTTCGCGGCCGGGTCCCGGCGGGACAGCAGCAGCCGGGCCGCCTCCTCCAGGCTCTCCTCGCGCGGACCGGCCACCTCCGGGAACGGGGCCCGCGCCCCCGGTGCCTCGTCCGCCTCCGCCAGCTCCACCAGCGCCTCCGCCACGGCCCCCGCCGCCACGAGCTGGGTCCGCATCCTCGGGACGTACACGGTGTCGCCCTGGCGCCCCCACTGCGTGAACTGCTCCACGAGCTCGTGGAACTGCGCCGCCCGCAGCACCCGCACCGGCACCGGTCCCGCCAGCACCGCGCGCTCGTGCTCCAGCTTGGCCGCGTTGTAACCGGCGACCGAGGCGTCGATGCCGATGATCGACACGACCACCAGCCGGCCGACCCCGGCCTTCTCCCCGGCCTCGTGCAGATTGCGGGCCGCGGCCGTGAAGAACTCCGTCGCCACCTCCTGGTCCGCCGAGGGCGTGCTGGACGCGTCGATCACGACGTCCACACCCTCCAGCGCCTCGGCCAGTCCGGCGCCGGTGACGATGTCGACCCCGGTGGCCCGGGACATCGGTACGACGGCGTGCCCGCGCTCCGTCAGCACGTCCACGACATGCCGCCCGAGCCGCCCGGTCGCCCCGGCCACCGCGATCTTCTTGGTCTCGCTCATGCTCACGTCTCCCTCTGCGTCCCTCGTGTCGCGTCGTCATCGGTATGACGGACCGGGGGCCGGAGATGTGACGGGTCCGGGGCCGACTGCGGGAAATAAATTGATGCAAGCATGCTTGATTGTTTCTGGGGGCGCTGACATGCTCCCCCCATGTCCGATCCGACGCCCGTGTTCGACGATCTGCGTGACGAAAGCGAAGAACTCGACCGGCTCGTGGCCGAGTTGAGTCCGCAGCGGTGGGCGCTCCCGACGCCCGCGCCCCACTGGACCGTCGCCCATCAGATCGCCCACCTCGCCTGGACCGACCACTCCGCCCTCCTGTCCGTCACGGACGCCGACGCCTTCCACGGCCTCGTCGAGAAGGCGCTCGCGGCGCCCACGACGTTCGTGGACGACGGCGCCGACGACGGGGCCCGGCTGCCGTCCGCCGAACTGCTGGCCCGCTGGCGGGCGGGGCGCGCCGCGCTCGACCGGGCCCTGCGGGCGTCCGTGCCGGGCACCCGCTTCCCCTGGTACGGCCCGCCCATGTCCGGCGCCTCCATGGCCACCGGCCGGCTCATGGAGACCTGGGCCCACGGCCAGGACGTCGCCGACGCCCTCGGTGTCGTCCGCGCCCCCACCGACCGGCTCAGGCACGTGGTCCGCATCGGGGTGCGCACCCGGGACTTCGCCTTCGCCGCGCGCGGGCTCGCCGCGCCCGCCGAGGAGTTCCGGGTCGAGATCCTCGCCCCCTCCGGCGGCACCTGGGCCTACGGCCCCGAGGACGCCCCCCAGCGGGTCACCGGCACCGCCCTCGACTTCTGCCTGCTGGTCACCCAGCGGGCGAACCGCGCCGACGTCGACGTGCGCGCCGAGGGCCCCGACGCCGAGCGCTGGCTCGGCATCGCCCAGGCCTTCGCGGGCCCGCCCGGCGACGGACGCCCGCCGAAGGAGGGGGCGGCGTGACGCTGCGCATCGGCAACGCCTCCGGCTTCTACGGCGACCGCTTCGACGCCCTGCGCGAGATGCTCACCGGCGGTGAACTGGACGTCCTCACCGGTGACTACCTCGCCGAGCTGACCATGCTGATCCTGGGCCGGGACCGGCTGAAGGACCCCGCCGCCGGATACGCCCGTACCTTCCTGCGGCAGTTGGAGGATTGTCTCGGTCTCGCCCACGAGCGGTCTGTGAAGATCGTGACGAACGCCGGGGGCCTCAACCCGGCGGGCCTCGCCGGCGCCGTCCGGGACCTGGCCGGCCGGCTCGGCATCCCGGTGCGCGTCGCCCACGTCGAGGGCGACGACCTCACCGCCGCACTCCCCCAAGCTCTCGACTCCGCTCGACCAGGGGGGACCCCCATCGGCAGCCTCGCCGCGCACGCCTATCTCGGCGGCTTCGGCATCGCGGAGTGCCTGCTGGCGGGCGCGGACATCGTGGTCACCGGCCGGGTCACCGACGCGGCCCTGGTCACCGGGCCCGCCGCCGCCCACTTCGGCTGGCGGCCCACGGACTTCGACCGGCTCGCGGGAGCCGTCGTCGCCGGGCACGTGCTGGAGTGCGGTACCCAGGCCACCGGCGGCAACTACTCCTTCTTCGCCGATGGCGACGTGCGCCGCCCCGGTTTCCCGCTCGCGGAGATCCACGAGGACGGAAGCTGCGTCGTCACCAAGCACCCCGGCACCGGCGGCTTCGTCGACGTCGGCACGGTCACCGCGCAGCTCCTGTACGAGACCGGGGGCGCCCGGTACGCGGGACCCGACGTCACCGCCCGCCTGGACACCGTCCGGCTCGTCCAGGACGGCCCGGACCGGGTGCGGATCGAGGGCGTGCGCGGCGAGGCACCGCCCCCCACCCTCAAGGTCGGCCTCAACAAGCTCGGCGGCTTCCGCAACGAGGTCACCTTCGTCCTGACCGGACTCGGCATCGAGACCAAGGCCGCGCTGGTGCGCGAGCAGATGGGCGACGCACTCGCCAAGACGCCGCCCGCGGAGGTGCGCTGGGAACTGGTGCGCACCGACCGGGCCGACGCGGACACCGAGGAGACGGCCAGCGCCCTGCTGCGGCTAGTCGTCCGCGATCCCGACCAGGCCGCCGTGGGGCGCGCGCTGAGCGGGGCGGCCATCGAGCTGGCACTCGCCAGCTACCCCGGATTCCATGTGGTGGCGCCACCGGGCAAGGGCGCGCCCTATGGGGTCTTCGAGGATGTGTACGTCCCCCAGGGCGCCGTGGACCAGGTGGCCGTCCTCGACGACGGGAGCCGCCTCTCGGTGATCCCGGCCCAGGAAACGCTCGTCCTGGAGACACTCGAAGAGCCGTCCCTGCCCGAGCCGTTGCCCGCGGGTCCCACCCGCCGGGCCCCGCTCGGACTGATCGCGGGCGCCCGCAGCGGCGACAAGGGCGGCAACGCCAACGTCGGCGTCTGGGTCCGCACCGACGAGGCCTGGCGCTGGCTCGCCCATGAACTGACGGCCGACCGTTTTCGGGAGCTGATCCCGGAGAGCCGCCCGCTGCGGGTCGTCCGGCACGTCCTGCCGGGCCTGCGCGCCCTCAACTTCGTGGTCGAGGGGATCCTCGGCGAGGGCGTCGCCTCCCAGGCCCGCTTCGACCCGCAGGCCAAGGCGCTCGGCGAATGGCTCCGCTCCCGTCACCTCGACATCCCGGAGGTCCTGCTATGACGGTCCTTTCGTCCGCCCTGGACGTGGGCGGCCAGGACTACCAGGCGAACCGCGAGGTCATGCTCGCCAAGCTCGCCGACCTCGACACCGAGCACGCCAAGGCCCTCGCGGGCGGCGGCGAGAAGTACGTCGAGCGGCACCGGAAGCGCGGCAAGCTGCTCGCCCGTGAGCGCATCGAGCTGCTGCTCGACCCGGACACGCCCTTCCTGGAGCTGTCGCCGCTCGCGGGCTACGGCAGCGACTACACGGTGGGCGCCTCGCTCGTCACCGGCATCGGGGTGGTCGAGGGCGTCGAGTGCCTGATCACCGCCAACGACCCGACCGTGCGCGGCGGCGCCAGCAACCCGTGGAGCCTGAAGAAGGCGCTGCGGGCCAACGACATCGCCCTCGCGAACCGGCTGCCCTGCATCAGCCTGGTCGAGTCCGGCGGCGCCGACCTGCCCTCCCAGAAGGAGATCTTCATCCCCGGGGGCGCGATCTTCCGCGACCTCACCCGGCTGTCGGCGGCCGGGATCCCCACGGTGGCCGTGGTCTTCGGGAACTCGACCGCCGGCGGCGCGTACGTCCCCGGCATGTCCGACCACGTGATCATGGTCAAGGAGAAGGCGAAGGTCTTCCTCGGCGGTCCGCCGCTGGTGAAGATGGCCACCGGCGAGGAGAGCGACGACGAGTCGCTCGGCGGCGCGGAGATGCACGCCCGCGTGTCGGGCCTCGCGGACCACTTCGCCGTCGACGAGCGGGATGCGCTGCGCCAGGCCCGCCGGGTCGTCGCCCGGCTCAACCACCGCAAGGCGTACGGCGATCCGGCCCCGGCCGAGCCCCCCAAGTACGACGAGGACGAACTGCTGGGAATCGTCCCCGGCGATCTGAAGCACCCCTTCGACCCGCGCGAGGTGATCGCCCGGATCGTCGACGGCTCGGACTTCGACGAGTTCAAGCCGCTGTACGGGACGAGCCTGACCACCGGCTGGGCGAGCCTGCACGGCTACCCGGTCGGCATCCTCGCCAACGCGCAGGGCGTGCTGTTCAGCGCCGAGTCCCAGAAGGCCGCCCAGTTCATCCAACTGGCCAACCAGCGCGACATCCCGCTGCTCTTCCTGCACAACACCACCGGCTACATGGTCGGCAAGGAGTACGAGCAGGGCGGCATCATCAAGCACGGCGCGATGATGATCAACGCGGTGAGCAACTCGCGGGTCCCGCATCTGTCGGTGCTCATGGGTGCCTCCTACGGCGCCGGCCACTACGGGATGTGCGGCCGGGCCTACGACCCGCGGTTCCTGTTCGCCTGGCCCAGCGCCAAATCGGCCGTGATGGGACCGCAGCAGCTCGCGGGCGTCCTGTCGATCGTCGCCCGGCAGTCGGCCGCGGCGAAGGGCCACCCGTACGACGACGACGCCGACGCGGCGCTGCGCGCCATGGTGGAGCAGCAGATCGAGTCCGAGTCGCTGCCGATGTTCCTGTCCGGGCGGCTGTACGACGACGGGGTCATCGACCCGCGCGACACCCGCACCGTCCTCGGCCTGTGCCTGTCCGCGATCCACACGGCGCCCTTCGAGGGCGCGCGCGGTGGCTTCGGCGTCTTCCGGATGTGAGGGATCACGTGATTGCGAGTCTGCTGGTCGCCAACCGGGGCGAGATCGCCTGCCGGGTCTTCCGCACCTGCCGTGCGGCCGGGGTGCGCACGGTCGCCGTGTACTCCGACGCCGACGAGAACGCCCTGCACACCCGCGAGGCGGACGCGGCGGTGCGACTGCCCGGCGCGACCCCCGCCGAGACGTATCTGCGGGGCGATCTCGTCGTGCGGGCCGCGCTGGACGCGGGCGCCGACGCGGTGCACCCGGGGTACGGGTTCCTGTCGGAGAACGCGGACTTCGCGCGGGCGGTGATCGACGCCGGGCTGGTGTGGGTCGGGCCGTCCCCCGAGGCGATCGAGGCGATGGCGTCCAAGACGCGGGCCAAGAAGCTGATGGGGCTCGCGCCCCTGGAGCGGGTCACCGCCGCGGACCTGCCGGTCCTGGTCAAGGCCGCCGCGGGCGGCGGCGGCCGCGGGATGCGGATCGTCCGTGAACTGGAGCATCTGGACGCCGAGTTGGAGGCGGCCAGGGCGGAGGCGCTGAGCGCCTTCGGCGACGGCGAGGTGTTCGTCGAGCCGTACGTCGAGGGCGGCCGGCACGTCGAGGTGCAGATCCTGGCCGACGCGCACGGCACGGTCTGGCCGCTCGGCACCCGCGACTGCTCCCTCCAGCGCCGCCACCAGAAGGTGATCGAGGAGGCGCCCGCCCCCGGACTGGGGGAGGAACTCACGCGACGGCTCCACGAGTTGTCGGTGCGCGCCGCCCGCGCCGTGGACTACGTCGGGGCGGGCACGGTCGAGTTCCTCGTCGCCGACGGCACCGCGCACTTCCTGGAGATGAACACCCGGCTCCAGGTCGAACACCCGGTGACGGAGGCGGTGTTCGGGGTCGACCTGGTGGCCCTGCAACTGCGGGTCGCGGAGGGGGAGCGGCTGGAGGGCGAGCCCCCGCCCGCGCGGGGCCACGCGGTGGAGGCCCGGCTGTACGCGGAGGACCCGGCGGGCGCGTGGGCGCCGCAGACGGGCACCCTGCACCGGATCGCCGTCCCGGACGGCGTCCGGCTGGACACCGGGTTCGCCGACGGCGACTCGGTGGGCATCCACTACGACCCGATGCTCGCGAAGGTCGTCGCGCACGCCCCCACCCGCGCGGAGGCCGTGCGGAAGCTGGCGGGCGCCCTGGAGCGGGCCACGCTCCACGGTCCGGTCACCAACCGGGATCTGCTCGTACGGTCGCTGCGGCACGAGGAGTTCACCGGGGCCCGGATGGACACGGGCTTCTACGACCGTCACCTCGCCGCGCTGACCGAGCCCGCCCCCGATCCGTACGCCCCGCTGGCCGCGGCCCTGGCCGACGCGCACGGGCGCTCGCGGTTCGGCGGCTGGCGGAACCTGGCGTCGGCTCCGCAGACCAGGCGGTACCGGATGCACGGCTCCGAGCACGAGGCCGCGTACCGGCACACGCGGCAGGGACTCGCGGCCGACGGGGTGCGCGTGCTGCACGCCGACGCCGGCCGGGTCGTCCTCGAAGTGGCGGGAGTACGGCGGACGTTCGAGGTGACGCGGTACGCGGACGGCCGGGTCTTCGTGAACGCGACCGCGCTGACCGAGCTCCCCCGTTTCCCCGATCCGGCCGCGGACCGGGCTCCGGGCTCGCTGCTCGCGCCGATGCCCGGCACCGTGGTCCGGGTGGCCGAGGGGCTCGCCGAGGGCGCCGCGGTGCGGGCCGGGGAGCCGCTGCTGTGGCTGGAGGCGATGAAGATGGAGCACCGGATCTCGGCGCCGACGGCGGGCACGCTCACCGCTCTGCACGCCGTCGTCGGGCAGCAGGTGGAGGTGGGCGCGCTGCTCGCCGTCGTACGCGAGGACGCGACGCCCGGGGAGACGCCACCGGCCGACGCCGGGTGAGACGGCGCCCCGCATCTCCCGGATCTCCCGAACCTTCCGCACCTTCCGCATCTCCCGAACCTTCCGCACCCCTCGTACTCCCGCTCGTTCCGTATCTCCGTACCGAGGAGCCCTCATGAGCCCTGTCACAGAGACCGACGAACACAAGGCGCTCCGTTCCGCGGTCGCCGCTCTCGGCAAGCGCTACGGCCGCGAGTACCTCACCAAGGCCGTCGCCGAGGGCGGTCACCCCGACGAGCTGTGGGCCGAGGCGGGCAAGCTCGGCTACCTCGGGGTGAACCTGCCGGAGGAGTACGGGGGCGGAGGCGGCGGCATCGCGGAACTGTCCATCGTCCTGGAGGAGCTGGGTGCGGCCGGCTGTCCGCTGCTGATGCTCGTCGTCTCGCCCGCCATCTGCGGCACGGTCATCGCCCGTTTCGGCACCGAGGAGCAGAAGCGCACCTGGCTGCCGGGCCTGTCCGACGGCTCCCGCACGATGGCGTTCGGCATCACCGAGCCCGACGCCGGCTCCAACTCGCACCGCATCACCACCACGGCCCGCCGCGACGGCACCGACTGGGTATTGACCGGCCGCAAGGTCTTCATCTCCGGCGTCGACATCGCCGACGCGACGCTCATCGTGGGCCGCACGGAGGACGCGCGCACCGGCAGCCTCAAGCCCTGCCTGTTCATCGTCCCGCGCGACGCCGAGGGCTTCGGGCGGCGGCAGATCGACATGGAACTGGCCAGCGCGGAGAAGCAGTTCGAGCTCACCCTGGACGAGGTGCGGCTGCCGGCCGACGCCCTGGTCGGCGACGAGGACGCGGGACTGCTGCAACTGTTCGCCGGTCTCAACCCGGAGCGGGTGATGACGGCCGCGTTCGCGATCGGCATGGGCCGCTTCGCGCTCGCCAGGGCCGTGGAGTACGCGCGGGACCGCACCGTCTGGAAGGCGCCCATCGGCGCGCACCAGGCCATCGCCCACCCGCTCGCGCAGGCCCACATCGAGCTCGAACTGGCCCGGCTGATGATGCAGAAGGCCGCGTACCTGTACGACATCGGCGACGACATCGGGGCCGGGGAGGCCGCCAACATGGCCAAGTACGCGGCCGGGGAGGCCTGTGTGCGGGCCGTCGACCAGGCGGTGCACACCCTCGGCGGCAACGGCCTCACCCGGGAGTTCGGGCTCGCCTCCCTCATCACGGCGGCGCGCGTGTCTCGTATCGCGCCGGTGAGCCGGGAGATGATTCTGAACTACGTCTCCCACCAGACCCTGGGCCTGCCCAAGTCGTACTGAGCGCTCTAGGAGGAACCGTGTTCCGCAGCGAGTACGCAGATGTTCCGGCCGTCGAGGAACCCATTCACGACGCCGTCCTGGGACACGCCGCCGAGCGCGGCGAGACGCCCGCGCTCGTCGACGGCGTCGACGGCACCACGCTCACCTACGCGCAGGTCGACCAGTTCCACCGGCGGCTGGCCGCCGCGTTCGCCGAGGCGGGGCTGCGCAAGGGCGACGTGCTCGCCCTGCACAGTCCCAACACCATCGCCTTCCCCGTGGTCTTCTACGGGGCCACGCGCGCGGGGGCGTCGGTCACCACCGTGCACCCGCTCGCCACGGCGGAGGAGTTCGCCAAGCAGCTCCAGGACTCCTCGGCCCGCTGGATCGTGACCGTCTCGCCGCTGCTGGAGACCGCCCGCAGGGCCGCCGAACTCGCGGGCGGCGTACGGGAGATCTTCGTCTGCGACCAGGCCGAGGGCCACCGGTCCATGGTCGACCTGCTGGGCGGCACCGCGCCCGAACCGCGGGTGGACATCGACCCCGTCGAGGACGTGGCGGCGCTCCCGTACTCCTCGGGCACCACGGGCGTCCCCAAGGGCGTGATGCTCACCCACCGCTCCATAGCCACCAACCTCGCCCAGCTCGAACCGGCCATGCCGATGGGCCCGGGCGAACGCATCCTGGCCGTACTGCCGTTCTTCCACATCTACGGACTGACCGCCCTGATGAACGCGCCCCTGCGGCAGGGCGCCACCGTGGTCGTGCTGCCCCGCTTCGACCTCGACACCTTCCTCGGCGCCATCCAGGAGCACCGCATCACCGGCCTGTACGTGGCACCGCCGATCGTCCTGGCGCTCGCCAAGCACCCGGCCGTCGCGGAGTACGACCTGTCCTCCCTGGAGTACATCGTCTCGGCGGCCGCGCCCCTGGACGCCGCCCTCGCGGCCGCCTGTTCGGCCAGGCTCGGGCTGCCGCCGGTGGGCCAGGCCTACGGCATGACCGAACTGTCGCCCGGCACGCACGTCGTCCCGCTGGGCGCCGAGAACCCGCCCCCGGGCACGGTCGGCAAACTCGTCGCCGGCACCGAGATGCGCATCGTCTCCCTCGACGACCCGGACAAGGACGTCGCCGTCGGAGAACGCGGCGAGATCGTCGTCCGGGGGCCCCAGGTCATGAAGGGCTATCTGGGCCGGCCCGACGCGACGGCCGCGATGATCGACCCGGACGGCTGGCTGCACACCGGGGACGTCGGTCATGTCGACGAGGACGGCTGGCTGTTCGTCGTGGACCGCGTCAAGGAGCTCATCAAGTACAAGGGCTTCCAGGTGGCCCCCGCCGAGCTGGAGGCACTGCTGCTCACCCACCCCGGCATCGCCGACGCCGCCGTCATCGGGTCCTACAACGAGGACAACAACGAGGTCCCGCACGCCTTCGTGGTGCGCCAGCCCTCGGCCGCCGACCTCTCCGCGAACGAGGTCATGCTGTACGTCGCCGAGCGCGTCGCCCCGTACAAGCGGGTCCGCGTCGTCAGCTTCATCGACGCCGTCCCGAGGGCGGTCTCCGGGAAGATCCTGCGCCGCGAACTGCGAGGCCTGTCATGACCGTCGTCCGCACGGAACACGAGCGCGGCGTCACCACGCTCACCCTGGACTCGCCCGCCACCCGCAACGCGCTCTCGGCCGTCCTCGTGGGCGAGCTCGCCGACGCGCTCACCCGCTGCGGCAAGGACGGCGACGTACGCGCCGTCGTCCTGACCCACACCGGGAACACCTTCTGCGCGGGCGCCGACCTGCGCGACCCGCCGCCCCCGGAGGCCTTCGTCGGCCTGCTGCGGCAGATCGTCGAGCTGCGCAGACCCGTCGTGGCCCGGGTGGCAGGACACGTCCGGGCGGGCGGCCTCGGCCTGCTCGGGGCCTGTGACATCGCGGTGGCGGGCGAGGCGTCGACCTTCGCCTTCACCGAGGTACGGATCGGGGTCGCCCCCGCCGTCATCTCACTGCCGCTGCTGCCCCGCGCCGACCCGCGCGCCCTCGCCCGCTACTACCTCACCGGCGAACGCCTCGACGCCCCCGAGGCCGTCCGCACCGGGCTCCTCACGGCGGCCGGGGACGACGTGGACGCCGTCCTCGCGCCCGTGCTCGACGGGCTGCGCCGGTCGGCCCCCGACGCCCTCGCCGAGACGAAGGCACTGCTCACGGCTAAGGTGCTGGAGACCTTCGACCGGGACGCGGCGGACCTGACCGCGCTCTCGGCCCGGCTGTTCTCCTCCGCGCAGGCCCGCGAGGGTATGACGGCCTTCCTCGAACGACGGGATCCCGCATGGGTGGTGTGAGCGCGACGGAACACGCGGCACGTACTCCGCACGTCCCCAAACAGGACCGCAGCCGGGCCACCCGGCAGCGGCTCCTGGCCGCCGCCGTGGCCTGCCTCGCCGAACACGGCTGGGCGGGCTCCACGGTCTCCGTCGTCGCCGAGCGCGCCGGGGTGTCCCGGGGTGCCGCCCAGCACCACTTCCCCACCCGCGAGGACCTCTTCACGGCAGCCGTCGAGTACGTCGCCGAGGAACGCTCCAGCGCCCTGCGGGACCTGTTCCCCGACGGTCCCGCCGACCGGCGTGCCGTCGTCGAGGCCCTCGTCGGCCTCTACACCGGGCCGTTGTTCCGCGCCGCCCTCCACCTCTGGGTCGCGGCCTCGAACGAGGACCAGCTCCGGGCGCGGGTGACCGAGCTCGAAGGGCGCGTCGGCCGCGAGAGCCACCGCATCGCGGTGGACCTGCTGGGCGCGGACGAGTCCCGGCCCGGGGTGCGCGAGACGGTGCAGGGGCTGCTGGACATGGCGCGCGGTCTCGGCCTGGCGAACCTGCTCACCGACGACACCGCTCGCAGGGAGCGGGTCGTGGCGCAGTGGGGGACGATCGTGGAGGAGACCCTCGGCTGACCGGCCCCGGTCCCTCGTCAGGATCGGCGGCCCCGGCCCCTGGTCAGGATCGGCGGCCCCGGTCCCGGGTCAGGGGCTGAGCCGCTCGACCCGCCAGCCGCCGTCGGGCCGGGCCACGTAGCGGAGCCGGTCGTGGAGACGGTTCTCGCGGCCCTGCCAGAACTCGACCGTCTGCGGGGCGATCCGGAAACCGCCCCAGTGCGGCGGCACGGGCACCTGCTCGCCCTCCGGGTAGCGGGCGTCCAGCTCCGCGTACGTGGCGTCCAGCTCGCTGCGCCCGGCGATGACCGTGGACTGCGCGCTCGCCCAGGCGCCGAGCTGGGAGCCGTGCGGGCGGGTGCGGAAGTACGCGGCGGTCTCCTCCCGGCCCGTGCGCCGGGCCGTCCCGGTGACGATGACCTGCCGGGCCAGCGGATGCCACGGGAAGAGCAGCGAGATGTACGGGTTGCGGGACAGCTCGCGGGCCTTGCGCGAGTCGTAGTTCGTGTAGAAGACGAAGCCCTGGTCGTCGTACCCCTTGAGCAGCACCGTGCGTGAGCTGGGCCGGCCCTCGGCGTCCGCCGTGGAGACGACCATCGCGTTCGGCTCGTGCACGAAACCGTGCACCGCCGCCTGGGCCGCCTGCTCGAACCAGCGGGAGAACTGCTCCATGGGGTGCGCGGCGAGATCGCTCTCGTCGAGTCCCTCGGCGCGGTAGTGCGCCCGCATGGAGGCCGGGTCGGCGGCGATCTCCTCGTGCGCGGCCTCGGCGGCCTCGGCCGCGGCCTGGATGAGGGGCTCGTTCGTGGATTCGTCCGGGACACGATCGTTCACGCGGTCATCCTGCCGCATCGGGGCCCCTCGCGGGCCGGGTGCGAGGGCGGGTGGGCTTCGTCACGCAGTGGCACTCAGTGCCGCGTTCTCTCCCTGAAGATGGCACTCGGGGATATCGTGCTGATGCCGTTCCGGTTGGAGGACCAGTCGTACGGGGCATCACCGGGGTGACCGCTTTCGGACCGCGAGCCGGCGGAGACCGACCGAAGAGCATTCGGGAGTCTTCGCGGACGACCGTGGAACCGGCCGGCGCAGCACCTCCCCGTCGACCGTCGCCCCCACAGGGGCGCAGGGTCACCACAACCCCGACAACACCATCCGTCGCACACATCACGAGGAGCCGCCTGATGTCCGACTTCGTACCCGGACTCGAAGGAGTCGTCGCGTTCGAGACGGAGATCGCCGAACCCGATAAGGAGGGCGGCGCTCTTCGCTACCGGGGCGTCGACATCGAGGACCTCGTCGGCCACGTCTCCTTCGGCAACGTCTGGGGACTCCTCGTCGACGGCGCCTTCAACCCCGGTCTGCCGCCCGCCGAGCCGTTCCCGATCCCCGTCCACTCCGGTGACATCCGTGTCGACGTGCAGTCCGCGCTCGCGATGCTCGCACCCGTCTGGGGCCTCAAACCCCTCCTCGACATCGACGCCGAGCAGGCCCGCGAGGACCTCGCCCGCGCCGCCGTCATGGCCCTGTCGTACGTCGCCCAGTCCGCCCGCGGACAGGGCCTGCCCATGGTCCCGCAGAACGAGATCGACAAGGCCCACTCCATCGTCGAGCGGTTCATGATCCGCTGGCGCGGAGAGCCGGACCCCAAGCACGTCGCCGCCGTCGACGCCTACTGGACCTCGGCCGCCGAGCACGGCATGAACGCCTCCACCTTCACCGCCCGCGTGATCGCCTCGACCGGCGCGGACGTCGCCGCGGCGCTCTCCGGCGCGGTGGGAGCCATGTCGGGCCCGCTGCACGGCGGCGCCCCCTCCCGCGTCCTCGGCATGATCGAGGAGATCGAGCGCACCGGGGACGCCGACGCCTACGTCCGGCAGGCCCTCGACAACGGCGAGCGCCTCATGGGCTTCGGCCACCGCGTCTACCGCGCCGAGGACCCCCGCGCGCGGGTGCTGCGCCGCACCGCGCGCGAGCTGGGCGCCCCCCGCTTCGAGGTCGCCGAGGCCCTGGAGAAGGCCGCGCTCGCCGAGCTCCACGCCCGCCGCCCGGACCGTGTCCTCGCGACGAACGTCGAGTTCTGGGCGGCCATCGTCCTGGACTTCGCCGAGGTCCCGGCGCACATGTTCACGTCCATGTTCACCTGCGCCCGTACCGCGGGCTGGTCGGCCCACATCCTGGAGCAGAAGCGCACCGGCCGCCTGGTGCGCCCCTCCGCCCGCTACGTGGGACCCGGCACCCGCGGTGTCCAGGAGATCGAGGGGTTCGAGGACATCGCGCACTGACCCGGCGCGGGGCGCACCGGCCCCGCACCGGGACGACCGCCGTCACGCGGGAGCGAGCAGCTCCGCGTGGTGGCGGGCGGCGACGAGCGGGTGCGCCCGCAGCTTGCCCTTGAGCTCGTTGAAGCCGTACTCGGCGAAGAGCGGATTCGACGGGTCGTCGGTGACGCCGGGCGCGCCGGAGGCGTGCGGGAACGGCAGCGGCTCGATCCGGGCGTCCAGGCGCGGGTTGTAGAAGAACGGCACCGAGAACCGCTCGGTGGCCCCGGCCGGGCTCACCACCCGGTGGTTGGTGGCTACGAGATAGCCGTTCGTCGCGACCTCCAGGAGCTCGCCCAGGTTGACCACGAAGGCACCCGGCAGCGGCGGCACGTCGTGGAAACGGCCGTCGTCGCGCTGCACCTGGAGCCCGCCGATCCGGTCCTGGAGCAGCAGCGTCAGGAATCCGTAGTCCTTGTGCGCGCCCACGCCCTGATCGGCGCCGTCGCCGGCGCTCCCGGGGTAGCGCACCAGCTTCAGGTGCGGGTGGGCCCGCTCGCCGAAGATCGGGTCGTAGAAGCCGGCCGGGGCCCCGATGGAGGTCAGCAGCTCGCGCAGCAGCCGGGCCGCGACCGCGCTCAGCCGCTCCATCCAGGCCAGCGCGGCCGTCCGCAGCTCCGGCAGCGCGGCCGGCCACTGGTTCGGACCCTGGAGCCACCAGTACGCGGGTTCGCCGGGCAGCGGCGCCCGCGCGGGCCGTTCGGCGCCTATGTCGAGCTGGTCCCGCCAGTCCCGGCTGCCGCCGGTGCGCTCGTCGCCCGTGCGCGTGTACCCGCGGAAATGCGGTGAGAGGACGTTGTCGAGGGCCAGCCGGTCGGCCTCGGGGAGCGCGAAGAACCGGTGCATGGCCCGCAGCAGCGCGCCGGTCTCGGCCTCGGTCACGCCGTGCCCGACGAGCTGGAAGAAGCCGACGTCGTGGGCGGCGCTGTGGAGCTGCGCGTGCAGCAGCGCCCGTGCCTGGGGGCCGCGGTCGGCCGCCGAGAGGTCGATGATCGGAAGCTGCTGGTACGGGGCGTGGGAGCGCCCGTTCGGGGCAGCGGTGGAAAACGTGGAAGACGTGTTCGTCGTCATGAGGTGCGTCCGCGGGGTCTACGGGTGCCCGGGGCGGCCGCCGGGGGTGGGGCGGGGGCCACGGGTGCCGGGGAGGGAAGAAGCCGTGCGAAGGGGGCCGGTCAGGCGGAGCGCCGACAGCCCATGCTCGTGACGCGCACGAAATCCACGTGGCGGCGTCGGACGAGCATCGGAAGCATGGCCACAGCGTACTGCTCTCCCCGCGAACCACCTGTGACCCGGGTCACTCGACGATCGATGATCGCTCGGAGGTCCGGGCCGCGGAGGTCCGCGATCACTCGGAGGTCCGCGATCGCCCGGAGGCGGGCGCGCGGGCCGGGAGACGCGGACGACCCGTGAGCTCGGGTCCCTCCGCCTCGCGGCGACGGGGCCGGCCGGACGTACCGGCGAGCTCACGGGTCGGGTGACTGCGTTGGATTGGGCCGGCTGCATGCGTGTCGCATGCCGGTCCGGCGCCGAACCGAGTCCGACAGCGGGCCGCTAGCCCGCAGTCACCTCGTATGTCCGGGTTTCCGTCATGAGCCGAACCACCTCCTCTCCTACGTGTGGAGAACTCTAGGAACCCGTCCCGGAAGGCTCAAGCGATTTATTCGCGGTCCTCGCACGGTTCGCGGCACAGAGGGATTTCCCTCTTCTTCGGGCATCTTCGAGGAACGAGGTGTGGGCTGGGTCACGTTCGAGTTGAATGGTGACGAGTGAGCGAACTGTCGCGCCGTACACAACGGACGCAGCCTGCAGGGGGTCCAGGTGAGTGCTTCCCGGCGTAGTGGGACCACCGACGAGCTGGGGCCGGACGAGCCCGAGCGGGACGGCTCCGACCTGCTGGCCGCGCTGCTGGACGGCATGGACGCCGCCCTGTGCGCCTTCGACGCCGACGGGGTCCTCACCCACTGGAACCGCGAGGCCGAGCGCATCCTCGGGTGGACGGCGGCCGAAGCGGTGGGGCGGCGCGGATTCGCCGGCTGGGCCGTGCGGACCGCCGACGCCGAGGAGGTCGAGGGCCGGCTGATGTCCGCCATGGAGGCGCCCGGCCGCCAGGTGCACGAGTTCGCGCTCCTGACCAAGGACGGCGGCAGGGTCCTCGTCCGCACCCAGTCCGCCGCCGTCCGCGGCCCGGAGGGCAAGCCCGCCGGGGTGTACTGCGCCTTCAGCGAGGTGCACACCCAGATCGACCTCGAACGGTCGATCGCCCTGAGCGAGGCGCTCTTCGAGGACGCCGGCTGGGGCGTGGTGCTGGTCGACGCCGACCTGCGGCCCGCCGTGGTCAACGCGTACGCCGCCCACGCCCTCGGCGCCGGCCGCACCTCCGCCCTCGGCCGGCCCCTGGGCGACCTCCTCTCCCAGGGCGTCGAGGAACTGGAGAGCGCCCTCACCCACGTCCTGTCCGAAGGCGCGCCACCGGCCCCCGCGGAGATGTGGGTGGGCCTGCGCACGCCGGAGGGCGAGAAGCGGCGGTGCTGGCGCAGCGGCTTCGTGCGGCTCGCCTCGCCGCTCGCGGAGGAGCCCGTACCGCTCGGTGTCGGCTGGCTCTTCCAGGACGTGACCGAGGCCAAGCAGACCGAGCAGGAGGCGGCGCTGCTGCGCTTCCGCGCCAACCAGTTGCACCGGGCCGCGCGGGCCGCGGCCGAGTGCGAGAACCCGGGTGAGGCCGCCGCCGTGCACCTCGACTTCGCCCTCGCGGGCTTCGCCGACCACGCGCTGGTCGACCGGGTCGCCCCGGGCGGTCCGGCGAACGGGGAGGGGCCCGTCCGGCTCGTACGGACCGTCGCCACGCCCGCCGGATCGCCCGGACCGAGCCACATCACCGGCAAGGCCGGACTGCCCCTGCGCTACGGGGAGGGGCACCCGGCGCTCCAGTGCGTGGACCGCGCCGGTTCGGTCCGGGCCGACGCGGCCGCCGCCGACCCCGAGCAGGCGCGCGAATGGGCGCTGGCCCGGCAGTGGCCGCGCGACTCCGTGCACGCCCTGTGCGCGGTGCTGCGCAGCCGCGGCCGGACGCTCGGGGTCGTGACGTTCCTGCGGAGCGCGGGCCGCAGCCGGTTCGAGCGCTCGGACGCGATGTACGCGGAGGACGTGGCCGTGCGGATCGCGATGGCCCTGGACCTGGAAGAGCTGACGGACAGGCCCTAGGGCGGGTTCGCGCCTGGGCGGGTCCGCGCCCTAGCGGCGGTAGAAGATCCGGTCCCCGTACTCCGTCATGACGCGGCCGTTCCACTCGTGGCCGCCGTCGACGTTGCCCGAGCGGAGCAGGGGCGGTTCGATGCCGCGGTCCGCGAGGGCGCCGGCTGCGGTCGCCATCACCGCCTGGAGGAGCGCCGAGGTGACGACGGTCGAGGCGGGGGCGAAGGGTGCCTCGATGGAGTCCAGGGTGAGTTCCGCGTCGCCGACCGGGATCCGCGAGTCGAGGACGACGTCGCAGTGGTCCTTGAGGTAGGTCCCCGACACGTGCCGTGACGTCGTCTCGGTGGCGTAGGCGACGGAGGTGACGCCGATGACCTTCACGCCCAGGGCGCGGGCGTTCATCGCCATCTCCACGGGGAGCGCGTTGCGGCCGGAGAGCGAGATGATCACCAACAGGTCGCCGGAGCGCAGCGGGCTGGAGTCCAGGACCGCGCTCGCCAGGCCGTCGACCCGCTCCAGGGCGGAGCCCAGGGTCGCGGGCATGACGTCGACGCCCACCACCCCCGGTACGGCGAGCAGGTTCATCAGGGCCAGGCCGCCCGCGCGGTAGACGATGTCCTGCGCGGCGAGCGAGGAGTGACCGGCGCCGAAGGCGAAGAGCCGGCCGCCGTCCACGACGGTGTCCGCGATCAGGTTCCCGGCCGCCCCGATCTCCCCGGCGTCCTCGTCCCGCACCTGCCGCAGCAGGCCGATCGCGGCGTCGAAGAACTGCCCGGCCAGCTTGCTGTCGCTCATCGGCGAAGCCCCTTTGAAGTCTCGTCGGCTTGGAGATCTCGTCGGCGCCGGGTCGGCGCAGGGCGGGCGGACGGCCGAACCGGTCGCCCGGCGTGGCCGTACATCCTCGTGTCGCGGATCACGTTGCGGTCTGGACCACTGCCCTGTCAATACGGCTTCCGGGGCGCCCGAGGGCACGGTGACGCGGGCCCCGGCGGCCGGACGGGACCTGATTCACGGGCATTCCGAGGCGATCGTCGCCAAGCGGTTCGGACGGCGAGGCACGGTTGTCAGTGCTATGCGTCAGAATTGAGTCCAGGGCCAGCGCACACGCCGGTGGACCATCGAGTCTCCGGCAGAGCTAATCGAGGGGCACGAATGTCCGGACTGATCGACACCACGGAGATGTATCTCCGCACCATCCTCGAGCTGGAGGAGGAAGGCGTTGTCCCCATGCGCGCCCGGATCGCGGAGCGGCTCGACCAGAGCGGCCCGACGGTGAGCCAGACGGTGGCGCGCATGGAGCGCGACGGTCTGGTGGCGGTGGCGAGCGACCGGCATCTGGAGCTCACGGACGAGGGGCGGCGGCTGGCCACCCGCGTCATGCGCAAGCACCGTCTCGCCGAGTGCCTGCTCGTCGACGTGATCGGCCTGGAGTGGGAGCAGGTGCACGCGGAGGCCTGTCGCTGGGAGCACGTGATGAGCGAGGCGGTGGAGCGGCGCGTGCTCGAACTGCTGCGCCACCCGACCGAGTCGCCGTACGGCAACCCGATCCCGGGCCTGGAGGAGCTGGGCGAGAAGGACGGGGCCGACCCGTTCCTGGACGAGGGCATGGTGGCGCTGTCCGAGCTCGACCCGGGTGTGGACGGCAAGACCGTGGTCGTCCGGCGGATCGGGGAGCCGATCCAGACGGACGCCCAGCTCATGTACACGCTGCGGCGGGCGGGCGTGCAGCCCGGTTCCGTGGTCAGCGTGACCGAGTCGGCCGGCGGGGTCCTCGTCGGCAGCGGCGGTGAGGCCGCGGAGCTGGAGGCGGACATCGCCTCGCATGTGTTCGTCGCCAAGCGCTGACGCATCTTCCGGTACCCGCGAGGGGCAGCTCCCGGGCGCCGACCGAGAGGCCGGCAGTCGCTGACCTTGAGGTCGGCGTCCGGGAGCACGCCGGACACCGTGGGGCACCCCCGTCCCCACCACCCCGGACGCGTCAACTGCTGTGGCGGGAGGGGCAGTTGTGATGTCTCCGCGACCATCTCGAAACCAAGATTCAGTGTGCCGAATCGCAGCGCCGAGACCGTTTGCGTGCAAGGCTGTCGCGTGAGGCATATGACTTGAGGGCTCTTGACCGTGTCCGGGAGCGATCGTGCACGGTCGGGGAGGGGGCGTGAGGATGTGCCGCAGATGCGGAGAGGGCCCCGGCGCCTTCCGGCGCCGGGGCCTGTCCTCCCCTGTGCTGACCCGGAGCCCCGAGCTCCCAGGGTCATTCCCTTCGGACCGTTTTCCCCGAGCGGTCCGCCTCCCGCAGAAGATCTCCCCCGGGCGACGGCGGTCAATCCTGGTGGGCGGTCACTCGAACGAGGGGTGTTGCGGCCGGAGAGGCCATTTTCGAATCCCCATTCGATAACGTGACGATGTGGCGGCGTGCGTGAGGGCATCGCCCGCACACCGGGAACAGCGGCAGAAAGCGGTACGAGTGGACCGGCCGGGAAGAGCGGGAGCGAGCGGGTCCGAGCGAGCCAGGGGGGTGCCTTTACCGATGGTGCGGCGCATCGACGTGACAGGGGCCGGCGGTGTGCGCCTGGCCGCATGGGAGTACGCCGACCCTCCCAAGAGCGACCAGCCGAAGGCGTCCGAGGCGCCCGGCGTGCTGTTACTGCACGGCCTCATGGGCCGCGCCTCGCACTGGGCGTCCACCGCCCGCTGGCTCTCCGAGCGGCACCGCGCCATCGCCCTCGACCAGCGCGGTCACGGCCAGAGCGACAAGGCCCCGGAGGCCGAGTACACCCGTGAGGCCTACGTCGAGGACGCCGAAGCCGCCCTCGACCAGCTCGGCCTCGGACCGGCCGTCGTCGTCGGCCACGCGATGGGCGCACTGACCGGCTGGCAGCTCGCCGCCAAGCGCCCCGATCTCGTCCGGGCCCTGATCATCTGCGACATGCGGGCCTCGGCGCTCGGCTCCGCCTCCCAGCGTGAATGGGAGGACTGGTTCAAGGCCTGGCCCGTCCCCTTCGCCACCCTCGCCGACGTACGGAAATGGTTCGGCGAGGACGATCCCTGGGTGGAGCGCCCGAATCCCTCCCGCGGCGAGTTCTACGCCGAGGTGATGCACGAGTCCCCCGACGGCTGGCGCCCCGTCTTCGAACCCGAACAGATGCTCAAGTCCCGCCAGACCTGGGTGTACGACGCCCACTGGGAGGAGCTCGCCCAGGTCCGGTGCCCCGCCCTGGTCGTCCGCGGCCTTGACGGGGAACTCGGCCGGGCCGAGTCCCAGGAGATGGTCCGGGTCCTGCCGCGCGGTCAGTACGCCGAGGTCGCGGACGCCGGCCACCTCGTGCACTACGACCAGCCCGAGGCGTGGCGCGCCGCGATCGAGCCGTTTCTGGACGGAGTGCTCACCGGCTAGGGCCTGTCTGCCGACGCAGTCCGGCCGTGTCACAAGGTGATCACGAAGCTTCACCGGATCTTCATATTCCGCTGCTGTGTGGTGCCCAATAGCGCTGCGGCGCGGTGTGCCGTCCCGGCCGCTCAGCTCACCTTTCAGGGGGACGCGCACCGCAACGCCGCACGACCACCGGCGGCGGCCCGCGGTCAGCCCTTGCTGACCGCCGTCAGGATCTCCGGCAGGCGCCCAGCCGTCCGCGGCGCGGCGAGCCGGAGTCCGAGCAGGGTGATCAGCGCCCCGTAGACGGCGCCCACGGGCAACAGCAGCCAGGTCCAGCGGTCGCCGTCGGCGCTCACGTTCAGCCAGATCGTCAGGGCGATGACGGGAGAGGCGAGCAGGGCGGCCGAGATCAGGCCGCCGAAGATGGCGATCCAGGCCAGACCGGCCTGACCGGGCGCCACGTTCTTGTAGCCCTCCTGGGGGATGGAGTACGGGAAGCGTGCCGAGGACCACGCGCCGGTCGCCAGCATCGCGCCGAGCAGCGCGAAGGACAGCCCGAGCACCTCGGGCAGCTTCCCCCACGCGCCGAGCAGCCCCGTCGTCACGGTCGTCACGAGCGTCGCGTACGGCAGGGTGATCAACAGCAGGGCCAGCGCCCGCCCGCGCAGCTCGACGTACGCGTCACGGGTGGAGGAGATCGTCAGCGCCACCATCCAGAACGCCGACGTGTCCTGCCCGAACTGGTTGTACATCTGGATCCCGAGCATCCCGGCCGCGAAGCACGCGAAGTAGACCGAGCCGGTGCCCTGGAGCGCGTTGAACACCGGCACGATCAGCCCGATGGCCAGCGAGGTCACCCAGGCCGCCTTGGTCTTCGGGTCGCGCCACACGTACCGCAGGCTGCGCTCCATGACCGTCCCGGTGCGTCCGGCCGGCAGCAGCCGCCCGAGCCCCGAGGAGCCGCGCTCCTTGGCGGCGGGCTCCGCGGCCTGGAGCGTGGACCCGTCGGGCGAGGTCATCAGCCGCGTCAGATGACGGGACCAGAGCGCCAGCAGCCCCGCCAGGGCGGCCGCGCACAGGGCGAGCTGGACGATCCCGGCCCCGTACGACCCGTCGCTCACCGAGTCCACGGCGCCGATCGCCGACGCGGGCGGGATCCAGCGCAGCACGTCCGTCACCGGGTCCAGCGCCGACAGCCCGCCCGCCGAACCCAGGCGCTGGGCGCCGAAGTTGACGAGCTGGGCGCCGATCGCGACGACCAGCCCGCTCAGCACCGCAAGATCGCGGCCCTTGCGGCTGGACAGCAGCCGGATGTTGGCGGCCGCGACGGCCCGGGCGAGGGCCACGCAGACCAGCAGGGCGAGCACCAGCGCGACCACCGCCGTCGCGTACGCGGCCGCCCCGTGCGCGACCGCGATCACCGAACCGAGCAGCAGGCAGAACGTGAAGAGCGGCCCGACACCGACCAGGGAGGCGGCCAGCAGCGCCCGGACGAGCGGCCGCGGCCGCAGCGGCAGCATCACCAGCCGCGTCGGATCGAGCGTCTCGTCGCCGCTGGGGAAGAACAGCGGCATCACCGTCCAGCCGAGCGCCAGGATCGCCACGAGGAGGACGCCGACGGCGGTGGCGTGCTCGTTGCCGCGCAGCGCGATCAGGCCGAGCAGTTGGAGCGCGGCGAAGAGCAGCACCAGCACCGTGGACGCGATGAACGCGGCCCGCCGCCCGGCGGACTGCCGCAGGCCGTTGCGCAGGAGCGACAGCTTCAGTCGTACGACGACGGGAGTGATCGACGCGGCGGAGACGCCGGTGGCCGCGCTCATCGGGGAGCACCGCCGCCCAGCCAGTCCAGGTCGGTCGTGACGCCGCGCCCGTGCGCGCCGACCAGTTCCAGGAAGGCCTGCTGGAGCGAGGGCGCGGCGCCGCGCACCTCGGCGAGCGGACCGTGCGCGCGGATGCGCCCGGCGGCCATCACGGCGACCCAGTCGCACAGCGACTCGACCAGCTCCATCACGTGGGAGGAGAAGACGACGGTGGCGCCGGACGCGGTGTACCGCTCCAGGACGCCCCGGATGGTCTGCGCGGAGACCGGGTCCACGCCCTCGAACGGCTCGTCCAGGAAGAGGACTTCGGGGTTGTGCAGGAGCGCGCAGGCCAGGCCGATCTTCTTGCGCATGCCGGTCGAGTAGTCGACGACGAGCTTGTGCTGGGCGCCCGCGAGGTCGAGGACGTCCAGGAGCTGGGTGGCGCGCTTGTCGACCTCGGCGCCGGGCAGCCCCCTCAGCCGGCCGGTGTAGCCCAGCAGTTCGCGTCCGGAGAGCCGCTCGAACAGCCGGAGCCCCTCCGGCAGCACCCCGATCCGGGCCTTCACCTCCGCCGGGTCGCGCCAGACGTCGTGACCCACGACCTCAACCGTGCCCTGATCGGGTCTGAGCAGACCGGTCACCATCGACAGGGTGGTGGTCTTGCCGGCGCCGTTCGGCCCGACGAGCCCGATGAACTGCCCCGCGGGAAGCTCCAGATCGATCCCGGCCACGGCGACCTGCTCACCGAACCGCTTCCAGAGCCCCCGCACACGCACGGCGGGCACGCCGCCGTCCTTCGCTCCCTCGCTCATACAGGCACCCTAAGGGCCCCCGGCCGCCCGCCACCGGTCCCCGCCGAGTCCCGGTCGATCTACGGACGCCGGCCGGCTCCGCCCGTCACCGGTCCCGTCCGCAGGCGTAGGCCAGCGGGGAGATCAGTTCCTCCGCGTCCGGCAGCCAGCGGTTCGCGGGCGTCGGCCGGCAGGCCCACTGCACGGCACCCCGCGATCCGACCCGGGTCGGCGGCGCGGCCACGTAGGAGCCCTCGCCGCGCACGGTCAGATCGAGCGAGGCCGGCGGCCAGCCCAGCGCCCGCACCAGGTCGGGAACCTTCGCCGCGGCTCCGGGGAGCACGAAGAAGTGCATGCGGCGGTCCGGGGTGCACGTCACCGGCCCGAGCGTGAGCTCCATCCGCCGCATCCGGGCGAGCGCCAGGAACCCGGCCGTCTCGGGCACGTCGATCGCGTCGAACGCGCGCCCCGTGGGCAGCAGGATCGACGCCTCCGGCCGCACCGACCAGAGCCGCCGCGCCACGGTCGCGCTGCCCGTGGCCTGGGCCGCCCAGTCCTCGCGCGCCGGATGCGCGCCGGGCGCGGCACAGGCGGGTTCACCGCAGGAGCAGAGCTGCACCCCGCCGGACGTCACCAGCCAGGTGCCGGGGAACACGTCCCAGTGGCGTTCCTCGGCGTAGCGCACGGCGGTTTCCGGCAGCGATTCGCCCCGCTGCTGGGGAAAGTGTGCGGACTCGGTTCCTGTGATGATCTCTTCCACGTCGATCTCAACTTCCGCGTCCACCCAGGGTTACGGGGGACACGCGCGCGGGGGAGGAGCATCGATTCCCCGGCTGGGGCGCATGGATGCACGTGTGGGGGCGCGCGGGGGCGGCGGCAGCCGGTAGCGGGTAATCAGGGATGGGGTCGGGCGACCGTCCTTACCCCGGCAATCCTCACATGTCTCGCATCTTCGGTATGTCTGCGGGGCATCGATCTTCCTGGCCGGTCTCCTTCGGTGCGCCGGCCGGTGAGGACACATCAACTCGGTGCGTGGGCAGGCACCGCAGCCACAGGGGGTACGCCATGGCCGCAAGGCCTCTCATCGCCAGGCAGCCGAACGAACGGCTCCAGGCGCTCATCCAGGAAGCGGGCTGCTCGAACGCCGGGCTGGCCCGCCGAGTGAACATGTGCGGAGCGGAGCACGGACTCGACCTGCGCTACGACAAGACGTCGGTCGCGCGCTGGCTGCGCGGGCAGCAGCCCCGGGGGAGGGCTCCGGCGATCATCGCCGAGGCGCTGGGGCGCAAGCTTGGCCGGACGGTCACGATCGACGAGATCGGCATGGCCAACGGCAAGAACCTGGCGTCCGGCGTCGGTCTCCAGTTCTCGCCGACGATACTGGGCGCGATCGAGCAGGTCTGCGAGCTGTGGCGCAGCGACGTGGGACGGCGGGACTTCCTGTCCGGGTCGTCCGTCGCCGCCTCCGCGCTCGTCGAGCCGAGCCGCGACTGGCTGATCTCGTCGCCGGACTCGCAGGTGGCCCGGTCGGCGGGCCCGCGCGTCGGCCTCTCGGACGTGGCGGCGGTCCGCGCGATGACCCAGGCCCTGACCGACCTGGACCACCAGTACGGCAGCGGGCATGTGCGCCCGGTGGTCGTGCACTACCTGAACAGCGTGGTCTCCGGGCTGCTCGCCGGTTCCTACCGCGAGGCGGTCGGACGTGAACTGTTCGCCGCCGTCTCCCGGTTGACCGAACTCGCCGGCTACATGGCCATCGACACCGGACAGCCCGGGCTCGCCCAGCGCTACTACATCCAGGCGCTGCGGCTCGCGCAGGCGGCCGGTGACCGCGCCTACGGCGGTTACGTCCTCGCCGCGTCCATGAGCCACCTGGCCGCCCAGCTCGGCAACCCGCGCGAGATCGCGCAGTTGGCGCGCGCGGCCCAGGAAGGGTCGCGGGGCCGGGTGACACCGCGGGCGGAGTCGATGTTCCACGCCGCCGAGGCGCGCGGGCACGCGCTGTTGGGCGACGCGCGCGCCGCGCAGGTGGCGTCCGGGAAGGCCGTCACGGCCCTGGAGAACGCCGACGCGGCCTCCGGGGACGATCCGGCGTGGATCGCGCACTTCGACGAGGCCTATCTGGCCGACGAGTTGGCCCACTGCCACCGGGACCTCGGTCAGGCCGAGGCCGCCGCGCGGTGCGCCGAGGAGTCCCTGGCCGGTCTTCCCGAGTCGCGCGCCCGCCGCCGGGCCATCGGCTACGTCCTGCTCGCCACGGCACAGGTCCAGAAGCGCGAGGTGGAGCAGGCCTGCCACACCGGTCTGCGCGCCGTCGAACTCCTCGGCACGCTCCGCTCCAACCGCGGCGCCGAGTATCTGGAGGACCTCCAGCAGCGCCTGGCGCCGTTCCAGGACGAGGCCGTGGTCCGGGAGTTCGGGGCGCGCATGGAGCTGCAGGCGGCCGCGTGAGCGTACGCGCGGACCCGGCACGGAAGTGACCGGCGGCGCGGGTGTGATCATTTCGCTTCGCGGTCTTCGGGGCCCGCCTGCGTGAACATATGGCCCTTAGAGGCGTGAACGCCGGGAAAACGAGAGTGCCGTGGGGGAAGGGAGTGAGATACAGCGCATTCGGGGGCGGTTTCGTTACCCGCGTCACAGGGCGCCGCGGTCACCGCCGGTGCTGCGTGGCACCGGGTTGTGGGGACCCGGTAGCGTGAGCCGATGATTCCGAAGGTCCCCCATTCGTAGGAGTCCCGGTGACGCAGAGTGGACAGGGCGAGGAGCCCTCGGCGCGGCCCGCGCACGAAGGCATCGTGCTGCCCTCCGACGGTAGCGAGCCCCTGCTGCCGGGCACGACGGGTGACCGTGTGACCCCGGCCAGTGGCCCGGCCTGGGGTGGGCAGTGGGGTCCCGATCAGTCGGCCGCCCCCGCCCCGCAGTCCGCCGACGGCTGGGGCACGCCCGCGAACGCCGATCCGTCCTGGGGCGCCCCCACGCCCTCCGGGGCCCAGGGCTGGCCGGCCGCGGACCAGCACGGCGCACAGCAGGCGCAGGGCTTCGGCGCGCCCGGATCCGGCTCCGCACCGCTGCCGCCCGAGAGCGCGTCGTCCTCGGCATACGGCGCCCAGAACGGCTATGCGCCGGGGGCGCACGGCCCGGGCGCCGCCGCCGGATACGACGGCTACGGCGCGTACGGGACCCAGGAGCAGCAGGGCGGCCACGGGACCCCGCTCCCGTCCGGCGGTGACGACGGCGCCACCCAGTACATTCCGTACATACCGGCCGCCCCCGGTGCCGACGAGGGGGCGACGCAGTTCATACCGCCGGTCGCCGCCGCGCCGGACGAGGGCGCCACCCAGTTCATTCCGCCGGTCGGACCGGGCGCTCTGCCGCCGGAGGTCGCGGCCGGTACCCCGCACTACCCGGGACAGGCCGCGCCGGGCGGTTCGGACGCCGACGCCACGCAGTACATCCCGCCCGTCCCCGCGCAGCCCTCGGGCTCCTACGGGATGCCCTCCGGAGCGCACGAGGAGCGGCAGCCCCCGGCGGAGTTCGACAATCTCTTCCGCAGCGAGCCGGAGGTCGCCGGGTCGACGCAGATGCTGCCCCGTATCGACGCGGGCGGCCCGCAGGACCCGTACGGCCCGCAGGACCCCTACGGCCAGGGTGACCGGTACGGCGCCCAGCCGGTGCCCGGCGCCGGCGGCGGACGTGCCGCCGGGCGGCGCGGCGGCCCGTCGGGCGGTGACGCGGGCGGCGGTGGCCGCGGCCGTTCGCGCGTCCCAGTGATCGCCGCGGTCGGCATCGGCATCATCGTGCTCGGTGTCGGCGCGGGCGCCCTGCTCAGCGGCGGTGGCGGTGGCGACGACGCCAAGGACGACACCGGCAAGACGGTGGCCGCGACCGCGCCCGCGACGGCGGGTTCGTCGGCGCCCGCCGGTGCCGATCCGGTGAAGGCGCAGGCCGTCGAACTGGACAAGCTGCTCGCGGACAGCGCCAGCAGCCGCGACTCGGTGATCAACGCCGTGGCGAACGTGAAGGCGTGCGGCAACCTCGACCAGGCGGCCAGTGATCTGCGGGACGCGGCCAAGCAGCGCGGCGAGCTGGTCACCCGGCTCGCCGGCCTCTCGGTCGACAAGCTGCCGAACCACGACGAGCTGAGCGCCGCCCTCAACAGCGGCTGGAAGGCCTCCGCCGCGGCCGACAACCACTACGCGGCCTGGGCCGACCAGGTCAAGAACGACAAGAAGGGCTGCCGCAAGGGCCATGCCCGCACCACCGGGCAGACCCAGGCGGGCGACCGGGCCAGCGGCACGGCCTCCGCCCAGAAGGGGAAGGCCGCGACGCTGTGGAACGCCATCGCGTCGAAGTACGGCCTGACCCAGCGGGCCCGCACCCAGCTCTGACCGGGCGCACGCTTCCGGCAGCACGCGCCCCTTCCGGCCGCGCACGCCGGTACCGGCCACGCACGAAAGCCCGGCCCCCGCACCGAACGGTGCGGGGGCCAGGCTTTCGTCGTGAGCGGTGTCCCGCCGGGGACCGGCTAGTCCTCCCCGGACAGGGTCTTCGTCATGTTGACGAACCCCTTGCGCTGCGAGGTGAGCAGACCGCCGTTGACCACCTGGAACGTGACGTTGGCGTTGACCAGGCGCGGGAAGTCGGCGGCGGCGGTGTCCGCGTCGAAGCGCCAGCTCAGGACCGGGGTGAGCCCGCCGGTGTCCACCTTCAGGCCGTTGTCGAGTTCGCGCCGCAGAGTGAGGGGCGAGACCTCTCCCGCACCGAGGGACTCGATGGCCTTCCTCAGCACGGTGTAGGCGATCCAGGTGGTCTGCACCCCGGCGTCGGCGGGGTCGATCCGGTTGTCGCCGAACGCCTGTTCCTTGATCACCGCGCGCATCGGGTTCCAGCGCGAGTCGTCGGCGGTCGGGTACCAGCCGGTGACGTACGAACCCTCGTAGGGGCCCGACTTGCCTCCGGTGGCGTCGATGAGCGACTGGTCGACGTTGCCGATGACCGTCCCGGTGTGCACCTTCGGGTAGTCCTTGGCGTCGCGCCGGAAGGAGTCCATGAAGGTGTTCGTGCGGTCGCCGAGCGCGGGGACCACACAGCCCGGCTTGCTCGGGTCGGACGTCGCGTGGTCGAGCGCCTGCTGGGTCGGCCGGGAGTACTCGGTGGCGTCCTCGGCCGCCCGCTGGTCCGCGGCCTGCGAGTGGCCCAGCGCCTTCAGACCGGAGTCGAGCAGCACCGGCAGCTCGTCACCGGCGATCGTGTCGGGGCGTATGAGCGAGACGGCGCCGCAGTTCTTCGCGAGCTGCTCGCCGAGGCCGGCCAGCAGGACGCCCTGACCGCCGTTGACGGGGTAGGAGACGGGGCTGGTGAACTCGTCGTCGGTGACGCCGAAGCCTCCGATGTAGGGGATGCCGGCGCTCTCCAGCGGGGCGAGGAACGCCCGGCTGTGCTGGCTGTAGGAGCCCACGACCGCGACGACGTCCTCGTCGACGGCCCGCTCGGCGCAGTGCGCGGCGGCGACCGAGTCGTTGTGGTCGTTGCAGGTGAGGACCTCGAGCCGGCGGCCGTTGATACCTCCGTGCGCGTTGACCCAGCGCGCGTACGCCTTCGCCAGGGCCGGCATTCCGGGCTTGTTCGTCGCGTTGGTCTTCTCGGGGGCCCAGGTCATCACCTTGACGGGGCCATCCCCGGAGCCCCCCGTGGCACCAGGGATGACCCCGCATCCGACGGCGACCGACGCGCACGCCACCAAGGCGCTCGCGTACAGCAGCTTGGCCTTGCGGGGCCGGGGCGGGGTGGGGGAGGTGGTGCGAGTACGTCGCCTACCGGTCATGGGCATGCACGATTCCGCCACATCAAAAATATTTATGTGACCCGTGGTCGACACCAGGTGACGCAGAGGTGAATTACAGGGGTCGATGAACTGTTTTTCACAGGGAACGTACGATCGATGACCGTGCAAGACTCGGAGAACTCTTCCCGCCGCGGCCGTCGCTCATCCACCATGGGCGGCATGCCACTGAACGACATGCCCTGGTGGCGCTGGCGCAGCAATGTGCGCTCCGCGCTGCACATGCTTTCCGACCCCGCGTTCCAGAGAGACGTCTGGCTCGCCGGCGTCGACGGATACGGCGACGTCACCGACGCCGTGTACCGCCTGGTCGAGGACACCTGGCTGGACAACTGGTCGGCCGAGAAATACGTCGGCACGATCTTCCGCGACTCCCAGGAGGCGGCCCTCGTGGACAGTGCCGTCCTGCGGGTCCTGCGGATCATGCACCAGGTCGGACCCGACGCCCCGGTCTCCGCCTACCTCGACCACCAGGGCTGGCCGGACGCCCTCCAGGCCGCGCGTGCCGCGCACATGCGGCTGGCATCGAGCGACGGAGAGGACCCGGACGCGCCTCCGCGCACCCTTGAGGTCCTGCGCATCCTGACGCGGTCGGCGTAGCTCCGCGCGGCGTCGCGGCGCGGTCGGCGCGGGGGCCCGGGCGGCGTCCGCGTGGCGGGACGGCACTCCTGCGCGGGCGCCCGGTATGAAAGCCTGTCCCGCATGAATGAGCCGTCCGTCCGCGAGACCGTGCCCTCCGCCGAGCAGTACGTCCTGACGCTGTCCTGCCCCGACAAGCAGGGCATCGTGCACGCCGTGTCGAGCTACTTGTTCATGACCGGCTGCAACATCGAGGACAGCCAGCAGTTCGGCGACCACGACACCGGTCTGTTCTTCATGCGCGTCCACTTCTCCGCCGAATCCCCGGTGACCGTGGAGAAATTGCGGGCGAGTTTCACAGCGATCGGCGACGCGTTCCACATGGAGTGGCAGATCCACCGCGCCGAGGACCGGATGCGGGTCGTCCTCATGGTCAGCAAGTTCGGCCACTGCCTGAACGACCTCCTCTTCCGCGCGCGGATCGGCGCGCTGCCCGTCGACATCGCCGCCGTGGTCTCCAACCACACCGACTTCGCGGAGCTCGTGGGGTCGTACGACGTTCCCTTCCACCACATCGCGGTGACGAAGGACACGAAGGCCGAGGCCGAGGCGCAGTTGCTGGAGCTGGTGCGCGAGAAGGGCGTCGAGCTGGTCGTCCTCGCCCGCTACATGCAGGTCCTCTCGGACGATCTGTGCAAGCAGCTCAGCGGCCGCATCATCAACATCCACCACTCCTTCCTGCCGAGCTTCAAGGGCGCCAAGCCCTACCACCAGGCACACGCCCGCGGGGTCAAGCTCATCGGCGCCACGGCGCACTACGTCACCGCCGACCTCGACGAGGGCCCGATCATCGAGCAGGAGGTCGAGCGGGTCGGCCACGACGTCACCCCCGACCAGCTCGTCGCCATCGGCCGTGACGTGGAGTGCCAGGCCCTGGCCCGCGCCGTGAAGTGGCACGCGGAGCGCCGCATCCTGCTCAACGGACGCCGCACGGTCGTCTTCGCCTGACCGCCTGACGTCCGGGGCGCGGGGCGCGGGACTACATCCGGCTCAGCGAGGCCGCCGCGGACAGGACGTCCCTGATGACGTCACGGTCGCCGTCCTGTCCGGCGGCCGCCTCCTCCGGAGAGACGTGGCCCGCGGCCAGGCGGCAGAACTCGACGCCGTCCAGCGCGACATGGGCCACCTCGTGGTCGGCGGAGCCGACGGCGCCGGGCGAGTCGAGCGGGATGAGCCACTCACCGCCCCCGGAGCCCTCGATCTCCAGGCGCAGACTGCGTCCGGGAGCGCCGGCCGTGACGAGGTGCCGGACCGACCGGGCCGACAGCCCGGCCCGGCGCCGCTCGGCGAGGGAGACGGGCAGCATCCGCGCGGCCAGGTCGATCATCCGGTGCAGATGCCGGGGAGCGGGCGGCTCGTACGGGTAGTCCACCGCGTCGGCGATGTCCCCCGCGTGCACCCAGCACTCGAAGGCCCGGTCCAGCATCGCGTCGCTGAGCGGCAGTTCGAAACCGCCGTACGCCACGGTGAGCCGCCCGGAGGCCTCCCCGCCCGCGACCCCGCCCGCGGCCGGGGCGCCCTCCTCCACGAACGACACGCTCCGGACGATGTCGTGGCTCTGCTCCCGCCAGGGGGCGCGCACGGACCGGGTGGGCGGGACGCGCGAGGAACGCCAGTACGTCTCGGTGCGCTCCTGCGGTGTCGGCCGCTCCGCTCCCGCCGTGCCGACCGGGTCGTCCAGACCCAGCGCGACGGCGACCAGTCCGTCGACGCTCAGCAGATGGGCGATGACCCCGGCGACGGTCGTACGACGGCTCACGGGCCCGTCGCCCTCGAACCAGCGCAGCCGCACGGGGGCGTGCCATTCGGAACCGCCGATGTCCTGGAGCAGGGCGTCGAGACGCGCGGTCTCCGCGTCGTACGGGGCGGCCCACTCGGGTACCGGGATGCGCGGCGGGCGCCGGTCCAGGCAACTCGTCAGGACGCGGGTGCGCAGCGTGGGGTCCAGGTCGAGGCTCTCCGCCGGGTGCAGCAGGCCGACCGCCTCGCGCAGCCGCAGCGCCTCCTCCGCGCACGAGCCGCAGTTCCCGAGGTGCTCCTCGACGGCGTTCGTCTCGTCCGCCGAGCAGGCGGCCAGCGCCCAGGCGCCCAGCAGCGACTTCAGGACCCGGTGTTCGAGGACCGGCGGTGCCGGGGTGCCGGCCGGTTCGGGCAGCGGCAGTCCGGTGTCCTCCACGGAGGCGCGGGGCGGCGGTATGCGCGGCGGCCCGCCCGGCCGCGGCCCGGCGCCACCGCCGTCGGCGTCGTCGTGCGCGTCCTCGTGCATGCCGCTGTGCCCGTCCTCGTCGTTCGCGTCGTTCTCGTTCGTCTTCCCGTGCCTGTCCCCGTGACCGTCCTCGTACCCGCCCGCGCGGCCCTCCTCGTCGTCGGGCGGCACGAACCGGCCGGGTTCCTCGCTCACCGCGCACCCCCGGGTTCCGGCGGGGTGCCGGCCGGCCCGGCGTCGTGGGCGGTGGACAGCAACTGGAGGCCGAGGCGCAGCCGGCGGCGGGCCTCGTCCTCGGTGACGCCGAGGTCGGCGGCCGCCTGGCGGTAGTCGCGGCGCTGGAAGTACGCCAGTTCCAGGGCGGTCCGCAGCGGGGTGGGCATGGACGTGACGATGTAGTCCGCGCGCGCGGCGACGGACGCGCTGCGCACCTTGCGCTCCAGTTCCTCGGCGCTGCCGTCGCCGTCGCGGGCGAGGGCGGCGGCCTCGGTGGCGCGCAGACGCTGCACGGCCAGGCGGTGGGTCAGGGTGGCGACCCAGGAGCGCAGCGGGCCCTGCTTCGGGTCGTAGGCGTCGGGGTTCTCCCAGACGTGGGTGAAGACCTCGCGGGTGATCCCGTCGGCGGCCCGCTCGTCCCCGAGCACGCGATGGGCGAGGCCGTGCACGAGCGAGGCGAACCGGTCGTAGAGCTCGCCGAGCGCGGCGGCCTCCCCGCGCGAGAGCCGCTGCTGCATCTTGCGGTCCCAGCGGGGCGGTGCGTCCTGCGTCGCCATACGGCCCCCTCACCCCTGGTCGTGCCCGGTGCGCGTTCCCGCGTCCGGCCCGTGTACCGGCCGTGTCCCCTGTCCCTGGCCGGCCATGCGGTGCTGCCGTCCAGCCTGGGCGCGTCCGCTGTCTTGAATGTAGTCGGCACGTCCGTCGCCGCACGCCCCTTTGCGTCAATGTGCGCCCCTGGGCGGGCTGTGGATGGTAGAGGCGCGCCCTTTCCGGCCCCGCACCTGACCGCAACTGGTCGTATGCGACCGAAAGAGAACCATCGTGAAGCATTTTCGACCGTAGACAGACGTTTCTTCCTGGCGGGATCCGTGTTTCATGGAACTACGGCGGGGCAGCCGCGCTGGAAGGAAGCGTACGGAGTGCTTCCGTTTCTGCTGGGCGAGGCGAGCGAAAGGCGTGGCGGTGACGCTCGAAGTGACGCACGTGACCGACGTGACCGACGGCGAGTGGGCCGTGCTGCGGGTGTCGGGCGAACTCGATCTCGTGACGTCGCCGGGGCTGCGGCAGAGCGTCCACGACGTGGTGGCCGCGGGCCGGCACAGCATCGTCCTGGATCTGTCCGAGGTCGTGTTCTGCGACTCCAGCGGGGTCGGCGTCCTGATCGCCGCCCGCCGTCTCATGCGCTCGTGCCGCGGGCGGCTGCGTCTGATCCTGCCCGCGCGGGGCGCGGTCGACGGCTCCCATGTGAACCGCGTCCTCGGGGCCCTCGGCGTGCGCCGGCTCTTCGACGTGTACCCGGACGTCGACGCGGCCACGGACGAGGAGTCCCGCCCGCTGTCGGCCTGAGGGTTCGGTCGTGATCGCCCGGCACGGCCCGGAGACGGCCGCTTCCCGCCCCCTTCGCGCCCTCCTCCCGTCCCTTTTCGGCCCCTTTCCCTTGTCTCGGAATTCTTGCGGTCTTGGTACAACCGTCGCTTTCCGGCCCCCCGGACGGTTCCGTCGTCGTACGCTCCGTCCCAGATGAACCGCAGTCCGGCCGCGGCCGGCTGAGTAGTGAGGCGGTCCGAACACACCATGGTCAGTTCCGAGTACGAGCGCAGGATCGCCGCCCGGTTCGCCGGCTTCGACCAGGACGGCAACGGCTACATCGACCGGGAGGACTTCAACGCCGCGGCCAAGGCCCTGCTCGCCGAGTTCGGCACGACCGCCCGGTCGGACAAGGGGCAGGCCCTCTACATCGGGGCCGAGGCGTTCTGGCAGGGGATGGCCGGGATAGCGGACCGTGACGGAGACCAGCGGATCACGCGCGAGGAGTTCGTGAGCGGCGCCGTGAAGCGGCTGCGCGACAACCCCGACCGGTTCGCCGAGATCGCCCGTCCCTTCCTGCACGCGGCCCTCGCCGTGGCGGACGCCGACGGGGACGGCGCGGCCACGGTCGGCGAGGTCACTCGCGTCCTCGGGGCGCTGGGAGTGGGCGAGACCCTCGCCACCGGCGTGGCCGCCGCCCTGGACACGGACGCCGACGGACGGATCGGCGAACCGGAGATCGTGACCGGCTTCGCCCGCTACTTCACGGTGCCGGAGTAGCCGACCCGGCCGGCTCAGCCGGGCACACCGGGTCAGCCGGGTCAGCCGGGTCAGCCGGACACACCGGTCCAGCCGGGTCAGCCGGGATAGTCGGGGCAGTCGGGGCAGCCGGACTCGCCGGACCTGCCGGACCTGCCGGACCTGCCGGACCTGCCGGGTCGGCCGGGTAAGCCGGGCCTGCCGGACCCGCCGGGTCAGCCTGGTCGGCCAGGTCAGTCGGACCTGCCGGACCTGCCTGGCCTGCCGGACCTGCCTGGCCTGCCGGACCTGCCGGACCTGCCTGGCCTGCCTGGCCTGCCTGGCCTGCCGGACCTGCCTGGCCTGCCGGACCTGCCTGGCCTGCCGGACCTGCCTGGCCTGCCGGACCTGCCGGGTCAGCCGGGTCAGCCGGGTCGGCCAGGCCAGCCGGACCTGCCGGGCGTGCCGGACTGGGCCCGCGTTGGGGGATCACCCCGAGAAGCGGTCCCTGAGCCGGTACTTGAGTACCTTCCGCAGCGTCTCGTTGCGCGGAAGGGCGTCCACCACCTCCAGTTGCTCCGGCAGCTTGTGCACGGACAGCCCTTCCGCGCGCAGATACGACGTCACCGCGACCAGCGTCAGCTCCGGCGCACCCGGCGGCTGCTCCACCACCGCGCACACGCGCTCCCCGCGCTCGGCGTCGGGCAGTCCGATCACGGCGGCGTCGCCGACCGCCGGGTGCCGGTGCAGCAGATCCTCGATCTCCTTCGCGGAGATGTTCTCGCCCTTGCGGATGATGATGTCCTTGACCCGGCCGGTCAGGACGAGATGACCGCTCCCGGTCAGATGCCCCACGTCCCCGGTGATCAGGAACCCGTCCCCGTCGAACGCCTCCGCGGTCTGCGCCGGGTCCAGATACCCCTGGCACACGGCCTCCCCGCGCAGCCGCACGTCGCCGTCGACCCCGCACGGCCGGGCGGCGCCCGCCGCGTCCACGATCCGTATCTCCATGCCCTCGGGGGGCCTGCCCTCCGTGGTGGCCAGGTTCTCGGCCGTGTCGTCCGGCGCGCCCATCGTGATCATCGGGACCTCGGTCATCCCGTACCCGTGGGTGAGCTGCACGCCCATCTCCCGGACGACCGAGTGGTAGACCTCGGGCGGCTTCGGGGCCCCGCCGCCCGCGAGCAGCCGCAGCGTGGGGATCACCGGCTCCCCGGGCCGCTTGCGCTGTTCGGCCAGGAACATCGAGTAGAACGCGGTCGACCCACCCGCCACCGTCACGCCGTGCCTGCGGTACTCCGCGAGCGCGTCCGGCAGCGCGAAGTGCTCGAACATCACCGCCGGGAACCCGTACAGCAGCAGCATCACCGTGTAGTCGGGCCCGGCGATGTGCGCGTACGGGAAGGCCATCGAGCCGACGTCGTCCTCGGACAGCCGCAGCGCGTGGGCGAGGCAGGAGCCGCCCGCGATCAGTGAACGGTCCGTGTGCAGCACGCCCTTGGGGTCGGAGGTGGTGCCCGAGGTCCAGTAGATCCAGCGGACGGAGGTTCCGTCGGCGGGCGGGGGCGGAAGGACGGCGGGATCGCCGTCGGGCAGCGTGTCGTAGGCCTCGAAGACGTTCTTCGCGTCGAGCCGGTGGGCCATCGCGGTGTGGTCGAAGCCGCGCCACTCGCCCGGCACGGCGACGTACTCGGCCTTCGACTCCCGCAGCGCGAAGCCGACCTCGCGGTCGCGGTAGAAGGGGATGACCGGCGACTGCACGGCGCCGATACGGGCCAGCGCGAAGGACAGCAGGGCGGTCTCGATCCGGGTCGGCAACTGCCAGGCGACCACCGTGCCCGGCCGCACGCCCCTGTCGTGGAGTCCCGCCGCCACCCGCTCGGCGCGGTCGCGCAGCTCGCCGAAGCTCAGGGAGCGGTCGCCCTGGAGCAGGACGGGCCGGTCGGGGGTGAGGCCGGCCCGGCGGTCGACCAGTTCCCACAGCGTGCGCGCGGAGCTCAGGGCGTGTGCGGTGTCGTTCACTTCGACCCCCTGTGGTCGTTCTCTTCGACCCGGCAACTGACGGTCAGTCAGATCGTGGGCAGAGCGTAGGGCCCGGCGCCTTGTCGGTCCATAGGCGCGGGGCTAGCCTGCTTGTGGAGTTGAATCTGACGGGTCATCAGAAACGTACGCCAGGCGGAGGGGACCATGACCGAACTGCCCCGCATCATCAGCGTCGACGACCATGTGATCGAGCCCGCGCACCTCTTCGAGACCTGGCTGCCGCGCAAGTACCACGACCGGGGACCGAAGCCGCTCACTGCCGGCATCGGCGAACTCGCCTACGTCGGGGGCAAGTACCGGATCACCATGGACCCGGACGGCCCGCCGACCGACTGGTGGATCTACGAGGACCTCTCGTTCCCGTACAAGCGCAACATCGCCGCCGTCGGCTTCGACCGCGACGAGATGACGCTGGAGGGCATCACCCGCGCGGAGATGCGGCGCGGCTGCTGGGACCCCGCCGAGCGGCTCAAGGACATGGACCTCAACCACGTCGAGGCCAGCCTCTGCTTCCCCACCTTCCCGCGGTTCTGCGGCCAGACCTTCGCCGAGGCCCACGACAAGGAGGTCGCCCTGGCCTGCGTGCGGGCGTACAACGACTGGATGGTCGAGGAATGGTGCGGCGACAGCGCCGGCCGGCTGATCCCGCTGTGCCTGATCCCGCTGTGGGACATCGACCTCGCCGTCGCCGAGATCCGCCGCAACGCCGTCCGGGGCGTGAAGGCCGTCACCTTCTCCGAGATCCCCACCCACCTGGGACTGCCCTCCATCCACTCCGGCTACTGGGACCCGTTCTTCGCGGTCTGCCAGGAGACCGGGACGGTCGTGAACATGCACATCGGCTCGTCCTCCCAGATGCCGGCCGCGTCCCCCGACGCACCCCCCGCCGTCCAGGCCTCGCTGTCCTTCAACAACGCGATGGCCTCCATGATGGACTTCCTGTTCAGCGGCGTCCTGGTGAAGTTCCCGCGCCTCAAACTCGCCTACTCCGAAGGCCAGATGGGCTGGATCCCGTACGCCCTGGAGCGCGCCGACGACGTCTGGTCGGAGCACCGCGCCTGGGGCGGGGTCAAGGACCTGATCCCGGAGCCCCCGTCGACGTACTACTACCGCCAGATCTTCTGCTGCTTCTTCCGCGACAAGCACGGAGTGGCGTCCCTGGACGTGGTGGGCCGCGACAACGCCACCTTCGAGACCGACTACCCGCACGTCGACTCGACCTTCCCGCACACCAAGGAGGTCGCCCTCGACCACGTGAAGGGCCTCGACGACGAGACCGTCCACAAGCTCATGCGGGGCAACGCCATCCGCATGCTGGACCTGGACCTGTAGTGGACCTGACGTACACCCCCGAGGAGGAGGAGTTCCGCGCCCGCCTGCGGACCTGGCTCGCCTCGGTCCTGCCGACGCTGCCGCCGAAACCGTCCCCCCGCGACTGGCCCGCGCGACGGGCCTACGACCTCGGCTGGCAGCGGATGCTGTACGACGCCGGGTACGCGGGCCTGCACTGGCCCGTCGACGCGGGCGGCCGCGGGGCCACGCCGACCCAGCACCTCATCTACCTGGAGGAGACCGAGAAGGCGGGCGCCCCCTACGTGGGGGCCAACTTCGTCGGGCTGCTGCACGCCGGGCCGACCATCGCCTCCGAGGGGAGCGCGGAGCAGCGGGCGCGCTGGCTGCCGCCCGTGCTGCGCGGCGACGAGGTCTGGTGCCAGGGCTTCAGCGAACCCGACGCGGGCTCCGACCTCGCCTCGCTGCGCACGCGCGCCCGGCGCGACGGCGACGACTACGTGGTCAGCGGGTCCAAGATCTGGACCTCCCACGCCGAGGTGGCCGACTGGTGCGAACTGCTCGTGCGCACCGACCCCGCCGAGCGCAGGCACCGGGGCATCACCTGGCTCGCCATGCCGATGGACGCGCCCGGCATCACCGTCCGCCCGCTGCGGACGCTCGCGGGTTCCACCGAGTTCGCGGAGGTCTTCCTCGACGAGGTGCGAGTCCCGGTCGCCAACCGGGTCGGCGCCGAGAACGACGGCTGGCGCGTGACCATGGTGACGCTCTCCTACGAGCGCGGCACCGCCTTCGTCGGCGAAGTGGTCGCCTGCCGCCGCGTCCTGGCCGAGATCGCCCGTGAGGCGCGCAAGAACGGCCGCTGGGACGACGCCGTCGTGCGCCGCCGCCTGGGCAGGCTCAACGCCGAGTTCCGCGCGCTGTGGCGGCTCACCCAGTGGAACGTCAGCGAGGCGCAGGGCACCGGGGGAGTGCCCGGCGTCGGCGGTTCGGTCTTCAAGCTCGGCTATTCGCACGCCCGCCAGGAACTGTTCGACGCCGCCGCGGAGGTCCTCGGCCCCGAGGCCCTGGACCTGGGACGGGAGTGGACGCTGGACCGGCTCTCGTCCCTGTCGTACACGATCGCGGCCGGCACCTCGCAGATCCAGCGGAACATCGTGGCCGAGCGGATCCTCGGCCTTCCCAGGGGGAGGTGACCGTGGACTTCCGGCTGACGGCTGATCAACGGGCTCTGCGGCAGGGCGTACGCGACCTGCTCGAAGGCCGGTTCGGGCGGGAGGCGCTGCGCGCGGCCGTGGAGCGGGCGGACGAGAAGGGCGCCCGGGTGCTCGACCGGGGGCTGTGGCGCGAGCTGGGCGCCGCCGGGTTCTTCGCGCTGCGCCTTCCCGAGGCCGCGGGCGGCGTCGGGCAGGGCCTCCCGGAGGCCGTGCTGGCCTTCGAGGAGGCGGGGCGGGTCCTGCTGCCGGGACCGCTGATCGCCACCCATCTCGCCGCGGGCGCCGTGCCCGGAGCGGCCGCCGGGGAGGTGGTCGTGACCCGCGCCGACGGGGGGCTCGTGGAATGGCTGGACGAGGCCGACGTCGTGCGGGGCGACGCCGCCGGGGCCGAGCCGCTGGACCCGGTGGACCCGCTGACGCCCCTGCACCGGCTGCCCGGGACCGGCGCCCGGCCTCCCGGGCGCGGCGCACCCGGGACCGCCCCGACGCCGGACCGGCTGCTCGTGTCGCTCCTGACCGCCGCCGAACAGCTCGGCAGCGCCGCCCGGACCTGCGAGACCGCCGTGCAACACGCCCGGACGCGCGAGCAGTTCGGGCAGCCGATCGGCGCCTTCCAGGCGGTGCAGCATCTGTGCGCGGGCATGCTCGCGCGGGTCGAGACGGCCCGCGTGGCCGTCTACGCCGCCGCGGTCACCGCCGACCCGGCCGATGTCGCGGCCGCCCGTCTGCTCGCCGACGAGGCCGCCGTGCGCGGTGCCCGCGACTGCCTCCAGGTGCACGGCGGCATGGGCTTCACCTGGGAGTCCGACGTCCATCTGCACCTGAAGAGGGCCTGGACGCGGACACATCGTGCCGGCGGCGCTACGCAAAGTGAGGAGGAGCTGGCGGACGATCTGGTGTCCGCCGAGGCGTAGAGGGCCGCTGTCCTGGGGTGTCGCGGGAGGAACGCGGGCGGATGTCGCGGATCGTGGCAAACCGGGATCACGGAGCGTTGAGACCTGGTTGTGTCCTAGGCGTGACTTGTCACGGCCTGGAGTCGGCGCCGGGCTCCGGTACCTTGTGTGGGATGCGAGTGGTTCTGAGGCTGAGCCATCCCGGTGTTGCCCCCGAGGCCGCGCCGGACCCGGCGATGCGCGCCGCTCGTGGGGCAGGGCGGACCCCCGCACCTGCCTGTTCGACTCCCCGTGGCGAGCGTCGCACAGTATGCCGCACGCGTACTCCTTCGCGCTGGAATATGCCCGAAGCGCTTGTTGGGGTGACTGTACGTCAACCATGCTGTCTCGCAAGGGAATCACGTTCCGTGATCCTTGTTCTGGCCATGCAGAAAATGGCTACGATCGTGGCCCTTGTGAGGCGCGAGGCGATGTGTCCGCCGGTTCGGATGGTGTGAGCGGTGCAGGTGCTTCAAGTGCAGCTGGAGATCCGGCCCGACCCCGCAGAGGTGGGGCGAGCCCGGCGGTGGGCCCGTTCGAGGCTCGCGGGGTCCGGGATAGACGCCGATGAACCACTCGCCGAGACGCTGATCCTGCTGGTCTCCGAGCTCGTCACCAACGCCGTGGTGCACACCGGGTGTCCGGCCGTGCTGCGCCTGTGTCTGCCGGGTGGTGCCGGAGCCGCCACGGTGCGTCTCGAGGTAGCCGACTCCAGCGCCCGCCCGCCGATGCCCCGCCACGCGGACGGCGACGAGACCAACGGCCGCGGCCTGGAACTCGTCGACGGCCTCGCGGACCGCTGGGGCTGGAATCCCGAGGGCGCCGGCAAACGCATCTGGTGCGAACTGGACCGGTGCGCCGCGGGCGCCGCGCAGGACTCCCCGTACGGCGCCTACGGCGGCTTCGCGTACGAGGCGGTCTAGGCCGCCCCGTCTCCCGGGCATGCGTCTCGCGTTTCGTGCGTGCGTCTCGCGTTTCGTGCATGTATGCACGAAACCGCTGTACACGGCCGCGGTCGTGGCCGAATGCGCCGGGTCGTGCTTCCGTACGCGCTGTCTCAAATAGGGTGGAACACCGCAAATCCCCGATCGACTGTTGACGTGGCGTGTCCGTTTGATCACGCTTGTGTTCAGCGATTCGCCGCGAGGGGACGACGAGGGTTCCGGTGACGGGGGCCCTCGGCGAGTGTGGGTCGTGATTCGGCGTCGGCTCCCCCACGGCCAGGGGAGGCAGGGCGGGTACGCCGGAGGCGGATGGCGGCGCGCGGTGCCGTGCCCGGGGTGAGGTGGGGACCTTCGGCCGGGCGCAGTCGAGAGTGGGGGAAGCGCGCCGCCAGTCGGCCCTCGTGCGGCAGGCCCCGGACCGCTCTCGCGCCGGCCGGACGTCAGAGGATCGCGACGGGTGCCACCGGTGTGCCGGTGCCGCCGACGAACGGTTCCGGCATCGCCGACAGCAGGAACGCGTACCGGCCTTCTTGTCCACAGGCTGTGGACAACTCTTCGAGATTCCAGTTCTGGCCCTGCAGCATCCCCATCTCGACGAGGTCGAGCGCGTGCACGGGCAGCCACAGGTCCTCGATCTCGGGCGGGAAGATCTCGAAGGTCAGGGTGTCGTTGGCGACCGCCGCGACATCGCGCGCGTGGAACCACTCGGGGGTGCGCACCGACAGACCGGGCGACGGATACCCGTACCCGTGCTTGTCGCCCGCCAGGTACACCTGGATCTGACCGGTCCGTACGAGCACGATGTCGCCCGCCCGCACCCGAGTCCCCGCCAACTCCTCCGCCGCCTCCAGGTCTTCGGGGGTCACGGCGTGCCCGCCGGCCAGCCGGTGCTCACCGCGCGCCCGCGCCACGTCGAGCAGGACGCCCCGCGAGACGATGTGCCGCGGCTTGTCGATCCCGCTGAACTCGGCGCCGCCGTGCGGGGTGACGGTGGAGGCGGGGCGTCCGTTGTAGAGCCTGCCGGAGTGCGAGACGTGCGGCAGCGCGTCCCAGTGGGTGCCCGCCTGAAGGCCCATGGTCACCGCGTCGTCGCTGCACGCCACCGTGCCGGGGCCGAAGATCTCCTGGTTGATCTGCACCATCGCGTGCAGCGGATTGACCCGCCCCGGGATCATCCCGGTCTGCACGCCGTCCTGCTGGAGCGGCAGGGCGAGCGGCACCCGGAGCCCCGTCCGTACCGTCGCGGCGGCCTCCCGCACCACCTCGTCCGTGATGAGGTTCAGTGTCCCGATCTCGTCGTCGGCGCCCCAGCGCCCCCAGTTGTTGACGCGCTTGGCGATCTCGTGGAACTCCGGACTGAGCGCCGGCTGCGACATGAGTCCTCCCCGGGGGCTTGTCTCCAGGTATCTGACGGGTCGTAGAATCCGAGTTGAATCTAACGGACCGTCAGAAACTGCGGGAAGGGGCCGGGCATGGGGAACTTCCTTGCGGGCAAGGCCGTCGCCGTCACGGGCGCGGGCCGGGGGATAGGCCGGGCGGTCGCCCTCGCCGCGGCCGCCGAGGGCGCGCGCGTCGTCGTGAACGACTACGGCGTGTCCGTCGAGGGCGGCGAGCCCACGAGTTCGGTCGCCGAGGCCGTCGTCAAGGAGATCGAGGCGGCCGGCGGGGAGGCCGTCGCGGTCGCCGACGACATCTCGACGATGGCGGGCGGGCAGCGTGTCGTCGACACCGCGCTCGCCTCGTACGGACGGATCGACGGAGTGGTGTGCGTCGCCGGCATCCTGCGCGAACGGATGCTCTTCAACATGTCCGAACAGGAGTGGGACCCGGTCGTCGCCACCCATCTCAAGGGCACGTTCACGCTCTTCCGCGCCGCCTCGGCGGTGATGCGTAAACAGGGCTCGGGCACCCTGATCGGCTTCACCAGCGGCAACCACCAGGGGTCCGTGGCGCAGGCCAACTACAGCGCCGCCAAGGGCGGGATCATCTCGCTGGTGCGCAGCGCCGCCCTCGGTCTGCACAAGTACGGGGTCACCGCCAACGCCGTCGCGCCCGTCGCCCGTACGCGCATGTCGGCGAACGTACCGATGGAGCTCAAGGAGATCGGCGAACCGGAGGACGTGGCCGCGCTCGTGGTCTACCTCCTGTCGGAGCGGGCCCGCGCGGAACGCATCACCGGGCAGGTCTACACGATCGCCGGCCCCAAGATCGCCGTATGGGCCCAGCCCCGCGAACTGCGCGCCGGATACGCCGAGGGCGCCTGGACCCCGGAGAGGATCGCCGACTTCCTGCCCGGGACCGTCGGCGTCGATCCGATGCCGCTGCTGGAGCAACTGGAGGCGATGGCAAGGGCGGCCGCGGACAAGGCGCGCCCCAACGCGTGACCGTTCCCGGCCCGGGTGTCCCGGTCCGGAGGGGAGGAGAGCGCGTGGATTTCGCATTCGGTCCCGAGGACGAGGCCTTCCGGCGCGAGGCGCGGGCCTGGCTGGAGGAGCATCTGGACGGCTCTCCCGGGCGCCGCGACTGGGAGCGGGAACTGGGGAAGGCCGGCTGGATCGGACTCGGCTGGGCGGAGGACGGGTACGGCAACCGGCGCGCGGACCTGACCCGGCAGGTCGTGTGGGCCGAGGAGTACGCCCGCTCCGGGGCGCCCGCCCGCTCCGGGCACATCGGCGAGAACCTGCTGGCACCGACGCTCATCGCGCACGGCACCCCGGAACAGAAGCGCCGCTTCCTGCCGCCGGTCGCCGAGGGCCGGGAACTGTGGTGCCAGGGGTACAGCGAGCCCGGCGCCGGCTCGGACCTGGCCGGCGTCCGCACGACCGCCGTACGGGACACGGGGGCCGGGCCCTCCGGGGTGTACCGCATCACCGGACAGAAGATCTGGACCTCGCTCGCCCACGAGGCCGACTGGTGCTTCGTGCTCGCCCGCACCGAACCGGGGTCCACCCGCCACCACGGCCTGTCCTTCCTCCTCGTCCCCATGGACCAGCCCGGCCGGATCGAGGTCCGTCCGATCCGCCAGCTCACCGGCACGAGCGACTTCAACGAGGTGTTCTTCGACGGGGCGGTGGCGCGGGCCGGGCACGTGGTCGGCGGCGAGGGCGAGGGCTGGAAGGTCGCCATGAGCCTGCTCGGCTTCGAGCGCGGGGTCTCCACCCTCGCCCAGCAGATCGGCTTCGCCGAGGAGTTGGGGCGCGTACTGCGCACGGCCCTCGCCACGGGAGCGGCCGGGGATCCCGTCGTACGCGACCGGCTCGTACGGCTGTGGGCCGAGCTGCGCGCGATGCGGTGGAACGCCCTGCGCACCCTGGGCGGTCCGGGGAGTCCCGGCGGACCGGGCGCGCCCAGTGCGGCCAAGCTGCTGTGGGGCGGCTGGCACCGGCGGCTCGGTGAGGTGGCCGTCCAGGTGCGGGGGGCCGCGGGGGCGGTGGGTCCGCGGGACTGGTCCGCCGCGCTGCCCTACGAACTGGACGCCTCCCAGCACCTGTTCCTGTTCAGCCGGGCCGACACGATCTACGGCGGCTCGGACGAGATCCAGCGCACGATCATCGCCGAGCGCGCGCTCGGCCTGCCGAAGGAGCCCCGGGGCCGGCCCTGACCGGCCCCGGAACCAACAGCCCAGGAACAGCCCGGGGCGGCCCGGGGAGAGGGGAGCCGGCGCGATGCGAGGCGTGATCTTCGACGGGAGAAGGACCCGGGTCGTGGACGACCTGGAGGTACGGGACCCGGGACCCGGGGAGGTGCGGGTGGCGATCTCCGCTGCGGGGCTCTGCCACAGCGATCTGTCCGTGGTGGACGGCACCATCCCCTTCCCCGTTCCCGTGGTGCTCGGCCATGAGGGCGCGGGCGTGGTGGAGTCCGTGGGCGTGGGCGTCACCCATGTCGAGCCCGGCGACCATGTGGCGCTGTCCACTCTCGCCAACTGCGGGACCTGCGCCGAGTGCGACCGGGGGCGGCCCACGATGTGCCGCAAGGCGATCGGTATGCCGCAGCGGCCGTTCGCGCGCTCGGGCGAGCCGCTCCACCAGTTCGCCGCCAACTCCGCCTTCGCGGAACGCACGGTGGTGAAGGCGGTGCAGGCGGTCCGGATCCCGAAGGACATCCCGCTCACCTCGGCCGCGCTGATCGGCTGCGGGGTCCTGACGGGGGTCGGAGCGGTGCTGAACCGGGCCCGGGTCGACCGTGGCGACACCGTCCTGGTCATCGGCACCGGCGGCATCGGACTCAACGTCCTCCAGGGCGCCCGGCTCGCGGGCGCGCTGCGGATCGTCGCCGTCGACTCCAATCCGGCCAAGGAGTCCGTGGCCCGGCAGTTCGGCGCGACGCACTTCCTGACCTCGGTGGACGGCGTGAAGGACATCCTGCCCACCGGCGCCCAGCACGCCTTCGAATGCGTCGGCCGCGTCGAACTCGTCCGCCAGGCGATCGACCTGCTCGACCGGCACGGCCAGGCCGTCCTGCTCGGCGTCCCCCCGGCGACGGCCGAGGCGTCCTTCCTGGTCTCCTCGATGTACCTCGACAAGTCCATCCTCGGCTGCCGCTACGGCTCGTCCCGGCCCCAGCGGGACATCGCCCTGTACGCCGAGCTCTACCGCGAAGGCCGCCTGCTCCTGGACGAGTTGGTGACCGCGACGTATCCCGTCGAGGACTTCGAGCGGGCGGCGGAGGACGCGCACGCGGGGAAGGTGGCGCGGGCGGTGCTGACGTTCTAGGACACCCTCGCGCGGGAGGGGGGTGGGTCCGGGGCCGGGCATCCGGGGACCCCCTGGCGCGGGGAGGTGGCCAGGGGTCCGGGGCCGACGTCCGGGCCCCTGGCGCGGGGAGGTGTCGACGGGGCGGGGGCCGCCCGTCCGGGGGCCGCCCGCCCGGTGGTCAGTGGTCGGCGGGGGTGCCGGATCTGAAGGTGCGGCGGTAGGTGGTCGGGGTGACGCCGAGGGTCGCCTGGAGGTGCTGGCGCATCGACTGGGCCGTGCCGAAGCCGGCGTCGCGGGCCACGTGGTCGATGGACAGGTCGCTGGACTCCAGGAGATGGCGGGCGTGCTCCACGCGCTGCTGTGTGAGCCACTGGCCGGGGCTGACCCCGACCTCCTCGCGGAAGCGCCGGGTGAAGGTGCGCACCGACATGGACTCCTGCTCGGCCATGTCGCGCAACTGGATCGGCTCGTGGAGGCGGCCCAGCGCCCAGGCGCGGGCGGCGGTCGTGCCGGCCGAGCGCGCCTCCGGGACCGGGCGCCGGATGTACTGCGCCTGTCCGCCGTCGCGGTGCGGCGGTACGACGGTCCGGCGGGCCACCTCGTTGGCGACCGCGGCGCCGTGGTCGCGGCGCACGAGATGCAGGCACAGGTCGATCCCGGCCGCGACCCCGGCCGAGGTGAGGACGTCTCCGTCGTCGACGAACAGCACGTCCGCGTCGACGCTGATCCTCGGGAAGAGGCGCTGGAAGTGCTCGGCGTGCATCCAGTGCGTGGTGGCGGGGCGGCCGTCGAGATAGCCGGCGGCCGCGAGGACGTAGCTGCCGGTGCAGATGGAGACCAGACGCGTGCCGGGGCGGATGTGCGCGAGGGCGGCCGCCAGCTCCGGCGTCAGGATGCCCTCCTGCTGCACGGGGCCGAGCTCGTACGAGGCCGGGACGACGACCGTGTCGGCGCCGGCCAGCGCCTCGGGCCCGTTGCCGACGAGGACCGAGAAGTCCGCGTCCGTCTCGACCGGGCCCGGCGGCCGGACCGAGCAGGTGACGACCTCGTAGAGCGGGCGCCCCTCCGCGTCCCGCGCCTTGCCGAAGATGCGCTGCGGGATGCCCAGCTCGAAGGGCAGCAGACCGTCGAGGGCGAGGACGACCACGCGGTGCGGAGGCGGCGTATCCGGGAGAGCCATGGCCCGATCCTAACGAATGCTGTCTCTCGGGCCAGTGGTTCGTCCTTGTCCGTTCCCCGAAGCTCTAGGGCGTGACCCAGACAACCGAAGCCGCGCAGGCCCCGGAGGACTCCCGGCCCGTCCGCCCCGCCCCCTCCCACCGCATCCACCGTGCCTGGTTCGTCGCCGCCGTCACCTTCGTGACGATCATCGGCGCGGCCGCCTTCCGGTCGCTTCCCGGACTGCTGATCGACCCGCTGCACGAGGAGTTCGACTGGTCGCGCGGCACGATCGGCGCCGCGGTCTCGATCAACCTCGCGCTCTACGGGCTCACGGCGCCGTTCGCGGCCGCGCTCATGGACCGCTTCGGCATCCGCCGCGTGGTGGCGGTCGCCCTGACCGTGATCGCGGTCGGCTCCGGGCTGACGGTCTGGATGACGGCGGCCTGGCAACTGCTGCTGTGCTGGGGCCTGCTGGTCGGTCTGGGGTCCGGCTCGATGGCCCTCGCCTTCGCGGCCACCGTCACCAACCGCTGGTTCACCGAGCGCAAGGGTCTGGTCACCGGCATCCTGACGGCGGCCTCGGCCTCCGGCCAGCTCATCTTCCTGCCGCTGCTGTCCTGGATCGTCACCGAGCACGACTGGCGTCCGGCCGCGGTGACCGTCTCCCTCGCCGCCCTCGCGGTCGTCCCCTTCGTCTGGCTGCTGCTGCGCGACCACCCGGCCGACGTGGGCCAGATGCCGTACGGGGCGAAGGAGTTCGTGCCCAAGCCCGAACCGGTCCGCGGTGCCGCCCGGCGCGCGGTGACCGTCCTGTTCTCCGCCGTCCGCACCGGCCCCTTCTGGCTGCTGGCCGGGACCTTCGCCATCTGCGGCGCCTCGACCAACGGGCTCGTCCAGACCCACTTCGTGCCCGCCGCCCACGACCACGGCATGCCCATCACCGCCGCCGCCTCGCTCCTCGCGGTCATCGGCGTCTTCGACGTGATCGGCACCGTCGCCTCGGGCTGGTTCACCGACCGCTTCGAGCCGCGCCGCCTGCTGGCGGTGTACTACGCCCTGCGCGGCATCTCGCTGCTGTTCCTCCCGATGCTGCTCGCCCCGTCCGTGCACCCGCCGATGATCTTCTTCATCGTCTTCTACGGCCTCGACTGGGTCGCCACCGTCCCGCCCACCCTGGCCCTGTGCCGTGAGCAGTACGGCGAGGACAGCGCCATCGTCTTCGGCTGGGTCCTCGCCTCCCACCAGGTCGGCGCCGCGCTCGTCGCCTTCCTCGGCGGTGTCGCCCGCGACCGCTTCGGCTCGTACGACGTCGTCTGGTACGCCTCGGGCGCGTTGTGCGCGGCGGCCGCGTTGATGGCCCTGGTCATCCGCCGGCGTCGTCCGGGGGCATCGGCGGCATCGGCGGCGCCGGTGGTGGGACCGGCCACCGCGTGACGGGCCTCGGGTGACGGGCCCCGCGTGACAGGCCTCGGGCCAGTGGCCTCAGGTGAGGAAGCGGCCCTTGTGGAAGAGCAGGGGCGGCACGTCGTCGTCGCTCGCGCCCAGGGCGTCCACCCGGCCCACCACGATGAGGTGGTCCCCGCCCGTGTGCACCGCGTGGATCGTGCAGTCGATCCAGGCCGCGGCGCCCGCGAGGCGGGGGGATCCCGACACCGGAGCGGCGTCGTGGGCGACTCCGGCGAACTTGTCGGCGCCGCTCACCGCGAAGCCGCGGCACAGGTCGCCCTGGTGCGCGCCGAGCACGTTGACGCAGAAGACGCCGGCGCGGGCTATACGCGGCCATGTCGTGGACGTACGGCCGACCATGAAGCAGATCAGCGGAGGGTCGAGGGAGAGCGAGGCGAACGACTGGCAGGCGAAGCCGGCCGGGCCCGCCGGATCCCCGGCGTTGGCCGCGGGCGCCGTCACTACGGTCACGCCGGTCGCGAAGTGGCCCAGTACGTGACGGAACCGGGCCGGATCCACCGGCGCCCGCTCGTCCTCGCGGACCGCGCGCAGATCCGGGCGCGGCAACGCCTCGACGGGCCCCGCGACGGTGGGGGCCCCGGCCGACCTGAGGTAGCGGACGGCGGCGGCCGCCATCCCTGCGTGTCCCATCACATCCACTATTGAAGCTGACGGAGTGTCAGATAGGAAGGGGTGCGCGAGAGCGGGGCTCACGGCGGACGGCCCGGCGGGTGGGGCAACCGGCGGTGCAGCCCCCGTCGCGGGGCGGGGTGTTTCGCCCGCGTATCTTTTCGCCTCATGAGGTCGGCGAACTCCGGGAGGCCCAGGCTGTCCCGGTCGGCATGGACCGGCGCGGAGGTGAACCTCGCCGCGGCGGTCTGCGCGGCGCAGTTCGCGGTCGCCGCCGCCGTCTGGTGGGTCGGCACGTTCGACGACGACGACCACGGGGCGGGCCTCGGCGGCGGTCTCGCCGCCGTCGGGTTGCTGTGCGTGATGGTCTTCGGGCCGCCCCTGCTCGCGGCTCTGGGTCTGCTGCACACGGTGACGTTCACGATGCCGGCGGCCACGCTCGCCCGTCTCGCGCGCCGTCGCGCACCCGGCCCCGAGGGTGCCTGGCACCTGGGCTTCGTCCTGCTGCTCGGCGCCTTCTGGACCGCGCTCGCGGTCCTCCTCGGTCTCCGTCCCACCAGCACCGAGGCCCTGCTGCTCACCGTGTCCGGTGTTCCGCCCGTCCTGGCGGCCGCCGGGGCGCGGCGGCGCGAACGGGCCGGCGGACGACCGCCGGACCGCGTCTGGTTCCGCTCGGCGCTCGCCGCCCTCGGGGCCTGCGTCCTCGTCGTCGCTGCCGGCACGGTGGGACTGGCCACGGGGCTCATCCACGAGTACGAGCCCCCGAAGCTCGGCGCCGACCGGCTCACCGGCGTCTGGCGCGGCGATCACGGGGCGGTGCTGCGGCTGCGGGCCGGGGGCAGGGCCGAGCTCTCGTCCGTGCCCGCCCAGCCCGAGTTCGGGGACGTGACCACCAAGGAGTTCACGCGCTGCGACGGCGCGGGTACGTGGTTCCTCGACACCGCCGGCCGCTACGACCCGTACGCCGACGGGCCCGACTCCGAGCGGCGCGACGGCGTCGTCGTCCGCGTCGGCGACTGCGGCCACGACACCTACTGGACCATCGGCGGCACCGAGGCCCACCCGGAGCTGTTCGTCCTGTTCGGCGACCCTGACGCGGGGGATCTACGCATATTGCGACGGGGCTGACTCGAACCCCCGTGCCGTACACCGATGCCCGCAGCCACGACGAACCACCCGCACCCGGCGACGCACGGAAGGGGACCGTGCCGGTACGGCGATGCCCGTAGCCACCACGATGCACCCGCACCCGGCGACGCACGCGAGGGGGCCCATGCCGGTACACCGATGCCCGCAGCCACCACGAACCACCCGCACCCGGCCACGCACGGAAGGGGGCCATGCCGGTACGGCGTTGCCCGTAGCCACCACGATGCACCCGCACCCGGCGACGCACGCGAGGGGGCCATGCCGGTACGGCGTTGCCCGTAGCCACCACGATGCACCCGCACCCGGCGACGCACGCGAGGGGGCCATGCCGGTACGGCGGTGCCCGCAGCCACCACGAATCACCCGCACCCGGCCACGCGCGCGAGGGGCCGTGCCGGTACATCAATGGCCGTCGCCACCGACGCCCACATCTCCGCCCAACGGCGACGGGCTGATGCACCGGCACGGCCCCGACCCACCCACCGGCCGAACCCGGGGCCGAACCCGGGCCTCCGGCCCCGTTCCCGCCGGGTTCGGTGCGTCAGCGGCCCTTGAAGCGGGGGCTACGGCGTTCGACGAAGCTCGCCACGCCCTCGTTGGCGTCCGCCGTCGTCATGTTGATCTCCTGCGCCGCGGCCTCCGCCGCGAAGGCGGTGGCGCGGTCGGAGTCGAGGGACGCGTTGACGAGCTGCTTGGTGAGCGCCAGCGCCCGAGTGGGCCCGGCGGCCAGCCGCTCGGCCCAGGCCCGTGCCGTCTTCTCCAACTCCTCAGCCGGTACGACCCTGTTGACGAGCCCGATCCGCTCGGCGTCCGCCGCGCTCAGCGCGTCCCCGAAGAACATCAGCTCCTTGGCCCGCTGCGGGCCGACGAGGCGGGGCAGCAGATAAGCCCCGCCGCCGTCCGGTACGAGGCCGCGCCGCGCGAACACCTCGATGAACCGGGCCGGTTCGGCCGCGAGGACGAGGTCGCACGCGAAGGCGAGGTGCGCGCCGATCCCGGCCGCCGTGCCGTTCACCGCCGCGATCACCGGCTTCTCGCAGTCGAGGACGGCGGCGATCAGGCGTTGCGCGCCCTGCCGGATCATGCGGGCGACGTCGCCGGGCACCCGCTCCCCGGCGGGCGGACCGCCGCGTAGATCCGCTCCGGCGCAGAAGCCGCGGCCGGTGGCGGTGAGGACCACGGCCCGCACCTCGGGGTCGGCCGACGACGCCGCGAGCAGCTCGATCACGCGCTCCCGCTGGTCCCAGGTGAGCGCGTTCATCGCCTCGGGCCGGTCGAGGGTGATCCACGAGACGGCGTTGTCGGTGGTGCGGCGTATCGATGAGTCGAGCGGCTTTTCGGATGGCGCGGGGGGTTCGGACGGTTGGTGGGGTGCACGGGGGGAGTCGGTCATGAGGGTGCTCCGTTGCGTGCGGGTCGGAAGGTCTGGGTCAGCGGCACAGCACCAGCGCGTCCAGGGCGACGGCGCCCTGACCCCGGGGCAGCACCATCAGGGGATTGATGTCCAGCTCCGCGATCTCGTCGCCCAGTTCGAGCGCCATCCGCTGGACCCGGATCACGACCTCGACCAGCGCGTCCACGTCCACCGGCGGGCCCCCGCGGACCCCGTCGAGCAGGGCCCGTCCGCGCAGTTCGGACAGCATGGCGCGCGCCTGGTCGTCGCCGAAGGGCGGCACCCGCACGGCGAAGTCTTGCAGGACCTCGACGAGGACCCCGCCGAGCCCGACGGTGACGGTCGGCCCGAAGAGCTGGTCGTGCGTGACGCCGACGACCATCTCCACACCCCGCTCGACCATCTGGCACACGAGCACCCCGTCGAGCGAGATGCCCTCGTAGCGGGCGATGTCGGTCAGCTCGCGATAGGCGTCGCGGACCTGACTGGCGGAGGTCAGCCCGATCTTGACCAGGCCGAGTTCGGTCTTGTGGGCGATCTGCGCGCCGGAGGCCTTCATGACCACCGGGTAGCCGACCTGGCTCGCCGCCCGGACGGCCGCCGCCGCGCTGGTCACCAACTGCTCGCGCGGCACGCGGATCCCGTACGCCCGCAGCAACTGTTTGGCGCCGTGCTCGCTGAGTTGCTGGCCCGGGCGCATCAGGGCCTGTGCCTTGCGGAAGGACGGCGACGGGGTGCGCGGGGCCTCGTCGAAGGGCGAGCGGTAGGCCGCGGTGAACCGCGCGTGGTCGAGGTGGGCGCGGACGGCGGTGATGCAGTTCGCGAACGTACGGAACGTGGCGACCCGGGACGAGCCGAGCAGCGTCTCGCGGTACGCGGCCTCCGTGCCGACCGGCGATCCCCACACCACGCACACCAGCTTGTCCGTCTGCTCAGCGGCGTCCACCAGGTCCTGCGCCAGCTTGTCGCTCATCGGCGGGAAGGGCCCGGTGATCGGGCAGATCAGGACGCCGACGGCCGGATCGGCGAGGATCGCGTCGATGATCTTCCGGCCGCGCCAGTCGCCGACCGGGTGCCCGCCGTTGTCGACCGGGTTCGCGACGTTCAGGTAGTCCGGTATCCAGGTGTGCAGTTCGGCCTGTTTGGCCTCCGAGAGGACGGGCAGGTCCAGGCCCGCCTCGCTGGCCAGGTCCGCGAAGTGCGCGCCCGTGCCGCCCGAGATCGAATAGACCACGACCCCGTCGGCCCGGGGTGCGCGAGCCCGCGCCAACAGGGCCGCGGTGTCCTGGAGTTCGTCGAGTCCGTCCACGCGGATCACGCCGAACTGCCGCATCGCCGCGTCCACCACCGCGTCGGCGCCGGTCAGCTTGCCGGTGTGCGAGGCGGCGGTGCGGGCGCCGGTCTCGGTGCGGCCGACCTTCACCGCGACGACGGGCACCTTGCGGCGGGCGGCGCGGTCGGCGGCGAGCAGGAACGAGCGGCCGTCCTTGAGTCCCTCGACGTAGCAGGCGATGGCGCCGACCTCGGGGCGCTCGGAGAAGTAGGAGATGAAGTCCGCGGTCTCCAGGTCGGCCTCGTTGCCCGTGGGTGCCCAGTGGGACAGGCGGACTCCCAGTTGCTGCATCGCGAACACCGGCCGGCCCTGGTGGCCGGACTGGGTGATGAGGGCGACCGCGGGGCCGTCGAGGTCGTCGCGGAAGTGCTCGAACGCGTTGAGGTTGGTGTTGGGGCCGAGCAGGCGCAGGCCGGAGCCGTGCACGGCGGCGGCGAGGCGGGTCTGCGCGGCGGCGCCCTCGGTTCCCGTCTCGGCGAAGCCGGACGCGAACGCGACGGCGAACTTCACCTTGGCCTCGGTGAGTTCCCCGATCACGGGGAGGGGGTCGGCGACGAGGAGCACCGCCAGGTCCACCTGTTCCGGGACGTCCGCCACGGAGGGGAGGCACGGGAGGCCGAAGACCGTGCGGCGGGTGGGGTGGACCGGGTGGAGCCGGGCGCCGACCCGTTCGGCCCAGGCGATGAGCTGGCGGGTGATCCCGGTGTTCGGCCGTCCCTCGGTGTCCGAGGCGCCGATGACGGCCACGCACTCGGGACGGAAGAAGCGGTCCAGGTCGGGGACGGTGGCGTACAGCGGGCGACCGCTGACGTCCAGGTCGTCGACCTCGGCCGGGCGTCCGTGCACGACCGGGGAGGGCTGCTCGCCGCAGGCGATGACCCTGGCCCGGCGGGAGTCGGTGGTGAGGGTGCCGTGGGTTGATCCAAGCATCGGTCCGCCCGCTCCTGTGTGACAGCCAATTGTTAACTGACGCACTGTCAGATTACGCAACTGACGCCGTGTCAGGAACCGTTGTGCAGGGGTGGGCTTCTGTTGAGTACCCGGCGGGGGGCTCGGCCTACCGCGGGCGCGGTTCCCGTCCGGTGGTGGGTCGGGGGGGGGGGGGGGGGGGCCCCCCCCCCCCCTCGTTTTGTGGGGGGTGGACGTCCCTTTTCACCCGCACTTGCTTGTCATCTCCCCCCCCGCGTCATAC
>NZ_JBVHTL010000006.1:278497-358451 GCF_055565895.1 Streptomyces sp. NPDC028298
TCGGGGCCGTGCCGGTGCATCAGCCCGTCGCCGTTGGGTGAGGAGTGACCGTCGGTGGCGACGGCCATTGATGTACCGGCACGGCCCCGACGGCGCGCGGCCGACTGCGGGTGCGTGATCCAGGCGGTTCCAACCCCGGCCCGCCGAAGCTTCCCCGCTCGGTCGGCCGAAGCTTTCAGCTCCGGCCGGCGAAATTTTCAGCCCCTTCGGCGTTTGAGGAGCGGGGTCTGGGGCGGAGCCCCAGGGTGGGACGGGTAGGGGCGGAGGGGGCGAGAGAACGTGGGGCCTCAGGCGGTGGGCTCGGGCTTCGTCGTGTGGCGGGACACCGACTTGGCGATCTTCTCGGCGTCCAGGGCGAGTTCGCGGAACATGCCGCTGATGGGGTTGGTGAACCCGGTGAAGTACAGGCCGGGCGCGTTCCGCGGGGTGTGACCGCCGTGGACGACCGGACGCCCCCGCCCGTCGAGCACGTCGAGGTGCCCGACCATGCCCTCCAGTGCCCGCGCGTACCCGGTCGCGGCGATCACGACGTCGGGATCCACCCGGCTCCCGTCGGCGAGGACGGCCTTGTCGTCCTCGAACCCCTCCACCGCGGCCACGATCTCGACCTTCCCCTTGCGGACGGCGTCGATGAGCCCGACGTCCTGGACGGGGATGGAGCCCTCGTTGACACGGGAGTAGAGCCCGGTGTCCGGCCGGGGCAGCCCGTGCGCCCCGAGGTCGGGCACGCTCAGCTTCGCCATCGGCCCGGCCAGCGCGTCCACGAGCCGCACCGGCAGCCGTCGTACGGCGATGCCCGTGAACTGCGCGGCCCAGCCCGCCGTCGAGCGGCGCACGATGTGCGGCGCGGTGCGGACGGACAGCCGTACGCGCCGGGCGCCGCCCTCCACCAGGTCCACGGCGATCTCGGCGCCGGTGTTGCCGATGCCGACGACGAGGACGTCGCGGCCCGCGTAGGGGGCGGGATTGCGGTACTGGCCGGCGTGGAGGAGCTCGCCGGTGTAGGTGTCGCGGCCCGGCCAGTCGGGGACGCGCGGGGTGTGGTTGTAGCCGGTCGCGACGACCACCGCGCTGCCCGTCAGCTCGCGTCCGCCGGTGGCGTGCAGCAGCCAGCCGTCGCCGCCGGGTGCGGGCTCGATACGGGACACCTCGACGCCCGTGACGATCTCCAGGCCGTGGTGCTCGGCGTACTTCTCCAGGTAGCGCACCACGTTGTCACGTGACACCCACCGGCCGAACGAGCGCGGCATCGACAGCCCCGGCAGCGCGGACAGCCGGCGGGTGGTGTGCAGGTGCAGCCGGTCGTAGTGGCGCCGCCAGGACGCGCCGACCTGGTCCGACTTCTCGAGCACGACCGCTCGTACGCCCCGGGCGCGCAGCGCGTACGCCGCCGCGAGTCCGCCGGGGCCGCCTCCGATCACGTACACGGGGCGGTCCTCGTGGGAGGGCACCGTGCGGGAGGTCGTGGAAGCAGTCGAGTCGGCCATAGCGCGAGCGTAATCACGCCTCAGCTTGATAGGTCTCGGTCAAGACCGGAATCGGTTGCGAAGTGGTCACGACTGTGGGAGGGGTGGGTGGGCCCGGTGGCGTAGGTCACCTCGATGGGGTGGGGGTGTGCGAAAAGTGCGCTGTTGTCGCAGGTGGGCGGCCCGGCGTACGTCTTTCGCCGGAGCGCGGGACCGGGCCCGTGCGCCCCTCGGGAGGGGTGGAACCGGAAAGGTGGCCGCGCGGTGGTCGCCCGCTTCGTCGGTGAGGAGTGCGGGGCCCTTGCGTGGTCGTCCCAGGGCATTGAAACTGACGTTCCGTCAGATGTGGTGCCTTCGCGGGAGGTTCGGCCATGGACACGATCTGGCTCGACGGGGCGGAGTGGCTGGCCGTGCTCCGTATCGGGCTCGGCCTCTGGTGGCTCGAGAGCTGGCGGCACAAGGACAAGAAGGGCTGGTTCGAGCGGGGGACCGGCATCGCCTGGGCGGCGGACGTCGCGGCCAAGCACCGCTGGAACGCCGTGCGCTCGGGCTTCGACACGATCGTCGCACCGCGTCCCCGGACGATGGCGTACGTCGTCGTGTACGCGGAACTGGCTCTCGGGCTCGGTCTGGTGGTCGGGCTGCTGACCCCCGTCGCGCTGGTCGGGGGACTGCTCCTCAACGTCCTCTACTTCACCCTCATGATCCACGACTGGGCCGAGCAGGGGCAGAACGCGATGATGGCGCTCGTCTCGGCCGTCGGCCTGTTCGCGATGTCCTGGCAGACGTGGTCCCTGGACGACGCCCTGGGGCTCTTCCGGTGAGCGGGCCGGCGGGCCGGGGGGCCGGGGCCGACGTTCCCGAGGTGGACGCGTTCACCCGGCCGTACTGGGACGCGGCGGCGGAGGGGCGGCTGCTGATCCGGCACTGCGCGGCCTGCGACCGCGTTCACCACTACCCCAGGGAGTTCTGCCCGCACTGCTGGTCCGAGGACGTGAGCTGGCACCCGGCGAGCGGCCGCGCCACGCTCTACACCTGGTCCGTCGTCCACCGCAACGACCTGCCGCCGTTCGGCGGGCGCGTGCCGTACGCGGCCGCCGTCGTCGACCTGGCGGAGGGCCCCCGGATGATGACCGAGGTGATCGGGTGCCCGGAGGCGGCCCTGCGGATCGGGATGGAACTGGAGGTGGCCTTCCGGGCGGGGATCCCCGTGTTCCGGCCCGCCTCACCCGCCGGAGGGTGACGGATCGGGGGCGGGTGCCGGCTCGGGGTCCGTCGCGAGGCGTCCGTGGAGGTGCACGTCGCGGAACGCGTCGTGGCGGCCGGCCTCGAACATCGCGCCGCGCAGAGTCCCCTCGTGCCGGAACCCGCAGCGCTCGGCGACCCGGCAGGACACCTCGTGGCCCACGGCGTGCCCCAGTTCGAGGCGGTGCAGGGCGAGGTCGGTGAAGCCGTAGCGGGCCGCGAGGGTGAGGGCACGGGTGGCGACCCGGCCGCCGCGGGCCTCCGGCAGGACCCAGTAGCCGATACGGGCGCAGCTCATGACGTGGTCGATCTCGTTGACGCCGATGTGGCCCAGCGTCTCGCCGGTCTCCGCCTCGGTGACGCAGAACGAGACCCCGGTGCCGCCGACCGCCGCCGCGACGCGGGTCCGCAGCGACTCGCGGGCGGTGCCGATGTCCCGCACGAACCTGAGCGGGGTGTTCCACCGCTGCAGCTCGGGATCGCTCAGCCCGCGCAGATACGCCGACACGTCGGCGTCGGACTCCGGGTCCCAGGGGCGCAGTCGCAGTCCCAGGCCCGAAAGCTCGGGGGCGGGCTCGACGGAGAACTGCACATGGGCTTCGGTCATCCAGCCATTCAAACCCCTCCCGGCCCACGGGTCACTCCCTGGAGGAAATTCGCGGGCACCTCTCCGGGGCCGCAGGGGATCATCGGACATGACCTCCGTGACGTACGACTGGCAGCTCACCCACGACCTCGACGCGTTTCTCACCCGGGCCGGAGACTTCCTCCGGTCGCGGCCGGCGCGGCACACCGTCGCGCTGACCGTGACGGAAGCGCTGCGCAGACGGGGGATGAGCCAGTACGGGAAGGACGCGCCGGTCTTCGGAGCGCTGGAGCGCGACGGGGCGGTCCGGGCCGCCTTCTTCCGCACCCCGCCGTACCGGCTGAACCTCACCTCGCTGGACGAGCGGGGTGCCGAGACCCTCGCCGCGCTGCTGGCGGACGCGGGGATCGAGGTGCCCGGGGTCTCCGCCGACACGGACACGGTCGAGGCCTTCGCCGCGGCGTGGGGGCGGCGGACCGGGGCGAGGACGGTGCCGCTCCGGAGCGAGCGGCTCTACCGGCTGGACGACCTGGCGGTGCCCGAGCCCGCCCCGCCCGGCCGCCCCAGGGTCGCGGACGCGGGCGACCGGGACCTGCTCGCGCGTTGGTACACGGAGTTCGCCGAGGCCATCGGCGAGGGCGCCCACCGCGAGAGCGGCTCCTGGGCCGACGACCGTATCTCCTACGGCGGCATCACCCTCTGGGAGGACGCCGAGGGCACCCCCGTCGCCATGGCGGGCGCGACCCCGCCCGTCGCCGGACAGCTCCGGGTCGCCCCCGTCTACACGCCGGCGCACCTGCGCGGCCGGGGGTACGCCGGTGCCGTCACCGCCGAGGTGAGCCGGGCCGCGGTCGCCTCCGGGGTCGGGGAGGTGCTGCTCTTCACCGACCTCGCCAACCCGACCAGCAACGGCCTGTACCAGCGCATCGGCTACCGCCCCGTCTCCGACTTCGCGACGTACGACTTCACGTACGAGGGGCGCGAGGGAGGCGGCGTGTAGGGCCGGGCTGCGGGGCGGGTGGCTCACGGCCACAGCAGCTCGGTGGTCCAGCCCGTCTCCGTACGGCGGTAGACGAGCCGGGCGTGGCGCCGGCGGGCGTCGCCCTGGAAGAACTCGACCTCGTCCGGGCGGAGGCGGTAGAGCGTCCAGGTGGGGGCGGGGGAGTGCGGGGCGTCCTCGGCCCGCTCCCAGGCGGCGTCGGAGGCCCGGTCCAACTCGGCCCGCGAGGGCAGGACTTCGCTCTGCCGGCCCACCAGTGCCGCGGCCAGTGCCCCGGTGGAGCGGGCGTGCAGGTCCGCCTGGCTCTCCTCGGGCGAGGCGGCCGTGACCGGGCCGCGGAGCCGGATCTGGCGGCCCTGCGCGGGCCAGTAGAAGCCGAGGGCCGCGTACGGTCGCGCGGCGAGCTGGCGTCCCTTGCGGCTCGTCACGTGCGAGGCGAACGCCCAGCCGTCGGCGTCCGCGCCGTGCAGCATCACCGTCCGGACGTCGGGCGAACCGTCCTCGTCGGCCGTCGCGAGCGTCATCGTGTGCGGTTCGGCCTGTCCGGCCGCCACGGCTTCCGCGAACCACCGGGTGAACAGGGTCAGCGGGTCCGCCGGTGCGTCCTCGGCCGCGAAGCCGGGCAGCTCCGTGTCCCACACCCGCAGCGACCTCAGCAGCTCATGAAGATCCGGTTCCATGGGTCCGAGTATCTCCGAGTACCTCCGAGCGCGGCGCGGGGAGCGGCGAGGGCTCACGCCGCCACCCGGACCCGGGTCCCCCGGCCCCTCACGCGCGCCCCAGCACCACCGTCCCCGACGAGCAGAACCAGCCTCCCGTCCCGGACGCCACCGCCAGCTCGGGCAGGGAACCGTCCGGGCGGCGCACCTGGCGTTCCTCCGGAAGGCCGCCGCGCAACTGCCGTACGGCCTCCACGAGCAGGAACAGGCCGCGCATGCCCGGATGCTGGGCCGAAAGACCGCCCCCGTCCGTGTTCACCGGCAGCTCCCCGTCCAGCAGCAGCCGTCCCTTCGCCGCGTCCACGAAGGCGCCGCCCTCGCCCTTGGCGCAGAAGCCGAGGTCCTCCAGGGTCACGAGCGTCATGTAGGTGAAGGCGTCGTAGATCTCGGCGAAGTCGATCTCGGCCGGGCGGACTCCGGCGCGCTCGAAGGCGAGCCGGCCGCTCACCGCCGCCGGGGAGACGGTGAAGTCCGCCCACTCGGACATGGTGGTGTGGGAGACGTGTTCGCCGGTTCCGAGCACCCACACCGGGGCCGTACGGCAGTCGCGTACGTACTCCTCGGCCGCCAGCAGCACCGCCGCGCCGCCGTCGGAGCGGATGCAGCAGTGCAGCTTGGTGAAGGGGTCCGCGATCATCGGCCCCGACAGGACGTCGTCGACGGTGACCGGGTCGCGGAACATCGCCTCGGGGTTGCGGGCCGCGTTCGCGCGGGCCTGGACGGCCACCGAGGCGAGCTGTTCGAGCGTGGTGCCGTACGTGTGCATGTGGCGGCGCGCGGCCATCGCGTACTTGGCGACGAGGGTGTGGCCGTGCGGGACCTCGAACTGGAGGGGGCCGCGGGCGCCGAACGACAGGTTGCCGGTGCGGCGGCCCGCCTTGATGTCCGCCCGGGCGGTGGAGCCGTAGACGAGCAGGACGGCGTTCGCGTGGCCCATGGCTATGGCGTCGGCCGCGTGGGCCGCCATGACCTCCCAGGTGGACCCGCCGACCGAGGTCGAGTCGACCCAGGCGGGCCGCAGCCCCAGATACTCGGCCACCTCGGCCGGCGCGAGGGTGCCGAGCCCCGCCGACGCGAGGCCGTCGATCACCGAGCGGTCCAGGCCGGAGTCGGCCAGTGCCCGGCGCGCGGCCTGCGCGTGCAGCGCGTACGGGGTCGCGTCGTCCACCCGGCCGCAGTCGGACAGGGATACGCCGACGACCGCGACCTTCCGACGGCCGTGGCCCGGAGTGGCATGCGTCATGAATCTGACGGTACATCAGATAAGTGCCGCACCGGGAGGCCGTCGCGCCCCTGTGCTTCTGGGGTCCCCCGCCCTAACATGACGGCCCGTCAGATCGACTTGTCCCGTTCAAGCCCCCCGACGAGGGAGGAGCCCGCCCATGGACGCCCGTCTCACCGCGGAGCAGGAGGAGATCCGCCGTACGCTGCGGGAGGTGCTGGCGAAGCGGTGCGGACCGCGGGAGCTGCGGGCCGCCGAGCAGGCCCCCTCCGGCCACGACCCGGCCCTCTGGGAGACCCTCGCGGGGGAACTCGGGCTGCCCGGGCTCGCCCTCCCCGAGGCCTACGGCGGTGCCGGCTGCTCGGCCACCGAACTCGCCCTGGCCTGCGAGGAGTCGGGCCGCGCCCTCGCCCCCTCGCCCCTGCTGGCCACCGCCGTCCTCTGTGCCCCGCTGATCCTGGCCCTCGGCACCGGGGCGCAGCGCGCCGCCCTGCTGCCGCCGCTGGCCTCGGGCGCGCTGACCGCCGCCCTCGCCGTCCCCGGCGCGGGCCTGGCCACCGCCCTCGCCCTGACCGGCGACAACCACGGCGACTGGGCCGGCGGCGGCCGCGCCGGGGGTGTCCAGGCGCGCCGGGCGGACGGAGCGTGGCGGCTCTACGGGCAGGCGGCGCAGGTGCTCGACGGGCACAGCGCCGGACTGCTGCTCGTCGCCGCGCACACCGGCGGGTTCGCGCGGTCACGGACGCTGCTGTTCCTCGTGAGCGACGACGCCGAGGGGCTCGTACGCACGCGGCAGACCTCCCTGGACGCCACCCGGCCGCAGGCCAGGCTCGAACTGCGTGACGTACAGGCCGAATTGCTGGGTGACGATCACGCCGACGTGCCCGGCGCGCTGGCCGCCGTCGGGGACACCGCGGCCGCCGTCCTCGCGGTGGAGGCGGTGGGCGCCGCCGACCGCGTACTGGAGCGCACCGTCGAACACGTCGGCAGACGTGAGCAGTTCGGGCGGGCGATCGGTTCCTTCCAGGCGGTCAAGCACCGGCTCGCGGACGTGTACGTGGGCGTGCAGTCGGCCCGTTCGGCGGCCTACTACGCGGCGTGGTCCGCCGGGACCGGCGGGGAGCGCGTGGGCGGACTCGCGCTGGCCCAGGCGCTGGAGGCGCTGCGCACCGCCGCCTCCGAGGCGGTCCAGCTCCACGGCGGCATCGGCTTCACCTGGGAGCACGACGTGCATCTCTACTTCAAGCGCGCGTCGGGCGACGAACTGCTCTTCGGCCCCGTCCACCGGCTGCGCGCGCACGCGGCCGACGCGGCGAGGCTCTTCGACGGCGGAGAGGTGACGGTGTGATGGCGGCGGGCGGTCGTTCGCGTACGGGTAGTGGGACGGGGGACGACGTGGGAGAAGGAGACGGAGCGGGCCGGAGGCCGGGTACGGGGACCGGGGCGCGGCGGATGCCCGGTGTGCGGCTGGTGCAGAGGGTGTCCTCCACCCGGATGTTCGCCAAGGCGGCCCCGCACCTCATCCCGGCCCTCGACCGTGCCGTGCACCGGATCACACGGGGGAAGGTGCTGCTCAGCGCCCAGATGCTGCCCGGGGTCGTCCTGACCGCGCGCGGCGCCAAGAGCGGTCTGGAGCGCCGCACCCCGCTGGCCTGCATGCCGGAGGCGGGCGGGTCCGGGTGGATCCTCGTCGGGTCCAACTTCGGCCGCACGGACCATCCCGCCTGGACGGCGAACCTGCTGGCCCGGCCCGACGCCGTCGTCAACTGGAAGGGCGAGGACATTCCCGTGACCGCCCGGCTCCTCACGGGCGCGGAGCGGGAAGCGGTCTGGAGGACGGTGCTGGCGTTCTGGCCGCCGTACGCCACCTATCAGGCCCGGGTGGACCGGGAGATACGGCTCTTCAGGATCGTGCGCCGTGCGGTGCCGGCCGCAACGGCGGAGGGGGAGGGCGGGGTGGGCTGAGGCCGGGCGGGCTGAAGCCGGTCGGGATGGTGGCGATCGGGCTCGGGGCGTTCGGGCCCGGGGCAATCGGGCCGAGGGCGGTCGGGCTGGGGGCGGCTGGGCCGGGGGCGCTCCGCCGGGGGCCGTTGGGCCGAGGGTGGTCGGGCCGAAGGCGGTGGCGCCGAGAGGGCGGTCCGGTGAGGGTGCGGGGCTGCGAGGGGGCGGGGCTGTGAGGCCGGGGGCCCGGGGTCGATGGGTCCTCCGGGTCCGTACAGCGCAGCGGGCGGCAGTCCGCCTGAATCACTCCGGGACGAACTGCCGCCCGCATGACAGGAGCTGGGGCGTTCGGACGCGGGAATCTACTTCGTCGGCTTCTTCCCGGTCACACCCAGATACACCAACAGCGCGAGGTTCGGCTTGAGTTCGGCCTGCTTGACGCCCCAGGTCTGGAAGCCCTTCTGGTGCGAGGCGACCGCGGCGAGCATGGCGACGAGGGAACCGGCCATCGCGGCCGGGTTCACGTCCTTGTCGACCTTGCCCTTGGCCTGGAGCTCGGTGACCGAGTCAGTAAGGGAGTTGTTGACGGAGTTCAGGATCTTCATGCGGATCTTGTAGAACCGCTTGTCGCCTTCGGCGGCGCCGAGATCGACGACCCGCAGGATCGCGTCGTTCTTCCGCCAGAACTCCAGGAAGCCGTCGACGAGTTCCTGCGCGGTCTGCCAGCCGGCCTTGCCGACCCAGGAACGCCCTTCGAGCAACTGGGTCAACGCGGCGCCCTCGGCGGCCATTTGCTCGGCGATCTCCAGGACGGCGCCTTCGACGTCCGGGAAGTACTGGTAGAAGGTCGCCGGTGAAGTGCCTGCCTTCCGGGCGACGTCAATGACTTTGACATCCCGGTAGGGCGATGAGCTGAGCATCTCGCTGAGGCAGTCGAGCAGCTTCTGCCGGGTCGCCTGCCCACGTCGTCCGGCCACGCGGCCGTCGACGGTACGCACTTGTCCTGTCATGCCGTCAGCTTACCGAGGGGTGATCGGAGCGCGATTCGGCCGACTGCAAATGGGGTGCGGCCGTACATCGCGGGGGTCCGGAGGCGGTTCTGAGGGGCTTCGACCAGGGGTGCGGCAGGGCTTTCGCCGGTTTCCGGACCCCTTCGCCGAAGCCGCTCGGGAAGGCGCGGAGGGCACCGGCGAGAACGCCGCGGGGAGGGTCGGCGAGAACGCCGCCGCGAGCCCCGGCGAGAACGCCGCCGTGAGCACCCCGGGGCACGTGTCGGGAACACCCGCCGGGAGAGCACCCGCCGGGAGCACGCGGGGGCAGCGCCCGCCAAGAACACGCGTCGGCGGTGCCTGGCGGGAGCGCTTCGGGAACACCTCGGGGAATTCCCGGGGAGTGCCGCCGGGATCGCCCCCGCGAACCGGCGCAGGGCAGGTGCCCGGGGACGCCGCAGGGCCGCCCCCGGATCCCCTCGCGGGGCCCCTGAGCAGGGACGGGGCGTCACCGGAGCAGGTGCGCACGCCCTGCGGGATGGCGGAAGGGCCGTTAGCTTGGCCGCATGGCCGAATCAGCCGCTGTCGCAGGGTTCTCCGAGGGTGTGCCCTGCTGGGTCGACGCCCAGCTCCCGGACGTGGAGGCGGGCAAGCGCTTCTACGGCGAGCTGTTCGGCTGGACGTTCCCCGAGGAGTCGGGTCCGGAGGGCTGGGCGGAGCTGGACGGTGAGCCGGTCGCCGCGCTCACGCCCAAGCTTGACGGGCGGATGCCCACCGTGTGGACGGTGTACTTCGCGACGCCGGACGCGGAGGCGCTCGCCCGGCGGATCGTGGCGGCGGAGGGAGGGATCATCGCCGTGCCCACGGCGGTGGGCCTGGCCGGCGAACTGGGCACCTCCGCCCTGGCCACCGACCCCGAGGGCGCCGTGTTCGGCATCTGGCAGCCCGGCACCCACGCCGGTTTCGCCAAGCGGCACGAGCGGGACACGTTCTGCTGGGCCGAGCTGTACGCGCGCGACACCGCGACCGTCGACCGCTTCTACGGCGCTCTGTTCCACGACGCGCTGTTCGGGCCCGACGCGACCCCCGATTTCGGCCGCGTTCCGGTGACGGGCGTCTTCCCGGCCGAGATGCCGCCCCATTTCCTCGTCCACTTCGGGGTCGAGGACTGCGAGGAGACACTCGGGACGGTGAACAGGCTCGGCGGCCGTGTCCAGGTGACACCCTTCGACACGTCGTACGGGCGGGTGGCCGTCGTCAGCGACAATCAGGGTGCGTCGTTCGCGGTGCTCGAACGCTGACGGCGCCTCGACCAGCCGTGACGCCGTGTCGGCGGTGAAGGTGCTTCAACGTTGAAGGAAGCCGGGGGTACTTCGCCCGCAAAGGCCGAAACGCTTCTGCGGGGAGGGGCACGCCTTTTCGACGTGAGGGACGGCACTTCCGGGGTCCGGAGCGGGGTACTTCTGGGGTGAGGGGCGCATTTCGGCCCTGAACCATGAAGCCCTGGCGGCCGTACTCCTGCCGGGGCGGTTGTTTTGTCACAAGACACCCCGATCCGGCCCCGGGTTCGCAACCGGCGGCTCGGCCAGGAAGAATCGGGGTGCGTGCCGCCATGGCGGTGCGGTGGTGAGACGCTGCACTGGGCCGCGTTCATACGTGGATGACGTGACCCGTACGGGGAGGTGGCAGGCAAGTGGTGGATCAGCTGACGCAGCACGATCCGCGCCGGATCGGGCCGTTCGAGGTGCTGGGGCGGCTGGGTGCCGGCGGCATGGGGCTGGTCTATCTCGCGCGCTCGGCCTCGGGCCGGCGCGTGGCGATCAAGACGGTCAGGACCGAGCTCGCCGAGGACCAGTTGTTCCGGGTCCGCTTCTCGCGCGAGGTCGAGGCGGCCCGCGCCGTGTCGGGCTTCTACACCGCGGCCGTCGTCGACGCCGACGCCCGCGCCGCCGTGCCGTGGCTGGCCACCGCCTACGTGCCCGCGCCCTCGCTCGAAGAGATAGTGAACGAGTGCGGGCCGCTCCCGGCCCAGGCCGTGCGCTGGCTGGCGGCGGGTGTCGCGGAGGCGCTGCAGTCGATCCACGGCGCCGGACTCGTCCACCGCGACCTGAAGCCGTCGAACGTCCTCGTGGTCGAGGACGGGCCGCGCGTGATCGACTTCGGCATCGCGTCCGGCGTCTCGAACACCCGTCTGACCATGACCAACGTCGCCGTCGGCACCCCCGCGTACATGTCGCCCGAGCAGGCCAAGGACTCGCGCAGCGTCACCGGCGCGAGCGACGTCTTCTCGCTCGGCTCGATGCTCGTCTTCGCCGCCACCGGACACGCTCCCTTCCACGGCGCCAACCCGGTCGAGACGGTCTTCATGCTGCTCCGGGAGGGTCCGGACCTCGAAGGCCTGCCCGACGAGCTGCGTCCGCTGATCGAGTCCTGCATGCAGATGGACGCCACGGCCCGCCCCAACCCCGCCGACCTCCAGGCCCAGCTCGCACCCCACCTCTTCGGCTCCGGCTCCGACGACAGCGGCACGGCCTCGGCCTGGCTGCCCGAGCGCGCGGTGGGCCTGATCGAGACGCGCCGCGGCGGCCGTCCGCCGGTCAAGCAGCCGGCCGGGGGGAGCGGACGCAGCGGCGGTGGGCGTCCCGTGCCTCCGCCCCCTTCGCACGCCCCGGTGCCCGTGGGGGCGCCCGACACCGGTCCCGTGCGCCTCGCGGGCGGCAAGGTGCCCATCGGTCCCGGCCCGCGGGTCCTCGACGCCCGCGCGGCGGCCGTGAAGGCGCCGCCGCCGGAGGCCGGGCTCGCGGCGTCCTGGTCCCGGCCGCGCATCGGCGTGAACGGCGCCGAACCGGCGCCCGTGCCCACGGTCGCGCCCCCGGCGCCGGACGCGCCCGCGGGCTGGCGCCCCTGGCGCTTCCGCATGTCGAACGACGTGTGGGGCACCCCCTCGGTCGCCGACGACCTCGTCTACGTCACCTCCTTCGAGGTCCACGCCCTCGACGTGGCGACCGGCCGGCGCCGTTTCAAGACGCGTGACGTGGCCTGGTCGATGGCGGTGGCCGACGGTCGCATCCACGCCTCCGACGGGCCCACGCTGTACGCGCTCGAAGCCAGGGAGGGCGCGGACCTGTGGCGGCTGTCCACGGACGCCTGGGTCTACTCCCTCCAGGCCGACCGCGGAACGGTCCTCACCGGCACCCGCAGCGGCGGGGTCCAGGCGTGGGAGGCCGCGAACGGACAGAAGCTCTGGGAGATCAGCGGCGCCCAGACGGACTTCGAGTCCCCGGAGGCCGGTCCGTCGATCCACGACGGCACGGTGTACGTCTGGAAGGACGCCCGGCTGCGCGCCCTGGAGGCCCGTACGGGCGAGGAGCGGTGGTCGTACCCGATCGGTGACGCGGCCTCCTGCGGCGGCGTACCGGTCCGCATGACCCACGCGCCCGACGGCTACGTCTACATCTCCGCGGGCACCCGCGTCCTCGCCATCGACGTGGCCAACGGTCATGTCCGCTGGCACTTCGAGGCTCCGGCCGTCTTCCTCTCCCCGCCGGCCTTCGCCCCGGGTCCGGCGGTGACGGGCGGCGGCGTCTACCTCGCCGACTACCTCGGCACGGTGTACGCCCTCGACGCGACCGACGGCCGCGACCGCTGGCGCATCGCCACCGAGTCCCGCGCCTCCACCGAGCCGGTCCTGGTGGCCGCCGGGCACGTCCACGTGGGCAGCGGCAAGGGCCTGTACACGCTGGACGCCGTCACCGGCACCCCGAAGTGGAGATTCCAGGCCGGGGGCGACCTGGTGGGCGCTCCGGTGGTGGCCGAGGGCCGTATCCACTTCGGCTCCACCGACCATCTGCTGTACACGCTGAAGGCCGACGACGGGCGCCTGCGCTGGAAGCTGGCCACCGGCGGCGAGATCACCGGGGCACCCGTGGTCAAGGACGGTGTCGTGTACGCGTGCAGCAAGGACCGCTGCGTGTACGCGCTGGACGCGGAGAAGGGCACCGGCACCGCTCGCACGACGTGAGGTGTCCGGGCGTCGCGCCGGGCGGCCACCGCCCGCCGCGGCGGCGGGCCGTGGGGCCGGTCCGGGCTTGTGTGACGGCCGCCGTACCGGGCACGGAAGGGTCTCCGGACGGCGGCCGTCGTACACGCGGACGGCCTGCGGAAGCCGCTCCGGCTGCGAGGCTACGCCCCGCGTGACCGGCCCGCCACAGGGAGCGAGCACCGGCCGGCCGCCCTCCGGTCCGGTTCGAGGGTTCCTCCGGTCCGGCCGGAGCGGTGTCCGGCCGGCCGTCGTCCCACGGGCCCTCAGCGCAGCCGGAACCCCGGCCTGCGGGCCGAGAACAGCTCCGCCTGCCGCTCGGCGGGCAGGTTCCCGAGGGAGACGAGCTGCGGAGCGTGCGCCAGGGCCGCCGCCCGGGTCGCCTCCTGCGCCGACCACAGCGCGCGCACGGTGCCCTGGACGGCTTCGGACGGGTAGGACGCGATGACCGCCGCGCACGCGACGGCCGCCGCCAACGCCTCGCCCGGCGCGGTGAGTTCGGACACCAGCCCCACCTCGTACGCCCGGCGCGCGGAGACCCGCTCGGCGGTCCCCATCAGCGCCATCCGCGCCACCTCCCCGAACGGCATGCGCTGCGCGAGGTAGACCGACTCGTAGGCGCTGACCATGCCGTACGTCGTGTGCGGGTCGAAGAAGGTGGCCTCCTCGTCGGCCACGACGAACTCCGCCTCGCCCAGCAGGTAGAAGGCGCCGCCGCAGGCCATCCCGTTCACGGCGGCGATCACCGGCTTCCACAGTCCGTTGGCCTTCGGCCCGATCGCGGCGAGCGGATCGTCCACCATGTACGGGGAGCCGGGCTGCGGCACCTCGGCGCCGCGGTCGATCCCGGTGCAGAAGGCCCGCCGTCCCGCGCCGGTCACCACGAGCGCCCGTACGGTGTCGTCGAACCGGAACTCGCGCCAGGCGGCGACGAGTTCGGCGGCCGTCGGGAGGTCGATGGCGTTGAGCCTCTCCTGCCGGTCGAGCGTGAGGACGGCGACCCCGGCGTCCTTGTCGACGCTCACCACGAGCCCGCCGCCCCCCGCCCCGCTCACGCCCGCTCCAGGACCCAGCGCGGCACGGTCACGCCGTTCACCTCGGTGAACACCGCCTGCACCCGGGCCCCGATCCGGATCCGCGGTGCCGGAACGGAGTCGATGGGCGCGTCCGGCCCGCTCACCAGGTTCCCCGCCAGCCGTATCCGCGGCGCCTCGTCCAGCTCCACCACGATCGCGTTGTACGGGGCCAGCGCCGCGTAGGCGGGCAGGAGCGGCGGATGCGGGATCACGTACGACCAGATCCGGCCCCGTCCGCTCATCCTGCGCCACTCGTCGGCGAAGGAGTGGCAGTGCGGGCAGCAGGGGCGCGGCGGGAAGCGGAGCTCACCGCAGTCGGCGCAGGCCTGGACGCGGAGTTCGCCCCGGGCGGCGTACTCCCAGAACGGGGCCCCGTCGTCGTCCGGGACGGGGGACAGCAAGGACGGCAAGGGTCCCTCGGTCCCGGCCCTCGCGTCCGTCCCGGCCCTCGCGTCCGTCCCGGCCCTCGCGTCCGTCCCGGCCCTCGCGTCCGTCCCGGCCCTCGCGTCCGTCCCGACGCTCCCGTCCGTCCCGGCCCTCTCGCCGGCTCCGGTGGTCAGGTCTTCGCCGGCCGTGGTCTTCGTGCCGGCCCGGGTGCTCACGCCCGCCCCGGTCGTCTCCGTCGTGTCGGTCATCCCGGCTCCTCAGCTCCTCAGCAGGAGGGCGGAGGTCGGGACCCCTTCCCCCGCCGTGACCAGACAGGTCGCCGCTCCCGGCACCTGTGCCGTGCTCGTGCCCCGCAACTGCTTCACGCCCTCGTTGATGAGGTTGAAGCCGTGCACATAGGCCTCGCTCAGCCCGCCGCCCCCGGTGTTGACCGGCAGCCGTCCGCCGATCTCCAGCGCCCCGCCCTCCGTGAAGGCGGCGCCCTCCCCGCGCCCGCAGAAGCCGTATCCCTCCAGCGAGAGGGGTATCAGGGGCGTGAACGCGTCGTAGATCTGCGCCACGTCCACGTCCTCGGGGGTGAGGTCGGCGTGCTTCCACAGATGCCGGGCGGCGGTCCAGGCGGGCCCGGTGAGCGGGTCGTCGTTCCAGTAGTTGACCATCCCGTGGTGCTGGGCGGGCAGGCCCTGCGCGGCGGAGTGGACGTAGACGGGCCGCTGCCGGCAGTCGCGGGCCCGCTCGGCGGACACGATCACGCAGGCGAGCGCGCCGTCCGTCTCCAGACAGTTGTCGAAGAGGCACAGCGGCTCGCTGATCCAGCGGGCGGTCATGTACATCTCGCGGGTCAGCGGGCGTTCGTACATCATCGCGGCCGGGTTCTGGTTGGCGCGGTTGCGGCAGGCGAGGGCCACGTTGAACAGGTGGTCGCGGGTGGCCCCGTACTCGTGCATGTACCGGCGCGCGAGCATCCCGATCTCGTCGGCGGGCCGCAGCAGTCCGAAGGGCCGGGTCCACTGGGCCGGGGTGGGGAGCTGGACGGCCGTGTTCTTCCAGGGGCGCGGCCCGCTGCCCCGCTTGCGCGAGCGCCAGGCCACGCCCACGGTCGCCTGGCCTGCGGTGATGGCGGCGGCCAGGTGCGCGACGGTGGCGCAGGAACCGCCGCCCCCGTAGCCGACCTTGCTGAAGTAGGTGAGGTCGCCGAGCCCGACGGCCTTGGCGACCTCCACCTCGTCGGTCTCCTCCATGGTGTACGAGGCGAGGGCGTCGACCTCCGCGGGCGCGATGCCGGCGTCGTCGAGAGCGGCGAGGATCGCCCGGCAGGCGAGCGTCTTCTCGGACTCGGGGAGTCGCTTCGCGAAGGCGGTCTGTCCGATTCCGACGACGGCTGTGGCGTCCTTGAGCCCTGGCATGGGTGACCTCCGCACACGGTCCCGGCTGCTGACAGTCCGTCAGGCTACAGCTAATCTGACGGTCAGTCAGCTAGTGGTGCTCCGGCGGGAGGTACACGATGCGCGGTGACCTGGAGTGGGGCGGCGTCCCCGGACTCGTGCGGTCGGCGGCGGCCCGTTTCGCGGACCGCGAGGCCGTCGTCGAGGGCCGGACACGTGTCTCCTACGCGGAGTTGGGCGCGCGGGTGGAACGCGCCGCGGCCGCCTGCATGGCGAGCGGCGTCCGCGTCGGCGACCGTGTCGCCATCTGGGCCCCGAACACCCTCGACTGGATCGTCGCCGCTCTCGGCGCGGTGTCCGCGGGAGGGGTCCTGGTCCCGCTCAACACCCGCTTCAAGGGCGCCGAGGCGGCGTACGTCCTGGCCAGGAGCCGGGCCAGGCTGCTCTTCGTGACGGGCACCTTCCTCGGCACGTCGTACGTGGCCTCGCTGCGCCGGGCGGCGGGGGAGCCCGGGGAAGGGGCGGGGGAGGCGGTCCCCGGACCCGGCGCCGGCCCGCTCCCCGGCCTTCCGCACCTGGAGCGGGTGGTGGTCCTCGCGGACGATGCCCCCGCCGACTTCCGCACGTTCAAGGACTTCCTGGCCGACGGGGAGGGCGTCGGCCGGGACGAGGTGCGCCGTCGCGGGGACGCCGTGTCGGGCGGCTCCCCCTCGGACATCGTCTTCACCTCGGGCACCACCGGCCGGCCCAAGGGCGCCCTGATCACCCACGCGCAGACCCTGCGCGGCTACGAGATCTGGAGCGACCTCGCCGGTCTGCGCGAGGGCGACCGCTACCTGATCGTGAACCCCTTCTTCCACACCTTCGGCTACAAGGCGGGGATCATCGCCTGTCTGATGCGCGGGGCGACGATGGTGCCGCAGCCGGTGTTCGACGTGGACACCGTGCTCGCGAACGTGGCCGCGGAACGCATATCCGTCCTCCCCGGCCCGCCCACCCTCCACCAGTCCCTCCTCGACCACCCCGCCCGCGACACCCACGACCTCTCCGCGCTGCGGCTGGTGGTGACCGGCGCCGCCGTGGTCCCGCTGCGGCTGGTCGAGCGCCTGCGCACGGAACTCGGCGTGGACACCGTCCTGACGGCGTACGGCCTCTCCGAGGCGAGCGGCATCGTCACCATGTGCCGCAGGGGGGACCGGCCGGAGGTGATCGCCTCGACCTCGGGCCGGGCGATCCCGGACACCGAGGTACGGGTCGTGGACGCCTCGGGCGCCCCGGTTCCGCCCGGGGCGCCCGGCGAGGTCCTGGTCCGCGGCTTCAACGTCATGAGCGGCTACTTCGAGGACGCGGCCGCCACGGCGGAGGTCCTGACGCCGGACGGCTGGCTGCGCACCGGCGACGTGGGCGTCCTCGATCCCGAGGGCAACCTCCGCATCACCGACCGGATCAAGGACATGTTCATCGTGGGCGGCTTCAACGCCTACCCCGCGGAGATCGAGCAGCTCCTCGGCCTGCACCCCGACGTCGCCGACGTGGCGGTCGTCGGCGTCCCGGACAGCCGCCTCGGCGAGGTCGGCAGGGCCTACGTCGTCCGCCGCCCCCGCTCCACCCTCACGGCCGAGGACCTGATCACCTGGTCCCGCCGCGAGATGGCCAACTACAAGGTCCCGCGCACGGTCGCCTTCGTCCCCGAACTCCCGCGCAACGCGAGCGGGAAGGTGGTGAAGGGGGAGTTGCGGGGGCGGTGAGCGGCGGCCGCACGGCGCACCGCCCCCGGACACACGGCGACCGCGGCGGCTCCCCCTCCGCGCCGCCGCGGTCGATCCCCGTGTGGTGTGGTCCGGGTCAGGCAGGCTCGTCCGTCACGTGGGTGTTGTCCGGAGTGGCCTCGCCGTCGGTGGCGCTCAGCGGCTTGATCGGGCTGCTCGTCACGTGGGTGTTCATCGGCGTGATGTCCTCGCCGGTCTCATCACCCGTCACGTGAGTGTTGTCCGGCTCCGCGATCGTCTTCTCGGTCTCGCTCATGGTGCTGCCTCCCCTTTGGCGGTTCATTTTGGAACTGTGGGCCCGTCCGGCCATTCCCCCGAGGATGGCCGGACGGGCCACTTGAGCCGCCAACCCTAGACTGTGAGTTCGGCGACCGGTGCGGCGGTCCGTCTGCCCCCCGACGCGACGGATCGACAAGAGAAAGACTGCCGGGCGGCGATAAACGAACGATGAACGTCCGTGCGCCTATGCGGCGGCGATCGGAGTCAGGAGCGCCCGGACCTCGGTGGCCTCCGGTGAGCCCAGCTTCTCGTAGATCTGCAGGGCTTCACGCCAGCAGACCTGGGCCCTGCCGGACTGACCGATTCCGAGCAGCGCCTTGCCCAGCACGGTCAGTACGTTGCCCCGGCGCCATTCGCCACCGATGCCCCGCAGTACCGTGAGCGCCATCTCGGCGTTGCTCGCCGCCCGGGCCGGCTTGCGGGCGTCCAGGTCGACCTCGGCGAGGCGGCAGAGAGCCATTCCTTCCCACAGTCGTTGACGGCTGTCCCGGAACACCCTGAGCGCTTCCTCGAGTTCGGCCGTGGCGTCCGTGTGGCGACCGCTCTTGCCGAGGGCCATGCCCAGCGCGTAGCGGCCGTTCGCCACCCGGAGGGAGTGGCCCAGCGTCTCGTAGATCTCGGTGCCCTGGCCCGCGAGCACGACGGCGCTGTCGGCGCGTCCGGTGGCGAGATGGAGTCGCGACAGGTTGCACAGCGGACTCGCCGACCCGGCCAGGTCGCCGCAGCCGCGGAACTCCTCGACCGCTCGGCTGAAGTAGGCCTCCGCGTCCGCGTACCGCTTCTGGTAGAAGGCGATGCTCCCGAGGATGTTCGCCGCCCAGCAGCAGGGCAACGGATCCTTGGACGCCTCGGCGAGGCGTAGTGCTTCCTTGGCCTCGCGGTAGGCCTGGTCGAACACTCCTGAGAACAGCAGGGCGTTGCTCAGGACAACCCTCGCGCGCCCTTCCGCGTGCGGGTCCGAAGCCTCCCGCGCGGCGTCCCGCAAAGCGGTCGCTGCGGCCTCGTACTCCTTCGAGTTGGCACCCGATTCGGCGAGGTCGACGGCCGCCCACAGCAGGTCGACGGCACGCCGAAGCGTCGGGGCTCCCGGCGACTGCCGTACACAGGCGAGGAGAGGGACGGCTTCCGCGTACAGCCAGTCCCAGGAAGCTTTCCGGTCCTCGAACGTCAGCCCCGTGTACGCCGTCGGCTCCAGGTGGTCCACCAGGCGGTCGCCGGGGCGTTCGATCGCGTACACCCCGGCCGCCGTGGCCAGATAGAAGTCCAGCAGCCGCGACATGGCCGCCGCCCGCTCGCTCGGGGGCTGTTCGTCGCGTTCGGCGCACGCACGCGCGTAGAGGCGGACCAGGTCGTGGTAGCGGTAGCGGCCGGGGGCCGCGGACTCCAGGAGGGAGGTGTCGACGAGGGACTCCAGGAGGTCCTCGGTGGCCTCGGCCGGGAGGTCGAGCACCGCCGCCGCGGCCGCGAGTGAGATGTCCGGGCCGTCGGCGAGGCCCAGCAGCCGGAAGGCGCGCGCCTGGGCCGGTTCGAGCTGGCCGTAGCCGAGCTCGAAGGTGGCCTTCACGGCCAGGTCCCCGGCCTGGAGTTCGTCCAGCCGGCGCCGCTCGTCGCCGAGCTTCGCCGCGAGCACCGACACCGTCCAGGTGCGGCGGGCGGCGAGCCGGGACGCGGCGATGCGGATGGCCAGGGGCAGGAAGCCGCAGGCCGCGACCACGTCGAGGGCGGCCTCCCGCTCGGAGGCGACCCGCTCCTCGCCCACGATCTTCGTGAAGAGCTGGAGCGCCTCCTCGGGGGACATCACGTCGAGGTCCACGAGATGGGCGCCCGCCAGGTCCACCATCCGGATGCGCGAGGTCACCAGGGCGGCGCAGCCCTCGGTGCCGGGCAGCAGCGGCCGTACCTGGGCGGCGTCGCGGGCGTTGTCGAGCAGGACCAGGACGCGGCGGCCGTCCAGGACGGAGCGGTAGAGGGCCGAGCGTTCCTCCAGCGAGTCCGGGATCGCGGAGTCCGCTGTTCCGAGGGCCCGCAGGAACGCGCCGAGGACCGTCTCGGGTTCGGCCGCCCGCGAGCCGGCGCCCTGGAGGTCGACGTAGAGCTGTCCGTCGGGGAAGGCCCCGCGGGCCTGGTGGGCCACGTGCACCGCGAGGGTGGTCTTGCCGACGCCGCCGATGCCCGCGAGCGCGGAGACGGCCATGACGCGGCCCTCCTCGGAGGACGCCGCGGCGAGCACGTCGCTCAGCTCCTGCACGAAGGACGCCCGGCCGGTGAAGTCGGTGACGGTCGCCGGGAGCTGGGCCGGGCGGACGAGGGCGACGACGGGCTCCGCCTTCGGGGCAGAGGGTTCGGCGAGGCCCGGGTCCGCCTGGAGTATGCGCTGCTGGAGTTCCTTCAGCCCCTGGCGCGGGTCCACCCCGAGCTCGTCGGCGAGCAGCCGGCGGGTGTCCGCGTACACGGCGAGGGCCTCGGCCTGGCGGCCGGAGCGGTACAGCGCCAGCATCAGCAGTTCCCGCAGGCGTTCGCGCAGCGGGTGCGCCGCGGTGAGCGCGGTGAGTTCGGAGACCGCCTCCGCGTGGAAGCCCTGTTCCAGGTCCATGTCGAGGCAGGATTCGAGGAGTTGCAGCCGCCACTCCTCCAGGCGGGCCCGCTGGGTCTCCGCGTGGGGGCCGGGGATGCTCGCGAGGGGTTCGCCGTCCCACAGGGCGAGGGCGTCCCTGAGCAGGTCGCGGGCGCGGGAGAGATCGCCCGCCGCGCGCGCCTTCTCGGCGTCGGCGGCGAGTTCCTGGGCGTTGACGTGGTCGAGCGCGCCCTCGCGCAGGGAGCGGATGGCGTAGCCGCCGGACTCGCTGACCAGCACGTCGGAGCCGAGCGTCTTGCGCAGCCGGGAGGCGTACGTCCGCAGGGCGGCCAGCGCCTGGGAGGGGGGCTCGTCGCCCCACAGGGCGTCGATGAGCTCGGAGGCCGTGGCGGTGCGGCCGTCGCGCAGCAGCAGCGCGGCCAGCAGGGCGCGTTGCTGCGGGGACCCGGCCGGCAGCGGATCGTCCCCCAGCCAGGCGCGCACCGGGCCGAGCACGCTGAAGCGCAACGCCGCGGGCTCCTCGGAGCCCGGATGCCACTGCTTCGGTACGCGCGGCACACCGTCCATCGCTGTCCCCCTGCCGAACTGTCAGTACAACGAGGCCAGTTTGCCTTGTTCATGGCGGATGCGTCAGCCGTGCGAGACAGCGATCACAAGGTGTGGTGCGGCAGTCCACACGGTCCCCACACAGGCTCCCCACACTTCCGCGCCCATTCATCTCCGCACGGTCGCCGGAGGCGCTCCTCGGCGGGCCGCCGGGCGGGCCGCCGACGGTGAGGCGGCGGGTGGTCGCGAGGGCGTCGACAGGGCGCCGCAAGAGAGCTGACGGGTCGTCAGATCAGCGCTACCGTGGCCGGTATGGAGACCACGGAAACCGCGCAGAGCCCCTCGGCGGACGCTCGGGCCGCCTTCCCGAGGATCATCTCGGTGGACGACCACACGGTCGAACCGCCCCACGTCTGGCGGGACCGGCTGCCCGCGAAGTACCAGGACACCGGCCCCCGCATCGTCCGCGCACCCCTGAAGGAGATGACCTTCCTGGGAGGGAAGTTCGCCCCCGTGATGGGCGCGCCGGGCGACGAGGGCCCCGTCGGGGACTGGTGGGTCTACGAAGATCTGCACCGGCCCCTCACCCGCCTCGACACGGCCGTCGGCTACGACCGTGACGAGATCCGGCTCGAGATCATCACGTACGAGCAGATGCGCCCCGGCTCGTACGACGTGCCGCGGCGGCTGGCCGACATGGACGTCAACCACGTGCAGTCCGCCCTCTGCTTCCCCACCTTCCCCCGGTTCTGCGGCCAGACGTTCACCGAGGCGGCCGACCGTGAACTCGCCCTTCTCTCGGTGCGGGCCTACAACGACTGGATGGTGGAGGAGTGGTGCGGGCCGGACGCCCGCGGGCGCCTGATACCGCTCACGCTCGTACCGCTGTGGGACGCCCGTCTCGCGGCGGACGAGGTGCGCCGCAACGCCGCCCGCGGGGTGCGCGCGGTGGCCTTCTCCGAGATCCCGCCGCACCTCGGGCTCCCGTCCGTGCACACCGACGACTGGGACCCCTTCCTCGCCGCGTGCGACGAGACGGGCACCGTCGTCGCCATGCACATCGGCTCCAGCAGCCGGATGCCCTCGACCTCCGCCGACGCGCCGCCCGCGGTCGGCTCGACGATCACCTTCGCCAACTGCTGCTTCTCGATGGTCGACTGGCTGATGAGCGGCAAGTTCGAGCGCTTCCCGAACCTGAAGGTGATGTACGCGGAGGGGCAGATCGGCTGGATCCCGTACATCCTGGAGCGCGCCGACGTGGTGTGGGAGGAGAACCGCGCCTGGGGCGGGGTGGCCGACAAGGTCCACCGCCCGCCGTCCGAACTCTTCGCCGACCACGTGTACGGCTGCTTCTTCGACGACGCCTTCGGACTGCGCAACCTCGACGCGATCGGCGTCGCCAACGTCCTCTACGAGACCGACTACCCGCACTCCGACTCCACCTGGCCGAAGTCGAAGGAGGTCGGCGAGGCCCAGATGGGCCACCTGGCCCCGGACGTGGTCGAGCGGATCGTACGCGGGAACGCGATCGACCTGCTGGGGCTGACGAAGGACGGGCTCTGGGCGGGCTGAGAGGCATGCGATGCGTGTGCCCCGGCCTCCGGGGCCGCGGGCTCGGCTACCCGCACACCTCTTGTCTGACGGTACGTCAGGGATGAGTATGGCGGCGCGACTCAAGAAGTGACGAACCGTCAGATAGGAGGCGGGCCATGCAGGTCCTGCCCGAAGGGCGGCTGGCGTACGGCATCCAGCTCCCCGTCCAGTCCCAGAGCGCGATCTACGCGGAACCCTGGGAAGCCGCCGCCGGGCCCGACGACCTCGTCGAGATCGCTCGTGCGGCCGACCGTGCCGGGTTCGCCTACATCGCGAGCTGCGACCACGTCGCCATACCGCGCCGGCTCGCGGACGCCATGAGCACCGTCTGGTACGACCCCGTCGCCACGCTCGCCTACCTCGCGGCCGCCACCGAGCGCGTCCTGCTGCTCAGTCATGTCGCGGTCGTCGGGCTGCGCCATCCGCTCGTGACGGCCAAGCAGTACGCGACCCTCGACCACCTCTCCGGCGGCAGGCTGATCCTCGGGGTCGGCGCCGGGCACGTACGGGAGGAGTTCGAGGCGGTCGGGGCCGACTTCGAGCGCCGGGGGGCCGTCCTCGACGAGACGATCGACGCGCTGCGCGCCGCGCTCGGGCCCGAGGAGTTCCCCGTCCACCACGGCAAGACGTACGACTTCGAAGGGCTTGGCCAGCGGCCCAGGCCCGCCCAGCAGCGCGTGCCCGTGTGGGTGGGCGGCTCCTCGCCCGCCGCCGTGCGGCGGGCCGCGCTGCGCGGCGACGGCTGGCTGCCGCAGGGCGATCCGCGCGACCGGCTGCCGGGGCAGATCGCCCGGCTGCGGGAACTGCGGGCCGAGGCCGGGATCGAGGAGCCACTGACGATCGGCGCCATCACCGAGCCGCTGTACGTCGGCGAGCCCGGCTGGGAGACCGGGCGGCGGACGCTGAGCGGATCGCCCGGGGAACTGGCCGCGTCGCTGCGCGAGTACGGCGCCATGGGCGTGCACCAGATCCAGGTGCGGTTCCGCAGCCGGAGCCGCGCCGAACTCACGGACCAGATAGCGGCGTTCGGAGCGGACGTCGCGCCCCACCTCGGCTAGGGAGTCACGGCATGGGCAAGCTGGACGGACGGGTCGTCCTCGTCACCGGCGCGGCGCGCGGGCAGGGCGAACAGGAGGCGCGGCTCTTCGCCGCGGAGGGCGCGCGCGTGATCGTCGCGGACGTCCTCGACGACCAGGGCCGGGAACTCGCCGAGGAGATCGGCGCGCACTACGTGCACCTGGACGTGGGCCGGGAGGAGGACTGGAGCGCGGCGGTCGCCTCCGCGAAGGCCGCGTACGGGCGGATCGACGGGCTGGTCAACAACGCCGGCATCCTGCGCTTCAACGCGCTCGTCGACACCCCGCTGGCCGAGTTCCTGCAGATCGTGCAGGTCAACCAGGTCGGGGTGTTCCTCGGGATCAAGGCGCTCGCGCCCGAGATCGCCGAGGCCGGCGGCGGCACGATCGTGAACACGGCCTCCTTCACCGGGCTCACGGGCATGGCGTACGTGGGCGCCTACGCGGCGACCAAGCACGCGATCGTCGGCCTGACCCGGGTGGCCGCGCTCGAACTCGCGGACAAGGGGATCCGCGTCAACGCCGTCTGCCCCGGCGCGGTCGACACGGCCATGAGCAATCCGGCGCAGCTCTCCGGCGCGGACGGCGAGGAGGCCTCGCAGGCCCTCGACGCGTTCTACGGCAAGCTCGTGCCCCTCGGCCGGATCGGCCGCCCCGAGGACGTGGCCAGGCTGGCGCTGTTCCTGACCGGCGAGGACTCCTCGTACATCACCGGGCAGCCCTTCGTGATCGACGGCGGCTGGCTCGCGGGCGTGAGCGTTCTCTGACGACGCGTCAGCTATTGACGGTCCCCGCGCACGGTGGAACAGTCGGCTCAATGAATCTGACGGTATGTCAGATAACTGGATGGGGACGGTGAACCTCCTTGGAATTCGGGCTCTTTGTACAGGGATACGTGGGCAAGCGGGCCGAGACCGACCCGCTCGCGGAGCACAAGGCGCTGATGGAGGAGACCGAGTACGTCATCCAGGCGGACAAGTCCGGCTTCAAGTACGCCTGGGCGTCCGAGCACCACTTCCTGGAGGAGTACTCGCACCTCTCGGCCAACGACGTCTACCTCGGCTACCTCGCGCACGCCACCGACCGCATCCACCTCGGCTCCGGCATCTTCAACCCGCTCGCCCAGGTCAACCACCCGGTCAAGGTCGCCGAGAAGGTCGCCATGCTCGACCATCTCAGCGGCAACCGCTTCGAGTTCGGGTCCGGCCGCGGCGCCGGCTCGCACGAGATCCTCGGCTTCCTCCCCGGCATCACCGACATGAACTTCACCAAGGAGATCTGGGAAGAGACCATCGCCGAGTTCCCGAAGATGTGGCTCCAGGACGAGTACGTCGGCTTCCAGGGCAAGCACTGGTCGCTGCCGCCGCGCAAGATCCTGCCCAAGCCGTACGGGAAGTCGCACCCGGCCATGTGGTACGCCGCCGGGTCGCCTCCCTCGTACGCCATGGCCGCCCGCAAGGGCCTCGGCGTGCTCGGGTTCAGCGTGCAGAAGGTCGCCGACATGGAGTGGGTCCTGGAGCAGTACAAGACGGCCGTCGTGAACGCCGAGCCCATCGGCGACTTCGTCAACGACAACGTGATGGTGACCACCACCGCCATCTGCGCGCCCACCCACGACGAGGCGATCCGGATCGCGGTCGCCGGCGGGCTGCACTACCTGCCCTCCCTCGTCTTCCGCTACCACGACACCTTCCCGCGCCCCGAGGGCTTCCCCGTCTGGCCCGAGACCCTCCCCGAGTACACCCCCGAGTTCGTCGAGCTCCTCATCGAGGAGGAACTGCTGATCTGCGGCGACCCGGACGAGGTGCTCACCCAGTGCAAACGCTGGGAGCAGGCGGGCGCCGACCAGCTCAGCTTCGGGCTGCCCGTCGGCGTGCCCAAGGAGGAGACCCTCCAGACGATCCGGCTGATCGGCGAGCACGTCATTCCGAAGATCGACACGGACCCGGTGCACCGCACGACCCGGTTCCGCCAAGCCGCCTAGGGGGTACTTCCGCGATGCTCGACCATCTGATCAAGGGCGCGACCGTCGTGGACGGGACGGGAGCGCCCGCCCGCACCGCGGACGTGGGCCTGCGCGACGGCCGGATCGCCGTGATCGGCAGGGTCACCGAGCCGTCCCGGACCAGCGAGGACGCGCACGGGCTCGTCCTCGCCCCCGGCTTCGTGGACCCGCACACGCACTACGACGCCCAGCTCTTCTGGGACCCGTACGCGACCCCCTCCCTCAACCACGGGGTCACCACGGTCGCGGGCGGCAACTGCGGGTTCACCCTCGCCCCGCTGAACCCCGACCGCCCCGAGGACGCCGACTACACGCGCCGCATGCTGTCCAGGGTCGAAGGCATGTCCCTGGTCGCCCTGGAGGAGGGCGCGCCCTGGAACTGGCACACCTTCGGCGACTACCTCGACGCCCTGGAGGGCCGCATCGCGGTCAACGCGGGCTTCATGGTGGGCCACTGCGCGCTGCGCCGGTACGTGATGGGCGCCGACGCGGTGGGCGGACAGCCGTCGGGGGAGCAGCTCGACGCCATGCTGCGGCTGTTCCACGAGGCCATGGACGCCGGGGCCTGGGGCCTGTCCACCACCCAGTCCTCCACCCACTCCGACGGCGACGGCGCCCCGGTGGCCTCCCGGCACGCCCGGCCCGCCGAACTGCTCGCCCTCGCACAGGCGGTGGGCGAGCACGAGGGCACCCAGATCGAGGCGATCACGGCCGGCTGCCTCGACCAGTTCAGCGACGCCGAGATCGATCTGTTCGTCGAGATGAGCGCGGTCGCGGGCCGCCCGCTCAACTGGAACGTCCTGACGATCGACTCCGCCGTGCCCGAGCGCGTCCCGCGCCAGTTGGAGGCGAGCGACCGCGCCCGCAAGTCCGGCGGCCGGGTCGTCGCGCTCACCATGCCGATCCTCACCCCGATGAACATGTCGCTCGGCGCCTTCTGCGCCCTGAACCTGATCCCCGGCTGGGGGCCGGTCCTCGCGCTGCCCGTCCCCGAGCGCATCGCGAAGCTCCGCGACCCGGGCGTCCGCGCCGAGATGCTCCGGCGCGCGGAGAGCAAGGAGGCGGGCGTCTTCCGGAGGCTCGCCGACTTCGGCCGGTACGTCATCGGCGACACCTACAGCGCCGCGAACGAGGGCCTGACCGGACGCGTGGTGCGGGACATCGCCGCCGAACGCGGCCAGGAGCCGTTCGCGTGCCTGGTGGAGATCTGCGCGGCCGACGAACTGCGGACGGTCCTGTGGCCCATGCCCACCGACAACGACCCGGACTCCTGGGCCCTGCGCGCCGAGACCTGGCAGCACCAGGACGTCCTGCTCGGCGGCTCCGACGCGGGCGCCCATCTGGACCGCATGTGCGGGGCCCCGTACACCACCCGGTTCCTCGGGGACTGCCTGCGCGGCCGCGGACTCGTGCCGCTGGAGCGGGCGGTGCGGATGCTGACGGACGATCCGGCGCGGCTGTTCGGGCTGCGCGGACGCGGGCGCGTCGAGGTGGGATTCCATGCGGACCTGGTGCTCTTCGACCCGGAACGGATCGACGCCGGCAAGGCCACCCTGGTGCACGACCTGCCGGGTGACAGTCCGCGTCTCGACTCCCGGGCGATCGGGGTGCGGGCCGTGTGGGTCAACGGGACCGAGGCGATCCGCGACGACGTCGTGACGGGCGCGGTGCCGGGCAGGGTGCTCCGGTCGGGCCGCGACACCCGGACGGTGAGCACCCGGTGACGGCCTCGCAGAGCGCCGGGCAGCGGCTGTTCATCGGCGGGGCGTGGGTGGCGCCCGAGCACGGCTTCTACGAGGTCGTCGACCCGGCGACCGAGAAGGTGGTCGGGCTCGCGCCCGAGGCGTCCCGGGCCCAGGTGCACGCCGCCGCGGCGGCGGCCCGCGAGGCCTTCGGACCCTGGTCGCGCACCCCCGCTGAGGAACGGGCCGCCGTTCTCGCGCGGGCCGCGGACGTCATCCAGCGCAACCTCGTGCCGTACGCCGAGCTCGCGCAGGCGGAGAGCGGCGCCACCACCGGGACGGCGCGCGGCATGCAGGTCGGGGTCGGGGTGGCCCGGTTCCGGCGCTACGCGCGGCCCGAGCCGGTCGAGAGCGCGCTGCCGCCGCAGATCAACGAGGCGGGACCGTTCGGCGGGGCCGCCGTGATGGGCGCGCTGGCCGTGCGCCAGCCCGTCGGCGTGGTCACCTGCATCACCTCGTACAACAATCCCTGGGCCAACCCGGCGGGCAAGATCGCCCCCGCGCTGGCGATGGGCAACACCGTGCTGGTCAAGCCGGCCCCGCAGGACCCGCTGTCGGTGTACCGGATGGCCGAGGCGCTGGAGGCGGCCGGTGTGCCGCCGGGCGTGGTGAACGTGGTCGGCGGCTCGACGGCGGAGTCCGGCGAGGCGGCGGTCGACTCCGGGGACGTCGACATGGTCAGTTTCACCGGCTCGACGGCGGTCGGGCAGCGGATCGCCGAGGTGTGCGGGCGCGGAATGAAGCGCCAGCTCATGGAACTGGGCGGCAAGGGCGCGGCGATCGTCTTCGACGACGCGGACCTGGCCTCGGCGGTGTCGGGCATCGGCACGACCTTCTCGTTCTACAGCGGTCAGATCTGCACGGCGCCGACGCGGGTGCTGGTGCAGCGCGGCGTGCACGATGCGCTCGTGCGCCAACTGGCCGCCTACGCGGGTCATGTGCGAGTGGGGGATCCGCGCGAGCGGGGCACGGTGGTCGGCCCGGTCATCTCGGCGGCCCACCGCGACCGCGTCGAGTCCTACGTCGAACTCGGCCGCAAGGAAGGCGCGCGGATCGTGACGGGCGGCGAACGACCCTCCCTCCCCAGCGGCTTCTACGTCGCCCCGACCCTTCTGGCCGACTGCACACCGGACATGAGGGTCGTCCGCGAGGAGATCTTCGGCCCGGTCGTCGTCGTCCTGCCCTTCGACGACGAGGAGGAGGCGATCGCCCTCGCCGACGACTCCGACTACGGCCTGATCGACTACGTCTGGTCCGGGGACGTGGCCCGCGCCTTCCGCGTCGCCCGCCGGCTGCGCGCGGGCGGGGTCGGCGTCAACACGGTCGGCCGCAACATGGAGGCCCCCTTCGGCGGCTTCAAGAAGAGCGGCGTGGGCCGCGACGTGGGCTCGTACGCCCTGCACGCGTACAGCGAGACCCAGTCGATCGTGTGGCCGGGGTGAGACGGCGGGCGGCGGTCGGTCTCGGGTAGCGCCGCTACGGCGGGAGCGGGAGGACTCGGGTAGCGACGCTACGGTGATGGTGTTAGCGTTGTTTCCATCGGGATGGTGAACACCGCTACCCCGGCCGAGACAAGGAGCAACGCCATGAGTGAGCAGCCGAGCACCTCCCCGCGCGTCGCGATCGTCACCGGAGGGTCCCGCGGCATCGGCCGTGAGAGTGCCGAGCGGCTGGCCCGTGAGGGATACGCCGTCGTCGTGAACTACGCGGGCAACGCCGCCGAGGCCGACAAGGCGGTCGCCGCGATCGGCGAGGCGGGCGGGCAGGCCGTCGCCTTCCGCGCCGACGTCGCCGAGGAGGCGGAGGTCGCCGCCCTCTTCGACACGGCCGAGAAGACCTTCGGCGGCGTCGACGTCGTCGTCCACGCCGCCGGCGTCATGACCCTGGCCCCGCTCGTCGACCTCGACCTCGACGCCCTGGACCGGATGCACCGCACCAACATCCGCGGCACGTTCGTCGTGGACCAGCAGGCCACCCGCCGGCTGCGCGCGGGCGGCGCGATCATCAACTTCTCCAGCTCCGTCCTGGCCCTCGCGATCCCCGGCTACACCGCGTACGCCGCCACGAAGGGCGCCGTCGAGGCCATGACCCTGATCCTCGCCCGCGAGATGCGCGGCCGGGACATCACCGTCAACGCCGTGGCCCCCGGCCCGACCGCCACCGCCCTCTTCCTGGACGGCAAGGACGAGGAGACCATCGCCCGGATGGCCGCCCAGCCGCCCCTGGAGCGGCTCGGCACCCCCGAGGACATCGCCTCGGTCGTCGCCTTCCTCGCCGGCCCCGGGGGACGCTGGGTCAACGGGCAGGTCCTGCGCGCCAACGGCGGCATCGCCTGAGACCGCCCGCTGCGCCCGCGGCGCCGAAGATGTCAGGATCACCGCCATGAGCGACAGTACGAACCCCGGCGCGGCCCCCGTGACCACCCGGGCGCGCATCCTCGCCGTGGCCGCCGAGCTGGTCGCGAAGTCCCCCGACGGCGACGTCTCGACCCGGGCCGTGTGCGAGGCCGCCGGAGTCGGCGCACCCGCGCTCTACCGCCACTTCGGCGACAAGGAGGGCCTGCTGTCGGCCGTCGTCGACCACGGCTGGGAGCGCTACCTCGCGGCCAAGCGGGAACGGCACCCCGGCACGGACCCGGTCCAGGACCTGCGTGACGGGTGGGACGGTCACACCGAGTTCGCCCTGCGGAACCCGAACCTCTACCGCCTGATGCACTCCCCGGCGATGCGCACCCCGCCCGCCGCGGCGCTGGAGGCCCACCGCATCCTCACCGGCGACCTGCGCCGCGCCGCCGAACAGGGCAAGCTGCGGCTCGCCCCCGAACTCGCCGCGCAGATGATCATGTCCGCCAACGTCGGTGTCTGCCTGATGCTGGTCTCCCGCCCGGCGACCTTCATGGACGAGAGCCTGTCGCGCCGCGTGCGGGACGCGGTGCACGTCTCCGTCTTCACCCCGGACGTGACCGCTCCCGAGCCGCGGACGGCCGGATCCGAGGCCTCCACCGTCCCCGCCACCGCGATCCGCCTGGGCGCGCAGCTCCGCCAGAACCCGAGCCCCGCCTTCACCACCGCCGAGACGGCCCTGTTCACCGAGTGGCTGGACCGCCTGTCCGACTCGGGTTGACGTCCCGGCCCGGGGTCCGTCGCCTCGCTACTTCGACATGATGAAGTCCAGGGCGTAGCCGGAGGCCGTCGTCCAGTAGGTGACCCGCTGGAAGTCGTTGGCGTACAGCGTGTCGACGGGCATGGGGACGTCGATCGGCTTGCCCACGGTGCTGCCTGGCCTGCTGCCCTGGAGGGTGAGGGTGATGCTCTTCGCCTCGTACTCGTCCATGGGGCCGCTGACGAGCAGAGCGGCGTACCCCTCCTGGCCCGGGTCGAGGGTGACGGGCTTGCCCGGGTCCGGGTCGCTCTCCTTGATCACGGGGGCCGTGGTCCGGCCGTCGCCGAGCCGCACGAGCGGGTAGCCGTACAGGTTGCACTTCTTGTCGCTCGCGTTCTGGACGGTGAGGACGAGGTGCCGGGCGTCCCGCTCCGTCACGGCGGACACCCCGAGTTCCGTCTGGGAGCAGGCGACGATCGTCTGCTTGCCGCCGGCGCCGGTGCTGCCGCCACCGGTGCCGGTGCTCGTGCCGCCCGAGCCGCCGGCGCTGCTGGTGCCGCCCTTGCCGCCGGCGCCGCTCGTGCTCCCACCGCTGCCCGTGCCGCCGCCGCTTCCGGTGCTGCCGCCGGTGCTCCCCGCGCCGCCGGCACCGTTACCGGCCCCGTCGCCGCTCGCGGCGCCCGAAGAGCCGCCCGGCTTCGCGGAGGCCGTCGTGCCCGGCCGGGCCGAGGACGTGGAACCGTCCGAACCCTCGGCCGCGCCCGGGTCGCACGCCGTGGTCGCGAGCAGCGCCGCTGCCGCCGCGGCCCCGAGGGCGTAGGTCTTCCAGCCCCTGGGGCCGGTGTGGTTCCTGCGGGCAGGCGTGTTCATGGTGTCCCCGTTTCCTCTTCCGGTCCGTATGGAGGTCGCACACGCCGGCGGCCGGCCACCCCCGCGGGGAATCCGCCCTGGGTGTCCGCCCCGTCCTGAGCGCGGGAGGACATGTCCTGAGCGTGGGAGGACATGGGTGTCCCGTGGACGGGCGGGCCGGGATGCCGGCGCCGCCGAGCGGACGATCCTGCTCGGCCGGTGCGACATCCACAGCATGGGATTCCTCGCGGAGCCGGGGCAACAGTTGCCCGTCAACCCGGGACGGTGGAACCATCCCACCCCGGATGACCTGCGAAAACGCGGAAGCCTGGGATGCCCGACCGGGATGCGAGGACCCCGGCGGCCGCACCCCGCGGCGGCCTCACCCCCGCAGATCCACCCGTACCGTCAGCAGCCCCGTCCCGATGAGCCGTACGGCCGCGCTGTTGCCCCGGGGCAGGGTGTGCAGCCGGGCCACCGGGTCGTCGTCCGGGAGGAGGTGCGCGGTGCCCTCGTGCCAGCGGCCGCGGAGCCGCACCCGCACCCTCGGATCCGCCTGGATGTTGCGTATGTACTGCGACCGTTCCCCGAACTCCGAGACCAGCCAGAAGGCGTCACCGACGCGGCGGCCGCCGAGCGGAGTGCGCCGGGGCAGGCCGGAGACGCGGCCGGTGGTCTCCAGGAGCGTCTGGAACGGCATCCGGCGCGCGAGCGGGTTGACGAGGTGCCGCTGGAAGGCGGTCGTGGCGCGGAACCTGAGGTCGGTGAGGCGGGCCATGGTCGGTGGGGCTCCTGTCCGGGCTGGTGTGTGGCACAAGGGAGTTGTTTCAATGGTCCCCGATGTCGCGCGACGGGAGCAGGTGGCTGAGGATGCGGGTCGTGACCTGGAACCTCTGGTGGCGGTTCGGGCCATGGGAGGAGCGGCAGAAGGCGATCCTGGCCGTGCTGCGCGAACTGCAGCCCGACGTCGTCGGGTTGCAGGAGGTGTGGCAGTGCGGGGGCCAGAACCTCGCGGGCTGGCTCGCCGACGAGCTCGGGATGCACTGGACCTGGGCCGCCTCCGACGCCTCGGACCGCTGGCAGCGGCGGATCGGGGACCCCACGGTCGAGGTCGGCAACGCGGTGCTGAGCCGCTGGCCGGTGGTGGCGCAGGAGGTGCTGCGGCTGCCCGCCCCCGAGGAGCTGTACGACGGTCGGCTCGCCCTGTACACCCGCCTGGCCACGCCCACCCACGAAGTGCCCTTCTTCACCACCCACCTCACCTCGGCCATCCACGCCTCGGGCGTGCGCCGCGAACAGGTCACCGCCCTGGCGGAGTTCGTCGCCGCGCACCGGGGCGGCACCGACTTCCCCCCGGTCGTCACGGGCGACTTCAACGCCTGGCCGGACTCCGACGAGATCCGCCTGTTCGGGGGGTACAAGACGTCCCCCGTGGTCCCCGGACAGGTCTTCCTCGACGCCTGGGAGTACGCCGACCCGACGGCACCCTGGGCCACCTGGGACCCGGCGAACGCCCATGTGGGCCCGCACAGCCCCGCCGCCCGCATCGACTACGTCCACGTCGGCCCGACCGGCCCCGGCGGCCTGGGCCACGTCCGATCCGTACGCCGGGCCGGGGACGGCCCGACCGGCGGGACATGGCCCTCGGACCACACGGCAGTGGTCGCCGACCTGTCCCTCCCGCCGGGCGGTCAGGACGCGCTCTGAGGCCTGACGCGCCCGGAAGCCCGGGGGAGTCCTACACCCCCAGGAAGATCGGATTCGTGAACGCCGCCAGTGCTCCCGGGACCGGGCCCGCCGCCGTCTCGTGGCGTAGTTCCGCGCGGACGTACGCCGCGTAGGACGCCGTCGTGCGCCACTCGACCGTTCCCGAGCCCGCGACCGGCAGGGGGTCGCTGGTGAACAGCGTGCCCTGGTCGGTGACGAAGCGGACCGTGCAGCGCGGGGCGCCGGCGGCTTCCAGGCGGACGGTGACCGGGGTGTCCGGGGCGACCCGCAACCGTTCCCCGATGCCCGCGTGTTCGCCCTTGGCGCCGGACACCGAGAAGGAGAGGGAGACCAGCTTCGACTCCGCGACGTAGGAACGGCCCGCGCGGATGCCCTCCTGGATCGCCTCGCGGGTCAGGTCGTCGGCGAGGACGACCGTCTGCGGGGAGCCGACCGGGTCGGGGTCGCGGTGCGCGTCGCTGTTGCCCATCGCCGGGAGCCAGTCGTGGCCGCCGCGCACGGAGGCGACCAGCATGTTGTCCCAGTCCGCGAGGGCGACCTCGTCGTCGGGGGTGTACGGGCCGTTCCACACCTCGACCGCGTCCGCCTCGCCGAAGCCGAACTTCCAGCCGCAGCCTACACACGTGGCGTGCGGGTGCGCGGGCACCACGAGGCCGCCGGCACCGCGGATCCGGCGCGCGAACCGGCCGAAGCGGTTGTCGCGGGCCCGGTAGCGCCAGTCGACGAAGGTCCCGGGCTCGGTGCCGAGCGCCAGCACGTGCCCGTTGCGGGTGGTGACCTCCTCGCCGAGCATGATCAGAAGATCGTCACCCGCCTGGTCCGCCCAGTGCGGATGCGCGGCATGCGTGTTGTGGTCGGAGGAGTTGATGAAGTCCAGACCCGCCGCCCGCGCCAGCGCCGCGATCTCCGCGGGCGTGCGGCGGCCGTCCGAGTACCAGGAGTGCAGATGGCAGTCGCCGCGGTACCAGGCGCGGCCGCGGCCCTTGGCGCGCGAGGGCGGGTACACCGGCTCCGGCGCCGGCGCCGGCTTCCCGTACGTCAGGGTGATCGTGACCTCGTACGCCAGGCCCTGCGGCGCCACCGTGTACGGCCCGAGCGCGATGTGCCAGGTGCCGGGGCGCACCGGTCCGGGGACGTAACCGGGGGTCGCGTCGTCCGAGCGGATGAAGAACTCCGTGCGCGCGCCGCCCGACCAGCCCCGGAAGCCCCGCCCGCCCAGCTCCGTGCCGTGCTCGTCGAAGATGCCGATGTCCAGGGCGTTGCCCGCCGTGCCGGCCGGCACCGACGGCCGCTCGTAGCTGTAGGAGACCTTGATCTCCGCCACCCCGGCCGGTACTTCGACCGGGAGGTACACGAAGTCGGGGGAGCCGGTGGGGAGGGTGCCCCGCACCGTCCGGGTCTCCTGGTCGTCCGCCGCTTCCGCGTGCGCACCGCTGGGGAAGGTCACGCTTCCCAACGTAAGCGCGGCAGCCGCTCCCGTCACGAACAGGGCGCGTCTGCCGATGCCGTGGTCGTCCTCGCACATACTGCTGCTCCCCTGGAGTCGGGTGTGACAGTGACATGAGTGATGCGAAGTGCCACGGACCACTGTGCGAGGAGGCAGTGAACGCAGGTGCACACCAGGGGGATCGACGGCTTTCGGGGAGGCCGACAGATGCCGCGCGGCCGGAATGCCCTCGGGTCCCGCTGTCCCCGGTGACCTCGACCGTATGCTCGAAGGATGACGACCTCCGCGACGGGCGCGACTCCCGGATCCGGGCCGACGGCGAACTCCATGCGGCGCGCGCTGCGGCGCGCGCGGGACGGCGTCGCGCTCGACGTGACCGAGGCCGCGGTGCTGCTCCAGGCACGCGGCGCGGACCTGGACGACCTGGCCGCCTCCGCCGCGCGGGTGCGGGACGCGGGCCTGGACGCGGCCGGCCGGCCCGGCGTCATCACGTACTCCAAGAGCGTCTTCATCCCGCTGACCCGGCTGTGCCGGGACAAGTGCCACTACTGCACCTTCGTCACGGTCCCCGGCAAGCTGCGCCGGGCCGGCCACGGCATGTTCATGTCCCCGGACGAGGTCCTCGACATCGCCCGCCGGGGTGCCGAACTCGGCTGCAAGGAAGCCCTGATCACCCTCGGCGACAAGCCGGAGGACCGCTGGCCCGAGGCCCGCGAATGGCTGGACGCGCACGGCTACGACGACACGATCGCCTACGTACGGGCCATCTCGATCCGCATCCTGGAGGAGACGGGCCTGCTGCCGCACTTGAACCCGGGTGTGATGTCGTGGACCGACTTCCAGCGACTCAAGCCGGTAGCCCCGTCGATGGGCATGATGCTGGAGACCACCGCGACCCGTCTGTGGTCCGAGCCCGGCGGCCCCCACCACGGCTCCCCGGACAAGGAACCGGCCGTCCGGCTGCGGGTCCTGGAGGACGCCGGCCGCTCCTCCGTCCCCTTCACCAGCGGGCTGCTGATCGGCATCGGCGAGACGTACGAGGAGCGCGCCGACTCCCTGTTCGCGCTGCGCCGGATCTCCCGGGCCCACCACGGCATCCAGGAGCTGATCATCCAGAACTTCCGCGCCAAGCCGGACACCGCGATGCGCGGCATGCCGGACGCGGAGCTGGACGAGCTGATCGCCGCCGTCGCCGTCGCCCGGCACATCATGGGCCCGGGCGCCTGCCTCCAGGCGCCGCCCAACCTGGTCGCCGGCGAGTACGGGCGGCTCATCGGCGCCGGGATCGACGACTGGGGCGGGGTCTCGCCGCTGACCATCGACCACGTCAACCCGGAGCGGCCCTGGCCGCAGATCGAGCTGCTGCGCGAGCGGTCGGCCGCCGAGGGCTTCGAGCTGCGCGAACGCCTCTGCGTCTACCCGGAGTTCGTGCGGCGCGGCGAGCCCTGGCTGGACCCGCGGCTGCTGCCGCACGTGCGGGCGCTCGCGGACCCGGAGACCGGACTCGCGATGCCGGACGCGGTGGTCGAGGGGCACCCCTGGCAGGAGCCGGAGGAGGCCTTCACGTCCTCGGGGCGCACCGATCTGCACCAGGCCATCGACACCGAGGGCCGCACGGGCGACCGCCGCGAGGACTTCGACACCGTGTACGGGGACTGGGCGGCCCTGAAGGAGGCCGCGGCCCCCGGGATGGTGCCGTCGAGGATCGACACGGACGTACGGGCGGCCCTCGCGACCGCGGCCGACGACCCGACGCGGCTGACCGACGACGAGGCCCTCGCGCTGCTGCACGCCGACGGCCCGGCCCTGGACGCCCTGTGCCGGATCGCCGACGACGTGCGCCGGGCGGCCGTCGGCGACGACGTCACGTACATCGTCACCCGCAACATCAACTTCACGAACGTCTGTTACACCGGCTGCCGTTTCTGCGCCTTCGCCCAGCGCCGTACGGACGCCGACGCGTACACCCTGTCCCTGGACCAGGTCGCGGACCGCGCCGCCCAGGCCTGGGACGTCGGCGCGGTCGAGGTGTGCATGCAGGGAGGCATCCACCCGGACCTGCCCGGCACGGCGTACTTCGACATCGCGAGGGCGGTGAAGGAACGGGTCCCCGGCATGCACGTCCACGCCTTCTCCCCGATGGAGGTGGTGAACGGCGCGACCCGCACCGGCCTGTCCATCCGCGAATGGCTGATCGCGGCCAAGGAGGCGGGCCTGGACACCATTCCCGGCACGGCCGCGGAGATCCTGGACGACGAGGTGCGCTGGGTCCTGACGAAGGGCAAGCTGCCCGCGGCCACCTGGATCGAGGTCGTCACCACGGCCCACGAACTCGGCATCCGCTCCTCCTCGACGATGATGTACGGCCATGTCGACCAGCCCCGCCACTGGCTCGGCCACTTCCGCACGCTCTCCCGCATCCAGCAGCAGACCGGCGGGTTCACGGAGTTCGTGACCCTGCCCTTCATCCACACCAACGCCCCCGTCTACCTGGCCGGCATCGCCCGCCCCGGCCCGACGACCCGCGACAACCGCGCGGTGATGGCGATGGCCCGCCTCCTGCTCCACCCGCACATCCCCAACATCCAGACGAGCTGGGTCAAGCTGGGCACCGAGGGCGCCGCCGAGATGCTCCGCTCCGGCGCCAACGACCTCGGCGGCACCCTGATGGAGGAGACCATCTCCCGCATGGCGGGCTCCAGTTACGGCTCGTACAAGTCGGTCAAGGAACTGATCGCGGTGGCCGAGGCGGCGGGCCGCCCCGCCAGGCCCCGCACCACCCTCTACGGCGAGGTCCCCCAGGAACGGCAGCGCGCGGCGGCCGCCTCGGACGGCCACCTGCCGGAGCTGCTGCCGGTGCTGGACTGAGGCCCGCAGAAAACCTTTTCTGCGCTGTCGGTGGTCCCTGTTAGGTTCATGCGGCTCGCTTGATCATCAAGCGCCAAGTGTCAACAGGGGAGAGTGACTTGAGGAGTTCCGGAAGAGCGGTCGGGCGCGGTCGGCTGATGGTGGGGTGCTGCGCGGTGGCGCTGGTGGCCACGGCCGCCGGCTCGGCGTCCGCGCTGGACAACCTGCCGCCGAAACAGCCGCTCGTGCAGGACCTGAAAACGGGGAACAGCGCGTGCGCGACGGGCGAGGACACGGCGTACGTCGCGCAGCCGCCCCGGCTCAGCGCCGTGCTCTACGACCCGGAGGAGGACAACCAGCCCTCGGAGTCCAGCCCCGTCAAGGGCGAGTTCGAGGCCTGGTGGACGGACTCGGCGGGCGTGGAGCAGCGCCGCTCCTTCACCACCATCACCCTGTCGTCGGGGGCGCCCCAATACTGGACGACGCCCTCCGACCTTCCCGTGAACACGGTCGTCTCCTGGCACGTCCGCGCGAACGACACCAAGACCACCTCCCCGTGGAGCGACGAGGGAGCCGGCTCGGTCTGCTCGTTCGTCATCGACGACACGAATCCGGCGAACGCGACGATCACCTCGCCCGAGTACCCCACCCCGGACGAGAAGTTCTGGGTGGACGGCGTCGGCGTCTACGGCCACTTCACGATGGACTCGCCCTCGGACGACGTGGTGTCGTACACCTACGGCTTTCTGGGCGGCCCCTACGGCACCGTGTCCCCGGCCCGTCCGGGCGGGGCCGTGACCATCCCGTACCTGCCGCTCAGGAGCGGGCCGAAGTACCTCCAGGTCCGCGCGATCGACCGGGCGGGCCGCAGCAGCGGTCAGACGACCTACGACTTCAACGTCCAGTCCGGCCGCGCCCCCGTCGCCCGCTGGAAACTGACCGACCCGGCCGGCTCCCGGTCGGCCGCGGCGGAGACCGGCACCGCGGCCCGCGCCGGCATCGGCGCGGCCTTCGGCGGCCCCGCCCCCTCGGGCACCGGCACGGCCTCCACGGTGAGCCTGGACGGCAGCGGCCACGGCTTCCTCACCCCGGACGCCCCCGCCACCGACCTCCGCAAGTCCTTCGCGGTCAGCGCCTGGGTGCGGCCCGCCGAGACCGGCCGGACCATGACGGTCGCCTCCCAGGACGCCGACGGCACACCCGGCTTCGCGCTCGGCCTGCGCGCCGGGGACTCGGGTCCGGCCTGGGCGTTCACGATCGGCGGCGCACGGGTCTCCGGCGGCGCGCCCGAGACCGGCGAATGGGCCCACCTCCTGGGGGTGTACGACGCGGAGACCGGCAAGGCGCGGCTGTACGTCAACGGTCGCGAGACGGGCACCGCGGTGGACGCGACGCCCGCCGAAGCCGCCGGCGCCTTCCAGATCGGCCGCGCGCGCGGCACCTCCGGCTACCGCGACCGCTGGCACGGCGAGGTCGGTGACGTCCAGGTCCACGACCGGGTCGTCGTCCCGGGCGAGGTCGCCGAACTGGCCCACCGCGCCCCGAAGCGGCTCGGTCACTGGTCGCTGGAGAGCGCGACGGACGGGGTGAGCCCCGAGCAGGGCGGCGGCTCACCGCTGCGGCTCGGCGGCGGCGCGACGATCCGGCAGGGCTCCGACGACTCCTGCATCCCGGAGCTCGACCCGGACTGCACCCCCGTGCCGCCGGCGCTGGCCGACGGGGCGGACCTGCAACTGGACGGCGAGACCGGGTACGCGGCCACCGACGGGCCGGTCGTGGACACCGGGGACAGCTTCTCCCTCGGCGTCGTCGTCCGCCTCGCCGACGCCGAGCCGGACCACGCGATGACCGTGCTCTCCCAGGCGGGCGAGCACACCGACGCCTTCCGGGTGCGCTACGAGCCGTCCACGCACACCTGGCAGCTCGTGATGCCGGAGAGGGACGAGGCCGGGGCTCCGGAGAAGGTGGTGTCCGAGGCCGAGTTCGCGGACGGCGGCGAGGGCCTCGGCCACCGCCTCGCCGTGGTCTACGACGACGGGGCCGACACCATCAAGCTGTACGTCGACGGACAGCTCGGCGGCGGGGACACGGCGGACTTCCCGAACGGCTGGCACAGCACCGGCGCGCTCCAGGTCGGCCGGGCCAAGGCCGGTGACGGCTGGACCGAGTACCTCCGCGGCGACGTGGACGAGGTGCAGGCCTACAAGGGCGTCCTGAGCGACACCCAGATCCAGCAGCTCGGCTCGGGCGCGGGCATCGACCCGTGATCCCACCGGTCCCGGGGGCCTGAACCCGGCCCCGGGCACGGGCACCGCCGAGACGGGCGGCCGGAAGCGCGTTCCGGCCGCCCGTACCCATCCCGTCATCCCCGTTCGGTCCCGGACAGGGTGCGTCAGACTGGGGGACGGATCGGGCGGACCACGGGGGAGGGGCGGGCGAATGGTGCGGGCGCGGCCGTCGATGCAGGAGCTGATCGAAGGGCGGCGACGGCACGGGTTCGTCGGGCGCGGCACCGAACGCGCCCTGTTCCGCGCCAACTTCGAACTGCCGCCGGAGGACGAGCGGCACCGGTTCCTGTTCCATGTGCACGGCGACGCGGGCGTGGGGAAGTCGTTCCTCTTGAAAGAGATGGAACAACTGGCCGCCGAGCACGCGGCGTTGACGGCGTACGTCGACGAGAACGCCACCGGGCTGCCCGACGCCCTGGAGGCGATGAGCCGTCAGTTCGCCGCACAGGGACACCGGTTCAAGGAGCTCGACCGTCTACTGACGGCGTACCGCGAGCGGCGACACGAGGCGCAGAGCGCCGTCCTCGGCCCGCAGGACACGGAGCGGCCCGGCCCCTCGGCGGCCGGCCTGACCGTGGCGCGGGCCGGCCTGCTGGGGCTCGGGATGGTGCCGGGCGTCGGAGCCCTCGCCGGGATCATGGACCCCGCCCACCTGGCCCAGGGCGCCGACCGGCTGCACGCCAGGGTCAGCGCCCGGCTGCGCAGCCAGGAGGACGTACGGCTGGTCCTCGCGCCCCAGGCCGTGCTCACCCCGGTCCTCGTCGCGGAGCTGTCCGAGGCGGCCCAGGCCGTGCCCTGGATCGTCCTGTTCCTCGATACGTATGAAAGGACCGGCTCCTTCCTCGACGGCTGGCTCCACGCGATGATGACGACCCGCGAGTACGGCGTCCTGCCCGCCACGGTCGTCGTCGTGACCGCCGGACAGCGCCCCCTCGACACCGCCCGCTGGGGCGGCTTCGGCGACTTCGTCACCGACCTGCCCCTCGGACCGTTCACGGAGGCCGAGGCACGGGGGCTCCTCGCCGGCAAGGGTGTCGTCTCGGAGCCGGTGGTCGCGGAGGTCCTGCGGCTCACCGGCGGACTCCCCCTGCTGGTCTCGACCCTGGCCGAGCAGCGTCCCGCGGATCCCGGGGACGTCGGAGACCCCTCGGCCACGGCCGTCGAACGCTTCCTTAAGTGGGAGGCGGATCCGCTGCGCCGGGCGGTGGCGCTCGCGTGCGCCCTGCCCCGGAGCCTGGACCTGGACGTGGTCCGGGCGGCCGTCGAGCGCACGGACGAGGCGCACGCGGACGACGAGAGCGGCGCCCTGTTCGACTGGCTGCGCGCGCTGCCCTTCGTGGACGGCCGCGGCGACCGGGTCCGCTACCACGACCTCGTCCGCGAGGCGATGCTCCGGCTCCAGCGGCGCCATTCCCCGCGCGGCTGGAGCGAACGCCACGAGCGGCTCGCGGAGGTCTTCCGCCGGTGGCGCGACGAGGCGGGCCGGGGACTGGTGGATCCCGACGAGGTGTGGCGCCACGAACCCTGGCTGCGGCTGCGGCTGGAGGAGTCCTACCACCGGCTGTGCGCGCGCCCCGTCGCGGCGCTGGGCGAGGCGCTGCACGCCCTGGTCGAGGCCTGCCGCACCGGCCCGGCGGCCGGGCGCACCTGGGCCAGGATGCTCCAGGAGGCCGGGGACGCGGCCGGAGCCCGGGTCCCGGGCGAGCTGGGCAGGTCGCTGGGCGAGGCCCTCGCCGACGACGAGGACGGGGTCGGCCGGGCGATGGAACTGCTGCTCGCCCGCCCCGAACTCCAGGGTCCGGGCCGGGCCCTGGCCCACGGGGTGCGGGCCAGGGAGCTGCGGATCGCCGGGGAGTACGCGCGGGCCCTGGCCGAGTACGGCAGGGCGCTGGAGCTCGATCCGGACGAGGCACGGGTGCACTACGGCCACGGCCTGACCCACCAGTTGCTGGGCGACTACCCCGCGGCGCTCGCGGCCTTCGACCGCGCGGACGCACTGCGGCCCGGCACGGCCTGGATCATCGCCGAGCGGGCGGAGACCCACCGCATGGCCGGCCGCGCGGCGGAAGCGGCGGCCGACTTCGACCTGGCCGTCGCCCTCGACCCGACGAACGCCGACGCGGTGGCCACCCGGGCGGTGTGCCGGCACGCCCTCGGCCGGTTCGAGGAGGCGGCCGCGGACTTCGACCGGGCGCTGAGCATCGACGGGGACTTCCTGTGGCCGCTCGTGCGCAGAGCCCGGCTGCGCCGGGACACGGACGAATGGGAGCAGGCGTTCGCCGATCTGGACCGGGCGGCCCGACTGGAACCCGAGAACGCCTGGGTCGCGTCGGAACGGGGCGACACCTACCGGCTCGCGGGCCGCTTCGAGGAGGCCGTCGCCGAGCTCGGCCGGGCCGTCACCCTGGAGCCCGACCACGCCTCGGCCCTGGCGGGCCGCGGGGTGTCGCACCACGAACTGGGTCACGGAGCGGAGGCACTGGCCGACCTCGACCGCGCCGTCGAACTGGCCCCGGAGTACTCCTGGGCGCTGGTGATGCGGGCGCGGGCGAGGCGCCGCCTCGGGGACCTGCCCGGCGCGTACGAGGACCTGCGGCGCGCGCTCGCCGCGGACCCGGACGCCGACTGGATCGAGATCGAGCTGGCCAACACCTACCACCTGGACGACCGGCACCAGGAGGCGATCGCCGTGTTCCGGGACCTCCTGGAACGGGACCCCGGCAACACCTCGGCGACGGGCTGCCTGGGGGCGGTCCTCCGCGACCTCGGAGAGCACGCGGAGGCGCTGGTCCGGCTGGACCGGGCCCTGGCGGCCGACCCGGAGTACGCCTACGCCCTCGACCAGCGGGCCCGGGTCTTCCTGGCGACCGGCCGGACCGAGCGGGCGCTCGCCGACTGGGAACGGCTGATCGCCCTGGACGGGGACGCCGACACAGCACGCCGCGAGATCGTGGAACTGCTGATCCACCGCGGCCGGTGGGAGGAGGCGGCGGCCCGGCTGGCCGAGGACCCGGCGCCGGGCCCGGACGACGCCCTCGTCCCGGCCCGCGACCAGCTCCACGTCACGATCCTGCGGCACAGGGGCCGGGGGGAGGACGCCCGGGACCTCGCCGAGCGGCTGCGCGAGACCGCCCCGCTGTCGGGCACCTTCGAGGTGGCGATGACGGAGCGGCGGTTCCGCGGCCGGGCGGCCGCGCAGCCCTGGTGGCGGGAGCTGGCGCGGCTGCTGGACACGGAAGAGGAGGAACGGCTCCGCGCGTCGGGCCGGTGCATCGTCGCCTGGGCCCTCGCGGACTGGGCCGCCGCCGACCGGGAACTGACCGCCTTGCTGGCCCTGGACCCCGACTGGGAGGAGCTGGCGAACCTCGTGGACGTGCTCGACGAACTCCTGCGCTGCCCCGACGCCGAGACCGCCGAGCTGACCCCGCGCCTCGCGGCGGTCACGGCGGCCCGCGACGCCGTCCGGGAGCGCCACACCGGCTGATCACGCCCGTCGCGGATCCGACCGGGCCTTTATGGTTCCGTGGCCTCAACCGACCGTTCGCGTTCGATTACAGTGCTCTGCTGTCGGACGTAGGGACAGTGCCTCAGGAGGTCTCGGTGGGTGCGACAGCCGGTGCCGTCTGGGGCCGTGGGGAGCAGCAGGACTTCCGGAGCCGGGTCCGCGGGACGCTGCTGGGTGCCGCCGTCGGCGACGCGCTGGGCGCGCCGGTCGACGGACTCTCGCTGGAGGCGATCCGGGAGACGTACGGGGCGGAGGGCCTCGTCGGTCCCGCCCCGGCGTACGGACGGCGCGGCGCCGTCACCGGCCTCACCCAGCTCACCCTGTTCGGTGTCGACGGACTCGTCCGCGCCCAGGTGCGCCGGGACACCGGCGCCTGGCATCCGCCCTCCGACCTGCACCGCGCCTACCGCCGCTGGGCGGCCACCCAGAGCGACTGGGGGCCCGACGAGCGCCGCAAGGACGACGGCTGGCTGGCCCGCGAGGAGTGGCTCTACGCCCGCCGCGACCCCGCCAAGGCCTGTCTGCTCGGCCTCGCCGACGAGATCATGGGGACGCTGGACGCCCCCAAGAACCCCGGCGAGCAGGGCCCCGAGGCCGCCGCCCGCTCCGCGCCCTTCGGGCTGCTCGTCGGCTGGGAGCCGCAGCTCGTGATGCAGCTCGCCGTCGAGTGCGCCGCGCAGACGCACGGCCACCCCTCGGCGTACCTGACGGCGGGGGCGTACGCCGTGATCGTGCACGCGCTGGCCCGCGGCGAGAACCTCGACGCGGCCGTGCAGCAGGCCCTCGCGCTGCTCACGACCCGGCCCGGGCACCAGCCGGTCGCCGCCGCGCTCCAGCACGCGCTGGGCGCCGTACGGCAGGGCATGCCCTCCGCCGAGCGGGTCCAGGAGCTCGCCGTGAGCGGTATCTCCGAGGGGGCCCTCGCCGCCGCGGTGTACTGCGTGCTGGTCGGCGAGGACGTCCGGCACGGCCTGTGCCTCTCGGTGAACCACGGCGGGCCATCCGCCGTCACCGGCGCCCTCACGGGAGGTCTGCTGGGCGCCCTGCACGGCGAGACGGCCCTCCCGCCGGCCTGGCTGGCCGAACTGGAGGGCCGTCCCACGGTGCTGGTCCTCGCGGACGACTTCGCGATGGAGATGACCCAGGGGCCCGCGCTGCACGGCCCCGCCGGATCGTCCCCGGGCTGGCTCGCCCGCTACCCCCGCGCCTGAGCGGTCCCGGGGTGTGTCCGCCCGCCGAGGCCGGGCGGACGGGAAGGGTCGGACACGCCCTAGTCCTTGACCTGCGTGGCGACCGCGCCGTCCGACGCCTCCGCGCCCGCCGGTGCCGGGATCGCCGCGGCGGCCGAGCCGTCGTCGTCGGTGTTGATCAGCTCGAGGACGGCGTCCCGCTCCGGGGTGTCCTCGGGCCGCAGGAAGCCGATGAGGACGTACAGGACCAGGGAGATGACCATCGGGAGGGCGACCTGGTACTCCAGCTTCACGTCCGTGCGCTGCGAGAAGTCCAGGTGGTAGTTGACGAAGAAGAACGCGAGCAGACCGCAGGCCCAGCTCGTCAGCGCCGCCGTCGGTCCCGACCTGCGGAACGGCCGCAGCAGACCGAGGATGAACGGGATCGCGATCGGCCCCATCAGACCGGCCACCCACTTGATGACGACGGTGATGATGTCCTTGAACGTGGGGGAGTTGACCTGGGTCGCCACGGCCATGGACAGGCCGAGGAAGGCGACGGTGGTCACGCGGCCCGCGATGAGCCCCGCACGGGTGTCCCAGGCGCGCGCGGCCCGGGAGAACACCGGCATCACGTCACGGGTGAACACGGCCGAGATGGCGTTCGCGTCCGAGGAGCACATGGCCATCGTGTGCGAGAAGAACCCGACGACGACCAGGCCCAGCAGCCCGTGCGGCAGGAGCTGTTCGGTCATCAGGCCGTACGCGTCCGAGCCGTCCGGCTTCTGCGCGGTGACGAGGAGCGGCGAGAGCCACATCGGGATGAACAGGACGACCGGCCACACGAACCACAGTCCCGCGGACAGGAACGCGGACCGCGTCGCCTGCTTGGCGTCACGGGTGGCCATGTAGCGCTGGGCCTGGTTCCACATGCCGCCGTTGTACTCGAAGAGCTTGATGAACAGGTACGCGATGAAGAACACCGTCAGATACGGGCCCGCGAACCCGTCCCCGTGACCGTGCAGCTTGGGCGAGTCCAGCGCCTTGGAGAGGCCGCCCTGGTCGGAGATCTTGTTCAGCACGATGATCAGCATCGACAGACCGGCCAGCAACTGGATGACGAACTGGCCGAGTTCGGTCAGCGCGTCGGCCCACAGACCGCCGATCGTGCAGTACACGGCCGTGATGCCGCCGGTGATGATGATGCCCTGGGTGAGCGTGACACCGGTGAAGACGCTGAGCAGGGTGGCGATGGCCGCCCACTTCGCGCCGACGTCCACGATCTTCAGCAGGATGCCGGACCACGCCAGCGCCTGCTGGGTGGGCACGTTGTAGCGGTCCTTGAGGTATTCGAGGGGTGAGGCGACGTGCAGCCGTGAGCGCAGCCGGTTGAGCCGGGGCGCGAAGGCCTTGGCGCCGATGGCGACGCCGATGGCGATGGGCAGTGCCCAGGTGACGTACGAGGTGATGCCGTAGGTGTACGCGATGCCGGCGTAGCCGGTGAACATCACCGCGCTGTAGCCCGACATGTGGTGCGAGATGCCGGACAGCCACCACGGCATCTTGCCGCCCGCGGTGAAGAAGTCGCTGACATCGTCCACACGCTTGTGGGACCAGACACCGATCGCGGTCATCACGCCGAAGTACGCGACCAGGACGGCCCAGTCGAGACCGTTCATGTGCCCCCTCCAGGGGTCCGCCTTGTGAACTTGCAGATACCGGACGGCACTTCGCCGGTACGTGCATGGGCGGGCGCCCCGTGCGGGAGCGGGGACTTCGGGGATTGAACCGCCGTTCGGAGGGAGCGGTCAAGACCCTTCGCGGTCACAGATATGAACACAGATCAGAAAGCAGAACGATTTTGCCTCTACTTTACCCACCGGGCTGTTGTCGTGTTCGTGACGGGAGCCACACCATGGGCGGGCACTTCGCCGGACCCACAACAGCAACGACAAGTCGACAGCCGTACGGGATGCGGGTCCCGTGCGCCTGGGAGAGGGGCCGCCGGCCGTATCGACTACCGCATGAGTTCGCCCGCGTTCACGAGCAGCGACTGCCCCGTGATCGCCCGCGCCCGGTCGGAGGCCAGGAACACCGCGGCGTCCGCGACGTCGCCGTCCGTGGCCAGCTCGGGCAGCGCCATCCGCTCGGTGAGCCGCTTCAAGACGTCCGCCTCGGGCACCTGCTCGGTGTAGGCCGTGAACTGCACGTACGCCTCGACCGGAGGGCCCCACATCCAACCGGGCAGCACGGTGTTGACCCGTATCCGGTGCGGGCCCAGCTCCCGCGCCAGGGAGTACATCGCGCTCGTCAGCGCGCCCTTCGAGGCCGCGTACGCCGCCTGCCGCACCTGGCTCGGCGCGGCGACCGAGGACTGCGTCCCGATGACGACGACCGAACCGCCGCGCTCCTTCAGCGCGGGCAGGCAGGCCCGGGTCATCCGCAGCGTGCCGAGCAGGTTCACGTCGATGACCGACTGCCAGGTCGCGAAGTCGGCGTCCTCAAGCCCGCCGAAGTAGCTGTCCCAGGCGGCGACATGGACCACCGCGTCGATCCGCCCGAAGCGCTCGGCCGCGAGCGCCGCGAGCGCTTCGCACTGCCCCTCGTCGGTGATGTCCGTCGCCCGGAACGCGGTGTGCGTGCCGTCCGGGTCCAGTTCGGCCGCCGACTTCGCGAGATTGGCCTCGGTGCGGGCGCCGAGCACGGCGTTGCCCCCGTCGCGCACCACCGCCGCCGCGACCTGATGGCCGAGCCCGGCCCCGACACCCGACACCACGACGGTCCTGCCGGCGAGCAAAGACATCCGGGGCCTCCTCGGCTCTGGCGCATTGTCTGACGGGGCGTCAGAGTATGGGCGTCCGGCGGAGGAAGGAAGTCCCGCGCACATCCCACCGAGGAAGGGGTTCGTCATGCCGGAGGAGACCCGCAGCGAGACCTACGCGGAACTGGCCGCCCTCGGCCCGTACGGCGTCCACCCGGGCCACGCCCTGATCACCCTGGTCGAACCGCACCCGGGCCACGAGTACGCCTACAACCGCTGGTACGAGGACGACCACTACTACGCCGGCGCGATGGCCATGCCCTGGATGTACGCCGGACGCCGCTGGGTCGCCACCCGCGACCTCCAGCTCCTGCGCTACCCCGAGAAGTCGGCGGTCGCCCAGCCGGTCACCGCGGGCTGCTACATCTCCACCTACTGGGTCACCGAGGGCCGCTACGACGACCACATGAAGTGGACCGTCGGCATCAACAAGCGGCTGAACCGCGACGGCCGCGTCTACCAGGACCGTACGCACGTCTTCACGGCCTTCCAGGACCACGAGGCCACCGTCTACCGCGACGGCGCCGCGGGCCCCCGTGACTTCCACGCCCTCGACCACCCCTACGCGGGCCTCGTGGTCGAGGTCGTCGACGCCGAATCGGCCGAACAGCGGGCGGAGTTGCTGGAGTGGCTGCGCTCCCGGCACCTGCCCCGGCGGCTCACGGGCTCACCCGCCGCCCTCGTCACCGTCTTCCGGCCGACTCCGCTCCCCGGCGACCGGATGACCTATGTCAAGCAGGTGGAGGGCGTGGACACCCGGCTGACCCTGCTGTGGTTCCTTCAGGAGGACCCGCGCGACTGCTGGGAGGCCCATTTCACGGGCCTGGACGAGGCCGTTGCCGAATCGGGCCTGGGGCGGGTGGAGTTGGTGGCCCCGTTCATCCCCACGATCCCGGGGACGGACACCTACGTGGACCGTCTGCGCTGACGCGCACCCGCCCTCTCGGCCAGGACGGCGGGCCGGACGAGAGGGCTCTTCGGTGGGGTGTATGAAGTTGTTCCGGCCACAGGGTCAGACGAGGTCGGACGCTCCGCGGCTCACCTCGGTGACGAAGGCGTTCCAGGCGTCCGCGGGGAAGGCGAGCGTGGGGCCGGCGGTGACCTTGGAGTCCCGGACCGCCATGGCCGAGACGACCGGGGACTTGACCTCGACGCAGGCGCCGTTGCCGGTGGAGTAGGAAGACTTGGTCCAGGTGTCGAGGGCGCCCTGCTGAATTGCCATGATCGCTCCAGAAAGCTGTCGTTCGTCGATGAGTTGCCGCCACGAAGCCGTCGGCGCACTGCCACCGGACTGCGGATCCGTCAGGAGTCCCGCGGTCCGGATTGCGCCAACGTTGTTGCTCGATGGCGTGATCGACGCTACTCGCCAACATCGGCTGACGAAGCGACTATTCACTCGACTGGATGGCATATTCCATGGGGGTCTTCCGCCCCGGGGTGACGACAGTGTAGGGTCCGGCCACTCATCGGCGGGGGCGCCCTCTCGGGCCGCCCCCGTGCCGATCAGCGCGCGTAGTCCTTCGCGAGGTCCGCGATGAACTGCCGTGACTGCTCCACGTTCAGGGCCTGGGCCCGCAGGTGCTCGTACATCACGCTGTACTTCTGGACGTCGTTCGCCTTCTCCAGGTACAGGTCGCTGGTCACGCCCTCGATGTAGACGACGCTGGAGTCGGCCGCGTCGGGGAACTCCAGGATCGCGTACTGGCCGTTCAGACCCGGGTGCGCGCCCATGTCGAAGGGGATCACCTGGACGGTGACGTGCGGCAGTTGGGACTGCTCCACGAGGTACTCGAGCTGCTCGCGCATGACCGAGCGGTTGCCGACGGCGCGGCGCAGGGCCGCCTCGTCGAGGACGGTCCACAGGCGCAGCGGGTTGTCGGGGGCGGAGATTCGTTCCTGCCGCTTCATCCGCACCTGGACGCGCTTGTCGATGTCGGCGGGAGCGGTCTCCGGCAGCGCCCCCGCGATCAGGGCCTCGGCGTACTGCCGGGTCTGCAGCAGGCCCGGGACGACCTGGGGGTCGTACACGCGCAGGCTGGCGGCGTCGGTCTCCAGACCGATGTAGACGCTGTACGGGATGTCGCCGAAGGAGTGCCACCAGCCCTGCTGGCGCGAGTCCTTGGCCATCTGCATCAGCGAGTCGACGATCCGGTGGTCCTCGACCTCGTAGACTCCGCACAGGTCGCGGACGTCGCGCTGGCTGATACTGCGCCGGCCGTTCTCCAGCCGGCTGATCTTCGACTGGGACACGAGCAGGCGCTCGGCGACCTCTTCGGCCGTCATGCCCTTGAGTTCGCGGAGCCGCCGAAGCTCCTGGCCCAGCCGGCGCCGCCGGACGGTGGGATTGACACTTGACGCCACGGGACGTGCACCTCCGGCTGCGGGCCTGTACTTTGCGTATCTGCTGTTGAGCAGATTGCCACCAAGGTGCTTTCTACCGCTGGGAAACGGCGTATATGCGCCTGGTGGGCGCAAGTTCGCAGATTCGGCGTGTATACGTGCTCGTACGCCCGAGTCGACGGCCCGGCCGAACTCCGCTGACGGGTCGGCGAGATCGCGGCGGGTCGGGGACGGGCCTTCCCTCGCCCCGATGCGGTCGCGCGGGGCGCTGGGACCGTGTCGTCGTCCGGACGTACGGTCTCAGCCACCCCGCGCGAGCCGGCGGCTCCCGAACCGGATCATGGGGACTGCGGTGCGGCGCTGGTGTGGTGCGGCGGTGCGGGCGGTGCGGGTGCTGTGTGCCGCCGATGGTGCCGGCGGTGCGGGACGCGGGCCGTCGTGGGCCCGCGGCTCAGTGCGCCACGGCGCGCGCCATCGAACCATGGCGCGGTTGCATCGGAACACCGCGTGCGGTCTCCGGTGCGGTCCTGACGCCGGCGGTGGCCGGACGGCCTGCCGGTGCCGGGGTGCGGCGAGGCTGTGCGGCCACACCGCTCTGAACGTCCATCACGGCGTGCGCCACGAGGCCGCCCATGGGGTCGTGCCTGATCAGATCCCGCAGCCGGGAGCGGGACGAGCGTCCCTCGTTCCCCGGATACAGGTGCTTGCCGAGACCGACCGCGTGGGCCAGCGCGGCGAGCGCCGCGGTCCGCGGGTCCGGCGGTACGCCGGTGCGGATCGCGTTGTCCAGCCGGGTTCGGATCTCCCGGCTGATCTCCGTGTCCGTCGCTTGGTAGCGAGTCGTCGGAAGGACCCCGCACATCTGGCCGGCCACGGCATGGACCATGCCGCACCTCTCCAGATGCGAGAGGTAGGTCTGGCGGAGCCCCAGGCGGGGTCCGCCGATCCAGTTGACCGCGCGTACGGGTGCTCCGCGTCGGCGAAGGAGTTCCAACGCACAGTCCAGTGTTGGATCTCCGGTCGGCCGTGGCACCACCACGGCGATACGATCCCCGTCTGGGGCTATCCGTCCGGCCAGCGCCAGCTCCACTAGCTGTGCTCCGGCCAGACCGAGGTCGAGCGACTGCGGCTGCGCGGTGGTACCCGTGGCCGGGTCCAACGCCAGCAGCAGAAGCTCCTCCGGAATTGTTCTGCGGCTCTTGCCCATCCATGCCTCCCCGCGTGGATGAATGACAGGGTGACCCCTCTCACATTGGTCTGTCGAGAGCACGTGACCGGAATATGAGGGAACCGGCAGGTATGTCGTTCTCGTCTACCGCAAGGGTCGAGCCCTGGCACAGGACACTGGTACCTGGTTCGGGCAGCGGTGTCCGGGCGGCGGTTCAAGGGTTTGACGGTTCGTTTTCGGTGCGCGGAGGGCGCGCGCCGCATGGAGGAGGCATCGGTGGCGGGCGAGTCCCCCGACAGGTCGAAGCAGCACGAGTCGTCGGCGTCGTCGGCAGAAGCGACGCCGGCGAGCCCGGCATCGGTTCCGAGTCCGGCGCGGTCGGGCGCGCCGGCGTCGACCCAGAGCTCGGCTCCGGCCGACCCCCGGATGGCGATGGCCCGCGAGCGGGCCGCCACGGTACGGGTGGATCAGGCGACGGCCGTGTTCTCGACGAAGGCGCTCTCGGGCGAGAGCGCCCGCACGGCGGACGCCCCCGGTACGGCGGAGCCGGAGCGGGCCTCCGGGTCCGAGGCCGGCGACGCCGCGGCCGGTGACAAGAACGCCGAGGGCGACACCCGGCTGCGCGCCGCGGTGGCCGCGTGGGTCTCCGGGGCGGACGAGTCCGCTCCGGCGGACACGGCCGGATCCGAGGGCTCCGAGGGCGGCGCCGGCTCGGCGGACGACGACGGCCCCGAGGGCGCCGACGACGCCACGGCCTCCGACGACGACGCCTCCGACGAGGCCTCCGACGCCGACGGGTCGGACGCGGAAGCGGACAGCGCGGTCGCGGACACGGACCACGCGGAGCCGGCCGACGCGGCCGAGGGTGACGACGAGCCGGGCGAGCCCGGGGACTCCGCGCGGGCCGAGAGCGCGTCCGAGGCGCCCGCGGCGTCCGGCACGGCGTCCGACGCGGCGTCCGGCACGGACGAGGGGGCCGCCGAACCCGCCGACGGCGCCACCGACGAGAAGCCCGAGTCCGGCCGGGAGCCGCAGGCCGAACCCGAAGCCGCCTCCGGCGAGACACCCGCGGACGAGGAGGACGAACCCGCCTCCGCGACCGCCGCCGAGGACGAGCCCGCCCCCGCGTCCGACGGCAAGCACGACGCCGAACCCGAACCCGAGGACGAGCGCGACGGCGACGAGGAGTCCTCCGACGCCCTCGCGGACGCCCCCGCCGACGCGGTCCCGGACACGGTGTCCGACGAGCCCTCGGACGCGGTGCCGGACGAGCGCCGCGACACGGAGACCGGCGAGGACGCGGACTCGACGACCGGCAAGGACTCGGACGCGGACTCGAAGACCGGCAAGGGTTCCGCCGCCGAGCCCGCCGTCGATCAGCCCACCGCCGTCTTCAAGACCCCCCGGCGCCCGGCCGTGGACCAGCCCACCACCATGCTCAAGCTGGGCGACGCCACCCGTAAGCCCGCCGACCGCAAGCCCGCCGCCGAACCGACGGACGCCCCCGGCGCCAAGCCCGCGGACCCGTCCGCCGACAAGCCCGGCGCAAAGCCCGCCGACAAGCCCACCGGCGAGTCCGGTGCCAAGCCCGCCGGCACCCCCGCGCGCACCAGCAAGTTCGTCCCGCTCAACCGCCTCGACGACTTCCCGCCCCCGGCGCGCCCGAAGCCCGCGCCCGAGCCCTCCGCGAAGCCGGAGCGGACCGCGAAGCCCGGGCCGGCCGCCGCGCCCGCCTCCACCCCGAAGCCGGTCGACAGGCCCGCTGCGGCCACCGCGGCCATCCCGCAGGTGGGCCCCGAACGCACCACCCAGCTCCCGCTTCCGCCGAAGCCCCCGCTGGACCTGCTCGCCGAGCTGACGAACACCCCGCCGCCGCCGCAGACCCCGGTCCGCACGCTGGTACGGCGGGTCAAGATCTGGACGCCGCTGGTCCTGCTGCTCGTGGTGATCTTTGCAGTCGCGCAGGCCTTCCGCCCGCTGCCGGCCCCGACGCTCGCGCTCAGCGCCGACAGCACGTACACCTTCGGCGGCGGCAGCCTCGACCTGCCCTGGCCCGGTCAGGGACAGTCCGCGATCGAGGTGGACGGCGTCGGCAGCCTCGGCACCGACGGCAAGCAGACCCCCGCGCCCACCGCGAGCGTCGCCAAGATCATGACGGCGTACGTCATCCTTCAGGAGCACCCGCTGAAGGGGAACGAGGACGGCGAGAAGATCACCGTCGACCAGCAGGCCGAGGACGAGTCGAAGCTGCCGGACGAGTCGACCGCGGCGTTGTCCAAGGGCCAGCAGTTCACCGAGCGTCAGATGCTCCAGATGCTGATGATCCCCTCCGGCAACAACGTGGCGCGGCTGCTGGCCCGCTGGGACTCCGACGCCAAGACGTTCGTCACCAAGATGAACGCCGCGGCCAAGGACCTCGGCATGACGAACACCACGTACACGGACCCGAGCGGTCTGCAGAAGACGACGGTCAGCACGGCCACCGACCAGGTCAAACTGGCCAAGCAGGTCATGAAGAACGACGTGTTCCGCAGCGTCGTCGGGATGGCCAAGGCGGACATCCCCGGGCTGCCCAACCCGATCTACAACAACAACGACCTGCTGGTGCAGCAGGTCGGTGTGATCGGCCTGAAGACCGGTTCGTCGACGCCCGCGGGCGGCAACCTGGTGTGGGCCGCGACCAAGGTCGTGGACGGCAAGACCCAGACGATCTACGGCGCCGTCATGAACCAGAACGCCGGCACCGGCAAGGTCTGGGACAGCCTCCACCTGGCGATCACCAACAGCCAGAAGCTGATCGACAAGGTCCAGAAGAGCCTGGTCACCGCCACGGTGGTGAAGAAGGGCCAGGTCGTCGGCTACGTGGACGACCAGCTCGGCGGCCGCACCCCGGTCGTCGCCACCAAGAACATGACCGCGATCGGCTGGCCCGGCCTGAAGACGAACCTGAGCATCGGTCAGGGCAAGACGGCCGTCCCGCACAGCGGCGAGGCCGGCACGGTCGTCGGCGAGCTGAGGGTCGGCGACGGTTCCAGCGAGGCGGTACGGATCCCCGTCGCCCTCCAGTCGGACCTGGCCGAGCCCGGCTTCGGCGCGAAGGTGACCCGGGTCGGCTGAGCGCACACACGCGCCGATGACGTACGCGCGCACGCATCGGTGAGGTAGGGCGGGGAGCAGCACCCGCACCGCACACCGTCGGACGGTGCCCCACGCGGGGGCCGTCCGGCGGTGTGCGTGCTAGCGTCGCGCTAATCGGGGCTGCTCGCGAGCCGCGGGTCCCGGCCCAGAACGGACCAACGGGACAGCGGGAGAACCTTGCAGTGGCGACAGCGGAGCCGACACACGCCGACGACGCCGACGCGGGCCACGGAACGGGCCCGCGAATACCGCGCGTCGGCATCCAGGAAGCGGTGCGGGACGACGTAGTCGCGGGCGCGGGCGTGCAGGCGCGCCCGGCCGCGGACACACACGCGGACACGCACGCGGACGCGAGCGCGCGTACCGACACGGCCGAGGATCCGGACGGTGGCACCGCAGGGGCCCCGGACCGGAGCCCGGGTGGGAAGCCGGCGGGGAAGCCGGGCGGGTCCGAGTCCGCCGGAGGGCCCGCCGCGTCCGAGCCCGCCGGGGAGCCCGCAGGGTCCGAGCCCGACGACAGGCCCGCGGGAGACCCTGCCGCGTCCGAACCCGCAGACCCCGAACCCGCCGACCCCGAGACCGTCGTGACCGGACCGGTCGCCTCGGCCGGCTTCGCGCCGCTCGGTCTTCTGCGCCGCTACCCCGTCCTCCTCCTCACCGCCTTCGCCGGCGTGCTCCACATCGTGTGGTTCTTCACGTTCGCGAACAGTGGTGGCGACCTCGCGGCGCAGGACGCGTGGGCCGAGTTCGTCGGCCGGCACCCGGACTCGGCGTACAACCTCGCCTGGTACGGCGGGATGCACCCGGTCTCCTACAGCGTCGTGTCGCCGTACCTGATGTCGGTGCTCGGCGTCCGCACGACGATGATGATCGCCGGAACGCTCTCGGCCGGTCTGCTGACGCTGATCCTCGTGCGCAGCCGCGTCGTCCGGAACCCGATCGCCACCTCGCTCGCGGGCATCTTCGCGCTGGTCTGCAACGCGATCTCCGGCCGGGTGACGTACGGCCTCGGCACGGCGTTCGCGCTCGGCGCGGTCGCCGTCGTCTTCTGCTGGCCCCACCGCTGGCGCTACAAGCGCTGGGCGAAGGCCCTGTGCGCCGCGCCGCTGGCGGCGCTCGCGACGGCCGCCTCACCGGTCGCCGGACTGTTCGTGGGCCTGCTGGCGGCGGCCATGTTCCTCCAGCGGCGCCGCCCCGGCGCCTACGCCCTCGGCATCGCCCCGACGGTCGTGGTCGGGCTCTCGGCCCTGCTGTTCCCCTTCTCGGGCACCCAGCCGATGACGTTCTTCTCGGTCATCCTGCCGTTCGCGTCCGCCGCCGCGGTCTACTACGCGGTGCCCAAGGAGTGGACGACGGTACGGATCACCGCGGCGGTGTACGGCCTCGCGGTGCTCCTCGTCTGGCTGATCAGCTCCCAGATCGGCTCGAACATCACGCGCCTCGCGATGCTGTTCGCGGGAGTCGCGCTGACCGCCGCGCTGCCCTTCACCGTGCCGAAGTCGCGCAAGTGGTACACCACCGTCGTCGCCCTCGCCGTGTTCACCGGCTGGATCGGCTTCAAGACGGTCGACGACATCGTGCACACGACCCCGGCGGCGTCCTGGGCGCGCGAGCTGGCCCCGCTCGTCAACCAGCTCCAGCTCGTCGACGCCGAGAAGGGCCGCGTCGAGGTGGTCCCGGCCCGCTCGCACCGCGAGGCCTCCGCCCTCGCTCCCTACGTGAACCTGGCCCGCGGCTGGAACCGGCAGGCCGACATGGAGCGCAACCCGCTCTTCTACGACGACACGCTCAACTCCGCGAACTACCACGAGTGGCTCCAGCGCTGGGCCATCCGCTACGTCGTGCTGCCCAAGGGCGAGCCGGACGGCGACGGCGGCCAGCGCGAACGCGAACTCGTCCAGCGGGGCATGCCCTATCTGAAGCAGATCTGGGGCGACGCCAACTGGCAGCTCTTCACCGTCACCGACCCCACCCCGCTCGCCGAACCGCACGCCGTCGTCGACCTGGCCGAGCAGGGCGAGATGACCATCGAGGTGAAGCAGGCGGGCCGCATCCTCATCCGCATCCCGTACTCGCCGTGGCTGAGCATCGTCGACGAGGACGGCAAGAGCCTGAAGGCACCCCAGGAGACGCGGGCCTCGAAGCGCCGCACGGACGGCACCCCGAAGACGTACGAGAACCTCAACGGCTGTCTGATGCCCACGGAGGAGACTCCGGCGGGCGACACGTGGACGGAGCTGCTCGCCCCGAAGCCGGGCACCTACCGGCTCGCGGCGCCGTACCAGCTCCCTCGCGGTACACCGTGCCCGGAGGAGCTGCGCTGAGCGCTCCGCCACCCCGTAGGGACCTGTCCGGCCCGATCCGCCGGACGGGTTCCGGGGTCCCTGTGCCCTAGAACCGCTCGCCCTGGTACCGCTCGTCCTCGAACCGCTCGAACGGCCCGCAGTACGGCAGACCGGCCTCCTCCGGCCGTCCGTCGCGGAAGAAGCGCACGAGCAGGTCGCAGAAGTCCCGGGGCCGCTGGAGATGGGCCAGATGGCCGCACTCCGCGATCGTGGTGAACGACGCGCCCGGCAGGTCCGCCGCCACCGAGCGGACCATGTCGGGGGTGGTCAGCGTGTCGTGCTCGCCGGTGAACACGAGGTACGGGACGGCGGGGACGGGTGCCCGCCGGTACCACTCGTGGGCCAGCAGCCGCCGGTTCCGCTCGACCGTCACGGCGACGTCGCGCGGGGTCTGCGCCGCGAACTGCTGGTACATCAGCCGGGTCAGCGCGGCGTGCTTGCGTACGGTGCGGTCGCCGGGCGGCGGGACGAAGCACCGTACGAACTCCTCGGCGGTCTCCTCCACGCGCCCCTGCTCCAGGAGCCGGACCCAGCCCACGAGCGCCTCGGCGAACCAGCGCGGAATGTGGTCCGACATGCCCTGCACCGCGATCCGGCGCAGCAGTTCCGGATACCGCTGGGCGAGCCGGAGCCCGACCGCGGCGCCGTAGCAGCCCGCGAACAGGTTCACCGGGCCGAGGCCGAGCCCGCGCAGCATGTGGCCCGCGCACTCGGCCAGGAAGTCGATCCCGTGCTCGGCGGGCAGGAAGTCCGCGTCCCCGAATCCGGGCAGGTCCACGGTGACGACGGTTCCGAGCTCCCCGAGCCAGCGCTCGTGCCGCGTCCACGAGTACCGCGTCTGGTCCGACCCGCCGAGCACGAGCAGCGGCTCGGTGACGGGGGAGCCGTACCGGGCGACCCGGGCCGTGTACCCGTAGCCCTCCCACGTGAGCCGGTACTCCGCCACTTCCGTGGACGCCTCGCCTCCCTGCGCGGGGGCGAGAACGGGGACCGAGGAAGCGACAGAAGGCACAGCGAACTCCCGAGAGGGGACGAGACCACCGAAACTCCCCACTCGTACACGGCTCCCGGGTGCGGCGCCCGCAATGTCACACGAAGGTGGGCGCTGCACCGCACGAAGGTGGGCGTGGCGCGGCAGCCGTGCAACGCCCCGCCCCGCCCACCGGCATGTCCCGTCAGGTCACTTCACGGGGAAGGCCACGTCGCAGACCGGGTCCTGCGGTCCCGCCGCGTCCCAGTCGGCGAAGTAGATCTCCCGGCAGGGTCCGTCGACGGTCAGTCCGTGCTCGCCGACCCAGCTCTCGACCGCCTCGAAGGCGGCCAGGATCTGCGGGTGGGCGACCTGCGCCTTGCTGATGCGCACGAACGCGACGCGCCGGGCCGGCTCGACCCGTACCCCGGCCCCGGTGGCCCGGCCCTGCCGTTCGGCCCAGGCCCGTGCGGCGGCCTCGTCGGCGACCGGCACGCACGCCTCCGCCGGGCCGTCGCTCTCCACGCTCACCTCCGCGTGGTACACGACGAACGGCGGCCCCGTGACGCCGCCGGCCTCCCGGGCGCCCTCCTCCAGCCGCCCCAGCGAGCCGGGGATCCACACCGGCAGCTCCGGCGCCAGCACGTGCCGCTTCTCGGTCAGCACGACCTGCTCGGGCACCTCTGCGGTCTCGACGACGAACTTCTCGTACATCTCGGAACTCCTCCCGGAAAGACGTCCACGGAGGTAGTCGGCGAGCGCCCGCTGCGAGGCGAACCGGGCCTCGGCACCGTCCCAGTACGCGGTGAGCAGCCCGGCGGCTTCGGTGCCGCGCGCCTCCACCACGTCCGCGATCCGCGCCAGCGGCATGTCGAGCTGGCGCAGGAGTGCGACGAGCCGGGCCCGTTCGGTCTGCGCGGCCCGGTAGTAGCGGTAGCCGCTGACCTCGTCGACGTACGCCGGGGTCAGCAGCCCCAGCCGGTCGTACAGCCGCAGCGCCTTCGCCGAGAGCCGCGCCCGCGAGGCGAACGCGCCGATGGTGAGCAGGTCCTTGTCCACTCGGTCATCCTCCGTCACCGGGCGCCTTCCGCCCGGTGACAGGGACGCTCCCCCTTGCCCCAGGGGCAAGGTCAACAGCGGGACAGGGTTCAGCCGATGGCCTTCTCGACCGCCGAGACCAGCTCGGCCGCCTCGGGCTCGGTCTGCGGCGAGAAGCGTCCGACGACCGTGCCGTCGCGACCGATCAGGAACTTCTCGAAGTTCCAGCGGATGTCGCCGGAGTGCCCCTCGGCGTCGGCGGTGCCCACCAGACGCTCGTACAGCCCGTGCCGCGCGTCACCGTTCACCTCGACCTTCTCGGTCATCGGGAAGGTCACGCCGTAGGTCGCGGAGCAGAACTCGGCGATCTCCTCGGAGCTGCCGGGCTCCTGGCCGAGGAACTGGTTGCAGGGCACGCCGAGGACGGTGAAGTCCTGGCCGGCGTAGCGCTCCTGGAGCCGCTCCAGACCGGCGTACTGCGGGGTCAGCCCGCACTTGGAGGCGACGTTCACGATGAGGACGGCCTTGCCCGCGTACTGGGACAGGTCGGCGGAGCCCCCCTGGAGGGCGCCGATCTCGACGTCGAGCACGGAGGTACCGGTGTTGTCAGTAGTCATAAGCGGATGCTAACTCCGGTAGGTGACGCTTCCGCCGGTCCCGCCGCCGGGCTCCCCGGTCCCGTGCGGCGATTCCCGTGCGCCGGACAGGTCCTGGCGCTGCGCTGTGACGAGCACCTCACCGGCGGCCGTGCGCGAGTACAGCACCGACCGTCCCGCCCGGCGCCGCTCGACGAGCCGCGCGTCCAGCAGCACCCGCAGATGGCGGCCGACCGACCCGAGCCCCTGCCCGGTCACCGCGACGAGCTGGCTGGTGGACAGGGGGGAGTCGAGACGGACCAGGACCCCGGCCCGTGCCGTCCCGAGCAGCGCCCCCAGACTCTCCGGCACCACCGCGGCCGCCACGTCGGCCAGCGCGCCCGTGCACGGGTAGACCAGGGCGTAGCGCTCGTGCCCCTCCCAGGAGACCCAGCCGGCCTTCGGCGTGACGGGGACGAAGACGAGCTGGGCGCCGGAGATCTCGCGGGGCGGGTACTCGTGGAGGTTGACCTGGAGCCGGTTGCCGCCGAGCCAGCGCGTCCCGGGCCGCAGCCCGTCCAGCGCCGCCGCCCAGCCGCCCTGGCCGAGACGGGCCGTCCGCGCCACCACGTCGGCCTCGAGGACGCGCCGCCGCCGTTCCCAGTCGGGGCGTACGGACTCCTCCCACACGGCGGTGAGCAGCGCGGCGGCCCGCTCGGGCAGATCGTCCCGGTCCGCGAGGGCGGCGGGCAGCGGGCCGCCCACCGAGCGGGCCAGATGGCCGTGCGCGTCGTGGGGCGGGACGTCCCGCACCCGGGCGACCTCGGTCTCGAAGGTCTCGTCGCCGTAGGGGGTCGGGGTGAGGAAGTCGGCGATCCACGCCTGTCCGATCCCGCAGCGCACGAGGAGCGCGGTGACGGGGTCGGCGGCCAGCCGTTCGCGGTACGCCGGAAGGCGGGCGTCCAGCCAGGCGCGTTCACCGGGGTGTGCCGCGGTCTCCGAGTGCAGCAGCCTCAGGGCGGCGAACGTCTCGGCGAGCGGCGACAGCACGAAGCGGCTCCCGGCCAGGGTGTCGGCGTTCACCTGCCACCAGCCCACGCCGTCCCCTTCCGCCCCAGCCCCTGACGCCTCCCACCGCGGACGTCTCCTGCCCCGGGACGTTCCGTGCCCCTGACGTTTCGCGTCCCTGACGTTTCGCGTCTGTGCGAAAGAATATCGACCGCTCGTACGGCCCCGCAGACTCCGCGCATGCGCAGCTACTCCGAGCTCTTCCGCACGCGGGAGTTCACCCCGCTCTTCCTGTCCTCCTGTTTCCGGACCGCCGCCTCGACGGTGGGCGGTCTGGCCCTCGGCACCCTCGTGTACCGGGCCACCGACTCGCCGCTGCTCAGCGCGCTCAGCATGTTCGGGCCCTCGCTCGCCCAGATGATCGGCGCGGCCACCATGCTCTCGGCCGCCGACCGGCTGCCGCCGCGCGCGACCGTGGCGGGCATCGCGCTGCTGTTCGGGCTCGGCACGGCGGCCATGGCCGTGCCCGGTCTGCCGATCTGGGCGATCTTCGTCCTCCTCCTGTTCCTGGGTCTCGTCCAGTCCTTCGGCGGCGGGGTCCTGTGGGGCCTGCTCACCGAGATCCTCGCCAAGGAGGGCTATCTGCTGGGGCGTTCGGTGTTCAACATGATGAGCGGGATCGCCCAGATCACCGGATACGCGACCGGTGGCGTCCTCGTGGCCCTGCTGTCCCCGCGCGTCACGCTCCTCCTGGCGGCCGGGCTGTACCTGGCGGCCGCCCTGACCGCCCGGCTCGGCCTGACACCCCGTGCGCCGCGCGCCCTGGGCCGCCCGTCCGTCGCCCGGACCTGGAGCACGAACGCCCGCCTCTTCTCGTCCCCGGAGCGCCGCACCCTCTATCTCCTGCTCTGGGTGCCGAACGGCCTGGTCGTCGGGTGCGAATCGCTGTACGTGTCGTACGCGCCGAACCGGGCCGGCGCCCTGTTCGCCTTCGCGGCCCTCGGCATGTTCGTGGGAGACGTGACGACCGGACGTCTCCTGCCGCCCCGCGTCCGCGCCCGCCTGGGCATCCCGTTCCTGCTGCTCCTCGCGACGCCGTACCTCTTCTTCGTGCTGCGTCCGGGCGTGGCCGTGGCGGCCGCCCTCGCCGCGCTCGCCTCGATCGGCTTCGGGGCGAGCCTGATCCAGCAGGAACGCCTGGTGGCGCTCATCCCCGACGAACTCAGCGGCCACGCCCTCGGGCTCCACACGGCGGGCATGCTCACCATGCAGGGCGTGAGCGCGGCGCTGGCAGGCGGGATCGCCCAACTCGCCTCGCCCGCAGCGGCGATGGCGGTGATGGCCGCCGCGTCGATCGCCGTGACCCTGGCCCTGGCCCCCGGACTGCTGCGTCACCGCGCGGCGCGCCCGACGGGCCAACGCCCGGAGCCGTCCACGCCAAGGGGACAGCAATCCGAGGTGAACTCTCCCTGAACCGAAGGAAGTTGTGCGGCGGGCGTCACAACCCCCCTTCCTCCGCCGGTGTCGAACGGGATGTCCGGACACGTACGTTCCGGGCGCCCGGAACGCCGGGACGGCGGTGCCGCCAGGGACGCCGAACCGCGGAATCCCACCGAGGGGGAGACATGTTCAGTCGCCGTACCGCCGCCCTTCCGAAAATGCTGGTGCTGGCCGCCGCCACGGCCGCCGTGTCCGTGGCGGTCGTCGCGCCGACGGCCGGCGCCGCCACCACCAGCGCCACCGCCGCCTCCACCGGCCAGAAGCTCTACTACACGGCAGCCGCCGGCCAGACGAACCACCTGAAGATCTCCTGGGCGCTCGGCGCGACCGACCCCGACTCCCAACTCGCCGACTTCATCTACACGTTCGACGACACGGTGAAGATCTCCCTCGGCGCCGGCTGTGTCCGTCCCGCGTCGGGCGACACCACCCAGGCGGTCTGCACGGTCACCGAGCCGAACACCTCGGCCTCCGACCTCGACACCCTGATCGTCCGCCTCGGGGACGGCGACGACACCGCGACGGTCGACCCCGACAACAACGGGTACTCCCGCATCTACGGCGGGACCGGCAACGACACCCTCACCGGCCACGGCCGTGACGTCCTCTACGGCCAGGACGGCAACGACCACCTGTCCGGGGGCGGCGGCGTCTACGGCGAGGGCGCCTTCGGCGGCGCGGGCAACGACACGCTCACCTCCTGCGGCTACACCTGCCACGGAGGCACGGGAAACGACGTCCTGAGCGGCGGAGTCAGCGAGGCCGACGGCAGCTACGTCGACTACGACAACAGCCTGTTCGGCGACGACGGCAACGACACGATCCACGGCAACGCGGGCGCCGACGACATCCAGGGCGGCCGCGGCAACGACCGCCTCTACGGCGACTCCGGCAACGACAGGATCTACGGCAACAGCGGCAACGACCTCATCCACGGAGGCTCCGGCACGGACACCCTCTCCGGCGGCCCGGGCACCGACCGGGTCTTCCAGAACTGACGGGACCGGGCGACCGGTCGGGATCCGGGAGGCTCCGGAGCGGGGGACCCGGGACGAGCGTACGAGGGGTTCCGCGGGCGCCGGTGTGCCTCCGCACGCTCTGCCCGGCGCGGCTCGCCGGATGGAACGATCCCGGTGCCCGGCCCCGGCAGGGGACCGCCTTCGGCCGCCGCCGAGATGTGGGCGACGGCGCACGGGTGTCTGCTGGTACCGGGAATCGGGTCACCACTACGAGCAGCAAGGGACCGGGACATGGCCATCGTGATGTCGATGCACTGGGCGGAAGCCACGCCGGAGCAGTACGACACCGTGCGGGACGCGGTGCAGTGGGAGGAGGTCCCGGGGGCCGGCGGCCAGATGCACGTGGCCTGGTTCGACGCGCAGGGGCTGCACGTCACCGACGTCTGGGAGTCCCAGGAGGCGTTCGAGTCCTTCTTCGCCGAACGCCTCGCCCCCGCGATCCAGAAGGCCGGCATGACCGGCGCCCCCGACACCTCCTTCAGCCCCCTCCACCGCCGCTTCGTCGCCCCCGGCGTCACCGGCGCCGCCTGATCCCGAGGACCGGCCCGAAGGCCCCGGCCAGGACCGGCCGGGGCCTTCGCCCGGAAAACCGGAGGAGCCCGTGCCCGGTCGCGTGGAGACTGGGCTGATGACCGCTCTGATCGAACCGCCCCGGCTCACCTGGCCCACCACGACGGTCCGCGCCTCGTATCTGGCCGGTGAGCGCGCCGACTGTCTGGCGGAAGGGCGGACGACCGACTGGCTCGGTCCGGCGTCCGCCGACTTCGCCGCCTTCGTCGAGCAGCGCAGGGGCGTGCACGTCCGCTGGGACGTGCCCGCCACCATCTACTGGTACGTCTCGGGCGAGCACTATCTGGGCACGCTCGTCGTCCGCCACCGCCTGACACCGGAACTGGCCGAGGTGGGCGGGCACATCGGCTATCACGTGGTCGGACCGTGGCGCCGGCAGGGGCACGCCACGGCGATGCTCGGGGCCGGCCTGGCGGTGTGCCGGGACCTCGGCCTCGATCGTGTTCTGCTGACCTGCGCCTCCGACAACGAGGCGTCACGCCGCGTCATCCGGACCCACCGCGGTGTCCCCGACGGCCGGGTGCGCGGCGAGGACCGATTCTGGATAACCCTTCGCGATGGCGAAAGGGCGGCGCCCGGACGGGAGACGCCCTAGCGGTAGAACCTGACCCCGCCGTTCGAGCCGAGGGCGTTGAGTTCCAGCACGCCGCCGTCCGGGGTCACGTACACCGTGCCCGCGGTGAAGTTCCACCTGCCGGTGCCCGCCGGCAGGCCCGCGACCGGGGTGCTGCGGCCGGTGCGCGGGTCGAGGGCGACGAGCTGCGGGGAGCCGGACATGGTGACGGCGTACACCTTGCCGTCCGTCGCGGACGAGGGGATCGCGAGCACGGCGGAGCGATACGTCCAGAGCTTGGCGCCGGTCCTGGTGTCGAAGCCGTCGATCACCGGGTGGCCCGCGGCCAGGGCCGGGGTGACCAGGACCTTGCCGTAGAGCCGCGCGGAGTGGTCGGCTCCGGTCTCGTTGCCGGAGGTGACCTCGTCGTTGCCGACGGCCAGCTTGCGGCCGGCCCCGGAGGCGTCGAAGACCCGCACGGCGTCCTGGCGCGCGGTGTGGACGGAGGCGATCAGCGGCGAGCCGGAGAGGACGTGCGTCACGTCCGAGTGCGCCTTCTCGGGCTTCCGCCAGATCACCTTCCCCGTCTTCCCGTCGTACGCGGTGAGGGTGAACCTGGTCTTCTTGTCGAGGCAGAAGTCGTCCACCAGCACGATGCCGTCGGTGCCCCAGTCGTAGGCGTTGCAGTAGCGACCGCGGGCCTTGTAGCCCCAGACGCGGCCGCCGGTGCGGACGTCCACACCACCGAGGAAGTTCTCGCTCACGATGGTGGCGACGTTCCCCTGGAGGTAGGTCGTGGCGGTCGCCGGATTGCGGTGCTTGGCACCGGTCAGCGGCATCGACCAGAGGATCTTGCCGGTGGACGCCTCGACGCCGGCCAGCCAGGTGCAGGTGCTGCCGTCCGTGCCGAAGGCGATCGTGCCGATGCCCTGGGCGTTGAGCGTCGGCGACATCGCGCAGGGGACGGTGCCGTGACCGGCGTCGGCGGCGGACGGCTTGGCGCGCCACTTCTGCTCGCCGTCGGTGAGGTCGTAGGCCCGCAGTCCGCCCCGGCTGCCGGCCCGGACGAGCAGCTTGTCGGTGAGCCAGCTGCCGATCAGCGCGTCGTCGGCGGCGGGCGCCGGGGTCTGCCACACCTGCGTCAGGTTCTCCGAGGCGACGGCGGCGGCCTCCTCCTGCTTGAACACGACGGTGGCGGTCCCGACGGCGGCGGCGAGGACGGCGAGGGTGAGCACGATCCTGCCCACCCGCCGGGGCTTTGCGGCCCGCTCGCCGTCCGCTTCCGTGTCGGGCCGCGGCTGCGCGGCGACAGGCTCGACAGGCTCGGAGACCTTCAGCGGCATGGTGCCGTCCCACCGCGTGCCGGACGACTCGGCGTACGGCTCGGCGGCCGACCGGTCGTCCCAGGATCCGGCCGGCTCCGTCCGCTGCCGCTCCCAGTGCGCCTGCTGCGCCTGCTGCTCCTGGTGGGGCTGCTGCTCCGGGTACGCCTGCCGTGCCCGACGGGGCTGCGGCTCCCGGTAGGGCTGCTGTCGCTGCGACTGCGGCTGCGACTGCTGCTGCGGCTCCGCGTAGGGGTGCTGTCCCTGGTAGTGCTGCTGTGTCCCGTGGGGCCGCTGTTCCGGATACGCCCTCTGTGACCCGTAGGGCTGCTGATCGGGGTGGGGCTGCTGCTCCGGATACGCCTGCTGAGCCCCGTAGGACTGCCGTTCCTGGTACGGCTGCGGCTCCGCGTAGAGCTCCTGGTCCCGGTACGGCTGCTCTTCCCGGAAGGACCGCTCCTCTCGGAAGGACTGCTCTGCCCGGAAGGACTGCTCCTCTCGGAAGGACTGCTCCTCCCGGTACGACTGCGAGTCGCCGGCCGACCTGCGGGGCCGGAAGGCCCAGCCGTCGTCCTCCTGCGAAGCCCCCTGCCCCGGCGACGAATCCGTCGTCATCTCCGTGCTCTCCCCTGGTCGGGCATCCGCGTACGCCTGCCGCGGTGATGCGCCACGATAAAGATCGTTTCTTTGAGGGCTTGCGCCCGACTTCCCCCGGCTGCCGCTGGATCAGCCCTTGGTGAACGGATGGCCGAAGCCGTTCCGCGCCGCCTCCACCTGGAACGCGGCCCGCGCACCCGTCGAGGTGCTGATCCGCCAGTCCATCAACTGCTTGCCGCCCGGCCAGTCCTTGCGCTGGTCGTACCAGACGAGCCCGATGACGCCGGCCTTCGCGGCACCCTGGAACAGGTCGCCGATGTCCGCCTCCTTGCGGCTGCTCTCCGCCACCCCGGTCTCCGCGATCAGCACCGGTTTGTCCGAGAAGCCCGCGATCTGACGCATGGTGGGCGTGAAGAGGCTGGAGAAGGCGACGCCGTCGATCGGGCCGTAGTAGCCGATGAGGCCGACCCAGTCGACGTAGGCGTCGCCCGGGTAGTACGGGCGCAGCTTGGCGGTGGTGCCCGAGTCGACGACGTGCGGGGTCCACACCCAGATCACGTTGGTGACACCCCGGTCGGCGAACAGGTCGTGCAGGTGCTTCCAGGCCGCGACGAAGTCGGCGGGCTTGGCGCCCCCGGGGCCCCAGGAGTTCCAGGGGCCGTTCATCTCGCCGGCGAAGGAGAGCGCCAGCGGGCCGTCGTAGGCGGAGATCTGGTCCGCCAGCCGGCCGATGTAGGTGTCGTCCTGGCCCTCGGCGATGTCGGCGAGCGAGGTGTCGGAGGGCACCAGCGCCATCATCGGCATCTGTCCGTGCTTCCACAGGAAGGCGTTGCCCTCCGGGTCGAAGTCGTCGCCCCAGGAGCTGTAGTACTCGCGGATGTCGGGAGCCCGCCCGGCCTCCTCGGCGAAGGTGTCGACGATGTCGTACTGCCAGGGCGTCTTGTCGTCGACGACGCCCAGCGCGCGGCCGGACGGATCGAGCAGGGACGAGACGTCGAAGTGCGCGCCCGAGGCCGAGGCCTTGCCCGAGCCGGTCTCGCCCCCGCCACCGGCGCCTCCACAGGCGTCCGCCAGGAACGTGAGCGCGAGCACGACGATCGCGGCGGCCGTCAGGCGGCGGCCGCGACGGCTGCGGGGTATGGCCATGCGGGAAGGTCCGATCAGGCGGTGGGCGGGCGGTGCGCCGAACTCTACGAGACCCGCCGACGACACACCGAACTCTACGAGACCCGCGTGACCTTCATCGAATCTTCATAATAATCTTGGTACGGAAACGTGAGCGGGTCGAATAATCTCTCTTTCCTCGCACATGGATCACTTTTCCGCACTACTCACTGCCAGTTCGGCGCCGCCGGACTGGCAGTCGTCACGCCACGCACGAAGGAAGGCCCGGGGCTGTCGATGACCAGTACCTCCACGGAGGTCGAGCCGGCTCCCGTCTTCGTCGACCAGAGCGGTCAGCGTGGCCGCCGTCTGCGCGGCCTCGGCTGGCTGGTGGGCATCCTCTGCGCCGCGTGCGTGGTGGCGATGATCTCCGGGCTGGTCGGAACCCAGTCGCAGGCGCCCGCTCTCACCATCCCGGGCACGGCGAACACCACGCCGCCCAGCCAGTACCTGAACGCGCCCCTGCCCGCAGCCCCCGGTGTCGAGCCCGCGACGGGCACCACCGGCACGGTCGCCGCCACCCCCACGGCGACCGCACCCGACGCCACCGCGACGGCCACCGCCACCGCGGACGCCGGTACCACGGGCGCCGGTACGGGCGGCGGTACGGCGACGAGCCCGGTGACCGATCCGGCGGGCGCGAGCTCCGTGACCGACCCCGCGCAAGCCACCACACCCGACACCACCGCGTCAGATGCCGCGACGACGACGGCCGGTACGGCGGCGTCGGACCCCGTCACCGGCATCGCGCAGTAGCCAGACGCGAAGACCAGGAAGTCGATGTCCCGCTCCCGTCACCAACGTCCCCGGCAGTCCCTGGCGCGCCCGCGCCGGCTCGCCGCGCCTCCCCTGCGCTTCTTCCTGCCGGTGACCGTACTGGCGACCCTGCTGGCGCTGATGGTGCTGCGGGGCATGGCGAACAACGAGGTCTTCCACGACGAGAAGATCGCCACCTCGGTGGACAAGGCCACCGTCCCCACCAGCGTGCTGGAGGGCGGCCCGGTCGTCGACGCGCGCGGCGACAAGAAGAACAAGCCGGTCAACTACACGATCCCGGACAAGACGGTCGTCCTCAGCTTCGACGACGGACCGTCCGCCCAGTGGACGCCGAAGATCCTCGAGGTGCTGGAGAAGGAGGACATCAGCGCCGACTTCTTCGTCACCGGCTCGATGGTCACCCGCAACCCGGCGCTGATCCGCCGGATCGTGTCCGGCGGCCATGAGATCGGACTGCACACCTTCACCCACCCCGACCTCGCGCTGCACTCCGGCACCCGGCTCACCTGGGAACTCGGCGAGACCCAGCTCGCGCTGGCCGGGGTCGCCGGCATCCACACCAGCCTGTTCCGCCCGCCCTACTCCTCCACCGTGGACGCGCTGGACGACTGGTCCTGGCCGGTGACCAAGCAGGCCGGGTCCGAGGGGTATCTGACCGCCTTCATCGACAAGGACACCGACGACTGGAAGCGCCCCGGCGTCGACGCCATCGTCAAGTCCGCCATGCCCGACCTCCCCGGCCAGGGCGAGATGATCCTGCTGCACGACGCGGGCGGCAACCGGTCCCAGACGCTGGCCGCGCTGCCGGTCATCATCGAGAAGCTCAAGGCCCGGGGCTACACCTTCAAGACCATCGGCGAGGCGCTCGGCACCGGCTCCGCCAACACCCAGGTCTCCAGCTACAACCTGTGGCTCGGCAAGGCGTTCCTGTGGTGCACGACCTTCTCGGTGCACCTGCTGCCCTGGCTCGTCGGCCTGCTCGCGGTCGTCGGCGTCCTCGTCATGCTGCGGTTCGCGCTGATGCTGGTGCTCTCGGCCGTCCACGTGCGGCGCACCCGGAAGAAGGGCTTCACCTGGGGTGACCCGGTCACCGAACCGGTCACCGTGGTGGTACCCGCTTACAACGAGCAGGAGTGCATCACCAACACCCTGCTGTCCCTGACCAGAAGCGACTACCCGATCGAAGTGATCGTGGTCGACGACGGATCGAGCGACGACACCTCCGCCATCGTGGAGGAGCTCGACCTGCCGATGGTCCGGCTGATCCGGCAGCCGAACAGCGGCAAGCCGGCCGCGCTCAACACCGGTGTGGCCGCCGCCTCGTACGACCTGATCGTCATGATGGACGGCGACACGGTCTTCGAGCCGTCCACCGTCCGCGAGCTCGTCCAGCCCTTCGCCGACCCGCGCGTCGGCGCCGTGGCCGGCAACGCCAAGGTCGGCAACCGCGACACGCTGATCGGCGCCTGGCAGCACATCGAGTACGTGATGGGCTTCAACCTCGACCGCCGCATGTACGACGTGCTCAACTGCATGCCGACCATCCCCGGCGCCGTGGGCGGCTTCCGCCGCTCCGCGCTGGAGCAGGCGGGCGGCATGAGCGACGACACGCTCGCCGAGGACACCGACGTGACCATGGCCCTGCACCGGGCCGGCTGGAAGGTCGTCTACGCCGAGAACGCCCGGGCCTGGACCGAGGCGCCCGTCAGCATGAAGCAGTTGTGGTCGCAGCGGTACCGCTGGAGCTACGGCACCATGCAGGCGATGTGGAAGCACCGGCACTCGGTGCTGGAGCGCGGCGCGGCCGGCCACTTCGGCCGCGTGGGCCTGCCGTTCGTCGCCCTGTTCATGGTGATCACACCGCTCCTCGCGCCCGCCATCGACATCGGCATGATCTACGGCGTGGTCTTCGTGGACGCGTACAGGACCCTGGCCGCCTGGTTCGCCGTGATGGCCCTGCAGGCCGTCTGCGCCTGGTGGTCCTTCCACCTGGACAAGGAGAAGGCCTGGCATCTGATCACGCTGCCGGCCCAGCAGGTGGTCTACCGGGTGCTCATGTACATGGTGCTGCTCCAGTCCGCGATCACCGCCCTGACCGGGGGACGGCTGCGCTGGCAGAAGCTGCGGCGCACCGGCGAGGTCGGACTTGACGTCACAACGGGGGCCAGCTCTTCATGAACACCGCGGAACGGGGTGCCTTCGGCACCCAGCACTCGTACGACACCGTCGCCCTGCGGGTGGATCCCGCCGGGATTCCCACCCAGCGCGGCCCGGGGCCCGAGGAGGAGACCGCCCCGGCCCCCGCGCGCAAGCCCGGCCGTGACCGCTACCTCGACCTGCTGCGGGCCCTCGCCCTGGTCCGCGTGGTGATCTACCACAACTTCAGCTGGACCTGGCTGCCGATCGTCTTCCCCTCCATGGGTGTCATGTTCGCGCTGGCCGGGTCGCTGATGGCGCGGTCCCTCAACCGGCCCGCGCTCAGCGTGATCCGGGGCCGGCTGCGCCGACTGCTGCCGCCGATGTGGCTGTTCGGCGCGGTCGTGGTGCCGCTGATGCTCCTCGAAGGCTGGCGGCCCGACCTGCACCACCCCAACTGGTGGTGGGGCGACCTCGCCTACTGGATCCTGCCGTTCAGCGAGCCTCCGTTCGGGGCCACGCTGCACACCTTCGGCGGACACCTGCCGGCCTCCTGGGCCGAACAGATCTGTGTGCCGCTGTGGTACCTGCGCGCCTACCTCTGGTACGTCCTGCTGTCGCCGCTCCTGCTCAAGGCCATGCGCAAGCTGCCCTGGGTCACCCTGGTGGTGCCGCTGGCGCTCGCGTTCTTCATCAACTCCGGCCTGGTCGACCAGTCCGGCCGGCTGATGGAAGCCGCCACCGACTTCACCACCTTCGGTTCCTGCTGGCTGCTCGGCATGGCCCACCAGGAGGGACTGCTCCGCAAGATCCCGCAGTACGTCGTGCCGTCCATCGCGCCGCTGGTGCTCATGTTCGGCTTCTGGTGGCTGATGCGGGCGCCGGTGGACGACCCCCGCCTCGGGGCCGACCTGGAGGCGGTGCCGGTCGCCCAGGCGATCTGGTCCTTCGGCGCGGTGATGCTGCTGCTGCACCTGAGCCCGTCCTGGGAACAGTGGCCCAAGCCGCTGGAGCGGTTCAACGGCGTGATCACCCTGCTCAACTCCCGCGCGGTCACGGTCTACCTGTGGCATTCCTTCGCCCTGGTGGTGACCGAGCCGCTGATCGACCCGCTGTGGAGCAACTCCTTCTTCTACGACCACGCCCAGTGGCTCCTGGCGAGCCAGTGGACCCCGCTGTTCCTCGCCGTCCCGCTGATCTGCCTGGCGATCGTGCTGTTCGGCTGGATGGAGGACGTGGCCGCCAAGCGCCGCCCGCGTCTGTTCCCGTATCCCCGCCGCTCCAAGGGGCGTCGCAGGGGCCGGTAGAGGCTGCGTAGCTTTCGCTCAGTGGACGTCGACGTAGTCCCCGGCGGCGTTGACCGCCGGGGTGGTCGTCGTGCCCGCGAAGCTGTAGCGCCAGTAGCCGTCCGCGGAGGCCTTCACGGTCGTCCTCAGGTTGCCGGAGGAGTCGCCGCGGATCGTCTTCACGGTGGTGTAGGCCGTCGTGCCCGCCTTGCGGAACTGGAGCCTGACGGGCTGGGCGGCATAGCCGTGGTACGCGAGGTCGTCCCACCAGCTCGCGCGGCTCAGCTTGCCGGCGACCGTGATCGTCCTGCCCTTGGCGACCGGCTCCGGTGACGCGTTCACCGTCAGAACGGACCGCCGCTGGACGCGGACGCTGGAGTACGGGTCGACGGCTGCCCAGCTCCCGTCCTTGGCGACGACCGCGATGTAGGTCTTCCACGTCCCCGCCGTCGCGTTCTTCAGCAAGGTCGGGTTGCCGTTGATCGCGAGCTTGCACGTGGAGGTAGTGGCGTCGACCTTCTGGCAGGTGGCGTGGTCCGAGGTCTGATTGAGGACGCCGTCGTAGCGGTCGGTGTCCAGATCGGTCCCGTGGAAGAGCACCAGCGACGCGTCCTTGATGCCGGACGGAGCGGTCGCCGTCACCGTGGCCGATATCGCCTTGGTGGTGGTGCCGATCACTATGTCCTTGCCGCCATTGATCTGCGCACTCAGGACCTTGATGTCAGGGTTGCCGCTCACGGTCGCGTGGGCGACGGGCGCGATCGACGCGGTGAGAGCGAGCGCGCCGACGGCGGTGAACACGGTGGACGTGCGCATGAGGCTCCCTGGAGGCGAACGGGGATGGGGGCGGCCGGTGACGATCACCGACGGGCGAGCCGAGTGTAGGCCGCAGCCCGTCAACTCCAGGCAAAGCAAGGGCAATCGGTACCTCTGCCCCAGCAGACGGCCGATGTCACGTCTTCCGCCGCACGCCGTGAGGCCCACGGCCGCGCGGTTGCCGATCGGCTCGACGATCCCGGAGATGGAAGGCGGACGCCCTACCAAGAAAGGGGAGCAGGACGGGCCGCCGCTCTCCTGAGCGATCTACGCAGGGCGTGCCTGCTGTGGACGCGCAGCAGGTCACTCGCTTCGAAGGCTTCCCGAAGGGCGGTCTCCGCCGACTCGACTGCCTGCTGAAGGCGGGCTGCCTCGACCCGCGCCCCGTCGGTCCAGTCGCGGACCGGCCCGTTCGCTCGGACATGGCCAGCCATGGAAACGCGAGCTGAGTAGGCAGCCAACTGCAGGGCCACAAGGGAGTCGGGAACCTGTATGTCGTCCACGGGCACATGCGAGTGGGGCGGCACGGGAAACGGCAAAGGGCCGGCTTGGAGGAAACGCCTCCTGCGCTGGCCCTTCATGCTGTGCCCCCCCGGCAGCGATCTGGCCTCATCCTTATCAGGTCGATGAAGGGGCGCTGTCGGTCTCGTTCTACCCACCCGGCGTCCCGGCTGAATGTTCCATGGACGTGTACATGCACGTCGTGCAGGACACCCGGCGCGAGGCCATGAGCCACATGGACAAGCTGTTGAGAGGCATCCCGGCCCAGGCTGACCAACGCCGTTCCCCTCTATCTGAGACGCAGAGCTCCAGGACGTGACAGTCCTGGGGCTCCGTGGTCTTCAGGGAGCGGACTCGGGTCCGCCGCTTTCGATCAGCGCGCGGGCGGCGACAACGACTTCTTCCTTGAGCTGCTCCAGCGGAGTGCTCCAATCGGCGTTCCAGTCGTCCAGCTCACTGGCACAGTGGACGATCGGTTGCAGGCGATCGGGATAGCCGAGTTCTGACGCTGCTTCGACCCATATGAGGTTGGCACCGGTCGCCGGGTCCAAGGAGCCGTCGACGATCTGAGCGGCCAGCCAATAGGCCAAGGCCCACCTGGCGGCGACGGGGTCCGTCGGCACCTCGCATCCCAGCTCCAGCTCGTCCACGACGTGATCGAACAGCTCCCGTGCCTCGTGCTCCTCACGACGGCCCAGGCCGGCGAGAAGGGCAAGCGACGGGGCATCGACGTCGGCCAGGAGCGCGTCGAGGCCGGCCTGGATGAGGCGGTCCGAGCCGACGTGCTGTCCGAATGCCTGAGCCCGCGCCAGTTGCCTCAACCGGTCGAGAGCCTCGTCTCTTGTCATGCCGGATCCGCTCCGTCCCGTCCCCGTTGACGTCAGAACTGGATGTCAAAGGCCCCGGACCATGATCGGTCCGGGGCCTTTTGATACATCGTGCCTGTTCAGGCATGGTGCCCCCGGCAGGATTCGAACCTGCGACACCCGCTTTAGGAGAGCAACAGAGCCTGTAGCCACTGGCTCCTACCTGCGTCTTTCGTCTTCATGATGACATCGGAAATGCCTGGGAGTGCAGGTTTCGCCTGTGGTTCACGGCTAGAAGCACGGCTACCTCAGGGGTTCCGATCGGTACCTTGCTGATCTCCGGACAGACATCACATCCGTCAGGCGGATGGTCCGCAGGAGTCGCCATCAGGGCGGACAAAGTGTACGGCTGGGCCTCACCGTCAGCTCCCTGGTCGCTGCCTGACGGCCCGCGAAGCAGCGGTAAGGTCTGGCGGAATCACAGTTGTACCTATAGCGGTGACGCTGAACGCTCCCTGTGGCCGTCCAAACTCCCTCAGGCCAGAGCGGTAACAGTCACAGCGGACTGCTACCCGGATCGAGGAGTGACGGAGCATCAGCCTGCCCGGTCGCTCCCGCTCAAGTGGAGGGACCACTCCTTGAGCTGTTGGAGTATCTCGGTGGCACGGGCATGCCCCGTGGACCAGAACGGCAAGACGATCAAGGCCGGAATGCAGCACACCGTAACCATCAGCAGGGGGAGAAGGCACAAGGCGATCACCAGGGGACGCTGGCGTCCCTTGGATAGGGCGGCCGCGGCGGTGAGAAAAGCGGTCATCACTGTAGAAGGCATCCTTCCCCCCGGACCGACCAGGGCAGCGTGTAAGGCGACACCCTCAGCTTCAAGTGGCCTGACCCGTTGCCGGAAGCCGCACCACTAGGGGCAATGTCCAGTGGGACCATTGCCCTTCGCGCAACGCCACAGGGGGGATCATGAACGGCGAAGAGCACATGCAGCCGGAGTTGGGGCCGGTCAAGGACGACGTGGCCGAGCCTGACCTGTCCTTCGTGGTGCGTCTGCGAGAGCTGTACCAGCACAGCAGCTGGACGTCGCTGCAGTCCTTCGCCGACGCAGTCGGCTACAGCCGAGGCACGATCTCGCGTTTCCTCTCCGGGGAGCGGCGCCCGAAAGCAGACTTTCTTGACAAGGTGTTCGCCGCGCTGGAAGGCAGGACGGGGCACCCGGTGACGGACGAAGCCCAGACGAGCACCCGGCGTCTGTACTTCGAATGCATCCGTACCACTCGGCCGTACGAGTACCAGGTCTTCGAGCTGCAGGAAGAGCTCAAGGCCTCGTACTGGAAGCACCAGAGGGCCGAAGGCCTCATCCACCGCCTGAAGCAGGATCTACGCGAAACCCGGAACGAACGCGATGTGCTTGACCGGCAACGTGGCGCCTTGGAGGAAGTCGCTGTACGCGACGCCGCGGAGCGCAGTGAGTTGCAGCAGCGCCTGACAGACCAACGAGTTGCTTATGACAGGGCCCGGAACTCGCTCAACGAGCACATCACCGAGATCATCGACGACCTGCGGCAGGCGGAGCAGGATCGGGATGAGGCCCGGCAAGCGTGCGAGCACCTCCGCGAGCAGCTCCGCATCATGCAGATACGCGCCGAGGACGAGCGCCAACAGCTCATCGACGAGCAGGAACGCCAGCTCCGCGAGGAACGGGAGCGCCGCGAGTCCCTGGAACAGACCCTTGAAGAAGTGCTGCGGAATCTGACTGCACCGATCGGAGCTGGCGAGTATTCGGGCCTGGATGACCCAGGCATAGTGGAGGAAATTCCTACTGCCGGCGCTGCCGGCCAGGGCGTTGCCAACCACGCAACGCCCATCGTGCCGCCCGTGGAACTACTGGTGGCAGCCGAAGCCCGTCGGTTACGCGCCCACGACGCCGGGGAGCGGTTGGACGCGGTGGCGAACCTGGCCTCCCTCATGCGAGAACTGCCACACACTGCACCGGATATCGTCAGTGTGCTGTGTGCGCATGTGCGCCGCACTCGGCCCGCGGACCAGCACGCCATGCCCGATCAAGCCGTTTACGCCGCACTGCAAGCGATCCAGAAGCGGCCTCACCACAAGCGCACCCCGGTCGACCTGACCGGCGCGAACCTTGCCTACACCAACCTTTCCTCGGCACCACTGGCTGGAGCAACACTCCGAGGCGCGGTGTTGAAGAGGGTCGATCTGACGGGGGCCGATCTGACGAGGGCCGACGTGCAGGGCGCTGATCTTCTCGGCGCGGAACTACGCGGTACCCGCCTTTCCGGGGCGAATCTTCGCGGCGTGGTCGGTCTGAGCGCCGTGCGCTTGCAGGAAGCGATCGTCGACGACAAGACGGTTCTGCCGGAGTACCTCAAGCGCGTCCGCGTCAAGCGACGATGGACCATCGTCGACACGCCGCCTCAGTCATCCTCCAGCGAGGAACGGTCCATCGGCCGCTCCCTTTCTCAGGCGCGGGCGAAGTCGGGACTAACCGTCGAGGAGATCAGCGCCGCCACCCGGGTGCGCGTACCCATCGTGCATGCGATTGAGCAGGACGACTTCACCCCCTGCGGCGGCGACGTCTATGCGCGAGGCCACATCCGTACTCTCGCGCGTGCGATCGGCCTCGACCCCAAGCCGCTGTTGGAGCAGTACGCCGCCCAACGCAGCGGGCCCCCCGCCTCAACTCCGGTGGCGTCCTTGCACGAGGCCGAGCGAATCCCGCGCGAAGCAGCACCAGCTGGCCCGTGGGACGTGAGCGATGTCAAGAATGCCGACAGCGGCAGGATCGACCTGGGCAGGCTCTACGTACCGGGGGTCGAGGGCATGGAGTTGCGGCTTGAAGTAGCAGGTGAGGACATTGTTGCAGCGACCGTTGTTCTACGGGAGAGCGCGATTCAACTGCAGGCCTTCGCGGCACCGAGGTCCGAAGGCATCTGGGACGAAGTGCGCTCCGAGATCGCAACCGGCATACGTGCCCAGGGCGGTGTCGTCGATGAGGTCGCGGGCCGACTCGGCCAGGAGTTGAGGGCCCAGGTGCCCGTGCAGCTCCCGGACGGCCGGGAGGGCGTGCAGATCGTGCGTTTCGTCGGCGCGGACGGACCGCGCTGGTTCCTGCGAGGTGTGATCTCCGGGCAGGCCGCGGTGCAACCGGCGGCCGCCGCTCCGGTGGAGGCGGCCTTTCGGGACACCGTCGTCGTACGGGGCCAAACGGCCTTGGCTCCCCGCACACCCCTGACGCTCACCATGCCGGATTGGGCAGAGGCGGCGAGTGAGGACACTGCTCTGGACCAGCAGTCCGTTCCGCCCGCTGCCGACACTGCATGATGAGGTCAACTCGCAGGCTTCTGTGGCCTGTCCCCGGGATGCGGCATGGACTCCGGATAAATGCTCCCCATGTCTGGAGTCCATGGAAGCGCGTAAATCCGGTGAATGGGGCGTGTTGTGTCGGATGGTCAGGAGTCGGTTGAAAAGTCGTCATTCCGGCCCCGCCGGCCCGGCCGGAGGCGTACGACGCCGCGACCCGGGCCGCGCTGGAGCACATCGACCACCAAGCGGTGCGCACCGTCGCCGACGGCCGCCCGGAGTCCACCCGCGACGCCTACGCCCAGGACCGGGCGAGCTGGACGAAGTTCTGCGCCGCCTGCGGGGTGCCGCTGCTCGCCGTCACCCCGGGCACCCTGGTGATGTTCGTCGAGTGGCTGTGGACCCAGCCCGGCGGGAGGAATGGGACGTGCACCGCGCCGTCGACCATCGACCGGCGAATCTCCGGCACCGTGGTGTCCGCCCGCGCCGAGCACGGCGTGCGACTGGAGGACGGCGTCGCCTGACTCGCCCGCAACCGGCTCAAGCAACTGGTGAAAGAGATGGAGGAGAACGCTGAGACCGTGACCGGGGCCAGGCCCCGCCACCGCTCGTCGAGCACCTGGTGAAGATCAGCGCCGCCTGCCCGGACAACCTCAGGGGCATCCGCGACCGTGCCCTGGTGCTCATGCACTTCGCCGTCGCTGGCCGCGAGCACGAACTCGCCTTCAACCGGGTCCGCGACTACACCGACACCCCCGCTGGCATCCAGGCCGACCTGCGCGTCTCCAAGGTCCGCCCCCGCGTCGTCCCGGTCCCCTACGGATCCCGGCCCTCGATCTGCCCGGTCCGCGCCTGGCAGGCATGGAAGGAGGCCGCTGGCCTCACCGACCCGGACGGCTACGCCTGGCGCCGCCTGCACAACCGCTGGCATAGCGTCATGGACAGCGGACTGCAGCCCGAGTCCATCGGCGACATCGTCACCCGCGCCGGCGAGCGCGCCGGGGATCTAGGTTCGCCTCACCGGTCACAGCCCGCGGCGCGGACTCGCCACGTCCTCCCGCCTGAAGGGCCACGACCAGATCGTCATTGCCAAACAGGGCGGCTGGGCCCCCACTCCAAGGTCCTCGCCGGCTACCTCGAAGTCGTCGACCAGTGGGAGGACAACGCCCTGCTCGGCGTGCTGTAGTCCGGGCGAATCCGCCGAGATCAGCGGGTCCTGCGACTGCGGGACTGTGTGGGACAACGGGCCTGAAGTAGGGCAACGTTTTGCGTTACGTATCGCTTCTCCCATTGCGTCTTCTAAATAAGCTCGGATACTTTGAAGTAAGACGCTGAGAGGAGGCAGCCATGACGCAAACGCTGGAACGAGAAGAAGAGCAGGTCAGAGCGCTCTTTGACCGGGTGGAGCGGGTCGAGGCCGTAGCTGAACGGATCGAGTCCCAGGAACCGGACGAAGCGTCGGAGCTTCGTAGCGTCGCTGAGGCTGCACTCTGCACTGCCGAGCCGGTTCGTCTGAAGATCGCAGCATCGTTGCTGGCCCTGAGTGATCGCACCGTCAGGACGTGGGTTGCTGAGGGGGTGCTCTCCCTGGTGAGCGAACACCCCCAGCGATTGGACCCGATACAGCTCCATCGTGTGTTCCACCTGGTGAGAGAGCTGCGGTCTGTGGGCCGCAATAGAGACCTCATCAATGCCGTCTGGAACCGCCTGCAAGATGCAGCTCTACTCGACCGAGAAGACCTGAAGACCAGCCTTCAGCAGCTACGCAAGGGGCAGGTCGAACCAGCATTGACCAAAGACGAGGAAGAGGCAGCGCAGGCCCACTAAGCTGCGTTGGTGTCTGTCACAGTCTCTGTCACACCACTCGCAAAACGGCAGGTCGCAGGCCTGCGACGGATGCACCGAGCTGCATACGACCAGTTCCTGAGGGAGCTGAGCAGCCAGGGCTGTAAGGCCCTCGGCTACAGGCTTACCGGGGATGTAGTAGAGCATCTCTGCGTAAAACACCTGGTCCGGGCCCTGCGAGTGGTTGTGGCCTTCACCGCTAAGGACGAAGCAACCATCGTTATCGTCGGACCCCACGACGATAACGACCCGCACAACGACGTGTACACGCTCCTCTATGAGCTGGCAGGCCTGGAGCGTCCTCCGCAGGGCGAGCGGTCGAAACCGTCCTGCTGCAGCACCGAGGACGGTCTTCCGCCACTTGTTGATCAGAGTCTTGCTGATGATCTAGTGAGCCGGGCCCGAGATCTGACAAGAGCCGGCAACCGAGGGGCCAGTCGCCGACGCTGACCTCGCACATTGGAGGTCTGGAGCCCGCGCGGGTGAGCCCGCTCGCGTCGCGACTTCGTTCTTGGGCATGGTTCCCGAACGCTCGAAGCTGGTGAAGACCACCCGGCTGAGTGGTGTTCGGGAACCGATCGTTTGCCGACACTCACGTCGTCCAGGCGTGCGCAGTCTTCCTTGCTGGCGGGGGTTCCAGCTAAACAAACCGGTGGGGCAGTCCGCGTAGCGAAACTGCCCCGATGGTGTCTTCTCTGATCGTTCCGCCTTCAGTGGGCTAGATCACTGGCTTCCTGATCCGGCTGTGCGTGCCGCCTGCAATGCAGGCAGAATCCCAAGGTACTCAGACGCGTACCCCCCGGCGTAGTACCCGTGGGTACACAGGATAGGCGCCGAAGAGGAGCAGTTGTCCATCTGGGCCGCCCAGGTGGAGGGGGGAAGAACCCCTTCCTTGGGCGTCGAGCACACGGGGTCTGCAGCCAGGACCGTCTTCCCCACCGACACGTTGTAGCAGTAGGACTGAGATCGGGATTCCAAGTCCTTTGGCAGGTAGGGCTTGCGTTTTCCCAGTGTGTAGGCGGCGACGCCCTCTGTGTTGAGAGGCCCTGCTTCGGGCCCGTTCTGGTCGGCCAGCTCCTTCGGGCGCTTCGATGCAGGCGAATCGGGATCAAACATCGGATCGCCAAACAGTTGCACTGCGTCGATCCGGTCGTGAATCGAGTTCAGCTGCGGATCGGCCAACGCGTCGCCCAAAACCCAGGCTCCCTCGGAGTAGCCTGCGAGGACAAAACGCTGACTTGGGCACCGACTCGCCTGAGCTTTGAGCTGGGCGATAGTCCTGGCGACGCCCTCTTTTTCTGTCTTGAGCAGGTCGGCGGGTAGAGCACCCTTGGGCATCTTTCCCGCATAGGCGTCCGCCACCGCTTTGTTGACCTCCGGGCTCTGGAACACGGCAGCAGCTGAAGGTGTGTAGTCGACGTACTCAACGTCAACGCGGTTGAAGCCACGAAGCGGTGCGAGACGGCGCATCTCACCGGCGACCTTGTCGAATGCACCGAAAGCTGGCTTCGCGTCGCCCACGCCCTTCACGCCGATGAACATCCAGTCCGCGCAGGGGACCGCAGGCTGTTTCGGCTGAGAGGGCTGCTGAGGCGTCGGGCGGATGCTGGGTACCGTCGGCGTCGTATGCGAGTGCGACGGGCTCGGTGAGGCGGTCGAGTGCGACGGGCTCGGTGAGGCGGTCGAGTGCGACGGGCTCGGTGAGGCGGTCGAGTGCGACGGGCTCGGTGAGGCGGTCGAGTGCGACGGGCTCG
>NZ_JBVHTL010000006.1:358546-510797 GCF_055565895.1 Streptomyces sp. NPDC028298
GCTCGGTGAGGCGGTCGAGGTGGTGTGCGTGTCGGAAGGCGTAGGAGTTGTTTGGGCGAGGCTCACCCTGCGGGTGCCGGATCTATCTGGCCCGGACGGCTTCCTGGCCAACGGATACGGCACGTACAGCGGTGGGTCGACGGCAACTTCCGATGCCGGTGACACGTACGGCATGTACGGCGGCGGCTCGACCAACTGTGCGGACGCCGGTGACACGTACGGCATGTACGGCGGCGGCTCGACCATCTGTGCGGATGTCGGTGACATGTACGGCACGTACTGCGGCGATGCATAGGGCGGCGATAGCGTCAGTTGTCGCAGGGAAGCCGTCGGCTGGAGCACCGCTGTGATGTGTGTTGGATTCGGTGACGCGAAGGTCGGAAGCGCGTTCCGCGCTGTGGACTGTGTGGCAGGCGCGGAGGTCGGGTGGGCGCCGGCGGGAATGCCTGACGCGAGAACCATCGACCCTGCGGCCAAGGCGCTGGCGGTTGCCAGGGCTATTCGGTGGACCGCGCGTATTCGGAGTGCCTGTCTTGGTTCCCGTGCCATAGTCAACCTCCTGGTGAGTTACGTGGCGTCATCAATTGATTACGCTACGCATTCGATTTGGAGGTGTCCTTCTGCGGTAGCCCAGATGGGGACAACTGCCCCCGCGAACGGGAATCTTGCTGGTCATGAGCGGCAAACGTAGGCCCAACGGGGCGAGCCGGGCCGTACCCCGGCCAAAACAAACGGTGAAGTTCGAGTAGTAGCCCGGCGTAGGGCGGACACCTCATCTCCGGCTGTCTCCGGCATGCGGTCAGCAGGTTGTGGCCGCACCGTGGCGTTCGCGCGTTGGAGGCGATCAGATGAAGCTCGCGGGGTACATCCGAGGGTCCGCCGGTGGACAGCTGGACGGATTCGGGCTTGAGGACCAGGAGCGCATCGTGCGCCGCTGGATCCGCGAGCACGGCCACCGCCTGGCCCACCTGTTTGTGGAGAAAGCCGTGTCCGGCACGGTCGCCGGCGACGAGCAGCCCGAGCTGGCCACCGCCCTGCTCTGGATCGAGGAGAAGAAGGCGCACGGCATCGTGGCGCCGAACCTGGACCGCCTGACCCGCGAGCCGGTCGTGCAGGAGGCGGCCCTGGCCAGTGCTGGAAGCACGGCGGCCGCGCATTCATGGCCGACCAGGGCGAGATCCTGCCCGACGACCCCGAAGACCCGATGCGCACCGCCATGCGCCAGATGATGGGCGTCTTCGCCCAGCTGGACCGCGGCATGACCGTGGCCAAGCTCCGCCGCGGCCGCCGCATCAAGGGTGAGGAGGGCCAGTACGCCTACGGCGCCCCGCCGTACGGCTGGCAAGCCCACAAGAAGGAGCTGACCGAGGAAGAGATGGAACAGGCCGGCATGCCCGCGCCCGACAGCTCCGCGACGAGGACGAGCTCTCGCTACGCGAAATCTGTGCCGTGCTGGAGGCCGAGGACATCCGACCCAAACGCGGGGAACGCTGGCACCCCGAGACCGTCCGCCGGATGCTCGCCAACCCGACCGATGAGCCACCGACCTTGCGCAAGCGGGTCAAGTAGAGGGGCGGTCTGTCCGCTCGTTGTCGCGGAGCACGACGTCTAGCACATCGGCAACCACTCGGTGGATCACTCCATCCATAGTCGCCACCAGCGATTCGAGAGAGCTGTCCGCGGGATCGTGGGCGGCAAGTCTCTCTTGCTCCTTCTGTCGAGCGTACTCACGAGCTTCGCGAATGCGTTCGATCATCTGAGATGCACTGATCTGCTCCATATGCCCCATCGTGGATCGACCTTAGAGAGGAACGCGGGAGACACACTCTTGTTGGACATGGAAACGCCCTTCCAGTCGGATGGGTCGCCGTCCTGGCGTCGGTGTCCAACAATCGATCGGTTGATGGACAGGGCGCTGCCAGAGCCGGGCCATGAACGCCATCGGTGTGGTGCGCTGACGCGATGCGTTTGCGCACTGAGCGAAGCCCGCCACCAATCGGGGGATAGCCACCGCGCGTCCAACTACTCGGCGCGACGATCCCTCTACCTTGGCCGGGTGACTTCAGCAGTCGAGTTTGTCCAGTTGTCGATGAGCTGTACGGCGTCCGGCTGGTTCTTGGGCGTGGGCGCCTTCCTGTTCATCCTCGCAGTCGGTGGCATTGCCTCGGGGGAGGGGCTTGATGAAGCTGCGGCTTGCTGCGGCATCGTCCTTGTCCTGATTGCGGGTGGCGCGCTGGCAGGGGTCGGCATCAACTCGTTTGTTGACGGTTGCCATTAGCGTGGCCGCTTCATCGCAGCCTCGGTGACGATGCCCCAGGGCGGGACGGTGGGACACCGCCCTCTGAACGTTGTCCCATCGGTTGTTGAGCAGAGTTCCCCCCGCGATCGTGAGGTCTACTGCGACGACGGCGAGGGCTGGTAGGACAACGCCCTGCTCGGCGTGCTGTAGGCAGCCCGCATGTCGCACCTCGGAGGCGTCGCTCCGTCAGTGGCACCAGGCAGCATGGCCTGCGCATCGCCCGTTGCGTTGGAGGTCGCCATGCCCACTTCGAGTCAACCACCGCGGCCACTACCTGATCACCTTGCCGAGATCATCGACGCTGCTGTCCGCCGACGCGCCGGACGTCCTCCCTGCGCGCCTGACAGTTCAGGGCTCCGGGACGAGCGCTACGCCAGACGACCGTTGGACGGTTTGGACGGCTACCACTTGTGGAGCCCCACCCGCGGGCTTAGCACCCTCTACTGCCCGCACTGGCGCGGCCACCGGGCCGACGGATGGCGGGAGGCGGAGTTGGGGCCTCCGGTTCCGGCCACACAGATCCCGCCCGACCAACGGTGTGGCGGCTGGAACGCCCCGCGGTACTTCCCCCGTCCGTGGCAAGGCCCCTTGCCCGAACAGTGGCCCGAGGAGAAGATCCCCCGCTGGTATGCGTGGTGGCGGCTCCACGACATCCAGGACGGCACCTGCGCCACCTGTGACGCCCCCGCTTACGCCATCGACCACGACCACGACACCGGACGGGTCCGCGGCTTGCTGTGCATCTCCTGCAACCACCTGGAAGGCAAGTGCGGGCGGAGTGCGAAGGCCGGGACGCATCCCGGCGAGCCGTGCTTTCAGGCTTACTGGGAGACGCCGCCGGCCGGGCCGCTGCGCTGGTTGTATGGCAAGACGACTCTGGCTCACCTCGGCCGAGGTGAGCTAGACGGCCGCTCCCTCTGACACCACGGACCACGACCACGCTGAAGAAGGCGGCCCGGTACACGGACGAGGACCCGGCCAGGTGGGCGGAGCAGTCACACCAGCCGCAGCACCGGCCTGGTGTCCGGCATCCCCAGCAACTCTCTGACCCTCGCCAGAGGCCAGGCTAGTTCCTGTGCCAGTTCGCGTACGCCCAGCCCGGTCTCCTGGACCGCCAGGTCGAATGCCTGGGACAGCAAGACCGGTTGCTCGCCCGGGTAACCGCTGACCGGCTCCGGGGCGAAGCCGGGCTGGCCGTCCAGGGCCCGGAGCCGCTGGTACGTCCTGCTCGCCGTGGCATCGGAGATCACCCCTAGTTCCCGGCAGCGGTACACCAGGGAGTGCACGGACACGCCCCAGGTCCGGCGCAGGCCTGCCAGTTGCCCCAGATCCATCCGCCGCGGCAGCAGAGGCAGGATGCTTGCCTGCGGCGTGAGGAACTCCGCGGCGAACGCGTCCGCCTCCCGTTCCTGCCTGCTGTCGCCGGTGGCGTCGCCGTGCAGCACCAGGTGCCCGAGTTCGTGGGCCGCGGTGAAGCGGTGGCGGTAGACGTCGTTGGCCCGGTTTTGGGTGAGCACCACCAGCGGGCGTGCGGAGCGCGAGGAGAACGCATCGACCGTCGCGGCGGCAGTATCGGCTTCCGTCGGCAGGACCACCACGATGCCGTGCGCCTCCATACGCCGGACGAGATGGGTGACCGGGCCATCCCCGAGACCCCACTGGCGCCGCAGTTCCTGGGCGGCAGCTGTCGGCTCCGCCGGCAGGGCCACACCGGGATGCACCTCACCGCCGGCGTAGCCGGGCAGGTCCACGGGCGGCAACTGCACCCGGCGCTCCAGCGCGTAGGTCAGCTCCCACACCTGCTCGACGAACGCCAGAGCCCGCTCGCGCTGAGCTTTCGGGGTGCTGCGCAGGCTGCGGAAGTGAGCCATCGAGGAGTCCAAGCGCTGGCTCGGCCTGCCGGCGATGAAGAATTCCACCGGCACGTCGAGGGCCTTCGCCAGCTGCGGCACCAGGTCTGGCCGGGGGCGCGAGACGCCCGTCTCGTACTGGCCCACCGCCGCCGGGGTGACGTCAAGGTGGTCGGCCACATCCTTCTTGGTCATCCCGGCGAGACGCCGGGCCTGGGTGAGCCGGGCGGGGTCGAAGGCGTCGACCACAGCGCGCGGGCTGGCTGGACGGTCTTCCAATCCCGGAAGGACCGGGTGATCAGTTCTCATTGTTCTCACGGGTCAGAGGTTCGATGGGGGCGACTTCGCTCACCGGAGGGACGTCCAGCTTCCGCTCCGCGTCAGGGCGGGGCGCCAGCGCGACGAGGGGCTGCTCACCCTCGTCGAAGTCGGGGTGACTGGCCAGCTGCTGCGGGATCGTGAGCTTCGGCGTCGGAGCGACCGCCAAGGGCAGCGGCTCGGGGTCGATGACCCATTCCAGCGTGCCGCTTTCATCCGCCAGCGCAGCAACACCCCAGTAGGGCTTGAGAAGGCCGGCCGCGTTGCAGGCGAAGGGCACGAGGACCAGGCGCGTGCCCTCCGGCAGGGCGGCAAGCCTCGGCCGGAGCGCGACCGCGCTCGGGTCGAATGCATAGTCCCCGAAGAGGTCTGCCTGCTCCGAGGGCGGGGCGAAGGCGAACAGCTCACGGATCACCGACCACACGTTCTGGATGCGCGCGGTACGGACGTTGGCGTCCTTCTTGGAGAAGCAGAACGGGTACAGCAGCCCGTTCCCGATCCGGACCAGGTCGAACTGGAAGCCGTTGGGCTTGACCAGTTGGGCGCCCGGGAGGTCCGCCAGCTGCTCGCTGACCCGCTCGAACGCCCCGCGGTAGCGCGTGACGCCGTGGACCTGAGTGGAGGACACGTCGGCTTCCTGCTGCGAGGCCCGCGCGTTGGCCTGCATGTCGACCAGGGCCTGGCCGATCCCGTCGCGCACGTCCCGAGCCGTCTGCTCGTCGTTGAAGAGTTCGCTGGCCCAGGCGGAAACGGGGATGTCCATGCAACCGGCCCTTCCGATACGGCGCTTCACAGCGAAGCATGCCGACAGTGCTATCACTTTAGTTGATCTCAATCAACTTGCATATGCGCTTTCGTGAAATTGGTTGGGAACAAGTTTTGTTGGGCCGGAATGCCGTTGATCTCAGCGGGAGGCATCGTCTGTCTCCACAACTGATGGATGTACTCGATACACCGCAGCTGGTTGCCGTCCGCGCGATCCAGCTCGTTCTTCATGGATCCGACAGACGTAGCCGTGCTCCTCGAGGAGCCTCAGTGCCGGAGCCGTGGAACTTACGGTGGGGAAGGCCCGGCGGCGGGCCGTGACGAGTTCGTGTGCTTTGAAGCTGGTTGCCTTCGTCCGGCGGATCCAATCGAGTACCTGCTGGGCTTTCTCGGTGTCCGCGTCGGTCTCCATGAGGCCGAAGGCCGCGAGCGCGTGGGCGGTGTAGTACTCGCCGATGGCGATGGCGCGCTCGATCGTGGTGGCCTCGATGGGCTCGCCCCAGCGGCCTGTGGTGCGGTCGGCGAGGTGGAGGAGGCCGGCGATGCGGGCGACTGCGCCGACGTACTTGCCTGCCCAGTCGTCGATATGGGCCAGGGGGCCGTCCGGGCGGAGCTTGGGCTCGATGTCTTCCTGCAGCTTGATGACGGCCTGGTCGGCGAGCCCGGAGCACTTGATGGTGACCGCCTCTGGGAGGTCCGTGAGGGTGTGGACCAGAGTCGTGAGGCCGGACTCGTACGCGCGGGACGTTTTCTCCGGGACCGGGGGGACGACGATCTTGCGGTAGCCGAGGGTTGAGGCCGGGAGGGAGAAGAGGAAGCGGGCTAGGAGGCCTCGGCCGCGGGCGCCGGGAGTCTGGGCGAGGTCCATCAGGACCGGAGGCTGCAGGGTGATGCCGATGGTGAGGGCCGGCTTCTCGCCCAAGTCGGCTTCGCGGGTGATGCGTTCGGCCTGCAGGCGCTCGCCCTTGTGGCCCTGCAGGAAAACGCCGAGGTTGGGGCGGGAGCTGTAGCGGCCCGCGATGATGTCGAACAGGTCGCCTTCCGGGGAGAGGACACCGAGGCGGCCGTGCGTGCTCAGGAGCTTGGTCAGGGTCTCGGGGGTGACGTCGCCTGAGGCGGTCAGGCGGGGCTTGGGAGGTACGGCGATCGACTCGGCTTCCATGCGCAGGCCTGCGGCCTCGGCCACCAGGGATGTGGCCGCGGTGGAGTCGTCCGTCTTGCGGGCCTTGGCCAGGATGGCCTCGGCGCGGGCGTCTGCGGCTTCTTTGGAGACCTCGGCCTCGATGATGGAGGGGCGAGCGTCCTCCTGCATGGCTGTCTCGATGTCGTAGATCGGGCGGGTCATCGCGGCGAAGACGTCGGACTTGCGGGAGGCCGGGGGCATGGCGACGACCAGGTAGAGGTTCGTCTGCTCGACCCAGCCGTCTCGGATCTGGACGTGGACGCGTCCGCCGGCGGCGGTGGACAGCGCGGCGAGCGCCATGGTCGCGGCCATGTCGGCGGGGGTTTGGGTGAACTCGGCTACTGCGGCGATGTGTTCGGCCACCCAGGTGGGGAGTGCGTCGACGGGGAATGCAGGGAGTGGGCCTTGCTCGCCGAGCGGTGTCGGTGCGGGCCAGCGTTCCTCGACTGTGGTGCGGGCCAGCGCATGCCGTGCTGCGGCGAGCAGTTCGTCGTGGTCTTCGCCGGAATCGCGTGCCGCTTGGATCAGTCGGGTCCCGAGTCCGAGGATCTGCCGTCGATCGGCGTGCTCGCGCACGATCCTTGCGTAGTGCTGTCCAGCAGCTGCCGTCGGAGCCGCCTCGCACAGGGAGTGTAGATAGGACGCCCCGCCGACTCGCTGCAGATCGCCGGACTTGGCCAGCGCGTCGGTGAGGACGACAGGGTTCGGCGGGATGCCGCCCGCCACGAGCTCCACGATCGCGCGCCAGATCGTCTCGTGGACCGGGCGGTAGAAGACCGCGGGGTCCTGCCCGAGCTCCTCCTCGATCTCGGGCAGGACGGCGGCGTCGAGCATGACAGCGCCGAGGACGACCTGCTCGGCTTCGACGCTGTTCGGCGCCTCGGTCATGGGGATGACGTTGTCGCCGGGGGCGTGCTGGGGCGTGCTCACGCCGCTCCTCTCAGTGCGGTGGTGCTGTCGCTGGACCACGAGTCGGTGATCCACGCAGGCAGTTCGGTTGGCTGGGTGTCGTGGACGACCGTGAAGGGGCCCCACCGTGTGGGGCTGCCCGCCGCCGGGATGTAGGAGCCGGCGGTGTACAGGGAGATGTGCCAGCCGAGTGAGCTGTTGGGGCCGCGAGTCGCGGGCGGGCAGGGGCCGTTCGGATGCCTGAAGTACAGGTGCGTGCCGCCGAAGGGCGTGCGCACGGTGTACGTCTCGGTCGGGTACGCGGCTTTGTGGCGTTCCGCGAGGACAGCCAGGACGTCCGACCCGTCCACCACTCCGGGCAGACACCACTCGGGCGGCGCCTGGAGCCCCTGTGCGGCCGGGACGAGGTTGAGCACGACCAGGCCGGAGGGACAGGGCGCGATGCCGACGCCGAAGGCGCCGGCGCCCCAGCAGCGACGGATGCGCTCGGGGTCGGTGGTGGCGCGGTCGTGCCAGTCGCGTACGGCTGGCACGAGGCCGTCGACCTGCAGCGGGAAGACATGCCAGCCGCGGGAGGCCGCCGCCAGGGCGGCGGCCTCCAGGTCTTCCCACTGCTGGGTGCGGTGAGCGGTCACAGCCGCACCTCGACGTAGACGCGTACGAGGGCGCTGTCGCTGCGGCGGTTCGGGTACGGCTCGGACGCCTCGACGACGGTGACGACCTGGCGGAGGCGCTCGACAAGCTCGGCGGCCTCGTCGGGGGTGGCCATGATGCGGATCTTCACGCGGGGTCTCCTTCTGCGAGGGGGATGGCCGTCTGGCCAGGGGCGACGAGCCGGGCGGCGCGGGTCCGGGCCGCGGTCCTGGCGTGCAGGGCGGCGTCGTACGCGAGGTGGCAGGCCTGGCACATGGCGGCGAGGTTGTCGTCGGCGCAGTTCTCGGGGACGTCGTCGAGGTGGGCGACGGTGAGGACGACCCGCGAGCCCGTGACCGGGTGAGGCTCGCCGTGGACGGCCGTGCAGCGGCTGACATGGCGACGACCGCAGCGGCCGTCACATTCGCAGCGCCCGCCTGCACGCTCGAAGCGGATACGACGGCTGATCTGCGGCCAGTCGCGGGGGTAGCGGGCCCGCATCTCGGGGCGGATGGGCATCAGGTGCAGATCTCCTTGGGATGTGGCCGGTCCCCAGCGCAGGGCGGGCGTGGAGTAGGGGGGCGGCAGGGGGTTTCAGGCGTGGTCGTAGCGGTGGCGGGCGATGAGGAGGGCCAGCAGGTCCTCGTCGTTGGACTGGCCCGCGTACGAGCCGGAGGGGGACCAGGCGTGCCACCAGAAGGACGTGATGCCGCGGTAGTCCTCGGCGGTCAGGGCCACGGTGTAGCCGTTCAACTCGCCGACTTCGACGGGCTTTCGAAGGGTGCTCTTCACGGCGTTCGGCTCCTTTCGGAGGCGGTGTGGCAGTCGAAGCAGTGGCCGTAGCGGCGGGGCAGGCAGTAGCCGACGTCGCGGCGGCACTCGGGGCAGAAGCGGCGGGCGGCCAGGGCCTTGGCGAGGGCCTCGATCTGGGGCCAGGTCATGACGTGCTTCGGCTTGGCCTGGCTGCGCAGATACAGATGGGCCTCACGCTTGCCCTTGCGCCAGACCAGCCGGGCCGCCACGGGCCCGCCGGGACTCAGCCGCTCGGCGGCGAGTTGGCGGCGGGTCGCGTAGACGCGCCGGTCGGCCTGGTTCCATCCGAAGACCGGCAGCCCGCCCGTCATGACGCGGCTTTGCCGCGCACCGGGTTGACCCAGCCGCCGAGGAGGCCGCGGACGTAGTCGGTGCTGAGACCGACTCGCTCGGCGATCTCATGGGTCGGGGTTCCGAAGGATGCCAAGTGCTCGATCTCTTCACGCCGCTCGGCGGACGAGATCGCGCGATGCTCTTCCGCGTGCGGCCGGGCGCCGGGGTCGTCGAAGGCGTCGTCGTCCCAGGCCATAGGTGGAGCCCAGCCGCGGGCTGCCGCGTACCGGCGGGCACGGCCCACCTGCGCCGGCTGTACCCCGTGTTCTGCCGGGTCCGCATCCCACCAGGCGTCGTACAACTCGGCGACGCGGCGGGCAGTGGAGGTGAGGACCAGGCGCTCATCGAGCTGCAGGCCCTCGCCGACGCTGCCGAGCGCCCGCGCGATGTGCACCTTGGGCCAGCCGACGGCGACCAGGGCGCGGATGCGGCGCCATGTGCCGGTGGCGTCCACGAGCGCGCCGCCGGCGAGGAGTTCGACGGAGTAGTCGACGGCCAGGAGGCGTTCGGCAGTCTCGCGGCGGATTCGCTGGGCGGGTCGTTGGCCCCTGGCCGGGACGCCGTACAGCAGCTTGGTGATCGTGCCGTTCGCGACGCCGGAGACGTTGGCGATACGACGCCATCCCATGCCCCTGGCCATGAGGTCCCGGACGTGACGACGGGCGGGTTCGGCGTCGACGTACGGCTGCCAAGTGCCATACACCTTCTGCCGCGTGCGGTGCTGCTCGTACTCGCGGTGCGCTGTGCGGCAGGTCTCGCAGCGGCAGCCGTGGTTGCTGTAGCGGCTGCGTGTGCCGTGGGCGGGGAGGGTGCGGGTGGGCGTCATCGTTCACCGCGCAGGGCAGCGACGATCGGGCCTGCCTGCTGGTTGATGCCGGAGGCCAGCGTGGCGACGGTGCGCTTGGCGTCGTCGACCAGGCCGTGGCCGCGGGTGTGCTGCTGCGCGGGCAGGCACCAGCTGGTGTCCACCACCAGGCGCACGACGGTGGTGGCCAGCAGAGCGGGGCGCTTGGATCCCGGCTCGAACAAGGTCTCGTACGGGGAGAGGTAGTGACGTTCTGAGTCCCAGTCCTGCCAGCTGTAGGGGATGTCACGTGCCGCACGCAGGTCGTGGTGGTGCAGCGGCACGTGCACGTCGACGAGCAGCCGGCCCTCGCCGTCCTCGGCGAAGGCCAGGGTGATGCCGCGCAGGTCAGACCGGATCTCGACGTAGCCCGGCGACATGATGGGCGAGGTCGCGACCTTCCAGGCCGCGGTGGCGAACTCGGCGGTGGGCAGCGGCCGGTCGGGCTCGTCGTATTCGTGGAGCCAGGACAGCCGCTGGTTGAGGTATGCGCCGTAGCGGGAGTGGCCGTCGGAGGCGTTGCGGCGATCGTGCTCGTCGTCGACGAGGGCGAGCGTCGTGGGGCTCCAGCTTTCGGAGGTCACGGGCATGATGAGGGTACTCCTTCGCACCGCGTGGTGGTTGAGGGGTTCTGCGGGGCGAGGCCGTTGCTGTAGGAGGCTGGCGGCCTCGCCCCGTGTTCTGCTGCCGGGCCGACTCAGTAGCCGAACTCGGAGCGGATGAGCTGGGCGAGAGAACGGTCAGGAGTCGTCGAAGCGGTCCTGCTCGCACCCGTCGCACATGGGCACCTGCCAGTCCTCGTCGTTGACGTTCCAGGCGAACGGATCCTGGCGGACCCGCACGTCCGGCTTGTCCTCGCCGCAGAACTCACAGCGCGTCACGCCGGTCACCTCCAGGTCCACGGTTCGCCGGCGTACGCCGCGCGGTCGGCGGCGTACGCCAACTCGTCGGCCGTGACGCCCCAGTCGCCCGGCATCAGCCGGTGGACGGCCGCGGTGCGCAGCACGTCGGCGACTCGGCTGGCCTCGGCAGGGGCGACGGTGAACGGGTCGCCCGAGGGGCGGTTGAACAGGTAGGCGATCGACCGCCAGTCGCTCGCGGACAGCACATGCGCCAGCTGCTGCGCGAGGTTGGACATCGACGTGTACGAGCGGCGGAACTCGCCGTTCGCGTTGGTGCCGTGGGAGACGTTCCAGCCCATCAGATCGTGCTCCTTCCATGGCGTGCTTCGGATGCGGCAATGCGCAGCAGGGCGAGGACCTGCTTCTTGGTGCGGCCGGGGGCGTCGTTGAAGGCGACGTAGCTGCCGCCTCCGGCGGGGGCGAGGACCTTGTGGAGGTGGGCGTCTGCGCGGTGGAGGGTGTCGGCGTCGCCGTAGCCCAGGCGCAGCAGGACGTACTGGGCGCCGCGGATGCAGCGGCCGCCGTCCTCGTCACGGTCGGTGTCCTGGGTCCAGCCCCAGCGCTCGATGACCAAGGCGGTCAGTTCGAGGTGTTCGGCGGCGGTGACCTGCCGGGCGCCGGCGCCCCACCGGTTGCGCACCAGGGGTATGGACAGGGCCCAGTCCGGCAGGCGCCGCAGCCAGGCCGGCGGCGGAGCGAGCACGGGGGCCCCGGTCGCAGCCGGGGAGAGGGCGAGGCCGCGTAGGGCCTCGTCGATGAGTTCCTGGGTGGATTTGGTGACCAGCGGCCGGGCGGTGGTGCGGGTCCGGGCAGCGAGGTAGCGCTCGATCTCGACCACCAGGCCGTCGACGTCGATCGGCGCCTCGACGGCCCGTTCGGCGGCCCGGCTTGCTCTGGCGGGGGCGGTCGTGCTCATCTCGTACTACCTCCTGCGTGCGTGAGTGCGCGGGTTGGGGAGGGGCGCCCCCTGGTGCTGTCCAGGCGAGAAGGGGGCGCCCCGATGCGTTGTCACAGGTCGTCGGGCCTGTCGGCGTTGTAGTCGGCGATCTCCTGCAGGGAGATCCCGACCTTCCGGGCGGCCGCGAGGGCGGCCGCCATCGGCTGGGGGTCGGTTCCACAGCCGCTCATCGCGTGCTCCCAGACGAGATCCGCAGCGCTCTTGAGCAGCTGCTCGCGGTCGGCGGCCCCCACGGCTATACCCGCCAACTGCCGAGCGGGCGGTGCCGCTTGGGGTCGCTGCCGTCGGCCACGTGCTTCTCAAGGCCGCGGATCTCGGCCTCGTCGAGGTACGCCTCGTAGCCCTCGGGGACGGGCCCGGCGACCTGCGGGCCGGGGCTGCCCAGGCGACGCATGTTCCGGGGCTGGTCCTCGTAGACCGGGCCGAAGTTCTGGCACAGGGTGACCGCGGACATGCCGCCCTCGGTGCACGGGTTGCCGGTGAACGACAGCCGCCCGGTGAAGACGTACTCGCTGTACATCTGCGGGTCTTCGTACGGGGCGAGGTCGGTCGCGATGTTCGCGATCACGTAGTAGGACTTGCCGAACTCCAGCTCGCGGGCGAATTTCTTCGCCTTGGTCGGCTCCCAGGCCTTGCCTGCCATGACGTGCTCCTTCGGTGTCGGGTGGTGCGGGTTGGGGTGGGGCGCCCGGGTGCTGTCCAGGCGGGCGGGCGCCCCGGTCGGGATGGTCAGATCAGGCCCCAGTAGGAGGGCTCGTAGGTGCGGCCCTGAGGGCCGCGGCCGGTGCAGCGGGAAGCGTGCGTGCGGGCCTTGTCGTCGATGTCCTCGACCCGGTTGACGTCGTCGTAGACGTGCCAGCAGCCGTCGCACTGGTAGCCGTTGCGCAGCAGCGGCATCTCCGCGACGACGATGACCGTGCGGTTGCCGGGCGTGCGGTAGCGGGCGTAGATGCGGCCCTTGTAGCTCCTCACGGGCACGATCCCTTCCGTCCTGGTTTGCCAGGTGGTCGAGTGGGTGGTCGCCCCCTGGGTGATGCCAGTTATGTGCTGGTTTGGCAGGTGGTCGTCGGGGCGGTCTGGGTGGTCTGCCGACCGGTTCGGTGCCCGGTAGGACCGGGGTGCGTACTGGGGCATTCCAGGCGTCGACCGGAGGGTGACCGGGGTGGTCTGTCGCTATTTGCGCGCTGCGTCGGCGAGTTGCTCACGGGTGTAGCCGTTGGGGTTGGCCATGCCGTCTATCGGGCCGAGCTTGCGGGTGGTGCCGGCGCCCGCGTCCCGCAGCTGGGACTGCAGGGAGCCTGGGGTGAGGTCCTTGTAGCGGTCCGGGTAGCGGGTCTGCAGGAGTTCCACCAGGCGCTGGGTGCGGATGCGGTCGACTCCGTCGGCGTCCATGACGGCGGTGCAGTCGGCGATCAGGTTTCGGGCGGTGGCCTCGGCGGCGTGGGTCTTGCCGTATTCGACGGCGTCGCCGGTGAGGGTGCCCGCCTCTTCGCGCAGCTGGCGGCCGCGCAGGCAGATCTCCTTGAACTGAGGAAGGTCGATGACGTCGGCCTTGAGGGTGACGTGCCCGTCGTCGCTGCCCTGGTCCAGGACGACGACGCCGCGGCTGGCCTCGGTGAGCAGGTGCGGGGCGGCGCCGTTGGCGACGGCGTCGTCACCGAGGACCATCTTGGAGCTGCGGTCGCCCTTGACCCGGTAGGAGGCGCGCTTGGCGCAGACCTCGCGCAGCTTGGTGGGCACGCTGTCGGCGTCGGGGCGCTGGGTGATGAACACGCCCATGCCGCCGACGAAGCGGGTCACGCGCACGTAGCGGGCGAAGCCTTCGACCATCAGGTCGCGGCCGGAGCGGGTCTTGACCCGGCCTCCGGCCTCCGGGTCGCGGTCCTCGTCGACGGGGACCTGTACGAGGGCGGCGCCGTCCAGGAGCTCCTGCAGCTCGTCGACCACCAACAGGACTGGGCCCATGCCCTTCTTGGCCAGCTCTGGGGTGATCTTCCCCTCGGGTACGGACTCGGGGTCCTCCTCGTACAGGCGGTCCAGTTCGGTGCCGCGGTCCTGCATCTCCTCGATGGTCTGGCCGATCACATCGAGGACCTGGCGGATGATGCCGGGGGTGGCCCCGGCGATCCACTGGTGGGCGATGTGCCGCAGCGGTGCCCAGTCCGGCCCGGTCTTGCCGGTGATGACGATGATCCGGACCGTCGGGTCCAGCGCGGCCGCGGCCGCCACCAGTCGGGCGAGGTAGGACTTGCCGTAGCCCATCAGCCCGCCGATGAGCAGGGAGAACCAGATCAGGTGCAGGGTGTGGCGGCCCCGGCGGGCGTCCGCGCCGAGCGGGACACCCTGCTGCCAGAAGTCCCAGTGCTCCGCCGTGATCAGCTCCGAGGGGTGCTTGTCGGTGCCGTAGGGGTTGTCCTCGTCGGCGACCCACAGCACGAACCGGCCCTCGTGACCATCGTCCGAGGTGTCGGCGGACATCTCGATCCGGGTCTTCTTGATCCGCATCGCGGAGGCGAGGTCTTCGACCTTGCTGATCGCGGCGGACGCCTTGACGCCCCGCGGGAGTTCCACGGTGGCGGTCCAGCCCGGCCCGGACGGCTGGATGACCCCGGCGAGGTGGGTCTCGTCGCGCTGCGCCTCGGTGATGATGCCCGCCTTGACCAGCGCGGTGACCAGGTCTGATTCACCCTGGACCCGGCCCGACTCCCGCTTGATGAGGCTGACCCTCCCGAGGTTGGCCAGGGTGTCCGGCATGAACGGCGCCGCGTCCGCGGGTACGGCTTCACCGGTGGCCTGGTCGACCACCATGACCGTGCCGTCGGGGGCCGTGGTCAGGTCGACCGCCCCGGCCTGCCCGGCCGCCTTGTCGTCGACCAGGGGGCGGGAGAGGTACCACCAGCCGAACGGCGCGGCACCCAGGGCGGCGAGCGCGAGCATGGGCTCCACGGTGAGGACCACGTTCACGTACACCACGACGACGCCGACGGCGCTCGCGAGGCGGCCGGCCTTCTTCGCCCAGCGGGCCCGGCTCAGCGCCCGGCCGTCGACCTTCATCCGGTCGGCGTCCGCGTCGCCCGCGATGAGAGCGAGCTGGGCCTCGGCTCCCGCCAGCTGCACCGCGATCCCGGTCGCCTCCTCCTTAGAGGCGCCTCGCAGCCGGGCTTGCAGCGTCTTGATCTGACCCCGGACTTCGGCCTCCTTGCTCTGCTGGGCCAGGCGGCGCCGGCGCTCCACGTGCTGGGCAAGCTGCTCGTCGGTGACGTCCGCCGTCGCGAACCACGCCTGCAGGCGCTGCGTGACACGGGCGCGCTGCTCGGCGAATGCGGCGGCGGCCTGGGTGCGGCGGTGGGCGGCCCACTCCTTCGCCCGGTCGCCGCGGCTGGCCTCCTCTGCCTCGATGATCTCGGCGTCGACGACGCCTTCGTTTTCTCCGGTGGGGTGGGAGTGCATCTCGATGGCCATCGGCCGGTTTCCCCTCTCCCGGGGCGCGTGACGCGCCCCGGCTAGTTGGCTTGCTGGCTAACTGGCGGGTCGGTGGCCTAGAAGCCGCCCCAGACGTTGCCCAGGGAGGCCGCGGCGGAGACGCCCAGGTTCTGCAGCAGCGGGCCGAAGGTGGTCGGGGCGAGAACGACGCCGAACATCACCAGCGCGACCGCGTGCCAGGCGTTGATCCGGCCCTTCTTGACCATGACGAAGGTGAAGATGGCCAAGCCGATGCCGAGCATCGCGACGACGCTGATCGTTCCCCCGGCCGACTGCGTGCGGACCTGCTGGGTCTGGGCGTTGAAGTCCGTGTACGCCGGGGTGCCGACGCCGGTGCCGGTGTTCTGTCCGTCCGCGATCGTGACGACCGTGCTGCGGTGCGAGGCGTTGGCGCGGTAAGCGGCGGTATCGAGGCCGCGGACGTGGATGGTCTTGCCCGAGGGGAGGGTGACCGGGGCGCCGGCCGCACGGTCGACGGCGGCCTCGACGGTGGCCGTGGCCTTCTCGGGGGTGTCGGCGTGGACGGTCCCGGCGGTGCCCAGGAGGGCAGCGGCGGCGGCACCGGTCAGGGCGAGGGTGCGGATGATGCGAGCCATGGTCGTGTTCTCCTTCGCGGGGCGAGTCAGTCGGTCTGGCGGGCGGCCGCGAGGGCCATCTGCTTCTTGGCGGCGGGGTGGTACTTGACGGTGCCGGGGCGGCGGCGGGGCGGGGTTCCGCCGTTGCGCTTGCGGCCGTCCTCGCCGGGCGTCTTCGGTGCCTTCGTGCGAGCTGTGGAGAGCTCGTCGCCGACGGCGGGCGTTTGGGAATCGACCTGCGGGTTCGCGTCCTTCTGCGGGCCGTCGAGGGGACCGTTCTGGGCGATGCGGACGGCACGCTTGGCGGTGCGCATGTGGGCGATCCGCTCGGCCGTCGAGCCAGGCTCGGCACCGTGGATCTCCACGCACGCCCGGGTGTAGGTCTTCTCGCTCGGGACAACCTTCGGCGCCTTCGCGCCGCGCAGGCTCAGCAAGCCCGAGCGGCGGCCGGGACAGACTTCGCCGTACGCGGCGGCGAGGTCGAGAGCCCGCTCCCACACGTCGGTGTCACGGGCGGCGCGGGCGGCGTTGACCGCGTCCAGGCGCTGGAGTTCGGCACGGGCCGTACGGCGCTCGGCCCGGCGCACGGAACGCGGGGTGCGCCCCTCCCGCTTGGTGATCCGGCCGTGCTCGTGCAGGTCCCAGATCATCGGGCCGATCACTGAGCACAGCGCCCCGCCGATCCCGGTCGCCATGCCGTACTCTGCACTGCCGTGCGCGTAGTTGATCCCGGCGGCGATCAGCGCCTGGATGAGCGCTCCGAGCCGGTAGTGCCAGGACGGGCGGCCCTCGTCGATGGCGGCCTGCGCCCCGCACAGCAGTGCCCAGGCAACGCCCTCCAGGACGAACGGGGCGGCGACGAGGAACCAGGCGTGCGGGTCCCAGAACGCCATGACCTGCAGCGGCAGCGATACGACGATGCACACGGCGGCGATCGCCTTCGCGGCCTTGCGCCAGGTCGCGGCGGACTTCGCCGCACGGGCCTTGGCCTCGGCTGCCTCCCGGCGGGCCTCATCACGGCGCCGGCGCTCCTCGGCCGCCCCGTCGAGGTCGCGCTGGATGTCCTTCTGCGCCTTCGCGCGGGCCCGCTCGTTCGCCAGCTCCTGGCGGACGCGCTCGCCCTCGTTCTTGATGCGCCGGGCTTCGGCGTCGGCCTGCAGCTGCTCGGCACGCGCGAGGCCCTCGGCGTACGTGCCGCCGGACTTCTCGGGGTGCAGGTCGGTGACGCTCACCGCGTTCCCCTCTCCCACGCGGTGGCCACCGCCACCTGGCCGCTTCGGGACATGCCGCCGATGAGCAGGTGAGCGGCCTCAGCAGCGGCAATCTGCTGGTCGCCGATCTCGAAGTACTCGTCGAACTCGGCGGCGCTCCACTTCTCGGGGCTGCCGTGCCGCTCGCGGAACTGCTCTAGGGCCCTCATGCCGCGACCCCCGTTTCGCGCTTGCGCTCGGCGAGCCGTCGGCGGATAAGGCGCCGCTCGGGCGGGGTGGTGCCGCCGAGGATTGCGAATTCATCGCCATGGCGCAGCGCCTGTACCAGGCAGCTCCGCATGACCGGGCAGCGTCGGCATACGGCCTTGGCGGCCTCGACGGCCGCCGTGTCGGTCTCGCGGGGGAAGAAGAGAGCGGTGTCGTAGCCGGCGCACGCGGCCTGGCGCTCGATGTTCTCGTCGAGGCGGTGCGCGGTGCGCGTGGCCCTCTCCGCCATCTGCGCCCGCCAATTGGACGAGGCCGCAACGGGTTTCGAGGTCTCGGCGAGGCGCCCACCGGTACGGCGCGGGGTAGCCACGTCAGACCACCTCGGCAATGGTGTTCTCGGCCCGCCAGGAGGCCGTCCAGTCGGCTACGTCGATGAGTTGGCCGGACTTGGTGGCGGACTCCATCAGCAGCTCGATCGCCTTGATGGGTACGAGGATGCGACCCCGGATCTTGATTCCGGGGAACTCGTCTTCCTTGATCGCCCGCCACAGCGTCTGGTAGCTGACGCCGAGCTGTTCGGCAGCCTCACCGATGGTGATGGCGAGGCGGTTGGGAGCGATGCCGCCCTTGACGCGCCGCAGCTTCACAGCGGGGGCCGACTGACTAGCCTGGTCCTGCATCGTGCCTCCTGATCAGAGCAGGGGGTGGGTGTCGGCCTCGGCGAAGGGCTTTGTGGTGGTGGTGCACCACGGGCCGAACTTCGTCGGGGCCGCTGTGCTTGCTGCAGCCGAGCCCAGGACTCGACCTGAATCGACGCAGGTCGACACGGGATTCGGAGCAACGGAATGCCATGCGCAATCAGGGGCGATCCCTGGAGCACGCTTGCTAGCTTAGTGAGATGTTCATCAAGCTAGCAAGGGGGCATGCTGAAAGACTCATCAAGCGAGTAGGCGACTATCGTGGGATCAGGCCAACGAAGGGTGTAGTCGTGCCAGGTCGCATGTGGGAGTCCGACTCGGTCGCCTACCTGACACCGCGTGGTGCAGGGGAGAGCGATGCCTGGAGTCAGGAGTTGGGGCGTCAGCAACGTCAGGGTTCGCAGCGGATCGTTGATGTGCGCGAGTTGGAGCCGCCGCCGTCGATCGCGGCTGCCCTGGGCCTCAAGGCCGGCGAAACGGCTGTCGTGCGGCGACGGATCATGTACGTGGATGATCAGCCTGTGGAGCTGACGGATTCGTACTACCCGGCGGTTATCGCTCGCGGCACAGCTCTCGCGGAGGTCCGCAAGATTCCCGGAGGTGCTGTCACCCTCATGGCCGAGCTCGGATTCGCGATCAGTGAGGTCAGCGAGGACGTGACTGTGGACATGCCGAGCCAGAAGGTCCGGGAGGCGCTGCGCCTGGACGAGGGCGAACCCGTGCTCGTACTCACGCGCACCAGCACCACGTCCGATCGGCAGCCCGTGGAGGTATCCCAGATGACCATGCTGCGTGGTCATCGACTCACCTATCAGACCAAGGTCGGCTGATCCATGGCGAAGCACACTGACACTCGTCCAGCGCATCACAGAATCGCGGCACAGATCCGTGCGGAGATCATGTCTGGTGATCTCGCAGCCGGTCAGCAATTGCCGATCACGCAAGACCTCGTAACGCAATACGGAGTGTCCAGCCAGACGATTCAGCGGGCCCTCGGGCTGCTGAAGGCGGAGGGCTGCATCGTCGGCCGATCCGGCCGCGGTGTCTTCGTACGGGACAGCCCGCAACAGGCATTCGACAGCGTCGCGACGATGCCGCCGGCCCGGGACGGCGAACCCTACGTGTGGATCAAGGAAGCCGCCAAGCAGTCGAAGGTCGGGACCAACAAGATCCTGCGCGTTGCGGAGGTCGTGCCGCCGACGCACGTCCGTGATGCGCTCGGACTTGAGCCAGGGGAGACGGTCGCGATGCGCGAGCGTTTGCTGCTTTTGGACGAGGACCCGGCCGAACTTGTCTGGTCCTACTACCCCATGGACATCGCCCAGGGCACCGCTCTTCTCGAACGCAAGAAGATCAAGGGTGGATCGCCCACGCTTCTGGCCGACAAGGGCTACCCGCCGCGCGAGATGGTCGACAGGGTGTCGTGCCGCCCCCCGACCGAGGAAGAGTTCGTCGGCCTGGAGCTGCCGACGGAAGTGCCCGTGCTCAGGACCTTTCGCGTCGTCTACTCGGACAACGCCAAGCCCATCGAGGTGACGGTCATGGTCAAGGCCGCGCATCTCCATGAGCTGCTGTACCGCGTCCCGCTCGACCTCGACTGAGCCGGCCAACTCAGACCACCTCGGCAACGGCGGTCTCGGCACGCCACGAGGCCGTCCAGTCGGCTACGTCCACGAGCTGCCCGGAGTGGGTGACCGACTCCATCAGCAGCTCGATTGCCTTGATGGGCACGACGATGCGGCCGCGGATCCTGATCCCGGGGAATTCGCCGTCATGGATCGCTCGCCACAGCGTCTGGTAGCTGACGTCGAGCCGCTCGGCCGCCTCAGCGATGCTGATGGCAAGCCGATTGGGTCTGCTGCCGCCTTTGACGCGCTGCAGCGTCACAGCGGGGGCGGGGCGATCGGTCTGGTCGTGCATCGAGTCTCCTGCGTGTTCAGGGGTGATGTCTCGGGCCTCTGTGACGGATCCGTAAGGTGCAGGAACGCACCGCGATCCGACTTCTCGGTCCTTGATCTCCTGACGCTGACAGGAATTGCAAGCGCGGAGCGGCGGAGAGCGTCGAACTACCCGCAGGGCGGGAATCTTTCTTCTCAACTTCCTGCCAGGCGGGAAGGTGAGCCGCTGCGCAACTCGGTGTCGAGAGCGGGGAGTAGCGGCGGCAACTACCGAGGAAGGGCCATCTCTTCCAGGCCTGCACGCCGGCACTGGGTTGGACCAACTTCAGCCCGACGGGGCGCAAAGCCCTTCCTTGTATGCCCCCTCGGATCCGTCGCTGGCATCGGCAGGCAGGTGCGCTCGAAGCCAGACAGCCTGTTCGGCTTCGAGCGCACGGGCGCGAGGCCATGTCGACGCACACGACCTACGTAGCAGAGAGTGATGGAATTCGTCGGGTCGGGTTGTGTGCAGGCCCAACCCCTTGCCAGGCGACAGGGATTACAGGGTAAATCGCTGACCAGGCACTTTGCTCCTGTCCGGGGGTGCAGGGCAATGACAGGGATTACAGGGTTGAACGTTCAACCCTGTAATCCCTGTCATTGCCCTGTGCTTATCCCTGTCGGTGTTTTCGCAGGTCAGCGATTTACCCTGTAATCCCTGTCGCGTCAGGGTCTCCGAGCAGCAACCGGCATACCGGTAGTCACGGAACGTGTCTGCGTGGGCGTCGAGGACGCGCCGCGGGAAACAGCCCAGGCGCTCGTTCGAGAGGCTTCTGTCGGTCGCCCCGTACAGCCCTGGGGCCTCGGTCTCTCACGTCGTTCGCGAGCGTCACGGATGGGCCCCGGTGCCCGCCTGGTAGGAAGCGAAGAAATTGGTTTCCCGTCCCACGGGAAGTGCGGCGGTCCGGGCCGTTCCGGCCTTGTGACCAGGACCAATATCAGGGCATCAAGGGCCACCGGAGGTAACCATGATGCCCAGTGAACAGTGGATCGAAGTCCTCTCTCGCGTTGAAGAGCTGAGCCGCCGAGTCCATGACCTGGAAGTGAGAACCGCCGCCCTCGAGCGGGGCACCGCGCGAACAGAGCAGCGTTCAGAGAGCGACCCGAGCCCGGTTCACCGGTCGATACGAGACGTCGCATGAGGCCCGAGAGCGTAGCTGGACAGCCTGTCCGGCCTGCCACGCGTCCGGCAGAGCCTGGCACCTGTGCGGCGGCCGAGTACGGCGACGTACGTGTGATCAAAGAGCAGGGGAGGACAAAGGGGGTTCCCCTTGCGGAGAACCCCGGCAGGCCCGGTGAGAAGCACACGCACGGCACGGGGAGGCGCGGCCGGTGACCTGGGTTACGAAGATCACGGAGGACGTGCAGGTCGATTACCGGCTCAAGCAGCAGGCCGGATGCGACGTGGTCGAGTCCGACGGTGTCGTCTTGGACGATGACGAGGACCAGGCTGTCGACTACCGACTGCGACCCGAGAGCGGATCCGCTCTGGTCTGGATGGGCAGCGGCCTGGAGGCCGTCGGGCTCATCGAGGGAGCCGAGCTCGACGAGGAGGGCAAGCAGGCCGCCCGCCTCCTGATGGCCGGCTGTCATCCCGAGACCGGCGCCCGCCTGCTCAAGTCCCACACTTCGGTGCGCGCACACGAAAAGGCTCAGCTGACCACCGCCCGGCTTGTTGAGGCCATCGAGAAGGCCGCCGAGGAAAAGGGCGTTGAGCCGGGCGAACTGTTAGAGGGAAAGCCGAAGCAGAAGCGCGTATTCGAGCAGCAGCAGCGCAACGTTCATCGCTTCGGTGACATGCACCGGATGCAGGTGACCACCCTTCACAAACTTGCGCGTGCTGCCGGGATTTCCCTGGACGACGTCTATGGCGAAACGGAACTCGCCACGGCACGGGAGAACAAAGACCTCCGTGTCGACGACCGTGTCCGGGGCTGGGACGTGGTCCTCGACCTCCCCAAGTCCGACAGCGTGGTGCAGGCCCTGATGGACCTGCTCCCGGCAGAGAAGCTGCGCGAGCTGGTCCACCAGGCCAAGGGCGACACCTTCCGGCAGATGGAGCGATGGGCCGGGTACGCGGTCGGCAGCAAGGACGGCGAACCGGTGCGGCTCGCCACCGGGGGACTGCTCGCCTGGAGTGTCGAGCACCAGAGCGCCCGCCCGATCCGGGCCGGGGAGCCTGGCGACCCTCACCTGCACCTGCACGTCACCGTCGCCAACGTGGCGCTGTGCGAGGACGGCAAGTGGCGGTCGATTGCCAACAGCGGGAGCGACCTGCACCGCCACGCCTCAGCCCTGGACGCCTACTTCAAGGCCCGCGTTCGCGCGCTCACGTACGAGCACTTCGGCATCCGGCGGGTGCGCAACGAACGCACCGGTGCCTGGGAGATCGTCGGCATCCCCGAGCAGGTGCGCGACCACTTCTCCCGCCGGGCCGCGCTCGTCGACGAGAAAGCCGGCGCCGACGCCAGCCGCCAGGAGAAGCAGGCCGTCTCCATGGCGACCAAGCGCGACAAGCTCGACGTCGACGCGGCCACGATGCGCGAGAGCTGGAGGCAGCGGGCCGAACAGGTCGTCGACGACGTCGACGCGATGCTGGCCGCGGCCGCCCCTGGTCCGCCAGGCCCGCCCAGCTCGGACGGCGGCACCGGTGTCGACGGGCCCGGCGCCGGCCCGTGCGTCCCGCCGCCCGGCGACATCGCGGCCGTCGTGTTCGACCCCAAGGAAGGGCTGACAGCGAACGACAAGACGTTCAGCCGCGCGCAGCTCCTGGCGGCCGTGGCGAACGCGCTGGAGTTCGGGATCGATGCCGACCCGGACAGTCTGGAGCGGCTGTGCGATGACGTCCTGGCGGCCGAGGGCTACGCGGTGCGCGTGCCCACCATCGGGTCCACCGTCATGTCGTCCGTCGACCGCTACACCACCCAGGACATCCTCGATGCCGAGGAGAGCGTCCGTCGCCAGGCGCTGGAGAGGTTCGGTAGCGGCGCCGTGCAGCTCACCGGCGACCAGGCCGCGGCCGCCATCGGCGTCTTCCAGGTCGCCGCCGGGTTCGAGCTGTCCGAGGAGCAGTCCGCCGCGGTGACCCGGGTGCTGACCGCCGGGCACGGCATCGACGCCATCGTCGGCGTCGCGGGCGCGGGCAAGTCGACGCTGATGGAGGCGTGCCGGATCGGCTGGGACGCCACCGGCACCACGTACGTCGGCGCGGCCCTCGCCGCGGTCGCCGCGAAGAACCTGACCGATGCCTCCGGAATCCCGGCCCGGACCGTGGCGGCCTGGCTCGGCGAGATCGAGAACGGCAACGGACTGCGCGGCATCGACGTCCTGGTCGTGGACGAGGCGACGATGGTCGACGACCGCGCGGCGGCCGCGCTGATGACCGAGGCCGCGCGCACCGGCACGAAGGTCGTCGGCATCGGCGACCACCTGCAGCTGCAGGCGATCGGCCCCGGCGGCTGGTTCCGCGAGGTACACCGCCTGGTCCACGGACTCACCCTCACCGAGAACCGCCGCCAGGAGGACGCCGCCGAACGGGCCGCGCTGGACGTCTGGCGCACCGGCGACCACGAACTGGCGCTGCGGATGCTCGCCGAGGGCGGGCGTCTGCACCCCGCCGAGACCGCCGAGGACGCCCGCTCCCAGATCCTCATGACGTGGGACGAACTGCGCCTTCAGCAGTGGGCCGACCCGCACGACCTCATCGCCAACATGGTGGTGCTCGCCGCCCGCAACAGCGACGTCGACGCGCTCAACCTCGGCGCGCAGGCGATCCGCCGCGAGGCCAGCGAACTCGGCGACGAGCACACCTACGCCCTGCCCGGCGGCGACACCCTCACCCTCGCGGTGGGCGACATCGTCCGCGTCCGGGAGAACGACTACCGCAGCCGCCGCGGCGAGGGCCCGGACATGCTCAACGGCTACCGGGCCGTCGTCACGGCGATGGACGACAACCACCGGGTCGAGATCACCTGGCGGGTCAGGGACGCCAAGGCCCCCGGCGGCTACCGCCACGAGTCCGGCTGGGTGACCTCGCAGAAGGTCGCCAGCGATGCGCTGTCCCTCGGCTACGCGATGACGATCGCCGCGAGCCAGGGCCTGACGTGCAACACCTCGCTCATGTACGGGCACGGCGCGAACGCCTTCGCCACTTATCCCGGCATCACCCGGGCCCGGCGCCAGAACCACCTGTGGCTGCCGCTGGCCGTCCTCGAGGACGAGCAGACCCGGGCCCGGCTCGGCGAGTCCCGCACCGAGAAGGAGCGCCTGGAACGGGCGATCGATGCCTTCGCCCGCTTCCTGGGACAGTCCCGGCCGGACGGCATGGTCTCCAACCTCCTGCAGGAACCGCCGGTCCCCGCGCCGCTCCCCCGGCAGCGCGACCTGTCCGCCGAGGAGGCCCGCGCCGACGCCGAACGCAAGCTCCGCCAGACCCGCATGGCATGACATGGGCGGGCCAAGTCGGTGTCCTTCTCCCACCGCCAGGCGCAGAGCGAGGCCCAGCACGAGGAGCAGTCCCGGCGTGCCGAGGAGAAGGCTAAGCAGCTGCTCGCCCGCATCAAGGCCGGTGCCGAGGAACGCGCGGTCCCGTCGTGGACGAAGCGTATCTACGGCACCGCCTCGCCCCAGGAGCTGAACCGGCTGATCGCTGAGGGCGACCGGCTCGCCGCCGATGCCGAGGCCACCGCCGCCGAGGCGGACACGCTGGCCCGGGAACTTGCCGCGCGCCTCGATCAGGAGAAGGCCACCGGACAGCCCACCCGCGGGCAGCGGTTCGCCACCGAGGCCGGGGATGTCCTCGACCAGGCGGACGCCCATGTCGCCACCGCACGGGAGCACCTGCAGACCGCGTTCACCGCGGCCGGCCACGCCGACGACCGCGCCCGGCAGCTCGACAAGCTCGCCGAGAGCGAGGGCAAGAGCCGTATCGCGCTGCGTCTGGAGGGGACGTCGCTGAAGGAATACCGCGAGCAGACCGAGCGCCTGTCCGGGGAGCGCGCCGGATACCTGGACATGGAGGCCGACGCGAAGCGGGACGCCCGGCAAGCCCTGCAGGATGCATGGGCGCAGGTGCAGCAGAGCCGGTTCGCAGAGAGCTTCGGTGTGGCGAGCGCGCCGGTGCCGCCCGCCGACGTGGAGAAGGTCGCCGAGCGGCTCATGGAGATGCGCTCCGGCGCCGAACGGCGCGGCCACAGCATGGACAAGCGGGACCGTGACGATGTCGGCCGTGTCACCCGGAAGGCGGGCGAGTTCCGGGGGTACGCCGCCAGCAACCGGGCCCAGGCCGCCGACGCCCGCGCCGAGAAGGTTCTGCGCGCCACGCTTGCCGAGAAGTTCCCCGAGCTGTACGACCGGGAGGTCACAGCACGCTGGGTCCACCAGCAGGCCCAGCAGGCGAAGCAGGCCGCCACCCTGCACCCGCAGCCGGACCAGTCCAGGGGGCGGGGCATGAGGTAGCCCCGACTTGCCGTGCAAGTTGCCCTACAACTTGCCTCCAGGAGGCGGCCGACGGTGACGGTGCGGGCGTCTGACCTGGAATTCAAGGGGGCGCCTCGCGAGCTCCGGCACGCCGACTACTTTCCTGTGGCACCCCTCGACGCGGGGACGCGAGCCGACCTCATGACCCGTAGGAATTCCTACGGCTCGTCATGACGGTCCCTCGCGGGCCACCGCCTGGTGGTGGAGAGCAGGTTGCCGGTGGCCGCTTCTCGCAGGCCATGCCGGAAGCGGGTCCACCGTGCGGGCGGCGCCGACGCCGGAAGTGAACGAGAAGAGAGGTATCGAGTCGCGGGCACCCGCAGGGGTGGGTTGGCCGTCAGCTTCGGTGGTCTCCCCGGGAGACGGCTGTCCTCCAGCGTCGCGGGCGAGCCAGCGGTTCGAGTGCGGGGCGCAGTGCCTCGTGGAAGGCCTCCAAGGACCTGGTGACCCGATCCCCGTTGTCGAAGTGGTCGGTGACCGACGTGAAGACTTCTTCGACCGCAACGGCCAGCCCCGGCTCCTGGCGCCTCATCAGTGGTGCGACGGCCGTCCCGAGTCGGCTGAGGGGCGCCGCCAGTGCTGCCGCCGACGTCGCGCTCACCTGGTCCCACTGACCGATCACGCGGGCAAGCTCCCCGTAGCCTGCCCAGACGGCTGAGGATCCCCGCTCCCTGAACCCGGCATAGGCCGCGCCACCCCCGAGGACTCCTCGTAGAAGGACGATCCCTCTGGCCCTCCATCCGCCGTACAGGTGGTCATGGGTGTTGCCCGCTACTTTCACCGCCAGCACTGCGGCAACCAGTTCGTTCGCCTGCGCTTCCAACGCGGCCCGGTCCGAAGCCGCTTCCCTGCGGGCCTCGGTCCGGCTGTTCCGTCTGTCGTTCTCCCACGCCCCCAGGAAGAGGAGGACCACAGCACCAGCAGCGCTGGCCGCCGTGTTGAGCAGATCACTATCCATGACCTCCTGGACATCCCAGTGGGCCCACCGGTTCCGCCCGCGTCCCTCGTGCACTCGTACGAATCTCCGCACTCTGTGCAAGGAGTCGAGCGGGCGGAAACGGCCTCTGTTCAGAACCGCGTCAGGACGCAGCCCGCAGAACGCTCGGCACGTCGGCCGGGTCGGCTAGGAGCACGACCAGGGCCCGGGTGCCGATCTATGTGGTGCTCCGGGGGAACTTCACGACTCCCATGCCAATGCTGAACGCCCCAACGGCGGCAGCGGTACCGGCAACTGATGCCGCGTACGGCGTGAGGTGGCCCGCAGTCCCAGCGAAGATGCCGTAGCACCAGGGGAGGCGTAATCGGTGGCCCTCCATGCCTGCGAGGAGTCTGGAAGATCCCTACCCATAGGGATTCACGAGAGGGTGACCCCGGAGTTTTGGAGAATCCCGCTTTAGAATCCATACGGGTAGGGATTCTCCGTGGTTGCAGGGTAGATATCCCTACGCGTAGGGATTATTTCAGCCTGGGTGGGGGTTAACTGTCATCGCTGAGACACGGCTTAACGGAATTGGGCTGCATCAGCGCTGCTGGGCTCTCCCGGGGGTGGTTCCCCGGGAGCCTGGCGTTGAACTTCGCGAGGCCCCGCCCTACGGGGTGGGGCTCCTTGCGTTCAGGGGAGCGTGCCGCCGAGCGGGGCGAGTCCGGCAAGTTGCTTCGCGGAGACGCATGGTGAATACGCGTAAGGTAGTCGGCCTCCTGAACTCCTGTCTGTGGTGGCTGAGTTATCGACCGCCTTCGCTCGTGCCGTAAGATTCTTCGCTAAGTCGATGGTGGACCTTTTCGAGGTCCTCTCTCGTTGATGCACCCAATTCCGTGTACGCGGCAGGGGTTTCGGACTAACCACCCGACGCCCTCCGCGATCAAAGACCTGTCTCAGAAGTGGATGGTGTCGCGTTGGACGCGAACCTCACGATCCTGCTTATCTTCCTCGCGGTGCTGGCCGCGGCCTGCTACACGATCCGTCGTCTGTCCAACACGCCGGCGCGGGTCGTCGCCGTGCTCGTGGCACTGGCGACACTGGTGGGCGCGCTCAACCCGATGGTGTCCCTGCTCAGCGAGCCGCAGCGCACGCCCGCCGAGACCGTGGCCCCTGCCATGCCGCCCGTCTCGTCGGCATCTGCCTCTGGTCAGCCGAAAGTGCCGTCATCGGTGCCTGCGGCCGTATCGACGTCGACCGGTCGGTGATGGCGGTGGCGATCGAAGAGCCCGAACAGCCCGGCCGTCGGGTGGTGTATGCCCCGACCCGTCGTGGCGTACGTCTGGCAGTCCTCTCCTCCGCAGAGGCTGTCTTCGGAGGGCAGGACCTGTCGCAAGACATCATCCGTGAGATCGCGTTCCGGGCCAGGTTGATCACCAACAGGCGAGGCGACGTGTGTTTCGGCAGTGACATGGGGCGCTTGTTCCTCCTGGAGCGCGGGTGCGTACGAGAGGACTTCCCGGACGGTATGGCGCGACTGTGGGGGCCAGGCGCGCTGATCGGTGACTGGACCGGTGCAAAGGACTCCCAGACGCGGGTAACGGTTCTGTCGGACGACAGCGCCGCGCTGGTAGTCGCTCCTGTGGACATCGCCCAGCTCACCGCAGTACATGGCCCGGGTCTCGCCTACGCCCTCGGACGCATGAGCATGCGCCGCCTGCACGCCGCGGAGACGGTGTACGGAGCGAACAGGCTGCCCCCCCTGCCAAGGGTCGCCAAGCTCCTGTTGTTCCTCGCGAACCACTTCGGCTACTACGACACGCGCCGCCGTGACGGACAGCGCGTCACAACGATCGCCACGCAGGGCTCAGTCGAAGGGCCGTCGCAGGCGGACTTCGCCGACGCCCTCGGGATCAGCCGGGCGTCGGTGGAAAATGCCATCGCCGCTCTGCGTGACCGCGGGGTGTTGCAGAAGCGGCGCCCAGAAGAACGCCGCACCAACCGGCGATACGTGATCATGGACCGCGAGGAGCTTGCCCAAGTCGTACGCGCTCCGTGATGCGCCTGAGCGCGAAGGGGCCCGGGGCCGTTTGCATGGCCCCGGGCCCCTTCGTGCGGTATGGGCATGCGAAACGGGGCTTGGGGTCCCAGGTGCTGCTGGCGGGGTCGTCGGCGGGCCAGGGGGTTCCGGTGCCGGGGGTGGTGCGCAGTTCGGCAGCGCGGGCGCGGTCTCGCTGATTCCACTTGTGGACGTCGCGCCCGACCCCCATCCATTCCATTTGGGGAGGCTAAAACGGTCGAGGGTGGGCCTGCTGAACTCCCGGAGCCGCATGCGGCCTCCGTACGCGAATCCCGGACGCGATCTCGGCGGGTTCCTCTTCGGCTGCCTCACTAGTTGAGCGACTTCGAGGTGGGGTCACGGTGGTCGACGGCATGGGCGTGGCGGTGGCGGTGGTCGACGGCACGGGCTTGTCGATCTCGACCCTCTCGACGCCGCTCGAAAGGTAGCCGCCGATCGTGATGACCGCCACGGCCGCAGTCAGCGCGAGGACCAGCCGCTCGCCCTTGGACATGCCTACGGGCTGAGCTGTCGGCGTAGCGGGGGTGGTCGGCTCGGACAACTGGTGGACGCCGAACCCGGTGAGAATCCCCACGACCGTCCATACGACGGTGCCGAAGTCGAACGTGATGTGCACTGGCACTGGCCCCTTAGTTCGGGGGTGCCCGGTACCCGAGCGGCCCCTCTATCCAGGCTCGCCGCGAGCCCAGTCCCGCACGTTGCGTGCTGGCACATACATCAGTGAGTCGGAGCCCTCCTGTGTTAGGTGGACCCGGGCCCGATTCAGCAGCTTTGGCGGGGACGTGGACCGGCACCAGTACGACGTTGCCGGACAGGACGCCGGGCGAGTCGACGCCTCGCCATGGCGCACGCGTCGGTCGTCGCCATACCGGCACCGCCGAGCGCGGGACCGGGAAGAACCCCGGCGGTGGGACCGTCGGGGCTCTTCCGGTACTTGCGTGCGACGGGTCAGTTGCCGGGGGTGTCGACGCCGTTGACGCAGGTGTTGCCGAAGGCCGGGTTCAGTAGGCCGACCACGCCGACCGAGTTGCCGCACACGTTGACGGGCACGTGGACCGGAATCTGCACGACGTTGCCGGACAGGACGCCCGGCGAGTCGACGGCCGCGGCTTGGGCACCCGCGTCAGCCGCTGCCATACCGGCACCGCCGAACGCCAGGGCACCGGCGCCGAGCACGGCGGCGGCTGCTTTTGCGATGCGAATGATCACGTTCTCCTTTGGTCAGATGACGACTGGATCTCGACTCGCGCCCGCACTTAGTTGTTCCTGTGCGCGGCCTCCCGCGTTCCCCGCGAGGCGCACAGCATTGTGGGCGCGGTCAAGGTCGCCACCGGGCGACGCGCCGGCCGCTCTCGCGGCGTCGGCGTCAAGGACAACAGGACCCGGTCGACCAGGTGCACGACCGCGGACCAGGTCAGGGCCAAGTACGAGCCGACCCACAAGGTGAGACTCGCCCTGGGGCGCTTGGTCATTTTCATCTCTCGTTTCTCTCCTTCACGAGCGGTGAGTGGAGCAACCCACCCCCGGTGCGCACGGGACGTTGGCCAACGTCCCGTGCGCCCGGGGGAACGGTTACTCCCGGCGCACGGGACGCTGGCCAGTGGAGCGTCCCGTGCGCCTGGGGGGACGGTTACCTCGCCAGGGGCGACACCCCCAGACGCGCTCGGATTGCGGGGAGCTTCAGCTTGTCCCGGGCCGCTTTCAGCGACTGGCGGACCGCGCCCGGCGACACCTTGCCGCCCAACGCCTCGCTGATCTCGAAACAGTTCATGCCTTTGGCCTCGGCGAGCAGGAAGATCCTGTACTGCTGGTCGCTGAGCACCCTCTGGAGGAGCGGCAGCTTGTCCTTCAGTGACTCCTGGGTCTCGTTCAGCACCACGACGTCCTCGGCGGTGACCGAGTCCTCGGTGTCCAAGAGATGGGTGTCGTCCCCGACGGGGTGCTCACGCTTTTGCTGCTCCGCGATCTCCTTGCGGTGCTTGCCCGCCTCGCGCTTGCAGATCTTCTTCATGTAGGCGAGCACACTGCCCTTGAGGGGCTCCTCGGTGTTCTCCAACCTCGTGTGCAGGCTCTTTATGGCCTTTGCGAAGACCTCCGTCTCGTGTTCGGCCGTCGCCCACGCGCGGGTGTACCGGCGGAGGGGTCCCTCATTGCGCCTGACCGTCTCCCACTGCTCCCGCGACAGTGGGGACAGCGAGGGCGAGGGCTCACCCAGGGTGTGTAGCTCCTGGTCGGCCTTTCGCCAGCGCTTGGGGTTAGTGGTCACTGTTGTCCTTCACGGTCGAGACCTCTGCCCAGAGGCAGAGGGGGCACCAGAGCGCTCTAACACCCACTTCAGGTACCTAGCCCCTCCGAGTGTTTGTGTGATGCGCGTCACATCGCCTTGAGGGGTGACGCCCGCCCCTGCAATCCAATTTCGCCAAGGGGGCTTAACCGGTCGCTCGCGCTCTCACGACGTTGCAACCCGCAGCGATGCCTGAGTGTCCTCATTGGGTATGAGCGCACATCGGCCTCGACGCCATACCGAGCAGCGCGGCTTACGACTATGGCCGGTCGGACCAGTCCTTGCCCTGACGTTCACCGTGGCGGTCCTAGTGGCAGGTGGAGTGTTCTACACCGGATGGGACCTGCTTGAAACACGTGGCCTCAAGCCCGAGCACCGCATCGACTCCGGGACGCTGTTCGACTTGGTGAAGCTGTCCTTCGGTGTCGTCGCCGGGGCTGGCGCCCTGGTCGCCCTGGTGGTGGCCTATCGGCGCCAGCGCGTCGACGAGGACGGCGCACGCCGCGAAGCCATCCGCCTGCACACCGAACGCTTCACGCAGGCCGTCGAACAACTCGGCTCCGACTCCCCGGCCGTCCGGCTAGGGGGCGTCCACGCCCTGACCGGACTCGCAGACGACGCTCCCGACAACAGCCTGCGCCAGACCTGCATCGATGTCCTGTGCGCCTATCTCCAGCTTCCCTTCACCGCTGACCCCGGCGAAGACCCCGTGCACGAAGAGGAACACCACCGATACCTGGCCTTCCGCAAGGTCCGACACACGATCTTGCGTCTCATCGGTGACCACTACCGACGTCCCAGGGGCACCCGCGGCTCCTGGCAGGGCTGCGATCTCGACCTCACCGGGGTCACTATCGATGGCGACATGTCCTTCGACGGCGCGGGGTTCTCCGGCGGCACGGTGTCTTTTGATGGCGCGACGTTCTCCGGCGGCATGGTGTCCTTCAAGGACGCGACGTTCTCCGGCGGCACAGTGTCCTTCCGTGGCGCGACGTTCTCTGACGGTACGGTGTCCCTCGGCGGCGCGACGTTCTCCGGTGGCGAGGTGTCCTTCGTTGACGCGACGTTCTCCGGCAGCACAGTGAACTTCGCCGGCGCGACGTTCTCCAGCCGCATGGTGTCCTTCTTCCGCGCGACGTTCTCCGGCGGCGAGGTGTCCTTCTACTGCGCGACGTTCTCCGGCGGCGAGGTGCCCTTCGTTCACGCGACGTTCTCCGGCGGCGAGGTGTCCTTCGTTGACGCGACGTTCTCCGGCAGCACAGTGTTCTTCGTCCGCGCGACGTTCTCCGGTGGCGAGGTGTCCTTCATGGACGCGGCGTTCTCCAGCGGCCAGGTGTCCTTCGACGGCGCGGTGCTCTCCAGTGGCAGGCTGGTTTTCCGTGGCGCGACGGGGTCGGTTCCGCGAGTCCGATGACCTAGGGGGCGTAACCGGTCGTCTTCGCCCCCCGCCGGCCGATCCAATGAGAAGAGACGGCGACCAGGCATGTTGGCCAGCCGGTTCCAATCGAGACACTCCGCGTTTCGCCTCCGCCTTCCGCCCCCCTGGGGCGGGAGTCTGTTCACTCCGTGCAGGGCAGGGGGGCGAAGGGCCAGAGGAACTGGACCGACATGTGTCCGAAGAGTCTGCGTGACGCGACGGTGCAGAGCCCGCGGGCGCAGCATCGTCCACGGGCCAGGCGAACGTCATTCCTGATCCGCCCCTGAGTAGTAGGCGTGCAGCGGTTAACGCTGAGATTGATCGTGGTGTCAGGCGCCTGGGCTGCTGGTCGGGCTTCAAGAAACCATCGGCTAATGGATGCCCTCTCCCGACGGGCAGTCAGCTGTCATGCTGAGGAGCTGAACCCACACCTCCGCCCTCTTGGAGAGCAGCGTGGATCTGAGTGCCACTGGCGAACCCGTCATCGTGCAGGACGACACCCAGGTCCAGGTCGGCATCGACCTGCAGCAGGGCAGTCTTACCCTCACTCGGAAGGGCGAGGATTTCGCGGCGTACCACGCTCTGGTGGTGTTCGTCTCTGCCCACGCCGCCCCGTGGGCGGTGCAGGAGGTCAAGTTCGCGGCCAAGCGGCCGGACGGCGAGTCCGTGGGGTTGACCGTGGATCTCCTCAACGACGCCTGGGACGGCCCGCGGGCCGACGTTTCCGCCGCGATCTGGGCGGTCGTGGCCCTCGCCGCGACCTCGGCCGGAGACGTCGGCAACACCTACTTGCCTCCTGGATGCGCCTGATGTGCAGGTGTCGCCAACTTCTCCTGGAATGATCCAGGTGGTACATATGCAGGGAGTAGCAATGGACGCCAGCGACTGGATCTCCGTCGGGGCGGGTGCCGTGGCTCTGGTCGCGGCAGGGATCACGTTCTGGCAGGCCAAGACCGCGTCCGACTCGGCAAGGCACGCCGACCGCCAAGCCCAAGCCGCCGAGGAACAGCTGAGTATCGCCAGGCAGCAGACTGAGCATGCCGAGCGTGCCCACCGCGAACAGTTGGCGCTTGCTGAACGGGTGCACCGGGAGCAAAGCGAACCGTACGTGGTCGTGGACATCGGCCCCGACCGGCAGGGCGCCCCATTGCTGGTGCTCAGCATCGAGAACACGGGGCCAACCATGGCCCGGGACGTACGGATCCGGGTCGCCCCGGATTTCGCATCCAGCCATGACAACCTCACCGAAAGACTGCAGCGGGCCCTGGCACGGACCATCCCGGTGTTGCCGCCAGGACGTCGTCTGGTGTTCGCCTTCGACGTCTACTACCGGCGTGAGGCGTCCGGACTGCCGATGCAGTTCGACTTCACTGTCGACGCGACGGGTCCGGCTGGACCTGTGGAGACGCTGACGTATCGGGTGGACCTGGAGGTCCTTCAGGGGGTGCTGATGGGCGAGAGCCCGAGCAAGGCTCTGGAAGAGGCCCTGAAAGGCATCTCCCACTCAATAAACGGGCTGGCCAAAGCAACCGCGCGGGCCAACGGCGGGGCGCGCCGGCAGTCGAACGAAGGCACCAGCGGCAACAACATGTAGGAATCCGTTGTCGCGCACAGGGCGAACGAAGGTCCCTAACGGCCACCGTCCTTGACTCAGGCCACCAGAATCGCGTCTATGCCTGACTGGATGCCCTCGTGGGGTACGACCGCGCTGATCTCGATCGTGACTTCCCTGCTCACCCTGATAGTTGCCGGGCGATACGTCTCGCCCCTGCTTGAAGTCCGAAACCGGCGCTTCCAAGCAAAGATGCAAGCCCGCGAGAAGTTCCAGGCGAACATGCTGAACGTCCTGTCCGCGGTCACACATCTGCTTGCGGCACCCGTCGTGCCGGAGGCAACCGACACGATCCGCACCGCACTGCGGGAGGAACGCGCCCGCTGGCGGGCTCAGGTCGACGAGGCAACCAAGTACCTCACCGACCATGCCGTGCAGTTCCTCTTCGCGTACACCGGGTCTCGGCTCCCGGAGCTGGCAGTGCGCTACTCCAGCAATGCTCGCGGGGTCTGGATCTCGGACCGGACCGAGGAACAGAAGCTGACCGCCCTGCAGAACATCACCCAGCACTGCCACACGCTGTTTTTCGACAGTCCCGTGTACGCCCGTCAGCGCGTCCGCTCCTGGACGGAGTTGGAACGGCTCCTAGACGACCTGGAGTCCCCAGCAAGGTCGTGACATCCAGCCCGCCCCCGAACATCCCACTCCAGTGACCTACGGTACGGGCCTCGACACGGGCAGCGGAGGAAGTGGGGGAGAGCACGGGGCTCATGCGACATCGGCTGTCTCCTGGCGTTGGCGGACGACGGCGCGGCGGCCCCGGCTGACCTCGATCAGGCCGTCCTTCTTCAGCTGGGTGAAGGCCCGGTGCGCGGTACCGACCGAGACACCGTGGGCCTGCGCGATGTCGCCGACCGTGGGGACGTCCTCGCCGGGGAGCATCGTGCCGTCCTTGATGGCGTCCGCGAGTTCCTGTGCGATCACTTCCCAGGGAGCGAGCTCACGCGGCGGGGCGGCTTCGGCCTTGATGGTCTTGCCGATGGGGCCCACGGCTGCGTCCGGGCGGGCCTGGACTGCTGCCTCGCACTGGCCGCACAGGGCCTCGGCGCCGTCCTCGGTGACCACGAGCATCGCCCACAGTGATTCGTTGCCGCACTCGCAGAGCAGACGGAGCCCGTTGATGACGGTGGTGATCGGCTGCTCGGCGAGTAGCCCTTCCGGCACCGGGAGCTGCTTGGCGAAGGCGGTGACGGCCTGGCGGTCGGAGGTGGCCAGGAAGGCCGCGTAGTACTTGAGCGTGGTCGCGCCTCCGCCGCCGTGGCCGACGCGGCCGGCGACCGTTCGTACGTCGGCACCGGCGCCCAGGAGCTCGGTCACGTTGTACGCGCGCAGGTCCTTCAGGCGGTGGGTATGGATCTTCAGCTTCTCCGCGAGGCGGCGGTAACGCTGGCTGACGCTCGACGGCACGAGCGGGGCGGAGCTGTCGGCCTCGCCGGAGAACACGAAGGCGTCACGGGCGAGTTCACCGCCGAGCGCCCTGCAGCGTTCCTCGGCGCGGGTCCGGTGGGCGGCCAGGACGGAACGCGTGATCACGTCGATGGCCTGCTTACGGCGTTGGTGTGTCTTGGTGTCCTTGATCCTGCGGCCGTTGTTGGAGTGCTTCACGAAGAGTTCGAGTCGGTCGAGGCTGATGTCCGACCAGCGCAGGGCGCACATCTCGCCGCGGCGTGAGCCGGTGACCATCGTCATGAACAGGAACGTTCCCCAGTCCAGGTCCCGCTGCCAGGCGGTGTTCAGAACCAGGGCCGCCTCTTCGGGAGTGGGCGGGTCGGGGCTTGGCTTGGGTTGGGATGGCGGCTCGGCGAGGGCCGCGACGTTCGTCGTCACGTAGCCCCAGCGCAGGCCGCGGTTGAGCGCTGAGCGCAGGATGAAGTGAATCTTGCGGACGGAGTTCGCGGCGAGCGGCTCGCAGAGGTGCTTCTGCTTCGTCTTGGGGTCGGTCTTGCCGTTGCGCCGGCCTTCGCACTGGTCCTGGCATTGCCGGAGACGGGCGTAGAACAGCTCCAGCATCTCGGCGGTCAGCCTCCCGGCCTTGAGGTCGCCGAACGTGGGCTTGAGGTAGTTGCGGATGATGCCCTCGGCCCGCTCGTACGACGTCTCGTCGAGCTCGGCGACGCCGAGCCACCGGTCGAGCAGGAACGACATGGTCACCTGCGTCTTGGGGTGGCGGTTCTCGTCGACCTGGTGGAGGAGCCGGGTGCGGACCTTCTCCGCCTCGGTCTCCGTCTCGGCCTGCTCGTGGAGGTAGAGATCCTTCTTCGTGAGCGGGTCCCGCCCGGCGTAGACCCGGACCTGGAAGCCGGCCCCGTTGGGGCGGATGCTGCCGCGCTGACGTCGCTTGCCCTTGGTGTTCGCCATGGCTCTGGAACCTATTCATGGTTAATGCCATGGCTACGACGAACAGCGCGCCTACCTCGGAGAGGTAAACGCGCTGGTCAGACACTGTGCCCCCGGCAGGATTCGAACCTGCGACACCCGCTTTAGGAGAGCGGTGCTCTATCCCCTGAGCTACGAAGGCGTGCGGATCGTGTGCGATCCGGTAGCTAGCGTAGCGGATACCGGGTGGGGGCTGGGAAGGTTCCCGTTCGTGCAGGTGGGGCGGGGTGGGGTCGGGTCAGTTGGCCGGGAGGTTCGAGAGGGCCGGGCGGGTCAGGTGGAGCATGCGGGTCAGCCACAGGGCGCCCGTCTCCTGGGGGGAACGAGGAGCGAAATCGGGGGCCGAGGTGTGTCGTGGGCGAGGGGGGCGGGCGGCGGCGGGGAGGCGGGGGAGGGTCGTCGTGCCGGTGATCATGGACAGCATCAGCACCGCCGCCGCGCGGACGTCGACGTCGCGGAGCAGCGAGCCGTCCTCCCTGGCCCGGGCCAGGATCTCGTGCAGGGCGCCGAGCCAGTTGACGTGACAGTGCAGGGCGGGGTCGTCGGGAGTCCTGATCTCCTGGGCCAGACGTGCCCCCGCGCGGACGGTCATGTCGGTTTCGAGGAGGTCGACGAGCGTGTGCGCCATGGCGGTGGCTGTCTCGAACGCCGGCGTCTCGCGCCGCGCCAGCTTCTCCAGCGCGGCCCCCGACGTCACGCAGGCCTGCGTCTGCACGGCCCGGGCCAGATCGGACTTGGCCGCGAAGTGGAAGAACAGCGCGCCCTTGGTGACCTGTGCCCGCTCGCTGATCGCGGACAGGGTGGCCCGTTCGTAGCCGGACCGGTCGAACACGGCCGAGGCGGCCCGGATCAGGTTGCGCCTGGTCCGCTCGGACCTCTCCTGCTTCACCACGACGCGACCACCCGGACGCTCCTTGTCGTTCGGCTGCTGTTCGTCCTGCCGCAAGCGACGCTAGAAACCTGCTTTTGGATCTGTCAACGGGGCCTCCCCCGCACAGATCATCTTCACGCCAGGCGTTAACTCCCTTGAATCCAGGGGTGGTTGAAGGGTGAAGGAGAGGGAGGGGTGCTTCGGTTTGGGGCGTGGGGTCAGGTTCTTGGTACGCGGCGGAAGCGTGCCGCGATGTGCAGGTCCGCCTCGATGCGTCTCGCCGTCTCCCGCAACTCGGGCAGCACCTCGCTCACGCACGCCTCCGCGGTACGGCGGCTGCTGTGCATGGCGACGTTCACCGCGGCCACGGTCCGTCCCGCGCGGTCCCGCACCGGGACGGCGACGGACCTCAGTCCCTGCTCCAACTCCTCCTCGACCAGCGCGTATCCGGTGGCGCGAACCCGGTCCAGTTCGGCCCTGAACCGCTCCGGGTCCATGCCGGTCCGCCCCGTGACGGCCTCGGGCGCTCCGGCCGTCGCCTCCATCGCCCGGGCCGCCGGGAGATCGGCCAGGATCGCTCGCCCCAGGGAGGTGGCGTACGCGGGCTGCCGCGTGCCGACGGTCACGCGGACGCTCATGATGCCTCGGGTCGACACGTGCCCGGTGTACTGGATCTCGTCGCCCGTCAGCACCGCGAGCGACACCGAGTCGCGCAGCCGCTGGGAGAGTTCGGTCAGGTGTGGGGCCGCGATCTCGGGGAGCGTCGTCCGTGAGAGTGGCGGGAAGCCGAGCCCCAGGACGCGCGGGGTGAGGCGGAAGACGCGGTCGTGCGCGGTGACGTAACCCAGGTGCTCCAGGGTGATCAGGGCGCGGCGAGCGGTCGCGCGGGGGAGCCCGGTCGCCTGGGCCACCGCGGTGAGGGTCAGTTCGCCGCGGCCCTCGCCGAAGGCGGTGATCACGGTCAGGCCCCGCGCCAGCGACTCGATGAACTCCCGTCCCAGTTCCTGCTTGGAGACGCCGGTCCAGTCGGCGAGTCCGGAAGGGGGCGAGGGGAGGGGGGTGGCAGTGATCTCGGTGGCGGCATTGACGGCACTGGCGTCAGTAACGGCATCGGTGGCGGTCGCGCTCCCCGCTTCGTCCTGCGCCAGTGCCCGTTCCATCTCGGCCACCGCCGTCCGTAGCCGTGGCAGCAGGGCGTCCCGCAGTTCGGATGCGCTGTGCCGGCTCGTGTGGCTGACGACGTTCACCACGCAGGCGATCCGTCCCGCCTCCTGTACCGGCATCGAGAGCGCGACGAGGCCCGGTTCGACGAGCTGGTCGTCCAACGCCCAGCCTGCCCGCGCCGCTTCGGCCGTCCGTTGCTCGAAGTCGTCACCTACGGTGGGGCGTTGGGAGGCGGGCAGCGCGGAGACGGCCGCCCCTCCGTCGTACGGTCTGCTCCGCGCGGGTACGGCCGGAAAGCCGCGGTCCTCCGGGTCGGCCGCGCGGCGCTCCCGCCAGCGCGTCCAGTCCTCCTCGCTCCACTCGGACGCGAACAGCGGTCCCGGAGCGGTGCGTTCGGCGGGGAGCAGGTCGCCGATGCGGAAGCTCAGCGACATCGCGCGGCGCCGGGTCGCCTGATGGATGAAGCGGACGCCGTCCCGGTCGCGGACGGCGAGGGACACCGACTCGTCGAGCTCGTCGGCGAGGGCGTCGGCGTGCGGGTCCAGGACGCGGGGGAGGCGGAGCGCGGCGAGGTAGGCGTTGCCGAGTTCCGCCAGGCGCGGGGCCAGTACGGCGTCCCGGCCGTCGAGGCGTACGTAGCCCATGCGTGCCAGCGTCGCCGTGATCCGGTCGATGGTGGACCGTGCGAGCCCGGTGGCCCGTTCGAGTCCGCTCAGACTGGCCGAACCGTCCGCCTCGGTCAGCCTCCGCAGGACGGCGATCCCGCGGATGAGCGGTGTGACCGCCTCCTCCGGCGCTTCCGCCCCGGCCGAGGCCCGGTCCGACGGCGTGGCAGGCGAAGGAGTCGCGTGCGGCCGCGGCGATGTGGGGCTCGACGGCCCGGAGCCTGATACCCCGGAGCCTGATGACCGGGAGTCGGATGACCTGGAGCCTGATGGCAGGGAGCTTGATGGCATGGGTTCTCCGGTGGGGCTCTCGGAGGAGTCACCGTGCGGCGGATCTCGGATGAGTCACCGTGTGGATCTCAGGAAAGCCACGGTAGTGCTGCCCGCCCGTCGCAGCAGGTCGGCCACCTCCCGGTTCGGGCGCCGGTCGCTTCCCGCCACGGGTGTCGGCCGCTTCCCGGAACGGGCGTCGACGAGGGTGCCGGTCCGCCGCCGAACACGCTTCTCCGGCTGGCCTGCCCCGCGATCCGCCCCGCTACGCGGCGCCCGCGAGCCGTCAGCGGCGCGTCACATACACCCGGTACCTCCCCGCCGAGTCCGCCGCCGCGACCTGGACGGTAGGCCCGCCGTGGGGGGCCTTGAAGGTCTCGCCGGGAGAGAAGGGCGCGTCGGAGAGTTCCGCCTGGACGTTCGGCGAGCGGGTGCACCCTCCGCTGTCGCGGCGGGAGTCGTACACGGTGACGGGACCGTTCCCGGTGTCCACGTCCGCGTCGACCTTGTAGATGAGGATGCCGGGACGGCAGACGGCGTCGTCGTTCCCCGCGCGGGTGCGCAGTTCGAGGACGTACCCGCTGTGGGTGCCGGAGGGTATGACGACGAGCTTGACGCCGCCCTTCCGGGCCAGCGGGGTGAGCGTGTACTCGCTGGTGCCCGGGGTCGCCGCGCAGTCGACCTGGGAGGCGTCGAGCCAGCCGAGCTTCCACTTGTGCCAGCCGAGCAGGTCGTTGTCGGCCCCCCAGTCCTCGCTCATGATGTCCCAGTGCCCGACCGCGCCGCCGCCGTCCTGGGTGTAGAGGTCGGGCAGGCCGAAGGTGTGGCCGTTCTCGTGCGGCAGGACGCGGTAGCCGGTGTCGGCGTAGGAGCCCGAGCCGTCGTCCTGGCGGCTGTAGACGAAGGACGCGTTGGCTACTGGGACGCCGTCGGCCACCGGCGCCTCGGTGTTGCCGGCGAAGGTCACGGACAGCACGGTGTCCAGCGCGGAGGGCCCGGCGTTCGGTGTGACCAGCACGTTCAGGATGTCGTACGAGCGGAAGTCGACCTCGGGATCGGCCGTCGCCACGATGTCCTGGACCAGTTCGCGGTAGCCGGGGTCGAAGGGCGCGCCGCGTTCTATCCCGTACGCCTTGAAGGGCTTGGGCATCCGCAGCCAGTGCTTGACGGGGGCCTCGGGGCGATAGTCGAGACGGCCGTAGGAGGCGGTGCGGAACCATTCCTGCGTCTTCGGGAAGAACTCGTCGTACCGGTCACGGGCGCTGCCCTTGCCGGGTGCGTCGGAGAAGTCGACCATCAGTGTCAGCGCCCGAAGGGTGCCGGTGGAGCGGGCGTAACCGGGAGTGGTCGGAATCCCTTCCCCCATCTGGACGTCCGACGGACCGTTGATCATGCAGGGACCGAGCGCCGTGGACCGGGCCAGCGCCGTGGAGCCCGCCGTCGCGGAGCCGGCCGTCAGATGCCCGGTGCCGGCGGAGGTGCTGACCGCGAGCGTCAGCACGGTCACCGTGGCGAGCGCGGCCACACGGCGCGGGCGTATGCGGCGGCTGGACGGCTGCATGCGGGGGCCCTTCGCTCCACGGCAGCCACCGGTCTCCGACTGCACCCTTTCGATCACCCTGAGTCGCCGACGCGCCGGGCGCGCGCTGAATGAGCCCGATCGGGTTCATCCCTGGGAGGGGCGCGAAGCGGGGGCGCGTGGGGGTGCGCGTGAGTGGGTGCGTGGGGTGGCGAACCAAGAGCGGGCGGCGATCGCGGGTCCGGCCGGTGGGTGGGGTGGGGCCGCGCCGGTGGGTGGGTCGGGGCCGCGCCGGTACATCCGCCCGTCGCCGTTGGGTGAGGGGCGGGCGTCGGTGGCGACAGGCATGTGATGTACCGGCACGGCCCCTCGCGCCGGATCCCGGGTGCGGGCGCGCTGGGGGACGTCTCAGTCGTTCCGGGGCACGGCCCCTTGTGCCGGATCCCGGGTGCGGGCGCGCTCCGGGGAAGTCTCAGTCGTTCCGGGGTGCGGCCCTTCGCGCCGGATCCCGGGTGGGGGCGCGCTCCGGGGGAGTTTCAGCTGTTCCGGGGTACGGCCCCTCGCGCTGGATCCAGGGTGCGGGCGAGAAAGAATGAATGTGACGCAGGTCACACCTTTCTCTTCCCGGTCCGGGAAATAACCGGGGATCGTTTCCCCGTTTAGCCATACGTCCGAGCGAAACGGGGACCGAATCCCCGGATCGTATGCAAGCCCCGAGATCTTCGAGGAGTACGCCGTGGAGACCGCAACCCCCGTGCAGCGCCGAGTGGCCCGGCCCCGTGCCGACGCCCTGCGCAACCGGGAGCGGATCGTCGCCGCCGCCCGCGAGATGTTCGTAGAGTTCGGCGCCGAGGTGCCGTTCGACGACATCGCCCGCCGGGCCGGTGTCGGCAACGCCACGGTGTACCGCAACTTCCCCGACCGGGACGCCCTCGCCCGCGAGGTCGTGTGCTCGGTCATGGACCGCACCTCGGAATGGGTCGAGGAAGCACTCGCCGTGGACGGCGACGCGTTCGAGGCGCTGAGCGGCTTCGTGCACTTCGCCGCCGACGAGCGGATCGGCGCCCTGTGCCCGATGCTCTCGGCGAACTTCGACCAGAACCATCCCGACCTGGTCGCCGCGCGCGACCGGATCACCGAACTGATCCAGCGGCTGATGGCCCGCGCCCGTGAGGCCGGACAGCTCCGCCCCGACGTCGAGGTGGGCGATCTGATGATCGCCGTCAGCCAGCTCACCAGGCCGCTGCCGGGCACCGGTTGCCAGGGCATCGACCAATTCGTACACCGTCATCTGCAGCTGTTCCTGGACGGGATGCGGGCCCCGGCCCGTTCCGAACTGCCGGGAGTGGCCGCCACCGTGGAGGGACTGCGACGAGTGTGACCGACACGCAGGCGCCGTGACCGGTCGGCCGACGACCGATGAGTCAGGCACCGGAGACCGGTCACCACTCGTGACCCCTGTTCGCATCCGACCATTCGCGATCCACAGCTCACCGTTCGCCCAGCACGACGCGCGACTCACCGTGCGTCGCCCCTAGCTCAAACAGCCGTACAGCCCGAGCGGCACGTGTCGCTCCACCGGCCGTCACCGTCGACGCGCCGTCCCCTTTCACTGCCTTTTTTCGCTACGAAGTCCCGGAGTGGGTACCCCCATGTCTGAAACACGCATGTCCAAGGCGCTTCCGGATCCAGCGTCCGACGCGCACAGCAACCGCTGGAAGGCGCTCGTCTTCATCGCGCTCGCCCAGTTGATGGTGGTGCTCGACGCCACCATCGTGAACATCGCCCTGCCCTCGGCCCAGCAGGACCTGGGGATCTCCGACGGCAACCGGCAGTGGGTCGTCACGGCCTACGCCCTCGCCTTCGGTGGTCTGCTCCTGTTCGGCGGCCGTATCGCCGACATCTGGGGGCGCAAGCGGGCGTTCGTCGTGGGCCTCGTCGGCTTCGCCGCGGCCTCCGCGCTCGGCGGCGCGGCGCAGAGCGGCGCGATGATGTTCGGCGCCCGCGCCCTGCAGGGTGTGTTCGGCGCGCTGCTGGCGCCCGCGGCTCTCTCGCTGCTCGCCGTGATGTTCACCGACGCCAAGGAGCGCGCCAAGGCCTTCGGCATCTACGGTGCGATCGCCGGTGGCGGTGGCGCCGTCGGCTTCATCCTCGGCGGTGTCCTCACCGAGTACATGAACTGGCGCTGGACCTTCTTCGTCAACATCCCGTTCGCGATCGTCGCCGCGGCCGGCGCGTACTTCGTCATCCGTGAGCCGAAGGGCGGCCGCAACCGTTCGCCGCTCGACATCCCGGGCGTCGTCCTGTCCACCCTCGGTCTGGTCTCCCTCGTCTACGGGTTCACCCGCGCCGAGTCGGACGGCTGGAGCGACACCCTGACCGTCGGCCTGTTCGTGGCCTCGGCCGTGCTGCTGGCCGCGTTCGTCTTCACCGAGTCCAAGGTCAAGGCCCCGCTGCTGCCCCTGCGTGTGGTCCTCGACCGCAACCGCGGCGGTGTCTACCTCTCCCTCGGCCTCGCGATCATCGCGATGTTCGGCACGTTCCTCTTCCTCACCTACTACCTGCAGATCGTCAAGGGCTACTCGCCGATCTCGACCGGCTTCGCCTTCCTGCCGATGATCGCGGGCATGATCACGGGCTCCACGCAGATCGGCGCCCGTCTGATGACCCGCGTCGCGCCGCGGCTGCTGATGGGCCCCGGCTTCCTGGTCGCCGCCGTCGGCATGCTGCTCCTGGCACAGCTCGAGATCGGCTCGTCGTACGCGTCCCTGGTGCTCCCGGCGATGCTGCTGCTCGGTCTCGGCATGGGCACGGCGTTCATGCCGGCCATGTCGCTCGCCACGCACGGCATCCAGCCGCGTGACGCCGGTGTCGCCTCGGCGATGGTCAACACCTCGCAGCAGGTCGGCGGTGCCATCGGTACGGCCCTGCTGAACACGATCGCGGCCTCCGCGACCACCGCCTACATCAAGGACCACATGGCGGGCGCCGGTACCAAGGCGCAGCAGCAGCTCGTCCAGGCCGAGGGCATGGTGCACGGGTACAGCAACGCGATCTGGTTCGCCGTCGGCATCCTCGTGGTCGCCGCCGGCCTGGCCTTCACCCTGATCAACACCGGCCGTCCGGACGCCTCGGCGGTCGTCGGCTCGGGCGAGGGTGCGGAGGACGAGCTGAAGGTGCCGGTCGTCGCCCACTGACGATCCCGGCGCAGACTCCCTTCGGGTACTTCGCGTACGGACGCGGGGTGGGGACGCCTCGTCCGTACGACTCCGGGGACTGGCCCGGCTCCCACCACAGGGAGCCGGGGCAGTCCCGTGTCCGCTGCGGGGAGGCGGGCGGTCAGGTCAGTCCTGTGTCCGCCCGCGGGGAGGCGGGCGGCCGGTCCCGTGTCCGCCGGTCGATCCCGACGGCAGGCCCTAGCGCAGCCAGGGCAGATCCGCGCCCGCGTCCTTCGGCTGGAGCCCTTCGGCGATGATCCGCATGGCCTCGCCGAGAGCCTTCCGCTGGTCAGGGCCGAGCCGGTCGAACAGGGCCTGGCGTACGGCGGCGACATGGCCGGGCGCGGTGCGCCTCAGCACCTCGTAGCCCTCGTCGGTCAGGACGGCGAACTGGCCCCGCTTGTCGGACGGGCAGTCCTCGCGGCGGACCCAGCCGTTCTTCTCCAGCCGCGCGACGGCGTGCGAGAGCCGCGAGCGGGTGATCTTCGCGTTCATGGCCAGCTCCGTCATCCGCAGCCGGCGGTGCGGGGCCTCGCCGAGCTGGACGAGCAGGCCGTAGTAGATGTGCGGCATGCCCGCGTCGCGCTGGAGCTGACGGTCGAGGTGGTCCTCCAGGAGGGTGGTGGCGTGCATGTACGCACGCCAGATGCGCTGTTCCTCGTCGGTGAGCCAGCGCGGCTCTTCAGCGGGGGCGGATGCCGTGTTCATGTGTCCACTGTACGAGCTCGTCCTTGAAACTTAAACAAAGCAGCCGTAGTCTCGACTGAGAACTTGAGACTTTAAGCAACTGCTTCAAAGATCAAGCAGTGCCGCCGTACGATGGAATTCTCCGGAGGGAGCCGCCATGTCAGCCGCCACCGAGGAGCGCCCCGCACCGGAGCGCATGCCCGCCCTCTACCTCAGCCACGGTGCCCCGCCGCTCGCCGACGACCCGGTCTGGCCCGGCCAGCTCGCCGCCTGGTCCGCCGACCTGCCGCGCCCCAAGGCGATCCTCATGGTCTCCGCCCACTGGGAGGAGGCCCCCCTCGCCCTCGGCGCCATCGAGACGGTCCCTCTCGTCTACGACTTCTGGGGCTTCCCCGAGCACTACTACCAGGTGACCTACGCGGCCCCCGGCGCCCCCGCGCTCGCCGAGTCCGTACGGAAACTGCTGCGCGCGCCCGGTACGCCGGTGCAGGACATCCCGGACCGGGGACTCGACCACGGCGCGTACGTCCCCTTGAAGGAGATGTTCCCCGAGGCCGACATCCCGGTGCTCCAGATCTCCATGCCGACGCTCGACCCGGTCCGGCTGTTCGAGATCGGGCGGAAGCTGGCGCCGCTGCGGGACGAGGGTGTGCTGATCGTCGGCTCCGGCTTCTTCACCCACAACCTCGCGGCCCTCAGGCACACGGGCGGGGGAGTGCCCACCTGGTCGAGCGAGTTCGACGACTGGGGGCACCGCGCGCTGGAGGCCGGTGACGTGGACGCGCTGCTCGACTTCGAGCGCAAGTCCCCGGCGGGCCGTCTCGCCCACCCGCGCACCGAGCACTTCGCCCCGCTCTTCGTGACCATGGGTGCGGCGGACGCCGTCGGCGGGCTCGACGGGCAGCGGTCCGTGATCGACGGATTCTGGCTGGGAATGGCCAAGCGGTCGGTGCAGTTCGGCTGAGCGGGTCGACCCACTAGGACACGCCCGGGCGTGTCCTAGTGGGCGAGCTTCTTCTCGTACCAGGCGACGTCCCAGTAGCGGCCGAACTTGCGGCCGACCTCCCCGTAGGTGCCGACGTGCCGGAACCCGAAGCGTTCGTGCAGGCGCACGGACGCTTCGTTGGGCAGCGCGATGCCGGCGTAGGCCCGGTGCAGGTCCTCGCCGGCGAGCGCCTCGAAGAGCGCTTCGTACAGGAGGGTGCCGACGCCACGGCGCGCGGCGCCCGGGGCCACGTAGACCGTCACCTCCACGGAGGTCGCGTAGGCGGGTTTCGCGCGGAAGGCGCTGGACGTCGCGTACCCCAGAATCGCCTGTGAATCGGCTTCTGTGGCAACCATCAGGCGGTGCGGTCCGTCTTCAGGGTGGGAGAGCAGCCACGGACGACGTTCCTCCGGCGTGAAGACGATGGTGTCGAACGTGATGGGCGTCTCACGTACGTAGTGGTTGTACAGCTCCGTGAGTGCGTCGAGGTCGGCTGCGACTCCCGGCCTGACCTGCACATCTGTACGTTCTGACCGCATTGACCCTCCCGAGTGGTGCGACAGGGTACTGCATGATCAGAAAAATCAAGGGGCGGGTTGGGAATTCTGTCCTGATTCCAGTCGTTGTTTCCATCGGATGCCGGGCACCCGGGAGGGTGAAAACCGGATGTCCGGGACCACCCGCAAGCCCACCACGCAAGGGAGCACGCATGGCAACCCGTGCCGTCGCCCGTCGTCAGTCCGCCACCGGCGGGACCGCCGACGCGGCACGCAGTGTTCGCGCCGGAGGCGGCGAAATCGCCGACCGCGACCTGGTCGGCATGTACCTCGACGAGATCGCGCGAACACCGTTGCTCGACGCCGCCAAGGAAGTCGAGTTGTCCCAGGTCATCGAGGCGGGTGTGTTCGCGCGACAGATCCTCGACGGCGAGGCGGAGGCCAAGGCCGACGCGTCCCGTGAAGAGCTGGAGGCGCTGGTCGCCGACAGCGAGCGCGCCAAGGACGTCTTCATCCGCTCGAACCTGCGGCTGGTCGTCGCCGTGGCGCGCCGTTACCCGCGCAGCGGCCTGCCCCTGCTCGACCTGATCCAGGAGGGGAACGCCGGCCTGGTGCGCGCGGTCGAGAAGTTCGACTACCGCAAGGGCTTCAAGTTCTCGACGTACGCCACCTGGTGGATCCGTCAGGCCATCACCCGCTCCATCGCCGACCAGTCGCGCACGATCCGCCTCCCCGTCCACCTGGTCGAGGAGCTGGGCCGGATCCGTCGCGTGCAGCGCGAGTTCAACCGTGAGAACGGACGCGAGCCCGAGCACGCGGAGATAGCCGCCGAGCTCGGCTCGACGCCGGAGCGCGTCGGCGACGTGCTCGACTGGGCCCGCGACCCGGTCTCCCTGAACATGGCGGTGGACGACGAGGGCGAGACCCAGTTCGGCGACCTGCTGGAGGACACCTCGGCGGTGTCGCCCGAGCAGTCGGTGCTCACCCTGCTGCGCAGCGAGGAGCTGGACGATCTGATCGGCCACCTCGACCAGCGCACCGCGTCCATCATCAAGATGCGGTACGGCATCGACGACGGCCGGGAGCGGACGCTCACGGAGGTCGGCAAGGAGCACGGGCTGACGCGCGAGCGCATCCGTCAGATCGAGAAGCACGCCCTGCTCGAACTGAAGAAGCTGGCGCGCGACACCGGATTCGACGCGGCGGCGTAACGGCGACGGGACATCCGGAGCGCACGGGGTGGTCCGGGCGGGCGGGGTGAGTGGGCCGTACGGGTCGACTCCTCCGGCGGCGCCGGACCCGCCCGGCCCGGTCCCCGCACGGGATCCCCCGCCACGTTGGCCACAAGTCGACCAGACATGGCCATGTAAGGCCGCTTCAATCCGGCGGGCCCTGGGAACAAGACTTCAGGGTCCACGCTTCGGGCCCCGTCCCAGCGGAAGAAGCGAACAGAAGAAGCGAACAGAAGCACCGAACGGAAGTACCGAGCGGAAGCCTCGGACGGAACCCCACCGGACGAAGGCAGGCCGCTCCCCAGAACCGAGTCCCGACGCTCACCCCCCCCCGCGCCGGGACTCTCCCAGAGTCGAGCTTCGGCGCCTCCCCCCCCTGGCGCCGAAGCTCGACTCCCTTGTTTCAGGGGGCCCCTGGGATTCCGGGCAGCATGGGGGCGGGCCACCCCGAACCTGAACCCCGGGGTGACCCGGATGGCAGATTCTGCCACAGCGACATAACCTGCCGTCGCCGACGGTCCACCGGGTGTCACCACCCCCGTGGAGTGCGGCCGACCGTCAGGCGCCGTCAGTCTGCGCCACGGCCCCCGCCCGGCTCAGCCGTGCACCCAACTCCCTTACGTAATCCACAAGTTCTCTCGGTTCTCGTACCGTGAAGTCGCAGTCGACCATCGCGATCCGCACCGCGAGCCATTCCACCGAGTCACTGGAGGAGGCGCGCAGCCGGCAGCTCCGCTCGTCGATCGGCTCGGGCGCGCCGACCCATGCGGGCACGCGCGCCGCCACGAACTCGGCCGGGGCGGCGAAGGTGACCTCGTACGTGTAGGTCTCCTGGCGCCCGTACATCGACTGCCGCAGGAACTCGGCGGCGTTCCCCGTCGGCAGTTCGCGGGGTGTGAACCGGGCTCCCGTCGCGAAGGGTTCGGACACCCGGTCGACGCGGAACGTCCGCCAGTCGTCGCGGTCGACGTCGTAGGCGACGAGGTACCAGCGGCGGCCGGTGGAGACCAGCCGGTACGGCTCGGTCAGCCGCCGCGAGGGTGTTCCGTCCCCGGAGCGGTAGGCGAACCGCAGCCGTTCCGTGCCCGCGATGGCCGACGCCATCACGGTCAGCGTCTCGGGGGCGATGCTCGCCCCGTCCCCGCTGGTCAGGGGGGTGGTCGCGGCCTGGAGCATGGACACGCGGCGGCGCAGCCGGGACGGCAGCACCTGTTCCAGCTTGGCGAGTGCCCGTACGGAGGCCTCGTCCACGCCCTCGACCGCGTGCCCGGCGCCGGCCCGCAGGCCCACCGCGATCGCGACGGCCTCCTCGTCGTCGAGGACGAGCGGGGGCATCGCCGTGCCCGCCACCAGCCGGTAGCCGCCGTCGGCGCCCTTGGTCGCCTGCACCGGATAGCCGAGCTCGCGCAGCCGGTCGATATCGCGCCGGACCGTACGGCGGGACACCCCGAGACGCTCGGACAGCTCGCCGCCGGGCCACTCGCGGGGCGTCTGGAGGAGGGAGAGGAGCTGGAGAAGCCGGGCCGGAGTATCGGTCGTCATGGTTTCCAGGGTGCCGGACAACTAGGTCATGATCTGACCTAATAGGGTTCTAGGTTTGTCGCATGACCTCCACCGAGACCCCTGAGACAGCTCTCAGCAGCCCGGCACCAAGCGCCGCGGCCGACCGACGCCGCTGGTTCGCCCTCGCCATCGTCATGACCGCGGCCTTCATGGACCTGGTCGACGTCACGATCGTCAACATCGCGATCCCCTCGATCCGGCAGGACGCGGGCGCCTCCTTCAGCCAGATCCAGTGGATCACCGCGGGCTACGCGCTGGCCTTCGCCGCGGGACTCGTCACCGGCGGGCGGCTCGGTGACATCCACGGCCGCAAGCGGCTCTTCCTCCTCGGCGTGGCCGGCTTCACCCTCGCGTCCGCGCTGTGCGGTTTCGCGGCGAACCCCGAGATGCTCGTCGCCTCGCGCATCCTGCAGGGCGCCATGGCCGCGATGATGGTGCCGCAGGTCCTGTCGATCGTGCACGCCACCTTCCCGGCGCACGAGCGCGGCAAGGTCTTCGGCCTGTTCGGCGCGATCGTCGGTCTGGGCGCGGTCTCGGGCCCGCTCCTCGGCGCGCTGCTCACCGAGTGGAACCTGTTCGGTCTGGAATGGCGGCCGATCTTCCTCATCAACCTGCCCGTCGGCATCGTCGCGCTGATCCTGGGCCGCCGCTTCATCAGCGAGTCCAAGGCCCCGAAGGCACTCAAGCTCGACCTCGTCGGCGTCGCCCTCGTCACGCTCGGCCTGCTCATGCTGCTCTACCCGCTGACCCGGGGCCGCGAGCTGGGCTGGCCGCTGTGGGGGTACGCGTCGATGGCCGGCTCCCTCGTGGTCTTCGCGGCGCTGGTGGCCTACGAGAAGCACAAGACCGCTCGGGACGGTTCACCGCTGATCGAGCTGTCGCTGTTCAAGGTGAAGAGCTTCGCGGCGGGCATCGCCGTGCAGACCGTCTTCGGTGTCTCGCTCGGCATCTTCTTCCTGGTCTGGACGCTGTACATGCAGATCGGACTGGGCTGGCGCCCGCTGCGGGCGGGCCTGACCGGGGTGCCGTTCTCGATCGCGGTCTCGGCGGCGGCGGGCATGTCCGTGCAGCTTCTGGTCCCGCGCTTCGGACGCAAGGTGCTCCAGGCGGGTGCCCTGATCATGGCGCTCGGCGTCCTGCTCTACATCTGGGAGTCCGACCGCTACGGCATGGGCATCGCCTCCTGGCAGATGGCCCTCCCGCTGGTGGTCATGGGCGCGGGCATGGGCTTCATCGTCGCGCCGCTGACCGACGCCGTGCTCTCCGACGTCCCGCGTGAGCACTCGGGTTCGGCCTCGGGTCTGATCAACACCGTGCAGCAGATGGGCAACGCGCTCGGCCTCGGCCTGGTCTCGGTCCTCTTCTTCGGCGAGATCCCCGACCGGCTGACCCGCACCCAGGTGGGCCCGGCCTTCGTGGACGCCTTCCAGTACGCGCTGGGCTGGGTCGCCGCCGTGCTGGCCGTCATCTTCCTGCTGATGTTCGCCCTGCCGAAGCGCCCGGCCCAGCACCTGGAAGGCGCACAGGACGAGACGGAAGCCCAGGACGCCGGCCAGAGCCGGGGCGAGGACGCGGGCCAGGACCAGGGCTCGGGTCAGAAGCAGGGCAAGGACGAGGACCACGGCTCGGGCCAGGACCTGAAGCCGGAGTTCGTCGGCTGATCCCTGTCCCGGGCGGCGCCCGGGGAGGCGTTGCCCGGGTCGCCGCCGACCGCAGGACGTGACGCGGAGGTCCGCAACGGGGAAGGGCCCGGCACCTCAGGTGCCGGGCCCTTCCCCGTCGTCAGCCCAGTCGTGCCGCCCGGCGCTCCATCGCGTCCCGGGCCGCGTCCTCGCTCGCGTACACCTCGCACATGTGCCGCCGGTCCGGTGTCGCCGTGTGCTCGACCTCCCACAGGGAGATCTCCTGCCCGTCGCGCAGCAGGAACGCGTGCTCGTAGAGCGAGAAGCACAGCCCCGCCTGCCCCGCACGGCAAGGGCGTCCGAAGGCCTGCGTGATCTGGTGCGCGAACGCCTCCCGCAGCAGCAGCGAGGTGAGGTCGGCGCCGGGCCGGTCCGGATTCTCCGCCCGCCGCAGGAGCCGGCGCGCGTGATCGGCGGAGTCGTCGGGCACGTAGGTGTGACGCGGCTCGGGGACCGACGACAACTGCACGAACACCGGCAGCTCGAAGTCCGGCGCGTCCGGCGGAAGCGGGAGCCGGGCCGTGGCCGTGCGCAGCTCCTCCTCGTCGACGTAGACCTCGTGCTGGGCGTCGTGGCCGGCCGCCGTGTTGTGCACCAGCTCCCACAGCGTGACGGTGGAACCGTCGGCGAGCAGCCAGGTGTGCCGGTACGTCTCCCGGTGCAGCCCCGCGCTGTGGTGCGCGGAGTGCAGCGAGCTGTCGTGCGCCAGCGCGCAGTCGAGCCGCCGTATCGCCTCGTCGGGCAGCTCGAACGAGTTCAGGGCGCGGCCCAGAAGTCGTGCGAGATGCTCCTCCGGAGACTCGGGCGACTCGGGTGGTTCGTACGCTGCTGTCTCGTACGGAACGCTCAAGGTTTCTCCCGGCGTTGCTGCATGTCACCTTGTGGGTGCATACCGTAGCCCCTCGGTCGGACATCATGTCCGCGAACCGAGAAAACGTACGGACGGAAAACGGGCGGACCGTTCGGTCAGTTCCCCGGCGGCCCGTCAGTTCGTCAAAAAGCCCTCGTCGGACGGCACTTCCAGCGGTCCACGCGCCCCGCGAAAGGTTCCGGCCCGTCGCGTCCATTGTCCTGCAAGGCGCCCTTGCCGCACCAGTTCCAGGGCGCTACGACGTCCGGTTCCCCAACCCGCCCTCCCCGTACAGCTCTTCGTACGACGGCCACGCTCCGCCCGGCCCGTCCACCGGCTCCGCCGCGCGCACGGCCCGCACGATCGCGCGCGTCACCAGGTCCGCGCCCGCCGCGAGGATCTCGTTGAGCGCCAAGGGGTTCCCGGCGTCGAGCGCCCTGTCGCCCGTGGCCAGCGCGAACACGGTGTCCCCGTCGTTCAGCAGATGCACCGGCCGCACGGCGCGCGCGATCCCGTCGTGCGCCGTCCCCGCGAGCTTCTGCGCCTGCGCCCGCGTCAGGGCGGCGTCGGTGGCGACGACGGCGAGCGTGGTGTTCAGCGGTGGCGGCGCGTTGCGCGCGGCGGCCTCCGCGAGCCGCAGTCGGGCCGCCTCGCGCACCGCGGCCGACGGGCCCGCCGTACGCCCTCGCGCCAACTCCCCGTACAGCGCCCCCGTTTCCGACTCCACCACCGAGCCCACCGCGTTCGCCACCACCAGCGCGGCCACCGTGACACCGGACTCCAGCACGGCGCTCGCCGTCCCGACCCCGCCCTTGAGCCCCCCGACCACCGCGCCCGTACCGGCTCCCACGCCGCCCTCGCCCACCGGCGCCCGCACCGCACTCGCGTCGGCGGCCTCGACCGCAGCGCGTCCGGTGGAGGCGTCCGGCCGCGACCGGAAGTCACCACCGCGCCCGAGGTCGAAGACGCAGGCGGCCGGCACGACGGGCACGACGTGCGTCGGGTCCGGCCCCACCCGCACCCCGCGGCCCCGTTCCTCCAGCCACGCCATCACGCCCGACGCCGAGTCCAGCCCGTAGGCGCTGCCACCGGTCAGTACGACCGCCTCGACCTTCTGCACGAGGTTGCGCGGGTCGAGCGCGTCCGTCTCCTTGGTGCCGGGCCCGCCGCCGCGCACGTCCACGGCGGCGATCACGCCTCCCTCGGGAGCGAGCACCACGGTCGTCCCCGTGAGCCACCCGTTTCCGCTGCGCGTCGCGTGCCCCACCCGCAGACCCACGACATCCGTCAGAGCGTCAACTGTCATGCGCCCAGTCTTCCCCGGCCGTCGCTTCCCGCGTCGCCGTCCGTGTCGTCATCACCACCCCGACCGCCACGGACAGGGCGGAGACGATCCCGGCGGAGAGGACCGCCCAGTCGCCCAGGAAGGTGCACAGGATGACGAGCAGCGCCGTGGTCGGCAGCACGAGCTGCTGGGCGATGCCGACCTTGAAATAGCGGGAGTGCAGGACCCAGACGGCGAGGAAGTACAGGGCGGTCGGCAGTGTCACCGCGGCGGACGCCGAGAGCGCGGAGATGTGCGCCGTGCCGACCGTCTGCTCCACCGCGACCTCCAGACCCGCACCGATCGCGGCGGCCGACGCGAAGATCAGATAGTGGCCGTACCCCCACAGGAAGGCCTGGCCGTTGGACCGCAGATGGCCGTGGATCGGCACCACGAAGTAGATCCACCAGGCGGAGAACACGATCAGCAGGCCGCCCGCGGCGATGGGGAGCAGCTCGCCCAGCGCGTCGTGCTCGTCGACGGCCGACTTCACCGCGACGGTGGCGGCGGCGATCGTCTCGCCGAGCACGATGATCGTGAACAGTCCGTACCGCTCGGCGATGTGGTGCGGATGCCAGGACGTGGTGAAGTCCTTCTCCGCGAACAGCGGGACGCACAGTTCGGCGAGGGCCACCACGAGGAAGACCCACGGGCGGCCGCCTTCCGGTGCGATCAGCAGGCCCAGCCAGCCGATCTGGCAGAGCAGCACGCCGCCCGCGTACCGCAGGGCCGCCGTTCTCTCGGTCCCCTCGGTGGACCGGGCCACCCGCAGCCACTGCGCGATCATCGCGAACCGCATGATCGCGTAGCCGAGCCAGACCACCAGGAAGTCGTGGCTCTCGAACGCCTTCGACACCCCGGCCGCGAGCACCAGGACGCCGGCGATCTGCACCAGCGTGACCACCCGGTACAGCACGTCGTCGTTGTCGTAGGCCGAGGCGAACCAACTGAAGTTCATCCACGCCCACCAGATGGCGAAGAAGATCATCGCGTAGTCGAGGATGCCCTGCCCCGCGTGCCCCTCGGCCACGGCGTGCACCAGCTCGGCGCCCGCCTGGGCGATGGCGACCACGAAACACAGGTCGAACAGGAGCTCCAGCGGCGACGCGACCCGGTGCGCCTCGTCCCGGCCGCGGGCCGTCATTCTGCGCAGCGGCCAGTGGCCGGCGGACCGTGGTGTCGAGGCGGATTCCGGAGCGGAACGGGAGGTCATAGGGCCAAGCACAGCAGAAAAGCGCCGGAAATTCTTGTGAATGCCTTCACAAGCGACGGGCCGGCCGGGGTGGCCCCGCACCCCCGCGGCGTACCCTTGGGGCATGAGTCCCGCCCCCGCCCCCGAACCGCGCGATCCGAAGCCCGCACTGGTCTTCGACGATCCGTTGAACCAGCAGTCCTCGGACGATACGGACCGTGGGTGGGGCGAGCGGGCCGACAGCACCGGTGACAGCGCCGCCGACCTGAAGCGCTTCCTCGACGAGAAGCCGCCCCACCACATCTGAGCCCGGCTCCGGGCGCCCTCGCCCCGGGACGGGCGCGCCCCGGTCCGCCGGCACCGCCGGCCGAGTTCCCGGGCGCGCGCCCACGGCCCCGCCGTCAGTACTCGCGGCGTCCCTGACCGCGCTGGGCGACCAGCTCGTCGCGGATCTGCTTGAGCACCTCCAGCTCGGAGACCTCGAGGACCTCCTTCGCGCCTTCCTTCGCCTTCTGGCGGGCCGCCTGCCGGGCCAGGAACTTGGACATCGGCAGCACCATCAGGAAGTAGACGACGCTGGCGGTGATCAGGAAGCTGAGCGAGGCGCCCAGCACCGAGCCCCACATGATCCGGATGCCCGTGGCGTTCGCTCCGGTGCCGGTGCAGGGGCTCTCGATGCAGGAGCTGTAGTTGTCGAGGTCCTTCGTACCGACAGCGCCCACCATCGGGTTGATGATGCCCTTCACCACGGCGTTGACGATGTTGGTGAAGGCCGCGCCGATGACCACGGCGACGGCCAGGTCGATGACGTTGCCGCGCATCAGGAAGGCCTTGAAGCCCTCCCAGACGCCGGGCTGCTTGTTGTCGCTCACTAGGAGGCCCCTCCGCACGGGTTGTGGAACAAACAGCTCCGCAACCTACGGCAGGGTGATCCGGGCCTGTCCAACTGGGTAGCTCGATCGAGAGACTTGACACGGTTTCGGTGGTCATCGCAGGGTCACCGCCAGTCGTGACGTGGTGCCCGCGCCGGCCAGCCGCACGGCCGTCGCGCGCGGAACGGAGAGGACGACCAGCGCTCCGGTGCCGGTCGTGACGGCGTCCGGCACCCCGCTGACCCGTGCCCCGGCCGCGACCACCCGCACGTCGCCGCCCTCGTCCGCCGCGACCACGTCGACCCGGTCGCCGGGGCGCAGCAGGCGTGCCGCGTCTCCGTCCGCGATCCGGACCGGCGCCCTCACCGTCTCCACCGGGCCGGGCCCGCGTACGGATGGGGGGACCGTGGTGGAGGCGGACGCGGAGGGCGTGGACGCCGGATGTCCGCGCGCCCGCCCGGTGTCGCCCGGACCGGCGGCCACGAGCGCGGCCGCCGTCATGGCCAGGCCCGCGGCGACCGCCCGCCGCCTGTGCCGGGCGAAGGGCCGGAGCCGGGGCCGGAACCGCCCGCCCCGCACCCGGACGGGCGCGAACTGCGGCACCTCGCACGTCGGGGGTGTGTCCGCGCCCGGCGGGCGGATGTGTCGTGAGAGCTGTGCCATGGTGACCACCACCTGTGACGAGGGACCGGCTACGAGGGACCGGCCACGACGGACCGGCTTGCGATCCCACGATGAGGTCTCGCGCCGAAGTCCGCAGGCACCCGTGGACGGCCCGGGAACTGTGGACAACTCCCTCACCCGAACGGGAGGTTCCACCCCGCCCGGGCACACGTCACGACAGCCCGGTCACGCCGACTCGGGGCACGGCAGCTCGCTTCACGGCAGCCCCGTCCGCGTCCGTTCCCTTCACAGCAGTCCAGGCCGCGTCCGTTCGCGCCACAGAGGCGCGGGCCACCCCGCCCCACAGAGGCGCGGGCCACCCCGGCGCGGAGCGCGGAGGTTCAGCCACGCCCGTTCGCGCCACGGAGGCTCAGGCCACGCCCGTTCGCGTCACGGCAGTTCGAAGCCGGGGTCCATGCCGCCGAGGGCCTTCGTGCACAGGCAGTCGCGTGATCCGTTCTCCGGCAGCGCCGCGACCGCGTCGAACAGCACGCCCCGCAGCCGGTCCACGTTCGCCGCGAACACCTTGAGCACCTCGTCGTGCGAGACGCCCTCGCCGGTCTCGGCGCCCGCGTCCAGGTCGGTGACCAGCGTCAACGACGTGTAGCAGAGCTCCAGTTCGCGGGCGAGCGCGGCCTCGGGATGTCCGGTCATGCCGACCACCGACCAGCCCTGCGCCTGGTGCCACAGCGATTCGGCGCGGGTGGAGAACCGCGGGCCCTCTATGACCACGAGCGCGCCGCCGTCCACGGCCTCCCAGTCACGTCCGCGAGCCGCCTCCAGCGCGGCCTTCCGTCCGACGGGGCAGTACGGGTCGGCCAGCGACACGTGCACCACGTTCGGCACCGTGCCGTCGGGCAGCGGCAGCCCGTCGAAGTAGGACTGCGCCCGTGACTTCGTACGGTCCACGAACTGGTCGGGCACGAGCAGGGTGCCGGGCCCGTACTCGGGACGCAGCCCGCCCACGGCGCAGGGGCCGAGGATCTGCCGGGCGCCGACCGAGCGCAGCGCCCACAGGTTGGCCCGGTAGTTGATGCGGTGCGGTGGCAGATGGTGGCCGCGGCCGTGGCGGGGCAGGAAGGCGACCCGCCGGCCGGCGATCTCGCCGAGGAACAGGGAGTCGCTGGGCGGCCCGTAAGGGGTGTCGACCCGCAGCTCGGTCACGTCGTCGAGGAAGGAGTAGAAGCCCGAGCCGCCGATGACGCCGATCTCGGCCGATGCCGTCGGCTGCTCCCCGTCCGGGGTCTGTGAGTTCTCCGTGTTCGCCATGAACGGCACCCTACGGGCTGTCCCGGTGAAGGAACGCGGAAGACCCCGTCGTCGAAGGGCGACGGGGTCTTCCGCGGAAACGGACCTGTGCGGCCTGCGGGCCGTGGGCCACGGCGGCCGGGCCGGGCCGGGGGGAGCCCCGGCCGCGGGCCGAGGAGTCCTAGGCGGCGGAGCTGCCGGCGGAGCCGGTGCCCGACGACTTCGCGCTCGACGACTTCGTGTCCGAGGACGACGAGGCGGACGACGAGGACTTCGTGTCCGAGGTCGAGGACGTGGACGGCTTCGACGCCGGCGAGCTGCTCGACGAGGAGCCGCGGCTGTCGTTGCGGTAGAAGCCGGAGCCCTTGAAGACAATGCCGACGGCCGAGAACACCTTCTTCAGGCGGCCGTTGCAATTCGGGCATTCGGTCAGGGCGTCATCGGTGAACTTCTGCACCGCCTCGAGGCCCTCGCCGCACTCGGTGCACTGGTACTGGTAGGTCGGCACTTGTCTTCCTCCTGGCACTCTCACTCAGTGAGTGCTAACGACGGTCCATACTGACGTATTCCGCGAGATCAGTCCACTGTCACCGGCACGCGGTGACCGACGCCACGTGCGACGGCACGGCTCGGGGCCTGTGCGGCGAGGCGCGAACGCTGTGCCACCAGGGTCGCCAGAGCCAGTGCCGTACCGGCCATCGGCACCAGGAACCCGGCGCCGTCCCAGAGCCTGTCCTCGAGCTGCCCGGCGACCGTGACGGCCGCGGCCTGGCCGAGGGCGACGGCACCGGTGAGCCAGGTGAAGGCCTCGGTGCGGGCGCCCTGCGGGACGAGGCTCTCGACCAGGGTGTAGCCGGTGATCAGGCTCGGAGCGATGCACATGCCGACGACGAGGCCGAGGCCCGCGAGCACGATCACCGAGTTCGCGGCCCACAGCCCGGAGGCGGCCAGCGCGAGGGCGGCGTACCCGACGACGAGCCGTCGCTGCGGGGCCACCTTCCAGGCGATGGCCCCGCAGACGATGCCCGAGAGCATGTTGCCGGCCGCGAAGACGCCGTACAGGACACCGTTCATGCCGGGCTCGCCGATCGACTCGCTGTACGCGGCCAGCGAGACCTGCATGCCGCCGAAGACGGAGCCGATGCCCAGGAAGGTCATGATCAGAACGCGCACTCCGGGGATCCGCAGGGCGGAACCGTGCTCCACGCGGGCGTGTCCGGCGGCCGAGACCGCGGGCTGCGTGCTCTTCTGCGCGGCGAACAGCAGACCGCCGACGAGGGTCAGCGACGCCTCGGTCAGCAGGCCCGCGGCGGGGGCGACGGCCGTGCACAGCGCGGTGGCGAGCAGCGGGCCGAAGACGAAGGTGAGCTCGTCGGTGACGGACTCGAAGGCGGCGGCGGTCGACATCAGGGGCGAACCCTGGAGCTTCACGCCCCAGCGGGCCCGCACCATGGGGCCGACCTGCGGCACCGAGGCGCCGGTGGGCACCGCGGCGGCGAAAAGCACCCACAGGGGGGCGTCCGCCAGCGCGAGCGCGGTCAGGGAGAAGCCGGCCACGGCGTGCACGAGGACACCGGGGAGCAGGACCGCCCGCTGTCCGTGCCGGTCGGCCAGACGTCCGGTGAAGGGCGCGAACAGTGCCATGGAGACACCGGTGACGGCCGCGACGGCGCCGGCCGCCCCGTACGAGCCGGTGGTGTGCTGCACGAGCAGCACGATGGAGATCGTCAGCATGGCGAACGGCTGACGGGCGGCGAAGCCGGGGAGCAGGAACGTCCAGGCGCCGCGGGTGCGCAGCAACTGTCCGTATCCAGGGCGGGAGGTGACCGTGGATGCCACGGCCCGTGCCTTTCTGCCGCCTGGTAGCGCGCCCGTGCGGGGGGCGCCGAGAGCTGTCCTCTTGCGCGGATCTGCGGTAGATACCGGCGCCCCCTGCGGAAGGACGTCACGGCCGCCATACGGTCGCGCCAGCTCTGCGTCAGGCAGAGTTGGTTCGATCAAGGTGTGCCTTCATCGTACAGGGGGTGGCCGTCGGGCCGGGCCTGTGAAAAAGAGCACTCCGCCGCCGTGAGCCTGTGATTGCCCTTCGTCTTCGCGTTTTCGTTCGATGTGTCGTAAGCCCGGCGGGGTCTTCTCAAGAAGCGTGTCCCGGGTTTCGTAAGAACCGGCCGACCGCGCGGCGGTCGTGGTGTGTCACAGACCCGTTCGGTGCTGGGTCCGGTGTTCCCTGCCGCCGTCGTCGACGCCCAGCCAGTCGGCGAGCTTGCCGCCCTGGCCCACCGCGCGCAGACGTCTCTCGGTCGCGTCGCGGACCGGGTCGGTGGCCACGACCAGCAGTTCGTCGCCGAGCCGCAGCACCGTCGTCGGCATGGGCACGAAGGACTTCGACTCACGGACGACGAGGGTGACGGCCGCGCCCGGGGGCAGCCGCAGCTCGCCCACCTCGACTCCGTGCATGCGCGAGCCCTTGGGGATGGCGACGGACAGCAGATGGCCGCGCAGCCGCTCCAGGGGCGCCGATTCGATGCCCAGGTCGGAGGCCCCCGCGGACGCGCCGAGGCGGAGCTTGCGGGCCAGCCACGGCAGGGTCGGGCCCTGGACGAGGGTGTAGACGACGACCAGGACGAAGACGATGTTGAAGATCCGCTCGCTCTCCGCGACTCCGCTCACCATCGGGATCGTGGCCAGGATGATGGGCACCGCGCCGCGCAGGCCCGCCCAGGACAGCAGCACCTGCTCCTGCCAGGGGATGCGGAACGGCAGCAGGCCCGCGACCACGCTCAGCGGCCGCGCCACCATCGTCAGCACCAGGCCTATGACGAGGGCCGGGACGATGTCGTCGCCCATCTCGTGCGGGGTGACCAGCAGGCCGAGCAGCACGAACATGCCGATCTGGGCGATCCAGCCGAGCCCCTCGGCGAAGCCGCGCGTGGCGGGCCAGTGCGGCAGCTTCGCGTTTCCGAGAAGCATGGAGGCGAGGTAGACGGCGAGGAAGCCGCTGCCGTGGGCGAGCGCGCCGGCGGCGTAGGCCGCGACGGCGATCGCCATCACGGCGATCGGGTAGAGGCCGGAGGCCGGCAGCGCCACGTGCCGCAGTCCGTACGCGCCCAGCCAGCCGACCGCGACACCGATGGCGGCGCCGATGCTCAGCTCCAGCGCTATCTCGCCGAGCAGCGTGTACCAGTGCTCCACGGGGCCGGCGGTGGAGAACGCGACGACCAGGATGACCACCGGGGCGTCGTTGAAGCCCGATTCGGCCTCCAGGATGCCCGTCACGCGCGTGGGGAGGGGGATCTTGCGCAGGACCGAGAAGACCGCCGCGGCGTCCGTCGAGGAGACGACCGCGCCGATGATGAACGCCTGGTGCCATTCCAGGCCGATCAGATAGTGCGCGCCCGCGGCCGTGACGCCGACGCTCACCGCGACGCCCACCGTCGCCAGCGAGGAGGCCGCCGGCAGGGCCGGTCTGATCTCCTTCCACTTCGTGCCGAGTCCGCCCTCGGCCAGGATCACGACCAGGGCCGCGTATCCGATGACCTGGGTCAGTTCGGCGTTGCTGAACTGGACGTCGCCGACTCCGTCCTGGCCGATCGCGACGCCGATTCCCAGGTAGACGAGCAGCGTGGGAAGCCCGCTGCGCGAGGAGATCCGGACCGCCGCCACCGCGACGAGGAGGACGAGCGAGCACACGAGCAGGAGCTGGTTGAGGTGGTGGACAGTCAGGGGCTGTTCCTTTCTCGCCGATCCGGTGCCGCGGGGGCGACGTCCGGATCCGAGCACCGGAAGCCGGCCACTTCAGTGCAAGTACTTCGTTACCTTACCTAACTCTTGACGTTTTCTTGACGTTCCCGGAGGCAAGATCGAACAGTCGTGCTTCCCGGTTTCCTACTCCGCGTCAAGGCGCGGTTGGCCCTGCGCCTATGGTTGCCCCAGCACTCCAGGACCGCCTGCCGCTCGCGTTAGGACAGCAAGGACAGCGATGCCCCCCAACACCACCGCCTCTTCCGGCCAGCAGCCCGGCAAGTCCGGCAGGAAGAAGGGGCGCAAAGCCCGACTGTTCTTGATTGTCCTGGTTCTCGCCATCATCGGAGGCATCGCCTTCGGCGCGTACTGGAGCATCAGCACGGTGCGGGCCTCCTTCCCGCAGACCAAGGGATCCATCCGCATGGACGGGCTGTCCGGGCCCGTGACCGTGCAGCGCGACGGCAACGGGATTCCGCAGATCTACGCCTCGTCCGACGCGGACCTGTTCATGGCCCAGGGCTTCGTCCAGGCGCAGGACCGGTTCTACGAGATGGACGTGCGCCGCCACATGACCTCGGGCCGGCTGTCCGAGATGTTCGGCGAGGGTCAGGTCAAGAACGACGAATTCCTGCGCACCCTGGGCTGGGACCGCATCGCGAAGAAGGAGTACGACACCAAGCTGTCGGCCTCCACCAAGAAGTACCTCCAGGCGTACTCCGAGGGAGTCAACGCCTACCTGAAGGGCCGGAGCTCCGAGGACATCTCCCTGGAGTACGCGGCCCTCGGCTTCACCAACGACTACAAGCCGACCGAGTGGACCCCGGTCGACTCGGTGGCCTGGCTCAAGGCGATGGCCTGGGACCTGCGCGGCAACATGCAGGAGGAGATCGACCGCTCGCTGATGACGAGCCGGCTCGGCCCGAAGCAGATCGCGGACCTCTACCCCGAGTACCCGTACAGCCGGAACAAGACGATCGTCCAGACGGGCTCGTACGACAGTGTCACCGGGACGTACGGCCCCTCGGACACCACCTCGGCGTCGAGCGCGGGCACGGGGCTCGCGGGCGGTACGGCGACGCCGTCCGGGTTCCAGAGCCAGCTCTCGGGGCTCTACAAGGTCCTCGACGACCTGCCCACCGCCGTCGGCGTGAACGGCAACGGCATCGGCTCCAACTCCTGGGTCGTCGCCGGAAGCCACACGATCACCGGCAAGCCGCTGCTGGCCAACGACCCGCACCTGTCCGCGTCGCTGCCCTCGGTCTGGTACCAGATGGGCCTGCACTGCACCGCGGTCTCCGCGAAGTGCCAGTACGACGTCTCGGGATACACCTTCGCGGGCATGCCCGGCGTGGTCATCGGCCACAACGCCGATATGGCCTGGGGCATGACCAACTCCGGGGTCGACGTCACCGACCTCTACCTGGAGAAGATCACCGGCCAGGGCTACGAGTACGACGGCAAGGTGCTGCCCTTCACCACCCGCAAGGAGACGATCAAGGTCGCCGGCGGTGCCGCCAAGACGATCGTCGTCCGGCAGACCCAGGACGGGATGCCGCTGCTCTCCGACCGTGACGACGAACTCGTCCAGGTCGGCAAGAAGGCCACGGTCGACGCGGAGGCGCCCGATCGGGGCGACGGGTACGCGATAGCACTGCGCTGGACCGCGCTGGACCCGGGCAGGACCATGGACGCCGTCTTCGCGATGGACAAGGCCTCCGACTGGAGCGAGTTCCGCAAGGCCGCCGCGTCCTTCGAGGTGCCCTCCCAGAACCTCGTCTACGCCGACGGCGCCGGCGCGAGCGGCAACATCGGCTACCAGCTCCCCGGCAAGATCCCCACGCGCGCCAAGGGCGACGACGGCTCGCTGCCCGCGCCGGGCTGGGACTCGAAGTACCGCTGGACCGGCTACATCAAGCAGTCCGCCCTTCCTTACGAGTACAACCCCAAGCGCGGCTACATCGTCACCGCCAACCAGGCGGTCGTCGACCCGGACAAGTACCCCTACACGCTCACCACGGACTGGGGCTACGGCACCCGCAGCCAGCGGATCACCGACCTGATCGAGTCGAAGACCCGGGGCGGCGCCAAGATCTCGACCGACGACATGCGCCAGATGCAGCTCGACAACAGCAGCGAGATCGCCAAGCTGATCGTGCCCAAGCTGCTCAAGATCGACGTGCCCGACAAGGACGTCCGCGAGGCGCAGAAGCTCCTGGAGGGCTGGGACTACACCCAGGACGCCGACTCCGCGGCGGCCGCGTACTTCAACGCCACCTGGCGCAACATCCTCAAGCTCGCCTTCGGCAACAAGCTGCCCAAGGAGCTGCGGGTCAAGGGCCAGTGCCTGTCGGTCGAGCGGGTCGACACCACCGGTCCCGCGGACGAGGACCAGACGGTGCGCGAGTGCGGCGAGCGCGAGCCGGACCAGGCGCAGCCGGACGGCGGCGACCGCTGGTTCGAGGTGATCCGGAAGATCATCGACGACGAGCACAACGACTGGTGGAAGCTGCCCAGGACGCGCACCGAAGAGGCGAGCACCAGCCGTGACGACCTCTTCCTGCGGGCCATGGGCGACGCCCGCTGGGAGCTGACCGCCAAGCTCGGCAAGGACATCGACACCTGGAGCTGGGGCCGGCTGCACCGCCTGTTCCTGAAGAACCAGACCCTCGGTACCGAAGGCCCCGGTTTCCTGCAGTACATGCTCAACCGCGGTCCCTGGAACCTCGGCGGCGGCGAGGCGACGGTCAACGCGACCGGCTGGAACGCGGCGGGCGGCTACGGGGTGGTCTGGGTGCCCTCGATGCGGATGGTCGTCAACCTCCAGGACCTCGACAAGTCCAAGTGGATCAACCTCACGGGCGCCTCGGGGCACGCCTACAGCGCGCACTACACCGACCAGACGGAGTTGTGGGCCAAGGGAGAACTCCTGCCGTGGGCCTTCAGCAAGAAGGCCGTCGACAAGAAGACGACCGACACCTTGGTCCTGAAGCCCTGAAGCCCTGACGCTTCGGCGGCCGGATGCTGGTGCCCGACGAAAGTGGCCCTCCACGCGTGCGTGGAGGGCCACTTCGCGTTCGCGGCTCCGGGGCCTCGTCCTCCGCGGCCCGCAGCCCGCTGCCCGCCGTCCGGCCCCCCCGCGTCAGCGGAAGCGGCGGACGCCGGAAGGGGTCACCACCGCGTGGACGGGCCGGTCGTGCGCCTCCTCCGGGACCCGGTCGACGACTTCGGTGTCGTACAGAAGCACCACCAGTGCCGGATCGGCGCCCGAGCGCTCCAGACGGGCCAGCACGCGGTCGTACGAGCCTCCGCCGCGCCCCAGCCGCATCCCGCGGGCGTCGACGGCCAGACCGGGCAGCAGAACGGCGTCGGCGTCCTGGACGGCCTCGGGTCCCAGCCGCTCGCCCGCGGGCTCCAGGAGGGCCATCTTCCCGCCGTGCCGTACCTCCGTGAGGGAGTCCGGCCCCGTGTACGCGCCCCAGTCCAGGTCGTTGTCCGCGAGCAGGACCGGCAGCAGGACACGCACCCCGCGCGCGTGGAGCGCGTCCAGGAGCGCGAGGGTGCCCGGCTCGCTCCCCACGGACACATAGGCGGCGACGGTGCGGGCCCGCGCCAGTTCGGGCAGTTCCAGGGCGCGGGCGGCGAGCGCGGCGGCCGTTTCCCGCACGTCACCGGCCGTCAACCCGTTTCTCACCAGGAGGAGTCCTCGCCGCAACATTCGCTTGTCAGGCTCTGGTTCGCGTCCGACGTGTCTCACAGGCGACTCCTGTAGCTCTCTTAATCAGTTCATATGACCGTGAATTAACCGGAGCCACAGATTCTGCACATAGCAACCGGTTATGGTTGCGGACATGACTGAGTCACACCCCAGGATCACCAAGGCTGTCATTCCGGCGGCAGGCCTCGGCACCCGGTTCCTGCCGGCCACCAAGGCCACTCCCAAGGAGATGCTGCCGGTCGTCGACAAGCCGGCGATCCAGTACGTGGTCGAAGAGGCCGTGTCGGCGGGTCTTGACGACGTCCTGATGATCACCGGACGCAACAAGCGCCCCCTCGAAGACCACTTCGACCGCAACTACGAGCTGGAATCCGCCCTCCAGAAGAAGGGCGACGCGAGCCGGCTCGCCAAGGTCCAGGAGTCCAGCGACCTCGCGACCATGCACTACGTGCGCCAGGGCGACCCCAAGGGCCTCGGCCACGCCGTCCTGTGCGCCGCCCCGCACGTCGGCCGCGAGCCCTTCGCCGTACTCCTCGGCGACGACCTGATCGACCCCCGCGACCCCCTCCTCGCCCGCATGGTCGAGGTCCAGGAGCAGCACGGCGGCAGCGTCATCGCGCTCATGGAGGTCGCGCCCGAGCAGATCCACCTCTACGGATGCGCCGCCGTCGAGGCCACCGGCGAGGGCGACCTGGTCAAGGTGACCGGTCTGGTCGAGAAGCCGGACACGGCGGACGCGCCCAGCAGTTACGCCGTCATCGGACGGTACGTCCTCGACCCGCACATCTTCGACATACTGCGCAAGACCGAGCCGGGCCGCGGCGGCGAGATCCAGCTCACCGACGCCCTCCAGCAGCTCGCCGCGGACGAGAAGGTCGGCGGCCCCGTGCACGGCGTCGTCTTCAAGGGCCGCCGCTATGACACCGGCGACCGCGGCGACTACCTGCGTGCCATTGTCAGACTCGCATGCGAACGTGAAGACCTGGGCCCGGACTTCCGGACCTGGCTTCGCAGTTACGTAGCCGAGGAGATGTAGGGATTTGAGCAGCGCCGCGACCCGCACCACCGGCCAGGAACACCTCTGGTCGGTGGACGACCACCTGGAGGACATCCTCACGACCGTCCGCCCCCTCGAACCCATCGAGCTGCAACTCCTCGACGCCCAGGGCTGTGTCCTGGTCGAGGACGTCACGGTGCCGGTCTCCCTGCCACCGTTCGACAACAGCTCGATGGACGGGTACGCGGTCCGGGTCGCGGATGTGGCGGGCGCGAGCGAGGAGTATCCGGCGGTCCTGACGGTCGTCGGTGATGTCGCGGCCGGCCAGGCCGACCAGCCCTACGTGGGCCCCGGCCAGGCCGCCCGCATCATGACCGGCGCCCCGCTCCCGCCGGGCGCCGAAGCCGTCGTCCCCGTCGAGTGGACGGACGGAGGGCTCGGCGAGGGGCCGGTCTCCGGGATGCGCGCGCACAGCGCCTCCCCCGAGGGCTCCTACGGACAGGTCCACGTCCACCGCCCGGCCGAGGCACGCGCGCACGTCCGCGCGCAGGGCAGCGACGTGAAGGCGGGCGACCGTGCCCTCGAAGCGGGCACCATCCTCGGCCCGCCGCAGATCGGCCTGCTCGCCGCCATCGGCCGCGGCACCGTGCGCGTGCGCCCCCGCCCGCGCGTCGTCGTCCTGTCCACCGGCAGCGAACTCGTCCAGCCCGACGAGCAGTTGGGCACCGGACAGATCTACGACTCGAACAGCTTCGCCCTGTGCGCGGCCGCCCGCGACGCGGGAGCCATCGCCTACCGCGTCGGCGCCGTCGCCGACGACGCCGAGACCCTGCGCTCGACCATCGAGGACCAACTCGTCCGCGCGGACCTGATGGTCACGACCGGCGGGGTGAGCGTCGGCGCCTACGACGTCGTCAAGGAAGCGCTCTCGTCCGTCGGCGACGAGGACGAGGAGGGCGGCGGCATCGACTTCCGCACCCTCGCCATGCAGCCAGGAAAGCCCCAGGGATTCGGCTCCATCGGCCCCGACCACACCCCGCTGCTCGCGCTCCCAGGGAACCCCGTCTCCTCGTACGTCTCCTTCGAGCTGTTCGTACGCCCCGCGATCCGGACCCTGATGGGACTGCCGGACGTCCACCGGTCCACGACCAGGGCGAAGCTCTCCGCGGACAAGGCGCTGACCTCGCCGAAGGGCCGCCGGCAGTTCCTGCGCGGCACCTACGCGGACGGCACCGTGACGCCCGTCGGCGGCGCCGGATCGCACCTGGTCGCCGCCCTCGCGCACGCCGACGCGCTGATCGTCGTCCCCGAGCAGGACACCTCGGTCGAGCCCGGCAGCGAGGTCGAGGTCGTCCTCCTCGGCTGACCGGCGACCCGGGGCGGGCGCCCGCCCCGGGTCCACCGCGGGGGCGCCCAGGTCGGGCGGGGGGCGAACGGCCCCTCACGGCGATTCGGCGGCGGACGGACGGGCGGTAACGTGTCGCGCACACCAGGCCCACGCGCCGCACCGCGACGGGCCCTGACCGGGAGCGCCCACGCATGACTGTTCCGTCCCGGGGGGAGACCTCCGGAGCACCTGTGCAGAACCGGCTGACCCATATCGACGAGGCCGGCGCCGCGCGCATGGTCGACGTGTCCGGGAAGGACGTGACCGCCCGCACCGCGCGCGCGAGCGGCCGGGTCCTGGTCTCGCCGCGCGTCGTGGAGCTGCTGCGCGGCGAAGGGGTCCCCAAGGGCGACGCCCTCGCGACCGCCCGCATCGCCGGGATCATGGGAGCCAAGCGCACGCCGGACCTGATCCCGCTGTGCCACCCGTTGTCGGTGTCCGGTGTCAAGATTGACCTGTCGGTCGCGGACGACGCCGTCGAGATCCTCGCCACCGTGAAGACGACCGACCGCACGGGCGTCGAGATGGAAGCCCTCACCGCGGTCAGCGTGGCGGCCCTCACCGTGATCGACATGGTCAAGGCTGTCGACAAGGGGGCGGTCATCACGGACGTGAGGGTGGAAGAGAAGACCGGCGGGAAGTCGGGCGACTGGAGCAGGGCATGAGCGGCGGCACCGTCATCGGCGCGGCACTGACCGCCGGCTACAGCGCGCTGGTCGTCACCGCCTCCAACCGCGCCGCCGCCGGCGTCTACGAGGACAAGGGCGGCCCCCTGGTCGCCGCTGGCCTCGCGGAGTCCGGCTTCGCGGTCGACGGGCCGTGGGTCGTCCCCGACGGGGACCCCGTGGAGGAGGCGCTGCGCGCCGGGGTCGAGGCGGGCTACGACGTCATCGTCACCACCGGCGGCACGGGCATCTCGCCCACCGACCGGACCCCCGAGGCGACGCTGCGCGTGCTCGACCGCGAGATCCCCGGAATCCCGGAGGCCATCAGGGCGTTCGGCAGGGACAAGGTGCCCACCGCGGCGCTCTCCCGGGGACTCGCCGGAGTGGCCCGGGCGACGCTGATCGTCAACCTGCCGGGCTCCACCGGCGGGGTCAGGGACGGACTGGCCGTTCTCGACCCCCTCCTGATCCACGCCGTCGACCAGATCCGCGGCGGCGACCACCAGAGACCCAGCGGCACTGGGGGTGCGAGCTGAACAGCCCATCCTGGCCGGTCGAGCTGGTGGACGGCGACGTCGTCCTCCGGCCGATAAGGCTGCGCGACCAGCGGGCCTGGCGCGAGGTGAACCGGCGCAACCGCGACTGGCTGCGCCCCTGGGAGGCGACGATCCCGCCACCCACGCCGAGCGGCCCGATCGCGCACCGGCCGACGTACCGGCAGATGGTCCGGCACCTGCGTGCCGAGGCCAACGCGGGCCGGATGCTGCCCTTCGTGATCGAGTACCAGGGGCGCCTGGTCGGTCAGCTCACCGTCGCCGGGATCACCTGGGGTTCGATGTGCTCCGGGCACATCGGCTACTGGGTCGACCAGTCGGTGGCGGGCCGCGGCGTGATGCCGACGGCCGTGGCGCTGGTGAGCGACCACTGTTTCCGCACCGTCGGACTGCACCGCATCGAAGTCTGCATTCGCCCCGAGAACGGGCCCAGCCGCAGGGTCGTGGAAAAGCTCGGATTCCGGGAGGAAGGGCTGCGCCCGCGCTATCTCCACATCGACGGTGCCTGGCGCGACCATCTCGTCTTCGCGCTCACCGCGGAGGAAGTCCCCGAGGGACTGCTCGGACGCTGGAGGCGGACGCGTCCGGCGCCGGGACGCTCGGATCAGGTCGGATCGGAGCAGGCCGGTTCACAGAACCCGAGCAAGCGCGGACACCCCGGAAAATGAAATAGGTGTTCGAAAATGATCGGCAGGCGATCGCGCCAGGGCATTAAATTCACGCTCGCGGTGGCCTGCTGATCGCATCGGTCACAAAAAAAGGTCGAAATATCAGCCGGATCGTGCGACACACCGGCGCAATTGGCAGATGGCCTCATACAAACCCCTCTACCGTGTGAGGCGTGAGCAGCAGCGGCCTCATCTACGCAGTCATCGTCGGGGCCTGGGCCGCCTACTTGGTGCCGATGTGGCTCCGTAGGCAGGACGAGCTGAACGAAGCCCGTCCGACGGAACGCTTCAGCACCGCCATCCGGCTGCTGTCCGGACGGGCGGCCATGGAGCGTCGATACGCCAAGGACCTGCGCGCACGCTCCGCCGAGGAGGAGGAGCCCAGCGCCGACCCGGACGGCGTCACCGATTCGGTGGACGTCCGGGCCTTCGCCGTGTCCCCGCCCCGGCCCCAGGCGACGGACCGGCACCGTCCGCACGTACAGGAACGTGTGCAGGTGCCGGAGCCGGCCCAGGCGGAACAGGGACCGGGCGCACGCGCGACCGGCAAGGAGAGCGGCGCGTACGAGACCTCGGGCACCGCCCGGTCCGTACCGCACCAGGCGGGCCCGCCCGCCCCGAGACCCGCGGCCAAGTCCGCGCCGCAGCAGGCCGCGCAGGCCACGCCGGGCGCGCGCCGGGCGGCATCGGCGGAGGCCGCGGCGCGGGCCCGGCGCACCAAGGTCCTCGCGCGCCGTCGGCGCACGACGGTCCTGCTCTTCCTCGCCTTCACCCTCGGCGCGGTCGTCGCGGCCGTGGGCGGGCTCGCGTTCCTGTGGGCACCCGGCGTGCCGGCCGTGATGCTGAGCTCGTACATCGTGCATCTGCGCGCCAAGGAGCGGCGGCGCTTCACCTACACCATGGACCGCCGCCGGGCCGAGGCCGCGGCGCAGCGGCTCCGGGAGCGGCAGCCCCGCCGGCGGACGGCCGCCGAGGCCGTGGCGGACGAACCGGAGGAGGGCTCCGCGCCCGACACCGACCCCGGCCTCCTGGCCCTCGCCGCCGACCGTCGCGCCCTCGTCGAGCAGACCGACCACGCCGAGTGGGTCGACCAGCAGCGGGAGCGCCAGTGCGGGCCGTCGCAGGGCGAGAGCTGGGACCCGGTGCCGGTTCCGCTGCCGACCTATGTGACCGCGCCGGTCGCGCCGCGGGCGACGTCCAGCGTGGACCTGGGCGCGCCGGACGCGTGGAGCTCCGCGCGCTCCAGCGCGGTGGAGCCGAGCGCGCACGAGGCCGAGCCGGCCGACGAGGACCTCTCCGACGGTGCCGAGGGCACCGGGGCGGCGGACGACACCCGCAGCGACGCCCGCCGGGCCGCGTCCGCGCGGCGCGCCCGCGAGCGCGGCCGCACGCCGCTGTTCGACCAGTACGAGGACGGTGAACGGCCGCGCGCGGCCAACGAGTGACGGGTGGGGCGACGGGTGTCCGCGGCGGTCCGGCTGACCAGGCAGGAACGGATTACCAAGCACCTCGATCGGGATGCTAGAGTTTCACTCGTTGCAAGGGCCTGTGGCGCAGTCTGGTAGCGCACCTCGTTCGCATCGAGGGGGTCTGGGGTTCAAATCCCCACAGGTCCACCGCAGCAAAGAGGCCCGTTCCCATCCGTGGGAGCGGGCCTCTTGCCATGTCCGGAAACAGGCGGCGGCAACTCCCGCCGGTGGCCCCGGGGCTGGCGGTCCTTCGGACGGCGTCCGGCCGCGGGGGAGCCGATGCCGGGGCGGCGGCCGGTCCGGGCAGCGCCGGAGGGCCACCGCCCCGGTGGCTAGAGGGCCTTGGCGTAGCAGAGGCTCAGTTCGTGGAAGCGGTAGTAGCCGAACTTGGCGCACGGCTCGTAGCCGCTCGACGCGTAGAGGGCGACCGCCTCGGGCTGCTTGGAGCCGGTCTCCAGGACCATGCGGGTGCGGCCGGCCGCGCGGGCGTCCTCCTCCAGGGCGGCCAGCATGCGCCGGGCGAGGCCGAGACCGCGGGCCTCGGGGACCACGTACATGCGCTTGAGCTCGGCGTCCCCGTCCGCGTAGCCCTCGTCGTTCTCGTCCTGGGTGCGCCAGCCGCCCGTGGCCACCGGGCGGTCCAGCTCGTCGTACGCGATCAGATAGAGGCCGGCCGGCGGGGCGAACATCCGCGGGTCCAGATGCGTGGCGTCACCGCCGTCGCCGTAGCGCACGGCGTATTCGGCCTGAACCTGGTCGTTGAGCTTCAGGGCGTCGGGGTGGTCGAAAGGAACCGGACGGAAATTCATGCGTAATACCGTACATCTATGCGATAGGCGAATGGGTGGACGGGTGATGCCGGGGCCGGCCCCGCCGATAAAGATCGAGTTCTGGACGGCCGCACGGATTAAGTATCGTGCCGGGGTGCTGACTGTGACCTCTGTGAATGTGAACGGGCTCCGCGCCGCCGCGAAGAAGGGTTTCGTGGAGTGGCTCGCGGCGACCTCCGCGGACGTGCTGTGCCTCCAGGAGGTACGGGCGGAGCCCGGGCAGCTTCCCGAGGAGGTGCGCGCGCCGGAGGGCTGGCACGTCGTGCACGCTCCCGCCGCCGCCAAGGGCCGGGCGGGTGTGTCCCTTTACACACGCCGCGAGCCCGACAGCGTCCGCGTCGGCTTCGGGTCCGAGGAGTTCGACTCCGCCGGACGGTACGTCGAGGCGGACCTGCCCGGTGTCACCGTCGCGAGCCTCTACCTGCCCTCGGGCGAGGTCGGGACCGACCGGCAGGACGAGAAGGTCCGGTTCATGGGCGAGTTCCTGGCCCACCTCAAGGAGCTTCGGGTGCGCGCCGCCGCCGACGGACGCGAGGTCGTCGTCTGCGGCGACTGGAACATCGCCCACCAGGAGGCCGACCTCAAGAACTGGCGCGCCAACAAGAAGAACTCCGGCTTCCTCCCGGAGGAGCGCGAGTGGCTCGGCCGGGTCCTCGACGCGCAGGACGGCGGCTACGCAGACGTCGTACGCGCCCTGCACCCGGACGAGGAGGGCCCGTACACCTGGTGGTCCTACCGGGGGCGGGCCTTCGACAACGATTCAGGTTGGAGGATCGACCTTGCCGTCGCCACGCCTGGGCTCGCCCGGCGTGCGGTCAAGGGGTACGTGGAGCGAGCCGCCACCCATGAGGAGCGCTGGTCGGACCATGCTCCTGTCACCGTGGTCTTCGAAGCCTGATCCGCCCCGGCCTGGTGTGGCGTGCCGTCACGATCGAGTGAGGCACGCCACCCCGGCGCTCAGTCGCCTCGTCGTACGCCGGGAATCTCCCCCATGGTGAAGGCGAGCCGCGAGGTGTCCGGACCCTTCAGGCGTGCGGGGCCGCCTCCAGAGCGCCCTTTTGTGACAGTGACGCGGGCAGCGCTGCCGAGAAGGCGTTCCCGGGTTACCTCGGCTTTCGTGGGGGCTGCTTCGCGGTAGAGGGCGATCGTGTACTCCTCGAGCCAGTCGGATCGCATGGCGGCAGCCGAGAAGCACACGTCACCGCGGGCGGAGGCGCGGCACGCGTAGTCGCCGTGTGGGTATCCCTTCCGCGCGGCGAAGTACATGCGGCCTCCGCATCCCGCGCAGTGCGCCACTCCGGTGAGTAGCGGGATGGTCGTTCCGCGCTTGGTTCGAGTTCCATTCGAACGTGACAGCAAGAGCTGTTGCAGAGTGGTGAATTCGTCCTCTGTGAGCAAGGGCGCTCCGATCAGTACCGGTGCACCCTCGCTGTCACGAACAGTCTGCTGCCGATGTACGCGGTGGCCCATCAACGACGGGCTGCGTAGCACCTTGGACAGCGTTCCGGACGTCCAGCGGAACTGCTCGAAGTCCCGTCCGTGGCGATGGCCGCCAAGAGGGCGCCCCTGGAGCTGGGCATGTCGGTCACGCGGCACCAGCACGTCTCGTTCGTCAAGGCTGCGTGCAATCGCGATCAGGGACCGCCCCGCGTGTACTTCTGCCACGATTCCCCGAATGACTGAGGCGGTCTCCGGATCGGGTTCCAGGCACCATCCACTGCCCGAGGGGTGAGGTGCCTTCACGTAGCCGAAGGGGACCAGGCCACCTCCATAGCGACCCGCCGCTCGTAGCGCTTGGTGACTGTCGGTGAGCCGACTGGAGATGGCGTGGCCTTCTTGCTCAGCGGCATACGCCAGATCCATGCAGTGGCCGATCGTGCCACTGTCTGTCTGCGGGTGCACCACGAGCGGACGGTCCGGCTCCGGCATTCCGAAGACCAGAGTTCGGTCATGCCGGCGCCCCCAGGCGATCAACTCGGCCATGTGTGCCACAGAACGTACAGCCCGGTCCACACGGGACCACATGATGGCGCTGTACTGCTGCGGGCGCCGTAGCCAGGATGACAGGGAAGGCCTGTCGAACGGTGACGTCGAGCGGGCGGAGACCCCGAAGTCCGAGGCTTCACCGATCAGGATGAAGCCGAGCTGGTCGGCACACTGCTGGATCGTGGTGCGCTGCCGATCGGGCGCAGTGGTCACGTCGGTCATGTGGCTGAGGCGCAGGGCGGCCAGAGCCCCCTGTTGCTTGATGGAACGTGAGGCGGACGGAGCCTGGGGGGATCTAGGCTTGGGCATGTTGGCACTCCTCGAAAGTGTCGGCCGTGCCCCGGGACTGGTAGGACAGTCGCCGGGGTTTCTTCGGCCTCACTCTCGGGCTGCGAACACGCGTCTGTCTTTCATTGATCGGAAAGTACTTCGATGGGGTGAACCCAGCGTCGGTGGGTTCTGCGTTCCGGCGGCGTTTCGAGGGCCGCCCTGAAAGTGCTGTATTGCCGTCCAGTGCTCTGCGCGGGAGGGCGGCGGGATCCGTCGCTGGGTTGACGACCGGCCAACCCAGCAGCCCTCCCCGGGCACGGACTAGGGGCGGTGATCCCGTAGCCGGCGGTCCATCGCCATCGACAGTTCCGCCTCCACGACGCTCTTGGCCAGGGGGCGCAGGCGTTGGAGGTCGTCGGAGGTGCGGTCCTCGGTGAGGACCAGGGTGGTGAAGAGTTCTGCCAGGGCCTCGGTGTGTTCGCGTACGCGGCGGGCCGCCGTCAGGACGTCCGCGAGCGGGATGCCCTCGCGGACCAGGGCCGCCGAGACGTCCAGGAGGCGGCGGCTGATGTGCACGATCTCGCCGCCGTCCGTGCCGAGATAGCCGAGGTCGAGCGCCGCGGCGAGGTTCTCGCCGGTCACCTGGCCCGCGAAGACGTCGGCCAGTTCCTCGGGGGAGAGGCGGACCGGGGTCTCCTCGCTGGGTTCGCCGAGCCCGAGCAGTTCGCCGACGTCACGGCCGTGGTCGAAGGCCTCGGCCAGTTCGGCGATGCCGTTCAGGGTGTGGCCGCGTTCCAGCAGCGCCGAGATGGTGCGCAGCCGGGCCAGGTGGGTGTCGTCGTACCAGGCGATGCGGCCCTCGCGCCGGGGCGGCGGTATGAGCTTGCGCTCCCGGTAGAAGCGCAGCGTGCGCACCGTGATGCCGGCCTTCTCGGCCAGTTCCTCCATGCGGTACTCGCGGCGACCGGGCTCCGGTGCGGAGTTGGCGGCGGCGGGCTCCCGTGTGGAGCGGGTTGTGGTGGGATCCGGCGCGGGGTGGGTGGTGCCGGGGTCCGGTGTGGAGCGGGGGGTTCCGGGTTCCGGTGCGGAGGCGGCTGCGCCGGGCTCCGTCCTGGGGCGGGTGGTGCCGGGGGTGGGGTTCGGGGGTTCGGGCGGCGCGGCCCGGCGGTGTTCGCCGGGCTTTCGCGTTGCCGCGCCCTCTGTCCGCGTCTCCGCTCCGCGCATTCCTGATCCCTCGGCCACGTCCGCACCCTACGTCGTACCCCCGGTAACTTTCCCGGTCGCGACCCCTACCCATGAGTACGAAGCTGCTCTACCCTCCCGATTGTGCCAGTGTTCACTGGCAGGGTCGCGCGGACCAGGGAGGCGTCGGGATGACCGAGCACGAGCATGTACGGGTGGCGGTGATCGGGTCCGGGTTCGGCGGGCTGGGCGCCGCCGTACGGCTGCGACGCGAAGGGATCACCGACTTCGTGGTCCTGGAACGGGCCGGCGGCGTCGGCGGCACCTGGCGCGACAACAGCTATCCGGGGTGCGCCTGCGACGTCCCCTCGCATCTGTACTCGTTCTCCTTCGCGCCCAACCCCGAATGGCCGCGCACCTTCTCCGGGCAGGAGCACATCCGCGCGTACCTGGAGCACGTGGCGGACGTCTTCCGGCTCCGGCCGCACCTGCGGTTCAACTCCGAGGTCACGATGATGACCTGGGACACCGACAAGCTCCACTGGCGCATCGAGACCAGCAGCGGCTTCCTGACCGCGGACGTCGTGGTGTCCGCGACCGGACCGCTCTCCGACCCCAAGATCCCCGCGATCCCGGGGATCGGCACCTTCACCGGAAAGGTGTTCCACTCGGCCCGCTGGGACCACGACTACGACCTGCGCGGCAAGCGCGTGGCCATGATCGGCACCGGCGCCTCCGCCATCCAGATCGTGCCGGAGATCCAGCCGGACGTCGCCCGGCTGACGCTGTTCCAGCGCACCCCGCCGTGGGTGATGCCGCGAGTCGACCGGGCCATCAGCGGCCCCGAGCGGTGGCTGCACCGGCGGCTGCCCTTCACCGCGCAGGCCCGGCGCGGACTGCTCTGGGGCATCCGGGAACTCCAGGTGCAGGCCTTCACCAAGCGGCCCGACGAACTCGGCCTGGTCGAGCGGCTCGCCAAGCGGAACATCTCACGCGCCGTCAAGGACCCGGAGCTGCGCGCGAAGCTGACGCCCGACTACCGGATCGGCTGCAAGCGGATCCTGCTCTCGAACGCCTACTACCCGGCGCTCACCCGGCCCAACGTGGACGTGGTGGCCTCCGGGCTCGCCGAGATCGACGGCTCCACGCTCGTCGCCGCCGACGGCACCAGGGCGGAGGTCGACGCCATCGTGTTCGGGACCGGCTTCCATGTCACCGACATGCCGATCGCCGATCGGGTCGTCGGGGCGGACGGCCGGACGCTGGCCGAGGCGTGGAAGGACGGCATGAAGTCGCTGCGCGGAGCCACCGCGGCCGGCTTCCCCAACTGGATGACGATCATCGGACCGAACACCGGTCTCGGGAACTCCTCGATGATCCTGATGATCGAGTCCCAGCTCAACTACATGGCGGACTTCGTACGGCAACTGGGTGTCCTCGGGGGGCGCGTGGCACTCGACGCCCGCCCCGGCGCCGTCGACGCCTGGAACCACCGGGTCCAGGAACGCATGAAGCGCACGGTGTGGAACACCGGCGGCTGCACGAGCTGGTACCTGGACGCCAACGGCGTCAACACGACCGTGTGGCCCGGCACGACGACCGAGTTCCGGGGCGCCACGCGCCGCGTCGACCTGGGGGAGTACGACGTGCTGCGCACGGTGGAACCCGCACCGGGGGAAGCGCCGGAAGCCGCGCCCGAGCCGCGCACCAAGAGCACCCGCGAGAAGAAGGTGGAGGCAGGCGCGTGAGCCGACTGACGCACGAGGCGCAAGGGACGTACGCGCCCCCCGTACCGGCGCGGGAACTGATCGCGCACTCCGCGGACGGCGCCCGACTGCACGTCGAGGTGCACGGCCGCGAGGACGCGCCCGCCGTCGTCCTCGCGCACGGGTGGACCTGCTCGACCGCCTTCTGGGCGGCCCAGATCCGGGACCTCGCCGCCGACCACCGCGTCATCGCCTACGACCAGCGCGGACACGGACGCAGTCCCGCGAGCGACGCGTGCAGCACCGAGGCGCTCGCCGACGACCTGGAGGCGGTGCTCGCCGCCACCCTCGCGCCGGGCGAGAAGGCCGTGCTCGCGGGCCACTCCATGGGCGGGATGACGCTGATGGCGGCCTCGGCGCGGCCGCGGTTCCGCGAACACGCCGCGGCCGCGCTGCTGTGCAGCACGGGGAGCACGCGACTGGTGGAGGAGTCCCGGGTGCTGCCGTGGCGTGCCGGACGGCTGCGGACCCGTCTCACCGGGGCCGTGCTCGGCTCGCGCGCGCCGCTCGGGCCCGTCACGCCCGTCGCCCGGCGGATCCTCAAGTACGCGACCATGGGCCCCGGTTCGTCGCCCGCGATGGTGGAGGCCTGTGCGCGGATCGTGCACGCCTGTCCGCGGGGTGTGCGCCACGCCTGGTCGGCCGTGCTCTCCACCCTCGATCTCGATGCGGGAGTGCGGGAGTTGAGGGTGCCGACCGCGGTGATCGCGGGCAGCGTGGACCGCATGACGCCGGTCGTGCACGCGCGCGCCCTCGTGGCGGCGCTGCCCAACTGTGTCGGCAGCACCGAACTGCCGGGCCTCGGGCACATGACCCCGGTGGAGGCGCCGGACCTGGTGACCGCCCGGATCAGGGAACTCGTCGCCACGTACGCCGTGAAGTCCGCGGAAGCCGAGCAGGTCGCAGAGATCAAGGAGGGCGCATGAGCAAGGTGAGCCTGGAAGGGCAGGTCGCCGTCGTCACGGGGGCGGCGCGCGGTGTCGGCGAGCTCCTCGCCCGCAAGCTCTCCGCGCGCGGGGCGAAGGTCGCGCTGGTCGGACTGGAGGCCGACGAGCTCAAGCGGGTCTCGGAGCGGCTGACCGGCGAGAGCGACCACTGGTACGCCGACGTCACCGACCACGAGGCGATGGCGCGGGTGGCCCGGGAGGTCGAGCAGCGGTTCGGAAAGGTGGACATCGTCGTCGCGAACGCCGGTGTCGCGAGCGGCGGGCCCTTCATGGACTCCGACCCCGTCGCCTGGCGGCGGGTGATCGAGGTGAACCTGATCGGATCGGCCGTCACCGCGCGGGCGTTCCTGCCGGCGCTGACGGCGAGCCGGGGCTACCTGCTGCAGATCGCCTCGCTGGCCGCGATGACCCCCGCCCCGATGATGTCGGCCTACTGCGCCTCCAAGTCGGGTGTGGAGGCGTACGCGCACAGCCTGCGCGCCGAGGTCGGCCACAAGGGCGTCCGTGTCGGCGTCGGCTATCTGTCCTGGACCGACACCGACATGGTGCGCGGGGCCGATCAGGACGACGTGATGCGGGAGTTGCGGCAGAGGCTGCCGTGGCCGTCCAACAAGACCTATCCGCTGGGGCCGGCCGTCGACCGGATCGTGGCGGGCATCGAGCGCCGCTCCAGCCATGTGTACGCGCAGTGGTGGCTGCGCGGGATGCAGGGCGTCCGGGGATACCTGCCCGGTGTCATCGGCTCGGTCGGGCAGCGCGAGATGCGGCGGTTCGAGCCGCGCCTGGGCGAGGTGCGGACCGGGCTGGTCGGGGCGGGCGGCGCGGCCGACGAGCAGGAGCGGAAGTCGACCGCTCCCTGAGGCGGGCGGGGCGCCCCCGGAGGTGTCCCGGAAGCCGCCAAGAGGCCTCCCGAGGGGTTCCGGCGGGCCTCCGGAACGCGTCCTACCGGCGTGTCTCACGGTGAGTGACTGACCGAAATGCGTGCTGTGTTCCTGCGTGTCAGTCTGGTCGAGGCCCGGACCTCCCCCACTCCCAGGGGGAGATCGAGGGCCGAATCCCTCACCCGCAACAGGAGTGAATCTCATGAGCATGCAGGACCAGTTCAAGGACAAGGCCGAGCGGATGAAGCAGCAGGGCAAGCAGCAGGCCAAGACGAAGACGCGCCCCGAAGCCCGCCACCCCGAAGGCCGCCAGGACGAGGCGAGCCGTCGTGCCCCGGCCGGCCGTGACGGCGCGATGCCGGAGGCCGAGCGTGCTCGCCGAGAGGCCCAGGACCGCTTCGACCAGGACTACGACGCCTGACCGAAGTGCCTGTGCTCGGCCTGAATGAACAGGGCGCCCTCCTCCGGGAGGGCGCCCTGTCCGCGTGTCCGGCGCTCGTGCCCCTCGGGCCGCCCTCGGGCCGGGCCGGTCACCGGTTCGGCCCCCGACTCGGTGGAGCCGGGGGCCGGTTCGCTCGGTGGAGCCGAGGGAAGGGACGGGCGCCGCTTCGGGCGGGTGAGGGTCGGGTCAGGGGCGGTGCCGGGTCAGGGGCGGTGGCGGGTCAGGGGCGGTGGTGGGTCAGTTCGGTCTCGGGGGGAGCTTCGGCCGTCGTCTGTCGGGCACGTCCGAGTGGTCCGGCGGGGAGGCCGCGGGGTGGGTGCGCAACATGTCGAGGGAGAGCTGTACGGCGTCGTCCAACTGGGCGTGGCGGCCCTCCGCCCAGTCGAGCGGGGTGCGCAGGATCTCCAAGTCCGGTGCGACACCGTAGTTTTCGACGGACCAGCCGTACGCGTCGAACCAGGCGGCGTTCATGGGCACCGTGATGACCGTGCCGTCGCCGAGGCGGTGCCGGCCGGTCATGCCGACGACGCCGCCCCAGGTGCGCTGCCCCACCACCGGGCCCAGTTTCAGCAGTTTGAAGGCCGCGGTGATCATGTCGCCGTCGGACGACGTCGCCTCGTCGGCCAGGGCCACCACCGGGCCGCGGGGGGCGTTGGAGGCGTACGACACCGGCTGGGCGTCACGGGTCAGGTCCCAGCCGAGAATCGTGCGGGTCAGCTTCTCGACGACGAGTTCGCTGATGTGGCCGCCCGCGTTGCCCCGCACGTCGACGATGAGGGCCGGGCGCGAGACCTCCATCCGCAGATCGCGGTTGAACTGGGCCCAGCCGGAGCCGCCCATGTCCGGGATGTGCAGATAGCCGCAGTGACCGCCGCTCAACTCCCGGACCACCTGGCGGCGTTTGGCCACCCAGTCCTGGTAGCGCAGAGGGCGTTCGTCGATCAGCGGGACCACGGCCACCCGGCGGGAGCGCCCCTCGCCCTCCGCCGGGGTGAAGGTCAGCTCCACCGTCGTGCCGCCCGCGCCCGCGAGCAGCGGATACGGTCCGGTGACCGGGTCCACCGGGCGCCCGTCGACATGGGTGAGGACCGCGCCCTCGCGGATGCCGGCACCGGCCAGCGGGGAACGTGCCTTGGAGTCGGAGGAGTCGCCGGGCAGGATGCGCTTGAGCATCCAGTTCCCGTCACGGCAGACGAAGTTGGCGCCCAGCAGGCCCTGCCAGCGCTGGTAGTGGGGCGGTCCCTCGTTGCGGCGGGCCGGGCTCACGTACGCGTGCGAGGTGCCGAGTTCGCCGAGCACCTCGCGCAGCAGGTCCGCGAACTCGTCGGGGGAGGAGACCCGTTCGACCAGCGGGCGGTACTGCTCCAGGACGGCGGCCCAGTCGATGCCGCACATGTCCGGGTCCCAGTAGTAGGCGCGGATGATGCGGCCGGCCTCCGCGTAGGCCTGGCGCCACTCGGCGCACGGGTTCACCTCGTGCAGGATGCGGCGCAGATCGATCCAGACGGTGGAGTCGCTGTCGCCGGACTCGGTGGACGGGACGGCGCGCAGGTCTCCCTCGTCGACGACGACCAGCCGGGACCCGTCGCCGCTCACGGCGAACCAGTCCAGGTGGTCGACGAGTTCGGACTTCTTCGCCTTGGTGATGTTGAAGAACTCCAGGGTCGGCCGGCCGGTCGTGTCGTCCGGGTTGGCGAACGTCTCGCCCAGCGCTCCGGAAATGGGCCAGCGCAGCCAGACCAGGCCGCCACCCGCGACCGGGCGCAGCGCTGAGTACTTGGAGGCGGTGACCGGGAAGGGCGTGACCCGGCTCTCCAGTCCTTCGAGCTCGACGGTCGTCGCGGTGCCGTCGCCGGATCCGTCCTCGACCGGGTCGAGCCCCCCGGCGACCGGCCGCCCGTCGGGGTTCAGCGCGAACGGGGACGGGGTGGCGGAGGACAGGGGGACGAGGTAGGGGCGGCAGCCGAGGGGGAAGGACAGGTCGCCGGTGTGCACGTCGTACACGGGGTCGAAGCCGCGCCAGGACAGGAAGGCGAGATAGCGGCCGTCCCGCGTGAACACCGGGTTCTCGTCCTCGAAGCGGCCGTTGGTGACGTCGACGACGAGGCGGTCCTTTATGCGGGCCATCTTGATCTGCCGCAGGGAACGTCCGATCCCGGGGTGCGACCAGGTCAGCCAGGCGCCGTCCGGCGAGAAGGCGAGGTCCGTCACCGGCCCGTTGATGGACCGGATGAGCTCGGTGACCTCACCCGCCGCGCTCGTCGGGACACCCCCGGCCTCCACCCCGGACCCCGCCTCCACCCCGGATCCCGCCTCGGCCCCTGTCGCGTCCCCGTCCCCTGTTCCCTCCCCTTCCCCGGCCTCCGTGGCCGCCGTCCCGGCCCGGTCCCCGGCCTCCGTCCCGGCCCCCGCCCCGTCCTCGGACTCGGCTCGCGCCGCCCCGGCCGCATCACCCTCCCCAGCGGCCCCCGATCCATCGGCCCCTCCGACCCCATCGACCTCATCGACCTCGTCGAGGTCCTCCAGCCCGCCCAGTTCGGCGGCCTCCCCCGGCTCCTCCGTGGCGTCGAGCAGCAGCAGGCGTCCGTCGTTCGAGGCGATGGCGAGGCGTTCGCCCTGCGGGTCCGACACCAGTTCCTGCACGCGCCCCAACCGGCCGGAGGCGAGGCGGCGCGGCTCGCGGGCGCCGGTCGCGCGGGGCAGGTAGGCGATCTCGACGGCGTCCTCGCCCTCCGCGTCGGTGACGTAGGCGACCTGGCCGCCCGAGCCGAGCATCTCCGGCAGCCGGACCCGTACGCCCGGGGTGTCCGCGATGGTGCGCGCGGGCCCGTCGCGATGGGTGAGCCAGTACAGGCTGCCGCGGACGACGACGGCGCTGGCCCGGCCCGTCTCGTCCACGGAGATGCTGTCCACGTGCTGCGCGGCCGGCACCGGGTACGTACGCCGTCCCGCGCGCGGACCGCCCAGCAGGACGTCGAGGCGGCGGGGGACCGACTCGGGGGAGAGGTTGTCGACGATCCACAGGTCGCCCGCGCACTGGTAGACGATCCGGGTGCCGTCCGAGGAGGCGTGCCGGGCGTAGAAGGCGTCGTGATCGGTGTGGCGGCGCAGGTCGGAGCCCTCGTACGTGCACGAGTAGAGGTTGCCGATGCCCTCGTGGTCGGAGAGGAACGCGATCCGCCCGTCGACGAACATCGGGCAGGCGAGGTGGCCGCCCAGTTCGGCGACGAGTTGTCTGCCGTGCAGCCAGATGCGGCCCATGGCCCCGCCCCGGTAGCGCTTCCAGGCGGCCGGTTCGTGCGGCGGGGTACCGGTGAGCAGCAGGGTCTTCCGCTCTCCCGCGATGTCGGCGACGCCGATGTCCGAGACCGGGCCCCAGGGCTGTTTGCGGCCGGGGTCGCCGTCGGTGGAGACGGAGTAGGCCCAGGTGAAGTAGGAGAAGGGCTGGCCGTGCGAGGCGACGGCGAGGATGTCGCCCTCGGGGGACCAGCCGCACACCTGGGTGTCGGCGCTGCCCCAGTACGTGAGCCGGCGGCCCGGTCCGCCGTCCACCGGCACCAGGTGGATCTCCGGGACGAGGCTGCGCCAGCTCGTGTACGCGATCCGCCGGCCGTCGGGGGAGAAGCGGGGGTGGCCGACCTTCGTACGGTCGACGGTGAGCCGCCAGGCGCGCCCGCGGCCGTCGAGCGGGGCCAGCCACAGGTCGTCCTCGGTGACGAAGCACAGCCGGTCGCCGCTCAGGTGCGGGAAGCGCAGATAGCCGGGGGAGTTCTCGTCCGTCGTCGCGTTCTCGTACTCGTGGCTCACCTCCCCATGCTTTTCCGCTGGAGGGGCCCCGGCAACTCGTGGCACCGGGGGCGCGTTGTGGGACGGGGGCGCGGGCGCGGTACGAGAGGGGCGCGTGGGGCGCGTTCAGGACCGCCCGCGCCCCGCACGAACCCAGCCCGCCCCCGCCGTGCGCCCCGCCTCGTCCCGGCGTGACCCAGCACACGTACGAAACGGTTTCGTTTCGCTGGTGTCGGGGGGTATCTTCAGGGACATACGAATCCGTGTCGTTCGAAGCGGGAGAGGTGAGTGGGATGACTGAAGCCGCGACGGCGCGTCGCAGTCGGATCACGCCCGAGCGTGAGGCCGAGCTGTACACGGCCGTGCTCGACCTGCTTCGGGAGGTCGGCTACGACGCCCTCACCATGGACGCCGTCGCGACCCGCACCCGTTCCAGCAAGGCCACCCTCTACCGCCAGTGGGGCGGCAAGGCCGAGCTCGTCGTGAAGGCCCTGCGGCACCAGAAGCCGCTGAAGTTCGGCGACATGGACACCGGGAGCCTGCGGGGCGACTTCCACGCGCTGACCCTCCGGCAGGACGACTGCCAGATGGAGCAGGACTCCGCGCTGATGCGAGGCCTGGCCATGGCGGCGCACGGGAACCCGGATCTGCTGAAGGCGTTCCGGGAATGGCTGATCGAGCCGGAGATGGAAGAGCTGCGCAAGGTGCTCCAGCGCGGTGTCGACCGAGGTGAGATCCGTGCGGACAACCCGGCGATGGAGTACGTGATGCACATGCTCATCGGCGCCTTCGCCGCCCGCACCATGATCGACGAGCTCCCACCGACGCAGGCCTTCCTGCATTCGTACATCGACGCCGTGGTCCTCCCCGCTCTCGGCGCCTGACGTCCCGCACCCGATTCCGTACCACCCCTTTACTGCAGATCCCTGCAGTCGCACCTGACGCGCCGCTCACGTCGTCGGGCTGATCCCCCCTGCCCCCACTCGGGTGATCACACCAGCCCCTGCCCTTCCACGACCTGACCGGGAGTACGCCCTCGTGGCCACGTTCCTCTACAAACTCGGCCGACTCGCCTTCCGGCGTCGGCATTTCGCCGCCCTGATATGGGTGGCGCTGCTGACCCTCGCGGGTGTCGGCGCCGCCTCCGCGCCCGTCGCGGGATCGTCCTCCTTCTCGATCCCCGGCACCGAGGCGCAGAAGGCCTTCGACCTGCTGGAGAGCCGCTTCCCCGGAATGAGCGCCGACGGGGCGACCGCGCGGGTCGTCTTCAAGGCGCCCGCCGGCGAGAAGATGGCGGACAAGGACAACAAGGCGGCGGTCAAGAAGGCCGTCAAGGTGCTCGGCACCGGTTCCGAGGTCACCTCCGTCACCGACCCGTTCAAGGCCCACGCCGTGAGCAAGGACGGCTCGATCGCCTACGCCTCGGTGAAGTACGAGGTCTCCGGCATGGAGCTGAAGGACGCCTCGAAGGACGCCCTGAAGGCGGCCGCCGAGGACGCCCGGCACTCCGGGCTGACCGTCGAGGTGGGCGGTGACGCGCTCCAGGCGACGCCCGAGACCGGTTCCAGCGAGGTCATCGGCATCGCGATCGCCGCGGTCGTCCTCGTCATCACCTTCGGTTCCCTGATCGCGGCCGGACTCCCGCTGCTGACCGCGCTGATCGGCGTCGGCATCGGCGTCTCGACGATCACCGCGCTCGCCAGCGCGCTCGACCTCGGGTCCACCACCTCCACCCTCGCGATGATGATCGGCCTGGCGGTCGGCATCGACTACGCCCTCTTCATCGTCTCGCGCTACCGGGCCGAACTGGCCGAGGGCCGCGAACGTGAGGAAGCGGCCGGACGGGCCGTCGGCACGGCGGGCTCGGCCGTGGTCTTCGCCGGACTGACCGTCGTGATCGCGCTGGTCGGGCTGTCGGTCGTCAACATCCCGATGCTCACGAAGATGGGTGTCGCCGCGGCGGGCACCGTCGCCCTCGCGGTCCTCATCGCCCTGACGTTGATCCCCGCGCTGCTCGGCTACGCGGGCCGCCGGGTCCAGCCGGCCGGCCAGAAGAGCAAGCTGCTCGGCGGCGGCCGTGCCGCCAAGAAGCAGGGCAGGCCGAACATGGGCACGCGCTGGGCGAGCTTCGTCGTCCGCCGCCCGCTGGCGGTGCTGCTGCTCGGCGTGGTCGGCCTCGGTGCCGCCGCGGTCCCGGCCGCCTCGCTCCAGCTCGGCCTGCCCGACGACGGCTCGCAGCCGGTGTCCACCACCCAGCGCCGCGCCTACGACCTGCTCTCGGACGGCTTCGGGCCCGGCTTCAACGGCCCGCTGATGGTCGTCGTCGACGCGAAGGCCAGCGACGCGCCCAAGACGGCGTTCAGCACGGTCCGCGACGAGATCAAGGACATGAGGGGTGTCGTGAGCGTGAGCCCGGCGGCCCCCAACAAGGCCGGGGACACCGCGATGATCACGGTGATCCCCGACTCGAAGCCGTCCTCCGTCACGACCGAGGACCTGGTCCACAAGATCCGCGGCACCGGTGCCGACATCACGTCCGAGACGGACGCGACCGTGCTCGTCACCGGCTCCACGGCCATGAACATCGACTTCTCGCAGAAGCTCAACGACGCGCTGATCCCGTATCTCGCGCTCGTGGTCGGCCTCGCCTTCCTGCTGCTGATCGTGGTCTTCCGCTCGATCCTCGTCCCGCTGAAGGCGGCCCTCGGCTTCCTGCTCAGCGTGACGGCGGCCCTCGGCGCGGTCGTCGCGGTGTTCCAGTGGGGCTGGCTGTCCGGCCTGATGGGCGTCGAGGAGACCGGCCCGATCATGTCGATGATGCCGATCTTCATGGTGGGTGTGGTCTTCGGTCTCGCCATGGACTACGAGGTGTTCCTCGTGACGCGCATGCGGGAGGCCTTCGTCCACGGTGAGAAGCCCGGTCAGGCGATCGTCACCGGGTTCAAGCACGGCGCCCGCGTCGTCACGGCCGCCGCCGTCATCATGATCGCCGTGTTCTCCGGGTTCATCGGCTCCAGCGAGTCGATGATCAAGATGATCGGCTTCGGTCTCGCCATCGCCGTCTTCTTCGACGCGTTCGTCGTCCGGATGGCCCTCGTGCCGGCGGTGCTCGCCCTGCTCGGCAAGCGGGCCTGGTGGCTGCCGAAGTGGCTCGACCGCGTGCTGCCGAACGTCGATGTCGAGGGCGAGGGCCTGCGGGCGCTCGACGAGAAGCCGCGCGACGGGGACCACGACAAGGAGCTGGTCGGCGTCTGACCCGCGGCCCGCGCGCAGCCAGGCCCCGGCTCCCGCGAGCCCGGCCCCGGTTCGCGCGGAGCCCGGCCCGGCTCCCGCCGTGACCGGCCGGACCGTTCACACGAGAGACCTCGCCGACGCCTCGGCGAGGTCTCTCGCGTATGCGGCGTTCCTCAGTGCGCCACGGGCGTGGCGGCCATGTACGTACGGCGGAGGAACCGCATGAGCGCCTTCGTGTCGAGCTGCACGACCGCCACCCCGTGATCCGAGTGGAACTCCAGGACGGCCTGGACCCGGCCGCACGGCCAGATCCGGACCTCGCCGCTGTCGACCGGGACACGCAGACCGCGTTCCAGGAGCTCGCGCTCGAAGGTCCACTCGTGCGGGCCGGGCAGCGTGACGCAGACCAGGCGGGGGTCCGCCTCCGGGTCGTACCGGAGGGCCACCGGGACGGCCCGGTGTTCGTCGTCGAGGGAGTCGGCGGTGTCCGTCACGATATGAGCGCGGGCGTACTGTTCGACGGCGTGCATGAACCGACTCCTTACGCTGCGTCACCTATGTGGAAGATGTGAATTCCGTCACCATTCCAATGTCGCACATCTCGCGGAAACCGCTCTCCGGCCGTCCGTGACCCTCCCTCAGAGGACGCCTGCCCGGCCACGGCGCTTGCATGTGTGCGCGGACCACATTCGCCCCGAAGGGCCGAGGCGCCGGAGCCGGTGAACCGCGCCCGTACACCCGGCCACCAGCCGTGAACCGCTTCCGTACGCCTGCCTGTCGCAAGCTGTTCGCACTTCCTGGCTCTTGCAAGTCGTTCGCAACAAGGCACTATCATCGGACGGTGCATGTACCTGACGGATTCATCAATGCCCCGGTCTCCGCGGTCACGGGTGTGGTCGCCGCAGGCGCCGTCGCCGTGAGCCTGCGAGGTGCCCGCCGCGAACTCGACGAACGGACCGCGCCGCTCGCGGGCCTCGTCGCCGCCTTCATCTTCGCCGTGCAGATGCTGAACTTCCCGGTCGCCGCCGGGACCAGCGGACATCTGCTCGGCGGTGCCCTGGCCGCGATCCTCGTCGGCCCCTTCACGGGCGTCCTGTGCGTCTCCGTCGTCCTGCTCATGCAGGGCATCCTCTTCGCCGACGGCGGGCTCACCGCGCTCGGCGTGAACATCACCGACATGGCGATCGTCACCACGGTCGTCGCGTACGCCGTCTTCCGCGGCCTGGTGAAGGTGCTGCCCCGCACGCGGCGCTCGGTCACCGTCGCGTCCTTCGTCGCCGCGCTGCTCTCCGTCCCGGCCGCCGCCGTCGCCTTCACCCTCATCTACGCGATCGGCGGCACCACCGACGTCGCGCTCTCCAAGGTCGCCACGGCCATGGTCGGCGTCCACGTCCTCATCGGCATCGGCGAAGCCGTGATCACGGCGCTCACCGTCGGCGCCGTCATCGCGGTGCGGCCCGACCTCGTGTACGGCGCCCGCGGCCTCCAGCAGCGCCTCAAGCTGCGGGTGAACGGGGAGCTCGTCGACACGCCCGCGGCCGCCCCCGCCCCGGTCGCGGCCCGCTCCTCGCACCGGAAGGTGTGGATCACCGGCCTGGTCACCTCCCTCGTCCTCGCCGGGTTCGTCAGCTTCTACGCCTCCGCGAGCCCCGACGGCCTGGAGAAGGTCGCCAAGGACAAGGGCATCGACACCAGGACGAAGGCGCACGCCTCCGAGGACTCCCCGCTCGCCGGCTACGGCGTCAAGGACATCTCCGACGCCCGCCTCTCCGGCGGTCTCGCCGGGGTGATCGGCGTCGGTGTCACGGTCGTCGCGGGCACCGGTGTCTTCTGGGCGGTCCGCAGGCGCCGTACGGCCGACTCCACGCCCACCTCCGTGGCGGGAACCGTCTGACGTGGGAGCGGGACACGCCCACAAGCTGTACGTGCACGGGCACTCGCCCGTGCACACCCTGCCGCCGCACACCAAGCTCGCCGCCACCCTCGCCTTCGTGGTCGTGGTCGTCTCCACCCCGCGCGAGGCGATGTGGGCGTTCGCGCTGTACGCCGCGCTGCTGGCGGTGGTCGCGCACCAGGCCCGCGTACCGGCGGGGGTCCTGCTGCGCCGGCTGCTGATCGAGATCCCGTTCGTCGCGTTCGCGGTGCTCATGCCGTTCGTGGCGGAGGGCGACCGGGTGGACGTGCTGGGGCTGTCCCTGAGCGTCAACGGCCTGTGGGGCGCCTGGAACGTCCTCGCCAAGGGCACCCTCGGCGTCGCCGCCTCCGTCCTGCTGGCCTCCACGACCGGACTGCGCGAACTGCTCCTCGGCCTCCAGCGGCTGAAGCTCCCGCCGCTGCTCGTGCAGATCGCCTCCTTCATGATCCGCTACGGCGACGTCATCACCGACGAGATGCGGCGGATGCGGATCGCCCGGGAGTCGCGCGGCTTCGAGGCCAGTGGGGTGCGGCACTGGGGGGTGCTCGCGAAATCGGCGGGCGCCCTGTTCATCCGCTCCTACGAACGCGGGGAACGCGTGCACCTGGCCATGGTGAGCCGGGGATACGCCGGTTCCATGCCCGTCATCGACGAGGTGACCGCGTCCCGGGCACAGTGGTCGTACGCCCTCGCCCTTCCGTTCGCCGCCCTCGTCGTATGCCTGTTGGGATGGATCCTGTGACGCCTGCCGCAACTTCTCTGGAGGTCTCCGGCCTCGCGTTCGCCTACCCGGACGGGCACCAGGCCCTGTTCGGCGTGGACTTCCGGATCGGGCGCGGCGAGCGCGTCGCCCTGCTCGGCCCGAACGGCGCCGGGAAGACCACCCTCGTCCTGCACCTCAACGGCATCCTGACCGGCGGCGCCGGCACGGTGACGGTCGCCGGACTCCCCGTCGGCAAGCGGAACATGGCGGAGATCCGGCGCAGGGTCGGCATCGTCTTCCAGGACCCGGACGACCAGCTCTTCATGCCGACCGTGCGCGAGGACGTCGCCTTCGGGCCGGCCGCCGCGGGCATGAAGGGCGCGGAACTGGAGGAACGCGTCCGCACCGCGCTGGAGCGCGTCGGCATGGAGGCCTTCGCCGACCGCCCGCCGCACCACCTGTCCTTCGGGCAGCGGCGCCGGGTCGCCGTCGCGACGGTGCTGGCGATGGAGCCGGAGATCCTCGTCCTCGACGAGCCCTCCTCCAACCTCGACCCCGCCTCCCGGCGTGAACTCGCGGACATCCTGCGCTCGTTGGACGTCACGGTGCTCATGGTCACGCACGACCTGCCGTACGCCCTCGAACTGTGCCCCCGCTCCCTCGTCCTCAGCGACGGCGTGATCGTCGCCGACGGCACGACCGGTGAGGTGCTCTCCGACGACGAGCTCATGCGCACCCATCGTCTGGAGCTTCCCTTCGGGTTCGACCCGCGCTCCGTGACAATGGGGGCGTGACGAAACAAGAGGACGTCGGGCCACCGGCCGGGTCGCTGCTGCTCGACGACCAGTTGTGCTTCGCGCTGTACGCCGCCCAGCGGGCCGTGACCGCGGCCTACCGCCCGCTGCTGGACGAGCTCGGCCTCACCTATCCGCAGTACCTCGTCCTGCTGGTCCTGTGGGAGCGCGGCGAGACCACGGTCAAGGAACTGGGCGCCGCCCTGCACCTCGACTACGGCACGATGTCGCCGCTGCTCAAGCGGCTGGAGTCGGCGGGGTTCGTACGCCGTGAGCGTTCGGCGCGCGACGAGCGCTCGGTGCGGGTCGCCCTCACCGGGCGCGGCGAACTGCTCAGGGAGCGCGCGGAGGACGTACCGCAGGCGCTGCTGACGGCGACCGGGCTGAGCGAGGACGACGTGGCGCGGCTGCGCGAGGAGCTGCGGCGGCTGGCCGAACGGGCGGAGGGCGCGGCGGCACGCGGGCGCTGAGCGTTCGTCGCCACCCGAGGCTTCCCGGAGCGCATACCGGCCGGTACCTTGTGCACGATACATTTGTGCGCGATGCGCCTGTGTGCGCTTCTGTTGCCCGCTCCGGGGGAGGTCCTGCCGTGATCGACGGCGCCGTAGTCGACACCCGTCCGACGAAGATCATGTATGTCGCCGAGGCCACCGCGCACGGCGGCCGCAGCGGCTTCGTGACCAGCCAGGACGGGCAGCTCGAACTGAAGGTCGCGATGCCGCCGGCCCTGGGCGGCGACGGCAACGGCACGAACCCCGAGCAGCTCTTCGCCGCCGGATTCAGCGCCTGCTTCCACAACGCCCTGGTCATGGTCGGCCGCCGCGCCGGCCTCGACCTCTCCGGGTCCACCGTCGCGGCGAAGGTCGGGATCGGCCCCAACAAGCAGCGCGGCTACGGACTGGCGGTCGCCCTGAGCGTCTCGCTCCCCGTCGTCGACGAGGACGTGGCGGCGAAGCTCGTGGACGCGGCGCACGAGGTCTGCCCCTACTCGAACGCCACCCGCGGCAACATCGAGGTCACGATCCTGCTGGGCTAGCCCTCCCTAGGAATCGAAGGCCGCGGACGCGTGTTGGACTCACCATCGGCAGTGTGAGGCGACAGGGAGCGCGGGCGTGGATGTGAACGGCACGGTGGCGGAGGGCTTCGAACCGGTCAGGGAGGCGTTCGCGGCCAACTTCGCGACGCTGGGGGACCGGGGCGCCGCCGTCACCGTGTTCCGCGACGGGCACAAGGTCGTCGACCTGTGGGGCGGCACCCGTGACGTCGACGGCACCGAGCCCTGGGAACGGGACACCGCGCAGATCGTGCGCTCCGCGACCAAGGGCGTCGCCGCCGCCGTACTCCTGCTGCTCGCCCAGCGGGGACAGCTCGACCCGGACGCCCCGGTCGGTGCCTACTGGCCCGAGTACAAGGCCCACGGCAAGGAGCACACGCGCGTACGGCATCTGCTCGCGCACCGGGCCGGCGTCCCCGCCGTCGACCGCCCGCTCACCCCCGCCGAGGCCGCCGACCCCGACCTGACGGCCGCGGCGGTGGCCGCCCAGACGCCCGCCTGGGAGCCCGGGGCCGAGCACGGGTACCACGCGCAGACGTACGGCTGGCTGACCGGCGAGCTGGTCCGGCGCGTCACCGGGCGCACGATCGGCCGGTGGATCGCGGACGAGCTGGCCGGGCCCCTGGACCTCGACCTGTGGGTCGGGCTTCCCGAATCGGTGGCCGGCCGGGTGGGCCGGGTCGCGCAGACCGAGGCACCGGCCACGCCGGGCGGCCTCAAGACCCGCCCCAAGCGCGCGGTCTCCGACGCCTACGCCGACCCCGGCAGCCTCACCCGCCGCGCCTTCGCGGCCATCACCCCGATGCCCGACGAGAACGACCCCGCCTACCGCGCCGCCGTCCTGCCCGCCTCGAACGGCATCGCCACCGCCGACGGCCTCGCCCGCTTCTACGCCGCCCTGATCGGAGAGGTGGACGGCGTCCGGCTGTTCACACCGGAGACGCTGGCGGCCGCGCGCTCGGAGCAGTCCGCGGGACCCGACCGTGTCCTCGTCGTCAACACCCGCTTCGGCCTCGGCTACATGCTCCATGGCGGGGCGTCGCCGCTGCTCTCCCCGGGCTCCTTCGGCCACCCCGGCCGAGGCGGCGCCCTCGGCTTCGCCGACCCCGAGTCCGGCATCGCCTTCGGCTACGTCACCAACGGCTTCCGCAAGAGCGTGACGGCGGACCCGCGGGCCCAGGCCCTGATACGGGCGCTGCGCGCGGCCACCGCGGCGTAGTCGCCGTGTGGCCGCCGGCCGGTCACGCCCCGGCCGGATCAGCGGCCGGAGGAGGGGGGTGGGGTGCGGCTTGCCTCGATTCACGCCCGGGACGGCTTCCGGGGCGCTACCCCTTTACCCACCCCCCTGTGCCGCGGGCCCCGCGCGGGGGCAGCTCCGTCCGGCCTCGGCTTCGCACACTACGGGGACCCACTGACAACGGCCCGCACGCGACCGCCTACCCGGCCCCCGCGTGCAGCATCAGCCCTATCCCCACGACCAGGAGTCCCGCCGCCGCGATCCGGGGCGCGCCGAACCGCTCCTTGAAGAAGACCGCGCCGATGGCCGCCCCGACGATGATCGAGGACTCCCGCAGCGCCGCGACCGGTGCCAGCGCGGCGCGGGTCTGGGCCCACAGCACCAGGCCGTAGGCCGCGACCGAGAGCGCGGCGCCGAGGAGGCCCACGGCGGCGTGCGGCCGTAGACGTGCGAGCGTCCCGCCGCGCCAGCGGTACAGCGCGTATGCCGGGACGGCCACGCCCTGCGCGGTCATCAGCCAGGCGATGTAGCCGAGGGAGGTCCCGGAGGCGCGCACGCCCAGGCCGTCGACGACCGTGTACGCGGCGATCGCCACGCCGGTCGCGAGCGCGGCGCCGATCGCGGCCCAGTCGGGGCGCCGGCCGCGCAGCCCCCACAGCGCGACCCCCGTCAGGCCCGCGCAGGACAGCGCGACGCCCGAGGCTGCCCAGCGGTCGGGCACCTCGTGCGCGAACAGGGCCGCCAGCACCGTGACGACGAGCGGAGCGGAGCCGCGCGCGATCGGATACGCCAGCCCGAAGTCGCCGAGCCGGAAGGAGCGCATCAGCAGCATCATGTACGCGACGTGGATGGCGGCCGAGACGAGCAGGTACGGCCAGGCCCCGGACGAGGGGAGCGCGACGAACGGCGCCATGGCCAGGCCGAGCAGCACCCCGCCGCCCGCGATCAGCGTGAAGCCGACGAGCTTGTCCTCGATGCGGTGCGCGAGCGCGTTCCAGCCCGCGTGCGTGACCGCGGCCAGCAGGACGGCCGCGGCGACGAGCGGCGTCACGCGATCGGCTCGCGCACATCCACCACCGTGGCGCCCGCGTGCGCGATCAGACTCTCCGGGTCCATCGGGAAGACGCTGAACGGGGTGCCCGCCGAGGTCCACACCGTGTCGTGACCGAGCACCGAACGGTCCACCAGGACACGGATGTCCGTGAGGTGCCCGAAGGGCGGGACGGCACCGGGCCCGTATCCGGTCGACTCCCGTACGAGCCGGCCCCCGGCCCGGGTGAGCTTCGCGGCGCCCAGTTCCCGTCGTACGAGCTCCATGCCGACGTGCGCCGAGCCGTCCAGCAGCACCAGGACCGGGGCCCCGTCCGCCGCGAAGAACAGCGACTTGCAGATCTGGCTCGGCTCGCAGCCGATCGCCGCGGCTGCCTCGGCGGTGGTGCGGGCCGTGTCCGGGAAGCGCCGGACCCGCCCGATCACCTCGCCGAGGCCCAGCTCCCGCAGCGCCTCGGCGAAACGGGGGTCGGTGTCGCTCGCGACGGAGGAGGGACCCTCGCCGGCGTTCTCATCGGTGACGTTCATGCACGGCACGCTAGCGGTCGGTGTACACCCCATGCGACCGGGCCCCGAGCGTCCGCCCGGACTCCCGCCTCAGTCCCACCAGAACCTCCACAACGGAGCGCCGACGAGGGACGCCGCGTTCCGCGGGCGGGTGTCAGCCGCCGTTGCCTGCCTTCAGGAGGGCCGCCACGATCGGGCCCGCCGTGCTGCCGCCGTGGCCGCCCTGCTGGACGACGCCGGCTCCCGCCAGGTCGCCCTTCCACGCGGTGAACCAGCCGTTGGGCTGCTTCTGGTTGTCGACCTCGGCGGAGCCGGTCTTGGCGCCGTAGTCGGGGCCGAGTCCGGCCATGGCCTCGGCGGCGGTGCCCGCGGCGGCCGTGTACTGCATGACCTCGCGGAGCTGGGCGAGCGTGGTCGCGGACATCGTGCGGGACGCCTTGGCCAGGGTGCGGTGGTCGACCGACGGGGCGACCAGGTAGGGCTGGTGGAAGGTGCCGGACTGGACGGTGGAGGCGACCGACGCCATGTTCAGCGGGTTCATGCGGACCCCGCCCTGGCCCATCAGCTCGGCGGCCATCTGCGCGGCACTCTGCACCGGCACCGAGCCGTCCGCCGAGGGCACGCCGATGGCCCAGTTGTTCAGGCCCAGACCGAAGACCTGCTGGGCCTGCTTGGTCAGGTCGTCGTCCTTCAGCTTCTCGGCCTGGGTGATGAAGGCCGTGTTGCAGGAGCGCGCGAAGCTCGCCTTGAACGTGCCGTTCTTGATCTCGAAGTCGTCGTCGTTGTGGAACTTCCAGCCGCCGTACGTCGCCGTCTTGGGGCACGGGTGCGGCTTGTCGGGCGAGGCGAGGCCCTTCTCGAAGAGCATCGACGCCGTGATGACCTTCATCGTGGAGCCGGGCGCGAGGGAGCCCTGGAACGCGGTGTTGAAGCCGTGGCCGCTGTTCGCGACGGCGAGGATCTCGCCCGTCGAGGGGCGCATCAGGACCACCGACGCCTTCGGCTTGGCGGCCACCAGACGTTCGGCCTCCGCCTGGAGGGTCGGGCTCAGTGTCGTCTGGACCTTGCCCGGCGTGCCCGCGCTGAGCGTCAGCAGGGTCTTGTCGGGGGTCTTCTGGGCACCCTTGGCCGCGGCCTTGCGGACCACGCGCAGCTCGATGCCGGCCTTGCCGCCGGCCGTCTTGCCGTACTTCTCGCGCAGCCCGTCGAGGACCGTGCCCAGGGAGGGGTACTTGGCGGCGGTCAGCTCACCGCCGTGCCGGTCGATGGCGGTGACCGGCGGCGTCCCGGCCTCGCCGGTCACCAGCCGGTCGCCGTCCTGGAGGTCGGGGTGGACCACGGACGGCTTCCAGCCCACCAGGGCCACGCCGTCCTTCGCCCGCCGCACGACCGTCAGCTTCGTGGAGTACGACAGGGGCTTGGTCATGCCCTTGTAGGTGACGGTGCCCTTGACGGTGAAGGGGATGTCGGCGCCCGAGCGCTTGCCGGCGGTCAGGGTCACTCCGCTGATGCGGGCGTCCTTGCCGAAGCCGGTCAGCGTGGTGGTGGCGGCGGCCGAGTCGTCGGTCGCCGCGGCCGCCCGGGTGACGTCGCCGCTCTGCCAGGCCTTCAGGAACGTGGTGGACGCCATGGTGACCTCGGCGGCCGACAGCGGGCCCGTCTTGACGGCCTTGCGGGTGGTGGCCGTGGTCCCCTCGTCGGCCGACGCCCCGCTGCCGTAGAGGCTGTAGGCACCCAGGGCCACGCCGACGACGGCGACGGCGATCACCCCGCCGAGCACGGCGGGCTGCTTCGTCTTCGGTCTCTCGGCGACGCGCCTTCTCTTGCCCACTGCCCTGTGTCCTCCGCCGTCCCCTGGTGCCCCGTGGTGCCCTCTGATGCCCCCGTGCCTCTCGCTCCTCAACGAGAGGCACCACCCTAGGGTCCCGTCCTGTGCGGAGCGACTTCAGCCGCCCGTTCGTAGCACAGCTGCGACGATCGGGCCGGCCGCCTGCCCGCCGTGGCCGCCCTCCTGCGTCATGGCGGCGGCCGCGATGTCGTTGCGGTACCCGGTGAACCAGCTGTTGGACTTGGCCTGGCCGTCGACCTCGGCGGAACCGGTCTTGGCCCCGATGCTGCCGCCGAGTCCCGCCATGACCTGGGCCGCGGTGCCACTGACGGCCGTGCGGTTCATCATCGCGCGGAGCTGGGCGACCGTACCGGAGGACAGGCCCTTCGCGGTGGCCAGTTCACGGCCGTCCAGGGAGCGCGGCACGATGACCGGCTGCCGGAACGCGCCCGTCATCGCGGTGGCGGTGACCGACGCCATGTTCAGCGGGCTCATCTGGACCTGGCCCTGGCCGATCATGTTGGCCGCCGTGTCCGGGCCGCCGGAGGCGGGCACCGAGCCGTCGAAGGACTCGATGCCGGTCTTCCAGTTGTTCTGGCCCAGTCCGAAGCGCTGCTGGGCCTCGTTGGTGAGGGAGTCGACCTTCACGTCGTCCGCGTACTTCACGAAGGCGGTGTTGCAGGAGCGCGAGAAGCTGTCGGAGAGGGTGGCGTTCTCCTGCGGCTTCATGCCGGTGAGGTTGTGGAAGGTCTGGCTCTGCCAGACCGCGGTGTCGGGGCAGGTCGCGGGCCCGTTCGCCGTCGTGATGCCGTTGTCGATGAGGGTCGCCGCGCTGATGATCTTCATCGTGGAGCCGGGCGCGAGTTTGCCGAGGAAGGCCGCGTTGAAGCCGTCCGAGCGGTGGTTGGCGACGGCGAGCACCTCTCCGGTGCTGGGCTTGACCGCCACCACGGAGGACTCGGCGTACCGGGTGACGGCCTTCTCGGCCGCGGCCTGGGCGTTCGCGCTGAGTGTCGTACGGACCCTGCCCGGCCGTCCCTTGGCGAGGGTGACCAGGGTCGTGTCGCCGCCGGTGCCCTCGGCGCCGTGCCGGATCGACAGCTCGATGCCGGGTGTGCCGCCCGCCTTGTCGCCGTACTTCGCCCGGAGCGCGTCCAGGATCGGCCCCAGGGAGGGGTACTTCTCCTTCGTCAGGACAACGTTGTTCCGGTCCACGGCCTCGATCGCCGGGCTCGCCGACTCGCCCGTGACCAGCGTGTCGCCGTCCTTCAGCTCCGGGTGGACGACGGAGGGCTTCCAGTCGACCAGGGCCTTGCCGGTGGTCTCGCCGCGCACGACGGTCAGTTCGGAGTCGTACGCGAACGGCTCGCTCTTCCCGTCGTAGGACACCGTGGCCTTGACGGAGAACGGCACCCGGGCCCCGGAGGCGGCACCCGGGGTGATCTTCACGTCGGTCAGATGCGCGTCGTCGCGGTAGCCGGCGAGCAGGCCCTCGGCGTTCGTCGCGTAGTTCGTCAGCGCGGCCGCCTTGGCCGCTTCGCCCTTCTCCCAGGCGGCGAAGAAGGCGCGGCTGGTCTCCTTGACCTCGGCGCCGCTCGGCGGCCCGGTCTTCACCGCCGCGGGCCCGCCGGCTCCCGTGCCGCCGTCCCCGCTGACCGCCGTCACCACGTTGTAGGCGCCGTACCCGGCGCCGCCCACCATCACCGCGAACACGCTGCCTATGACGGCAGCCCTGGCCCCCTTGCGCATCGCGCGACCCCTCCCCGTGACCCCTTCTCCGAACTTCTGAACGCGTTCAGAAAAGTCGGTGCATGCTGCACTCTAGGCGCGGGAGGGGCTGGTGGTGCAGACCTTCGCCGAATCGTTAGCCACGAAAACGGCCGCATCCACGAACACCGTTCACGGACGTGTCCCACGGACCCATTCCAGCCACCCACCCCACCCGGAACCCACGAATCCAGCCACATCCGTGATCCCCTTGCCGCGGCCTCACCGGGAGGTCGGGTCGACGAGAGGATCGCCGTGCTGATCGTCCGAGGCTGACCGACGGTGAAGCGTCAGGTGCGGCGGCGGCCTGCGCGAGGCGTGGACGCGCGGCGCCGAGGGCTGTAATGATCGCGCCACGTTTCGTCGGGGATTCGGCGCGTGACGGGGGGAACCGTGCACCTGCTCTTCATCTGCTTCACGACATTCATGGCGCTGATGGCGTCGGTGGGCGTCGCCCTCGGCGTCGCGGCGATCACCTTCGGGTGGGTGCTCCCCAGAATCCGACCGAGGGTCGAGCGCCCTCGCCTCTACGGCTGGGGAGCGCTGCTGATGGCCCTCAGCATGGTCTTGACCGGGCGCCTCATCGAGCTGTTCACCGACCCGATCCCCGGGTTGGGGCCGGCGACCGGGTCGGGGCCGTTGTTCCTCGGTGCCGTGCTGATCCGGTCGAGCCGACGACCTGAGATCGCCGATCCGCAGGAAGCGGACAAGCCCTAGCCGCCGACGGCCACGGGGGGCGCGGCTCGCGGCCGCGCCCCCCGTGGTGTGTCCGTCCGGCTAGACCCACGTGTCCAGCCACATCCTGGACCGCCACTGTTCGATAGGGATCGCCGTGCCCGTGTACAGGGGCCAGAAGTAGATGAAGTTCCACAGGATCAGGAGGACCAGGACGCCGGCTCCTGCTGCGCCGATCACTCGGCGGCGTTCTCCGGAGCCGGGTGGGCCGAGGATCGCGCCGATCATCATCGTCACGGCCAGACACAGGAACGGGACGAAGACGACCGCGTAGAAGAAGAAGATCGTGCGCTCCTGGTACAGGAACCAGGGGAGGTAGCCGGCCGCGATGCCGCAGGCGATGGCGCCCGCCCGCCAGTCGCGGCGGAAGGCCCAGCGCCACAGCACGTACAGGACCGCGAAGCAGGCGGCCCACCACAGCAGGGGCGTGCCGAGCGCCAGCACCTCGCGGGCGCACTTGTCGCCGGCGTCGGCGGGGCAGCCGTCCTTGCCGGGCAGCGGGGACTCGTAGAAGTACGAGACCGGGCGGCCCGCGACGATCCAGCTCCACGGGTTGGACTGGTAGGTGTGCGGCGACGACAGGCCGACGTGGAACTTGTAGACCTCGTGCTCGTAGTGCCACAGGCTGCGCAGCCAGTCCGGCAGGAAGGTCCAGTTGCCGCCCTTGCCGTCCGTCACGGCCCAGTTGCGGAAGTAGCCGCCCTTGCCGTTGTCCGGCGACAGGATCCAGCCGGTCCAGGAGACCAGGTAGACGGCCAGGGCGACCGGGACCGTCGCCAGGAAGGTGATGCCGGTGTCGTGCCGCAGAGCCGCCGTGTAGGGGTGCCGGGCGCCCGCGACCCGGCGCGAGGCCACGTCCCACAGGACCGCCATCACGCAGAACGCGGCGAGGACGTACAGCCCGTTCCACTTGGTGCCGATGGCCAGGCCCAGCATGAGGCCCGCCGTCCAGCGCCAGGGCCGCCAGCCGAGACGGGTCGTCTCCGCGATGTGGGCGTCGGGGCGGACGACACCGTTCTCGTCGACCGGCAGCGCCTCCGCCAGTCTCGCCCGCGCCTTGTCCCGGTCCACCACCAGACAGCCGAAGGCCGCCAGCACGAAGAACATCAGCACACCGTCGAGCAGCGAGGTGCGGCTCATCACGAAGTGCAGACCGTCCACCGCCATCAGCAGCCCCGCGAGGCAGCCGAGGAACGTCGAGCGGAACAGGCGGCGCCCGATCCGGCACAGCAGCAGCACCGACAGGGTGCCGAGCAGCGCCGTCATGAAGCGCCAGCCGAAGGGGTTGAAGCCGAACATCCACTCGCCGAGCCCGATGACGTACTTCCCGATCGGCGGGTGCACGACATACGCGGCGTCGGTCGGGATCTTCACATGCCCGTTGCTCCGAAGGATCAGGTCGTTGGCGTCCTTCGTCCAGTTGACCTCGTAGCCGCGGTGGAAGAGTGCCCAGGCGTCCTTCGCGTAGTACGTCTCGTCGAATATCACCGCCTTGGGGCTGCCCAGGTTCCAGAACCGCAGCAACCCGGCGAGCAGGGTCACCAGGAGCGGGCCCACCCAGCCCGACCAGCGGTTGAAACGGTCGGCGACTCCCTGACGCAGCCCGAGCGCGGCCCAGATACCCGGGCCTGGCTGGGCGTACGGCGGTACGAGCCGGTCGCGCACATCACTTCGGGGCGGCGCCGTGTAGCCGAATCGGCGCAGCCGCTGCTGCCACGACGGCCGCCGAGCGTCGGCGGCCTGGCCCTGCCCCTGCCGGGTGTCCGTGGAGGACGCGGTACTGGTCACCGCGCCATCGTAGGGAACAGGTCTGTGGGAGTCCCGTGCATGGGCCCCTTCCGGTCGGATGAGCTTGTCGGGCCGCACCCCTGCGAGGATGGGACCGTGACAGGAATCCTTGTGTTGGCAGGCACTCCCATCGGCGACATCTCGGACGCGCCGCCACGGCTCGCCGCCGAACTGACCGGGGCCGATGTCGTCGCCGCCGAGGACACCCGCAGGCTGCGCCGGCTCACCCAGGCCCTCGGCGTCCAGCCGACGGGGCGGATCGTGTCGTACTTCGAGGGGAACGAGGCCGCCCGGACCCCGGAACTCGTCGAGGCGCTCGTCGGCGGGGCGCGGGTGCTGCTGGTGACCGACGCCGGGATGCCGTCCGTGTCGGACCCCGGCTACCGGCTCGTCGCGGCCGCGGTCGAGAAGGACATCAAGGTCACCGCCGTCCCCGGCCCCTCCGCCGTGCTCACCGCGCTCGCGCTGTCCGGCCTGCCCGTGGACCGCTTCTGCTTCGAGGGCTTCCTGCCCAGGAAGGCCGGTGAGCGGCTGTCCCGGCTGCGGGAGGTCGCCGAGGAGCGCCGCACGCTCGTCTACTTCGAGGCGCCCCACCGGCTCGACGACACCCTCGCCGCCATGGCGGAGGTCTTCGGCACCCAGCGGCGCGCCGCCGTCTGCCGCGAACTGACCAAGACGTACGAGGAGGTCAAGCGCGGCCCGCTGGGCGAGCTGGCCGCCTGGGCCGCCGAGGGGGTCCGCGGCGAGATCACCGTCGTCGTCGAGGGCGCCCCCGAGAAGGGCGCCGAGGAACTGGACGCCGGTGAGCTGGTGCGCAGGGTGCGGGTGCGCGAGGAGGCGGGGGAGCGGCGCAAGGAGGCCATCGCCGCCGTCGCCGCCGAAGCGGGGATTCCCAAGCGGGACGTCTTCGATGCGGTCGTGGCGGCAAAGAACGCCGAACGAAGCGGCCCATAGAAGGGCAAAGGACTATCGTGAAAAGCAAAGATCAGGCCGCGTGACAGGAGCCTTCCGACAAGGAAAGGCCAAGACGGCTCCAACACTCGGCAGGCCGGATGCGTTCGGGCCGGGAGAGGCGTCCACTGGACGAAGGGACGTACCCGTCCCTCGCCTCCGGCGAACCGGTGGAATTCCGGGGGAATTCGCCGACGGGGGTGCTTGTCCAGCGGACAAGAGGAGCGGCTGGCATGAGTGAGACCACAGGACGGACCGGGGGCGGCGCCGCCGGTCAGGTCACCGAACAGACCAGGCATCGCGGCACGGCGACGGCCGTCGTCCACGAATCGTATTCCTTCGCCTGCATGCGCTGCGGGCACGGCTGGGAGCAGTCCTACGAGATCGAGCACCACCGCGACACGGAAGGCTCCGAGTACGTCGTGTACGTGGCGGACGGCGAGGTCGTGCCGTCTCCGCTCAGCCGGCCCACCTGCCTGAACTGCGACAGTCACGTGGTGCGCATCATGCGCGCCGGCCAGGTGTCCTTCGCCCTCGACTCGATGCGCTCCGCGACCCACGGCACCCGCAAGCCCGTGCCCGCGCGCCGGTCCGAGGACGGCGCGGAGGGGGAGACCCGGGCCGAGTCCTCCGCCGACACCCCGAAGGAGCCGCACCACTGGCACCTGTCGGACCTGCTGCACCCGTTCCAGCACCGCCGGGCGGGCTGACCCCGCCGGGCGGGACCACCGGCCTGGGCGGCGGGACCACCGGGACGGCCCGCTTGCTCCCGGGCGGTACTCCAGGGACGGCCTGCCCGCTCCCCGCGAGGTGAGGCCGGGCATGCCCCCTTCGTAGGATCGGGGCATGCCTTCCGCCTCCTCCGCCGCCGACAAGAACGCCGCGCCGCCGCTCCCCGAGCCGCTGCGCGTGCCCGTGGCCGATTCCCACACCCACCTCGACATGCAGTCCGGCACGGTCGAGGACGCCCTCGCCAAGGCCGCCTCCGTCGGCGTGACGACGGTCGTCCAGGTCGGCTGCGACGTGAAGGGCTCCCGCTGGGCGGCCGAGACGGCGGCCACGCACGACGCCGTCCACGCCACCGTCGCCCTGCACCCGAACGAGGCACCCCGCATCGTGCTCGGCGACCCCGACGGCTGGTCACGGCAGGGAGCGCGCGTACCGGGCGGCGACGGGGCCCTGGACGAGGCGCTCGCCGAGATCGACCGGCTCGCCGCGCTGCCGCACGTGAAGGGCGTCGGCGAGACGGGCCTCGACCACTTCCGCACCGGGCCCGAGGGCAAGGAGGCGCAGGAGCGCTCCTTCCGCGCCCACATCGAGATCGCCAAGCGGCACGGGAAGGCCCTGGTCATCCACGACCGCGACGCCCACGCCGACGTCCTGCGCGTCCTCGCGGAGGAGGGCGCCCCGGAACGGACCGTCTTCCACTGCTACTCCGGCGACGCCGAGATGGCCGAGATCTGCGCCCGCGCCGGATACTTCATGTCCTTCGCCGGCAACATGACCTTCAAGAACGCCCAGCCGCTGCGCGACGCGCTGGCCGTGGCCCCGCTCGAACTCGTCCTCGTCGAGACCGACGCGCCCTTCCTGACCCCCGCGCCGTACCGCGGACGGCCCAACGCCCCGTATCTCATTCCGGTCACGGTGCGCGCCATGGCCGCGGTGCGGGGGATCGACGAGGACACCCTGGCGACCTCGATCTCCGCCAACACCGCGCGCGCGTTCGATTACTGACCCGTAACGGTTCCGGGGGTTTTCCACGGCCGGTCAGGTGTCTTCGGCGAGGGAGTGTCGCGACACAGCGTAGCCGCGTTGCTTGGGAGAGTGACGATCGCTCCGCTAGGTTCTGGTCGCCCGATCCGGACCCTGGAGCGTGTCGTCGTGAGCAGCTCGCGGTACGAGCCGTACAAGACGTACGGACCGAACGGTGGCCCCGAGGCCACGACCCTCGTCACCGGCGCCGCCGCCGTGGCCGGCGCGCCCACCGTGGCGGCCCCGCTCGGCATGGCCGGACCGCCCGGAGTGTTCGGACCGCCCGGAGTGTTCGGACCGCCGGGGGTGTTCGGACCGCCGGGAGTGTTCGACGGGGCTGACGCGTCCGCCGGATTCGGGCCGGCCGGAGCCGTCTCCCAGGACGGCTCCGGCGGTCACGGGGAGTACCGGGGGTACGGGGCGGGGCCGGCCTCCGGTCACCGGGCGTACCCGGACCACGAGACGCGCGCCGTCCATCCCGTCCATCCCATCCATCCCGGGCATGCCGGGCAGGAGGCCTACCCCGGTCACCAGGGGCACCCCGGCCAAGAGGGTCACCCCGGCCGCGAAGGCTTCTCCGGCGGGTACGGAGGGTACGGCGAGCACACCGGCCATCCGGAGCACCCGGCCCACGAGCAGCCGTACGCCGCCGTCTCCCCCGAGTCCTGGGGCCCCGCCTACGCGCCGCCCGTCGTCGGGCCCGCGGTGCCGGAGGCGCCCCGAACCCCGCCGTACGGCGTACAGGGCGTGCCCGGCGCCCGGGGTGGCCGCACCGTGCGCGTCGCGCCCGACGCGCCGACCGAGCCCCGTCTGCCGCGCCCGCTGCCGGACACCCCGGTCGGCGGCACCCCGTGGGACGGCACTCCCGGCGGGCGGGAGGCCGGGCGCGGTACGGGCGGCCGGGCCGAGGCGCGGCGCGCGGCCCGGCGCAAGCGGGGCTCCGAGCGCCCCGAGGCCCAGGCCCTGCGCCGGCTGATCCCGCAGGCCCTGGTCGTGGCCTTCCTGGCCGGCGGCACCTCCGCGTTCGTCGCCAACGACAAGGCGATCGAGCTCAGCGTCGACGGCAGACCGCGCACCCTGCACACCTTCGCGGACGACGTGACGGAACTGCTCGCCGACGAGGGCGTGAAGGTGGGCCCCCACGACATGGTCGCGCCGGCCCCCGGCACCGCCCTCGCCAGCGGGGACGAGGTCGCCGTGCGCTACGGGCGCCCGGTGCACCTCACCATCGACGGGGAGCGGCGCAGGGTGTGGACCACGGCGCACACCGTGGACGGGGCGCTCGGCCAACTGGGGGTGCGCGCCGAGGGCGCCCATCTGTCGGCCTCGCGCTCCCGGCGCATCGGGCGCGAAGGGCTGGAGCTCGACGTACGGACCGAACGCGCGGTCACGATCATGGCCGACGGCCGGGCCCGGACGATCCGCACCAACGCGGCGAGCGTCGCGGAGGCCGTGCGGGAGGCCGGGATCACCCTGCACGGACAGGACATGACCTCCGTACCGGCCGGGAGCTTCCCGCGGGACGGGCAGACCGTCACCGTCCTGCGGGTCACCGGGGCCAGGGAGGTCCGCGAGGAACGGATCCCGTTCGAGGTGCGGCGGGCGGACGACGACTCGCTGTTCCAGGGCGTCGAGGTCGTCGATGACCCCGGCAGGTACGGGGCCCGGCGCCTCACCTACACCCTGCGCACGGTCAACGGCGTCAAGCAGCGGCCCCGGCTGGAGGCCTCCGAGGTGGTGCGGCAGCCGCAGCCCCGGACGGTCAGGGTCGGCACGAAGCCGCATCCCCCGTCCCGCGGCGGCGCCGACCACCTGAACTGGGCGGGCCTCGCCGCCTGCGAGTCCGGCGGCCGGCCCGGCGCCGTGGATCCCTCCGGCACCTACGGCGGCCTCTACCAGTTCGACACCCGCACCTGGCACACCCTCGGCGGCAGCGGGCGCCCCCAGGACGCGCCGGCCGCGGAACAGACCAGCAGGGCCAAGAAGCTGTACATGCGCCGCGGGGCGACCCCGTGGCCGCACTGCGGCAGGCACCTGCACCGCTGACCCCGACGCGGCCGCACGCCGACTCCGGCGCCGAGGCGCCGGCCGGCCGGATGCCCATCCCCGGCACCGCGGGACCCCGGTGGCACGGCTGACACCCGTGCCGCGGGGCCGCGGCTGCACGGCCCGGGCCCGGCCCCCCGTACCCTTGGCTCGTGACCAGCCCCACCTCCGACGCCCTCCTGGGCCCCGCCGAGATCCGCGAACTCGCGGCCGTCCTCGGCGTACGGCCCACCAAGCAGCGCGGCCAGAACTTCGTCATCGACGCGAACACGGTGCGCCGCATCGTGCGGACCGCGGAGGTGCGGCCCGACGACGTGGTCGTGGAGGTGGGCCCCGGCCTCGGCTCCCTGACACTCGGCCTGCTGGAGACGGCGGACCGGGTCGTCGCCGTCGAGATCGACGACGTCCTCGCGAGCGCGCTCCCCGCGACGGTCCAGGCCCGCATGCCGCAGCGCGCCGACCGCTTCGCGCTGGTCCACTCGGACGCCATGCAGGTCCGGGAGCTGCCGGGCCCGCCGCCCACCGCGCTCGTCGCGAACCTCCCGTACAACGTCGCCGTGCCCGTCCTGCTGCACATGCTCGACACCTTCCCGACCATCGAGCGCACCCTCGTGATGGTCCAGGCGGAGGTCGCCGACCGGCTCGCCGCGCCGCCCGGCTCGAAGGTGTACGGCGTGCCGTCGGTGAAGGCGAACTGGTACGCCGACGTGAAGCGGGCCGGTTCCATCGGGCGCAACGTCTTCTGGCCCGCGCCCAACGTCGACAGCGGTCTCGTGGCACTCACCCGGCGCACCGAGCCGATCAGCACGACGGCCACCAAGAGCGAGGTGTTCGCCGCGGTGGACGCCGCCTTCGCCCAGCGCCGCAAGACGCTGCGCGCCGCCCTCGCCGGGTGGGCCGGTTCCGCGCCCGCCGCCGAGGCCGCGCTCGTCGCCGCCGGGATCTCGCCGCAGGCCCGCGGGGAGTCGCTGACGGTCGAGGAGTTCGTCCGCATCGCGGAGAACCGCGCGGCGGCGGACCGGGACGACGCGGGCACCCCCCGGCACACCCCCGAGAACGAGGAGTCGACCCAGCCGTGACGGAGAGGGTGACGGTACGCGTCCCTGCCAAGGTCAACGTCCAGCTCGCGGTCGGCGGCGCACGCCCCGACGGCTTCCACGACCTGGCCAACGTCTTTCTCGCGGTCGGCCTCCACGACGAGGTGACGGTCACCCCCGCGGACGAGCTGCGCGTCACCTGCGCGGGCCCGGACGCCGGCCAGGTGCCCCTCGACCGCACCAACCTCGCGGCCCGCGCCGCCCTGGAACTCGCCCGCCGCCACGGCATCGACCCCGCCGTCCACCTGCACATCGCCAAGGACATCCCCGTCGCCGGCGGCATGGCCGGAGGCAGCGCGGACGGGGCGGGCGCGCTGCTCGCCTGCGACACCCTGTGGGGCACGAACGCCTCGCGCGAAGAACTCCTCGACATCTGCGCCGAGTTGGGCAGCGATGTGCCGTTCTCCCTGGTGGGCGGGGCGGCGCTCGGTACCGGCCGGGGCGAGAAGCTGCGCCTCCTGGACGTCGGCGGGACCTTCCACTGGGTGTTCGCGATGGCCGAGCGCGGACTGTCGACCCCGGCGGTCTTCCGGGAGTTCGACCGGATGAACGAGGGCGTGCGCGTCCCGGAGCCGGTCGCCTCGCAGGATCTGCTGGACGCCCTGGCGAAGGGCGACGCCGGAGCCCTCGCGCGCACCGTCTCCAACGACCTCCAGCCCGCGGCGCTCTCCCTCTTCCCGGCCCTCGCCGACACCCTCGCGGCGGGCCGCGCGGCCGGCGCGCTCGCCGCGCTCGTGTCCGGGTCGGGCCCGACGACGGCGTTCCTCGCGCCGGACGCGGAGTCCGCGCGGGCCGTCGGCCGGGCGCTCCAGGACTCGGGCACCTGCCGCGCGGTGCGCGTCACGCAGTCCCCGGCACCCGGTGCGACCGTGCTCGGCTGAGCGGCCGCTGAACGCGCGGCGGGGGACACCCGCCGCGCGGACTACCCTTGAGGGTCGATCGTCCGGTCGATCGTCCCCGTTGTTCAGGAGAGAAATGGCCGTCAACCTGGTCAATGTCGAGTCCGTCAGCAAGGTGTACGGCACCCGTGCACTGCTCGACGGAGTCTCCCTCGGCGTCAGCGAGGGCGACCGCATCGGCGTGGTCGGCCGGAACGGTGACGGCAAGACCACCCTGATCCGCATGCTCGCCCGGCTGGAGGAGCCCGACACCGGCCGTGTCACCCACTCCGGCGGCCTGAACGTCGGCGTGCTCACCCAACACGACTCGCTCGACCCCGAGGCCACCGTGCGCCACGAGGTCATCCGGGACATGGCCGACCACGAGTGGGCGGGCAACGCCAAGATCAGGGACGTCCTGACGGGCCTGTTCGGCGGTCTCGACCTGCCCGGCTTCCCGCAGGGCCTCGACACCGTGATCGGCCCGCTCTCCGGCGGCGAGCGCCGCCGTATCGCGCTGGCGAAGCTGCTCATCGACGAGCAGGACCTGATCGTCCTCGACGAGCCCACCAACCACCTGGACGTCGAGGGCATCGCCTGGCTCGCCGGACACCTGCGCGAGCGCCGCTCCGCCCTGGTCTGCGTCACGCACGACCGGTGGTTCCTCGACCAGGTCTGCACCCGGATGTGGGACGTGCAGAAGGGCGCGGTCTACGAGTACGAGGGCGGCTACTCCGACTACGTGTTCGCCCGCGCCGAGCGTGAGCGCATCGCCGCGACCGAGGAGGTCAAGCGGCAGAACCTGGTCCGCAAGGAGCTGGCCTGGCTGCGCCGCGGCGCCCCCGCCCGCACCTCCAAGCCGCGCTTCCGCGTCGAGGCCGCCAACGAGCTGATCGCCGACGTGCCGCCGCCCCGCGACAAGAGCGAGCTGATGCGGTTCGCCAACTCCCGGCTCGGCAGGACCGTCTTCGAACTGGAGGACGTGACCGTCCAGGCCGGTCCCAAGGTGCTGCTCAAGCACCTGACCTGGCAGCTCGGCCCCGGTGACCGTGTCGGCCTGGTGGGTGTGAACGGCGCGGGCAAGACCTCCCTGCTGCGGGCCCTGGCCGAGGCCGCCCGCACCGAGGGCGAGCAGCAGCCCGCCGCCGGCCGGATCGTCACCGGCAAGACCGTCAAGCTCGCCTACCTCTCCCAGGAGGTCGGCGAACTCGACCCCACCTGGCGCGTCCTGCAGGCCGTCCAGTCCGTCCGCGACCGCGTCGACCTCGGCAAGGGCCGCGAGATGACCGCGGGGCAGCTCTGCGAGACGTTCGGCTTCAACAAGGAGAAGCAGTGGACGCCGGTCGGGGACCTCAGCGGTGGTGAGCGCCGCCGGCTGCAGATCCTGCGCCTGCTGATGGACGAGCCCAACGTCCTCTTCCTCGACGAGCCGACGAACGACCTCGACATCGAGACCCTCACCCAGCTCGAGGACCTCCTCGACGGCTGGCCCGGCTCCATGATCGTGATCTCCCACGACCGCTTCTTCATCGAGCGCACCACGGACAACGTGTTCGCGCTCCTCGGCGACGGCACCCTGCGGATGCTTCCGCGCGGAATCGACGAGTACCTGGAGCGGCGCAGGAAGATGGAGGAGGCGGCCGCGGCCACCGTGCTCGCCGCCGCTCCCGCCCCGGCGAAGTCCGCGTCGGCCGCCGACGCCCGTGCCGCGAAGAAGGAACTCCAGAAGATCGAGCGGCAGCTCGACAAGATCTCCGAGAAGGAGACGAAGCTGCACGCCCAGATCGCCGACAACGCCACCGACTTCGGCAAGGTCGCCCGACTCGACACCGAACTGCGCGAGTTGGCGGGCGAGCGGGAGGAACTGGAGATGCGCTGGCTGGAGCTGGCGGAAGACGCGTGAGCGCGAGGGGCGACAGCCCCTTGTGAGGCGGGCGGTGCCTTCGGGTCGCGGAGGCACCGCCCGCCCGGCGTGCGGGCCCGGCGCGCACGGCCCGCGCGAAGGGCGCGCAAGTGCCCCCAGGTGCCCCCGAGTTGTCGAAAGCGCCCCGCGCGACGGACGTCCCCGGCCGCTGAACTCGCCTTGCGCGCCCGGCGTGAAGGGCGCGTGAAGGCGCGTAACGGCGGCATCACAGCCCGGTCCTCCCTTGGGAACAGGGCGCGCACCGGCCCCCTGTTCACGCCCCCTGGAGTGATAGAAAGAGCGGTCTGAGAACAGTCTGAGATCCACCGGACGAGGCGCGAAACGGGCGCCGCCGGTGGGGGGTCACATCAGTGAAGAGGGGGACGCGCTGATGAGTCAGCCGCCGAGTCAGCCACCGCAGGGCGGTTTCGGAGCACCGCAGGACCAGCCGCCGACGGGCGGCGCCGGCGCGTCGCCGGACCCGCGGTCGGGGGGTGGCTTCGGCGCACCGCAGAGCACGCCTCCGCCGCCGCAGGGCACGCCTCCGAACACGCCTCCCGCGCCGCAGGGCACGCCCGCTCCTCCCGCGCAGCCGCCCCAGGCGCCCGCGCCCCAGAACACCCCGCCCGCCGGACCTCCGCAGCCCGGCTACGGATACCCGCAGCAGCCCGGCCCCTACGCCCAGTCGGGTCCGTACGGGCAGCCGCAGCAGCCCGGACCGTACGGGCAGCCGCAGCAGCCGGGCCCCTACGGCCAGCCCGGTCCGTACGGATACGGGCAGCAGCAGGGGTACGGCTATCCGCCCCAGGCGCCCTACCCGGGCGGTCCCGGCACCCCGCAGCCCGGCGGTCCCGGCGGTGGCTCGAAGAACCCGTTCAAGGGAAAGCCCGCGCTCGTCGTCGCCGCGGCGGTGGCGGGTCTGCTCGTCGTCGGCGGCACCGTGTGGGCGGTCACCAGCGGCGGGGGCGACAAGAAGCCCGTCGCGAAGGAGAGTCCCAGCCACAGCCCGTCCGTGTCCGCGCCCGCCTCGGACGATCCGGTCAACCCCGGCGACGGCAGCGGTGACGGCGGCGAGGAGAACGACGACCTGAACGCCGGCCGCAAGGCGGGCGAGGCGAAGGTCCTCTGGTACAAGTCGGCGCCGGACGCGCCCGGTTCGGGTGCCGAGGCCCCCGGCATGTGGATCACCGGCAAGGCGGCGGTGAAGGCCGCGTACAAGCAGCTCTTCGCGTTCGACGTCGGTGACGGCAAGCTGGCCTGGCCCGCGCTGACCTTCCCGCAGAAGATCTGCGCTGTCACCCCGCAGAAGACGGCCGACGACAAGGTCGTCGTCGCCTACATGAGCGGCTCCGCCAGCAGCGCGAAGTGCAACCAGCTCCAGCAGGTCGACCTGAACACCGGAGCCAAGGGCTGGACCGCGCAGGTCGCGGAGGGCGATCTGTTCGACAGCACGATCTCGATCGACCTGTCCATCACCGGCAAGACGCTGACGGTCGGCCGCTCGATGTCGGGAACGGCCTACGACGTCGGCAGCGGCAGGAAGCTCTGGGACAAGAAGAAGTACGGGGCGAGCTGCTACCCGGCGGGATTCGCGGGCGGCTCCAAGCTGCTGGCCGTCTCGGCCTGCGGGGCCGGCAGCAGCACCGAGCACGACGAGGTGCAGGAACTGGACCCGGCCACCGGCAAGGCCCGTTGGACGACGAAGATCCCCAAGGGCTGGCGGGTCGGGCGCGCCTACTCCGTGGACCCGGTCGTGCTCTACCTGACGAACGACGCGAAGAAGAAGTTCAACATCACCGTCCTGAAGGACAACGGCGACCTGCGCTCCCAGCTCAAGAGCGACGACGGCTTCGCGCCGGAGTGCGGCTTCGCGATCCTCGACCGTGACCTGGCGGGCTGCTTCGGTGCCGTCGCCGACGCCGACACGCTCTATCTGCCGACCGAGGCGAAGACCGGGCCGAACGAGATCGTCGCGTTCAACCTCGCGACCGGCAAGGAGAAGTGGCGCGTCAAGTCCCCGACGGACGCGACGATGATGCCGATGAAGACGGACGGCGGCGCGCTCGTCGCCTACGTCGAGGCGTCGTACGACGGGGGCGGCCGCGTCGTGTCGATCCCGACGGGCGGGAGCGGCCACACGCCCACGAAGCTGCTCCAGAACCCGCAGGGCACCGCGGCGATCGAGGCCGGCTTCTACTCCAAGGCCGTCGACTTCGTGGACGGACGCTTCTACATCTCCACGACCCGCCTGACGGGCAACGACGAGGCGAAGGAGAAGCTGATGCTGGCCTACGGCAAGTGACCGACGCCCCCGTCCCGTTCCCTCGCGTCCCGCACGCGCACAGGCCCGCCGTCCCTTCTTATCCCGAGGTATTCACGTCATGAGCCAGCCGCCCCCGCCGCCGAACGAGCCCCCGAAGGGCTTCGGCGCACCGCAGGAACCCTCCCAGGGCTCTCAGCAGACTCCGGGCGGGGCAGACCCCGAGCCCGGCGACCCGCAGGAGCAGCCCGCGCAGGGTCCCGGCGCCCCGCAGGACGCGCCCGCGCCCGGTTTCGGTGCCCCGCAGAGTGCGCCCGCGCAGGGCTTCGGCGCCCCGCAGGAGCCGCCCGCCGGCGGGTTCGGCCCGCCGACCCCTCCGCCCGCCGCCGCGGGCCCCGGCTACGGCTACCCCCAGACGCCCCCGCCGGCGTCCCCGCAGCAGCCGTACGGCTATCCGCAGACGCCGCCCCCGGGCCAGCCGGGCTACGGCTACCCGGGCCAGCCGCAGGCTCCGTACGGCGCCCAGGCCCCGTACAACCCCGCCGCGCAGCCGAGCCCGTACGGCTACCCGCAGCCGCAGACCATGCCGATGCAGCCGCAGGCCCCGCAGGCGAGCGGCGGGCGCAAGGTCAACAGCCAGTTGCTCATCATCGTGGCGGCCGTCGTGGCCGTCGCGCTGATCGTCGGCGCGGGAATCGTGTACTCGCAGCGCTCCGACGGGGGCAACAAGCACGACGTCGGGAAGTCGGGCGGTGTCACCGGCGGCAACGGTGACGACAAGGGCGGAGACAAGAAGGGCACCGGCGGCGAGAAGGTGCCGGCGAACACCAACTCCGACCTGCTCTTCCAGATCCCCGCGCCGGCCGTGCCGAAGGACGTCACCAGCGTGACCACGTCCGGCTCCTGGCTCACCGACAAGGTGTACGCCAAGACCGGCAACGCCGAGATCAACGGCTACGACCCGAAGACCGGCGCCAAGAACTGGACGATCAAGCTTCCCGGCCCGGTGTGCCAGGCCAGCCTGCACAGCACGGACGCCAACCGCTCGGCGATCATCTACGAGCCGGCCATGCCCACCAAGGCGCAGCCCTCGCACGGATGCACCCAGCTCGCCGCGATCGATCTCGACGCGGGCGCCAAGCTCTGGACCCGGACGATCAAGTCCGGTGACCAGGTGATCAACCTCGACAACGTGACGATCAGCGGGAACACGGTCGCCGCGGGCAGCACGGGTGGCGGGGGAGCGTTCGACATCTCCACCGGCAAGGCCCTGTGGGCGCCCAAGACGGGCGACAGCTGCTACGACTCCGGGTACGGCGGCGGCGCCAAGCTGGTCGCGGTCCGCAAGTGCGGCCAGTACGGCAGCACGCGCCAGCTCCACATCCAGACCATCGACCCGAAGTCCGGGAAGGTGATCTCCGAGTACAAGATGTCGCCCGGCATCGAGTACGCCAGCGTCGTCTCCACCGACCCGCTGGTCGTGGCGGCCGACGTCGGCGACTCCGCCGGTGACGGCAGCGGCATCTCGGACTTCTTCTCCATCGACAACAAGACCGGCAAGCTGCGGGCGAAGATCTCGGCCCCCGGCAAGACGTACGCGGCCAAGTGCGACGGCATCACCAAGATCGAGTTCTGCAAGTCGCTTGCCGTCGGCAACGACAAGCTGTACATCCCGACCGAGGAGCACGACGGCTCCGGTGACTACAGCCGGACCAACGAGATCGTCGCCTTCGACCTGGCCACCGGCAAGCAGACCGGCCAGCGCGCGGACGCGGGCGACGGCTACAGCATCACCCCGCTGCGCATGGACGGCACCAGCCTCCTCGCGTACAAGCGGCCGCCGTACGACAAGGGCGGGCAGATCGTCAGCATCGACGGAACCTCCTTCAAGGAGACGAAGCTGATGGAGAACCCGGCCACCCAGTCGACGCGTGACGCGGAGTCGAGCATGCTCCCGGACTACGCCGAGATCCTCTACGCCGACGGCCGGCTGTACATGTCCCAGGTCTACGCGGACAAGCCGACCTCCGCGACGGACAAGGCGTACCTGGCGATCGCCTTCGGAACGAAGTAACCGTCACCTTTCGAGTGAACCAAAGTGATCATCTTCGAAAGAATGCGGTGATCGTTTCCCCGGATTGATTTGTTCGGGCCGAAACACCGTGTGCGGCCCCGTCCCTGTTCAGGGGCGGGGCCGCACGCGTACCCCGCAACACTTCCTATTGGGTGGGATTTCGATATTCCGGGGCACTTCTCTCCAGTAGGGGAAGCGCAACGTCGAACAAGCGTGTAGCTTCCGGGTGATGGAGAGCCGGGGGGCTCCTAATCCACGGGGAACCAGTGGGGATGCTCGGGGGGACTGGGGGGTTGCCTGATGGGAGTCCGGCTCATGGTGGTCGACGACCACCGACTGCTCGCCGAGGCGTTGGCCTCGGCGCTGAAGCTGCGCGGGCACCGGGTGCTCGCCGCGGCGGCGCCCGCCGCGGGGGCGGCGGAGCTGGTGATCACACGGGCACCCGAGGTGTGCCTGATCGGCACGGCGACACCCGCCGAGCCGGGGATCTTCGACCCGGTGGTGCGGATCAAGCGGGAGCGTCCGCAGGTGGCCGTCCTGGTGCTCGGACCGGTGCCCAACCCGCGCGGGATCGCGGCCGCGTTCGCCGCCGGCGCCTCCGGCTACGTACGCCATGACGAGCGCATCGAGGGTGTCGAGCGCGCGATCATGAAGGCGAGGGCGGGCGAGGCGGCCGTGGCCCCGCAACTGCTCCAGGGCGCCTTCAGCGAACTGCTCAATCCCGCCGCCCAGCCCGACGACGAGGGCCAGCGGCTGCTCCAGATGCTCACACCCCGCGAGGTGGAGGTCCTGGTGCGGGTCGCCGACGGCGAGGACACCCGGCTCATCGCGGCCGGCATGGGCATCGCCCCGTCCACGGCCCGCACCCACGTCCAGCGGGTCCTGATGAAGCTGGGCGTGGGCTCCCGCCTGGAAGCGGCGGCGCTCGCGGCCCGCACGGGCCTGCTGGACCGCGCGGGCCCGATCCCGGCCCAGAGTCCCCACGGCCCCGCGGACACGTCCCGCTGAGACGTACGGGCTCCGCGGGTCCGCGGGGCTCCGAGGAGCCGGGTCCGCGGTGCTACGAGGAGGGGGGCTTGCCCTCCTCGAAGCTCGCGAAGTACGCGGCGGCCATGTCCTCGTCCCCGTGGCCGAGGGCACCGGCGCGGCCGAAGCGTTCCGCGGCGGCCTCGGCCACGTCGAGCCGCACGCCGTGCCGCGCTCCCGCTCCCACGATCAGGCGGGCGTCCTTCTCGGCGGTGGTGACGGCGAAGCTGGCCGGGGACAGCCGGTCCTCCAGGACCAGGTCGGCCTTGGCGCGCAGATAGCCCATGTCGAGCGGGCCGCCCTCGATGAGGCCGAAGAAGTCCTCCGGGTCCACGCCGAGGCCCTTGGCCAGGGCGAGCACCTCCCCGGTCGCGGCCGTGGCGGCCAGCACCCAGCTGTTGGCGACGAGCTTGAGCCGGGTGGCGCTGCCCGCCGCGCCGTCCTCGCCGGTCCACACCGTCCGGGCGCCGACGGCGTCGAAGACGGGTGTCACGGTGTCGCGGGCCGCGCTCGGGCCCGCGGCGAGCACGGTGAGCTGCCCGGCCTCGGCGGGTGCGCGTGTCCCCAGGACGGGTGCGTCGAAGAAGGGGAGCCCCTGCGCGTCGGCGAACTCGGCCAGCTCGCCGAGGGCTTCGGTGCCGGCGGTCGTGGACTGCACCCAGACGGCCCCCGCGCGCAGCCCGGGTGCGGCCCGGCGCATGACGTCGAGCGCGGCCGGGCCGTCGTGGAGGATGGTCAGGACGACGTCGGCGCCCCGTACGGCCTCCTCCGGGGTGTCCGCGACGTGCGCGCCGTCGCCGGCCAGCGGCTCGGCCTTGTCCCGGGTCCGGTTCCAGACCCGCACACCGTGCCCGGCCCGCACGAGGTTCCGGGCCATGGCGGCCCCCATGATGCCGGTGCCGAGAACACTGACAGTGAGTTTGTCGGTCATGGGGTCAGCCTTCCCCGTCGGTCCTGTTCTTTATGTGGTTCAGGAGATGGACAAGCGCACCAGGGTCGGTCGAGAGCCGGGTGCCCGGGGTGTCGCTCTCGCGGAGGTGAGCGGTGCCGGGGGTGGTGGCCAGTTCCAGGCAGTTGTTGCCGTCGCCGCTTCCCGAGAAGGACGACTTCTGCCAGTTGTCGGGGGTGGTCACGGCGGACCTCACAGTTCCTTCGCCAGCCGGTGGATGAAGTCACGCGAACGGGTGGGTTCGAGCGACACAGCCTCCACCATATGGAAGAGCGTTCGAAAAGTGCCCAGTTGTGCCTCGGAGTCGATGAACACCACACCGTGCGGTGCGTCGCGTACCGCTGTGTCCAGCTTGGGCACGGCACCGCCCACGTACATCATCGCGTTCGTGGCTCCGGCGAAGCCGTCGAGTTCGAAGGGGATGACGCGCACGGTGATGTGGTCCGCTTCGGAAAGCTCCAGAATGCCCGCCAGTTGACGGTGAGCAGTTGTCCGGTCGCCGACCCTGATGCGCAGCGCCGCTTCGTGGATCACCGCCGTGTAGGGGACGGGGGCGTGGTCGGCGATGACAGTTTTGCGTTCCATTCGATGGCGGACGCGCAACTCGATCTCGTTGTCGGGCAGTCGGGGGACCCGGTACGCGAAGACGGCACGCGCATAGTCCTCCGTCTGGAAGAGGCCCGGGACGTGCAGGAACTCCACGTCGAGCCGGCGCGTGGCGTGGTGCTCCAACTCGGCCAGGTCCAGGAACGGCGTGGGTAGCAGGCCCCGGTACGCCTCCCACCAACCGTGGGTCCGGTCGGTCGCCATCCGCACCAGTGCTTCGATCAACTCCCCGTCCGCACAGGAGTAGTGAGCCGCGAGACTTCGTACCCGCTCCTCGCTCACCCCCGCGATGCCGGACTCCATCTGGCTCATCTGGGCGGAGTCCGACCCGACGAGTGCGGCAGCCTCGCGTGCCTTGAGCCCTGCGGCCTCGCGCAGTTTCCGCAGCTCGATGCCCAGGCGCTCCTGGCGTGCGGTTGGCTGCCGTCTGCGCGGCATGGCTTCCTCCCTCGCCCCAACTGCCCGGAGGCAGTTACACCTTCGAGGGGAAGATTACGGCAGCGGCTTGCGCGGGCCCAAATTTTACCCATACCGTCGGTGACGCGACGCACACGCTGCGGAACCTCGGGGTACCCGGAAGCGCACCACTCCGTCCTGCCACGGCGGCTGTGACACTGCCACCGCCCGCGCGCCCAGCGAACTCCCGACTCCCCACACCAGAACCGGAGTTCAGCCATGCCCACGAACGAGCCCTGGACCTACTCCCTTCACATCCCCCACGACACCCGCGCCGTCACCGTCTGCCGTCGCACCGTTCGCCTGGTCCTGACCCTGCACGGACTGATCCGCCTCGCGGACGTCGCCGAGCTGCTGGCGGCGGAGCTGGTCTCCAACGCCGTACGGCATACGAAGGGGCCCGCGGCCCTGCGGCTGGCCTGGCGGGGCGGGGTGCTGCGGATCGGAGCCTGGGACGCGAGCCCGCTGCCGCCGCCGTACGACCTGCCGGTCACCTCCGACGCCGAAGCGGGCCGGGGCCTGGTCCTGGTCCGAGCCTGCGCCGACGACTGGGGCTGGCATCCACTCCGGCAGGGAGGCGACACGGGCAAGTACGTGTGGTGCGAATTGGCTGCCGCCTAGCTCATCGGTAGCCGTCCTGGAGGATCTGCCGGGCCACTCTCGCACGGGCGTCCGCGAGTTCACCGGCGATCCGGTGCTCTCGCTCGTCGTCCGACACGACCGCGGGGGGCAAGGCTTCCCCGATCAGCAGGCAGGCGTGGCGCAGATGGGTGGGCGGATGGGTCGCGTCGACGCTGTGGCCGCGCAGCGTGCCCACCCGGCGCAGACGTTCGCGCTCCCGCTCCGGAACGGACGCCAGTTCCGCGGCCAGACGCTGCCACAGCTCGTCCGCCCGGCCGGCGGTCTCGCGCCCGTCCCGCCCGCCGCGCGGGCCTTTCAGGGCGGAGAGGTTGGTCTCGCGCTGCAGTACCACCGCGGCCGAGTCGGAGATGAGCGTCTGCTCCATGAGTTCCAGCGCGGCCCGGGTGGACCCCACCCGGGCCGCCGTCCGGTCGGCGAGATATTCGGCCCGCTGGGTGGAACGCAGGGTGAGGCCGTCGAGGACGGTCAGCATGCCGCGGACGAGCAGACGGGGTACGACGTAGATCATGTTGAGGATCACGGTGAACACGTCGGTGTCGTCGAGCGCGTCGGCGCCGACCGGCGCGAAGTAGTAGTACCAGGTCGCCAGCGAACGCTGGGCGGTCCCGACGACCAAGCCGTGCCGGGTGTCGCCGTTGACGAAGTGGCCCATCTCGTGGCCCAGCAGCGCGATCCGCTGCTGCGGTGTGAGGATTTCCCAGAAGGGCAGCCCCAGGGTGAGGAGCCGTCGCCCGCGCAGACCGTAGCTCCGGACGCTCGCGTTGATCTCGCCGTCGACCACGACGGCGTCGACACCGCGGGTGCCGGCGACGCGGGCGACCTCGTCGACGAGCGCGAAGAGTTCGGGCGCGTCGGCGCGGCGCAGGACGGAGGTGTTCTCCGGCAGCCTGCCGAACCGGGGCCGCAGCGACCACCCCAGGGCGAGGAGGAAGGCGCCCGGCAGCATCCCCCAGCCGCCCCAACTCCCGATCAGCAACCAGACACCGCCCGCGGTCAGGGCCAGGGTCAGGGCGTGGACGACGAGCGCGACCGCGAAGGCGAGACGGGCCGAGGAGTCCCGCCGGGCCTTCAGGGTTCCGCCCGCGGCCAGTTCGGCCAGCAGACGCTCACCGTGCCGTCGGGCCTGGGCCCGCCGCGCCTCGGCGAGCCGGCCCCGCTTCTCCTCCGGGCGTTCCGGATCGACGTTCCAGTCGCAGGCGGCGCACCACGAAGGAAAGCGGCTGTCCCCGCGGACCTCGGCCCCGCAATCCGGGCATGGCTGAACCGTCTCCACCGCGGCGGTGTCCATCGCTGACTCTCCCCTGCCCCACGGCCCCTCCCCAGAGGCCGTCCGTACCTGTCCCGGCGAAGGAGATCACAGAGGTGTGGGGACGGTAAAGGGCCAGGTCCAGGAGCTTTTCGTGCACCGGGGCCGGAGTTCCGAGTGAACTCCGGCCCCGGTCGGGGGAGTCAGGCCGTCGGCGGCGCCTGCTCCTCGGACGGAGTCTCCGGCACCGTCGGCGGCAGGGGTCGCAGCCACAGCCAGGCCAGGAAGAACAGGCCGAGGGCGAGCATGCCGAGGCCGGTCCACAGGTTGATGTTGATGTCGCCGGCCTTGGCGAGGTCGGCGTCGGAGGCCGTGATGCCGGCGATGGTGACGATGATCCCGTAGATCACGAACAGGCCGCCGATGATGCGGCGGATGTCGAACAGACGGGCGGCGGTCGCGGACTTCTTCTCGAGGTCCGAGACCTGGCTCTGCGCGTCGCTTTCCGAATAGTCGGACATGGTTTCCTTATTCTCCCTCGTCGGAGTGGGCCGGGGCTCGTCGGAACGAGGTCAGAACGAGAACGGGATGTAGCAGGCGGCGGCCAGGATCATCGCGCCCCAGCCCAGCAGGGCGGGCTTGCGGTACCAGGCGTCGTCACCGGCGGCCGGCGGCTCGGCCATGCCCGGGGACACGGTGCCGTAGACCAGGCCCTCCAACTCCCGCGCGGGCTTGGGGGCGGTGAAGAGCGAGACCCCGACCATCACCACGCCGCCGGCCACGAAGGCGACGATCGCGGAGACGAAGTTGGCGCCCTGGTCGGAGGGGAAGCCGATGATGCCCTGCTTGTAGAGGACGAAGTAGTTCACCATCGCGGCCGTCGTCCCGGCCAGCAGGCCCCAGAAGCCCGACTTCACCGACGCCCGCTTCCAGAACATGCCGATGATGAAGACCGCGAACATCGGCACGTTGAAGAAGGAGAAGAGCGTCTGGAGGTAGCTCATGATGTTGGAGAAGGACGAGGCCAGGAAGGCCGTGCCGATCGACGCCAGGACACCGATCACCGTGATCAGCCGGCCGAAGCGCACGTAGTAGGAGTCCTCGCGGCCCTTCACCACGTACTTCGCCCAGATGTCGGTCGTGAAGACCGTGTTGAAGGACGAGACGTTGGCCGCCATGCCCGCCATGAACGCGGCCAGCAGACCGGTCACCGCGATGCCGAGGACACCGTTCGGCAGCAACTCCTGCATCAGATAAGGGATCGCGTCGTTGTACTGGAGATCCGAGCCGGGGGTGCCGATCTTCGGGACCAGGACGGCCGCCACCAGGCCCGGGATCATCACCAGGAACACGATGAAGATCTTCGGGTAGGCCGCGATCAGCGGGGTGCGCTGGGCCGCGGAGAGGTTCTTGGCCGACAGCGCGCGCTGCACCTCGGCGAAGTTCGTCGTCCAGTAGCCGAAGGACAGCACGAAACCGAGACCGAGCACGATGGTCAGCCAGTTGGCGCCGAGCGGGTTGTCGCTGCCGATGCCCGTACCGCCCCAGGCCGTCGTGAAGTCGGTGCCGTGGGTCTTGTCGAGGGAGTCGGTCAGACCGCCCCAGCCGCCCACCCGGTGCAGGCCGAGCACGGCGATCGGGATCAGGGCCGCCAGGATCACGAAGAACTGGAGCACCTCGTTGTAGATCGCGGAGGAGAGGCCGCCGAGGGTGATGTACGCCAGGACGAAGAACCCGGCCACCACGATCGCCACCCACTGCGGCCAGCCGAGGAGCGCCTCGACCACGATCGCGAGCGAGTAGAGGTTGACGCCGGCGATGAGGACGGCGGCGAAGGCGAACAGGACCGAACTCAGCAGGTGCGCCCATTTGTCGAAGCGCAGGAGCAGGAACTCGGGGACCGAGCGGACCTTGGAGCCGTAGTAGAACGGCATCATCACCAGGCCCAGGAAGACCATCGCGGGGATGGCGCCGATCCAGTACCAGTGCACGGTGTAGACGCCGTACTGCGCGCTGTTGGCGGCCATGCCGAGGATCTCGGTGGCGCCCAGGTTGGCCGAGATGAACGCCAGCCCGGTGATCCAGGCGGGCAGTGAGCGTCCGGACAGGAAGAAGTCGAGGCTCGTCCGCACCGAGCGGCGGGCCGCGAAGCCGATGCCCAGGACGACCACGAAGTAGATGCCGAGGATTGTGTAGTCGAGTGCGTTCGTGGGGAGACGCAGCTCGGCGGCGAGCAGGGTGCCCGCTTGGGGCGGATACGTGGGGGACTGCATCAGAACTCGCTTCGTCGCATGAACCTATCGGACCGGAACCTATGCCTCCGCATTCAACAAATGCACCCTCTGATGGTGACCTTTGTTTGATTGTGACGTTGACTGCGGTGGTGGCTTGTGGTTTGTTGTGTTCGGTTATGTTTGAAGGTTTGATCGGGTGCTGATGGGGAGTCCGACTGTGAAGAAGACCTCGACCCGGCTCGCCGACGGTCGTGAGCTCATCTACTACGACGCGGGCGACGACCAGGTGCGCGACACGGTGGACCGGCGCCCGCTCGACCCCACCGTCACCACCTCCGAGGTGCGCCGCGACCCGCTGCTCGGCGACTCGGTGGCCATCGCCTCCCACCGCCAGGGGCGCATCTACCACCCCCCGGCCGACGAATGCCCGCTGTGCCCGTCCTCGGGCGACCGGCTGAGCGAGATCCCCGAATCCTCGTACGACGTGGTCGTCTTCGAGAACCGTTTCCCCTCGCTGGCCGGCGACTCCGGCCGCTGCGAGGTCGTCTGCTTCACCTCCGACCACGACGCGTCCTTCGCGGACCTGACGGAGGCACAGGCTGCCCTCGTCCTGGAGGCCTGGACGGACCGCACCGCCGAACTCTCCCATCTCCCCTCCGTCCAGCAGGTCTTCTGCTTCGAGAACCGCGGCGCCGAGATCGGTGTGACACTCGGTCACCCGCACGGGCAGATCTACGGCTACCCCTTCACCACCCCCCGTACCGCCCTGATGCTGCGATCCCTCGCCGCGCACAAGGAGGCGGCCGGCGGGGCGAATCTGTTCGACGACGTCCTCGCGCGGGAACTCGCCGACGGTTCGCGGATCGTCCTGACGAGCGACCACTGGGTCGCCTTCGTCCCGTACGCCGCCCACTGGCCCTACGAGGTCCACCTCTACCCGCGCCGCCGCGTGCCCGACCTGCTCGGCCTCGACGAGGACGCGCGCACAGAGTTCCCCCAGGTCTATCTGGAACTCTTGAGGCGCTTCGACCGGATCTTCGACGGACCGGACGGTGGGAAGGACGGGACGGGCGAGCCGCCGACGCCGTACATCGCGGCGTGGCACCAGGCTCCCTTCGGCCCGCTGGAGGAGTTCGAAGGCGTCAACCGGGACGACTTCGCGCTCCACCTCGAGCTTTTCACCATTCGCCGCACTTCCGGCAAGCTGAAGTTCCTCGCGGGTTCCGAGTCCGGCATGAACGTGTTCATCAACGACGTGCCGCCGGAGACCGCGGCTCAGCGACTGCGAGAGGTAGCGAGTACATGAGTGGGAAGTACCTGGTCACGGGCGGAGCCGGCTATGTGGGCAGCGTGGTCGCGCGCCACCTGCTGGAGGCGGGCCACGAGGTCACCGTCCTCGACAACCTCTCGACGGGCTTCCGCGAGGGCGTGCCCGCCGGCGCCGCCTTCGTCGAGGGCGACATCCGCGACGCCGCCAAGTGGCTGGACCCCTCGTACGACGCCGTCCTGCACTTCGCCGCGTTCTCGCAGGTCGGCGAGTCCGTGGTGAAGCCCGAGAAGTACTGGGACAACAACGTCGGCGGCACCATGGCCCTGCTCGCCGCGATGCGCGACGCGGGAGTGCGCACGCTGGTCTTCTCCTCCACCGCCGCGACCTACGGCGAGCCCGAGACCACCCCGATCGTGGAGTCCGCGCCGACCCGGCCCACCAACCCCTACGGCGCCTCCAAGCTCGCCGTCGACCACATGATCACCGGCGAGGCCGCCGCCCACGGGCTCGGCGCCGTCTCGCTGCGCTACTTCAACGTGGCCGGCGCCTACGGCGAGAGCGGCGAGCGGCACGACCCCGAGTCGCACCTCATCCCGCTGGTCCTCCAGGTCGCGCAGGGCCGCCGCGACGCGATCTCCGTCTTCGGCGACGACTACCCGACGCCGGACGGCACCTGCATCCGCGACTACATCCATGTCGCGGACCTCGCCGAGGCGCACCTGCTGGCCCTTTCGGCCGCGACCCCCGGCGAGCACCTGATCTGCAACCTCGGCAACGGCAACGGCTTCTCCGTCCGCGAGGTCATCGAGACGGTGCGCCAGGTGACCGGACACCCGATCCCCGAGGTCGTGGCACCGCGCCGCGGCGGGGACCCGGCGGTCCTGGTCGCCTCGGCCGAGACCGCCCGGGAGCGGCTCGGCTGGAACCCGTCCCGCGCGGATCTCGCGGGGATCGTCGCGGACGCGTGGGAGTTCGCACAGAACACGACGAAGGGATAGCGGGTGGAGCGGGTGGAGCAGGTGGGGGTACGTGAGGGTTTCGAGGCGCTGTACGGCGCCGCGCCCGAGGGCGTGTGGGCGGCGCCCGGCCGGGTCAACCTGATCGGCGAGTACACGGACTTCAACGAGGGGTTCGTGATGCCGCTCGCGCTGCCGCACACGGCGGTCGCGGCGGTGTCCCGCCGGTCCGACGGCGTGCTGCGGCTGCACTCGGCGGACATCGACGGACCCGTCGTCGAACTGCGCGTCGACGAACTGACGCCCCGGTCGGACACCGGCTGGGCCGCCTATCCGGCGGGTGTCGTGTGGGCGCTGCGCGAGGCCGGCCACGCCGTCGGCGGCGCGGACATCCACCTGGCCTCCACCGTCCCCACCGGCGCCGGGTTGTCCTCCTCGGCGGCCCTGGAGGTCGTCACCGCCCTCGCCCTCGACGAGCTGTACGGACTCGGGCTCACCCGGCCCGAGCTGGCCCGGCTCGCCCAGCGTGCCGAGAACGACTTCGTCGGCGTGCCCTGCGGGGTCATGGACCAGACGGCCTCGGCGTGCTGCACCGAGGGGCACGCCCTGCACCTCGACTGCCGCGACCTCTCCATCCGCCAGATCCCCTTCGACCTCGCCTCCCAGGGCCTCGAACTCCTCGTCGTCGACACCCGGGTGAAGCACGCGCTCGGCGACGGGGCGTACGCCGAGCGGCGTGCGGGCTGTGAGGAGGGGGCCCGGCAGCTCGGGGTGTCCCATCTGCGCGACGTCCCCTACGCGGAGCTCGACGCGGCGCTCGCCCGGCTCTCCGACGAGCGGGTCCGCCGCTACGTCCGCCACGTCGTCTCCGACGACCACCGGGTGGACCAGGTCGTCTCGCTGCTGGACGCGGGGGACGTCCGGGCGATCGGGCCGGTCCTGACGGACGGGCACGCCTCGCTGCGGGACGATCTGCGGATCTCGTGTGCCGAGCTGGATCTCGCCGTGTCGGCGGCCAACTCCAGCGGTGCGCTGGGGGCCCGTATGACGGGGGGTGGGTTCGGGGGGTCCGCTGTCGTGCTGGTCGAGTCCGCCGACATCGACGGGGTCACCAAGGCTGTGGTGGAGGCCTTCGCCGAGGCGGGCTTCACCGCTCCGCGGGTGTTTCCTGCTGTGCCTTCGGCCGGGGCCCGGCGGATCGGCTGAGCCACGGCTTCTTCGCCCCCTCCGCCCCTTCCCGTCCCGTCCTCGGGGGGCTCCGCCCCCCGAACCCCCCGCTCCTCAAACGCCGGAGGGGCTGGAATTCCCAGTCGCCGGGGGAGTCGGGTTCCAGCGCTTTGTCAGGGTGTACTCCGTGATTCCCGGGGGGTAGTCCGGGATCACGGACACCACCTCGTAGCCCTGCTTGCGGTAGAAGTCCGGGGCCTGGAAGTCCCAGGTCTCCACGCGGGCGGCGGTGCAGCCGCGTCCGGTGGCTGCCCCTTCGGCCTCGGTCAGGAGCCGCGTGCCCAGGCCCGTGCCGCGATGGCGGTCGTCGACCCACAGATAGGTGACGTGCAGCCAGGTCGTCCAGGTGTGGCCCGCCAGACCGCCGGCCAGGCCGCCGTCCTCGTCCAAGGCCCAGACATGGAGCGGAAGTTCCCGCTCACCTGGGGTTCCGCGCAGCGCGCGCAGCACCGGGGACGCCGCCGTGTTCGTGTCCAGCAGCCGTCTGCGGAGCAGATCCCGCCGCTCCTTGTCGTCTCCTGTCTCGATACGAAACATACGGCTCACCATAAACGCGCTGGCCAACCAGTTCTGCAAATTGCCTTCCGCTCCCCGCCCCCACCCGTACTCTGATGAACAGTGCCGGTGGGGGCCGGTGCTGATCAGGGGGCGAGACAGTCGGGTACGACGCCCGTAGTGGGGGTAGCACTTCCAGCACGGCGGCGGCCGTGCGGCGGAGGCACCTCGTTTTCCGGGTCGCAAGCGGACCCGGGATCACCTCGGGCGCCGTACCCGTACGGATCGTCCCCCGACAGTGGGGGTTTCTGTGGTTCGCATCCGAGTACTGGTCGTCGACGACCATCGCATCTTCGCCGAGTCGCTCGCCGCCGCGCTCGCGGCCGAGCCCGACGTCGACGTGTCCGCCGCCGGCAGCGGTCCGGCCGCGCTGCGCTGCCTCGAACGCGCGGCGGCCGAGGGCCGCCGTTTCGACGTGCTGCTCGTCGACGCCGACCTGGGCGGCAATCTGCCCGGCATGCGTCCGGCGGTGCCCGTCCAGGAGAGCAACGAGGACGGCCTGGTCGACGGCATCTCGCTGGTCGCAGGGGTGCGTTCGGGACAGCCGGGCGTACGGACCGTCGTGCTGGCCGAGAAGGACGACCCACGCCGGGCCGCGCTCGCGCTGCAGGCCGGGGCCTCCGGATGGGTCGCCAAGGACTGCTCGCTGTCGCGGCTGCTCACCGTCATACGGGGTGTGCTGCGCGACGAGACCCATCTGCCGCCCGCCCTGCTCACCGGGGTGCTGCGCGAGCTCACCGCCGCGCGCAAGCACCGCACCGAGAGCGAGCGGCTCGTCGAGTCGCTGACGCCCCGCGAGCGCGAGGTGCTGCGGTGCATGGTCGCCGGGCTCGGGCGCAAGGCGGTGGCGGAGCGGTTGTTCCTGTCGCCGCACACGGTCCGCACCCATATGCAGAACGTCCTCGGCAAGCTCGGGGTGCACTCCACCCTCGCCGCCGTCGCACTGGCCAGGCGGGCCGGGGTCGGACCCGTGGACCTAACCGGGGATGTTGTCGAACGGGGCGGTCAACTGGCGTAGCAGCCCGGCCAGTTCACCGCGCTGGGCCCGGCTCAGCTCGGCGAGGATCGCCCGCTCCTGGTCGAGCAGACCGGCCAGCGCCTGGTCGGCGCGGTCGCATCCCTCGTCCGTGAGGCGGACGAGCACGCCCCTGCGGTCGCTCGGGTCCGGGAGGCGCTCCACCAGACCCTTCTTGGTCAGACGGTCGATGCGGTTCGTCATCGTGCCGGAGGTCACGAGCGTCTGGGTCAGCAACTGTCCGGGGGAGAGCTGATACGGGGATCCCGCGCGCCGCAGCGCCGTCAGGACGTCGAACTCCCAGGGCTCCAGGCCGTGCTCGGCGAAAGCGAGCCGACGCGCACGGTCCAGGTGCCGGGCCAGCCTGCTCACCCGGCTGAGCACCTCGAGCGGTTCCACGTCGAGGTCAGGGCGCTCCCGGCGCCACGCAGCGACCAGCCGATCGACCTCGTCCTCCATGACGATCAGTGTAGTGGTTGTGTCGACATGAAGTCTCTTGATGTGGAGCTTCTCGACGGCAAGTCTCTTGACGTCGAGATAGATTTCCTGTGAGGCTGGAGATCCGAACGGTCCGGTCGCCGCGCCCTTCAGCGGCCCGCGCCCCCGCGACCGCGGCGACGTCGACTTCGAGGAGGCCACCCATGGCTGCCACCCCCACCTGGGACCCGGGTCAGTACCTGCGCCACTCCCGTCACCGGGCCCGCCCCTTCGCCGACCTTCTCGCCCAGGTCACCGATCTTCCCCACGAGCCCGCCCGCATCGCCGACCTCGGCTGCGGCCCCGGCAACGTCACCGTCCAGCTTGCCGACCGCTGGCCCACCGCCCGCATCACCGGCTACGACAACTCCGCCGACATGCTGGCCAGGACCGAGGAGCACGCCGGTCCCACCGCCGGCGGCGGACGGCTCGACTTCGCCCACGCCGACCTCACCGACTGGGCACCCGCCGAGACGTACGACCTGATCACCTCCAACGCCGCCCTCCAGTGGGTGCCGGGACACCTGGACTCGCTGCCGGGCTGGCTCGACGCCCTCGCGCCCGGCGGCACCCTCGCCTTCCAGATGCCGCACAACACCGACGCCCCGCTGCACGTCCTCCTGCGCGAACTCGCCACCTCCCCGCGCTGGAAGGGCCTCGTCGGCGACACCCTCCGCCCCGCCGACTCGGTCCACGACCCGCTCGTCTACCTGGACCGGCTGGAGGGCGCCGGCTGCCGGACGGACGTCTGGGAGACCACGTACATGCAACTGCTGACCGGCCCCGACCCCGTGCTCGACTGGGCGAAGGGGACCGCGCTGCGGCCCGTGCTGACCGCCCTCGCGGACGACCCCGAGGCCACGGACGCCTTCCTCGGCGCCTACCGCGACCTGCTGCGCGAGGCCTACCCCGCGCGGCCGTACGGCACGGTCCTGCCGTTCCGCCGGCTGTTCGCCGTGGCCCGGAAGGAGGCGTGATGCTCACCGCGCTCGACCATGTCCAGCTCGCCGCCCCGCCGGGCTCCGAGGACCGGCTGCGCGCGTACTACGTCGACGCCCTCGGCATGACCGAGACGCCCAAGCCGCCCGTCCTCGCCGCCCGCGGGGGCTGCTGGTTCCGGGCGGGGGCCGTCGAGCTGCACCTGGGGATCGAGGCCTCCTTCCGTCCCGCGAAGAAGGCCCACCCCGGGCTGCGGGTCGCCGGCATCGACGCCTGTGCCGCACGGATCGCGGCCGCCGGCTTCCCCGTCACCTGGGACGAGGACCTGCCCGGTCACCGGCGCTTCTTCTCCGAGGACCCCGTCGGCAACCGCCTCGAATTCCTGGAGCCGGACCCGGAGCCGGACGCTGCGCCTGACTAGGCGCCCCGCTGAGCAGGGACCGCTGAGCAGGGACCGCGGAGCAGGAACCGCGAAGGGCCGGGAGCGGGGCTCCCGGCCCGTTTTCTAGGCCTTGCGATGCCCTATCAGCCGGGGCTTCGGCTCCAGACCGTCCAGGCCGTGCCACGCCAGATTCACCAGATGGGCGGCGACCTCCGCCTTGCGCGGCTTGCGGACGTCCAGCCACCACTGGCCCGTCAGCGCGACCATGCCGACCAGGGCCTGGGCGTACAGCGGCGCCAGTTTCGAGTCGAAGCCGCGGCTCTTGAACTCGCGGCCCAGGATGTCCTCCACCTGGGTGGCGATGTCCGAGATCAAGGACGCGAACGAACCCGTCGACTGCGGGATGGGGGAGTCGCGGACCAGGATGCGGAACCCGTCCGTGTACTCCTCGATGTAGTCCAGGAGGGCGAACGCCGCCTGCTCGCACAGCTCACGCGGATGCCCCGCCGTCAGCGAACCGGTCACCATGTCCAGCAGCCGCCGCATCTCGCGGTCCACCACCACCGCGTACAGGCCCTCCTTGCCGCCGAAGTGCTCGTAGACCACCGGCTTGGAGACACCGGCCTTGGCCGCGATCTCCTCCACCGACGTGCCCTCGAAGCCCTTGGCCGCGAACAGGGTGCGGCCGATCTCCAGCAGCTGCTGACGGCGCTCGGCGCCGGTCATGCGGGTGCGCCGCGCGCGCCGCGGCTTCTCGTTGCTGCTCGGGGTGCTGCTGGAGTCGGTCGCCACGCCGTCAATCATGCCGCTTCGGCGGTTTCCGTCTTGCGTCGGGAGCCGTTCCCGTCGTCGCTGCGGCGGGAATCGAGACGCGAGCGTGACGGCCAGCGCACGTCGTAGGCCCATCCGAGCTGTTCGAACCAGCGGATGAACCGCGCCGAGGAGTCGAGCTGGCCGCGGTCCACACCGTGCCGCGCGGACGTCGGGTCGGAGTGGTGGAGGTTGTGCCAGGACTCCCCGCACGAGAGGACCGCCAGCCACCACACGTTGCCCGAACGGTCACGCGACTTGAACGGACGCTTGCCGACCGCGTGACAGATCGAGTTGATCGACCAGGTCACATGGTGCAACAGCGCCACCCGGACGAGTGACCCCCAGAAGAACCCGGTGAACGCGCCCCACCACGACATCGTCACCAGACCGCCGATCAGGGCCGGCAGCGCCAGCGAGAGCAGCGTCCAGAGGATGAACTGACGCGAGATCGCCCGGATCACCGGGTCCCTGACCAGGTCGGGGGCGTACTTCTCCTGCGAGGTCCGCTCCTCGTCGAACATCCATCCGATGTGCGCCCACCACAGGCCCTTCATCAGCGCCGGCACCGTCTCGCCGTAGCGCCACGGCGAGTGCGGGTCGCCCTCCGCGTCGGAGAACTTGTGGTGCTTGCGGTGGTCGGCGACCCAGCGCACGAGCGGGCCCTCGACCGCCATCGACCCCGCGACCGCGATCGCGATCCGCAGGGGACGCTTCGCCTTGAAGGAACCATGGGTGAAATAGCGGTGGTAGCCGATCGTCACACCGTGGCAGCCGAGGTAATAGAAGAAGACCAGCAGGCCGACATCCAGCCAGCTCAGCCCCCATCCCCAGGCCAGCGGAACCGCCGCCAGCAGGGCCAGGAACGGAACGGTGATGAAGAGAAGGAGGGTGATCTGTTCGAGCGACCCCTTCTTCTCGCCGCCGAGGGTCGCGGCGGGCAGCGAGGTGTCGCCGTCCGCCCGCGGGGCGTCGTCGATCACATCGGAACTCGTGGTCATGGGCGTCCCCTGTGGGGTTCGAGGGTGAGGAACGACGGGGAAGGGTGTCCGGGTCCGAACCCAGGGTTCCCCCGTCGTCCGACGGGAATACCTACGGGTCCGTAACCTACGGCGTCGTAAGTATGTCAGCGCGTAGCCCGGCGGCAAGAGCCCGTGAGCCTGCGCGTCCGAGGGGACACCTATCCTTGGTATCGGTCGGACAGCGCGGTCCGTTCTGATTTCTTCCCGGATGCCACCTCCCTAAGCGGCACCCGCCGCGCGCGGTCGTCACCCGGGTTCCCTCCCAGACGAGCTTCGAACGAGATTCCCCACTCTTCAGACGAGCTTCACCACTGCAAGGAGCCGCACCTGTGAGCAGTGCCGACGACCAGACCACGACGACCAGCAGCGAACTGCGCGCCGACATCCGCCGCCTGGGCGACCTCCTCGGCGAGACCCTCGTACGGCAGGAGGGTCCCGAGCTCCTGGAACTGGTCGAGAAGGTCCGCCGCCTGACCCGCGAGGACGGCGAGGCCGCCGCCGAGCTGCTGCGCGGCACCGAGCTGGAGACCGCCGCCAAGCTGGTCCGCGCCTTCTCGACCTACTTCCACCTCGCCAACGTCACCGAGCAGGTGCACCGCGGCCGCGAGCTGCGCGCCAAGCGCGCCGCCGAGGGCAGCCTCCTCGCCCGGACGGCCGACCGGCTCAAGGACGCCGACCCCGAGCACCTGCGCCAGACGGTCAAGAACCTCAACGTCCGCCCGGTGTTCACCGCCCACCCCACGGAGGCGGCCCGGCGCTCGGTCCTCAACAAGCTGCGGCGCATCGCCGCGCTCCTCGAGACCCCGGTCATCGAGGCCGACCGCCGCCGCTACGACACCCGCCTCGCCGAGAACATCGACCTCGTGTGGCAGACCGACGAACTCCGCGTCGTGCGCCCCGAGCCCGCCGACGAGGCCCGCAACGCCATCTACTACCTGGACGAGCTGCACGCCGGCGCCGTCGGCGACGTCCTGGAGGACCTCACCGCCGAACTCGAACGTGTCGGCGTCGCCCTCCCGGACGACACCCGCCCGCTCACCTTCGGCACCTGGATCGGCGGCGACCGCGACGGCAACCCGAACGTCACCCCCGACGTCACCTGGGACGTCCTGATCCTCCAGCACGAGCACGGCATCAACGACGCCCTGGAACTCATCGACGAGCTCCGCGGCTTCCTGTCGAACTCCATCCGCTACACCGGCGCGACCGAGGAACTCCTGGAATCCCTCCAGAGCGACCTGGAGCGCCTGCCGGAGATCAGCCCCCGCTACAAGCGCCTCAACGCCGAAGAGCCCTACCGCCTCAAGGCCACCTGCATCCGGCAGAAGCTGGAGAACACCAAGGACCGCCTGGCCAAGGGCACACCGCACCAGGACGGCCGCGACTACCTCGGCACCGCCGAGCTGCTGCGCGACCTCACCCTCATCCAGACCTCGCTGCGCGAGCACCGCGGCGGCCTGTTCGCCGACGGCCGCATGAACCGCACCATCCGCACGCTCGCCGCGTTCGGTCTCCAGCTCGCCACCATGGACGTACGCGAGCACGCGGACGCCCACCACCACGCCCTCGGCCAGCTCTTCGACCGCCTCGGCGAGGAGTCCTGGCGCTACGTGGACATGCCGCGCGACTACCGCGCCAAGCTCCTCGCCAAGGAACTGCGCTCCCGTCGCCCGCTCGGCCCCACCCCGGCGCCGCTCGACGCGGCCGGACAGAAGACCCTCGGCGTCTTCGAGACCGTCAAGAAGGCCCTGAAGATCTTCGGGCCCGAGGTCATCGAGTCGTACATCATCTCGATGTGCCAGGGCGCCGACGACGTGTTCGCCGCCGCCGTCCTCGCCCGCGAGGCCGGACTGCTCGACCTGCACGCCGGCTGGGCCAAGATCGGCATCGTGCCGCTCCTGGAGACCACCGACGAGCTCAAGGCCGCAGACACCATCCTGGAGGACATGCTCTCCGACCCCTCGTACCGCCGGCTCGTGGCGCTGCGCGGGGACGTCCAGGAGGTCATGCTCGGCTACTCCGACTCCTCGAAGTTCGGCGGCATCACCACCTCGCAGTGGGAGATCCACCGCGCCCAGCGCCGGCTCCGCGACGTCGCCCACCGCTACGGCGTACGCCTGCGCCTCTTCCACGGCCGCGGCGGCACCGTCGGCCGCGGCGGCGGCCCCTCGCACGACGCGATCCTCGCGCAGCCCTGGGGCACCCTGGAGGGCGAGATCAAGGTGACCGAGCAAGGCGAGGTCATCTCCGACAAGTACCTCGTCCCCTCGCTCGCCCGCGAGAACCTGGAACTGACGGTCGCCGCCACCCTCCAGGCGTCCGCCCTGCACACCGCGCCCCGCCAGTCCGACGAGGCGCTGGCCCGCTGGGACGCGGCGATGGACGTCGTCTCGGACGCCGCCCACTCCGCCTACCGCAGGCTCGTCGAGGACCCCGACCTGCCGACGTACTTCCTCGCCTCCACGCCGGTGGACCAGCTCGCCGACCTGCACCTGGGCTCGCGGCCCTCCCGCCGCCCCGGCTCGGGCGTCTCGCTCGACGGACTGCGCGCCATCCCGTGGGTCTTCGGCTGGACCCAGTCCCGGCAGATCGTGCCCGGCTGGTTCGGCGTCGGCTCCGGCCTCAAGGCACTGCGCGAGGCCGGGCTGGACACCGTGCTCGACGAGATGCACGAGCAGTGGCACTTCTTCCGGAACTTCCTCTCGAACGTCGAGATGACCCTCGCGAAGACCGATCTGCGGATCGCCCGCCACTACGTCGACACCCTCGTCCCCGACGAGCTCAAGCACGTGTTCGACGTCATCGAGGCCGAACACGAGCTCACCGTGCGCGAGGTGCTGCGCATCACCGGCGGCGACAAGCTGCTCGACACCAACCCGGTGCTCCAGCAGACCTTCGCCATCCGCGACGCCTACCTGGACCCGATCTCGTACCTCCAGGTCGCGCTCCTCAAGCGCCAGCGCGACGAGGCCGCGGCCGGACAGACGCCGGACCCGCTGCTCTCGCGGGCCCTGCTCCTGACCGTCAACGGTGTGGCGGCGGGTCTGCGCAACACCGGCTGAGCCGGCGCCGCCGGACACCGGCGGACAGACGAGAAGGCGCCCTTCCCGCTCGTACCCGTACGAGGGGGGAGGGCGCCTTCGTGTGTCCGTGGCATGTCCGTGGCACGGGTCCGTGCCGTGCGTCGGTGGCGCGAGCCCGTGCCGTGTGTCGGGGCGCGCGGGTCGTGCCGTGTCCGCGTGCGCGTGCCCTCACACGACCAGGAACGTCGCCGTCAGCAGGGCCATCCCCGTGCCCGCCATCAGCCAGGCCACGCGGGTCAGCCGCAGACCGCCCGCCACCACCACCGAGGCGAGCAGCAGGGCACCCCCGAGCGGGACCCACGCGTAGAGCAGACCGGCCGGGCCGCTGCGGACGACCTCGTCGCTGCCGGGCTTCACCGTGACCGTGTACGTCCGGCCCTTCTCCACCGCCACCGACTCGTCGATGACGACATGGGCCCGCGCCCGCGAACCGGGCGACGCCGGGGTGTACGGACCCGTGCAGACGTCCCCCGAGCACGACCGCACCGCGATCGTGCCCTGCTCCCGGCCCTTGCTCAGCATCACGTGCTGCGCGGTGCCCCAGGAGGCCCACACACCCGCGATCAGGATGAGCCCGGTGACCACGCCCATCGCCGCGAGCTGTCCGAAACGGAGCGCCGCGAACGCGCTCTGACGTGAGGTGACGGCACGCATGGCGGGGATCATTGGCCATGGCCGCGCGCTGGGTCAACCCCGGCAGGGGACAAGTCGGCAGTTGTACGCGTACGTCGACCACAGGTCCCGGCCCTGCGCAGTCCCGCCGCGTCCCCCGGGCCCTCGCGGGCCCCGGCCCTCAGGAGTTGTACGTGCTCTGGGCCCGCTCCAGGCCCTCGATCACCAGACACTCCACCGCGTCCGCCGCCCGGTCGACGAAGTAGTCCAGCTCCTTGCGCTCGGTGGACCCGAAGTCCTTCAGCACGAAGTCCGCCACCTGCATACGGCCCGGCGGACGCCCGATGCCGAACCGCACCCGGTGATAGTCCGCGCCCATCGCCTTCGTCATGGACTTCAGACCGTTGTGGCCGTTGTCGCCGCCGCCCAGCTTCAGCCGCAGCACGCCGTAGTCGATGTCGAGCTCGTCGTGGACCGCCACGATGTTCGCCGTCGGCACCTTGTAGAAGTCCCGCAGCGCGGTCACCGGGCCACCCGACAGGTTCATGTACGACATCGGCTTGGCCAGGATCACCCGGCGGTTCGCCGGACCGGGCGGCCCGATCCGCCCCTCGATCACCTGGGCCTGCGCCTTGCCCGCCCGCTTGAACTTCCCGCCGATCCGCCCGGCCAGCAGGTCGGCCACCATGAAGCCCACGTTGTGCCGGTTCATGGCGTACTCGGGGCCCGGGTTGCCGAGGCCCACGATCAGCCAGGGCGCGTTGGCGTCGGTCGTCACGTCCGTGTCTCCCATGTGTCCTTGATACGCGGCAGCCGCCGCTCCCGAGAAGGAGCGGCGGCTGACACAGATGAAGATTCCGGGGGGATCAGGCCTCGGCGGCCGCGTCGCCCTCGGCCTCGCCCTCGGCGGCCGGCTCCTCGGCCTGCGCCGACAGGACCTGGATGACGACCGCGTCCTCGTCGATCGCCAGCGTGGTGCCCTTGGGGAGCGTGATGTCCTTGGCGTGGATGGAGGCGCCGGCCTCCAGGCCCTCGATGGAGACGGTGACCGACTCCGGGATGTGGGTGGCCTCGGCCTCGACCGTCAGGGTGTTGAGCACGTTCTCGACGAGGAAGCTGCCCGGGGCCAGCTCGCCCTCGGTCTGCACGAAGACCTCGACGGTGACCTTCTCGCCGCGCTTCACGAGGAGCAGGTCGACGTGCTCGAGGAAGCCCTTGATGGCGTCGCGCTGGACGGCCTTCGGGATCGCGAGCTCGGTCTTGCCGTTCAGGTCCAGGGAGAGCAGGACGTTGGGCGTACGCAGGGCGAGCAGCAGGTCGTGGCCCGGCAGCGTGATGTGGACCGGGTCCGTGCCGTGACCGTAGACGACGCCGGGGACCCTGCCCTCGCGGCGGACGCGGCGGGCGGCACCCTTGCCGAACTCGGTGCGGGACTCGGCGGCGAGCTTGACCTCGGACATGTTCACTCCTCGTAGAACTGGGGAAGAAGGTCACCCGGCCAAACCATCGGCCTGCTACGAAGAGCGCGTCGATAACGGACCGCCGCACATGAAAGTGCGGCCTCCCTCGCCGAGCAACTGTGACAGCTTACGGGGCGGGGAGGCCGTACAAGAAATCGATCTAGGCGACCGGCCGGCGACGGGGTCCGTCACCGGCCCGCGGGGTGCGGCCTACTGCTCCTCGAACAGGCTCGTCACCGAACCGTCCTGGAAGACCTCACGCACCGCGTCGGCGATCGTCGGGGCGATCGACAGCACCGTGATCTTGTCGAGCTCCAGCTCACCCGGCGTCGGCAGGGTGTCCGTGAAGATGAACTCGCTGACCTTGGAGTTCTTCAGACGGTCGGCCGCCGGGCCGGAGAGCACGCCGTGCGTGGCCGTCACGATGACGTCCTCCGCGCCGTGCGCGAAGAGCGCGTCGGCGGCGGCGCAGATGGTGCCACCGGTGTCGATCATGTCGTCGACGAGGACGCAGACGCGGCCCTTCACGTCACCGACCACCTCGTGGACGGTGACCTGGTTGGCGACGTCCTTGTCGCGGCGCTTGTGCACGATGGCCAGCGGAGCGTCGAGACGGTCGCACCAGCGGTCGGCGACCCGCACCCGGCCGGCGTCCGGGGAGACGACGGTGAGCTTGGACCTGTCGACCTTGGCGCCCACGTAGTCGGCGAGGATCGGCAGCGCGAACAGGTGGTCCACCGGGCCGTCGAAGAAGCCCTGGATCTGGTCGGTGTGCAGGTCGACCGTGAGGATGCGGTCCGCGCCGGCCGTCTTCATCAGGTCCGCGATCAGACGCGCCGAGATCGGTTCACGTCCACGGTGCTTCTTGTCCTGACGGGCGTAACCGTAGAAGGGCACGATCACGGTGATGCTCCGGGCGGAGGCCCGCTTGAGAGCGTCGATCATGATGAGCTGTTCCATGATCCACTTGTTGATGGGAGCCGTGTGGCTCTGCATCAGGAAGCAGTCGGCGCCGCGCGCGGACTCCTGGTAGCGGATGTAGATCTCGCCGTTGGCGAAGTCGAAGGCCTTCGTCGGGACGACCCCGACACCCAGCTTGTGGGCGACCTCCTCGGCAAGCTCGGGGTGGGCGCGGCCGGAGAAGAACATCATCTTCTTCTCGCCGGTCGTCGTCTTGATCCCGGTCACAGCACTGTCTCCTCAGAGGTCATCTCAGTGGGCGTGAGAGGCCTTCTCAGCTGGGTTGCGAGAGGGCTTCTCAGCAGGGGTGCGGGTGTGCACTTATCACGGTACGCCGTCCCAGACGTGCCGTTTTCCGGTCAGCCTTCGCCTTCCGGTTCCCGGGAGGCGGTCTCCGCGGCCTTCGCGGCGGCGCTTCCGGGACGCTTGCGAGCCACCCAGCCCTCGATATTGCGCTGCTGGCCGCGGGCCACGGCCAGCGAACCGGGCGGTACGTCCTTCGTGATGACGGAGCCCGCCGCGGTGTACGCGCCGTCCCCGACCGTGACAGGAGCCACAAACATGTTGTCCGAACCCGTACGGCAGTGCGAGCCGATCGTGGTGTGGTGCTTCTCCTGCCCGTCGTAGTTCACGAACACGCTGGCGGCACCGATGTTCGAGTACTCGCCGATCGTCGCGTCACCGACGTACGACAGGTGCGGGATCTTCGTCCCCTCGCCGATCGTCGCGTTCTTCGTCTCGACGTACGTGCCGACCTTGGCCTTCAGGCCGATCCGCGTGCCCGGACGCAGATAGGCGAACGGGCCCACCTTCGCCTGCGGGCCCACCTCGGCGGTGTCGGCCACGGTGTTGTCGACGCGGGCGCCGGCACCCACCCGGGTGTCCTTCAGGCGGCAGTTGGGCCCGACCTCGGCGCCCTCGGCGACGTGCGTGGCGCCCTGGAGCTGCGTCCCGGGGTGCACGATCGCGTCCGGCTCGAAGGTGACCGTCACGTCGACCCAGGTCGTCGCGGGGTCGACGACGCTGACGCCGGCCAGCATGGCCCGCGTGAGCAGGCGGTCGTTCAGGATGCGGCGGGCCTCGGCGAGCTGTACGCGGTTGTTGATGCCGGCGATCTCGCGGTGGTCGGCGGCGACGGCCGCGCCCACGCGGTGCCCGGCCTCGCGCAGGATGCCGAGGACGTCCGTCAGGTACTCCTCGCCCTGGCTGTTGTCCGTGCGCACCTTGCCGAGCGCGTCGGCGAGGAGCTGGCCGTCGAAGGCGAAGACGCCCGAGTTGATCTCGCGGATCGCGCGCTGCGAGTCGGTGGCGTCCTTGTGCTCGACGATCGCGGTGACCGCGCCGCTGGCGCCGTCCCGCACGATGCGGCCGTAGCCGGTGGCGTCGGGGACCTCGGCGGTCAGCACCGTGACGGCGTTGCCGTCGGCGCTGTGGGTCGAGGCGAGCGCGAGCAGGGTCTCTCCGCTGAGCAGGGGGGTGTCGCCGCAGACCACGACGACGGTGCCGTCCACGCCGCCGCCGAGCTCTTCGAGGCCCATCCGTACCGCGTGCCCGGTGCCGTTCTGCTCGGCCTGCACCGCCGTCCGGACGTCCGGGTCGATCTCCCCGAGGTGCCCGACGACCTTCTCGCGGGCGTGCCCGACGACGACGACCAGGTTCTCGGGGTCCAACTCACGCGCGGCGGCCAGCACATGACCGACGAGAGAGCGTCCACAGAGGTCGTGGAGAACCTTGGGTGTGGCCGATTTCATACGGGTGCCCTCACCCGCTGCAAGTACGACGACGGCTGCCGGGCGATTGGCGCTCACGGGGTTGCCCTTCGGCTTCGGATGGCGGGGTGTGGACATCCGCAGGATACCGGGGCGAATCAGGAGGGATGTGGGAGAGGGCCTGATGGCACTGTCAGGGGCCGGATCGACCAAGGCTCCCCCGCCAGGACTCGAACCCGGACAGATGGCACCAAAAGCCACAGTGCTGCCAATTACACCACGGGGGAATGAACTCGATCGAACCGGACATTTGGTCGGCTCGTCGAGTCGGCACCCAACACTATGCCGTACCGGATGCCCTCCGTGCGACGGTACAACTCGGTGCTGCCCGTGCGGCAGATGACCGAGTGGTCCCCGAGTCCGTCCGAGGCGTCCGTGGCGGCCCGGTGTTTGCGTTCCTGTGCTTGCAGACCGGGGACGGCCGGGGGCCGGTGGCGCTCGCGCGGTCGGGCGCCGAGGGTGTTCGCGGGGCCGCCGGATCCGGCGGGGTGTGGTGTAGGCCAGTCGGTGAAACTCACCGGAAATGGTTCGGGGTGCAACCGTAGGCTGGAGGCATGACCACGACGGGGGAAGAGCACACCGCGGCCGGGAACGGGCCGTGGTGGTGGGTCGGATGGCGCGGTGCGGTGCTGGACGCGGGGCTCGCTCTGGCGTCCGCGTTCGAGTGCGGGGGCGAGGGGGTCCGCTTCGCGCACGACGCGGGACTGCCCGCTCCGGTGGGGGTCGCGTTCGGGGCGGTGGCCGGGTCCGTACTGCTGGTACGGCGGAAGTGGCCGATCGCGGTCGTGCTGGTGTCCATCGCGATCACGCCCGCCCAGATGGGCTTCCTCATGGGACTCGTCGGGCTCTACACACTCGCCGCCTCCGAGCTGCCGCGCCGCATCACCGCGGCGCTGGCCGGGATGTCCTTCGCCGGCATGCTGATCGTCACGTTCGTCCGCGCGCACCAGAGCGTCGTGGACGGGGACGTGCCGATGGGGAACTGGCTCGTCCCCTTCGCCTCCATCACGACGGCCATCGGGATGACCGCGCCGCCCGTGCTGCTCGGGCTGTACATGGGGGCCAGGCGCCGGCTCATGGAGAGCCTGCGCGAGCGGGCGGACTCGCTGGAGCGGGAGCTGCAGCTTCTCGCGGAGCGGGCGGAGGAGCGGGCGGAGTGGGCGCGCAACGAGGAGCGGACCCGGATCGCGCGGGAGATGCACGACGTCGTCGCGCACCGGGTCTCGCTGATGGTCGTGCACGCGGCGGCGCTTCAGGCCGTCGCGCGGAAGGATCCCGAGAAGGCCGTGAAGAACGCCGCGCTGGTGGGGGACATGGGGCGGCAGGCGCTGACCGAGCTGAGGGAGATGCTGGGTGTGCTCCGCACGGGGGACGGGGTGCCGGCGCGCGTGCCGTCGGTGCCGCTGGCGGCTGTGGGGGCCGCGGCGGCCGCCGCCGCCTCGCGGGCGGCCGGTGACTCCGCCGGGGGCGGTGAGGGGCCGAGTCTGGCCGAGATCGATGAGCTGATCGGGCAGTCGGCGGCGGCCGGGATGGTCGTGGCCCTGTCGGTCGAGGGGGACATGCGGGCGTACGCCCGCGAGATCGAGCAGACCGCCTACCGGGTGGTGCAGGAGGCGTTGACGAACGTCCACAAGCACGCGGCGGGGGCCAAGACGTATGTCCGGCTGGCGCATCGGGTGTCCGAGATCGCGATGCAGGTCGAGAACGAGTGTCCGCCGGAGGTGGGGGCGGGGTCGTCCGTGGGGTTGCCCAGTGGGGGGAACGGGCTGCTGGGGATGAAGGAGCGGGTGGCCGCGCTCGGGGGTGTGTTCGTGTCGGGGCCGACGGATGCGGGTGGGTTCCGGGTGTCGGCGGTCATCCCCGCGTAGCCCTCCGGGCGGTCGCCGGGTGCCGTTTCCGTCCGCCGGGCGCGGGTTCCGTCCGGTGGGTGGGTCGGGGCCGTGCCGGTGCATCAGCCCGTCGCCGTTGGGTGAGGAGTGACCGTCGGTGGCGACCGACGGCCATTGATGTACCGGCACGGCCCCGACGGCGCGCGGCCGACTGCGGGTGCGTGATCCAGGCGGTTCCCACCCCGGCCCGCCGAAGCTTCCCCGCTCGGTCGGCCGAAGCTTTCAGCTCCGGCCGGCGAAATTTTCAGCCCCTCCGGCGTTTGAGGAGCGGGGTCTGGGGCGGAGCCCCAGGTAGGGGACGGGTCGGGGCGGAGGGGGCGGGAAACGTCTGTCCCGTGACTGGGCCGGAGGCGGTGCAGGCGCCCCGGGCCCGGGGGAGGGGCGGAGCCCGGGAGGGGTCAGGTCGTGGTCAGGCGGGGTGGGGCCGTGCCGGTGAGGAGGGTGGTCAGGGCCGCGTCGATGTGGGGGCCCAGGTACCAGTCGCCGGTGTGGTCGAGGGTGTAGACACGGCCCTCGGCGTCGATGGCGAGCAGCGCGTGGGAGTCGGGTTCCTCGCCCAGCGGGCACACCTCGGTGTCGAGCGCGCGCCCGAGATCGCCGAGGGTGCGGGCCATGTGCAGCCCGTGCAGGGGATCGAGATGCAGCAGGGCGGGGGCGACCTGACGCCCGGGCCCCGTGGCGCCGACCCGCAGCCCCCCGAACTCCGCCCACGCCTCGACCGCCGCCGGGAACACGGAGTGCCGGTGCCCGGCCGGAGACGCGTGTCCGCGCAGCTCGTCGGCCCAGTACTCGGCCTGCTTTATGTCCCAGCGTCCAGGCTGCCATCCCGCCGCGCGCAGCACGGCGTCCACGGGTTCGGGGAAACGGGTGGAGGGTGTCCCCTGCCCGGGAGGGGAGAAGAGGCTGGAGGAGGAGCGTTCGGAGTGCATCTGCCCTTCGTTCGTCGAGGGATGGGACATCGGCGTCGCGGGACGCCGTCATGCGTACGTGTGCGGGGGAGGGGGAGTTCAGGCGTCCGGTGCGGCCGGGTCGACGACGCGTACGCCGAAGTGGCCGCTGAGCGCCGTGCAGGAGCGGCAGGGCGGGGCGAAGCTGCCGTGCAGCGGGTCGCCGTCCTCGCGGATGCGGCGCGCGGTGAGCTTGGCTCCCTTGAGGGCTTTGCGGGCCTCACCGTTGGTCATCGGCTTGCGGCCCGCGCGCTTGCTGCGTTCGGCGTCGGCGGAGGCGATCTGCCGCGAGATCAGGATGGCCTCGGCGCAGCGGCCGGTGAAGCGGTCGCGCTGCGCGTTCGTGAGGGTGTCGAGGAAGTCCTGGACCAGCGGGTGAAGGGCGGGTGGCTGGTCGCCGCGGGCGGCCGTGCCGGTGAGGGTGGCGCCGCGGACGGAGAGGGCGGCGGCGACGGTGGGGAGTATGCCGTCGCGGCGGTACAGCAGGGCGGGGGCGTGCAGCGCTTCGGCGCTGCTCCAGCCGACCCGGGGGTCCCCGGACGTGCCCGTATGCGTGGCGTTCATGATCGTCTTTCCCTCCCGTGCATCCCCCGGTGCGGAGACAGACTGCCAAATGCCATGGCGGGAGCGGTAGCTGGGGCGCCGCGACACGCCAGGGCTTCGGCATACGGTCACGGCGGGGTGACGGCTGGTCACGGAACCGGAGGCCCGGTGACCGGTGTCGTACAACCGAATAGGCTGTCGACATCCGCGCTCCATCCAGCTACTGAAGACGCCGCAGGGGGCAACCGCCATGACGACAGGTCGGCTCGGGCAACAAGCCGCGCCGCCGAACGCGGCCTACGCCGGGCAAGTCGTGAACTTCCCGGATCCGGTCCGGGCAGCGCGCCACCCCAGAGGTGTGCGGATCGACGAGCGCGGCTATCCCGACTTCTCGCTCTACGCGCGTGCCGCGGCGGAGATCGCGGAGCCTCCGGAGGGCTTCGGCGTCGACGAGTTGAGGCTCACGGACTACGTCTCCGCGAACGCCGCGCTCGCCGCGTCCGGGCACGAGCTGTGGGACACGATTCCCGCGGTGGCGACTCCGCACGGCTGGACGTGGCACCACGTGGCGGGCACCCGGCGGCTCGAGTTGGTGCCGGTCGAGGTGAAGGCGCTGCTACGGCACCACGGCGGTGTCGCGACCGCGGCCGTCGACCATTCCAAGCGGGGGACGCGGCCGTTGCAGGAGACGCGGCCCGCGCACTTCGGGCTGCCGAAGTCGTCGGTCGCGGTGTCCGAGCAGCAGGTGCAGGCGGTCGAGGAGGACCTCGGTTACCGGCTGCCCGGCGCCTACCGGTCGTTCCTGAAGGCCGCGGGCGGATGCGCGCCGGTCGGCGCCGCGCTCGACGCGGAGCTCGGACTCCTGGTGGACCAGCCGCTGTTCACCGTGCGCGACGAGGCCGCGGTCAACGACCTGGTGTACGTCAACAAGTGTCTGCGCGACCATCTGACCAAGGACTACCTGGGTGTCGGGTTCGTGCAGGGCGGTCTGCTGGCCGTGAAGGTGAAGGGCGACCGGATCGGTTCGGTCTGGTTCTGCGCGTTCGACGACGCCCGTGACACGGACGCGTGGCCGGCGGCCGAGCGGGTGGAGCGGCTTCTGCTGCCGTGCGGTGACGACTTCGACCAGTTCCTGTCGCGGCTCGCCGGCAATCCGCCGGAGTTGGAGACGGTGGCGAATCTGATGGTGGACGGCGGCTTCGCGTACGCCGTGCCCGTCTCTTCGGTGGGGGAGTGAGGTTGCGATGGTGACCTTCGCGCAGGCGCAGGAGCGCGCGGAAGAGTGGATCAACGGGGATGTGCCCGGATACCAGCACCGCGAGGTGCGGGTGCGCGAGTTCGAACTCGGTTTCGTCGTCTGGGCGGAGGACCGCGCCGAGGGACCGCGTTCCGACGGCGGCGGGCAGCGGCTCGTCATCGCCCGGGACAGCGGGGAGGCCACGCTGTGGCCCGCGCTGCCGGTCGGTGAGGTCATCCGCCGGTACGAGGAGGAGTACGGGGGGCCGGCCGGGGCGCCCGAACCGGCGCCGGCGCCCGCGGCCCGGGTCGATCTGAACCAGACGTCGTTCCTGCTGAGCCCTCCGGAGTGGCTGCAGGAGGCCGCGGACAGGATGGGGATCCCGGACCGGCGTGCCGGGTCGGGATCGTCCGGCTCCGACGGGGCCGGGTCGCGTCCCGCCGCCGCGGCGGGCGGTTCCGCGAACGGGGCCGCCGCGGCCGGGATCTCGCCTTCCGGTGCGCCGGGGGACTCCGGGGAGCACGCGGCCGCGGCCGCGCCGGGCGTGCACGCCGTTTCCCCGCCGACCACGCCGGGTGTGCCCGCGCCGGCCGCCGCCTCTCCCGCTCCGGTTCCCGGCGGTGCCACGCCGTGGCCGGACGCCCCGACCGACGACGAGGTCCCGGACCGGCAGGACATGAGGCCGCCGGTTCCCGCCGACGCGACCCCGTGGGCGGGGACGGACACGAACGCCGATCCCGGCGACGACCGTTCCGTACCGCTGCCCGCGACCGTGTTCGCGCCGCCGCTGACGGACGCCGACGACGCGCACACTCCGCCGCCGGTGGCCGCGCACGATCAGACCGCCCTCATGTCCGGGGGCAGCCAGCTCCCGCGCACGACGCTGTCGCCCGTCGCCGGAGGCCCCAACCCGCCCGTGCCGTCCGGTGGTTCTTCGGGTCACGGGGTGCCGGACGCCTCGGCCTACGGTTATCCGCAGGGCCCCGGGGCGGGACCGGGCACTCCGCCGCCCGGCGCTCCGTCTGCCCCCGGTACGCCGCCGCCCGCCGTGCCGTCGCGGCCGCTGCCGCCGAACGCGGGGGACATCGCCGACGCCGCGACCAGCAAGGCACAGCCGCCCCGGGCGGCGCGCGGTGGGTCCGCGGGCACGCCGCATCCGCCGAGCGCCCCGGGTGTGCCCGGAGCGCGGCCGGGCGGTACGCCTCCGCCGCCGCCCGGACCGGGCGCGCCCGCGGGCGGCTACGTGCCGACCCAGCTCGTCTCCCAGCTCGGGCCTGACGGGCCCGAGGCGCCTCCCGGCGCGCCCACGCCTGCCGGTGCCACGCCGCCTCCGGGCGGTGTCCACCACGCGGCGACGATGCTGGCGGGGCCCGCGGTGGGCGGCCCCGGTGCGCCGCAGCCGCCGGGTGCCCCCGGTGCCCCGGGCGCGCCCTGGCAGCAGGCCGCTCCCGGTGTGCCGGCCCCGCCGGGTGCCACGCCTCCTCCGGGCGGTGCGCACCACGCCGCGACGATGCTGGCCGGGCCCCCGGTGGGCGGGCCCGGTGCGCCGCAGCCGCCGGGTGCGCCCGGCGCTCCCGGGGGCTCGCCCCCCGGTGAGGTGCACCACGCGGCGACGATGTTCGCCCCTCCGTCCGGTGGCCCCGGTGCGCCGCAGCCCCCGCAGGGGCCCGGCATGGCGCCGGGCGTCCCTCAGCCGCTGCCGGGACAGCCTCTGCCCGGGCAGCCGATGGGGGGACAGCAGCCCGCGTACGGCTATCCGCAGACGGGGCAGCCGACCGTCGGACCCGGCTATCAGGCCGTGCTGCGCTACCGGGCGCAGGACGGGTCCGAGCAGCAGCTCATCCGGCGGTCCGCGCCGGGCATGCCGCACCCGGAGTGGCAGATCCTGCACGAGCTGCGCGCGATGAACGTGCCGCCGCAGCAAGTGCTGGAGCTGCACACGGAGTTGGAGTCCTGTGAGCTGCCGGGCGCCTACTGCGCGCGGATGATCAGGGAGACCTTCCCGCAGGCCCGGATCACGAGCATCGCGCCGTACGGCACCGATCACGCGAGCCGGCAGCAGGGCATGCACCAACTTCTCGCGCACCACAGCGAGTTGCACCAGGTCGCGGACGGTCCGGCGCGTCCGGCGCCGGTGCGGGCGCCGATCCCGCCGGTGCAGCCCGTGCCGCCGGTCCCGCCGGAGGCGATCGGGCAGGAGCTGGCGGCGGCGTTCGGGCCGGGGGTCTTCCGGTTCGACCACGCGGCCGTGTCGCGGCAGGGTGTTCCGCCGATCGTGGCGCACACCCTCGTCGTGGCGGGGCTGCCGGTCGACATGGGCCCGTTCTTCTGGGCGCAGGCGCAGCCGGGCCGTCCGGTGCCCACGCTCGCCGAACTGGCGCAGGAGCGCGGGGTGGCGGCGTCCCAGGACGCGGGCTCGTACCTCGTCATGGGCAGCGACTTCGGCAAGGCGATCTGTGTCCAGTACGGCACGGCGAACATCGTCGCGGTGCCGGTGGAGGCCGGTCCCGGGGGTGCTCCGGTGCCGCCGCAGTTCGTGAACACCGGTCTGCCCGAGTTCGCGCGCTGTCTGGCGCTGCTCGGCCGGATGTGGCGGCTGCGGTTCGGTCTCAACCAGGAGCAGGCGGGCCGCTGGACGGTCGACTTCCAGGCCCAGCTCGCCTCGCTCGACCCGGCGGCCCTGGCCTCGCCGGAGAGCTGGTGGTCGGTCCTGCTGGAGGAGATGTGGGACGGGCTGCTCTAGGAGCGGCCTCCCGCGGGACCGCGGGACGGACACGACGACGGCGGTAAGGATGAGGCGCTCGGCCCGGGTCACGGGCCGGGCGCCTCGTTCGTTCGTCCGTGACGCCGTCGCCGACCTCGAATGACATGCCTGTGCCCCGTCTTCGGCCGATCGGGCGGGCGGAGTGTCGCGTTATGAACACTTCCGCGTGATCCATCAAGATGTGCGCGAAATCGTCTTTTCGTGTGGGTCGGGCGGAGAGGGGTCCAAGGATGAGCAGCACACGGGTGTCGCCGCACGGCTTCGTGGCCGTACGGGGGCGTGGCTACCGTCCCGAACAGGTCGACGCGTACGCCGTGGCGCTCTCCCGGGACCGGGACGCGGCCTGGGAGCGGGCCGCCCGGCTCACCGTGCTGGCCAAGGACATGGAGGCCGAGACGGAACGGCTGCGGGAGGCCGTGACCCGGCTCGCCCCGCAGACGTACGAGGAACTCGGCGAGCGCGCGCGGCGGATCTTCGAGCTCGGCGAGGAGGAGGCCGAGACCCTGCGGGAGGAGGCCCGGCGGGAGGCTCGTGCGGAGGCCGAGGTGGCCGAGGCGGTGGCCTGCGACGTACGGGAGGCGGCGCGGGCGTACGCCGACGAGGTGCGCGGCGAGGCCGAGGAGTGGGCCCTCGCGCGGCTGGTCGACGCGCGTGCCGAGGCCGACGAGGTACGGGTCTCCGCGCGGCGCGCGATCAAGGAGGACCGGGGCGAGGTGCTCACCGCGCTGCGCGAGGTGCGGCGGCGGGCGGAGGTCTTGGTCGCCGCGCAGGAGGCGGAGCACGCGGCCCGGCGGGCGGAGTTCGAGCGGGCCGCCGGTGAGCGCGAGGCCGAGGCCGAGGCGGGGCTGCTCGACCGCGAGGCGCGCGCCGGGGAGACGCTCGCCCGGGCCGAGCGGGCGCTGGCGGAGGCGAAGGAGTGGGACCGGCACCGGCAGGAGGACGCGGGGGCGCGGGCCGCGGAGCTGGTCGCCGAGGCGCGGGTCAGTGAGGAGCGGATCGCCCGGGAGACGGATCGGGTGTTGCGGGAGCACGGGGAGCGGTGGGATCACGTGCGGGCGCACATGGATCATGTGCGGAGCAGTCTCACTTCTCTCACCGGGCGGGCGCCGGCGGAGTAGGTGACACCAGGTTTCTCTCCCCCGCTCCGCGGGGGTTCCGGGCCGCTCCGCGGCCCCTGGCTTCCACCGCTCCGCGGTGTTGCTTCGCCGCTCCGCGGCGCCTTTCCCACCCGCCCACCCGTCTCGGCCCGTTTCCCCCGGGGCGTCGTCTCGGCCCGTTTCCCCCGGGGCGTCGTCTCGGCCCGTTTCCGCCGGGGCGCCGTCTCGGTCCGTTTCCGCCGGGTCCTCGTCCCGGCCTGTTCCGCCGGGTCCTCGTCCCGGCCAGTTCCGCCGGGTCCTCGTCTTGGGCGGGCCTATCTTCCTCTTCGTATCGCCCCCGCCAGGATCCAGCCCTCCACCGCCTCGTACTGCTTGCGTTGTTCTCCCGCCTTGCGGCGGCCCGAGGCCACCGTTCCGAGCCAGCCGTAGGCGAAGCCCAGCGGGATCGACACGATGCCGGTCGTGGTGAACGGGAACCAGTTGAAGTCGGCGTCCGGGAACGCGGCGGTGGGGGAGCCCGAGACGAGGTTGGTGCCGGGCATGAGGACCAGGACGGTGAGGGTGCCGCCGATGAGGGTGGCGAGGAGGCCGGCGCGGGTGTAGCGGCGCCAGAAGAGCCCGTAGACCAGCGCGGGCGCGATCGCTGAGGCGCCGAGGCAGAAGGACAGGGTGACCAGGGGCTGAAGGCTGTGATGCTGGACGAGGGTGGCGAGCAGGATGGCCGGTGCCCCCACCGCCAGCGCGGAGATGCGGGCGAGGAGCATCTCGCGGCGCGGGGAGAGTTCGTCGTCGCGGCGGCGGCCCCGGAAGAGCCGGCTGTGCGCGAAGACGTCGTGGGCGAGGGAGTTGGCGCAGGCCAGGATCATCCCGGCGACGGACGCGAGCAGCGTGAGGAAGATCGCTGTCGTCACGGTGGTGAACAGCAGGGTCTCGGCGGCGGAGACCGAGGTGCCGAAGGCGGCCTGGGAGCCCAGCAGGTAGGCGGTGTTGCCCTGCGGGTCGGCCGTCGCGATCGCTTCACGGCCGATCAGGGCCGTGGCGCCGAAGCCGACGACGCTGACGATGAGGACGAACAGGGCCACGCACGGCACCGCCCAGGACAGTGACCTGCGGACCTGGCGGGCGCTGTCCGCGGTGTACATGCGCATGGTGATGTGGGGGAGGCAGGCACCGCCGAGGACGACCGTCAGCTCCGAGGTGATCATGTCCAGGCGGGGGCTGGCGCCGCCCGCGAACTGGAGCCCGGAGCGGAGGTAGGCGTCGCCCACACCGCTGTGGCCGGCCGCGGCGGCCAGCAGGGTGCCGGGGTTCCAGTCGAAGCGCTGGAGGACGAGGACGGCGATCACGGTGCCCGAGCCGAGCAGCATCACGATCTTCAGGATCTGGATGAGGGCGGTGCCCTTCATGCCGCCGATCGCCGCGTAGCTGATCATCAGCGCGCCGAGGCCGATGACGCAGCCGGTCTTCAGGGAGTCGGCGGAGAAGCCGAGGATGAACGCCAGCAGGTCGCCCGCGCCCGCGAGTTGGACCAGCATGAGGGGCAGCAGGGCCACGATGGTCACCGCGCAGGCCGTGTTGCGGACGGCGCGGCCGGGCATGCGGCGCGCGAGGGCGTCGCCCATGGTGAACCGGCCCGCGTTGCGCAGTGGTTCGGCCAGCAGGAACATCAGCAGCATCAGGGACAGGGCCGTGCTCAGGGCGAGGACCACGCCGTCGTAGCCGGCCAGCGCGATGACGCCGCTCGTGCCGAGCACGCTCGCGGCGGATATGTAGTCCCCGGCGATGGCGAGGCCGTTGCGCATCGGGGAGAGCGATCCGTAGCCGGTGTAGAACTCGTCCAGGTCGTCGCGGTCCGGGCCGGTCATCACGCACAGCAGCAGGGTGACCGTGGCGACGGCCGTGAACGCCACGAGCGACATGGTCTGGGCGGAGGTGGTGAATCCCGTCATCGTGCGGCCTCCCGCTTGGCGTCCAGTTCGCTCTGTCTGCGGATCCGGTCCGCGATGGGGTCGAGGCGCCGGCGCGCGGAGTGTTCGTACAGCGCGATGGCCAGGCAGGTGACGGGGACCTGGAGCAGGCCGAGCAGCAGGCCCGTCGACAGGCCGCCGGAGACCGTGCTCGTCATCAGGGACGGTGCGAAGGCGGACAGGACGAGGAACAGGGTGAAGTAGCCGAGGGCGGTGAGGGTCGCGACACGGCGCTGGCGGCGGTAGGCGCCGCGCAGGACGCGGATGTCGCTGTGCTGTCCGAGCGGGCGGTGGCGGGGCCTGCGCGGTTGCGGGGGCTCGGGCGGGCGGGGCCGGGGCTGCCAGGGGTAGGTCAGCCGGGTGGGGTCGGGGGTCGGCTCGGGCGGCGGGAAACCGGGGTGCAGGGGGTCGTCCGCGTAGGGCTCGTACGGCTGGTACAGGGGGGCTCGGGGGGACGGGGGCGGTGAGTAGGGGCGTTGGTGCGGTTGTTGCCGGCGTGGCCTTGGGTGCTCGGGGGACGAGAACGCGTCGGGCATCCCGGTTCTCCTTGCGTGGCTCGGGTCCGGGGCGGGACCGCAGGGAGCGGGGGGTGAGCAGCGCGCACGCTACTCGTAGGTAGCGGGGCGGCGCGACCGTTTCGCCGAACTGGGCGGTCGGTACGCGCTTACTCCGGCGACCTGGGGTGTTACCCGCGTTTACCTGTGGAGTTCTCCTGGAGCAGCCCTGGAGGTTCTCCGGTCTTCGTGTGGGGAAGCGGGTGCGGGGCGGAGGGCCGGGTTCGGTCCGGTGGGTGCGTCGGGTTCGGCCGGTGGGTGGGCCGGGTTCGGCCGGTGGGGGCGTCGGGTTCGGCCGGTGGGTGGTCGCGGTTCGGGTCCGGTGGGTGGGTCGGGGCCGTGCCGGTGCATCAGCCCGTCGCCGTTGGGTGAGGCGTGGGCGTCGGTGGCGACGGGCATCGGTGTACCGGCACGGCCCCTTCCGCCGGATGCCGACTGCGGGTGCGTCGTGGTGGCGACAGGCATCGGTGTACCGGCACGGCCCCTTCCGCCGGATGCCGACTGCGGGTGCGTGATCCTGACCCTTCCAGCACCGGCCGACGAGGGTTCAGCCGTCAGTCCGTCGGGTCGTCCAGGAGGGGGAAGCGGCGTGGTGCCACGAGCAGCAGGACCAGGAAGGCGAGCGCGGCGGCACCGGCGGCGCCCAGATAGACGGCGTGCACCGCGTCGGCGACCGCGTGGCGCAACCGTCCGTCCGGGGCGCCCGAGTTCAGCGCGCGGGTCACCGCGTCGAGGTCTCCGGCTCCGCCGAGCCGCGCGGCCAGCACCCCGTTGGCGACGGCGCCGAAGAGTGCGGCGCCGAGGGTCTGTCCGGTCTGCCGGCAGAACAGGACGGAGGCGGTGGTCGTGCCGCGTTCGGCCCATCCGACGGTGGACTGGACGCCGACGATCAGGGGGAGCTGGAAGAGTCCGAGGGCGCCACCCAGCAGCAGCATCAGCAGGACGGGCTGCCACGGCTCGCCCGGGGTGGGCAGGAAGGGGAAGGCGAGCAGGAGCAGGGCCGCCGCGCCGATGCCGAGCACGGCGGTGTCGCGGAAGCCGATGCGGCGGTAGACGTGCTGGCTGAGCGCCGCGGACACCGGCCAGCTCAACGTCCATACGGAGAGCACGAATCCGGCGGAGACCGGGGCGAGGCCGAGGACCGCCTGCGCGTAGGTGGGCAGGAAGACCGTGGGCGCGACCATGAGCAGCCCCAGTGCCCCGAGCGCCAGGTTGACCGCGGCGATCGTCCGGCGGCGCCACACCCAGCCGGGGATGATCGGTTCGGCGGCGCGCCGTTCCACGGCCACGACGAGGGCGAGCAGGCACGCTCCCGCGGTGAACAGGGCGATCGAGGGGGCCGAGAGCCAGTCCCAGGCGACACCGCCCTGCACGAGCGCCGTCAGCAGGACACCGCCGCAGGCGAACACCGCGAGGGCCCCCGCCCAGTCGATGCGCGGCCGCCGGCCGGGGACGGTCCGCTGCGGTTCGCGCAGATGACGGGCGATCAGCCACAGCGCGACGGCGCCGACCGGCAGATTGACGAGGAAGATCCACCGCCAGTCTGCGTAGGTCGCGAGGAGTCCGCCGAGAGCGGGGCCCGCGACGGCCGAGGTCGCCCACACCGTGGACAGTTTGGCCTGGATCTTCGGGCGTTCCTTGAGCGGGTACAGATCGGCGGCGAGTGTCTGCACGGTGCCCTGGAGGGCGCCGCCGCCCAGGCCCTGGACGACGCGGAAGGCGATGAGCGCGGCCATGTTCCACGCGCCGGCGCAGAGCAGGGAGCCGAGGAGGAAGAGCGCGGCGCCCGCCATGAGGACCGGTTTGCGGCCGAAGGTGTCGGAGAGCTTGCCGTAGACGGGGAGCGTGACCGTCACGGCCAGCAGGTAGCCCGAGAACAGCCAGGAGAAGACCGAGAAGCCGCCGAGGTCGCCGACGATCTGCGGGACGGCGGTGGACACGACGGTGGAGTCGAGGGCGGCGAGCCCCATCGCCAGCATGAGCGCGGCGACGACGGCGCGCCGCCGCCGGGTCTCGGTCCGCTCGGCGTGGACGGCGTCTTCCCGTACGACCGGTGTCCCGGTGTTCCGCTCGCCCACGGGATTCCTTCCCCCTGCATCCATCTGCCGCGGCCAGCTTCCCACTTGAGCCTCACGTCGGGGGAGGGTGGACGCTGTGTGGGCCCGGGGGTGGACCGGACCCCGAGGGGTTGTCCACCGGAGGGTGGAGAACCCCTAGGGGGACCTCCCCACCAGGGGTCGGGGAGGGTTCGTCCCGCCGGAGGAGGAGACGGGCCGAAGCCGTTCTTAACCTGGTTTTACGTCGTCGGGGTCGCGCTCCGGTCGTACGGACCGCACCTCCGGGGGTGGGGTTTTCCCCAGCAGAAGACGGGGCCGTGCACCAGCGCGTCCGACCCCCTCCCGACACCAGACTTGAAGGCACGGCCCGGCGTACCGCCCCGCAACGGTGTGGACGTCCGCGGCCTGTCGCACCCGCTCAGACTTTCGCAGCCCGGCAGGTCCCCCTGTCGGCAGACTTAGGAGACATACCGTGACATCGGCTGTAAGCATTCCCAGGCACGAGGGCACTGGAGGGCGTACGGCCGTCGCCGCGCGGGCGCGACAGGTCGTCAAGGCGTACGGGTCCGGGGAGACCCGTGTCGTGGCCCTCGACCAGGTCGACGTGGACATCGCGCGGGGCCGGTTCACCGCGATCATGGGCCCCTCGGGGTCCGGCAAGTCCACTCTCATGCACTGCCTCGCCGGGCTCGACACCGTCACCTCCGGCCAGATCTTCCTCGACGAGACCGAGATCACCGGGCTCAAGGACAAGAAGCTGACGCAGCTTCGCCGGGACCGGATCGGCTTCATCTTCCAGGCGTTCAACCTGCTGCCGACGCTGAACGCCCTGGAGAACATCACGCTCCCGATGGACATCGCGGGCCGCAAGCCCGACCGGGCCTGGCTGAACCAGGTCGTGGAGACCGTCGGGCTCAAGGACCGGCTCAAGCACCGTCCGACCCAGCTCTCCGGCGGCCAGCAGCAGCGCGTCGCCGTGGCGCGGGCGCTGGCCGCCCGCCCCGAGATCATCTTCGGCGACGAGCCGACCGGAAACCTCGACTCCCGGGCCGGCGCCGAGGTGCTGGGCTTCCTGCGGCGCTCGGTCGACGAGCTGGGCCAGACCATCGTGATGGTCACGCACGACCCGGTGGCGGCCTCGTACGCGGACCGGGTGCTGTACCTCGCGGACGGCAGGATCGTCGACGAGATGCACCAGCCCACGGCCGATCAGGTCCTGGACCGCATGAAGGACTTCGACTCCCGCGGGCGGACGTCATGACCGTCCTCAAGACCTCGATGCGCAACTTCTTCGCGCACAAGGGACGCATGGCCCTGTCGGCCGTCGCCGTCCTGCTGTCGGTGGCCTTCGTCTGCGGGACGCTCGTGTTCAGCGACACGATGAACACGACGTTCGACAAGCTGTTCGCCGCCACCTCCTCCGATGTGACCGTGAGCGCGAAGAGCGCCTCGGACACCGGCGAGACGACGTCCGGCAACGGCAAGCCGCCGGTCATGCCCGCCTCGGTCCTCGACAAGGTGCGGAAGGCGCCGGGCGTGAAGTCGGCCGAGGGCGCGGTCTTCTCCAGCGCCGTGACCGTCGTCGACGCCGACAAGGACAACCTCTCGCCCTCCAGCGGCGCGCCCACCATCGTCGGCAGTTGGAACGCCAACGAGGCCCGCACGATGAAGGTCACCTCCGGTTCGGCGCCCAAGGGCTCCGGTCAGGTGATGGTCGACGCGGACACCGCGGACAAGCACCACCTCGGGCTCGGTGACGAGATCGGCGTGATCAGCGCGGTCGGCACGCACACCGCGAAGATCTCCGGCATCGCCACCTTCACCGTCACCAACCCCGGCGCGGCCATCTTCTACCTGGACACGCCGACCGCCCAGAAGACGCTCGTCGGCCAGAGCGGCGTCTACACCAACGTGAACGTCACCGCCGCCGCCGGAGTCAGCGACGCCCGGCTCAAGCAGGACGTGATCGCCTCCACCGGCGGCCACTACAAGGTGCAGACCGCCAAGGAGACCGCCGACGCCAACAGCCAGGACGTGAGCGGCTTCCTGGACGTCATGAAGTACGCGATGCTCGGCTTCGCCGGGATCGCCTTCCTGGTCGGCATCTTCCTGATCATCAACACCTTCTCGATGCTGGTCGCCCAGCGCACCCGCGAGATCGGTCTGATGCGGGCCATCGGCTCCAGCCGCAAGCAGGTCAACCGCTCGGTGCTCGTCGAGGCGCTGCTCCTCGGCACGGTCGGCTCCGCTCTCGGTGTCGGCGCGGGCATCGGCATCGCCGTCGGCCTGATGAAGCTGATGGGCATGACCGGCATGAACCTGTCCACCGACGACCTGACGGTGGCCTGGACGACCCCGGTGATCGGCATGGTGCTGGGCATCGTCGTCACGGTCCTGGCGGCCTATCTGCCCGCCCGCCGGGCCGGCAAGGTCTCCCCGATGGCCGCCCTGCGCGACGCCGGCGCCCCCGCCGACGCGAAGGCCGGAGTCGTACGGGCCGTGCTCGGCCTGCTCCTCACCGGCGCCGGAGGCTTCGGCCTCTACCTGGCCGCCGACGCCACCAAGGCGAGCGAGGGCTCGATGTGGCTCGGCCTCGGCGTGGTGCTCAGCCTGCTCGGGTTCGTCATCATCGGCCCGCTGCTCGCGAGCGGTGTGGTGCGCGTCCTGGGCGCGGTCCTGCTGCGGGGCTTCGGCCCGGTGGGACGCCTGGCCGAGCGCAACGCCCTGCGCAACCCGCGCCGCACCGGTGCCACCGGCGCCGCCCTCATGATCGGTCTGGCGCTGGTCGCCTGCCTGTCGGTGGTCGGCTCCTCCATGGTCGCCTCCGCGACCGACGAGCTCGACAAGACCGTCGGCACCGACTTCATCATCCAGAACGACGGCGGCCAGCCGATCACCCCGCAGGCCGTGCGGGCCGTGAAGAAGACGCCGGGGCTGGCCCGGGTCACCGAGTACCGGGTCACCGAGGGCGACTACACCACCCCCGACGGCAAGACCCTCAAGGACACCGACATCACGGCGGCCGACCCCTCGTACGCCACCGACCTGCGGACCAAGACCGTCGCCGGCGATCTGAAGGACGCCTACCTGCCCGACTCGATGTCCGTCCACGAGAAGTTCGCCAAGGACCACGGCATCCACCTCGGATCGAAGATCAGGATCGCCTTCAAGGACGGCGCCACCGCGAACCTGACGGTCCGCGCCATCACCAGCAGCGACGCCGTCATCGACAAGGGCTCGAAGTACATCTCCATCGCCACGCTCGCCAAGTACGTGCCGGCCGACAAGATGCCGCTGGACGAGATGGTCTTCGCCTCCGCCAAGGACGGACAGCAGGACAGCGCGTACAAGGCCCTGAAGTCCTCCCTGCACGACTACCCGCAGTACCAGGTCCGCGACCAGACCGACTACAAGCAGGCCATGAAGGACCAGATCGGCCAGCTCCTGAACCTGATCTACGGCCTGCTGGCCCTCGCGATCATCGTCGCGGTGCTCGGCGTGGTGAACACCCTCGCCCTGTCCGTGGTCGAGCGCACCAGGGAGATCGGTCTGATGCGGGCCATCGGCCTCTCGCGCCGCCAGCTCCGCCGCATGATCCGGATGGAGTCGGTGGTCATCGCCCTCTTCGGCGCGCTGCTCGGCCTCGGTCTGGGCATGGGCTGGGGCGCCACCGCCCAGCAGCTCCTCGCCCTGGAGGGACTGAAGGTCCTGGAGATCCCCTGGCCGACCATCATCGGGGTCTTCGTCGGATCGGCCTTCGTGGGCCTGTTCGCCGCCCTGATCCCGGCGTTCCGGGCGGGCCGGATGAACGTACTGAACGCGATCGCCACCGACTAGGACCACGTCCTGGCCCTTCGGAGGCCAGGACCGGTCCCGGTGGTTCGGCGGGCGGTCGAAGGGGTCACCGCGTACGGGGGTCGCGGTGGCCCCGGCGGGGGGAGAGGGGGGGGGGGGGGGGGGTGGGGGGGGGGGGGGGGTGGGGTGGGGGGGGGGGGGGGGGGGGGGGAGGGGACCCCCACCCCTCCCCCGTATGGTGTTCCCTTTTTCCTCCC